>NAUB01000020.1 GCA_003676145.1 gamma proteobacterium symbiont of Stewartia floridana | reverse complement strand
TTCGCTCATGTAGAATGACTACACGACGCTCATTCTGCCTTGCTGGACACAAAAACAGACCCAGCAGGGCGTATTGGATTAGTGTTAACAGGCCCTAGCCTGATCAGTTGAAGATGCAGAATTTAGGCCAATCAAATTGGGGGGTTTAGGGGCTGTTTTTCTTCAGTATCGGTTCATTTCGGTGCGTCAGATGCCTTCTGCGCACTAATTCAGCGCGCAGGATCAATAGCGGGAGAGGTGAGAGTTTTATTGAAATCGATACCACCAGCTGCTCGAGTGTCAGTCAGAGCCGGGTAGGTATCATGATCAATAGTGGGGAGGCGGAGGCTCCGTTTCGTTTGACTGGATCGGAGAGGGCTCCAGGGCTTTGAGTTTCTCTCTCAGCGCCTTGAGTGCGGAGTTCAAGGCGTCGATCTGTTGCTGTTGGTCAGCCACCGTTTCGCTCAGAGAGTGGATCGCCTGATCCTGAAAGGCAATGCGACTTTCCAGCTCGACGAGTTGTTCATCCATATCGGGACGTCTGTTATCTGGGATAGCGATCGTCAAGATTGGCCGGGCAGAGCACATTACGCATGATGCCGATCAGATCAAGCAGCTGGTGATTGCGAATTCGGTAGTAGATGCGATTGGCCTCTTTACGGGAAACCACGATGTTTTTGTTACGCAGCTGCTCAAGGTGCTGGGATATGTTGCTTTGTGAGGTGCCAGTACGCTCCACAATCTCTCCGACGGAGAGTTCGTTCTCCCCCAGGGAGCAGAGTATCTTCCACCGTAACGGATGCGCCATCGCTTTTAGGGCATTAGCGGTCAGCGAAGTGTCTTCCTCTTCGGATGGGCGAGGATCAAGCGGCTCGTTCATTTGTACACTCCTTGGGAGGCGGAACTGGTTATATCGATCTCACGCACATAACCGGTCATGTCTTTGGCAATACATATTATATGCTGGATTTCGTCGTTGCTGTCTTTTACCGCTGTGCGGGAAAACAGAATCGGCACCCGTCGTCCGTCCTTAGCAATGAATCTGGCCTCGATGCGGCTCAATGCACCGGTGCGGATCAGGGCTTCAAGCCATGTGCCGAAAAAAGCCCCGGCCTGCTCCTCTTCCTCCTCTTCGAAGACGTCCCCAATCGAGAGTTGTAAAAGATCAGCCTCATTGTAATCGAGCATCCTGCAGGCGGCCGGGTTGGCTGATTCGATCTCACCCTCAGGATTGAGTACCAGCAGGGCCTCACCCATGTGGGTAATGATGTTCTCCATGTGCTGTTTGGCGGAGGCGAGTTCCGCGGTTCGTTCAGCGACTTTCTGTTCCAGAATCTTGTTCAGCTGGCGCTCTTTTTCGATCAGCCGGAAGTAGGTGCTGATCTTGTTCAGCAGCTGATTGTCATCGATCGGTTTGAGCAGGTAGTCGACACCGCCGACTTCATAGCCTTTCTGTTGAAACTCTTCCGTTTTGAACGCAGCGGTGAGAAATATGATTGGAATGTGCTTGGTCTTCTGGCGGATCTTCAGCATCGATGCGGTTTGAAAGCCGTCCATCTCAGGCATCTGTACATCGAGTATGATGAGATCGATCGCTGGATCCTTGATGGCAATATCGAGCGCCTTCTGGCCGGAGGTGGCTTCCAGTATCTCCACATCCATGTAACGCTGCACCAGGGTGCGAAGCGTAAACAGGTTATGTTCGTGGTCATCCACGATGAGCAGTTTGAAACCTGAGTATCTTTTCATGCCGAACAACAAGTCGCTGTGTTTGTATTTGCCATTTGCCAGGTCATGCTTGCCCTGTGGTGTTCTGTTCGAGATGGCTGCTGTGCGCTACCCCAGATAGGTACTGAATACCAATTTGAGGTGTTCCGTATCCACGGGTTTGGCAAGTATCTCGTTGGCACCGGCGTCCAGGCTTTTACTGCGGTCTTGCGCCGCATTCTTGGCGCTGAGAACGATGATACCCAATTCAGTCAGTCCCATCTTCTCACGGATATGTCTGATCGTATCATAACCGTCCAGTTCAGGCATCATGATGTCCATCAGAATCAGGCTGAAATCCTGATCTTCATTGAGTGTTTCGATCGCTTCCTGGCCATCTCCGGCGGCTACCACCTCAAATCCCCAGGCCTCCAGTTGCGGGGTCAGCGCCAGCAGACTCTGCAGGTCGTCGTCGACCACCAGAATACGCTGGCCCGCGAATTGAGCCGATGCTGTCTCCACCATCGGCTCAGTGCTGGGTGTCGGTTTCGATCGACGCACCAGATCCGTCTCTTCACTGGCTTCGTAGTGTTCGACTTGAGAGCTGGGGTGCGCTTCGTAATCGAATGCGGTTGGCAGGCAGAGGGTAAATCTTGAGCCTTCGCCCTCTTCACTCTGCAGGCTGATCTCACCACCCAGAAGTCTTGCCAGTTCCCGGCTGATGCTCAAGCCCAGTCCACTGCCCCCATACTGTCTGTTGGTGGAGCCGTCGGCCTGTTTGAATGCCTCAAAGATCAGCTCCTGTTTGTCATGGGCGATGCCGATACCACTGTCTTCGACGGTCAGGCAGATTGGCTGCCGGTCCGAATCCTGTCTGAGTCGGGCGCTCAGAGTAGCACCACCGGTTTGGGTAAATTTGAGGGCGTTGGAGAGAAAGTTCTTCAGGATCTGACGTACTTTCTCCTGATCGGAGAGGAAGGTCTCGGGCAGTCGATCGTCGAGCTCAAGCTTGAGATAGAGCCCATGGGCGTCAAACTGGGGTTTTACCAGATCGATCAGATCATCCAGCAGTGCGCGCAGGGAGATCTGCTGGACGCTGAAACTGGCACGTCCGGCCTCGATTCTGGAGAGATCGAGGATATTGTCGATCAGTGTGCGTAGATCCTGGCCCGCCTCATGGATCACCTGCAACTGTTTCTGCTGCTCATTATTCAGTTGCTGATTGGTCTCGTTGAGCATCTTGGAGAGCAGCAGGATGGAGTTGAGAGGGGTTCTCAGTTCATGGCTCACATTGGCAAGAAACTGTGATTTGTAGCGATTCGACTCCTCCAGTTGTTGCGCGTGTTGTCGCTGCTGTCGTGCCTGCTGGGCGTGGGTTTCGGCGAGTTCCGTCAGTTGCTGACCCAGCTGTTTGATCTCACTGGAGCCGCGCCAATCGAAGCGGACTGCATCGTCCTGTCTGAGCACCCGCTCCATGCCATCTCTGAGTCGCTCGCCAAACTGCTCTCCACGCAATGCAATCCAGCGTGCCACCAGAAGCAGTATGATCAGCGCGATCAGCACGATGGTCATTACTCTGGCGACCAGGACATTACGGAATTTATCCATTGGAGATGGGTCGACAGGTCGGCCAACCCAGAGCGGGCCTGAATCTTCGGTGGTGAAGAGCGGTACCCAGATGACCTGTCGACCATGGCCCTCCCAGAGGGTCAGGTTGCCCTCTTGGAACTGGCTTTGCAGGCCGCTGAAATCTTCAAACGCCTGCGCCTTGTCGAGTCCCCTCAGGCGTTGCTCAAGATAGCGGCCGTCATTGGTTACCCATAAGGTGTTGCGGTAGGCCCTTGCCATACCGCCCACATCGATATTGATTACCACCGCACCGAGCGTGGTCACCCGATCGTTACTGTCGGGACCGAGAATCGGGCTGATCATACTCAGGGTCATGAAGCGGCGGGGATCGAGATGGGCGACATCGGGGTTGAGGCTGATCTTACTTGCGGCGACCCGGCCAAACTCCTGATTGACATTGCTCTTGAAGAAGGCCTCCGAAGGCATGTCGGGTTTTTTGATGGTCGGTTCCCATTGACGGGTGCGATGGTTCAGCTCCAGCCAGTAGCGGGGATTGCCCCGCACGTCGAGAAAAAGGATCTGAAAGATGTCCTGGTGGTCCTGCAGAATCCGGTTGATCCATTCGGTGTAGCGCACCCGCGCCACATCGATCTTGCCGTTTTCCCCATCCTGCTGCTGTCCGAGAATCAGGCCCGGCTCCGGCAGTTTGGCCAGCAGACGCAACATCTCGTTTCGACTGGCCAGATGTTCATCCAGGTCGCGAAAGTCGGCCCTGAGGTTCTGCAGATAGGCTTTGTGGTAAAAGAACTCAAGCCGTTCGAGTACAAACGGCAGGTTGGTGAGCACCATGGCGGTCAAAGGTGCAAAACCGAACAGAAACAGGGCTATCAGGATCTTGGTTCGGAGTTTCACTGGCTATTGACCGCCTTGCTGCTTGGACCCAACTGGTACTCTATTTAATGGTTTAGGTGATTTCCCTAATCAGGTCAATAACTTGTGCGGCATGGCCTTTGGGTTTTACGTCATAAAGGGCGCTCTGGATGATGCCCTGTTTATCGATAATGAAGGTGGAACGCAGGATTCCCATGCGCTTTTCACCGTTTTTCTCTTTCTCCCGCCATACGTCATAGGCCTTACACACTTCACCCTCGGTGTCTGCCAGAAGCTGGACCGTCAGGCCGTGTTTGTCACGAAAGGCGGCATGACTGACACAGTTATCCCGGCTGATACCGATGACCTGAGTGTCAAGTTCGGTAAACTCATCCGTTAAATCAGAGAGTTCTACAGCCTCGATGGTACAACCGGTGGTGTCATCCTTGGGATAGAAGTAGATCACCAGATTCTGCTCGCCGATAAATTGATCGGAGCGGATGATGTGCATGTCCGAATCGGGTAATTCAAAGGATGGCGCTTGATCTCCAGGGTTGAGCATTGTGTCTCCTAGATGCTTGTTCTCATTGTGTTTTTTGGTCGTTTTTTTGCTCTGGAGATAAGCCTATAGTGCCATTTTACGCAGTGGCGGCACAGGTTGCGTAACTCCACAGCTGTCACTACGCAAGATAGATGACTTGAATGAGTTCGGTCAACCATCCATTGAGTTAATTTTTAGTCCGGTTTTTGCCTGATGAGAAGCTTGCCGGCATGCTTCGAATTGAGCTGCAAGAGTAGGAATATGATCTGATTGGTTGCATAATGTAACTACTATATTTGAGATCTCTTCTGCCATGGACACCGGAAAATGAAACTTGTCCTCTGGTGACGGCGTCTTTTTCAGTGGCTGGTTGCCTCTCAAGCAGGAAAGCAAAGAAACAACATGAAGGCCAAGTAGATATGTACGATGATTTTTACAAACTGGAGGGGAAACCCTTCCAGCTGACACCTGATCACAAGTTCTTCTTCAACAGTAAGGGACATAACCGTGCCATGGCCTACTTGCGCTATGGCCTGGAGCAGGGTGAGGGTTTCATCGTCATTACCGGTGGGATCGGAACAGGTAAGACGACCCTGGTTCGCAATCTGTTCGATGAGCTGAGCAGTATGAATGTCATGGCAGCTCAATTGGTAACCACTCAGGTTGATCCGGAAGATATGCTCAGGATGGTGTGTGCCTCTTTCGGTCTGGCCCACGAAGGTCTCAACAAAGCAACCCTGCTGCACAATCTCGAAGCCATCGCCCGTGCCCGACACGCGGAAGGCAAACAGATGCTGCTGGTGGTGGATGAGGCCCAGAACCTGCCGGCCAGGTCTGTGGAAGAGCTGCGTATGCTGTCCAATTTCCAGGTCAATAACAGGGCCTTGGTGCAGACCTTCCTGCTCGGTCAGGAGGAGTTTAAGCGAACCCTGCAGAGTCCGGGGATGGAGCAGGTCCGACAGCGCATCATCGCCTCCTATCATCTCGATCCACTGAGCGTGGAAGAGACTGAAAAGTATATTCTGCATCGTCTTCAGCTGGTTGGCTGGCAGCAGGACCCAACCTTCGCTGACGGGGTGTTCAAGATGATTTTTGAATTCACCGGTGGTGTGCCCCGGCGCATCAATGCGATGTGTGACCGGCTGATGCTGTTCGGTTGCCTGGAAGAGATGCATGAGTTGAACAAAGACGCTGTGCTCTCCGTGATCGAGGAGCTGGAGCAGGAGGTCAGTTTCGATCCGCCGGTGGATGAGAAGCAGCAGGGGCCCCAGCTGGCATCGGTATCACCACTGCATCCCGGCTCGGCTGGCAACAACCAGGCGGTCGCGCCACAGCAGGCTGCTCAGCCAATGGCCGACGCGGAAGAGCTCATCTATCGTATTCAGGATCTGGAAAAGGAGATCAGTACCCTGAAGAAGACTCTGCGAAATGAACAGAAGTTACTGCGTAAGGCGATACTGCTTCAGATGGATCTGGATGAATATGACGATATCGACTGAGATGGATTCAGGCGGCGTCCGATAGGTCCGGCCTGATCCACTAGTTATCTCACTTCTTCCGCAAACAGCTGGGCACTTCAGGCTTGCTCTGGCGACGGCGTTTGGCAAGGACTGCCTTGTTGGACACAGCCAGGCGGCAATCCCCTCGGGGGTTTTATCTAGCGCTTATTGGATCGTGCAGGATCAGTCGAGTGCCGGGCCGATGATGGCCTCAACCGTCTCAAACCCTCGTGCCTCCAAGGCTTCGGCGATCTCCTCCCAACCATAGTCGGCATTGCTCTCCTCCGCGTGGGCGATGATGCCTGTGGCAAATCGATAGGCTTCATTGCGATCCAGATCGTGGGGGACCTTGACCAGGCGAATCTGTTCTGGTCTTGAGCTTGGCAATACCATATAGGTTTCATTCATCAGTATGCTGCCTCATATCTGCGGGATGATGCTATCCGGTTGCGTCCTACTATACCCCAAATTGTCGCTCCGACACGAATCAGGCGCTTGCTTGGGAAATGGCTTGGTCAACCACAGAAACGAGTGAGCTGGCACACGATTGGAGTGGTTTCCGTCAGGGGCTTGCCTTTACTGATTGGCGGAAACTTCAACCAGCTGTTTATAGTGGTCTGAAGAGAGCAGTTCAGTAATCATCAGAGGTGGCTGGGGTTTGGAGAAGAGATGTCCCTGGCCTTCGTCACAGCCGATTTCACTAAGAAAGTGAAGCTGTCTGTGGTTTTCCACGCCCTCCGCCAGAATCTTCAGACCCAGGCTTTTACCCATCGCAATCACCGTGCAGATGATGCTGCGATCCTGTTCGTCATGCTCAATATTCTGGATGAACGACTGGTCGATCTTCAGGGTTGTCACGGGCAGGCGCTTAAGACGATAGAGAGAGGAGACACCGGTACCGAAATCATCGATCGAGAGGGTGAATCCGAGTTTCACCAGTTGATCCCAGAAGGGATCATCGAAGGGTTTCTCCAGCAGACCGCTTTCGGCTATTTCCAGTTCGATGCTGTGTGGGCTGACGCCGCTCATTTCAACAGTGCGACAGATCTGGTCGTAGGCGTCACTGCTGTTGAAGGTATGGGTATCGATATTGATTGCCATACGGCCGGGATTCAGTCCTTGATCCAGCCAGGACTGCATCTGGCTGCAGGCTTCATTGATCACCCAGTGGGTGATCTCCCGCATCACTCCCGCATCATGGGCCACACTGAGGAACTCCCCTGCGGAGAGCAGCCCGCGTTGCGGATGTTGCCAGTAGAGCAGGGCCTCGAAGCCGGTCGTCTCGCCCGAGTAGAGGTCGACCTTGGGCTGATAACGCAGCAGAAATTCGTCATTCATCAGTGCCGTGTGGAGGTCGATTTCGAGTTTGAAACGGTTCTCCTCTTTTTTCGCCATCGCTTTGGTGAAGTAGTGATAGCCGTTTCGCCCCTCACGTTTCGCCATATACATGGCGGCATCGGCATTTTTGAGCAGTGTGGTGGTGTCATCGCCGTCATCCGGATAGATGGCGATGCCGATGCTGGTGGTGATGTGCAGCGTATGGGGTTCCAGATTGATCGGCTGGCTCAGCAGACTGATGATTTTGCGAGCAACCCTGGCCGGGGCGTCATCCTGGTGAATGTCTTCCAGTAAGACGATGAATTCATCCCCGCCAAGACGTGCCACCTCGTCATTGTTGCGTACCGCCTGGTTGAGCCGCTCAGTGCTGATCTGCAGAACCTTGTCCCCCATGTCATGACCCAGGGTGTCATTGATTTTTTTGAAGCGATCCAGATCGAGATAGAGCAGGGCGCAGCGGGTGTTGCGGCGTTCGGTGTGTGCCAATGCATGATCGAACATCTCCAGGAAGGCGGCACGATTATGCAGCTGGGTGAGAGGGTCGGTATAGGCCAGATTGTGCAGCTCCATCTCATGTCGGCGCTTCTCTGTCACATCACTGAAGGTGGCGACATAGGAGCTGACATTGCCCGCTTCCCCCACAACACTGGTGATGCGCAACAGCTCCGGATAGATCTGCCCATTTTTACGCCGATTCCAGATCTCCCCTTCCCAATGGCCATCCAGTATCAGTCGATCCCACATCTCCTCATAGAAGAGATCATCATGATGGCCTGACTTGAGGAAGTTGGGACGTTTACCAAGCACCTCCTCCTCCTGGTACCCGGTAATCTGGCTGAATGCTTTGTTGACCGCTTCGATTTTTGCATCCGCATCGGTGACCATTACCCCTTCGGCCAGAGAGCTCAAGGCGACATCGCTGCGGTACTGTCGGCGCTTGGTCTCATGTTCCCGGGTAATGTCACGAAACAGCACCACCGAGCCGGCAAGGCTGCCGTTGCTCCAGATCGGTGAGCAGACGATGCTGGTGCGGATGGTTCTGCCGTCACGGCATTTGAAGTGTAACTCTTCACTGTGGCAGTGATCGCCGCTGAGATTGTGTTGCAGAATCATACAGGGTTGATCGGCCAGCGATTTGCCCTGCTCGTTGCAATGGAACAGCTGATGGGCGTTCTGCCCAAGCAGCTGGTGCTTTTTATAGCTCAAAATGTTGCAGGCTTTGGGATTGACGTAGTTGATGTAGCCTTTGGTATCGGTGACGTACATCCCCTCCGCCATATGGTCGGAAATCGTCTGCAGTCGTCTGGTGGTTTGTAACCAATGGTTGAAGGCGTAGAGTGCGAGAGATGTGAGGATGATGCCAATCAAAAACAGGGTCAGGTGTTTACTGCGGAGGTTACGCAGTTCGGTGACAGCGGAGTAGCTGAGGATATAGCCGCTGGCCATCTGCCGGTTGTCCCATAGTGCCTGCAGGCTGACGATGAAACACTCATCGGCTTTAATGCAGATCTCCTCGGTGAACGCCTGATTCTGATCCAGTGCAAGATGGAGAGGCGCTTTGGTCTCCAGTTGAGCCTCGATTTTATTCAGTGAACTGAGCTGATCGTGACTCTGCCTTGTGACTTCAAGCAGCAGACCCGGGTTGATTCTTGTTGTCCGATAGGCTGGGTTCAACTGTGGGTTGGTTACCGTTTCATACAGCTCCCGTTTTAAGACCAGCAGGAAATGGGTCTCTTGCATAGTGCTCAGTTGACGCAGTGTTTTGCGAATCGCCTCGAAGGCGACGCCGAAATCGATGATCCCCACTACCTGATCCTGATGCAGGATCGGAAAGGCGAATCGGTGGCTTGGACTGGCTGGATCGTATTCGAGTACGCCGCCCTGGGGGAATCCACTCAATGCCCCTTTTAACATTGGGCGATGCTCAAGAATCACGTCGCCAAATTGTCCGGGTTCATCGAAGCGTAGAAAGATCCGGCCGTCCGGGAGTATGAACTGCAGACCATGGATGCCCTCTTGCTGCAGGTGCTTATAGCTTGTGATGAAGCGTTGATAGAGACGCTTGCGTAATTCAACCTGTTGCTGCTCGTCGCTGTTTGCCGCCTTCGCCAGCAATGAGGCTGTAGGGGGTTGATTGAAGCGCTCTTTATGGAAAACTTCGATAATTCGCCGGTAGCTCTTGAGCACGGTTGTGATGACTGTCTGCCGGGTTGCCTCGGCCCGTTCAAGCTGATGGTCGATCTCCCGCCAATAGTCAAAAAGCAGCAGACCGGCCTGCAAGCCAATCAGAAAGATCAAGGCAGCGATGAATTTAATGGATTTCAATCTGCCACTCCTGGAAAGCGTCATGACACAACAGCTGCAGATCAGCGAGAATGCAGCAGAGTGCTGCAAACACTAAGCGGAAGGCGGGTTGATGCTGAGATTGCTTTTCGACATGAGATCTGCTGAACGTGGGTCTTCGGTTTACCCGCGCATGACGCAGAATGAGTGGTATGAGTTCCAACACGAGAGTCCTCTTCTCTTTCCCTTTGGATTTCTGTTTATTGGTCGATCGGTAGGTCTCCAATAAATCCCTTATGCTATTGTAGGTTATGATCTATGGCCACGGCACTGTTTTCTGCCCGTTTCGGGAAACTCAACCGTGTGGCAATCGCTCAACCTCCGCCTGGAGGGATCTGCATGAGCGTGTCCACACGATTTGCAGGCTGGATCAGAACTGGTCCTCGGCGACGCCTAAGCCACCCGGGGCTGCGACTCCATCGGTATCTGAGAGTCTGATCTTCAGTGACAGGTTGTTACGGGAGTCTGCATGTGCCAAAGCCTCTTCCAGCGTGATTTTACCCTCCTGGTAGAGCTTGTAGAGGGATTGGTCGAAGGTCTGCATGCCCCGTTCGTTACCCTGTTCCATCACCTCTTTGATGGTGTGGATGTCGCCTTTCTGGATCAGTTCGGAGATGTAGGTGGTCAGCAGCAGTATCTCAACCGCAGGCAGTCGCTGACCGTTTTTGCCTTTCACCAGACGTTGCGAAACAACCGCCCTCAGATTCAGTGAGAGATCCATGTAGAGCTGCTGGTGGGCAGAGTCCGGGAAGAAGTTGATAATCCGGTCCAGCGCCTGGTTGGCATTGTTGGCGTGCAGGGTGGAGAGACAGAGATGTCCTGTTTCTGCGTAGGCAATGGCGTGCTGCATGGTGAACATTTCCCGGATCTCACCGATTTGAATCACATCCGGTGCCTCACGCATGGCATTCTTCAGTGCATTCTCATAGGAGAGGGTATCGAGACCGACTTCCCGCTGGTCGACTACTGACTTTTTATGGGTGTAGAGATACTCGATCGGATCTTCGATGGTCAGAATATGGCCGGTACGATTCTGGTTGCGATGTTCGATCATCGCTGCCAGGGTGGTCGATTTACCCGATCCGGTGGCGCCGACCACCAGGATCAGCCCACGGGGCTCCATTATGAGGTCTTTCAGAATGATCGGCAGATTGAGTTTTTCAACCGGAGGAATAACACCCTTGATATAGCGAATGACCATCGCCGCATCGCCCCGCTGGCGATAGACATTGACGCGGAATCGACCCAGCGCATTGACTGATATGGCAAGGTTGCACTCATAAGTGGCTTCGAACTCCTTGATCTGATCATCACTCATGATGCCGTAAGCGAGTTTTCTTACCTGACCAGACTGCAGAGGAGCCGTACCTACCGGACGTGTCTCACCCTCTGCCTTCAGATTGGGCGGAGCGCCTGTACTGAAAAACAGATCTGAACCATTTTTTTGCACCATCAGTTTCAGATAGGGCACGATATCCATACAGTTCTCCTCCTGAGCGGCTGGACACACTTGTCCTTCGCTGGATTTGTTAAGTAGCAGATTCCGTATCGGCAGAACCTCTCAGGAATGTAGCTAAAATTTTGTGAAATGATTAAAACACTTGAATAAAGGAGGGTTAATGGCTGCCCCGATCTGTTTGTCAGCGCTTCATTGTTATCCGGTGAAGTCCCTGAGAGGTGTGACGCTCGATCGGTCCCGCGTCGACGGCTTTGGCCTGGTGCACGACCGGCGCTGGATGGTGGTGGATGGTGATGGGGTCTTTCTATCCCAGCGGGAGCTTCCCAGAATGGCCCTGGTTGGGGTTGAGGTGGCGTCCGACGGGCTGTTGCTGACCGCCCCGGAGATGCCCAGCCTGCAGGTTGACAGGCCAACCTTTGCCGCAGCCAGAGTTGAGGTTGAGGTTTGGCAGGATCGCCTCGAGGGCAGTGTCGTTGGACCGCAGGTGGATGCCTGGTTGAGTCGTTTTCTCGGTGTTGAATGCCGTCTTGTCTATATGATGGATGATGTGAAGCGACAGGTGGATCAGCGCTATGCGGAGCCCAGACATCTAATGGCCTTCAGTGATGGCTTCCCCCTGCTGCTCACCTCCGAAGCCTCGCTGGAGGAGCTCAACGGCCGGCTCGAGTCGCCCCTCTCGATGGCGCGCTTTCGTCCCAATCTGGTGGTTTCGGGTTCACAGCCTTATGCGGAAGATCGGTGGGCGCGGATTCGTATCGGAACGATGGAGCTTAGGCTGGTAAAGCCCTGTTCCCGTTGCAGCATTACCACCGTGGACCCTGCCTCAGGCACTCGGGGAGTTGAGCCGCTGGCCACCCTGGCCGCCTACCGGCGACGGGGAAAACAGGTCTTTTTCGGGCAGAATCTGATCTATGATCGCCCGTCAGAGCTGAGGGTGGGGATGTCTGTGGAAGTTCTGGAGTATCGTGATGAAGAGTGAAGCCGTAGTCACAGCAACCCGATGCTGGGTGGAAGGAACGGTGGTGGGACTCAATCTATGTCCGTTTGCTGCGCTACCGGTAAAACAGGGGCGTATTCGCTATCAGGTCTGTTCGGCGTCCGATATGGATGGCATCTACCGGGCGATCCTGGCTGAATTCGAGACCATGCTGGAACTGCCGGAAGCGGAGGCCAGCCTGCTGATCGTACCGACCGGTCTGGAGCGGTTTGATGATTACCTGGATCTGTTGCAGGTTGCGGAGGAGGTGATCCCCGAGGCGGGCCTGGAAGGCAGGTTCCAGCTCGCCAGCTTCCACCCGGATTACCGGTTTGAAGAGAGTGAAGAAAGCGATCCGGCCAACTATACCAATCGCTCTCCCTACCCCATGTTTCACTTCATCCGAGAGGAGTCTTTGGCCGAGGCGCTGAAGCACTACCCGCAGCCGGAGCTGATCCCCCAGCGAAACATCGAACTATTGCGGGAGATGGGGCTGCAAGCGGTAGAGCAGCGATTAAGCCGTTGCCGGGAGAAGGGGGGGTAGCTGCTTGGTCAGCGCCTGTTTGCGCTCCACGTATTGACCACTCAGGACAAACCCACTCAGCTGACCCTGCGGATCGTGGAACAGGCACTCTGTGCCCTGCTGGTCCTGGTGGTTTTGCCAATCACCCGGCGCACCACGCTGCGGTGGCGCAATCACGATCGGATGCAGGGGTGTCTTGATCACCACCGGCATCGCCGGATAGACCACTTCGCTGGGCTCACCGGTGAGGGTTTTGGCCAGCGCGCGGGCGGCGTTCATGATCGGCATTACGTAGGGCAGGTTGAAACCGGCGACTTCGGCGCAGTCTCCCAGTGCGTAGATTCGCTCGTTACTGGTTCTCAGCAAGCGGTCAGTGACTACGCCTCTGGCTGTCTCCAGGCCCGCCTCGGCAGCCAGCTGCATCTGCGGCAGCAGACCCACTGCGGAGAGCACCAGGTCACAATCGATGGTGGAGGCATCCGTCAGGGTCAGACGGTAACCTTGCTCCGAGTGATCCATGATGGCGGCCGTCTGCTGCAGGTGCCAATGGGCTCCAGCGTCTGTCATCGCCTGCTGCAGAGCTTCGCCGGTGATGGCCGGCAACAGGGTGCTGATCGGGTGGGGATCCGGTCCGATCAGACTGACCTGATAACCCTGGCCCAACAGATCGTTGGCAAACTCACAACCGATCAGGCCTGGCCCGATGATCGCCACATGGGCGGGTGATTCGGGTAACTGCTGCCGGAACCGGTGGTAGTCATAGAGACTGTTGACGGTGATTCGATGCTGCTCCGCATTGCCACGCATGACAGGAATGATCGGTTGCGCCCCCAGAGCGAGCACCAGTGAGGTGTAGCTCCGCTCACCCCGGTCGGTCACCACCCGTTGATGTTCAGTATCGATGGCAGTGACACGGCAGTTGCTGTCGATGCTCATCTTCAACCGTTCGCTCATGGTCTCGGCCGTGGCGTTGATCAGCTCCTGGCTCTGCTTGCCCTGTGCGAGGCCGTTGGAGAGCATCGGCTTTGAGTAGAAGTCACCTGCATCCGCGGTGATCATCCGCAGTTCGATCGATTCATCGATCGCCCTGATCTCCCGGGCAAGGCTATAGCCGGCCAGGCCGGAACCCAGAATCAGAATTTTTTCCATCTTCTTGTTTTTGGATACTCCGTTGAGGTGGTCCTCGGGTCTATTAACAGCCTAGGCTACCATCTCCACCATCTCGAAGTCAGCTTTGCTCACGCCGCACTCCGGACACTCCCAATCATCCGGGATGTCTCCCCAGCGGGTTCCGGCGGCAATACCCTCTTCCGGCAATCCTTCGGCTTCGTCATAGATAAAGCCACAGACGATACATTGATACTTCTTCATAACTTCTCCCAAGCTATTCCTGAGTGGATTAAAGGGTTTTGCTAAAAGATAGCCTGATCGCCCTCTCCACTCCACCCTGTAAAGTTTGGGGAAAGAGTAACAACTGCCTTTGCACGGCAGTCGCGGCTTCGCTCTGGTTCAGTCGTACTCATCGGCCCGGCGGGCGTCACCGCGCACCTTGTCAGCCGGGTAGCGGGCTTCATTGATGGCGATTTTCCGCTCTGCTGCTTCGACCAGGTCGATATCCAGCCGTTCGGCGCAACGCACCAGATAGATCAGAATGTCAGCCATCTCCATGGCGACCTGCTGATGCTTTTCGTCAGGCAGATTCATGCTCTGCTCTTCAGTCAGCCACTGGAAATGCTCAACCAGTTCGGCACACTCGGCAATCAGTGCCATGGTCAGGTTTTTCGGGCTGTGGAACTGCTCCCAGTCCCGCGTTTGGGCAAACTGTTTGAGTCTTTTATTCAGGTTGTCCAGGGAGTCTTGGGGCATGGTGGTCATCCGGGGTAATCGATGCTCAGTCGTCGGCAATCAGTTCAATGCCGTTCTGATCCGGATCGCGACAAAACAGAGCCCGGCGACCTGAGCGGCTGAGGGTATAGGGGATCCCGGCTGATTCCAGTCGCGCTTTCAGTGCTTCGAAGTCGCTGACGAAAAAAGCGCTATGGCGATCCCGGCCACCATGCGCCGGACGTCCTTCGAGCGGGTCGGGGTTCGGCAGCTCCAGCAGATGAATCTGTTGCTCCCCCACCTGCAGCCAGGCGCCGGGGAAGCCCAGATCCGGGCGCTGTTCGTCCACGCTCAGCCCCAGCAGGCCAGAGTAGAAGTCGAGCGCTTTCCCTGTATCGGCAACCAGCAGACTGACATGGTGGAGTCGACTGATCATTCGGCCAATCGCTGACGGGCACGCTGGATCGCCTGTCGGACCTGGGCGGGGGCGGTGCCGCCGATGTGATCTCTGGCCGATACGGATCCCTCCAGGGTGAGGATCTCAAAGACATCCTCATCGATCTGACCGGAGAACTGCTGCAGCTCCGCCAGGCTCATCTCAGACAGATCCCGGCTTTCGGCGACACCGAAGGCGACAGCCTTGCCGACCACCTCATGGGCGTCACGGAACGGGATGCCTTTGCGTACCAGGTAGTCGGCCAGATCGGTGGCGGTGGCAAAACCCTGCATTGCCGCCTGGCGCATCGCCTGTTTGCGGCAGCTGATGGCGGGAATCATTTCAGCGAAGACTTTGAGTGAGCCCTTCAGGTTGTCAACCGTATCGAACAGGGGCTCCTTGTCCTCCTGATTGTCCTTGTTGTAGGCCAGAGGCTGGCTCTTCATCAGGGTCAGCAGGCCGATCAGATGGCCATAGATGCGTCCCGTCTTGCCACGAATCAGTTCCGGTACGTCCGGGTTCTTCTTCTGCGGCATGATCGAAGAGCCGGTACAGAAACTGTCCGAGAGCTCAACAAAACCGAACTGGGCGGAGGACCAGATGATCAGCTCTTCCGAAAAGCGCGAGAGGTGCATCATCAGAATGCTGGCAGCGGCGCAGAACTCGATGGCAAAGTCCCGGTCCGAGACCGCATCCAGGGAGTTTTCCGCCGGGGCACTGAAGCCCAGCAGCTGGGCGGTCATCTGACGGTCGATGGGATAGGTGGTGCCGGCCAGCGCGGCAGCTCCCAGCGGCATCACATTGACCCGCTGCTGGCAGTCGGCCAGCCGCTGCCGGTCCCGATCCAGCATCTCGAACCAGGCCATCAGGTGGTGACCGAAGGTGACCGGTTGGGCGGTCTGCAGGTGGGTGAAACCGGGCAGGATGGTCTCCGCCTCCTGCTCTGCCTTATCCAGCAGCGCATTTTGCAGTTTGCCAATCGCGGCGCTCAATGTATCGATCTCATCGCGCAGCCAGAGGCGGATGTCGGTGGCCACCTGGTCGTTGCGTGAGCGACCGGTGTGAAGTTTTTTGCCGGCGTCGCCGATAGCCTCGGTGAGCGCCGATTCGATGTTCATATGGACATCTTCCAGTGAGACGGACCACTGGAACTCACCCGCAGCGATGCGGCTTTGAATCTGTTCCAGGCCCTGGATGATGTCATCCCGCTCCTGATCGCTGAGTATTCCCTGTTGCGCCAGCATGCGGGCGTGGGCGATGGAACCCTGGATATCGTAGCGGTAGAGCCTGCGATCGAAATCCACCGAGGCGGTAAAGGCCTCGACAAAGGCGTCGGTTGGCTCATTGAAACGGCCGGACCAGGGTTTGGCTGTGAGGTGATTGTCGCTCATGAAGAACAATCCTGATTTGGTTCTGAGGTGAAAACAGCGCGGATTATAACAGGGGGCGGGATTGGCCGCATTGCTGAGTCACATTGGTGTGGTTTGATGTATAGTGAAGAAAAACAGATGCTTAGCCTGAAGCTGTTGTTCTGGGGCAGGTGCGCCAAAAGGTCGAGCATCCGACCGTTCTCTCAGGGCGGTTGTCAGGGCGCCTGGTAAATGGGGATTGGGATCAGTTAAAACCGGTAGTGGACATGCCTAGGGATACCCAGCAGGAAAATAAAAAATCAGTATCGCCGGAAAAGAGTAAGGTGCTCTTTTTACCCAACTTCTGTGCCATCCGGGTGGTCTTTGCAGTGGTCGTGATCTGTGAGCTGCTGGCGATCATCCTGAGCCTGGCTGCGGTGCAGCGGCTGGAGGATTTCATGATGCCTCTGAGCCGAATCTCACTGATGGTGCAGTGGATCGGCTTAAGCAGCGCAGGCTTGATCTGCCTGTTTCGCAAACAGCTCAACCGTTTTGGTAACTGGGGGGCTGGTATGGCCTCCTTTCTGATTCTGATGGGCATGACCCTGTTGGTCTACCAGTTGATCGTATGGCTGAACCTGGGAATCGATAGCGCTCAGCCTGCCACTGAGGAGGCCTACAGCGAGCTGTTACCCCGGGCGCTGGCGATCAGTGCGATCGTTGGTATCCTGGTACTCCACTATCTCTATCTGCAACATCTGTGGCGCTGTCAGGAAGAGGCTGAAAACAGTGCCAGGTTACAGGCCCTGCACTCCAGGATACGCCCCCATTTTCTGTTCAACAGCATGAACACCATTGCCAGTCTGACCCGTTCTGATCCCAAACTGGCAGAAGAGGTGGTGGAGGATCTGGCGGATCTGTTCCGGGTCTCTCTCGGGGATGCGGCGCGCCCCTCCACACTCGGCAAGGAGCTGGAACTGGCGCGACAATATCTGGGCATCGAACACTATCGACTCGGTGAGCGGCTGGAGGTGGTCTGGTCGCTGGATGAGGCGCTGCCGGAACAGGCCGCCATGCCCCCGATGATTCTTCAGCCGTTGCTGGAAAACGCGGTATACCATGGCATCGAGCCGGCCCCGGATGGGGGGCGAATCACCCTCTCAGGCCACTATCGCCGCAAGCGGATCAACCTGAGTATCCGCAACACCCTGCCGGAGTCTCATCAGACCAGTCAGCGGCAGGGCAATCAATTGGCGATGGAGAACATTCGCGCCCGACTGGCGGGTGTCTACGACCTGGAGGCGAGCTTGACGGAAGCGATCGTGGATGGTGAGTATCAGGTACGGCTGGTGATCCCCCATCCCTGGTGGGGCTAGTATTGGCTACCAATGAGAGTCAGTCAAACCCGCCGCAGCAAAGCGTGGATCGCAGGGATTGACTCGCTTTTGATTAAAGAGGTTCTGGTTTGAAAATATTGATCGTGGATGATGAAGCCCTGGCCAGAGAGCGTCTGAGGTCTCTGATTGACGAGCTGGGTGCCCCCTATGAGGTGATCGGGGAGGCGGCCAATGGTGAGGCGGCCCTGGACCTGTTCAGTCAGCTTGGGGCTGATGTGGTTTTAATGGATATCCATATGCCTGTGATGGATGGGCTTGAGGCGGCCAGCCAGCTTGCCCGGACTGAGTCTCCGCCGGCTGTCGTCTACACCACCGCGTTCGAGGAGCATGCGCTGCAGGCTTTTGAGACGGCAGCCCAGGACTATCTGCTGAAGCCGGTACGCAGAGCCCGTCTGCTGGAGGCGCTGCAGCGTTGCCAGAGAGTAACCCGCAGTCAGATCAATGCCGCTGCGGAAGGTCAGGGCGTGCCCAAGCTCAAGGCCAGTTACCGGGGCGGGCTGACAACCATTCCGTTGGATCAGGTGATCTATCTACGGGCTGACTCGAAATATGTCATCGCGCGCCATCTGGAGGGTGAATTACTCCTGGAAGAGAGCCTGAAGGCGTTGCAGGAGCGCTATAGTGACTGGCTGCTGCGTATCCATCGCAACGCCCTGGTGGTCAGGCGCAGTCTGATCGGTTTGGAGAAGGGTGTGGATGGCAGCAGTCGGGCGGTGTTACAGGGTTGTGATGAAACATTGGAGATCAGTCGACGCCATCTGCCTGAAGTAAGGCGTATCATACGGGGCGCCGATAAAAAGTCGTGACCGCTTGTCTGTTGATCCCATGAGACTATTGAAAACCCCCGCTCTTTTCTGCCTGGCCGTTGCCTGGTCACTTACGGTTTCTGCCCAGCAGGGTGGAGCCATCGCCGAACCCGTTGATGAGGCCGGCTATCCTCCCCTGCTGGTTCAAACCTGCTTCTCCTGTCATGGTCCTGGTGGACAGAGCCAGTCTCCCGCCATCCCCTCGATTGCCGGTCTGCCGCGGGACTATCTACTCAACGTTCTGGCGGCCTATCGCTACGGTGGTCGGTTCGGCACGATCATGGACCGGATCATGGGCGCCTACGACAAACCTCAGGTTGAAATCATGGCCGACTATTTCAGCCGGCAACCCTATCGGGTGAACAAGCAGGATGCCAAGTGGCAGCTGGTGGATCGAGGTCGACAGTTGCATCGTCGTTACTGCCGGGAGTGTCATGGGGACGGCTTGCAACCGAGCAATAAAGGAGCGCCGTTGCTGATTGGAGGTTGGATGGATTATCTTCGCTGGACGATTCGTGACTATCTGATCGGCATCAACCAGGGAGACGAGGAGATGAGTCGTCAGCTGGCGCGTCTGTTACGCAATCATGGAGAGCCGGGGCTGGAGGCTTTGATCCATTACTACGGAAAAGGCAGGCCATGAACCATCGCGCGGTGAGCCAAGCGCTGAGTTGCAAGGTTCAAGTCACTGCTCAATCCACAGCTGGCCTGACAGGCTAATGGAATTGCGCCGAATCCCGGCAGGCTTTAGCATAGGCGCCTAATTATCCTTAGAGAAACACTGAATAGAGATCGGCAGTGCTGCCAGACGGCCGCCGCTGGTTGATTCAAGTTTCCTGTTATTCATGACATATCGACTGTTTGGCGGTTAGCGGCCAGGCAGCAACATTCGAGGTCTTCCGTTGATGTCCCAAACTATCCGAATCGCCACCCGTAAATCACCCCTGGCCATGTGGCAGGCGGAACATGTCGCTGCGGAGCTCAAAAAGGCCCATCCGGGGCTGCAGGTTGAGCTGCTGGGGATGAGTACACAGGGGGATAAGATTCTCGATACACCTTTGGCGAAGATTGGTGGCAAAGGGCTGTTCATCAAAGAGCTGGAGCAGGGCTTGATGGCCGATGAGGCGGACATTGCGGTACATTCCATGAAGGATGTGCCGGTGGAGCTGCCGCCAGGTCTGCATCTCGCTGTGATCATGTCCCGTGAGGATCCGCGGGATGCGTTCGTATCGAACAACTACCAGAACCTGGATCAGTTGCCCCAGGGGGCTTGCGTCGGTACCTCCAGTCTGCGGCGTCAGTCCCAGTTGGCGGAGCAGCGCCCCGACCTGAAGATCAAATCCCTGCGCGGCAATGTGAATACCCGTCTGCGTAAACTCGATGACGGGGAGTATGACGCAATCATTCTGGCTGCTGCCGGCCTGATCCGTCTCGGCTTCGAAGCGCGGATTACCGCCTTGATCGGCGCTGAGCAGAGTCTGCCGGCGATCGGTCAGGGCGCGGTCGGCATCGAGTGCCGGGTCGACGACAAGCGGGTCAATGAACTGATTGCACCTCTGCATCATCAGGAGACCGCTGCCTGTGTGATGGCGGAGCGGGCGATGAATAAGCGGCTCAATGGTGGCTGTCAGGTGCCGATTGCCGGCTATGCCATGCTGGAGTCGGGAAATCTGTGGCTGCGAGGCCTGGTTGGTGAACCCGATGGCAGCAAGATCATCCGTGGTGAAGTGGAAGGCAGCGTGGAAGAGGCTGAAGCGATGGGCGTCGGGTTGGCTGAGCGTCTGCTGGATTGGGGTGCGGATTCGATTCTTCAGGCCCTCTATGAAAACAGCAACTGATCGCTGAAATCATGGCTGACTGTGATCTGAGGGGCTGCGGTATTCTGGTTACCCGGGCGGCCCATCAGTCCGAGCCGCTTGTCCGGATGATCGAGGCGTGCGAGGGGCGTGCACTGCGCCTGCCGGCGATCGAGATCCTGCCCTGTCGCAACCCCGCCCAGGCACAACAGCTTTTCGCATCGAAATGGGACTGGATCATCTTTGTCAGCCCCAATGCGGTGCGTTTTGGATTGAAACTGCTGGCCGAGCATGCAGCAACGGATGCGGGTATCGGTGCGGTCGGCGCATCGACTGCCCGACAGCTGCAGCAGGCCGGGATAAGTGTGGATTTGATACCTGATCGGGGTTACGACAGCGAAGGACTGTTATCATTAGCGGAACTGAAGCAGGTGGATGGCCAGAAAATCCTCATCGTCAGAGGCGAGGGGGGCCGGGCTCTGCTGGGTGATACGCTGCAGGCGAGAGGTGCCAAAGTGCGTTATGCTGAGGTCTATCGGCGGGTGAGGCCCGATCCCGATCCCGATGCTGAGGCGCTGCTGGCTGGCTGGCATGAGAATGTTCAACTGGTGACCACTACCAGCAGAGAGATATTACAGAATCTGGTGGAGATCGTCGGTGAAGCGGGTTGGCCAAAACTCTCTCAGACACCGCTGGTCGTCATCAGTGAACGGATGGAACAGGAGGCGCAGCGATTGGGCTTCACCACCATCATCAGAGCCTCCGGTGCTGATGACCGTTCACTTATGCAGGCAATCTGCCACTGGGTGGGGTAGCTCCGGCCGCTGTGGTGTGATGGTTGATTGAGGTAACAGAAGGTATTCAGAAACTCATGAGCGAACAACAACAAGGTGATAACAGATCATCTGACATGGACGAGGATTTTGATCAGGCGATCGAAGCTGAAGTTGAGGTGTTGGAGTCAGGATCAGGCCAATCCAAAACTGCCCGCTTACCTATTATTCTGGCGGGTCTGGCGTTGTTGGCTGTTATTGCCAGTTTGGTGTTCGGCTACCGCTACTGGGTTGAGATGAAGACGACCCTGGAGCAGATGAATCGCGATCTGGCGGAGGCGAATCAGCAGCAAAGTCAGTTTGCAGAGCGTCTCATGCAGTCCCAACAGGCGTTCGCCGAGCAACAGCAGCAGATCACCGAGCAGCAGCAGGCACTGGTTGAGCAGTCAGAACGTGTCAAACAGGCCAAAGAGGCTGCCAAAAAACAGGATACCCAACTCTACCGCTCACTGGCTGAGATACAGACCAAACTGGGTGGCCGGGAAGGTCAATGGCGGGTTGCCGAAGCGGAGTATCTGATCCGTGTGGCGAATCACCGTGTCAGTTTGATGGGTGATGTTTCAACCGCCCTGGAGGCCCTGAAGTCCGCTGATGAGAGACTCAGTGCCAGTGGTGATCCGGTCTGGTCCGGTGTACGCGAGCAACTGGCGCGTGAGATCACCCAGCTGAAAGCGGTGCCGATTGTCGATCAGGCGGGCATCAGCGCTGAGCTGACAGCCTTGGCGGATCAGGTGGAGCGGCTGCCGCTGCATGACGAGGGAATCGCCCTGATAGCGAATGAGAAGCCGGCTGCAGAAGATCAGTCGGTGGCCAGCGAGGGTCTGGCGCTGGAAAAGATCGTCGATGATCTCTGGCAGGGCTTCAAATCGATGATGGTGATCCGTCACCATGATCGTCCGGTGAGCGCCATGTTACCACCGGAGCAGCGCTACTTTCTGATACAGAATCTGCGTCTGAAGCTGGAAAACGCAAAGGCAGCCTTGATGGGTCAGGATGCCGGCCTCTACCAGGACAGTCTTGACGGGGCGCAGGCGTGGTTGAAGGAGTATTTTCTGATGGAAGATCCGGGTGTCTCCGGGTTCAAAGGACAGCTCGAGGCTTTGGTAGCGCGTGATATTGCCCCGCAGCTACCGGATATCTCCGCTTCCCTGCGGGTGCTGCAGAATCAGCGCCAGCAACTGAATCAGGGAGGCGCACAGTGAGAATCCTGATTGCGGCCTTTATTGCTCTGTTTGGTGCGGTCGTGCTGTCACTCTGGGTCAAGCAGGATAACGGGTATGTGCTGATCGGTTACGGGCAATGGACCGTGGAGGGTAGCCTGGCCCTGTTCGTGCTGGCAGCGGTTGCCCTGTTTGTGGTGCTCTACATGATCATCCGAAGTGCAATTCATGTCTGGAGTATGCCGCTGCGCATCGCCGGCTGGCGGCAGAGGCGACGGGTATTGAAAGCCCAGCAAGCCCTCACCCGGGGGCTGGTGGAGTTGGCCGAGGGTCGCTGGAAAGTGGCGGAGCGGCATCTGACTCGCTTCGCAACCCAGTCGGAGACGCCTCTGTTGAACTATCTTGCGGCAGCCAGAGCCGCACAGCTGCAGGGTGAACATGAGCGGCGCGATGACTACCTGCACCTGGCCCATGAGAGTATGCCCTCCGCCGATGTGGCGGTCGGCCTGACCCAGGCTGAATTGCAGCTGGCTCATCAGCAATATGAGCAGGCGCTGGCAACCCTGATGCATGTACGCTCCCTCTCCCCAAAACACAGCTACGTGATGACGCTGCTGAAAAAGCTCTATGAAAATCTGGGAGAGTGGCAAAAGCTGGAGGAGATGCTGCCTGAGCTGAAGCGTCGCCGGGTGATCAATGAGCAGGAGTTTCAGAGCCTGGAGCGGCGTGTCTATGGTGAGCGCCTGAAACAGGAGTCAAGCCAGTTGAGTACACTGGTGAGCTATTGGCAGATCATTCCCAAGGCGGTACGCCAGCAGCAATCGATGCTGCTCGACTACTCCCGTTACATGATGGCGCTGGATGCCGGATCCAGGGTGGAGCCGTTGATCGTCAGCTCAATCCAGCGTGAGTGGTCTGGCGAACTGGTTGCCCTGTATGGTCAGATCGAGCTGGCAGATGCCTCTCAACAGCTCGCCACGGCAGAGGGCTGGTTAAAGCAGCATCCCGAGGATCCAATCCTGCTGCTTACCCTGGCCAGACTCTCCCTGCAGAATAAACTCTGGGGTAAGGGTCGCAGCTATCTCGAGGCGAGTATTGGCATTGCGCCAACCGCCGAGTCCTATCAGCAGTTGGGAGTGCTGCTGGAGCGCCTGGGTGAGACGGACAAGGCGATGCAGTGTTTTCGTTCCGGGCTTGGCCTGGCACACGAGGAGTCGCAAAGATCGCTGCCGCCAATCAGTGCGCGACCTGCGCTGAGCCAGAGTTCGGAGCCTATCCAGCCTCCCTCCCTGGTGGAAAATGTGTAAACTTTTGTAAACCTATAGTTCTATGAATTGTAGGGTTTTATGGGTTAGTATTAGGATCTGATCCTGCTGTTTAAGCAGGTAATAAACCCGATATCACGCAAATGGAGTTGTCAGTTTTTAACGAGTAACGTCCCCGAGGGCATTGTCAAAATTGACTCACTCTATTCCGCTGCCGGCTTTACTCTCTGCTTACCTGGCCGCCACTATCAGTTTCTCCAGCTTCGCCGGCTGGAACGCCTCAGATGATGAAGATGAAAGTGCTGCGGCACTGCTGCTCGAAGGCGATCATCGTCGGGGGCAGGAGATCTATGAAAGCTGTGCCGTCTGTCATATGCCGGAAGGTTGGGGAACCCCCAACGGTGCCTATCCACAGATTGCCGGACAACATCGCAGTGTGGTGATCAAGCAGATGGCCGATATCCGCGCCAACAACCGTGACAATCCCTCAATGTATCCGTTCGCGATTCCTGAAGAGATCGGTGGTGTTCAGGCCATCGCCGATGTGGCGGTCTATATCGAGGCCCTGAAGATGACCCGCGCAACCGGCAAGGGGCCCGGTGAGGATCTGGAGTATGGCGAGCGTCTCTACCGGGATAACTGTACCGAGTGTCATGGCAAGCGGGGCGAGGGTGATGCGCAGAAGGCCTATCCCCTGATTCAGGGACAGCACTATCACTATCTGCTGCGTCAACTGAAGTGGATCCAGAATGGCAAACGCAGAAATGCCAACAAGCAGATGATGAAAATGATTCGCGATTTTAAGGAGCGGGATCTCCAGGCGTTGGCAGACTACGTCTCCCGCATGGAGGCGGATGAAGAAAAAAGTACTACGATGACCTGGAAAGATCGCAAACGTGAATGACTCCTCCGGCCCCGATTTGAGGTCTCATTCGGTAGAGGCTGATGCTGATGCAGAGGTTCAGGGCGAGTTCTCTGAGCGGCGCGAGTTGCTGGTCAGTTTCCTCTGGTTGTTCATCCCGGTGTCGATCGTTTTGGCCGGCATCTTCTACGCCTTTTCCAACCAGACCCAGAAATATGAGCTGCAAACGGCGTTGATCCGTGAAGAGGCGGCGCTGAGTAATGCCAGTCAGCTCACCTCTTTGATCTTTGTGCAGAAACTTTCCGATCTGTTCGTGCTGGCAGAGGGGGAGGTGCTGAGGAGCTATCTGCACGAAGGGAATCTGAAAAACTGGGTCCGAGTGGCCAGGGAATTTTCCCTGTTTGCCCGCCGAAAGCCGAAGTATATGCAGATACGTTTTCTGGATGACCAGGGTATGGAGGTCATCCGAATCAACAATATAGGGGGTGAACAGGAGATCGTGCCGCGTGCCGAGCTGCAGGATAAAGGAGCGCGCTACTATTTCAGGGAGTCCATTGAGCTCGATCAGGGGGCGATCTATATATCCCCACTTGACCTGAATGTGGAGAAGGGTGTCATCGAGCAGCCGATCAGGCCAACCATCCGGTTTGCGACCCCGGTGGTGGATGGTTACGGGGAGAAGCGTGGTGTATTGATTATCAACTACGATCCGCAAGAGCTGTTGCAGCGGATTGAAGATATCTTTATCTCAAGGCTTGGTCAGGCGGTGATGCTCAACAGTGAAGGCTACTGGTTGCTGGGCAAGCCGGAAGAGGAGCTGTGGGGATTTATGTACGGTCGTGAAGAGACCTTCAAGGATGACCATCCGGATGTCTGGCATGCCATGGAGACCAGTGACAAGGGCTCGTTTTTTTCCGATCAAGGTCTGTTTGTGTTCCAGAAAACCTATCCGATGGATATGAGTAAACAGGGCACCCTGGAAAATATCGAATTCAGCCAGCTCGATAGCCCCAGGGAGCGTCGGGTGGGCGAGCGCCACTGGATCTATCTCTCCCATATATCCAAGGACAAGATCGAGGAGCTGACGTTAAAACGTCTCGTGGTGGCTGCGGTTACCTATCTGTTGCTGTTCTTTGTCACCGCCTTGATCAGTCTCTCTTTCGCCAGAAATTCGGTGCAGAAAAAAATCGCCTACCGGCAGCTCAAACAGTTTGCCACCACCGATGCCCTGACCGGGCTCTCCAACCGGCGGGAGCTGGAGAAGGTTGGTGATCGGGAGTTTCGCCGTGCCGAACGGTTCGATCGGGAACTGTCGGTGATGATGCTCGATCTGGACCATTTCAAAGCAATCAACGACACCCATAACCACACCATGGGGGATGAGGTATTGCGGCATGTGGTGGAGATCCTGGCAAAAGTGACCCGGGGGCAGGATATTCTGTTCCGCTATGGGGGTGAGGAGTTTCTCATGCTGTTACCCGAAACCCATGAGAAAGGCGCAAAGTTCCTCGCCTCGAGGATCTGCACACTGGTTGCTGACAATGCCTATGAGAATGAGCACGTGAGAATTCCAGTCACCATCAGTATCGGGGTCAGTACCATCGAGCCCGATGACAAGAGCTACCATGAGATTCTGATCAGGGCAGATCAGGCGCTCTATCAGGCAAAGCGAACCGGTCGAAACAGAGTTGTGGTATATGACGATTCCATCGCCGACCTTCCGACGGAGAGTTAAGCTGTAGTTACTGATCTCTCAGATGTATGCGGGGATCAGCCGCTTGTGGCCGTCGCAGCCGCCGCTCCATACTCAAACGAATCTGAATAGAGTTTTTCGTCCGAGAGGCCGTGGGCGAGAAAGGCATCCTTACCCGCTTGGATCATCGGTGGCGGTCCACTCATATAGACTTCATGGGCACTCAGGTCGGGATAGTTTTCGATCACTGCTTCATGCACCCAGCCGGATCTACCTTGCCAATCCGTATCCGGTTCTGAGAGCACAGGGGTATAGCTGAAATTGGGGTATTGGGCGGCCCACTGTTCGGGTAGATCCGGCAGATAGAGATCGTCGCGGGAACGGACTCCCCAGTAGAGATGCATGGGACGGTTTACGCCGATCTGAAAGGCGTGTTCGATGATACCCTTCAGTGGGGCAAATCCGGTTCCGCCACCCATCAGGATGATCGGCCTGTCTGACTCCTCGCGCAGATAGTAGCTGCCGAGAGGCGCCTCGATGCGTAGGATGGTCTTCTCCTGCATGCCGTTGAACAGCTGGTCGGTGAAGGCACCACCGGTGACGTGTCTTACGTGCAGTTCGATATATTCATCATCGTGGGGTGCATTGGCGATGGAGAAGGCACGTTTACTGCCGTCATTGAGGATGAAATTGAGATACTGACCGGCCAGAAACTGCAGTCGCTCACCCTCGGGGAGTTTCAATTTGAGTCGTATCACATCGTCGTTGAGGCGATCGATGCTGTCGATCTTGCAGGGCATGATCCTGGTCTGGATATCGCTCGATGCGATGACCTCGGCAACACCGATGGTGAGATCGGAACTGGCGGCCGCCTGGCAGGTGTAGCAGACGTCGGTCTCATTGTCGCTCATCACCGGTGGTTGACCGTTGGGATAGTTTATTTCACCCTGTGACAGAGCAGCCCGGCAGTCACCACAAAAGCCGTTGCGGCAGCCATAGGGTAGATTGACCCCCTGTCTGATGGCCGCGTCGAGGATTGTTTCATTCTCCTCCACGGTAAACTGGTGGCCGCTGGGTTCAACCTGCACTTTGTGGGACATGAGCTACTCTACCGATTGAAGTGTCTGGACAATAGGTGATGCCATCGATACGGCGACACCAAAAATTAATTAAGGCGGAATTCTCGCCTATTTTGCTCAGGAATTAAACCGGGAGTCCTTTGGGTTATGGGTGTGACCATCATTGGTTGTGGCGATATCGGTACTCGACTGGCGTTGGCCTATCAAAAATCAGCGCGCGACGTGACCGGCTGGGTTGCCAGCGACGCGAGTGTCGAACGATTGAAGCAGCAGGCTATCCGGGCGCTGCAAATGGATCTTGATCGGAGATCGCTGCAGCCCCCTTCATTGGCTGGGGAGTCACTCTTCTATTTTGCACCCCCTCCGGCAAGCGGGGTTGAGGATGGTCGGGTTCGCCGCTTGATTGCACTGCTCGATCAACCAGACACACCGCAAAAAGTGGTCTATCTGAGCACCAGCGGTGTGTATGGGGATTGTCAGGGGGAGTGGGTGGATGAGACCCGGCAGCCACGCCCGACTGTCGACCGGGCAAAGCGGCGTTTGGATGCTGAACAGCAATGGCAGGGTTGGTGTCGGCAGCGTGGTGTACCTCTGGTGATTTTGCGGGTCGCCGGCATCTATGGGCCGGGAAAATTACCGCTTGAGCGACTACGCAAAGGCTTGCCGATGGTGGCGGAAGCGGATGCACCGATTACCAACCATATCCACTCCCTGGATCTGGTGGAGATTGCCGCCGCGGCAATGGAGAGAGGCCAGGACGGAGCGATCTTCAATGTTTGTGATGGTCGACCGGAAAGCATGACCCGCTATTTCGATCGGGTGGCGGACTATCTTGAGCTGCCTAGAGCGCCGCAGATCTCCATGCAGGAGGCGAGGCAGCAGCTCTCCCCGGGGATGCTCTCCTATCTGGCGGAGTCCCGCCGGTTAAGCAATCGCAAACTGCTTGAAGAGCTGGGCGTGGTGTTGCGCTACCCGGAGTTGGAACAGGGACTGCCGGCCTGTTTTGAGTAGCTTTTCAGCCGCCAATGGACGCGAATCACCGCGAATTAACGCCAATTTAATTGTGCATACTTAACTTCAAAAGATGGCAGTCGACTGAACTATCAACATTCGCGGCTGTTTGCGGTGATTCGCGTCCATTGGCGGCGAGAATTCAGGCCTTCAGCCACTTGAACAACGGATCCCAGAGAATCACATCCTTGTAGACCTGGCTGGGGGCCAGTTCGAACAGGGCCAGTCCCCGTTCCGCCGAACGGATGTAGTTCTGGCTCTCGCGGAAATGGGTGATGAAGGGTATTTTCAGATGGCCCAGATAGGACTCCAGGTCGTGATAGATACGGGTGTTCTCTTTGACCCGGTTGGCGACGATGCCGATACGGGTCTGGTGCTTGGAGACCCGGCCGCTCTCCAGCAGTTCGGTGAGAAAGCGGTTGCAGGCGCGCATGTCGATCGGCGATGGCAATACCGGCAGTACCAGCGTATCGACCCGCAGTAACATTTTGTTGATGGCCTTGCCGTGCACACCGGCCGGTGCATCCATGATCAGTATGTCGGTGCCTTTGGCTGGTTTGATCGGGCCGGCGAGCGCGTCGATGGCTTCGATATCCGGAATCCCCTCGTAGTCCTTTCTCGCTTCAAGCCAGTCTATGGTCGATTTCTGTGGATCAAAGTCAGCCAGTGCTACTTTTTTTCCTTCATCGGCATACCAAGTGGCAAGATTGGTGGCGATGGTGGTTTTGCCACAACCCCCTTTGGCGTTCATCAACATGATTGTGCGCATTACTGTTTTCCTGTCCTCTAGGTGTTTTTCTTAGTGAGGGCGGTTACTCCCACTGCTCCAGGTTAAAGGTAGTTTAGTCGATCCCGAGCTGATCCCAAATCTCATCGACACGCTGTTTGACCTCGTCGCTCATGACGATCGGTTTGCCCCACTCCCGGTTGGTCTCCCCGGGCAGCTTGTTGGTGGCGTCGAAACCGATCTTTGAGCCGAGGCCCGATACCGGCGAGGCAAAATCCAAATAATCGATGGGGGTGTTTTCGATCATGGTGGTATCCCGTACGGGATCCATGCGGGTGGTCATGGCCCAGATCACATCCTGCCAATCCCGGGTGTTCACATCCTCATCCACCACGATGACGAATTTGGTATACATGAATTGACGCAGAAACGACCAGACGCCCATCATCACCCGCTTGGCGTGTCCCGGGTACTGCTTTTTCATGCTCACAACCGCCAACCGGTAGGAGCAGCCTTCGGGCGGCAGGTAGAAGTCGACGATCTCCGGGAACTGCTTCTGCAATATCGGTACGAAGACCTCATTCAGGGCGACGCCGAGCACGGCCGGTTCGTCCGGTGGCCGACCGGTGTAGGTGCTGTGATAGATGGGTGCTTCCCGGCGGGTGATTCGATCGACCCGGAATACCGGAAAGGTCTCCACCTCGTTGTAGTAGCCGGTATGGTCCCCATAGGGGCCCTCTTCGGCGGTTTCGCCGGGGTGCAGATGGCCCTCGAGGACAAACTCGGCCGATGCGGGGACCTGTAGATCGGAGCCGATGGACTTGACCACTTCAGTGCGGCTGCCGCGCAGCAGTCCGGCGAAGGCGTACTCTGAAAGGGTGTCAGGCACCGGAGTAACAGCCGCAAGAATGGTCGCCGGATCGGCGCCCAGAGCGACACTGATCGGAAAAGGCTCTCCAGGATTGGTCTCCTGCCACTCCCGATAGTCCAGCGCACCACCCCGATGGGCGAGCCAGCGCATGATCAGGCGATCCGGTCCGAGCTGCTGCATGCGGTAGATGCCCAGGTTCTGGCGGCTCTTGTTCGGTCCCCGGGTGATCACCAGGCCCCAGGTGATCAGTGGCGCCGCATCCTCTGGCCAGCAGGTCTGAATCGGTAATTGGTTGAGGTCCACATCGGCGCCCTCCTGGCAGACTGCCTGGCAGGGGGCATTGCGCAGCTCCTTGGGCGCCATGTCGAGGACTTTGCGGAATACCGGCAGCTTGTCCCAGGCATCCTTCATACCCTTGGGCGGCTCAGGTTCTTTCAGGTAGGCGAGTAGCCTGCCCACATCCCGCAACGCCTCCACCTGCTCCTCACCCATGCCCATGGCAACCCGTTCCGTTGTACCGAACAGATTACCCAGTAATGGATAGGCAGAGCCTTTAACCTTCTCGAACAGCAGTGCCGGGCCACCCCGGCGCAGGGTGCGGTCGCAGATTTCCGTGATTTCAAGATTGGGATCAACCTCGTTGTGGATGCGTTTGAGTAATCCACGGGATTCCAGCTGTTGAAGGAAATCACGCAAGTCTTTGTACTTCATGGTACTTGTGAACCTCGGCGTTAAAAACCTGATGTTTGTTCGGTCCTGTTGTCTGCAGATCGGCGAACACCAGGGAGTACCAGGTCGTTGTATCCCGTTGCACAAATGGCAGTTCGGAAATATGACAAGGTGCTAAAATTATTTATTCTCTGCAGGAGACATTACCAGAGGTGCTAAACAGGTCAAGCGAAAGCAAAACCAGCTGACAGCCTGATGGCTTATTCAGAGGCTGGCCGAGTTGACACCAACCATCGACAGGTAAGAGAATTTCAATCGTCAGGGAGTTGGCCGGCCGGAGTCTATGGCGCTGATCAAAGGATGTGATCCTTACCGGGTGGATACTAGAAATCGGATTTTGCAGCGGAGAGGATCTGGCGCGGAATCCCAAAACAGCGATCGATTATTATGAAAAAATTACTCCTTACTACATTATTAGCCATTCCTTTGTCACTCTATTCAGTCTCCTCAGTGGCATTCGACGTCGGTGGATTTGTGAACGGGGTGATCGAGGGAGTCAGCGACTCTTTCAAAGAGGCCAAGGGCAAGCCGGGAGCCCACGAAAAGGGTAAACAGCAGGAGCAGGCTGAATCGGCGGAGTCGGGCAGCGCCAAAGAGTCAGCTGCGGCTGCGACGGAAGAAAAATAAGAATTCCGTTCCGATTCTGTAGACCCGGGACCCGATTCCCGCTATTCCTGCGGATATGACTCTGTTTGCCTGATATCGGTGGAGCGTCAGGTCGCCGGGTTATTTCGGGAATTTTATGCCACTGGATGGCGCCGGCTAGACCGGTTCCTCTCAAGTGCCCCCTTACTCCGCCGCTAACCTTTGTTGTGATACCTTGGATTTGTCAAAGGGGACATTTTAGTCATGCGCATCGAGAGACATGACAAGGATGTACTTAAAGAATGCCTGCTTTCCAGTGAAGACAAACTCATCGAGCTGATCCTCAAGTATGCTGAGCGACAGCACTACACCAAATACACTTCCACGCTCAAAGAGGCCTGGCGGCGCTCCATCGATGGATTGAGCCAATCCATAATCGCTACCCTGGAGCAGAGTGATCAGGTGCCCGAACTGGGGCCGGATGAGGATTTTTCCTCGGACTCCAGCACAGAGTTTGGAGTGGTTGAGGCACAGCGTCACCGGGCCAGAGGGGTCAATCTGTCGATGTTTCTGGGTCTGATGAAGTATTACCGACAGGCCTATCTCGACCTGGTTGAAGCGATCGGCGGGTTGCAACAGCCGGCCACTGTCAAACTGCTGATCAATCGAGTCTACGACCGGATCGAGTTGGCCTATTGCAGTGAGTGGTGCGGTGCCGACAGTGAGTCGCAGATCAAAGATCTGAGTGACAGCAACCTGCATCTTACCAATGAGAAGAACAAGTATCTGACGCTCTTCGAAAGCCTCTCCTCGCCGGTGATTCTGTGTGACATAGACGGCAAGGTGGATAACTACAACAATGCTGCAGGGCGTCTACTGCTTGGTACCAACACCCCAGGCAGCCGCTACTATGCGGAACGCCGCTCCGACCTGGATCCTCCGGCGTTGCAACAAGAGCTGGCCCGGATGGTGGTCGAGGGCAATCGCCAGCTGGATCTTGAGAAGGTCTACCAGACCCCGGATGGTGAGAAGACCTACCACATCCGTATCGAGCAGATGCTCGATGTCAGCCATAAGTTTTCCGGCTACACCATTCTCTTCAATGACATCACCGAGCGGTTGCAGTGGTCCAGGCAGTTGGAGGAGATCAACCATAGACAGACGCTGTTGATCGAGGATCTGAATCAGACCCGACAACAGCTGGTGCAGTCGGAAAAGATGGCCGCTGTCGGTCAGCTCTCTGCCGGCATCGCCCACGAGATCAATACGCCGACTCAGTATATTGGGGACAATACGCGTTTTTTGCAGGAAGCCTGCAGCGACCTGCAGAGCCTGTCGGGTGGCTATAAAGCCCTGTTGCAGGCGGCGAAACAGGGCCAGGTCGATCAGGCCTTGATCGCCAAGCTGGAGGAGCAGTTGTCTGAAACCGAGCCTGATTATCTGTTTGAAGAGATCCCCGGGGCGATCAATCAATCGCTGGAAGGGGTGGATAAAATCGCTGCCATCGTCTCCGCAATGAAGGTGTTTGCCGGTCCGGAAGCTCAGGAGAAGGTGGAGACCGATATCAATCTGGCGATCGACAGTACCCTCAATGTCTCCACCAATGTCTGGAAATACCATGCTGAGATCGTTACCGAACTGGATCCCCGAATACCGTCGATCTCCTGCATTCCCCAGGAGCTGAATCAGGCATTGCTGAATGTTATCGTCAACGCCGTCGATGCCATCACTGCAGCCGCCGGCGATGAAGAGCCGGCGCAGAAGGGCAGGATCACCATCAGGACCGTTGAGGAGGATGAGTGGGTGGTGATCGAGGTCAGTGATACCGGTGGCGGAATTCCTGAGGATCTGAAATCGAAGATTTTCGATCCATTCTTTACCACCAAGGCGCTGGGAAAGGGCATCGGCCAGGGATTGAATGTGGTCTACCATACCATCGTGGTGCAACATGGTGGCGCCATTGATGTTCAATCCGAGGTGGGTAAAGGCACAACCTTCCAGATTCGGTTGCCTCGCACTCCCCAGACTGACAGCAGTAACTCTGAGATATCAGTGGGCTGAGGAAAGCTCGCTTCAAGCACCGACAGTGGCTGAATACGATCTACTCTCCGCCGAGCCGGTTCGTCTCTGTTCGCTCCATACTTTACTGCCAAAATGGCAGACTATCTGCCTCTTGCCAAGGTTAATCAGGCTTTGGATAGGCAAATGATTATTTTCTTTGATTGAGTGTGTCAATTTCTTGAGTAATATTTTGATTCCTCAATGACAGCAATCTTACAATGCCTATAATGTCAGTAGCGTGACCTAATATGGTGCATTGGTCTGCACAATAATGATGTCTGGCCTGCTTGGCCATCAGGTAGATAGAGCCTGATTACAAAACAGAAGAGTTCTATGTTTGAAAAAGATCCCCGTACCTTCTCCCCCGAATACAAGAATCTGTCGCCTGAACAGAAAGCGATGGTCAAGCTTGAGATCACGCTGACCAATTTTTTTAAGAATTTCGACAAGAGCATGTCGCGATGGGAGCGAATGATCTATCCCATGCTGGTGGTGGTCGGCATTCTGGGGTTGTCGGGCTTCTATCTGATCTACAACGTCACCACCGACATGCGTGTCCTCACGGAACAGGTGGATCCCCGCATGGAGGAACACCTGGATTCCATGGCAAACAACATGGAACAGCTCTCCCAGAATATCTCAATCATGACGGAACAGATCACCGTTCTGGTGGATCGGGTTGACAGCATGGAGCAGAACATCGCCACCATGAATGGCAACATCGGGGTGTTGGCAGTCGATGTGGGCAGTATGAAGCAGAATATCGGACAGATGACCGCCAATATTGCGGATATGAATCAGGCTATGCGCACCATGACGGTCAATACCGGATTCATGAGTCGTGACATCAACCAGATGGGCAGGCCGATGGATTTCATGAACTCGTTTACCCCCTGGTAAGCCCGAAAACAGAGGGCGATGCTGATTTGAGGGCTCACCAACAGCACTGATTTCGCAGGGTAAGCGTCTCTCCTGATGCCTCGTAAATAGTGTTTGATTTCACAATTAATCGAGCTGTCCGGTTGAAAAAATGGCTGGAAGCAGTAATATAAGAAAAATCTAATATTCTAATGGGGGTCCTTAAATGAGGCGTTCTCTGGCAACTTTACTGCTCAGCTTGGTGCTGCTTCCGGGCTATCTACCCGCTGATTCCACTGCCCTTGAGACCGGTGCGGTGGTAAAACGGGAAACCGCCAGAGAGTTCTGGCTGGATGGTACGGTCGAGGCGATCAACCAGACCACCCTCTCCGCCCAGACCCGAGGGCAGGTGGAGCAGATCCTGTTCGATGTGGATGACTACGTGGAGAAGGGCCAGGAGGTGGTGATGCTGAAGGATACCGAACAGCGTGCCGGTCTGGACCAGGCCCGGGCCGACCTGAAAGAGGCGAAAGCCCGTCGCCAGGAGGCGCTGGACGATTTCAATCGCACCAAAGATCTGTTCGGACGCAAGCTCGCCTCTCAGTCCCAGTTGGATAAGGCAACGGCGGCACTGAAATCCGCCAAAGCGCGCAAAGAGGCGGCGGATGCCAGACTGGCCCAGGCCACCGAGCAATTCGAATATACCCGTGTCAAAGCGCCCTACAGTGGCATCGTCACCCATCGTCATGTGGAGGTGGGTGAGATCGCCTCACCGGGTCAGAAGCTGATGAGCGGTACCTCATTGGATCAACTCAGAGTAATCGTGGATCTGCCGCAGAGTCTGGTGCCGGTGATCCGCCAGCAGGGGAAAGCGCGGGTACTGCTCTCATCCGGTGAATCGATCGAAGGTGTGAAACTGACGATATTTCCGTTTGCCGATCAGAGCAGCAGCACCTTTCAGGTGCGGGTCGATCTTCCGGAGGGGGTTAAGGACCTGTTCCCTGGTATGTTTGTCAAAACCGCCTTCATCACCGGGGTCAAGCAGGAGTTGGTGGTGCCCCGGGAAGCGGTGGTCTACCGCTCCGAGGTCACTGCGGTCTATGTGCTGGGTTCGGACGGGCGGGTCCACTTCCGCCATATCCGGGCCGGTCATCCGGTCTCTGAAGATGCGCTCTCAGTGATTGCCGGACTCTCTGCCGGAGAGCAGGTTATTCTGGATCCGGTGGCCGCAGCCACCGAGCTGAAACAGCAACTGGCGGAGTGAGACAATGAGTAGGCTGGGTATCTCAGGTGCTGTGGCCAAGCAGTTTCTGGTCACTGAAATCACTCCCTTGCTGGCACTGGTAGGTCTGTTGCTCGGCCTCTTCGCGGTATTGATCACTCCCCGTGAGGAGGAGCCGCAGATCAATGTCACCTTTGCCAATATCTTCATCCCCTTTCCCGGCGCCACCGCCACCGAGATCGAACATCTGGTTGCCACCCCGGCGGAGCAGGTGTTATCGGAGATCGATGGCATCAAACATGTCTACTCCACCTCCAGGCCCGGTATGGCTGTTTTGACGGTGCAGTATCTGGTGGGTGAGGACCGGGAGGACGCCATCGTTCGCCTGTTCAGCAAGGTCTACGCGAATCAGGACTGGCTGCCCCAGGGGCTGGGTGTCGGGCAGCCGATCATCAAGCCGAAAGGCATCGACGATGTGCCGATTGTCACCGCCACCCTCTGGTCTGAAGATCCGGATGTGGGCGCCTATGAGCTGAGTCAGGTGGCGCATGCCATCGAATCGGAGTTGAAACGGGTTCCCGGAACCCGGGACATCTACACGATCGGTACACCGGACCGGGTAGTGCATGTGGTGTTGGATCCCCAGTCCCTGGCGGGGCATGGCATCGATCTGACCGATCTTCGCCGGGCACTGCAATCGGGTAACCACATCCGGGACAACATCAGCGTCACGGCGGACAACCGAGAACTGCTGGTTCAGGCGGGGACTTTTCTCACCTCGGCCGATGAGATCGGCAGCCTGGTGGTGGGAGTGCGCGACGGCAAGGCGATCTACCTGCAGGATGTGGCTCAGGTAACCCATAAGCCCGATCTGCCCAGTCAATATGTCTGGATGGGGGTTGGGCCGCAGGGTGATATCAAAGGGCTGCCCGATGGGGGCAAGTTCCCGGCGGTAACCATTGCGGTGGCCAAAAAGCCCGGCACCAATGCGGTGGATATCGCCAAGTCCGTGATCAAACGGTTCGACCAGCTGCAGGGCGTGTTCATACCGGAAGGCGTGCAGGCGACCATTACCCGCAACTATGGTGAAACAGCCGAGGCGAAAGCCAACAAGCTGATCACCAAGCTGGTCTTCGCCACCCTCTCGGTGGTGGTGCTGGTGATGTTGGCCATCGGCTGGCGGGAGGCCTTTATTGTCGGCGCTGCGGTAGTGGTGACCCTGGCGATCACCCTGTTCGCCTCATGGGCCTGGGGCTTTACGCTCAACCGGGTCTCTCTGTTTGCACTGATCTTCTCCATCGGCATACTGGTGGATGATGCCATTGTGGTGGTGGAGAATATTCACCGGCATCTCCATCTTGGGGCGAAAAATCTGCTGGAAGCCATTCCAAAGGCGGTGGACGAGGTTGGCGGGCCGACCATCCTGGCGACCTTTACAGTCATCGCAGCGTTGCTGCCGATGGCCTTTGTCACCGGGTTGATGGGTCCCTATATGAGCCCGATTCCGATCAATGCCAGTACCGGGATGCTGATCTCGCTGGTGGTAGCGTTTGTCTTTACCCCCTGGTTGACCAATCGGGTCCTGGCGAGCCGGGTCGAGCAGATTGCCGGGCATGCCGAGGGCGAGTCGTCCTCCGGTCTGAGTTCCTTTTTCAGCACCGTCATGACGCCGTTTTTGGCGGGTAGCCGGGGCAATCGCATGCGCTGGATGCTGTTGGGATCGATCCTGTTGCTGATCGTGCTCTCCCTCTCGCTGGTGGCGACCAAGTCTGTGGTGTTGAAGATGCTGCCCTTCGACAACAAGTCCGAGTTCCAGGTGGTGCTCGATATGCCGGAGGGAACCAGCCTTGAGCAGACCACCCGGGTGCTGGATGAACTGGGTGACTATCTGAGTGACATCGCGGAGGTGACCGACTACCAGGTCTACTCCGGTACCGCCTCACCGATCGGTTTCAACGGTCTGGTGCGTCAATACTATCTGCGTGAAGGGGCGCATCTTGGTGACATCCAGGTCAATCTGGTGGATAAGCAGCACCGGGATCGCAAGAGCCACGAGATCGCACTGGCAGTTAGGGGGCCTTTGCAGGCCATCGCCAAGGAGTACAACGGCAATGTGAAGGTGGTGGAAGTACCGCCGGGGCCGCCGGTGATGGCACCACTGGTGGCTGAAGTCTATGGCCTCAACTATGAGGGTCAGACCGAGGCAGCCTGGGAGATACGCCAGGTATTCGAGAACACACCGGACATCATCGATGTGGATGACAGTGTGGAGTATCCATCTGCGAAGTTTGTGGTACGGGTCGATCGGGCCAAGGCCTCCCGGCTGGGAGTGGCTCAGAGCACGGTAGCCGAAGCCCTCTCCACCGTGTTGAGTGGTGAGGATGCCAGCTATCTGCATGGAGAGAATCTGAAATACGCTGTGCCGATCCGTATCGAATATGCCGAGGCGGACAAGGCGGATCTCGATCAGGTGCTGGCCCTCAGGGTTCGCTCCCAGAGCGGTGAGATGGTGCCGCTATCGGAAATTGTGCAGGTTATTCCCCGGGTCAGGGAGTACTCGATTCAGCATAAGGACCTGCTGCCGGTTGTCTATGTCACCGGCGATATGGCGGGTGAGACGGACAGCCCCCTGTATGGTCTGTTCGACATCTCCGGCCAGTTGAAGCAGGGTAAGATCGAGCAGTGGTTTCTGCAGCAACCGGAGAATCCCTACGCCTACAGTCTGAAGTGGGACGGGGAGTGGCAGATCACCTATGAGACATTCCGCGACATGGGAATCGCCTACTCCGTGGGTCTGTTGATGATCTATCTGTTGGTGGTGGCTCAGTTTCGCTCCTATCTGGTGCCGCTGGTGATCATGGCGCCGATTCCATTGACGGTGATCGGCATCATGCCGGGGCATGCCTTGCTGGGCGCCCAGTTCACCGCCACCTCGATGATCGGCATGATCGCGCTGGCCGGTATCATTGTCCGAAACTCGATCCTGTTGGTGGATTTCGTCAATCAGCAGGTGCGTGAGGGTATGGAGTTGGAGCAGGCAGTGGTCAACTCAGCGGCGGTTCGAGCCAAACCCATCGCGCTGACGGCGGTGGCCGCCATGGCCGGAGGATTCTTCATTCTGGATGATCCGATCTTCAGTGGATTGGCGGTGTCGTTGATCTTCGGTCTGTTCGTCTCCACCGTGTTGACGCTGGTGGTCATTCCGGTGGTCTACTATGCAGCGATGCGTAATCGGGTTTCATTCATCCGGGGTGAGGATTGATCTTAAAGAGCCCCTGTTTGCTTCGAGCAGGGGCCACCGCCAGCCGAGCAGCAGGTTGGCGGTGAATCCGATTTGTCCGGTGCAGGCCGGATGGGTGAGTCTTATCCAGGCTGACTGCTGTTCCATCTCTTGTTGCATATTTTTGACGATCGTTACCTGGATTGCCTCTATTCAACTGTTGGGTTAGCTTTGCCAGCCTCTTCGGTTGAGCTGCATATGGATCGCCATCGCCCGTCCACCAGAAGGCATCTTGCGTAACTCCATATCATACGGTTTGAAACCCATTGATGCATACAGGGTCAATGCCGGAAGATTGTGGTTGAAAACCGTGATATGGACTTCATTGGCATAGCGCTCGAATACCCGATCACACATGTAACGCACCAACGCTCTGCCGATTCCCTTGCCCCGGTAGTCTTGGGAAACGACAACATTTCCGACGAACCTCTTGCTGCCCGAAAGGTTGCTGTAGAGATCGGCAAAACCGATGACCAGATCACCATCCAGTACCACGGTCAGGTCACTTCGCTCTGTGGCCAGTTTTTCCAATTGTTTTATGTCGAAGGGCCAGTCTGCTGCGGGATAGATCAGGAACAGCTCCTGCGGGCTTTTGATCAGGGAGATGATCGCCTGGTAGTGAGTTGGCTTAGCAGTGGCGTATCGATAGTTGCTTTGCATAATAGGGCCTAGTCGGCTTTGCCATCGACTGGCTGCAACTTATCCAGTTCCAGCCACTCCTCGGGTTGCATATTGGAGATGCGCGCCCATCCGTGTGAGGTTTTGTAGACAAAAACTCTCTGTCCCTGCTTATAGTAGCCTGTTGAGACCGCAGAGTCCGGTGCCTCTCTGGCATAGGCCTCTTCAGTAACGATCTGATATACCTTCGGCAGCCTTAAGACCGTTCGTCTGATCACCGATCTGTTGGTTTGACTGCTGGGCTTTACGATGGCCGGATTATCGATCCGGCAGGTTTTCTGCTTGGCGATACAGCCATTACCGCAGGGCTTGCCTTTGATGCAGTTTCGGGCATGGGATTGAAGCGTCGTAATGGATAGTGCGGCAATTGTGATCAGGGCATAACAGCTGACTTTGATCTGCATGGATAAGACCTCCTTGTTATTATTCGCAGCGCATCTCTGGCGTTGCGGCAATCGTGCACACATATCCCTGTGTACCTTTTTTTAGCTTTCGAGACTGGCAATATCCGGATTCTCCAACCACACCTGTGAGTCGTCAAGATGCGATTGAGGAATCCCTATCCTCGCGCAGAAAAGAAAGATCAGTGGATGGTAGCAAAATCGGGCATGTCGACGATCATCGGAGCAAGCATGGCGATCAGAGCGATCCAGATGAGCAGGCCGCCAATCAGTGCCATTGCGCAGCGCAAACGGCTTATCTCGATGAACCTGGGCCAGAAGAGTATGGGGAAGAGAAAGAACATCAACAGGCTGGCTATGCTGATCAGAGTCTCGAGTATCTGTGGCAACCCTGTCCCATAAAGCGGCACGATCAGGCTGATTATGATCAACACAAATGAGACCAGTGATCCGAGTAAGCCCCAGGCGCTCCAGTAGAAGTAGTAGCCGGCGGCAAACCGGGCCGCTATGCGCTTTGCCGAGAGTAGCGCAATCAGATGACCAAGCGCGTAAAACATCGCCAGTACAATGACCTCACGGATCAGGTCATCGATGATCCCGATACCGGTCGGGCTGAAGGGGTTCAGGTGTCCCTCCTTTTCAGCCCAGTCTGCAAAAGCGGCGTAGTGGGGGCTGACCGCACCGACCTCGACCCCAAGTTGCAGTATCAGTGGAAAGATCAGGTTGCCGAGCAGAATCGCCAGGGCGGAAAATTTCACCGGACTCAGATAGGGATCATCGTCACGCTCTGCATTGATATCCCAGAACGAGGTCTCCCGGCTGATGACCAGTTGATGATAGTTGCGGAAAAACTTCAGAGGCCTTATCAATATGGCAATGAATGTGGGTACGAAGAGGGGTAGATGCAGCAGTTGTAACATGATCAGTCCCTTGGTTTTATTACACTGACTTACTCCGCAAGCATTGAGTCTGACTGGGAATTTGTCAATCCACTCTAAGCTGCCCTAGGATTCTTTTTCATCGGCTTCAATGCGCCGCCAGGGTAGTGCGAAGCCATGTCCGGATTGCGCTGCGGGCGGATTGATCGCGATCCCGTAGGCAGCCTCAAGATGGTGGTCCGTGAGCACTTGTTCGGCCTGACCCTCGGCCAGGGTTCTGCCCTGGTGGAGTAGCTGCAGTCTGTTGCAGTAGTGGGCGGCCAGGGCCAGGTCGTGCAGCACGATGATTACCCCGTGGCCCGCCTGTACATAGGCCTGCAGCAGTGCCATCACATCGAGTTGGTGGGCTGGATCGAGTGCGGATACCGGCTCATCCGCGAGCAGGATGTCCGCTTCGGTCACCAGGGCCCGGGCCAGCTGGACTCTTGCCTGTTCGCCACCGGAAAGGGTGTTGTAGGGACGGTTCCTGAAGGCTGTCAGATCGGTCTGGTGGATGACTTTTTCGATCGCCGCTTCATCCTCCGGGGTGGCCTGTTGCCAATCCTCCAGGTGGGGCAGACGTCCCAGTGAGACCAAGCGCTCCACGCTCATCGGCCAGGCGATCTCGGTCAGCTGCGGCAGGTAGGCGATCTGTTGCGCACGGGACTTGGGCGTGAGCTGACTGACCGGTTTGCCGGCCAGTGTCAGTGTGCCTGTGTCTGCTGCACTAACACCGGCCAGCAGGCGCAACAGGGAGCTCTTGCCGGCCCCGTTGGGACCGATCAGACCGAGCATCTCGCCCGCTTCGATGTGCAGATCGATCTGTTGCAGAATCGACCGACCCTCTCTCTTGAAGCCGAGGCCTCTGCCGATCAGATGACTCATGATCCGCTCCTGCGCTGCTTGAGAATCAGCCAGAGAAAGAACGGTGCGCCCAGCAGCGAGGTGATGACGCCCACTTTGATCTCCGTGTCCAGTGGTATGGTGCGCACCCCGATGTCTGCCAGCAGCAGCAACAGGGCGCCTCCCAGGGCACTGGGAATCAGCAGTCGGCTGGGTTGGTGACCGACCAGCGGTCTCAGGATATGGGGGATCATCAGGCCGATGAAGCCGATCGAGCCGGTAACCGATATTGCTGAGCCGACAATCAGGCCGATGGCGATGAACAACCGCCAGCGCAGTTTTTCCAGCGCCACCCCCATGGAACCGGCGGTCTCCTCTCCCAGGGTGAGCAGGTCCAGATCATGGCCCCGACGCCACACCAGCAACCAGCCGATCAGGGTGCCCGGCAGCATCACCCAGAGCTCATTGCGGCTGATGTTGGCCAGTGAACCCAGCATCCAGAGCGCAATCTCCTGCACCGCATAGGGGCTGGGCGCCAGGTTAAGCAGCAGTGAGACCATGGCCAGGGCAAAGGCATTGACTGCCACCCCGGCGAGAATCAGGGTCAGAGGGCCTGCTTCCCGGCCGGCCAGCAGGTAGGCAGTCAGGGTGGCGAGCAGTGCGCCGCCAATGCCACCCAGTGGCAGGGCCAGACTGAAACTCGCGCTGAGCCCGAAATAGAGGGCGGTGACTGCCCCCAACGCCGCGCCGCTGGCGCTGCCCACCAGGCCCGGGCTGGCCAGGGGATTGCGCAGCAGGGACTGCATCACCGCACCGCTGAGACCCAAAGAGGCGCCGGCGACCATGGCCACCAGGGTTCTGGGTATGCGAAGCTCGGTCAGGATGATCCCATACACGCCGTCCACATCCGAGAAGCTCTGTTGCAGCGCTGCATAGAGGGGCAGACTGGTACTGCCGGTGAGTAGTGACAGCAGAGCTGCGCAGGCCAGCATCAGGCAGAGTATCAGGATCAGGCGCCGTTGTTGGAGGTTGACCATCAAGGAACCTCTTGGTGGGCGTTACGCAACAGGGTGACAGCTTCCGCCAGCATCGGGCCGGGACAGATCCAGTACTTATAGGGAATCTCCAGGCTGGGGCGCTCTTTCATGATGCTTTTCAGCGCCGGGTGGTGGACCAGCTGTTCGGCGCGTGAGGCGCCAGGCTCCCCATAGGTTGAGGTGATCAACAGCTCCGGTTGCCATTCGATCACCTGTTCAAGCGGCGCGGCAACATAGCCGCTGAGCCCAGCCTCGGTGGCGGGATTGCGCCAGCCCGCGAGGCGCATCGCCTCATCCTGCAGTGTGCCGGCGGCGGAGGTGTATCCCCTGGGTTGATAGAAGAGGGCGCTGGGCCGATCCGACGGGGCCTGTTGAGCTTCAACCCCGATCCGTTGCCGGATGGTTTCAATGATCGCCGCTCCCCTGGCCTGCTGGCCCAGTCGCTCAGCCAGTCCGGCGATCTCGGATCTGATCTCTGACAAACGACTGCCCAATGCCAGCTGATAGGTCTCGAAACCGAGCTGATGCAGCGTGGAGACCAGTCTCGGATTGGTGTAGGGAACGGTGATCACCAGGTCAGGCTGGAGCAGGATGATCTCTTCCAGCCGGGCATGGTTGAGTGGGTATGCCGCCGCCTGGCGGGCGACAAAGGAGCTGCTCGGCTCGACCGCCAGATGACTCACCGACGCCACCTGTTCAGGTGAGGCCAGCATCAACAGCAGTTGATCGCTGCAGAGGTTAAGAGAGACCACCCGCTGGGGTGGTGCCGCGTCGATTGCCAGGCTGAACAGCCCCAGCAGCAGCGTGGTGAGTCTCTTAACCCCCATGATTCACTCGATCAGATAGTTCACGGTCATCCAAAAATTGCGCTCCGGAGCCGGGAAGTAGCCCACTCTCTGGGTGAATGTGCTGTCAAAACCGGCGGCTGCTGAGTTGGCATACTGCTTGTCCAACAGGTTATCGATACGCAGGCTAGCATGCCAGGGGCCGGTGCGGAAATGGCTGCCCGTATTGAGTACACCATAACCGGGAAGCGTCTCCAGCGTGTTGTTGAAATCGCCGCTGACCACCCTTTCGCTGCTGAAGACACCCTCCATGAAGAGATTCCATGCACTGGTGAACTGCCAGTGACCGGCCAGTTTTGCACTACGACTGGCGACCATCGGTATCCGATTGCCCTTGAAGGGGCCATCGGTGATTTCCGGATCGGTGTAGCTCAGGCTGCCATCCAGGCTGAGCTGTTCTGTCACCTGCCACTGCGCTTCCAGGCTGGCACCTCGGCGGCGGGTCTCCTCCAGATTGGTGTTGACGAAGCCCGAGGCGTCGAAGCTGATCTCCTGTTCCAGGTCGAGGCGATAGACCAGCAGCTGGGTTGTCAGTTGGCCCTGCTGCCACTCGATACCGCTCTCGTAGGAGCGTCCAGTCTGGTTGTCGATACCCACCGGCTGACCGAAGACCACATTGGTATGCTCATCGACAGTGGCAAAACGGTAGTTCTCATCTGCTCTGAGGAACAGACGCAACTGCTTGTTCGGGGTGTAGTTGAGGCCGGCCGAAGCGGCATCGACCCGATCGTCCAGCCGGTCGCTGCCGCTACCGGTCTCGATCTGATTGTCCACTCGGGCGTGGCGATATCCCAGGGTGAGCGTCGTCTCTTCATTGACCGGCGCAAGCAGTTGTAGATAGATGGCATCGATCGATTGGTCGAGGATCTGCGGACCAAAGCTGGTGCGAAGTTCGTAGTCGGTCCGCTCCAGGTCGGCGCCGGCGGTGATCAGCGCATCACCGGTTGGCAGGGAGAGACTGCCGATCAGGCGGGGATTGAAGCTCTTCACCGTTCGATCCTGAGTGGCTGGAGAGCCGGGAAAGGTGCGGAAGCTGTTCTGAAACTCCCGCTCATTCTTGCGGTAGGTCAGTTCACCCTCGAGCGACCATTGATCGTTCAGATCCTGCGACACACCGAGCCGGCTGACGCTCGATTCAGTGTTTGAGTAGTCTCCGTCGTAGGGAGCAGCGGACTGGCGCCGGTCGGCAGCGAGTTCCTCGGCGAAAAGGGATCCGGGATTCTCCTGCTCATCGTCGATCCACTGCTGTTCCAAGAACAGCTTACCAAGCCGGTGACGGTAGTCGGCCCGCAGGTTGAGGTCGGTGCGTTCGATCTCGTTCTGCTCCCGGTAGTTGTCACTCTTCTTCTGCTGGGCTGACAGATTATAGGAGAGGCCGTTATCCAACTGATTACCGATTCCCAAATGCAGGTTGGTATGGTGGTCGCTGCCGACACCGGCGCTGACCTGTCCGGAGAGTTTTTCCGGGACCCGGGTGATGATGTTGATCATGCCCCCTACCGCCTGGTTGCCGAACAGGGTGCCGGCACTGCCCTGCACGATCTCGATGCGTTCCACCCGCCTCAAATCGATGCTGTTGAGATCGGGATTGGCCCGATCCCCGGAATTATTCAACCTGCGTCCATCAACAAGGATCAGGGTGTTCGCCCCGGCCGTGGGGCCGAAGCCGCGCATATCCACAACCGCCTGACTGCCATCGCCCACCAGGCTGGAGATCTGTATGCCGCTCTGGCCGTTGAGCAGCTGCAGCAGGTTGTTGGCGGCGCTGCGCTCGATCTGTTGGCGGTCGATGACCTGGATGCTTGCCGGAATCAGGGGGTTGACCTGTTCGCTGCGGGTTGCACTGACCATCAAGGGCGCCAGTTGCGTATCCGCTTGGCTTGAGGGACTGTAGATTGGGGTGAGTAGCAATGGCGCCACCCACAAGGTTCTTAACTGCTGATACATTGTTTCTCCCGTAGACGCACACCCGCGTCGACTACATTGAATGGGGTGTGGTGTCTGCAGAGAAACAGTTGACAGGAACTCGCGCTGATCTCCTCGGTCGCCCTCCGCAACACCGGCTGGTGTACCACATCATGGATTTGGTACACGTATGCTTAGGCCGGTATCCGGGCTTGCAGATTGGTGGTATCACCGGACATCGGCGCCTTCCCATGCGCTCTGCACAGTGGCTGTTGCGATGTCACACTCTACTTACCGTTGCGGGGGCAGCGCAGGTTTTACACCTGCTTCCCGTTTCCCCTCGGGTGGTTGTACCCACCTGAGGTTGAGCCGCCCTGTCGGGCAGGCACCTTCAGCAGGCTGAGGAAACTACAGACCTGATCCAGTCAGGTCAAGTGAATCAGCGTCTTGAGGCCGTCTGTAGGTCTGTTCGGAGCGATATGGCAGTTTCGTCCGGCTTTTGTGGGAGAAGTTGGGTCAATATAAGAGATTAACCGCAAATGAACGCCAATTACCGCGAACCTACGCCACTAAAGTCGCAAAATTTGCGGCAGTTTGCGGAGATTGGCGTTCATTTGCGGTTAATCCTCTTAGGGCTTTTTTTGCGGAGATCCCAATTTAAAACCTTCTCTGAAGGCAGGTGCATGCTCGATTTTAACGGTTCAATTTACACTTCAGGGATGGTGGTTGTAGAGTGAGTGAATGATTGTCTATCTTCATGGTTTGAACAGCGCCGGTAGTTCCGGCAAGGCGGCTTACCTGCGTCAAGCGCTGCCCGGGATCGATGTGATCAGCCCCACCTACCCGGCCCATAGCGCCGATCTGGCGGTTGCCCGGCTGAGCGATGAGCTGAATCGGTTGTTGACGGAGCGTGGCCGGCCTGATGAGCCGCGACTGCTTGTCGGCAGCTCCATGGGTGGCTTCTATGGGGCCTGGCTGGCGCAGCGTCTTGGTTTTCACCACCTGGTGATGATCAATCCCGCGCTGCAACCCTGGCAGCTGCTGCAACAGGTGGTGGGCTGGCAACTCAATGAAGCTTTGGGCAGGGGCTATTATCTCTCCTCAAGAATGGTCTCCGACACCCGTCGCTATCACACCCCGGCCGAAGCGTTGGCGATACCGACCACGGTATTGGTCGACAAGGGGGATGAGTTGATCGACTACCGGCTTGCCCAAGAGGTGTATGGCGACAGGGTGACGATGCACTGCTTCGAGGGGGGTAGCCACACTTTTGAGCATATGCAGGAAGCGGCAGCTATCATCGAGCAGATTCACCAATCGGTGTTGTGAGATAGGGTGGAGAGCCTGGTGGGGCAAAGAGAGGGCTGATTAAGTCGACATCCCGGAATGCCCTCTGCTGTCTCACTTTGCTCCCTCTCCCTGAGGAGGGTGTTGTAAAAGCAAGACGTGGATCATTTCAGTTGGGCTTTTGGGACTAATGAATGTAATTTCCTGCATTTTTATCTGACCCTAACGGTGCGGCAAGCCGCACCCTACGCCTTTTGCGACAACCTCCTGAGGGAGAGCGGTGATTCGTGCCCGCTCATGGCTCGAATCAATGCCACCAGAGCTATCTGACACAGCAGGGTCATTTGCGTTATTCGCGTTCATTAGCGGACTGATTTTCGACTCTTACTTCCAGACAGCAGTGATAGATTCCGGCATTCGCCGGAATGACGACAAAGATATTGTCTGAGCTACCGGGCCAAGATATCCGCTGAGCTTATCACCCTTCATAGGGTTCGCAGAAGGAACACTCTTTCTGGGGACAGACTTTTTCACTGCCTTTGCGCTTGGTGGTTTTGATGGTCAGTACCGGCCAGCCGCAATTCGGGCAGGGTTCCGCAATCGGCTCATTCCAGATCGCATAGTCGCAATCGGGATAGGTCGAGCAGGAGTAGAAGATCTTGCCGCGACGGGATTTACGCTTCAGCAGCTTGCCCTTGTTACACTTCGGACAGGTTACGCCGGTATCTTCCGGTTTCTCCAGGGGTTCGATGAAGCGGCACTTGGGGTAGCTGGAGCAGCCGATAAATTTACCGTAGCGGCCCCGTTTGATCACCAGATCCGAGCCGCACTCAGGGCATTTGCGCCCCTCGACCACTTCCGGTTCCTCTTTTTCACTGCTGTCCGCATTCAGGTCCCGGGTGTAGTCGCAGGTCGGGTAGTTGTTACAGCCAATGAAGCGCCCGTGGCGGCCGAGCCGGATCGAGAGCTGTTCGCCGCATTTCGGGCAGGCCTCATCCAGCGCCTCATGGGTAACGTCGCTGCGTTTGACGTTCTCCTGGGTATGATCGATACGATCCTTGAAAGGTCCCCAGAACTTACTCAGCAGGGGTACCCACTCCTCTTCGCCGCGGGAGACAGCATCGAGCTCGTCCTCCAGGTTGGCGGTGAAGCCGTAGTCCACGTAGCGGGTGAAGTATTCGGTGAGAAATTTGTTCACCACCCGACCCACATCGGTGGGCTGGAAGCGCTTCTTCTCCAGTACCACATACTCCCGGTCCTGCAGCGTGGAGATGATCGAGGCGTAGGTGGAGGGGCGGCCGATACCGTACTCCTCCAGCGCCTTTACCAGGCTGGCTTCACTGTAGCGTGGTGGTGGCTCGGTGAAATGCTGTTCCGGCCGGATCGCATTCAGCGGCAGGGTCTCCCCCTCCTCCAGGGCCGGCAGCAGTTTTTCGTCGCTGTCGCTTTTGGCGCCATCATCCAGACCCTCCTGGTAGACGGCAATGAAACCCGGTTTGGCGATCACCGAACCGTTGGCGCGGAACAGGTTGCCGCTGCCGCACTGCAGATCGACCGCCACGGTGTGAATGGTGGCGTGAATCATCTGGCAGGCGACCGAGCGTTTCCAGATCAACTCATAGAGCTTCGCCTGATCCTTGGTCAGATGGCTTTTGATCTCATCCGGCACCTGGCTCACAGAGGTCGGTCGAATCGCCTCATGGGCCTCCTGGGCATTCTTCGCTTTGGTTTTGAACTGGCGTACCTGGGGAGGCAGCTGGTCGGCACCATAACGTTGTGTGATCAGTTCGCGGATCTCAGCCGTCGCCTCATCCGCCAGGTGCACCGAGTCGGTTCGCATATAGGTAATCAGACCGACCGTGCCCTGGCCCACATCCACACCTTCATACAGCTGCTGGGCGGTACGCATGGTGCGCTGTGCGGTGAAACCCAGTTTGCGTGCCGCTTCCTGCTGCAGGGTTGACGTGGTGAAGGGGGGCGCGGGATTACGCTTGCGTTGCTTCTTCTCAACCTTGACGACAAGCAGCCCCTGTTCGCCATCTTTCAGCAGTTTCTCTTCTGCTGCCTTGGCGGAGGCTTCATCGGTGATACTGAACTTCTCCAGTTTTTCACCCTGGAAGTGGGTCAGGCGGGCAGAGAAGGTCTGACTCTTCTTCTCGGTGTCCGCTTCTATGGTCCAGAACTCCTCGGCCTTGAACGCCTCGATCTCCAGCTCCCTCTCCACGATCATGCGCAGTGCCGGACTCTGTACCCGGCCAGCCGAGAGACCTCGTCTTACCTTCTTCCACAATAGGGGGGAGAGATTGAAACCGACCAGGTAGTCGAGAGCACGCCGAGCCTGCTGGGCATCCACCAGATCGTGGGAGAGGTCGCGCGGATTGGCAATCGCATCGTTCACCGCTTTTTTGGTGATTTCGTTGAACACCACCCGATAGACCGGCTTGTTTTTCAGCTTGCCACGCTCTCTGAGCAGTTCCGACAGATGCCAGGAGATGGCCTCACCCTCCCGGTCCGGATCGGTGGCCAGATAGAGCGCTTCAGATTTTTTCAAAGCCTTGGTAATCGCCTGCACATGGCGGTCGTTTCGCTCGATGACCTGATACTTCATGGCGAAATCCTTATCTGGATCAACCGCGCCCTCTTTGGGTATCAGGTCACGAACATGGCCATAGGAGGCCAGTACCTCAAAGTTACCTCCGAGGTATTTTTTGATGGTTTTCGCCTTTGCCGGCGACTCAACAATTACCAGGTTCATTAGGGTATTTCGTGTCGGTTTCAACTGAAAAATGCGGCACAGTGAACCGTCCCGCGTTGAAGAAATCAAGTTTTTTTATTTTAAACCGCAGTCAAAATGTGGTCTTGGATGTTGTGAAATTCCCTTTCAATGGAGTGTCATCCGATAAAAATCTATGAGGGGGATTTGACCCTGCCGGTTGTCCTGAAACCGGCATGGCCAGTCTGAATTGTGTTCACAAAACCCGCAATCAATACGGCTTAGTGCAGAAAAACCGGTGCTTCGTTATAGACCATGTCTTCCATGCGCGCAAAGGCGGCCTCCTGGCCAGGTTGATTCATCAGTACCAGTAGAATGATCCATTTCAACTCCTCTTCCGTGATGACTGCGGTGTCCAGGGCCAGGGCCCGGTCGATAACCAGCTCGCGGGCTGCCAGGGTGAGAATCTCGTTCTGTTCCAGAAACATCAACAGACCACGTGAATCCACATCCAGGCGGGTCGTCTCCTCTTCGGTGAAGATTCGCAGAGAGTGGGATTGGCGGGTATCGTGCTGCTGGTCCTGGGCGTTTTCCGCCAGCTCATCCAGCCAGTCGAATGCCTTGCTGATTTCTGTTGAAGGAAAGCCCGCCTGAATCAGTTCATCCCGCAGTTCATGTTGATCCGTTGGCGGTGCATGTTCACCATCCATGTAGTTTTCATAGAGGTAGATCAGAATGTCGACCACGTTTTCGTTCATTTGCTCTCTCTCCCGCTCGGACGGGATGCAGTTAATACGCGACTGTAGTAGCCGCCGGGCGCCGATGATACATGACCTTCGAGCTCGAGCAAGAGCAGCATGGACGAAACTGCCTCCGGGGTCAAACCGGTTCGGGTGATTAATTCATCAACTGAGACCGGCTCGTAGCCCAACGCCTCCTCCAAGCGCAGGTAATCCGGATCGTTTTGCCGTTGTGATTGCGGTGCGGCAGCTTGGCTCTCGTCTGTTGGCGCTACCAGCAGACCGGTCAGTGGGCCCAGTTCGATACCGATGTCCTGAGCCGACTCCACCAGTTTTGCACCCTGGCGGATCAGGGCATGGCAGCCTTTCGATTGTGGGTTGTGAATCGATCCCGGGATGGCGAAGACCTCTCTTCCCTGCTCAGCGGCGAGCCGGGCGGTGATCAGCGAGCCGCTCTGCAGTGTTGCTTCCACCACCAGAACACCGAGCGAGAGGCCGCTGATGATGCGGTTGCGCCTTGGGAAATTCTCCGCTTTGGCGGGGGTTCCCGGTGGGAATTCCGTGATCAGCAGATGCTTGGATGCGATCTGATGAGCCAGCTCCCGGTTCTTGGCCGGGTAGATACGATCCGGTCCGGTACCCATCACGGCAAGGGTGTGACCCGCCGAGATGGCGCCCTGATGTGCCTCGCTATCGATACCCAGGGCCAGGCCGCTACAGATGGTGAGACCTGAGCCGGCCAGAAAACGGGCAAATTCCCTGGCATTTTCCCGTCCGGACGGGGTGGGGTTACGGCTGCCGACGACGGCAAGCTGGGGTTGGATCAGCAGCTCCCGCTTGCCGATCAGATAGAGGATCGCCGGTGGGTCGTCGATCTCTCTGAGCAGGGGCGGGTAATCTGAATCGTTCAGAGTCACCGCCTGATGGCCCGGTTGGTCCAGCCATTCCAGGGTGGGTTCGATGCGATGCGGGTCGTGATTGCGCAGCTGTTCGATGGCGCTTTGCGGTATCGACAGGGAGGCAAGCTCATCAGGGCTGGCCGATAGAATGGCCTCGGCTGTCTGAAATCGTTCGATGAGCCGTTTGAAATAGCGATTGCCGATGCCAGGGGTGTGGGTGACCTGGAGCCAGGCATCCAGCTTATCGGGTGTGGTTGGTGGCATATCGTCCATGATGCCTCAGATCCTCTTGAAGGTTAAGCTGCCGGCGCAGGATCGGTGCGCCGGCAGACCAATCGATCAATTTTCAGGTGGGCGTACCCAATCAAGAACGTGCAGCGGTTTGGTGGCATTCATAACCAGTGCGAAGCTGACTCTCTCGAAGGCGCGGAAAACCATCAGGTGACCCGCCTTTTCCAGGGGTAGTTTGACCTTTTCGCCGCGACCAATGACGATGTCGCGGATCTCATCACCGCCTTGCAGAATCTCCAGCACATGGCCGGCTTCCAGTCCCGCATTGCTGCCTTTGTTGAGGACCACTACGTTGTATTGGCCGATTTGGGAGACACCATTGAGTACGGAGATGATCCGGCCTTCGATCGGCATATCCGGCACTCTCGGCTGAAAATCGATCAGTGGCTCCTGTTGCATGACTTTGAGCAGCCGGTCGCCGATGATCGCTTCCTGATCCGATGTGGTAATCAGCAGTTTGGCCGGGTCACCGGTGCGTTGCAGTTCGGAGGTGCCTACATAGACGGCCTCATAGCCAAGGATATCGCCGGTGTCCGGATCTTTGTAGGGCTTTTCAGGTCTAACGATGGCGTATTGATTCGGCTGCTCTTCCATGATGCTGCGGGCGTAGTAGCTGATGCCGGCACCACCCACGATGTGGTCATCCAGAAAGTGGACGATGTAGGGGGCTTTTTCCAGCTGATCCTCATCGACCACATAGGGACGGGTCAGAAACGGAGCGATGGCATCGATGGGAATGGTCGGGATCGCCTGATCAAGCGGTGTGGCCCGAACTCTCGGCGAGAGCTTGCCTTTGCGATCCAGCTTCAAAATCGGCCGACCGTCCAGATAAGTCAGCACCAACTCATCGCCAGGATAGATCAGATGAGGGTTTTCAACCTGGGGATTGACGTACCACACCTCCGGCCATAACCAGGGGTCACGCAGAAACATCGAGGAGATATCCCACAAAGTATCGCCCTTGACGACGGTATAGCGTTCCGGGTGGGTTGGGTTGAGCGCCACGTGGTCAGCGGCCAGCGAAGCGAAGGAGAGCAGCAAGCCGCTGATGACTCCGATGAGTTTGTTGTTAAAATGTGACATGACTATTCCCTTGGGTACGATACGGAAACGCTTCGATTTGGTGAGGGTAGAGGCTGGGGAACTCCCCTGCTACTGCCACTACTGTCTTCGTTTCAGCGGTTGAAACCCTATGGGACAGTACACCAGTTTCCAGTATGATCATTATGTTAGCGCAATTTCTTGCATTTGTACTATAGATTTTGGATAAACCAATGGCGATTCTCGACATACTTCATTTTCCCGATCCCAGGCTACGTAACAAAGCCAAACCAGTGGCTCAGGTCGACGACTCTATACGTCGGCTGGTTGACGATATGCTTGAGACAATGTATCAGGCGCCGGGTATCGGGTTGGCCGCAACCCAGGTCAATGTGGCGAAAAGGGTGGTGGTAATCGATCTTTCGGAAGAGAAGAACGAGCCGCTCTGCCTGATCAATCCCGAGATCATAGAGAGAGATGGGATTGAACAGATGGAGGAGGGGTGCCTCTCTGTGCCCGGTATTTTCGAAACGGTGAGCCGGGCGGATAAGATCCGCTTCAAAGCCCTGGACCGGGATGGGGTTCCTTTTGAAGAGGAAGCCGAAGGCTTGCTGGCTGTCTGTGTTCAGCATGAGCTGGACCACCTGGATGGTAAGTTGTTTGTCGACTATCTCTCCAGCCTGAAACGTCAGCGTATCCGTAAAAAGCTGGAGAAGGAGAGCCGACAGCAGACCAGTTCCACAGCGGGTGCCCGCGAGGTGATCTGAAGCCGACCCTGAAACAATCTTCATCGGTGATCCGGGATCTGTCTGAGACCCGCATCCCAAACTTGTTAAAAAACAACCGCTAAGGACTATTTTGGAATCCAATCCATGGCTCAGCCTCTAAAAATAATATTCGCCGGTACCCCGGATTTCGCGGCCTCGGCGCTGCAGGCTCTGCTCACAACCGAGCATCATGTTGTTGCGGTGTACACCCAGCCGGACCGCCCGGCGGGACGCGGTAGAAAGGTGCAGTTCAGTCCGGTCAAACAGCTTGCTGTGGAGCACGATCTGGAGGTCTTTCAGCCGAAAACCCTGAAGGATCCGCAAGCGCAGCAGATCCTGGCGCAGCACCAGGCCGATCTGATGGTGGTGGTGGCTTATGGCCTGCTGCTGCCTCAGGCTGTACTGGACACTCCCAGGCTGGGTTGTATCAACATCCACGCTTCACTGCTGCCACGCTGGCGGGGTGCGGCTCCCATCCAGCGCGCCATACTGGCCGGTGATGAGACGTCCGGCGTGACCATCATGCAGATGGAGGCCGGACTGGATACCGGTCCGATGCTGAGTATCCGCAGCACACCAATCGATGCCAAAGAGACGGGTGGTTCGCTGCATGACCGGCTGGCTGAACTGGGCTCGGCAGCGCTGATCGAGGTTCTGCCCGGTCTGAGTGAAGGTAGTGTGGAAGCCATACCCCAGGATGACTCCCAGGCAAACTATGCCAGCAAGCTCGATAAGGAGGAGGCCAGGATCGACTGGTCTCAGTCGGCTGTGCAGATCGATCGTCAGGTTCGCGCCTTCAACCCCTGGCCGGTAGCCCACTGCCTGTATGGTGACAAGGTGATGAGGGTCTGGAACAGCGAAGTTGTCAATGCGGATGGATCCGCCTCGCCCGGACAGGTGGTGGCAACCGCCAAAACGGGCTTTGATGTGGCGACCGGGGAAGGGGTGCTGCGTATCAGCCAGCTGCAGATGCCCGGTAAACGGGCGATGTCGGCAGGAGACTTTCTCAATGCCCACAACATGGATGGTGTGGTGCTGACTTGATGGGGGGTCGCAAGCGACCGTCAATCACCAACCCCAGGTCCCTATCGGCCCGGGTGATTCAGGATGTGCTCGCTGGGCACTCCCTGTCTGAATCGCTACCCAAATACCTGGCAGACACGGCTGATCCCAGGGACAGTGGCCTGGTTCAGGAGATGGCCTATGGGGTGATGCGCAATTTCATGCAGCTCGACGCCCTGAGCCGGCGTCTGCTCAGCAAACCCCTGAAGAGCCGGGACCGGGATGTGGTTGCATTGATCCTGATCGGGCTCTATCAACTCCTCCATATGAGGGTGGCGGATCATGCGGCGGTGCATGAGACGGCCGGCGCCGCCAAAGCGTTGGGAAAAAAATGGGCGGTGGGCCTGATCAACGGGGTATTGCGTAACTTTCAGCGTCAGCAGGAGAGTCTGCTGAAAGCGATCTTAGAGCAACCTGAGGTGGCCTATGACATGCCCCGCTGGCTACTCGAGACACTGCAACGCCAGTGGCCGGATGAGTGGCAATCGCGGGTCAGGGCGCTGAATCAACGGGCTCCGATGAGTCTGCGGGTCAATCTGGCGAAAAAGAGTCTGGCAGATTATCAACGGATCCTGCAGGAGGCGGAGATCGCTGCGGTTACCATTCCCCATGTGGATTCGGGGCTGAGCCTGGAACAGCCTTTGGATGTTACCCGGTTACCCGGATTCGAGCAGGGCTGGGTGTCGGTTCAGGATGGTGCGGCCCAACTGGCGGCGCAATTGCTGGATCTTCAGCCCGGCCAGCAGGTGCTGGATGCCTGTGCCGCACCGGGTGGCAAGAGCTGCCATATCCTGGAGCGGCAGCCGACCGTGCGGTTGACGGCGCTCGATCAGAGTGCCGAGCGGTTGCAGCGGGTGACGGAGAATCTGGCCCGACTCGATCTGCAGGCGGACGTGGTGGTGGGTGATGCATCGCAACCTCAGGGTGGCTGGGCCGAGCGGCAATATGATCGGATTCTGCTGGATGTGCCCTGTTCAGCTACCGGTGTGATTCGTCGACACCCGGATATCAAACAACTGCGCAGAGCGTCGGACATCCCCGCCCTGGTGACGCTGCAGGGAGAGATCCTTCGAGCGGTCTGGCCCCTGTTGAAGGTGGGTGGCCGGATGCTCTACGTCACCTGTTCGATCCTGGCCGATGAGAATCATCGTCAGTTGAGCCGTTTTCTTGCTGAACAGCCCGATGCCCAGGCCCCACCGCTGCCACTCGAGTGGGGTGAAGCCTGCGAAGTGGGGCGACAGATCCTGCCGGGGGAGAATGGCATGGATGGGTTTTTCTATGCAGCTTTGGTAAAACAGCCGCAATGATACGCACAACGCTCCTACTGCTGATGCTATTGATCGGGTTCACCGAGGCGAACGGCGCCAGTTTTTCGGTCCAGGAGGTGCAGATCAATAAAGTGGATAACGGCTATCGGCTGAATGCGCGTATCGACTATGCCTTGAGTGATAAGGCGCATCAGGCCTTGAGTAATGGTGTGCCGCTGACCCTGAAGGTACAGCTGGTGGTGGATAAGGTCTGGCGGGGGTTCTGGGAGCCCAGCCCGTACGCCCAGACCCTGTGGTTTCAGATTCGCTACCATGCCCTGACCGAACTCTATCGGGTGGTGGATATGCAGTCCGGCGAGGAACAGAACTTTGTCACCCAGGAGGCGGCGCTGTATGCGCTTGGGGAGATCAACAATCTGCCACTGGTGCGCCTGGTGCAGCTGATTCCCGGTGAGGACTATCTGCTGCGCCTGCGGGCCGATCTGGATATCGACTCCCTGCCGTTACCGCTGCAGCCATTGGCCTATCTTGGCGGTGGCTGGAAACTAACAACCGGATGGTCCCAATGGCCCCTTCAACCCTGAGTCGTTTACGTCTGGGCGGACTCTCAGTCGGCCTGCTGCTGATCCTGCTGCTGGTCAGTCTGCATCTGATGAGCAGTGCCGTACAGAACTCTGCCGAGCTGAGTCGCTATTTCGTACCGCTGTTGATCTTCAACCTGGCCGGCATGTTTGTGCTGTTCGTGTTGATCACCTACAACTCGATCCGCTTGATTCGCCAGTATCTTCGGCACAGTGCAGGCTCCCGGCTTACCCTGCGGATGGTGGTGATCTTCACCCTGATCGCGTTGACGCCGGTCGGCGTGGTCTACTACTACTCCTTCAGCTTTCTGCAAGGGGGCATCGACAGCTGGTTCGATGTGCAGATCGACCAGGCGATGGAGGATGCCCGGGAATTGGGTCAGGCCTCGCTGGCACTGAATCAGAGGGTCTGGCTGAAATATACCGAACAGCAGCTGTTGAGTATTGCCGATACCTCAGAGTCGGCGCTCTCCCTGACCATTGCGCGGCTGCGTCAGCAGTCCGGTGCGCTGGAGCTGTCCCTGAGCGATCCCGGCGGGCAGATCATCGCCTACTCCAATGCGGTGGCGGATGAGCTGGTGCCAGCCAAGCCGGACGACTACATCATGCAGCGTCTGCGGGAAGGTAACAGCTATGTGGGTCTGGCGCGGGACAAGGATGAACTGATGATCCGGGTGGCAGTCGCCGATCCACTGGGCAGGCCGCTGATCATCCAGGGGCTCTATCCGGCATCGGAGCGGGTCAGTGTGCTCTCGGAGAAGCTGGAGTTGGCATACAACCGTTATAAGGAGCTCTCCTTTCTGCGTCAGTCACTGAAACGGAATTTCTCCCTGACCCTCTCCCTGGTGTTGATCTTCGCGGTACTGTCGGCGGTCTGGGCCGCCTTCTTCTCCGCCCGGCGTCTGGTGGCGCCGATTGCCAATATCGCGGCCGGTACCAAGGCGGTCGCCGGCGGGGATTACGATCGCCAGCTGCCGGTTCCCAGGCGCGCGGATGAGCTGGCCTTTCTGGTCGCCTCCTTCAACGCGATGACCCGGCGAATCCGTCAGGCGCGGGATCAGGCGGATCGAAGTCAGCGAGAGGTGGAGGGACAGCGGGCCTATCTCGAGACCGTGCTGGCGCGACTCTCATCCGGTGTTTTGACTTTCGACGCGCAGCGCAAACTGCGTACCGCCAACCCGGCGGCCGGCAAGATTCTCGGGGTCAACATGAATCAGGTGGCCGGCGAATCGATCGGCAACATTGGCCAGGACTCCCCTATCCTGAGGCAGTTTGCCGATGGACTCGAGGCGCCCTTGGGTGAGATGGAGAAAGAGTGGCGGGGTGAGTTGACCCTGTTCGGTGGTGAGGGACGGAAAGTATTGATCTGCCGGACCACGCCGTTTGCCCAGCCGAATGGCCGAATCGGCCACATTGTGTTGTTCGATGATGTTACTGCGTTGATCCGTGCCCAGCGCGATGCAGCCTGGGGTGAGGTGGCCAGACGTCTTGCCCATGAAATCAAAAATCCCCTGACCCCGATACAGCTTTCAGCCGAGCGATTGAGACACAAGTACCTCAAGAGTATGCCGGAGCAGGATGCCCAGGTGCTGGATCGGGCCACCCACACCATTGTGCAGCAGGTCGAAGCGATGAAGAGCATGGTGAATGACTTCTCGGAGTACGCCAAGCCGCCGCAGATGGCCGCCAAGCCGGTAGAGTTGGAGCATCTGGTTAGCGAGGTGTTTGATCTCTATCGGGGTAATCAGGGGATCAAGTTTGATGTGGAGATGAGTGCCGAGCAGGCGCGTGTGGAAGCCGATCCGTTGCGTATCAGGCAAGTGGTGCATAATCTGCTGAAGAATGCGGTCGAGGCACTGGAAGGTGTGCCGGATGCTGAGGTGAGTCTGATCTCAAAAGTGGTGAAGCGCGATGAACATCCCAACTATGAGTTGCGGGTGCAGGATAACGGTCCTGGTATACCCCAGGAGATGATGCAGCAGCTGTTCGAACCCTATGTTACAACCAAGCAGAAGGGTACCGGGCTGGGGTTGGCCATCGTCAAGAAGATTGTTGAGGAGCATGGCGGTATCATCTGGGCAGAGAATTGCGATAAAGGTGCCTGCCTGGTGATGCAGTTGCCGATGTTGGTGGATCCCGGGCCTGGTGAGACCAATCCAATTGATCCTGTTGCGGCTGAAAATGCGCCAATCAAGGTGCGAGGAGAGTAGTTTGGTAGTTGCAAATGAACGACGAGCAACGCGGATGGCTCTGCATGTCACAAAATCGATAACGAGGCACACTGAGGAGAGTCGAGTATGAGTAAGGCCTACATCCTTGTGGTGGATGATGAGCCGGACATTCGCAATCTTGTCAAAGAGATTCTGCAGGATGAGTCCTATGAGGTTTCCATGGCGGAAGACGGCAAGAGTGCGCGACAGGCACTGCGGGAACGCCGCCCGGAGTTGATATTGCTCGATATCTGGATGCCGGATATGGATGGCATCACACTGCTCAAAGAGTGGGGTGAGGATGACGGACTGCCCTGTCCGGTGATCATGATGTCGGGCCACGGCACGGTGGAGACGGCGGTGGAAGCGACCCGGCTCGGCGCCTATGACTTTCTTGAGAAGCCGCTCTCGCTGGCCAAACTGCTGCTCACCGTGGAACGGGCCTTGGAGGCTGAGCAGCTCAAACAGGAGAACGTCGGGCTGCGCAAGCATGTGCATGCGGTGCATGAACCGACTGGCAGAAGTACCGTGATGCAGCGTCTCAGAGAGCAGGTGAAACGCATCGCCCAACACGATACCTGGGTGCTGGTGACCGGCGAGCCGGGCAGTGGCCGGGAGACCCTGGCGCGCTATCTGCACTCGCAAAGCCTGCGTCGCGACCGCCCCTTCGTGGAGGTCAATGTCAGCGCCATCGTCAAGGGCAATGCCGCCCAGGAGCTGTTCGGCAGCGAAGAGGATGGACGTATCCACTACGGTCGGCTGGAGCAGGCGGTGGGCGGTACCCTGTTTCTCGATGAAGTGGCAGACATGGATCTGGAGGCCCAGTCGCAACTGGTAGGCGCTCTCGACACCGGACGCTTCATGCGGGTCGGTGGCAGCGAGCCGGTAAGTATCGACGTGCGCATCATCGCCGCCACCCAGCACAACCTGGAAGAGGCGGTGCAGGATGACACTTTCCGCGAGGATCTCTTCTATCATCTGAATGTGGTGCCCCTGCATGTGCCACCGCTGCGGGAGCATGCGGAGGATGTTCCTGAGCTGCTCAACTTCTACGTGGACTGGTATGTCACCCATGAGAAGCTGCCCTATCGTCACTTCAACGTGGGCGCCCAGAACACCCTGCGCAACCACCCCTGGCATGGCAATGTGCGGGAGCTGAAAAACCTGGTGCAGCGGTTGTTGATCCTGGGTGCCGGCAGCGAGATCTCCCAGGAGGAGGTAGAGTCGTCGATGGGTGCTCCGGAGCTGGGCGGCTCGCTGGTCGGTCCGGAATCCCCTGTCTCTCTGGATCAGCCCCTGCGCCAGGCCAGAGAGGAGTTTGAAAAGGTCTACCTGGAGTATCAGCTCAAGCAGCACGAGGGCAATATCTCACGCATGGCGAAAGAGGTGGGCATGGAGCGGACTCATCTCTATCGCAAGCTCAAGTCATTGGAGATTGAGTTCAAGGATAAGCGCTGAATATCGATCTATTGCGGATGCGTTGGGCTGCAACCTGTTGAAAATCAGCGCCCGATTGGTGGCAAGAGTGATTGTTGCTTAAGGGGCTAAACAGGCTCTGCTTTGAAATTGCCGATTTGCCAGCTGGGTCATTGCTCGCAGATGCCCTATTCAAGTGTGCAAAGCGGGTATTCCGTTTCACATTAAATGACCGCTTTCTCCATATTCTCTCCTAATTCGATGAGTAGACTTATCCACCAGAGGCCCACTAGAGAATGGTTAAAGCCCTGAGGTGTAGCATGAAGACGCTGTGGATTGGTTTTGTACTCTCGACTGTTGTTTCTGCATCCGCTGTGGAAGCACAGTTTCGGCAGGATGGCAGGCGACCTCCCGCAGGTGGCCCGCCGGTTGAAGCGATCGAGGCCTGCGACGACCAGCGGCCGGGTTCAGCCTGCGCCTTCCGGGCGCCCCATGGTGCCGTTGAAGGCCGCTGCCGAAACGTTCCTGAAGGTCTCGTCTGCGTCCCTGACCGACGTGGATTGGGCCCGCCACCCGCTGGAGCGAGACAGCCTCAAGCAGATGAGCCAAGGCGAAGGGTTGAGCCGATGGTGATAGAGGTCGAGCCGGAACAGCCCTCGCCATCGCGGCCAGCCGACAAGGCTTTGGCTGCCCGAGCCAAGGTGCCTGACACTGGACAGTTCGGCTGCTTCAATAATCGTCAGAGAGTGGCCTGTAAAGATACCCAACAGCGATTCAGGGGGCAGGACGGTCACTACAGCACCAGGCTTGCCTATCGGGACAATCGTGATGGTACGGTCTCCGACCTGGTGACGGGCTTGCGTTGGCAGCAGGCCCATAACGCACAGCGTCTCAGCTATCTGGATGCACAGTCAGCCTGCAGTCGTCTCGAACTGGCAGGTAGCGGGGATTGGCGTCTTCCCAGCATAACCGAGCTGTTTTCCATATCGCATTGGCGTCATCCGGAGGGACGGCAGCGCTATATCGATGAGCGCTTTTTTGAGTTTGCTGAGCCGGGGCCGGAAGTGCTGAGGAATGACCCCTATCGTGACACCCACAATGTATCCATGATGGGGCAGACCTGGTCGTCGACGGCGTATGTGGGTGAGATCGCACTCAATCCGGACACCACCCACTACTTCTTCTTCAACTTTCTCGATGGCCGGATCAAGGCGGCCCCAGGGCAGGGGCATACCCGCCTCTTCTACCGTTGTGTCAGCGGAGAGCCCTGGGGCGACAATCTGTTGCAGGACAACCGCAACGGAACGGTGACCGATGCGGCGATGGAGTTGATGTGGCAAGCGAGCGATGATGGGCAACCCCGGGACTGGTCCCAGGCGTTGGCCTACTGTGAAGGCCTGGAAATGGCCGGTTATCAGGATTGGCGATTGCCGAATATCAAAGAACTGCAGACCCTGGTCGACTACCGCTACAGCGAGCCGGCGATCGATCCAAAGCGCTTCCGGCAACAGGATAAGGCGGGCTGGTTCTGGTCATCCACCACCCATGGGGAGAATCCCGCCATGGCCAGTTACATCTGTTTCGGCCCCTGTACCTCGGTGGAGGGTGAGGATGTGCATGGCGCCGGGGCGCAGCGCAGCGATCCAAAAACCGGCAACCCGGCCCGCTGGCGGGCAAGGGGAGGGCAGCGGGATGAAACCCGGATCTTCAACTATGCCCGTTGTGTGCGGGATGTTGATTGAATTTTTAAGTCCGCAAATGAACGCGAATAAACGCAAATATAAAATCGGTATTGGCGTGATTGCCAGATGCTCGGAGATGTCCCTGTGCGCCTTATATTAGTGTTAACAGGCCCTAGGAAAACAGCTTTTCCACGGTTTTCATGGGTAGGAAGAGCCGGATATGGCTGTTGTGCCGGTCCAACACCTGAAATCCATATTGCTCATAGAAACTTTGTACTTCTTCAGTCAATGCATCCACGATCACCGCGTAAGATGGTAGATGTACGTTGATTTCAAGACAATGTCGAAGCGCCCTGATCAGTGTCACCTTGCCAAGCCCCTCTCCTTGAGACTCTTTATGCACGGCCAGCTGTGCCAAAAGCAATACTGGCACAGGATATCGGGGAAGCTTTTTGACTAATGTGGGGGGCAGTGTCTGCCGCTCGATTTGAGTATGGGAGAGGGTGTAATAAGCGCAAATGGCCGCTTTTTCACCTTCGACTGCATTGGCGGGCAAGACCATCGTTTTGCTAACCCCGGCCGCTCTGTGGCGAGCGGCTGAGCGCCGGATAAATTCGTTCAACAAATTTATGCCACAGTCGAAGGAAGTGCGCTCATGTCGTGTTTTATCAAGCTCTACAAATCGTGATTTAGGTTTCACCTGATACCGCGCTCTTTTGCATAATCCTTTGCCTCACGTAGCTTTCGATTTGGTTCTTCAGCTGCTTCACAAGCGTTCATAAAGCGGTCGAAAATGTCGTCTTTGACCGCTATGGATTCATACTCACTGATCACTCGCTGAGCATCTTTTTCAATCAGACGAACGATATACTCAGTCAGACTCTTCGTGCCTGATAGCGCTGCCGCCTTCTCTGCCGCTGCCTTGATCTCATCGTCAATGCGCATATCAATGCGTGATGTGGCCATTTTCGCCGTCTCTCTCAGTGCTTATCCGGTGACTTAGTAGCCGGATTGGTCATATCTGGCACACTAGCACTCATTAAAGAAAATGTACAGCGTATTTCCGTACAATTGCGTAGTGGTCCACTCTATTGAGTGCTGACCCACAATCTGTTTTTCAAAAGTGCGGCAACGAAGAAATAATACCGATTGGGAAAGTTACAATTTGCGTTTATTCGCGTTCATTTGCGGACTTAAAAATCACAAAGCCAGTTCGAGTTTGTAGCCGATTCCGTAGATGGAGCGGATGATCTCTTCCTCGGGGCTGACCGCATTGAGTTTTTTACGCAGATTCTTGACGTGGGTGTCGACGGTGCGATCGCTGACCACCCGCTGATCGGTGTAGAGGTGATCCATCAACTGGGTGCGCGAGTAGACCCGGCCTGGCTGATCCGTGAAGGTCTTGAGCAGGCGGAACTCAACCGGCGTCAGTTCCAGGGTGACACCCCGGTAGCTGGCGGAAAAACGGCTCTCATCGAGCGCAAGGCCGGCCACGCTCTCTGCCTGCTCTTTCACTGGTTGCAAGCGCCGCAGAATCGCTTTAACCCGCAATACCACCTCCCTCGGGCTGTAGGGTTTGCAGATATAGTCATCGGCTCCCAGTTCAAGGCCGAGCAACCGGTCGATCTCCTCGACCCGGGCGGTCACCATGACGATCGGCAGGTCGGAGAATGCCCGGATCTCCCGGCAGATCTCCAGGCCGTCCTTACCCGGTAACATCAGGTCGAGCAGTATCAGGTCGGGTGGATTGTCGCGCACGGCTTCCACCACCCCGATACCCTCTCTCATCGCGTCGGTGCGAAAGCCGGCCGCCCTCAGATAGTCTTCCAGCAGGTTCGCCAGGGCAGGTTCGTCTTCAACGATCAGGATACGACTTGGCTCACTCATCGATCGGGTTCTCAGCCGGAAGGTTGATATGCATGCGTACTCCACCCAGACGTGAGGCCTGGGCAATGATTTCACCCTCATGGGCACTGACAATGGTTTTGCAGATGGCAAGGCCGAGTCCGGCGCCGCCACGGCTGCGGTTACGGGACGCCTCCACCCGGTAGAAGCGCTCAAACAGTCTGGGCAGTTCATGCTGGCTCACACTGGGGGCTGAATCCTCCAGGTTGATGAAGATCCGCTCTCCCTTTCGGTGTGCGGTGAGTCGGCATTCACCACCGCTGTCAGTATAGCGCAGGCTGTTCTTCAACAGATTGTCGATGACCTGCCGGAGGCGTCGTTCATCGCCGAAAACTGCCAGCCCTTCGTCAACCTTGGTTGAGAGCAGGATCTGCTTGTTAGCAAATTCACCCTCGGCCGCGTCAGAGGCCTCCTGAATGATCTCGGAAAGATCGATGATCGACTTCTGATAGGTCAGGGCGCCCGCATCCACCAGGGCCAGATCATACAGGTCGTTGACCAGGCGGCTGAGCACCATCACGGTATTGTGCAGTCTGGCCATCTGTTTTTGATCCAGAGGGCGAACCCCGTCCTGAATCGCTTCGATGTCACCGCGAAGGATCGACAGGGGTGTGCGCAGTTCGTGGGAGACATCGGCCATGCTTTGACGGCGTAACTGTTCATTGCGCTCGAGCACCTTCGCCAGGGTGTTGAAATCATTCACCAGCCGGCCCAGTTCATCACGGCTTTGAGGTTCGAGACGGATGTCGAAGTTCCCCCGGGTCAGGGCATGGGCCCCCTCAGCGATCGCCTTCACCGGCTTCAGCAGATGACGCCCCAGGGGGATGCCGATCATCAGCGCCAGCAGCAGGGCTCCTCCGGCAATCGGGTAGATCGCCTCAAGTTGCTGGTCGCGAAAACGCCGGTCAAGATCACTTTCCGGGACCGGCAGAGGGCTCAGGCTCAACCAGCCAACAGTGCGCTGATCCAGCTGAATGGGTCGTAGCAGGGCTTCACCCCTCTCGCCGGGTGGGCCGATGATGTTGTGCTTGTTGCCATCCAGCAGTCGCAGTCGGGTGCTCAGGCCGGTGTGATCCTGGGGCGCCAGAGGAGGGGCAAAGGGTTGTCCGGATGGTGCTGTTGCAGGTCGTCGGTTCAGCGGCGGGATTGGCGGCTGCGCCACTCTGGCGATCGGCAGATACTCCATCCAGGCTTCATGATTGCCACGCAGGAAATCCCAGGAACCGGTGACCCGGTAGGTGGCGCTCAGGTCGGCTACCGTTTGATCGAGTCGCTCCAGTTCCAGTTCCGTCAGATAGCTGATGAAACCTTTCTGAAAACTCCAGTAGATCGCCGTCGCCATGGCGGCGACGAGCAGGACACTGGTAAGCGATAGAACCGCGACGAGTTTGCCGGTGATATTAAACTTCATGCCTCTATTCTGGTATGCATCCGCACGGGATGCGACCGCTCAAACCATTCTTCACAATATCTCCTTATTCGCGCCACAGTTCCTCACATTTGTCGGCATATTCTTACTCTCAAGGATGGCATATCAACACAGAGTCAGAAACATGCAAACCAACGGCTTACAAATGAATCGATCAACAGATGGAACAGAATTCAAGGGATCGGCCGATTCTAATCGGCTGAAAAAAAACAACCTCAGACTGGTGAAAGATGAGGCTCAGGCGTTTCAGTCCGATCAATCTCCCGACAGTGCTCTGCTTTCAGCAAAACCTGAACAGAGATTGCAAAACCGGGTTGAAGAACTTGAGCGCCAGGTCGAGGTGTTGCAACAGCAGCTGGAGGTGGAGCGCCGACTTGCACAGATCGATCCGCTGACCGCAATCCCAAACCGGCGCGCCTTTGCGGCTCGCTTGAAGTCTGAAGTCGCGCGAAGCGAACGCACTGGTTCACCGCTCTCCCTGGCGGTCTGGGATATCGATCATTTCAAAAAGATCAACGACAACTATGGGCACCCTTTTGGTGACGACGTGATCCGCTGTGTCGCCCAGGTGATTCAATCCCATCTGCGGGAGAGCGATTTTACCGCCCGTTACGGTGGTGAAGAGTTTGTCGCGCTGCTGCCGGATTGCGATGCCGAAGGTGCACGGGTTCTGGCAGAGAAGATCTGCCAGGTCATTCGGCAAAGTGGCTGCTGTCTCAATGCGCTCGATTTCAATCTGACCGCCTCTTGCGGTATTGCAACCCTGTATGGCGCCGACAGGGATGAGACGCTCTTCAAGCGTGCCGATGATGCGCTTTATCGGGCCAAGCTAAGTGGCAGGAATCGGGTTGTCGCCGAACATGATTGATCGCCTTGAAAGCCAGACAAGCGGACAACTTCAGTTGTAAACCGGTTTACAGACACCATGAAACCGCTCATGCAATCCAGTAAAGCAACCTTCATCCTTGCTCTGTTGATCACCCTGCTCGCCGGCTGTGGTGGAGGGGGTTCCTCATCCGGGGAGAGTGCCGCTGATACAACCGTTGAGGGCAGTTCCCAGCAGGGTTACACCCTCTACGCCAGGCTCGACTCAACCACCACCTATCTGATGGATAACGACGGTAATGCTGTGCATAGCTGGGCCAGTGACTATCGACCGGGGAACGCGATCTATCTGCTGAAAGACGGCTCGCTGCTGCACACCGGTAATCTGGCCAACAGCAGTTTCAATGCTGGGGGTGCTGGCGGTATCGTGCAGACAATCGACTGGAACGGGAACGTCACCTGGGAGTATACCTATTCAAGTACAACCCACCTGCAGCATCACGATGTGGAGATGCTGCCCAACGGCAATCTGCTGATGATCGCCTGGCAGTATAAGAGCGAGGCTCAGGCTCTGCAGGCAGGGCGAGATCCGGCACTCCTGTCAGAAGGGGCATTGTGGCCCGACAGTATCATTGAAGTCGAACCGAGCGGCAGCGACGGCGGCACGATTGTCTGGCAGTGGCATATCTGGGACCACCTGATACAAGACTACGATGCGAGCAAGAGCAACTACGGCGTGGTTGCCGATCACCCGGAGTTGATCGATCTGAATTTTGCCATCAACAGTTCTGCAGACTGGACCCATATCAATGCGGTGGACTACAACGCGGAGTTGGATCAGATCCTCCTGACGGTACATAACTTCAGTGAGATCTGGGTCATCGATCACTCCACTACCACAGCAGAGGCGGCCGGTCATAGCGGTGGCAACAGCGGTAAGGGTGGGGATCTGCTCTATCGATGGGGTAACCCCCAGGCGTACGATGCGGGCACCGCCGATGAGCAGATGCTGTTCGTGCCCCACGATGGGGAGTGGATCGAAGCGGGTTATCCCGGTGCGGGCAACATCATCATTTTCAATAATGGGGGAGGCCGTCCTGAGGGCAACTACTCCTCCATCGATGAAATCACCCCGCCCCTGGAAGCGGATAACAGTTATACCCTGGCATCAGGTGCCGCCTATGGGCCGAGTGGACTGACCTGGGGCTATACAGCGGAAAATCCGACCGATTTCTATGCCCGCAATATCTCCGGTCAACAACGCCTGTCGAATGGCAATACATTGATCTGTGATGGGCCAAGCGCCCACTTCTTCGAGGTCACCGAGGCGGGGGAGACGGTTTGGGAGTATACGGATACGGGTTCGGTCTTCCGTGTTGAGCGATATCTTGCCAGTTACTCCGGATTTGACGGTACCGCGTTGGATGATGAGACATCCAACCAGGCCCCGACCGCGGATGCAGGTGGGCCCTACAGCGGGGATCCGGGTACGCTGATTGCGCTGGACGGCTCCGCCTCAAGTGACGCGGACGGCACCATTGTCAGCTATGCCTGGGATCTCGATAATGACGGTCTTTACGATGACGCAAGCGGATATACAGCCGATTTTCCGGCAAATGAGAGTGGCAATTTTACCGTCGGATTACTGGTCACCGATGATTCAGGGGCAACTGGTAACGATACCGCTACGGTTACCGTTCATACTGATAGTGAAAGCGCTTCAGTTTCCGGCTACCCCATAGTCGATACCGGTCAACAGCTTTTCTTCGACAACAGTTCGGAAATCTCCACCCCGGCTTCGCATGAGACATTCTATGGTCAGGATGCGCAGTTCAATGGTAATCAGCCGAGTTATACCCTCAGTGACGACGGGCTTACCGTTTATGACAATGTCACCGGGCTGACCTGGACTCGCAGCGGCGATCTCAACGCCGATAACGATATCGACTCGGACGATAAGCTCACCTTCTCCGAAGCGCAGAGCTATCCGGATAGTTTGAATGGCATCAACTACGGTGGCTTTAGCGACTGGCGGTTGCCCACCATTAAAGAGCTCTATTCGTTGATGAACTTCAACGGCACCGACCCGATGAGTGACGATACCAGTAATCTCACGCCGTTTATCGATACAGACTACTTTGATTTCGCCTACGGGGACACGGCAGCTGGTGAACGGGTCATCGATGCCCAGTACTGGTCAGACAATGCCTATGTGGACTACGTCTTCGGTAACCAATCCGCCGCCTTCGGACTCAATCTCGCTGATGGACGTATCAAGGGCTATCCAACGGCTGGCCCGGTGGTGAAGAGTAATTTTGCTCTCTTCGTTCGCGGTAACACAGAGTATGGAGTCAACGATTTCAACGACAATGGGGATGCTACGGTGACCGACCGGGCGACCAATCTGATGTGGGCCCAGGACGACAGTGGCAGCGGCATGCTTTGGGCGGATGCCCTGGCCTGGGTACAACAGAAGAACAGTGAGGCCTACCTGGGCTACAGTGATTGGCGTCTGCCGAATGCCAAAGAGATGCAGAGTATTCTCGACTACAGCCGGGCGCCCAGTGTTACGGCCAGTGCAGCCATCAATCCGATCTTCAACACAACCCAGATCACCAATGAAGATGGGAATGAAGACTACCCCTGGTTCTGGAGCGGTACCACCCATATCCGTCAGGATGGGTCAGGAAGCTCAGCTGTCTATCTCTGTTTTGGCCGGGCGATGGGGTATATGAACAGCAGCTGGCTCGATGTTCACGGTGCCGGAGCCCAGCGCAGTGATCAGAAAGATGGTGACTTCAGTGCTTATACCTATGTCACCGATGGCTATTACTTTGGTAACAGTCCACAGGGGGATGCCACGCGCATGTATAACTATGTACGTCTGGTCAGGGATGTTTTGTGAGGTAGCTGATTTTGAGGGGTGTAAGCCGAGGCAGTAACTGCCAATCAAAGGTTCATAATCTTATCGAGGCAATATGCAACGGACCTGTATGGTCCTTACTCAAATCCTGTTAGGTGGGGCATGGCCCCGCCCTACACTCTTGAAAGCATCAGTGTGGCGAATTGTTTGGTCATATAGCTCCCCTCTCCCCTTGTGGGAGAGGGGCGTTAAGGTGAATTATTCGTGCTCTTTTTCAGTGGTCTCCAGGCTCAGCCAGTTGGGAAAGTCCAGCGGAAGCGGTGTGGCCTGCTGCGTGGTTGTCGAATTGGAAAGCTCTCTGCCAAATGCATGGATATGTTGAATGCGCTTTTCCGACAGAGGGTGGGTGCTGAAAAATTCCGGTACTTTCATCCTCCCTTCAGCGTTCTGCAGCACCACGAACAGCTGATCGGCACCGACCACATTGCCGTAGAGCACCATCAGAGTCTCCAGTGCGGTCTTGTCGGACTCGCGCTCCTGATCCCGACTGAAGGTCAACGAGGTGACCATGCCTGTATTGCTGACGATCTGATTGGCCATCATGTCACCCAGCGTGCCGCTGACCATGGAGAGGGCCAGTCCGATGGTAATACCGCGCCCAAGGCTGCGGATCGGGTGACGATGTTTGACATGGGCGATCTCATGGGCGAGCACCATTGCCAGGGCGTTTTCATTCGGCAGTTTTTCCAGCAGACCGCGAAACATATAGATGTGGCCACCCAGTGTGGCGAAGGCATTGACCGTGTCGTCATCCACATAGTGCACGGTGATCGGCATCTCTTCTGATAGCCCCTGAGCACTGACTATCCGCTCGGTTAATCCTTCAAGATAGCTCTGCATGGGGCCCGGTTCCGGCGCATCCAGCAACTCCTGGGAAACGATCTTCAACTCCACCTCAAAGGGGATGTGGTGGGCCAGTTTGTCAGCGAAAAATCCCAACAAAAGCACCGCTGCGACAATCAGCACAAGCACCCCGGATGTGAGCATCAAGAACTCTTTCAGCGGATGCTGCTTGCTGGTGTTGATCCCTTCGGGAATCTGCGGATTGCTGTATTTCATGAGGGTGGTTACTGTTGTGTCTTTAAAGCGGTGCCGTAGGCCAGGACTTCGACAGAACCGATGCTGTTGCCTCTTCCCTTATGAATGCTGGAGGTCTCCAGTTTTACATTGAAGACAATGTCGGCATTGAGCTGTTCGGCCTGCGCCTTCATGCGCAGTATGGCTTCCCGTCTGGCGCGATCAACCAGGCTCTCATAGGAGGTGACCCGGCCGCCTACCAGGTTTCTCAGTGCGGCAATGAAGCGTTTGAAATAGTCCACCGAGATCACCACACTGCCACTGACCAGTTCAGCATCTCTGCTGTTATTGTTCATCGGGGGGAATCTGGAGGTGACCGCCGGAATATGACGTAGTCTATTCTCTCTGGCGATAATGGATTTATAGTGTCTGCTTTCAGCGTAACTGCCGAAGCCATAACCCAATGCCAGCAGGGTAACCAGTATTATCAGATCGATCATGTGATCACTCCAGCACGACAGCGGTTCCGTAGGCAAAAAGTTCCGCAGCCCCAGCGGCAACACTGGATGTGGAAAAACGTACATTCAGAACCGCATTGGCGCCGACGGCTTCCGCCTGCTCGATCATACGCTCCATGGCCTCGGCGCGGGACTCCTGGAGAAGCTCTGTATAACCTTTCAGCTCACCACCAAAAATATTTTTCAGGCCGGCCATGATATCCCGTCCTACATGCTTGGCGCGTACGGAGCTGCCCTGGACCAGGCCCAGATGTTCCATAATCCGTTTGTCAGGCAGAATCTCGATATTGGTAACTAACATAATAACTCCTGCATTTATTTCTCATTTCGTGTGTTGTTGATGTGCATTTTATTGCTCAAGAGTCTTCTGTTATCTGTCACACTTTATGAGTGACGGTTAACATGCTCGAAATACGCTGAACAATGGAAAGTTGGTCTGAAGGGTGAGTGAAGCGGGTGATCCATGCCTTCGATTGTCCTTGTGTCGAAATCTCATCAGAATCCTAGCACGATAAAATGGCATTAAAAAAGACACCGCGGTCAAGAGTGGTCTCCCGATCGCGGTGTCCGTTGATGGAGTTCCAACAGGATCTTCTGTTGTCGCTCTAGTAGTTGCCGTTGTAAGGCTGTAGCAGGTTGTAGTTTTCGCCCTGATTCAGATTTACGTTAGGGTTGTACATGTGATCGTTGGATTGAATGTACATGCTTGAATCATTGGGGTTTACGTAGTTGTAGTCATAGTAACCTTCAACCTCGTAACGGGTGCCGGTCGAGGCGTCTACCATCTGCTCTCTTTCATGAATGGAGTCGATGTAAGAGCTGTGCGAACTGTCGGATGCGTAGCTGTTGTTCATGTAGCTGCTGTGAGCTCGGTCGGACGCTGCGCTTCTCTCCATGTAGCTGTTGAAGCTCTGATCCAGTGCATTCATATTTGACTGATGAATCTGATTCTGTCGGGCTGTGAATGCGTTGTTTTTTGCAGTCTGGTTATTGAGAAATTGAATGTGCTGCGCATTGGCGGCCTGTACCCAGCTGCGATCGAATCGATAGGAGCGGGCAAAACGGATCATTTCACTGCGTACACCGCTGAAGTCGGATGAGCCTGACATGGGTGCGGTAAAGCCGATGATGTCCACATTGGTTACCGGCGCACCGTTGTTCGGCAGAGAGCTGATGACGAAGGCCGCAGAGCTCTTTTCATTGGTCTCCGCGTCAATGATATCAATCGCGTAGGTCACAACCTGCTGTCCGTTTTTGTAGACCAGTTGGGTGTCACGGTTTGCCATATGCTGGGTGATTTCGGGTACTCGGTACTGATTTACGATCTTCGCTTCTGGGGCCTCGGCGCTGAGTTGTTGTACCAACTGGTTGAAATACTGTTGTGGATCCACCGGGTGCTGCAGGAATGCTGCAGTGAGGTGGTAGATACGGTTGCCACTGCCGGCGCAGAATGCGGTGGGTGCGTCAGGAATCTGCACGTTGCAACGGACATCAGCGGGTACTGAGACGTAAGCCGTGGTTGTGCCGTTCTCCTGAAGGGGGACGGTTTTAAGGTTCTGAGCATGACTGGCATAGGAAGAGATCATGAGCAGAGGTAACAGTGCGGTAGTCAGGTGTTTCATGGTTTCGGTATCCTTTTTTAGGTTGATCAATGATTCGTTTTGAATCGTTGGTATAGCTATTACAGGATGCGTGCCAGCTTTGCTCGTTGTGAGCAAAAAAATTTATAACAATATGATAATTAAAGAAATATTATGGGTTTTGTCTTTCTTTCCGGGTTTTTCAGCTGATAACATCTCTTGGATAGATTTGTATTAGGCAACTAATTAGTAATGTAAATAAAAACAAAAAAATAGGATTGTTCCGCGATCGTTGTCTTCGGCGGCTGCGGTTTTAAAGGAATCGCTGCGTATCGCGCATACAGCTTGATGTGCGAGTAGGATTCTGTGGCTTCCGGTCGGCATTGTTGTGCAGGGAGTGGGCCGTTTTGGCTTCGCTCGGTTGAGGGTTTAAGTGTCGGTCCACGATGCTTGTCCGATACCATGGTTGCTAAGCGACATCTTGTTTTTGCTCCAGCCATATCAATGAGGCGTGAAAACACTCTGTCATGGCTCATCAGCAGGGGGCAGGGAGTAACTGTCAAAGAAAAATAGCCAAGGCGCTAATTCAGTACCCCGACCCATGTGCAGGGCTTGGTTGATGGATATTGTTTGGCTTGCTGCTGATCTCTGGCAGGTTATTCGGCAGTCGGGTGAAATTGAATGGATCCCTGGTTGTGGAGGTAAATACCTGATATTCGCCCTGAGGTAGATTGCTTAGAGTTTTAGTGGTCTGGCTGGGTATGCAAGCAGCGCACTGTCCCGAGTGTTCGCATCGGCCGACTGAGCCGTCTATGTAGATACGGTCTTGTATCACGGCGGTCTCGATATGCAACTTGCAGCCTTGTCCCCGGCAGCCACTGACTAGGCAGCGCTCATTCCAGATGATCTCTACAGCGCCATCGACAATCAGCTCCTGGTGCTTGCCTGATATCTCGATTTCTTTCATCTGCTCTTCGCTGAGTGTCAGTTCAGCGTTTGTCAAAGCTGCGAACAGGCTCAATATGAAAGTGGAAAGGAGTTTGATGGGCGTATTTGCGTATTTATTCATTTAAGCTTTCCGATTGATGCTATAAAGGCTCAAATTGAGATTGATCCGTTAGCTGAGAGTGATCTCAAAAGCCTGATTGGTTTGCTGTCGGTTGAAGTGGCCTCTATTGGCTCTTCGGCTCTGTTGGAACTATTGTAAAGAAGACGCGATCACTGAATTGGCTTGTGTATATCTTGTATTTTTTGCGTGGCAGGTCTTTTAGGGTGGTTGATGTTGAGCTCTTGATGCACATGGAGCAATAACCGTAGGAGTCACAGCTTCCGATATCGCCGTCCACATAGATGCGATCTTCAATTACCGCGGTTTTGATAGTGAGTTTGCAACCGCGCCCTCCACACCCACTGACCAGGCAGCTTTTCTCCCAGGTGGCCTTAACGTCACCCCCGAGGAGGAGTTCGCGGTATTTGCCTGATATCTCGAGGTCGTTTATTTGTTGTTCGTTGAGCGACTGTTCGGCAACTACCGAACTGGGCAGCAGTATCATGACTAGTAAAGTGATGAGGCTGATCGTGTGAGTGGTCTTGTTCATCTGTGGTTACCTTTAAGTTACAAAATCTGAAATGACGTTTGCTTTGAAGTGGAGAGACTCGCCTGGTGAGTAGAGCCTCTCCGCTTCAATATGGGGTTTGTTCAGTTTGCGCTTGCCAGGGTCTGGTCGTTCAGTTCAGCCAATCTCTTTTCCGCTTGTGCTGAGCCACTGTTCTCCGCTTCTGTATACCAGGAGATGGCTTGTTCCATACTTTTCTCTACGCCTTCACCATGCTCGTAGGCATTGCCCAGCAGGAATTGGCCATGGGCTTCGCCTTGTTCGGCTGAACGGCGAATCCAGACGACAGCCTGTTCCAGGTTCTGATGAACGCCGATGCCGTGGTAGAGCATCACGCCGTAATTCGCTTGGGCAATTGCATCGCCCATTTCCGCCGCTCTACGAAACCAGTTGGCGGATTCCACGGGATTCGCTTTCAAGCCGCCGATGCCTTTGTTAATGAAGTAACCGATTTTGCTGATCGATGGGGCATGGTTGAGGCGAGCGCCTTTTTCATACCAACTCCGTGCCACCCGTTTGTCTTCTGAGACGCCTTCTCCCATCTCAAAGGCTCGGCCAATGTAATAGTGGGCTTCCGGGGTGCCTTGCTGTGCGGCTTTTTGATACCAATGAAGAGATCTTGAGAGGTCCGTGGGTACGAAGTTGATGCCGTTGATCGATACGCCGATCCCCTGCCAGTAGAGTGCACCCAAGATCATTTGAGCTTCCCTGTTGCCGCTTTCAGCCATTGATTGAACCTCTTGCAACGGAGCGTCTGTGATTGTCGCTCCGGTTAAGGTGACAGTAGGCATTTTATCCTGATGCACCTCACTGACGATTTTGATGCCTCGCACCAAAGAGGTGGTCTGGGAAGAGTAACCGCTCGGGGGTGAAACGATATTGGCGGTGACGCCTATCGCCAGAATAACCAGCACCAGGCCTCCCAGGGTCAATGAGACCCATTTAATGGTTTTTTTGGCTTTCAACATGATCTGTTTCCTCAGTCTGATTTAAAAGTTGTATCAATCGATTCGTTCGGAATCGGTTTCAGTTGATTACTTCAGAATCCATGCCAGGTTCTTTGTGGCTCTGGAGAAAAAAGGTTAAGGAATTGAATGGTAAGGGGAAAAACCAGTTTTTTTCTGTTGTGTTTGGAGCGGAATAGATGAGGTATGTTTGCTAAAAGTTTTGAAATAAAAAACAAAAGTGTTTGTGCGCGCAGGCTATATGGGTTTCTCTTGATGTTTGTAAGCGGTTCCCCGCGGTAGTGAACCGGGCGGATCTCTCGTCATGCTGTGCTGGTGATTGCTGTTGTGAGGGGGGAGGTGAGGCGATGGTGTTGTATCTGTCGGTATTTTTTACACTCCGTTAACCCTGTGTATGTTTGTTTTTGTTTATGTAACTAAATAAGTTGTACAAATGTAACTTCTTCATTGTAGGATCTTTATTGATCATCGATGAATTACTCTTAAGTCTAACAAAATCAGCTTATTGTAAGACTTGGCCCGAAACTTGATTGTTGTTGGCGAACTAAGCAGTATTGTCTCAACCTTCTGTGTCGAGGCAGATGCGAAACTAGCGGACTTCAGTTACGGGAAGCGATAGATGTCGATAGTTACAGCCATAACGACGAACAATAACAAGGTCATCAAATCTGTCCTGGTTTGCGGTTTGATCTATCTGAGTGGGTGCGAGACTCTCTCTGAAACCCCTTACGTCAAACCCACCACACCGGATAAAGCGGGCTGGGTCGCGGATTCCGCGGATGCTGCAACTGATGCTATCGATCCTCAATGGTGGAAAGGTTTTGAGGATCCCTATCTGAATCAGTTGATTGAGCTGGCGATACGGGAGAACTCGGATCTGGCGATTGCCATGGCCAGGCTGAATCAAGCCGGTGCGGCGATCGGTGAGGTGGAAGCCCGCACCCTGCCTTCACTCTCTTCCGGCCTCACCACACCGGTCAGCTACTCACGAAATCCCGTGAGCAATGATTATGAGACCAACAGTCAGTACTCTTTGAATACCAAACTGAACTGGGAATTGGATATCTGGGGCAAGCTGCAGAAGGGGGTTGAGGCCAAGCAGTCGGCCTATCGAGCGTCGCAAGCGGATTGGCGGGCTGTCTATCTGAATACTGCCACCCAGGTTGCCTCCAGCTATTTTCTGATCCGTCAATTTGATGCACAGATCGATATCCAGCAGGCCTCATTGAGCAGTGCGGATCAGATACTGGCGATCTACAAAAGCCAGAACAGAGAGGGTTTGGTCTCCAGTAAAGAGGTCTTGCGTCAGCAAGCAGAGCTTAACTCGCTCAAGCGAACATTGATCGATCTGCAGCGTGAAAGAAAAATTACTGAAAATGCTTTAGCCACCCTGCTGGGTCAACCGGCGGGTAATCTGCAAGTACCTAAACCGGATGATTCATTCAAGATCGCCGATATGCCGATTCCTGCCGGTTTGCCCTCCCAGTTGCTGCGGCGTCGGCCGGATATTCTGGCGGCAGAATACCGGGTTTTGGAGGCGCATCAGCTGGTGGGGCAGGCGAAGCTCGCAAAACTCCCTTCAATCAGTCTGACCACGAATGCTCAGAGTGGCTCTTCCCTGGCCAGTGCGGCGCTGAATACCTTTTTAAAGACGTTCACCTTTGGTCTGACGCCGAACATCAACTTTCCCATTTTCAATCCCGATACCGAGGCTCGCATCAAGCGCAACGAAGCGAGCAAAAAAACGGAAGAGGCTAAGTATCGAAAAACCGTGCTGATCGCGTTTCAGGAAGTTGAAGATGCGCTGGTCAATCTATCGGCACGCCGCGCTCAACGGCAGGAGTTGTTCAGTGAAGAGCAGCATCTGAGTGATGTGCAGCTGCAGGTTGCTGCTCAAATGCGGGAGGGAATCGCCACTCAGTTGGAAGTTTTTGAGTCGGAACGCAGATTGCTTAGTGTGAGACAGACTTTATTGAATAATCGCCAACAGATTCTTTCAGAAACCTTGACCCTGTATAAAGCCATGGGCGGTGGCTGGAATGAGGAGTCGGTGCAATGAAGGTAACTCTGAAAGCGCTCACCGAGAAACGCCTGGCCAGTATCGTAGTCAACGATGTGCTGCTGCCGATCGGATCAAACGAGGCAGAGTTTCGCGATCTGCCTGAAAACTACCGGCAGCAACTCTCTGAGCGCCATGCCCGGATCTTTCAGGACCAAGAGACGATCTATGTAGTCGAACTCGGTAGTGATCAGGGTACGACGCTTAACGGAGATGCTTTAGGAACCAGTCCGGTTGAGTTGGCGGACGGTGACATTCTGATCTTTGGTGTTGACCTGGCCTACAAGATTGGTATTGAAGCAACTGACTTCAGGCCAGGTTTGGCAGAAACTGAGGTCAACCTTCTACTGACACCGAGTGATACTCATTACGACCTTGACCCTGTCTCAATTCAACAGTTGCCCTTTCTGATAGGGAAGGAGCAGCCGGCGCTTGCCGCCTGGGCTGAAAAGCAGCCTTATGCTTTCAGCTTTTTATCGAGACGTCATGCTCAGCTAAGCCGAGATGGTGAAAAGATCTTGATCGAGGACCTGAGCAGTACCAACGGAACCTGGGTGAACGGTGAAAGAGAACGAGGTTCAACCCGATCTCTGCAATCGGGAGATACCATAGCCTTTGGTCAGGATGGTGTCAGTTTTCGTTTTGAGCTATTGCCGGTAAGCAAAACCAGTAGTCTTCCCCAGGGAACCATTCTGGTCTCCAAAGCCGATTCGTTTCTTGATATCTACTGTGAATCCAGTCCGGGCGATGTGCAAGCAGAGTCGGAAAACATCGCATCAGACATCGTGCAGGAAGAGCAACATCAGCAAGACAAGCAACTGATGCCAGGGTTAAATTTAAGTCAACTTACCAAGCTCCAAAAAGCTGTAGCTGCGACACTGTTGATGGTCTGTGTGTTTGTTGTTGTCTACCTCTTTAATCAGGATGATCGACCGAAACAGATTCAGTCGCTATTGGCTGAAGGTCAATCCAAACAGGCGATGTTGTTGGCTCAGGCGTTCCTATCGGAGAATCCGCAGCATGTTGATGTGCGCCAAGCCATGCAGCAGGCGATGATGGATTCCGTCATACCTGAATGGTTGTCTGCCTATCAGAAGCAGAATTTTTCCCAGGCCAGCCAACTGATTAATGCGTTGCAACAACAGTTGGGCGAGGGGGATAAACCTGAATGGGCCGGTACCCTGTTATGGGTGACAGAAGCGGCAGAATTTCGCCAGGCAACCCGTGATTTCAAACAAACCAGCCTGTTTGTGGATGAAAAGAAGTTGTCTGGTCTGCTTGAAAGTTCAGCCAAACCGGCAAGCCAGCAATCACCGGTTTTGCGAAGTGTGATTGAGAATTATCCTGACTTGAAACCAGTATACCATGAGGCTCTGTCAATACTTCGTATGATGAAGAATCAAGCAAATACCTATCTGCCGGTCATCGAGAATCTGAAAGGTGAGGTGAAACAAGCTTTGCTATCAGATGAATTATCCGGGCTGGAAGAAACCGTTCAGGATTTTTCTAAGCGCTATCCAGGGATCAAAGGGGCTGACGAATTATTAGGAGACCTGCGACTATTTCGCAGCGTGTCTTCAGCACTAAACGAAAAAAATTTACGAGCATTTGCTGAGCTTCGAACTGAGTTGTCATTTAAAACGCCACTTTTTCAAGACGCTGCAAATCGACAGTTTACCCACCTTGAGGACGCTCACGTGATGGCTGAGCGTTTTTCAATAGCGAGTGATAATTGGGCCAGGGGTGAGATTCAACCGGCACTGTCAGAAATGGAACGCCTTGCAGCTGGACCCTGGGGATTATCTGCGGATGAGTTGTTCGGCCAGTGGCGAAGCCATTTGCAAGAGTTCGAGGTACTGAACAGCAGTGACGCAGTAGATTTGGATTCGACGCAGTATGCGAACAGGTTGAGTGCGCTCTATTTGAGTCTGGATGCTGGTAAGGACAAGTGGCTCAGGCAGCAGGTCTCCGAGCGTTTACAACCGCTTGAATCAGAAATCAAGTCACTGGCCACAGAGCGTTTACAGCAAGCTCAAGTAGCCTGGCAAAGCTATCAGGCGGATCGGGGCGGTATAGACAGCAGTATGAGGCTTGAGCCCCGTGTCACCTCACGTTTTCGAAAAAAGGCAGAGCATCTTCAGACTGCCATGCACAGGGCGGAAAATGCCAGAGAGTTGGGTTTCTTTCTTGATGATGAAGTGCAGGCTCAAGCGGATTCGCTTTATAAAGACATTTCAGAAGAAGCGATCCGGCAGCGCCTTGCCCTTGACCGGCTGACCAGCGTGCTCGAGCCCGCCGTTGTCAATGCCAAGCTAGCCTTGATACCTGTTCCGGAGGAGTGAACTGTGTCTAAGAATAATAGTACTTTACCCTCATTCAAAAGCTCGCTCTATGATCATCAGCGTGATGGAATCGAGGTGCTGCTGGGTAAACCTGCAAAACTGCTTTTTGCTGTCAACCTGACGATTCTGGCACTGATTGTATGCGCATTGATCTGGGCTTTCTTTGCCAAGGCCGATGTGATTGTGACAGCAACTGGCACATTGCAGCCAAAACAGGATCTTCGACGTGTATATCCGCCAGTGGATGGGGAGTTGCGTGGTATCTATGTGGAAACCGGTGCGCCAGTAGAGGCGGGTGACATCATTGCCCGAATCAATGCAAGAGGTGCAGTGGAGGCGGCCAGTAGAGCGCAGGAGGCAAGACTCAAGTTGGCACAGGTGCGCAGTGAGGTTGAGTTGTTTCCTCAAAAGCGGGTGCTATTGCAGGAGAAATCAGATGCCTTGAAGGTACAGTTGGATGCAAAGCGTCGGGAGTTCAAACGCCGTGAGGCGGCAGGTCTTTCACAAGTAACAGAAGCGCAAAGAGCTCGCTTGGAAGAGTCTCGTGCTCAACTTGAACAGGCGGTTCGTGCTGAAAAAACAGCGCGACTTGAGTCTGAGAAATATGAGCGTCTGTTTGCTTCAGCCGGTGGCGGCGGGGTTTCAAGGAATCAAGTGCGACAAAAGCAGGAGGCGTTGCTGGATGCAAAGGCAAAAAGCCGTTCCGTACAGGCAAGGCTGGCCGGTCTTGAGTATGAGGTAAGTCAGGCAATCAGCCAAGCGGACTCTGAATTCTCTTCACTGCGCCAGGAGGTGGCCGAGCTTGGAGTCCAGTACGCCACAGCGGTACAAAAAATTGAGGAAGAGTCAGCAAAACTGAATTTCAAGCTACGTAGCGCTGAACTGGCAGCGAGTGCTGCTGAGAGGCTCAGCTTCGACAACTTCGATGAAGATAACTATCTGAAGTTATATGCTCCCGTTTCCGGTGTCGTGACCGAGGTTTCGAGCACTCAGTTGGGCGAGAAAGTAGAGGCAAGCCGACCGTTGATCAGTATCGCGCCGGTCGATGCCGAGCGAATCGTACGGATTAAAATCGCGGAAAAGGATCGCGGTTTCCTTAAAACAGGGTTGCCGGTAAAACTTAAGTTCAATGCCTTTCCCTATCGAAATTACGGATCGGTTGCCGGTACCCTCGAATATATTTCGCCAACCGCCACCCAGGTAAAAGCCAACGAAATACCGGCCTATCTTGGTCGCGTAAAACTGTCCCGGGAGACCATTAACACCCCGCAAGGAGAGATAGCGCTGACCTATGGTATGGGGGCTTTGGCTGAAATGGTGGTGCGTGAGAGGCGCTTTATCGATCTTGCTCTTGATCCATTGCGTGGAGTCAGTAACTGATTTTTACCATGAAAAAGAAACCGCAAAGAAATGAGGAACAATAATGGATATCGTAAAAATAGATGGGCAAAGCCTAAGCAGTGATGATTTTGTCATCTGGCTGAAGCTTTCCGGACGCTTCAATCAGGTTATCGAGGACTACATCAAAGAAAAAATGGCTGCCTGCGCGGCACGCAAATCCGGCATGCAAGCGTCGGCAGATGAGTTGCAGGCTGCCGCTGATGAAAGTCGTCGTGCATTCGGTTTGCATCGCGCCAGTGATACCAATGAGTTTCTGGATGATGCTGGAGCAACGCTGGATGTCTTCGAGGCGTTTCTGGAAGATAACCTGTTGGCAAGAAAGATGCGTGACCAGGTTCAATCGACTGATTCTGTTGAATCCTATTTCACACTCAACTCTCCGAAATACGACTCTGTTGAAGTCAGTCATCTGGTAGTGGAAGGTGAACCTCAGGCAAATGAAATCGTCTCTTTGCTTGAGGACGGTGATGAGACATTTGACAATCTGGCACGCGAGTATTCCGTGGCCGATTCGGCGCAACAGGGCGGCGCGATCGGTATGGTTTATCGGGGGGAGTTGGATGCGGAGCTTGAGGCGCAGATCTTCAATGCGGAAATTGGAGAACCATTGGGACCTTTCGAGGCATCGATGGAGGATCATTTTGAGATCTTTCTTGTTACCCGTAAGGAGCCAGCAGAGCTGTCAGATTTAATCCGGGAACTCATTCAAAAGCAGCTTTATGAGCAGTGGATTCAAGACCAGGCCAACGTTTTACAAGTGCAGGTATAGTGACAGTGAACGATAAAGCTCAATCTACTGAGTCTCTGCTTGAATTGATGGCTGAAAGTCCATTTCTTTCAGCACTGAGTGAGCAGCAACGAGTTCAGTTGGCTGACAGCGCCAAACTGCAGAAATTCAAACTCGGTGACAACCTGCTGAGCTCAGGTGATGAGATTCCAGGCCTCTGTTTGCTGCTATCCGGACGCGTGCGTCTTTTAGAGGATAGTGGTGATAAGGAAGTCAGTGTCGATACGCGAAAAGCTGGCGCGGTATTTGGAGAGATCGGGGCTTTACGTTCAGTAAAGAGTGAATTCACCATTCGTGGATCCGGTGCTGGTACGGCTGTCTGGTTCTCCAGGGAGTCGTTTAAACCGGTTCTGGAATCCAATCCCAAAGCCAGAGACTTTATGGCCAGTATGGCGGCAATAGGCGCGCTGGGTGGCCTGGTGAGTCAGTTGTTTGATCTTCGAGGTCGTGTCTCTGCAGAAGAGATAGCTGATTTGGTTGCCAGTGTCGGTATCAAGAATCTGGCCAAAGGCGCAACCATCCTTGAGCAGGAGAGTCGCGATGACCGGCGTCTGTATGTGATTCGACAGGGTAAGGTTTCACTTCAGGTCACTGATTCGGATGATGCGGTGTATACCTTGGCGAATCTTGGTGTTGGGGAGATATTCGGTGAAAAAGCCTGCCTGCTTCGTCAATCACAGATGGCCAAGGCAGTCGCGCTGAGTGATGTTACCCTGTTTGTGATTCCTGAAGGTACGGTGCGTACCATCCTCGATAAGAATCCCAAGTTACGAGCTGTGATCGAAGAACGGATCTCTTTTCTTGACCGGGAGTTGGTACGTCAGCAACGGGTGCGAGGGATCAATCAGCAGAAAACAAATCTCGACTTGGAAACCGAAGCAAAGTCGAACGAAAAGGTAATCAAGCGCTTTCCTCTGGTACAACAGGCTGAGGAGATGGATTGTAGCGCTGCCTGTCTCACCATGATTTGCAAGCAGCACGGTTTACCGCTGTCATTAGGCAAATTACGTGATCTGATCGGTGTCGATCAACAAGGGGCTAATCTTGAGCGGGTGGCGCAGGTTGCAGAGTCTCTGGGATTTCATGCCAGAGGGGTGCAGACCACCCTGACTGGATTGGAAGAGTTGTCTCTGCCGTTTATTGCTCACTGGGAAGGCTACCACTTTGTGGTTGTATACGGTTATTCGAAAGAGCATGTGTGGGTGGCAGATCCTGGACCGGGTTTTCGCAAATTGACCCATGAGGAGTTCAATCGGGGTTGGACAGGGACCTGTCTGACACTGACGCCTGGGGAGCTGAAGTGGCAAGAGGAGAGTGGAGAATCACCCTGGAAACGATTTTTTGGTTATGTAACACCCCATCGGCGTACCCTGATCCATATTTTTATTGCAGCACTGGTCATACAGCTACTCGGACTGATACCGCCGGTGATAACGCAAAATGTTCTTGATCGTGTGGTGGTGCACGAAAATTTCAATCTGTTATACGCGCTAATCATCGCCTTGGTGATGAGCCAGGTGTTTGCTCAGGTATCGACGCTGGTGCGAAGTTTTCTCTCCAATTTTATGACCCGAAGCATCGATTTTGCCATGATGTCAGGGTTTTTTGCCCATACCCTGGCGCTGCCGATGTCATTTTTCTCCAGTCGGCGCACCGGGGATATCATCGCCAGGTTTCAGGAAAATCAGACGATCCGCGAGTTCATGACTTCGCAGGTATCAGGCACCTTGTTGAACGCCATGATGGTTGTGGTCTATCTGACCGTAATGCTTTTGTACAGTGTGCAGCTTACCCTGATACTGATGGCATTCATTGTCCCATTAGTGATCGTGGTGGTGTTGATCACACCAAAGATGAAGGATTACAGCCGCAAGGTATTTGAAACATCGACAGACGCGGAATCTGTTCTGATGGAGGCCTTGAGTCAGGCTGAATCTGTGAAGGGAATGGGCATCGAACGGCCTGTCAGGTTGAAATGGGAAAACCGTTATATCAAGGCGTTAAACGTCCAGTACGAAGCAGCGGGCTTCCAGGAGCGAATTGGACTGGTCAGTCAGTTGTTGAATATCGGTGGTACCGTTGCAGTGCTTTTCTTCGGGGCCAGCATGGTGATGGAGCAGGATCTCTCGATCGGTCAGCTGATTGCATTCAATATGCTGGCAGCCAGTGTGATGGGGCCGTTGATGGCGCTTGTGGGAGTATGGGATGAATTTCACTCATCACTGGTGGCAATGGAAAGGTTGGGTGATGTTCTCGATGTGGAACCTGAACAGTCACCGGCGGACCTGAACAATCAGGTTGTAATCCCTGACCTTGAGGGTCATTTTCAACTGGAAAATGTCTACTTTCGCTATGGTGAGGCCAACGAGCCATACATTCTGCAGAATATCAGCCTGGATATTCCTGCCGGACAGATGGTGGCCCTGGTAGGACTTAGTGGCTCTGGTAAATCCACCTTGGCCAAACTGTTGATGGGTTTCTATCCGATAAACGAAGGCCGTATTCTGGTCGATGGCTACGACCTTCAAACCGTTGAGAAGCAGTGTTTTCGTGCTCAGGTTGGTTATGTTATGCAGTCGAACATGCTCTTTCAGGGGACGATTGAAGAGAATATTGCTGTAGGAGACGACGACCCCGATCGCAGACGAATCATCGAGGTAGCACAACTGGCCGATGCTCATGACTTCATCAGTGCCATGCCGATGGGCTATCAACAGAGAGTCGGTGAGCGGGGTGTAGGACTCTCCGGCGGACAGGTGCAGCGAATCTGTATTGCCAGAGCACTCTATAAAAACCCGAAAGTACTCATCCTTGATGAAGCCACCTCCTCTCTGGATGCGCAATCCGAAGGTAACGTGTTGAGCAACATGGATGGGATTCTTGAAGGTCGTACCACATTGGTTATCGCGCATCGCTTAAGCACGGTCATGAAAGCGGACCAGATTCTAGTACTCTATAACGGCTCCATTGTCGAGCAGGGTACGCATGAATCCCTTTTGCAAAAGGGCGGCATGTACCAACAATTAGTTAACAAGCAAATCACCTCAGACCAATGAAACCATTTAAATTCAGTAAACAGCAGGAACTGCCGCAGTATGGCGAAGTGATAGAGAGAATAGAGATCCTACGCTCTCGCTTACGCTTGAGTAAGAGCCTTGATCAGGAGGGTGTTACTCAGATACTGGACGAACTTAAATCTTTGCGCAGCAAAATATTGTTGTTGTCGAGATCGAAACAGCTGGATGAGTCTAAAGATGCGGACGACTCCCAGGAGTCAGTGGCAAAAAAATCGACCAGCAAGAGAAAGCAGCAGAGCAATTATGCTGAGCTTGGTTTTCAGGGTGTGCTTGGTGAGAGTCCTGGATTACTGACCGCCCTGGAAATTGTCAGAAGAGCCGCACCGACTGATCTTCCAATACTCATCGAAGGTGAGAGTGGTACAGGTAAAGAGCTGTTTGCAAAGGTTATCCATGCCAATGGATTGCGTAGCGATCAGCCTTTCATCTCCATTAACTGTGGCGCGATACCGGAAAACTTGATCGAGTCGGAACTGTTTGGCCATAAGAAGGGTGCATTTACCGGTGCAACGGCTGATCGTAAGGGGCACTTTGAAAGTGCGGATGGAGGCACTATCTTCCTCGACGAAGTCGGCGAGCTGCCACTGGTCGGTCAGGTGAAACTGTTAAGGGTGCTTCAGTCAAGGGAGTTACAGCGTGTCGGATCCGATCAGGTTGTTTCGGTCGATGTGCGGGTGGTCGCCGCAACAAACCGGGATTTGGCTCAAATGGCCCGTGACGGCACCTTCAGGGAGGATCTCTATTATCGTCTCGGGGTGATTCATGCGACGCTGCCTCCATTAAGGGAGCGCAAAGATGAGATTCCTCTTCTGTACGACTTTTTTGCACGAGAAGCAGCGGAAAACCTGAAACGGGAGCCAATCAGGATCAGCAAGGGATTATCACAGTTCCTTGATGATTATCACTACCCGGGTAATATCAGAGAGATGAGGAATCTGATCTACAGAATCTCCTGCCTTGCTGATGATGTCGCTGATATACAACATCTACCATCGGTTGTTCTACAGGACCATGATGAGCAGCCGGCTCAAGCTGTGAGTGAAATCGATGGCACCATGCCGCTGAATCAAGTCAAGAAAATTGCTGGCAATGAAGCAGAGAAGGAGTTCTTGAGGCAGGGTCTTATGCGCACTCAAGGCAGTGTCGTGAATCTTGCAAAGGAGCTTGATATCAATCGATCCTACCTGCAGACTTTGCTGAAAAAACATGGAATCAAGTCGAAATCCTTTAAACCTTAAACTCTACTGGCTGTGAACCTCCTGCAGTAACAGAACATTCAGCGTGAATAGCTAAGGAATATAGTCTGAGGCCTGTGGATGGCCCAGTGCTGCAGCTTGTTTGAAATAGACCTCAGCCTGTTGCTGATCCTGAGGGGTATTGCCTAAGCCTGAGTCATAGATCAGTCCGAGGTTGAATAGTGCGTTTCGGTCACCTTGGGCTGCTGCTTGTTGATAGCGGGCCAAGCCCTTCTGTTCACTCTCTGTTACCTCGATGCGCCCGGTAAATAGCAGATTACCCAATAGGGTCTGAGCAAGAAAAAAACCGGCATCAGCGGATTCTTCAAGTAACCGGGTAATACGGCCGTCAACCGGAGAGTCGGGAGAGCTCTGAGCTAACAGCAGGGCTGCCAGGTGATAGTTGGTGAAAGGCTGGTCCAGTTGTGCGGCAGATTCGGCGTACTCTTTGGCACGTACCTGGTCCTTGTTCATGCCCCATCCTGTTGTGGAAAGCTCACTTAGTACCAGTTGAGCTTCAACGCCTCCTGCCTTTGCGCTCTCTTCCAGTTTTGCTACGCGTTCAGTCTGTTGTAAGACATACACCCTGATAATTTCAGACAAAATACTGTTGGGATAGGCTACCAGAAAGCTCTCTGCTGCCTCGGCCGTGTTTTGTTTGATGGTATCTCGAAAGGCGAAATACTCCCCGGATGAAGGGGTGTTTAACTGATTGTTTTTGACTGGTTCGATGTCTTCACGCTCGGATTCTTCAGTGACTGGTTGCTTCACCTCAATCGAGGCGCTGAGTTCCATTTTCTGCTCGGGTTGGGGGGGTGTCGGTTGTTGAGGTGCCGAGTCTTTGGTGAGTTGCTGAGATCTGGTTGCTGCTATGTCTGTTGCTTGAGGGCCTTGGGAAGGTATCTCTGCTGCGATTTGCGGCGTTTGCTGTGAGAATTGGTTCCACAAGATGAACGAACCGGCTGCTGTCAGCAGACTGACCAGGCTTAAGATGAGTGTTACCGAATACTTTTTTTTGTTTTCCCCTGTATGGGTTGAGTCATCAATGTTATATACGGTGGTCTGCCCTCCTGAAATTTCCTCCTCCAGTGGGGTAAATACCGCAGTTCGATTATCCTGATGATTTATCTTGTCAGCATGTTTGGTGGCGCCGTTAAAAAGCTGTTCCAGTGCTTGCAGTACCGCATCACAATCGGCGAAACGATCCTCCTTCCGGTATGCCAGTAATCCATCGCACAGTGGTTGCCATCTGGCCAGGTGTGTGGGGAGCAGTGGGTTGGGGTTGTTATGCCGATCGATTGCAATATCGGTCAAAGTTTTGCCTTTATGAGGAAAGTCTCCAGTTAGCATCAACCAAGCGATAACGCCGAGGCTGTATAGATCCGTGCGTGCGTCCAGGGGTTCGCATCGTGTCTGTTCCGGACTCATGTATCTTGGCGAGCCGATCACTGATTCGACGGAGGTCTGCTCAACCGATCCTGTCTGTTTGGAAAGCTCCCGGGCGATACCAAAATCCGTGACAACCGCTGTTTCACTATCACGGAACAGAATATTGTCGGGTTTGATATCCCGGTGGACAAAACCCTGTCTGTGTGCATAACGCAGGGCCTGGGTGATCTGAGTCAGAATGGTTTGCTTTTGTGTTTCCGATAATCCACCACGGATCATGCTATGGAGATCACCTCCACTCAGCCACTCCATGGAGAGATAGTAGTGGCCCTCTTTTTCACCGACTTCATAGACCGGGACTATGTGCGCATGGGATAGTTGGCCGACGATGCGGGCTTCCCTGAGAAAACGTTGTGCGAACTGCTCATCCTTTGCCAGATGCGGGGCAAGAAACTTTAATGCAACCTGACGTTCAAGCCCATCTTGTACAGCCTGATATACAGTGGCCATACCACCTTCACCGATACGCTCAATGATGCGGTAACCTTCGAGTTCTGGTAGATCATCCATCTTTTTAGTTTATGAATACTTCCAAGCGACGGTTCAAACGGTGTTCATCCTCGCTGATCTTCTGACCCTTATATTTGGGTGAGGATTCTCCTGCACCTTTGATCTTCAATCTGCCTTTTAATCCGGGGAAGTTCTCCACCAGTTCCTGTTCGATAGCCTCAGCGCGGGATTCAGAGAGATTGTGATTGTACTGGGTTGTGCCGCGTACGTCTGTATGACCAATCAGGGTAAATGTCCTGTCATGATATTTGTCTTCGGACAGTACAGCGCCCAGCTGGGCAAGATTCTTCTGTGTCAGTTCATCCAGATTGATGCTGTCATACTCAAAATTGATTGGTATACGGATTCGGCTGGAAGCGGTATCTGATTTTGACCCGCCTTTGGTTTTTGAGCGAACGCTGGCGAGCAGGCCGAACTCCTGAGTGGAGAGGCTGCGTTTGATCGACTCCCTTGAGATGGGTTGGTCAACAATATTCAGATCGATCTGTTTGGCGGTGTTTTGAATCCATGATGGAGGATTGGGATGCATATCCATAGCGCGTTCGAGCATCGTCAATGCTTCATAGCGTTGCCCATTGAGCGCCAGTGTCTGCCCATAGCGGGCTATGGAGATCGCTGCACTTTGGTCGTTCGGTGCCAACTCAGCCGCTTGGGAGTAGGCATTCAACGCTTCCTTAAGATTTCGCTGTTTCTGTTGTGCCATACCCATCAGGTGCCAGGCATCATAGGAATCACAGGATTCAACTGAACGTTCAAGCCAGGTGACCGCTTGAGAAAAATCCTGCTGGCTGCCCGATTTTTTAGCCAGATCCAGATAGCGATTGCCCTCAGGACAGCTCGCTTGAGTGGCTTCCGGTGGTATAAACATAAGCAGACCCAGACATAGAGTGCCCACAATTGAGGGGGAATTGGATTTGGCTCTCATAACTCACCTGCCTTGATTCGCTTTTCTAGTCTGAGTATAAGCTTTGAAATCTTTTGCATTATACGTATTTGTCGTCGAAATGCCTGTGCAGCCAGGGTGGATACCATCCGGGGTGGTTCCAGCTGGGCCGTTGAAAGCGGTTCCGATTAATAATCTGGTGCTCAATCTTTGCATCTGTCTCTCTGTCGTTGATTCTTAATGGTTCACTTGTTATCTGTTTATCAGGATCTGTGCCAATCAGAGTGTCTTTACGCATGGGGTTGGTAAGTCTCTGATTAAATTAAATAATGTTTTATTTGAATTTGGAGTTTCTATTGATTGGTTCAGTAAAACAAAGCGTATGTTTCTTTCAGGCAAACATTTTTGTTTAGTTCGAGTGAGGGAATTAAATTCACTTCACTGCGTATTTTCTTCCTTGTACTGCTAGGAGTGGCTGCCTTTGGTGATTTGATCCAGAGTGGTTTGCAGTAGTGTGACAGCGTTAGGTTGATTTGTGTCGGTCGATCAAGAGCGGTATGGCCTGATCGGATATCCCGGCTATCTCACAGTGAGTTGTTGGCTGTTAAAACAGGCTCAGATTTTAGATGTTTTGTGAAAGTCCTTCTCTCTCTATTCGTGGTAACTCTTCCCGGCTCATAGGGTTCTATCTCAAGTCACAAAATTTTCATGGTTAAACAGATCAGGTGTTGATGACCGGAACCGGTAATGACTCAATCTCATGAGGAGTTGAGAAGTTGCCATATCTAGCGCTTTTTAGTTTAGGTTTTACAGACAAAAACTATTTCCTGATGCTCTGAAAGAGTGCAAGGTCAAGCTTGAAGGCAGGTCATCAGGGGTTAACCGATAGTTGGCCTGAAACTTGATTGCATAGATCCTTGACTCAATATTTTGAATGGCGTTACGGTAGATAACATAACCGGCGTTCATTAAAGGAAGCCAAAGATGCCTATAGCCAGCGCGCTTACAATAAACAAAAATCACATGAGTTGCGCTCTGCTCTGTGCGCTACTCCTCTATCTGCCCTTATCGATTTCCCAGGATAGGCTGAGCGATCGTCAGGGTGAATTTGAGACAGGAAGCTCTGCAGCGATAGAGAGCTCCCCCCATAGCAAAGCAGCACGACTCAATAATCAGGGCCTGCAAGCACAAAAAAAGCAGCAGCTGGATATTGCAATCGGTCATTTTCTTGAGGCTGCAGAAATTGCAGCTGGCGCTGATTCAATGGAAGCCTCCCGTTATCGATTGAATGCTGTCCGCGCCATGCTGGAGGCTGGCAGAAACAAACAGGCTTTGGCACAACTCGCTAAAACATCAGAGCTACTCAATCAGCAGAGTGAGGCAGCGACGGAGCTTCGACTGGCGATTGCCGACCTCTACCGGGGACTGGTCAATGATTTGGCTGAACCGGCTCGCCTTCGATTGAAGGCACTAGAGCAATTGACGCTGGCAGAGCAGAACTTGGCTGGTCGTGATCCTGCAATGTTATCCTGGATCTATGGTTATAAAGGGGCGTTATACGAAGATGAGTCTCGACATGAGGAGTCTCTGCAACTGACCCGACTGGCCATTGCTGAAGCCGAGCAATCACCGAATATGTCTCCACTCTATCGTTGGGAGTGGCAGCTGGCTCGCAATCTGGCCAATCTTGGAGAAACAGAAAAGGCGGTCGCAGCTTATGCTCGCGCTGCAAACCACCTGAATCAACAGCGCCGGGTTTTGGAGAGCAAGCCGGACAGCTTTAAGCAGATCATCAGTCCATTCTACTATCAATATGCGGATCTGCTGCTGCAACAATCTGAGCCGGCGGACAGCGCTGAACGACAAGCCCGGTTGAAGCAGGTTCAACAGCTGATGGAGTCGGTCAAGGCGGCAGAAGTGATCGACTATTTTCAGGATCAGTGTGTGGTGCAAAACAGCACCAGCCTGAATGATGTGGAGAGCGGTAGCGCAATCCTATATCCCATTCTACTGAACGACCGGCTTGAGTTGATCGCGACTGTGAAAGGAAAGCTGACACAAGTCAGTGTGCCTGTAAGCCGTTTGGAGATACTCGCTGCAGTTCGGGATTTTCGATTGAACATACAGGTTGATACGGCAACCCGTGACTATCTGCATTTGGCGCAAAAACTTTATACCTGGCTGATCGCTCCGATTGAAGAGATCCTCATGGCACAGCAGGTGGAGACGCTGGTGGTGATTCCTGATGGTCCGATGCGGACAATTCCGTTTTCTGCCCTTCATGATGGGGATCAATACTTGATCGAGCGTTACGCGCTTGCCACAGCTCCTGGCCTGAATCTGGTGGCATCATCCCTGGAATCGGCGCAACAACCTGTGGTATTTGCGGGTGGACTGAGTGAGGCGGTACAGGGTTTCAGTCCTCTGCCAAGTGTCAGTGGGGAGTTGTCGAATATCGAACAACTCATGTCCTCGCGGGTATTGAAAGATCAACAGTTCACCAAGGATGCATTGACGGAAGAGCTGATCGTTGGAGATTACTCGATTGTCCACCTGGCAACCCATGGCCAGTTCCGAGGCAGTTATGCGGACTCGTTTCTATTGACTTATGATGGTCGTCTGCAAATCGATGAGCTGGGTAATGCGCTTGTCAGTCGTCAGGCGGGTCATCGCACTCTGGATCTGCTGGTGTTGAGCGCCTGTGAATCCGCTGCAGGGGATGATCGGGCTGCACTGGGTCTGGCCGGTGTTGCAATCAAGTCCGGAGCGAGCAGCGCGGTTGCTTCTCTCTGGGAGGTTGATGATGAAGCGACCAAGCAGCTGATCTCAAACTTCTACACAAACCTGGCCGCAGCTGAGCGCACATCCAAGGCTGGCAGTTTGCAGCAGGCTCAAAAAAAGTTGATTGCTCAGGATGAGTTCAGTCACCCCAGCAACTGGGCCCCGTTCCTTATCATTGGAGAGTGGCAATGAGCCGTTTGCATTCAATACAAGCAGATCCAGATGTTACTCTATTTCATGTGACTGATTGGATCGATCCAGTGCGCATTCATAAATGTTCCCGGATTGCTTTACTCTGCTCTCTCTTTTACATCACGGCAAGTCATGCGGAAGTGGTGTTTGATGGCAGCATAGGTTCTGTGGCATCCGGTACCACCCGTTCAGGTGATTTTGAAATCTCTGAGGCGGATGGGCAGCTCAGCGGTAACAACCTGTTTCAGAGTTTTCAGACCCTGAATGTCAATAGTGGCGAATCGGCAACCTTTTCTCACAGCACAAATGGGGTGCAGAACATCATTGGGCGTGTATCAGGTAATACATCGACTCAGATCCAGGGAAGTGTTGCGGTTCGTCAACAGTTGAATGGCAGTCAATTGCCAACCAGTGCGGTGTTATGGCTGATCAATCCGAATGGCATAATGATTCAGGATGGAGCGGTGTTTGATGCCAATAGCAGCTTCAGGCTTTCAACCGCCAATCAGATCGACTTTGCCAATGGTGATGCCTTCTACTCCCACGAGGTGAGCCGATCATCCACTTTGTCGGTGGCCAACCCGGTGGCGTTCGGTTTTCTGGTTGATCAAAGTTTACCCGAGACGGTCACATCCGGTGGGATAGAGATTCAGATCGATGATCCTACGGATCAAAATACTCCTCTGTTTCTTTCCGATATGATTCTGGTGGGAAGCAGTGTGGATGGTTCGCAACCGGGTGTGAGGATAACCGGTGATCAGGTTGGCGCCTTTGACCCGAACAGTTTCTTCGCGCCAACCGAAAGCAGCCAGATCCAGGCTTTCAGGCTGGGTGTATATGCCATGGCTGCGGGTGACGGACTCAATCTGGACTCCCCATCAGCCACGCCTGGTCTGTTAACCGGCAGTGATATTCAGATACTTAACAGTAATATACTGGTGACGGATTCGGGGCTGTCCCTACCATCTGAGTTGCTGCTGTCGGGCGGGGCGGTGACGATTGAAAACTCTTTTGTTCAGACTCAGTCCAACAACGCGACTTCCGATATCACGATCGATGCGGTGCAGAGTGTGAGCCTGACCAACACGGCGCTTAAAACCGCTACTGTCACTACCACAGAAGCCGGTTCGTTGGTGATTTCTGCCGCAGCCATTTCCAGTAACAGCAGTCTGCTCGGTAGCCAGGTGGATAACTTCGGTATTCCGCTTGGTAACTCAGGTGATGTCACACTGCAAGCGGATCAGTTATTACTGCAGAACTCGGGGGTGATCAGTATTGGTACCAATACCAGCGCCAATCCGGGTAGTGTGGAGTTGGATGTTGGCAGTGGTGGAGCCCAGTTATTCGATACCTCACTATCAAGCGTCAGCAATGATACCGGGGCAGGTGGTGATATTGTGATTCGTGCAGAAAGCGATATCAGTTTCGTCAGTAGTGCTGTGGGTGGGTCTTCGATCGAAACCAATACGGCAGGAGCCGAACAGAGTGGCGATATACGAATTACCGCCGATGGCACGATTGTGTTCGCTGGAAATCATCTGCTGAATACACTCACAACCGCAGCAGGCGATGCGGGAGATATCGAAGTTAGCGCTGAAAATCTGGTCATTGCAGGTGATTCCAGGCGTACCCAACTTTTTTCATCGAGCTTTGGCAGCGGCCAGGCGGGAACGGTCAACCTCGATGCAGCGAATGATCTGGTTGCAGTTTCCACCGATATCTCTAGCGCCAGTGACATAAATGGCAGCGCCGGCAGTGTTGAGATGGCGGCAACAAACATCACGCTGGACGATGCAAATCTGTTTACCACCACCAGCAGTATTGATGTCACTGACTCACCTGCAGTCATATCGATTCAGGCAGATAATGAGATTCAGGTTGTGAGCAGTCTCCTGCAGAGCAATTCCCGTGGTGCTGCGCCTGCGGGTCGTATTCAACTCGCCTCAGGGGGAAGTATCAATCTCACCAATGCCAATATACAAAGCGCCAGCACTGCCAGTGGTCAGGCTGGTGACATTGTTATTAACGCTGCCAGTGATCTGCTGTTGCAGGGTGAGGAGGCGCTGGTACTGACAAACTCCAGCGGCAGCAGTGATGCCGGTAATATTCAGTTTTCTGCCGACAATATTGAAATCCTGGATGATGCAACGCTGCAAACGACCTCATTGGGTAGTGGTGACGCCGGTACCATTGTGATGCAGGGAAACCGCTTCTATATACGCGACAGTCGTATTGAAAGTGCCTCTGTGAATGCCGGTGGCGGCGATATCGATATCCACAGCCAGGAGATTATTTTAAATGGTGATACGGGAAATATTGTCTTTCTCTTCGCCGATTCGTTCTCTTCCGATGCGCAGGGTAATGGTGGCTCCATTACATTAGGTGATCCAGGCAATCCTGCAGATGTGATTGTGGTGAGGAGCTCTGCGCTGAGTGCAAGCGCCAATCAGGGCAATGGTGGCCGTATCAATATCAATAGCGACTCCTTTATTCGGGATACTGGCTCGGTCTTTCTTGTAACTTCTCAGTCGGGTGAAGCCGGTGCGCTGGAGATAAACGCGCCAGAACAGGATATCAGCGCAGCAATTCTGGAGCTGGATGTACCGATGCTCGATCAGTCAAGTCTGATTCAGAATGTGTGCGACCGCAGTTCCGATGAACGAAGCAGTCTGGTTCTGGTACCAGTGAGTGATCGGCAGATTGCGCCGGATGGTTACTTCCCCTCAACGTCACCCCCCTCCATGGAACCACCACCTGAGGAGAACTCCTCGGCCGTTACACCACTGGAGTCCATACCGATGCAGTTGGCGTTGGTTAAATTGAGGTGTAAGCCATGAGCCAGCGGCAACGAGATGGTTTTCAGTGGGCATTGGTATTCTGCCTGCTTGGTGTTGTCTGCATGCCCATCTATGCAGCAGAACCTTCATTTGATCTGGAACCCCAGTTTGGCGGTGGTGCTGAGTCAAGCCCTGACCCGGGCGCATCGCAGGTACTGCCGCCTTTGAAGCTGCCAGAATCCAGTCAAAAAAGTGTTATCAAAAAACCGCTTTTACGACTCAAGACAGTGGTGTTGCGGGGTAATACGGTATTAACCGAAGAAGAGGTTAAGGCAGTTGTTGCGCCCTATATTCAAAAGGATCTCAATACGCAAGAGCTGCAAAGCCTGCGTCAGAAGCTCACCATGTTGTATGTCAATCGTGGCTACATCAATTCCGGGGTGGTAATACCGGAGCAGGCTCCTGTAGATGGTGTACTGCTCTTGCAGGTAATGGAAGGCAAGCTTGTTGAGGTGTTCCTGGAACAGGAAAGTACGCTGGATGAAAACTATATCGCCAGGCAAATCGCTAGAGAAGTCTCTGCGCCTTTATCTCTTGGTGACATAGAGGCTGGAATTCGTCGCTTGGAGATCAACCCCTTGATCCGCAGAGTGGATGGTCGTCTGCTACCCGCAGAGAAGATTGGTGAGGCCAGGTTGGGGTTGAAAGTCGAGGAGAACAATCCTTTCAGTGTGACAACCAGTTTGGATAATCATGAGTCCCCAAGTGTTGGGGCGGAGCGGGGCAGTCTGATACTTGAACATCTGAATCTATCCGGTCATCGGGATGAGCTGCGCTTCTCGCTGGCGGCAACCGAAGGATTGCGAAAAGCCTTTGTGAGTTATCGACTGCCTTTCTGGGAAGATTTGATGAGTTTCGGTATTCACTATGAGCGAGGTACCTCTGAGGTAGTGGAACGTCCTTTCGATGATCTGGACATTGAGGGCGATACAGAAAATGCAGCTGTGTCACTTGGTTACCATTTCATCGACACCCTGGATCGCAAAGTATCGCTGCTTTCAGGCATCGAATATGCCTACAGTGAAACCGAACTGCTCGATCAGCCCTACTCATTCTCTTCAGGTGCGCAGCAAGGTGAAACAGTCTCTGCGAGTGTTCGTCTGGGTGTTGAGTGGGTAGAGCGCTGGGATAGCCAATTGTTGGCACTGCGCGCCACCGTGAGACGTGGCGTCGACTGGCTGGGTTCGACGATGATTGAAGAGGGTGCTGCAACCAGAGAGCTGGATACCGGTGCTGAAATTCCGGATTCCCGTTTCACCATCTTCTTAACCCAGGCGCAGTGGGCAAACCGACTCACGCTATTGGATAGCCAGGTATTGGTGAATCTGGCCTGGCAGCAGTCGCGTGATCCTCTGCTGTCGGTCGACAAGTTTGCAATTGGCGGCAAACATACCGTGCGGGGTTTCAGAGAAAATGCCCTGCTGCGGGATAGTGGTGCTTATGCCAATCTGGAGTGGCGTGTGCCACTGCTCAGGGATAATCCTGAATGGTCAGGCTGGGAGCTGACAGCGATCCCGTTTTTTGATTATGGTCGCAGTTGGGATAGGGACGACAATCTAACCACCCATAGTGCAGCCACTTTGACCAGTATTGGTGTCGGTCTGACGGCAAGACCCATGGATGACCTCTACATGGAGTTGTTCTATGGCAAGCAGCTTAAGGACGACGACTATCAGGCAGGCCAGGAGCACGACCTGCAGGACGAGGGTATCCACTTCTCCGTGAGTTACCGATGGTCGCCGAATACCTGATTAACTTACAACAAATTCTGCCATAAAAGGCAGGTCGAACTGCTGGGTTGATCTAAAGCTGCAATACGGCGGTTCTATCGTCGTCTGATGGTTCTGCAACTTTACGTAAAATGAGGCAGGTACAATTATCCTGTGCACCCTGAGCAACCGCATACTCGACAATTGACCTGGCGGTTATGGTTGCATTCTCCTGTTTTGACAGCATATCGTTGATGGTCGCTTCGGGGACTACATCGTAGATACCGTCAGTGCACATCATTAGGGTCTCTCCAATCGCTAAATGAATTTCGAGTCTGTCGACGCTTATTGGTCGATCGGGTATGCCGAGTGCCTGAGTCAATACACCTTTTTCCGGGTGTGTGCGTGCATCCGCTGCAGAGATCAGACCGATATCAAGCAGTGCCTGGATTCTTGTATGATCCCGGGTCAGCATCCGTAGATCTCCTTGCCACAAATAACCACGACTGTCGCCAACCCAGGCAAGCATGCAGTTGTCTCGTTCTACCTTAAGTGCCACGACCGTAGATGCCATGCCTGTACGGCCGGAGTTGTTTGCAACATCCAGAATGCTGTTATGACTCTGATGAATTGCGTCGACCAGATTGGTGCCTGCAGCGATTCGTTGATTGATGATCTGGCAGGTCAACTCAGAGGCAATTTCACCGGCTCGATGGCCTCCGACACCATCGGCCACGAGATATAAACCGAGTCTGTTGTTGATAAGAAACGCATCCTGATTGTTCTCTCTATTGCCGATATGGCTGTATCCTGCTGCATCGAGCATTACGATTGCCTCTAATTTGTACTCGAGTTTTGTTATTCAGATTGCATGCCAGTTTATGCATTAAGGGTTGCTGGATGGGTAAGTGGCTGAATGCGCGGGAAGTAATATGATTACTTCCCGGGGTGAGATGGAAATAAAACGGATCGGAGAGTGGTGGCGTTATGTTAAAGCATACTTTTATGTTGTGTTTTGTTGAGTTTGATCAGACAGCTCATGTTGTAAAACCCAATGGATTGATATACTCCAGTACGATCTAAGTATCACTATCCCTGATCAACGACTGCCAGGTTTCGAGTCGATCCGAAATGCCGATCGTCTGCAGGTAATCATTGTCCAGCAGTGGTGTCGTCGAAACATCACCTGTCTGCTCATGAACCAGTCCATTGGCAACGTGCACTACACTCAGGGGACTGAACACCTTCTCTGCCTGTAATTCGGGTTGATTATGCATCGCGACTGCCTCAACCACCGATTCAGGTAATCCCCAAAGACCCAGGAGGTAGGCACCTACCGCACCATGAGTGGTGCCGAAGATCTCCTGTTCCATAGAGGATCGGGATTGTTGTTTATCGGCAAGCGCTGTATCCAGTTCGCTGTATCGATCAGGTATGTTAAGCGCCAGAATCAGTTTGCCAATATCGTGCAGCATGCCGGCAAGCAGGCAATCCTCGATGGCGGTTTTATCCATGCCTTCCTGATTGGCAATCTGTTTCGCAAGGGAGCCGACCTGCATGCTGTGATTCCAGAGTGAATCCAGAGAGAAATCTTTTGTCGCGAGCTTTTCCTCCTCAAACTGTTGGAAGATGCCGATGGAGAGTACCAGGGGTTTGAGGATCTCCATGCCGAGCAGGGAGGCTGCGTCGACCGGGTTGGAGATGTGCCGGCCTAGTCCGAAAAAGGCTGAGTTGACCAGCTGCAGGGTTTTTACCGTCATCGCCGGGTCTTTGGCAATCAGTCTGCCGATATCGGCAACGGCTGCGTTGGGATCCTGGATCAGGCTGACCAGTTCGTTGTATATGGTCGGCAGACTGGGTAGTGCGCGCATGCCTGAGATCAGTGACTTGAGTTCACTCTGACCCAACAGGTCGCGTAGTGAGAAGGCTCGTACCAAAGTTGCCTTGAGTACTTCCACCTCACAGGGCTTGTTCAGGTACTGGTGGGCAGGGCCCACCGTCTTCATCACCGTCTCCTGATCGGATTGACCCGAGAGAACGATACGCACCACATGCGGGTGGTGCTGCGCAATTGCATCCAACAACTGTGCCCCATCCATACCAGGCATCCGCATGTCGGTAATCACCGCATCGATGTGGGTCTCATCAGCCTTGCTCAAAGCCTCCGGGCCGCTGTCGACGAACAGCATATCCCACTGCTTTCGATAGGCCCGCAGACTGCGTCTGAGTCCGGAGAGAATGTTGCTTTCGTCGTCAACAAAGAGAATTCGTTTTTTATCTTCTGATTGGCTCAATTCATCTCTCCTATGATCGGAAGCTTGATGATGAAGGTGGTGCCTACACCGAGTTCTGTCTCGAAACTCAACTCCCCATCGTGTTGTTCGACAATGATCTTATGACTCAGAGAGAGGCCCTGACCTGTTCCCTTGCCGACATCTTTGGTGGTGAAGAAAGGATCGAAAACATGATTACGCGCATCTTCAGGGATGCCGGCGCCGCTATCCCTGATGCGGATGACGCACCAGTCTTCTACGGCTTCGGTAGCAATATCGATGTTGCCGAGTTCGCCGCTCTCGCCAACCTTTTCAGCGATGGCATGGGCGGCATTGACAATGATGTTCAACAGGACTTCATTAACAGGTCCGGGGATGCACCGGACAGGGGGTAGTGAGGCTTGCAGGTCGAGCGATACTTCCGCGTGGTATTTCCAGACATTTCGTGCAACGGTAACCGTGCTTTCGATCGCTTTATTGATGTCGGTAGGTGTCTTCTCTTCTGAGCCGGGATGGGAAAACTCCTTCATGGCGCGGACGATGGTGGCGACCCGTTCAACGCCATCGAGGGTCTGTTGAATCGATTTGGGGATCTCCTCCTGCAGGTACTCCAGATCCACTTCGTCGATCTGCTCGTCCAGTTTATCGATCTGCTCGACTGCAATGTTGTTGCTACGAGCCTGCTCGACCAGATCGTGTTGACTGTCGATGATCTCCGAGATGTCATCAAACGCATCGCGCAGAAAACGAACATTGTCACCGACATACTGAATGGGTGTATTGATTTCGTGCGCGATACCTGCCGCCAGTTGGCCGATGGATTGCAGTTTTTGCGCCTGCTGCATCTCCGATTCCAACTGCTTCTGCTCGGTGACATCATCTGCTATCAAAAGATAGCCGTCGCTGTGACCTATGCTGTCGTTGTAGGGTGTAACGCTGATGGAAAGCAGACGGTTTGAGCCGTTGTGTTGTTTAAAGCGTGCTTCAAAACGATCGGTTCTCTGTGAACTGCTCAAGGTGGCGTCGATCTGGTTTGAGACCTGTTGCCAGTTCCAGTCGATCGGACACTCGGCGATCGGTTTATCCTGTACCTGTTTCGCTGTCAGGCCAAAGGTCTCGCTTGCCTTGTCGTTCCAGTGGCTGATGCACCGCTGCTCATCAATGCCAATCAGAATCGAGGTCAGGGATGAGAGCAGACGACTGTTCTGCTGGTGGGCCAGTGCCAACTGTTCATTGGTGTGAGCACGTTCGATAATGCCGGCTAGGGTAACGGCAACGCCTTGCAGGAAAACCATTTCGTCGTCATTCTGTATATGCCCCTCTCTCAGATAGAGCGTCAGTACCCCTAAAACATCGCCCCGGGAGAGGATGGGCACAATGTAGTGGCCATGGGGTGCCATTCCATCGACTCGGTTTTCATGACGTTCGTCAACACAGTCTGCAAACTGGATCTCGCCCGTCTCGGCAGCGCGACCGCAAAGGCACTGACCGAATTCGACTCGTTGGCACAGAGCTACGATTTCGGGATCGAGGTTGCTGTGTGCCATCATCCAAAGCTGATTGCTCTCACTGTTGGATACCAGGATTGCGCCTTGGTGCAGCATGTCTGTGAGTTGTGCGGATAGAATGACCTCAAGGCACTCTTCAAGCAGCTGTTCGAAAGGAATATCTTTGAGGGATAGACTCAACAGGGTATTGAGTACATGGTGAGTACGGCTCTGTTGATGCAGGTTGCTGTAGGTGTGGTATCGCTTGATTGCGTATTCCACCACCCGTTTCAGCGAGGCATCATCCATCTCCCCCACAAACAGACACTCGTCAGCTCCCTCGCCAACCCACATGGCAGCCAGTTCAGGATCTTCATATTTCATGGTGGCAATGATCGGCGCGTAGGAGAAGGCATCACGCAAAGAGCGAATGGCAGAGGGTGTGGGCATATCCGCCAGGCCGGTGTCGAGCAGGATCAGGTCGTAATGGCTTTGACTGATCTCATCGAGGGCATCCCGTAACAGCTCGACTGTATTGTGCTCGATCTTCCGTTGGGTATCCATTCGTAGAAGCAGGTCCTTCATCTCCTCGGCACTGTCCGGGTCGTCATCCACCAACAGGACCCGAATGTCATTGCTATGCTGAGCGATATCATGGGGCATAGAGATGGTTACTCCTGCACGCCGCCACAATATCCGGTGTGGCTATGATCTGATGGCTCGATACCAGCCTGTGTCAGTTGTTCCTATGGTTAAAAAAGTTGCTAAACCTCCTGAGCAGTAAACAGTTTATCGGCTTATATAGACAACTTCTTGAGTCTCAATCGATAAGAGTTTTTTATGGTAAAAGCCATACTCTGCAAAGGTATGAACTAAAATGGTTCGGCGTAAATACCAACTGAATTTCTAGTGTTCTTTCTGTTTGATTCTAGCAGTTGCATTCAGCTCAGATTTGATATGAATCAAATCCTGTCAGTCTGTGGTTTCCATCTTCGCTGCGAATGTCTGGAATATCTGGATGAATCTCTGCTGGAAAGTGCGTAGATATTTATCCCGGCGATAGCCGATCTTGGTAACTTCCCAGGGGAAAAGGTGGTTCAGGGGTTTCATCGCCAGGTCACTGTCTTTGTCCTGTTCATAAGCCAGGTCGGCAATGATGCCGATACCCATGCCCTCCCGCACGTAGGTCTTGATCACATCGGTATCGGTGGCGCTCAATACCACATGGGGAGTAAGCCCCGCTTTGCCGAAGGTCTGATTCAGATGATTACGTCCGGTAAAGCCGTCGAGGTAGGTGATGATCGGGTATTGGCATAATCCCTTCAGGGTGACGCTTTCAGATGCCGGCAGCGGGTGACCCTTGGGGGCGATCAGACATCGGTTCCAGCGGTTGCAGGGTATCGAAATCAGCGCATCGTGTTCGCCAAGAGCCTCGGTGCAGATGGCAAAATCGACCTTGTTCTGCTGGCTCAGCTCAACCAGACGTTGCGGGGTGCTCTCCAGCATCTGCAGTTCGATCGCCGGGTAGGCTTCACTGAAATGGCGAACGATCGGCGGCAGGACATAGCGGGCCTGGGTATGTGTGGTGCCGATTCTCAGAACACCGGTCTCTTCGGAGACATGGTCCATTCCCACGGCCTGGATATTGGCGGCGTCCGAGAGCATGTTGCGCGCATAGCGCAATACCCGCTCTCCAGCTTCCGTCAAGCCGCTGAGACGTTTGCCGTTGCGCATGAACAGTCTGGTGCCCAACTCCTCCTCCAGAAGTCGCAGGTGTTGTGAGACTGCCGGTTGTACCAGGTTGAGGTGCCGGGCCGCCCGGGTAACGCTGAAACCGTTTTCAGCCAGGGCCACCAGGGAGTTGAGTTGTCTGAGTTCCATATAACGAATAATTATATAACGTAATTATTTATTATTTTACATGATGTTCTTGCCTGCACATACTTCGCACACGTGAAAGCCGCGACAAGCTCTCTTCACTCCCCGCAGAGCCCAGCATAAAGAAGGCCCAAGGGGTGCAATAAAAATTCTGCTGCCGGCGATTCCGGCAATAAGAACAAATCAGCAATACCTTTTGTTCGAATGGGCGTTACCCGCCCGTGACGATTTTCCATTGGCTCACAAGGCCGAGGGATTCACTACAAAGGAGAATAAATCCATGTTTCAGATCCGCATCCACGGACGCGGTGGTCAGGGTGTAGTCTCGGCCGCCGAAATGTTGTCCGTTGCCGCCTTCCTGGAAGGCAAACATGCTCAGGCGGTGCCAAGTTTCGGTTCCGAGCGAATGGGGGCGCCAGTGGTGGCGTTCTGTCGCATCGACGATAAGCCTATTCGCCTGAGAGAGCCGGTGCTCGAACCGGACACCTTGATTGTCCAGGATCCCACACTGTTCAATGCCATCGATCTGTTCAATGGCCTCACCGATAGCGGATACCTGTTGATCAACACGGGTAAGTCGATTGAGGCGTTGGGCATACAGAACGCCGTGGCCCATCTTCCGGCCGGGCATGTGTGCAGCGTGCCTGCCACCGATATCGCATTGACCCATGTGAAGCGACCGGTACCCAATGCGGTACTGCTTGGCGCCTTGGCGGCGGTAACCGGGGTGATCAAGATCGACTCGGTGGTGGAGGCGATCGAGACAAAATTCCCGGGCAAGGTGGGGCAGGCCAACATCAATGCGGCCAGAGTCGCCTACGAAATGGTCCGCACACCGGTTTTGCAGGAGGTGGCCAATGCTTAAACAGATCGAAGGCTCCCAAGGCATAGCTCAGGCCGTAGCCCTCTGTCGCCCGGAGGTGATCTGCGCCTATCCGATCACCCCTCAGACCCACATCGTGGAGGACCTGGGTGCGATGGTGAAGCGCGGCAGTCTGACCGATTGCGAGTTCATCAACGTGGAGTCCGAGTTCGCCGCCCTGTCGGTGGCAATCGGTTCCTCGGCCACCGGTGCCCGTTCTTATACCGCCACCGCCAGTCAGGGGCTGCTCTACATGGCTGAAGCGGTCTACAACGCTTCCGGGCTGGGGCTGCCGATCGTGATGACGGTCGGCAATCGGGCCATCGGCGCGCCGATCAATATCTGGAATGATCAGTCCGACTCCATGTCGATGCGGGATGCGGGCTGGATTCAACTGTTTGCCGAGACCAATCAGGAGGCCCTGGATCTGCATATCCAGGCCTTTCGTATCGCCGAGACATTGAGCATACCGGTGATGGTCTGTGTCGATGGTTTCATACTCACCCACGCCTATGAGCGGATGGATATTCCGCAGCAGGAGCAGGTCGACCGGTTTCTGCCTCCATTCGTGCCGCGACAAGTGCTCGATCCGGCGGATCCCATCTCCATGGGCGCGATGGTCGGACCCGAGGCCTTCACCGAAGTCCGCTATCTGGCTCACCACAAACAGATGCAGGCGCTGGAGTTGATTCCCGAGATTGCCGAAGAGTTCAAATCGATCTTCGGTCGGGATTCCGGTGGGCTGATCTCCAACTATCGGACCGATGATGCGGAGACCATCATTGTCACCCTAGGGTCGGTGATCGGCACCATCTCAGAGGTGATCGATAGCTTGCGTGACCAGGGACAGAAGATTGGCGCCATCTCACTGCGCTGCTATCGCCCCTTCCCCAAGGAGGTGCTGCGGGAGGCGCTGCAGGATTGTCAGAGGGTGGTGGTGTTCGAAAAGTGTCTGGCTGTGGGTATGGGGGGCATCGTCGCCGCCAATGTAAGGATGTCGATTCGAGGGCTTAACCTGCCGGTCTATACCGTGATTGGTGGGCTCGGTGGACGTCCGATTACCAGAAAGTCTCTGGCCGAGTTGTTTGCGAAAGCGATGAGGGACGATCTCGATGAGACCACCTTCCTCGACATCAAGTGCGACATCGTCGAGCGGGAGCTGGCGCGGGAGCAGGCCCATACACGTTCCGGTGCAGCGGCGGAAAATATCCTGCGTGAGGTCGGGGTCGTCGACGCCGCCAAGACCGCCTGAGGAGAAGCGAGATGCCACATCAACAAGTGAAATTCTATCAGACCGGTACCCTCACAGTGGGTAACCGACTGCTCGACAAGGCCCAGCGAACCGTGCAGGCCACCATGGACCGCTCCAACTCCCTCGACTCGGGGCATCGTGCCTGTCAGGGGTGTGGTGAGGCCCTCGGGGCAAGATATGCCATCGACGCCGCGATGCGTGCGACCGACAATCAGCTGATCGCAGCCAATGCCACCGGTTGTCTGGAGGTCTTCACCACCCCCTATCCGGAGTCGGCCTGGCGTATTCCCTGGATGCACTCCCTGTTCGGCAATGCCCCATCGGTCGCTACCGGTATTGCGGCGGCACTGCGGGTCAAGGGTCGACAGGATGTGCGGGTGATCGCCCAGGGTGGAGATGGGGGTACCACCGATATCGGTTTCGGCGCCCTCTCCGGGATGTTCGAACGCAACGATGACGTGCTCTACATCTGTTATGACAACCAGGCCTATATGAATACCGGGGTGCAACGCTCCTCCGCCACGCCCGGATCGGCACGGACCGCCACCACCATGCCGTTGGGGGCTGAGCCTGGCGCAGAGTTCGACAAGGGTAAGAACGTCCCATTGATCGCCATGGCTCATGGCATTCCCTATGTGGCCACCGCCAGTGTCGACCGGCTGCATGATCTCGAGGCGAAGGTGGAAAAGGCGATGTCGATCCGAGGGGCGCGCTACATTCAGGTCTTCGTGCCCTGTCCCCTGGGTTGGGGATCGAAGCCGGCTGATACGGTGAAAGTTGCCCGGCTGGCGGTGGAGAGCGGACTCTACCCCCTGTTTGAAGCCGAGTATGGCGAGCTGACATCCGCCACAAAGATACGCCGCAAGCTTCCCGTTGCAGACTATCTCAAGCTGCAGCGACGCTTCGCCCACACTCTGAAGAGTGAGACTCAACTGGCCCGATTGCAGGCGGTGGCAGACAACAACATCCGTCGTTTCGGCCTGATCGACGAGCAGGGAGACTGAGCATGAACAAACCTTTTGCAATTACCCTTGATGTGGGCAGCAGTCTGCTCAATAAAACCGGCTCCTGGCGCACCGAACGGCCGGTCTACCTGGACCGTCTGCCACCCTGCAACAACGCCTGTCCTGCGGGAGAGAACATCCAGGCCTGGCTCTATCACGCCGAAGAGGGACGCTACGAACAGGCCTGGCGGGAGATCATGAAAAACAACCCGTTCCCCGCTGTGATGGGACGGGTCTGTTATCACCCCTGCGAAAAGGCCTGCAACCGGGTCCATCTGGACGATGCGGTGGGCATCAACTCGGTGGAGCGTTTTCTGGGTGACCAGGCGTTGCGTGAAGGCTGGCAGGTGGCGCCCGGTGAGGATACCGGCAAGCGGGTGATGGTGGTCGGTGCCGGCCCGGCGGGACTCGCCTGTGCCTACCATCTGCGCTCTCTTGGTCATCAGGTCACCGTCTACGAGGCCTCTGCCCAGGCCGGAGGGATGGTGCGCTATGGTATTCCCAAATACCGCATGCCCAGGCAGAAGTTGAAGGCGGAGATCCGGCGGATTGAAGAGATGGGGGTGGAGATCGTTCTCAATACCCGTATCGACGATATTCAGGGTTTCAAACAAGCTAACGGTTTCGATGCGCTGTTCCTGGCGATCGGTGCGCAGCAGCCGAAACGGGTCGAGATCCCTTCGGATGAGAGCATTCAGCAGCTCGACGCAGTGGGGTTGTTACGTGCCATCGAGGAGGAGGAGCACGTGGCCCTGCGTGGCCGGGTGGTTGTCTATGGTGGCGGTAATACCGCCATCGATGTGGCCCGCAGCGCCATTCGAATGGGCGCCACTCAAGTGACACTGCTGGTTTATGAAGCCCGTGAGAAGATGCCGGCACACGAAATGGAGATCGCAGAAGCCCTGGAGGAGGGTGTGGAGATCCTGCCATTGCGGGCAATCCGTGAGATCAGGGATGGCAGCCTCAAGCTGGAGCAGATGGTGGACGGAGAGGGGCAGTGGCCCCAGGCATCGGGTCAGTTTGAAAACTTTCAGGCCGATCTGGTCGTTCAGGCATTGGGCCAGCAGGTGGAGACCGATCTATTGCAGGGTCTGGTCGGAGCTCGGATCGAAGACGATGCGCTGCAGGTGGATGTTGAGATGAAAAGCGGATGCGAGGGGGTCTTCGCCGGTGGCGACATGGTGCCCTCGGCGCGCACCGTGACCACGGCGATTGGCCATGGCAAGCATGCTGCCCGCAGTATCGATGCCTGGTTGCGTGGCGAGCAATACCGCAAGCCTGTGAAACATGAGCTGGTGGAGATCGACAAGATGAATACCTGGTACTACACCGATGCGCCTCGCACGGTGCGGCCGATGCTCGATATCGTCCGCCGTCAGAGTGGTTTCGCGGAAGTGGTGGGTGATCTGGATGAGATCAACGCAGCCTATGAGGCACGACGTTGCATGTCCTGTGGAAACTGTTTCGAGTGTGACAACTGCTACGGGGTCTGCCCGGATAATGCGATCACCAAACTGGGGCCAGGCAACCGTTTCGAGTTCAAGTACGACTACTGCAAAGGTTGTGGCATGTGTGCCACCGAGTGCCCCTGTGGGGCGATCAAAATGGAGCCGGAAAGTATCTGATGCGTCATCTTGCCAGGGAAGGCTTTTTTTAACCGACGCCTACGCTCTTTTGTGTCTGTCGTTGCAGGGCACGGCAGAAACCGCACCCTGCGGGCTTGGCGTAGTGGCGGTTACCAGGCCAGGCGCATATCCCAACTGTATTGACGATCCTCCGGTAACACCGGGGCAGTCTCCGGATCCACCTGCCGATAGACATTCACCGCCGGTGTGACGTTGGCATCGCGCCCGTGAATGAAATCCTGATCCCTGACGATCGCCATATAGGCCTTGTTGAGGGTCAGAGCGCGCTCCGCACTGGGAGTGATCAGCGCATAGACGTCGGCCGCCGAGACCTTCTCCTCATTCACACTGCCGTCCTCGTTGAACCACTTTTCCATGATCTCCGGATTCTCCCGGAACTCATTGCCACCACCGGCGATCTTCAGGTAATTGAGGATCTCTCCTTCGGTACCGCCAACATTCGGTGCATCCGGCATACCCTGCAGATCGATATATCCCCAGCCTGCTGCACCGGTCACTTTGCGGGGGAAGGCGAAGGTCTGATCGATGGTGCTGCCGATGCTGGTGTGGCAGCCCATGCAGAACAGGGTCTCCTCCTCACTCTGTTTGCGCAGGTGGCCGTCTGCCGCTTCGATGAAGCCCAACACCTGCCAGCCGAAACCGTTGTCCAGACCGCTGTCGCCGCGGGAGACGAAGTTGGGCAGATTGCCGTCGAGCTTCTCCTGTTTCTCATTGCCGTACTGAGAGAGCAGGGCCGGTGCCGGGTAGAAGGTATGTTTGCGCATATAGCGTACCTCTTTCATGCGCGCCGGGATGGTGATCGACATATCTTCAGCCAGGCCCACATAGCGCACCGTATGCAGAAACTCGGTCTCCTCCGGGTAGAGCATCGGTGTCACGCTGACTGCCGAGGCGTTGCCCACATAGAAGTCGGGTCGCTGAATCTCTTCGACAATCCCCAGCTGGCCGTCACCATTGAGGTCGGCACAAAAACTGTTTTCATCTACCGGTGGCAGGGAGATCTGCTGCAGGTCCTGTATCGCTGCTTCGACGATGGCCAGATTGGCGACGTAGGTATCCCTGGAGTAACCGCTGCCGTTACAGCTCTGTTCACGGAACTTGGCGGGCAGCCGAATCATCACATCATCGGTGGAGCCGTTGGTCGGCCAGAATGTACTGGGCAGAGGCTTGTAGTTGAAGGCCACCCAGTGGCTGCCGTCCAGGGCGAATCCCTGTGAATCGAAAGCGCCGGCACCCAGGTGGAGGTTCTCGATGGCCGGTACCGGGCCATCCCAGGGCTCGCTCTGCAGCTGTTCGATCAGGGTGGTGTAGTTATCGGTGTAGATATAGTCGATGACCTCCTGGTCACTGATCTGAGCAACCGCTTCCGAGCGGTCTTCGAACAGATTCTGCCAGTGGTTGGTGACGCCGATCTCAGAGAATGAGTATTCCGCCTGCAGTGCGGCATCATCCATAGAGTTGGGCCTGCTGCCAAAAGCATAGGACTGGTGACAGGTCATGCAGGGGTTGTGGAGTGCTTCATGCCTGGTGTAGCACTGGGGTGGGACGATCGCCTCCTGGTTGTAGACCAGACCGGTCTCCTCCGGGCGCAACGTGCCGGCGGGGGATTTTCCATAGTCGGACGGAAAGCTCAGCGACAGGTTCTGGTCGCCACTCTGATTGTCAGAGTTGCTGTTCGAGCCATCGCATCCGCTGAGGGATACCATCACCAGGATAGGAATTATTGAAAAAACCGCTTTCATTGGTAATCTCCTAAACGCAAAAAGGGGGTGGCATCAGCCACCCCCCAACTTCCTTGGTTGTGCAATCTACCTCAGATGATCAGATTGCTGGATCATCGAATACCCACACCACGTTGTTCTCGTGGTTGCCGGTATCCTCACCGATCAGTACCCGGCCGTCGTCCATGATCAGCAGGTTGTCCGGATTGGAGATGTTGTTGACGTTACACTCGTTGACCGAGCGGTCAGCGTAGTAAGGACCACCAACGATCGCCGGTACCATGGTCATCACATCGACCTCACCAGCGGCGTTACGCATCAGCTTCATGCGGTAGACAACACCACACTTGCCGTTGTCCCCATTCAGCTGGATGGCGCCTTCGTCGTCGCTCATGGTTTTGTCGAAGCTGGACATGGCCATGTACATGTAAGCCTGGTCACCGTCGGCGGCGCCGCCGTTCCACCAGTTCGAGGCCAGGTTGTAGTTGATGTTGACCCCTTCCATCTTACGGAACTCACCGGTGGCACCCAGGGCAACTGCCGCTTTACGGCTCTCCAGGTAGGCTACCCGGTCATCACTGAATGGGTTGGCGTCGATGGTGACGTCCTCGTCACAGCTCAGATCGGCAGCCGATTTTGACTCGGCCCAGTCACAGACCTGCTCGTCGGTGATGTAGTTGCCATCGGCGAAAGTACCGTCGAAGGAGGCGATGGCCGCTTCGATGTCCGCTTCACCCATACTGGCCAGTTCGATCCACTCGATGCCCAGTGCTGCTTCCGCAGGATCATCCACGCCGGCAGCCTGAGTGATCTGTGCGGCATACAGGGTGCCTGCACTCATGTCGCCCGCCACATCGGCGACGAACTTGAAGAATACGACGCCGGTACCGTCGTCACTGAGGAAGACGGTTCTGTCGTCAGGCATGACAACCGAGTTCTCGTGAGAGAAGCGGCCCATGGTCTCCAGCTTGTTGACGGTCACGTTGGCAACCGCAGCATCGGCAGCGTTGCCGATCTCGACGATGTAACCGTAACGGTATGGGTTCGGCCAGTCACCGCTGCCGTCAGTTGGGTATCCCAGATAGGTGGCCAGAGCCTGTGGATTGCTGAAGTACTCGTAGTCAGGGTTGAACCAGTCCGAGGTGTCATCGAAGTAGAGCTCTTCGGCTGACATTGGTGTGTTCCAGGGACTCACGGTACCGAAACAGTTGACCCAGGTGCCGCCAACGCCGGAGAAGTCGATCATGCCTTCCTGGGTGATGTTGCCGTAACCGCTGTCGGTCAGGCCGCTCACCTGGATGCGGCTCATGCTGCCGGGACGATCTTCCCAGTTGGTGTAGACGTAGAAGCCGCCGTTACCGTCAGAGACAACACCGTTGAAGTCAGGATCGTTGGAACTCTTGATCTGGGTGGCCCCATCGGCGGTCATGATGTCGCCCATTGCCAGGCCATCATCCAGAGTGTCGCCCTGTTGTGCGAGTACCTGATAAGAACCGACTGCGGTCATCACCACCTCTTTCTGGGCGGTGCTGACCGGCAGGTCGAGTGCGCCGAAGTTCTCTGGCAGAGCAGAGAAATCCTGACCGACGATGACACCAACAGTGCCTTTGTCGAAAACCTTACCCGCCGCATCGCTGGTGGTGTTGCTGCTGCTGGGATGCTGGACGTTCAGGAACAGGGTATTGTCACTGTTCAGGTAGAGGCCGGTGAACTCCGCATCCAGAGGTGCAGTCGCCAGACGCTTCAGGCCAATGGGGACATAATTGGTGATGCCGTCAGCACCATCGGTACCATCAACACCGGCTTGACCATCGACACCATCATCCCCGTCGTCACCGTCACAACCGGTAAGCAGCAGAGATGTACTCAATAACGCTACCGCGATGGATGCCGGCAGTGTTAACAGACGAAATGATTTCTTTTGCAACATAGAATATGCTCCCCATTTAGGCGTATTACTTAAAGCCGCCAGCATTCTAGGTAGCAGGTATTGCGAAACAGTGTCATATTGGTGTTCCTTTTATGAATGCTATATTTCATTCAAATGTCTCTGGCTGACACCAGGCGATTGGGGTTTGCCCTCAATCCGTCCAGTCGACTAAGGTTGCCAGACGAATTAGTACTCGATAACTTGCGGGCTTTTATCAACAACACCCGATGAAACAATGAAAATAATTATTCTCGGTGCCGGCCAGGTTGGACGCTCGGTTGCCAATGCATTGGTCAGCGAAGCCAATGACATCACGGTGGTTGACCAGAACCTGGACCTGCTGACTGAACTGCAAAACCGCCTGGATCTGGGTACTGTCCGGGGGCATGCCGGTCACCCGGATGTGCTGCGCCGGGCCGGTGCGGAAGATGCGGATATGATCCTGGCGGTGACCAACAGCGATGAGACCAATATGGTGGCCTGCCAAGTAGCCTATACGGTGTTTCATACCCCCACCAAGATTGCCAGGGTACGTGCCCAAGGCTATCTCGATTACCCGAATCTGTTCGAGAAGCCCGCATTCCCAGTCGATGTGTTGATCAGCCCTGAGCAGCTGGTCACCGACTACATCCTCAAACTGATCGAGTACCCCGGTGCCCTGCAGGTACTCGATTTCGCCGATGGGCGGGTGCGTCTGGTGGGCATCAAGGCCTACTACGGAGGCCCTTTGGTTGGCAACGAGCTCTCCACCCTCTATCACCATATGCCCAATGTGGACGCCAGGGTGGCTGCCATCTACCGGGAGGGTGAGGTGATTCAGCCCCAGGGGGATACAGAGATCAAAGCGGAGGATGAGGTCTTCTTCATTGCCGCAGCGGAAAATATCCGCTCGGTGATGAGCGAGCTGCAGAAACTGGAGAAGCCCTATAAGCGACTGATCCTGGCCGGTGGTGGCAATATCGGCCGACGCTTGGCCTCCTCCCTGGAGCAGAAATACCGGATCAAACTGATCGAAAACAATCAGCATCGGGCACGCGAGATCGCCGAACGTCTCGACATGACCATTGTGCTGCATGGGGATGCGGCGGATGAAGACCTGCTGCTGGAGGAGAACATCGAGAATACGGATGTTTTCTGTGCGGTCACCAACGATGATGAAGCCAACATACTCTCGGCGATGCTCGCCAAACGTCTTGGCGCAGCACGCGTGATGGCGCTGATCAACCGCCCTTCCTATGTGGACCTGGTGCAGAGCGGAACCATCGATATTGCGATCTCTCCCCAGCAGGCCACCATTGGTACCTTGCTGACCCATGTGCGGCGGGGTGATGTGGCCCAGGTTCACTCCTTGAGACGTGGTGCGGCCGAAGCGATCGAGGCGGTTGCCCATGGGGATCGCAGCTCATCCAAGGTGGTTGGCCGGGCGATCGAGGAGATCAAACTGCCCAAGGGTACGACCATTGGTGCGGTGGTGCGAGGTGAAGACGTCTTGATTGCCCATCATGACACCATGATCGAGAGTGGTGATCATGTGATCCTGTTCCTGGTGGACAAACGCAAGGTCCGTGAAGTGGAAAAACTGTTCCAGGTCGGTGTGACCTTCCTTTAACCTAGGGCCTGCCTGAAAGATGCATCTGTTTGTGGTACAGCGAATATTGGGTGTGTTGCTGATGGTGTTCAGCCTCACCATGTTGCCGCCCCTGGCGATCTCCGTGTGGGTGGATGATGGTGCGCTGATCGGTTTTACCGACGCCTTCATCGTAACCCTGGGTCTCGGGGTGGCCTTCTGGGCGCCGGTGCGCAATAAGCACCAGGATCTCAGGGTGCGGGATGGCTTCCTTGTGGTGGTCATGTTCTGGGTGGTGCTTGGCTTGACCGGGTCCCTGCCGTTCATGTTTGCCGAGAGCTTCAACATGAGCCTGACCAATGCGGTGTTTGAGTCGGTGTCCGGACTCACCACCACCGGGGCGACGGTGATCGTCGGTATCGATGAACTGCCGATGTCGATCCTCTACTACCGCCAGCAACTTCAATGGCTGGGTGGCATGGGTATCATCGTGCTGGCTGTCGCCGTGCTGCCGATGCTGGGTATCGGTGGTATGCAGCTCTACCGTGCCGAGACCCCAGGGCCGGTAAAAGACAACAAACTGACTCCGCGGATCACCGAGACCGCCAAGGCACTCTGGTTCATCTATCTGGGGCTGACCCTGAGCTGCATGCTGGCCTACTGGCTCGCCGGTATGGAGCCGTTCGATGCTCTGGGGCACGCCTTCTCCACGGTGGCGATTGGCGGTTTCTCCACCCATGACGAGAGTATCGGCTACTACGACAGCACACTGATCGAGATGATCGCGGTGGTCTTCATGCTCCTCTCCGGAGTCAATTTTGCGCTGCATTTTCTCGCCTTTCGCCGCCGCTCACTGAAAACCTACTTCGAGGATTCGGAGTTTCGCGGCTATATCACCACCCTGAGCATCGTCATCATCCTGGTCTCCGTCTCCCTCTTTCTGATGGGGGTTTACGGTACCTGGAGCGAATCGATCACCCGCGGCATATTCCAGGCGGTCTCCATTGGCACCACAACCGGCTTCACCACCGCCGACTACTCCCTCTGGCCCGGGTTCATCTCGATCCTGTTGCTCTTCTCCAGTTTCATCGGCGGTTGTGCCGGCTCGACCGGTGGCGGCATCAAGGTGATTCGTTTTCTGTTGCTGGTCAAACAGGGGCTGCGTGAGATCAACCGCTTGATCCATCCCAACGCGGAGATCCCGATCCGGGTCGGCAGCAAGACCATCCCCTGGCGCATCGTCGATGCGGTGTGGGGTTTCTTCGCTCTCTATGTGGCCAGCTTCGGCGTGATGTACCTGGCGCTGGCCTCAACCGGGCTTGATCTGATGACCTCCTTTTCAGCGGTCGCGGCGAGCATCAACAACCTGGGTCCCGGGTTGGCCGATGTGGGTGCCCACTATGCCAATCTAAACGACCCGGCAAAATGGATACTCTGCTTTGCCATGCTGCTGGGGCGCCTGGAGATCTTCACTCTGCTGGTGCTGCTGACCCCGGCCTTTTGGCGCAAGTAGCTTGATCGTGTGAGACTGGCTGTGACGATATTCTTAGTCCGCAAATGAACGCTAATGAACGCAAATAAGGCAGGAGATAAGTCGTAGGGTGGGGCCCTACCCCTACCATAAAGGCTTTTACAATACTCTCCTTGATGGGTGAGAGTGGAAGCGAAGCGTTACATCCGGTTAAAAGATGAACATCTATAGAGTGCCTATCTTTAGCGCATTAAATTCAGGTTTATCAGCGATTGCAGCGCCGCCTCTGAAAGCCAGATAACTACGGCGTAGCGTATGCCTTTGCCTATTCCGATAAACAACATGGCCAGGCTGAATCTGACGCCGGCCCAGCCTGCGGCGAGACAGAGCGGGTCGCCCACCACGGGCAGCCAGGAGAGGAGCAGCGCCGGACTGCCGTAGCGGCCAATTCGTTCCAGTGCCTGCCGTTGGCGCTGATCCTTCAGGCCCTTCTGCGGAAAGCGTTTTGCCAGCCACCAGCCGATCAGCCAGCTGCTGAGGCCGCCCAGGGTGTTGCCCAAGGTTGCGGTCAGCCAGAGGATTGGCGGTGCATGGTTTGCTTGATGCAGATGCCAGAGCAGCAGGGCTTCCGAGCCCCCCGGGAGGAGGGTGGAAGCGAGGAAACTGCCGCTGAATAGAGTCAGAAGTGAGTAGTCGATAGTGGTGCTCGATGATTCAGCCCTAGCCGCAGCAATCCACTAAGAGGGGGGCTGGGTGGCCAGTTCGGCGTCGCTCGGCTGGTCCTCTCGCGTCTTTTCCAGTTGATGATCCTTTGCCATTAATACGTAGATTGAAGGCAGCACAAACAGGGTGAACAGTGTGCCCACCGCCATACCGCCGACCAGTACCAGGCCGATCGAGTTTCGGGCCGCCGCACCGGCGCCAGTGACCAGGATAAGCGGAAAATGGCCCGCCACCGTGGCGAAGGTGGTCATCAGAATCGGCCGCAGCCGTGTCATCGCCGCCTCCTGTACCGCGTCGATCTTACTCAGTCCCTGCTCCTGCAGCTTGTTGGCGAACTCAACGATCAGGATGCCGTTTTTCGCGATCAGCCCCACCAGGGTCACCAGGCCGACCTGGGCATAGATGTTCAGAGTGGTGGTCCAGCCGTTGGTCCAGAAGGGCAGGTTGGGATTGGGCATCTTCAGGAAGGTGAAGAGCAGCGCACCGAACATCGCCAGGGGTACCGAACCGAGCAGGATGATGCCCGGGTCGCGGAAGGAGTTGAACTGGACCGCCAGGGCGAGAAAGATCATCACGATCGCCAGGGCGAAGGCGGGCAGAAACTTGTTGCCCTCCTGACGCAGCTGTCTCGACTCACCGGTGTAGTCGACGCCGTAACCCGGCGGCAGGATCTCGGCCGCCGCCTCTTCAAGCACCGCCAGCCCCTGGTCCAGGGTGCGGTTGGTCATGCCGGAGAGTTTCACCGCATTCAGTTGCTGGAAGCGGTTGAGTGAACGGGGCACGGTGGTGTTTTCGATATGCGCGACCGCACTCAGCGGGATCAGCTGACCCTCGGGACCGCTGACATAGATCTCGGTCAGCTGCTCCGGATTGAGTCGCTGGGAGCGTTCGATCTGTGGAATGACCTTGTAACTGCGCCCGGCAATATTGAAGCGATTGACATAATCACCACCGAGGGCCGCCGCCATATCCAGGCCTACCTGGTTCAGGTCGAGTCCGAGTGCACCGATCTTATCCCGGTCGAGCACCACCTGGGCCTGGGGCTGGTCATACTTCAGGTCGATCTGCGGGGGGAACATGAACATGCCGCTTTCGATCGCCTTGCCCTGAATCTGCTGGGCAAACTCCAGCAGCTGTTTGGCGTCTGCGGTCGAGGTGATCAGGAACTCGATGGGGAAGTTACTGCCGCCGGGCAGAGCCGGTGGGGTAGTGGCAAAGATCTGGAAGCCGGGTACCGAGGCGAGCTTGCCCTGGATCTCCTGCTGAATCTCGAACACGGTGCGCTCCCTGGGAGCGTGCCAGGGTTTGACCACCACACCAGAGAAGCCGTCGGTATCGAACTGGGCGCCCACCGATGGGGCGAACAGGATCTGGAAGCTGAGATCCGCCTCCTCAACATCCAGGAAGGCCTTCTCCACCGCCGCACCATAGAAGCGCTTCTGATCGGCGGTGGCATTGGCGGCAGAGTTGATGATGCCGAACACCACGCTCTGATCCTCACTGGGAGCCAGCTCCTTGGGTGACTGCATATACATCGGTACAGCCGCTGCGGCCACCACCAGCCAGATCACATAGACATAGGGTCTGACCTGCAGGGTGCGACCGATCAGTCGACCATAACCACTGCGCAACCGGTCGAAGTGGTGATTGACCCAGCCGGTGAAACCCTTCTCCTCATCGGCGGCACTCTTCAGCATATGCGCCGACATCATCGGCGACAGGGTCAGGGCGACGATACCGGAGATGGTAACCGTGCCCGCCAGGGTCAGGGCAAACTCACGGAACAGGGCGCCGGTCAATCCTCCCTGCAGGGCGATCGGCATGTAGACGGCGGCCAGGGTAACGGTCATGGCGATGACCGGTCCGAGCAGTTCCCGGGCGCCGAGCAGGGCGGCCTCCCGTTTGCTGCGACCTTCACGCAGATGGCGTTCGATGTTCTCCACCACCACGATGGCATCGTCCACCACCAGTCCCACCGAGAGCACGATGGCCAGCAGGGTCAGCAGATTGAGGGTAAAGCCGAACACCTGCATCAGAAAGATACTGCCGATCAACGAGACCGGGATCGCGATGGTCGGTACCAGTGCTGATCGGATCGATCCCAGGAACAGGAAGATTACCGCGATCACGATCAGCAGGGTATCACCCAGGGTCTTGGTCACCTCGGTGATCGCATTGGCGATGTACTCCGAGGCGTCGTAGCCGATATTCACTTCCAGCCCGGAGGGCAGGTCCTTGGCGATGGCGTCGATCTCCACCCGCACCAGCTTGATGACATCGATGGTATTGGCGCTGGGCAAGGGAAAGATGCCCATGAAGACGGCCGTCTGGCCGGTATAGCGCACCGAGGTGTCGTAATCTTCCGCCCCCAGGGTCACGTCAGCGATATCCTGCAGACGCACGATGCTGTCGCCGCTCTGGCGGATGATCAGCTGTTCGAACTCCTCCACCGAATGAAGATCGGTATTGGCGGTCATGTTGACCTGCACCAGAGAGCCCTTGGTGGTACCGATGGCGGCGAGAAAGTTGTTGGCGGCCAGTGCCTGACGCACCTGGGAGGGACTGACGTGCAGTGCCGCCATCTTGTCCGGTTTCAGCCAGATGCGCATGGCGAAGGTGCGGGCCCCCAGCACTTCGGCCCGCTGCACCCCGGCGACCGCCGCGAGTCTGGGTTGCACCACCCGGATCAGATAGTCGGTGATCTCCGCCTGGGAGAGGATATCGGAGGCAAAACTGAGATAGGCCGAGGCGAACTGGGAGTCGGCGGACTGAATCGAAATTGCCGGCACCTGGGCCTCGGTGGGCAGGTCGTTGCGCACCTGATTCACCTTCGCGGTGATCTCGGCGAGGGCCTTGGTGGGTGGGTAGTTGAGCTTCAGCCGGGCGTTGATCATGGAGAAGCCCTGCAGACTCTTCGACTCGATATACTCGATGCCGTCGGCGGAGGCGATCGCCTGTTCCAGGGGGGTGGTGATGAAGCCCCGCACCAGCTCCGCATTGGCCCCCACATAGACCGTGGAGATGTTCACGGTGGAGTTTTCGCTCAGCGGATACTGACGGATGTTGAGGCTGTTCCAGGCCTGAATGCCGGCAATCACGATCAGCATGTTGACCACGATGGCGAGCACCGGGCGCTGGATGAAGAGATCGGTAAAGGCTTTGGTTTTAGCCACTGGATAGATGTCCCTATGTGATTAAAGGATCTTGATGGATGCCTGGAGATCGTCTATTCGTTGCCCGGCTGGGGATCCAGTTTGGCATCCAGTGCCAGACTGTTGTCCACCACCACCGCCATATTCGGTCGCAACTTGAACACCCCGCTGGTGACCACGGTCTCTCCCTCCTTCAGGCCGGTGACGACGGCGACGTAGTCTCCCCGGGTCCGGCCCAGACGGATGATCTGCTGACGCAGGGTTTTCTGTTCCTCGCCAGTGGCTTCGTCCTTGGTGGTGTCGATGACAAACACCGTATCGCCATAGGGGGCATAGAGCACCGCAGTGGCCGGAATGGCGAGCACATCATCCTGTTGCGGCATGATCACTTTCACATTCGCAAACATGCCGGGACGCAGCAGCTCCTCCTGATTCGACAGGGTGGAGCGGATCCGCACCGTGCGGGTCGCCTGATCGATCTCCGGGTTGATGGCGATGATCTTGCCGCTGAAACTCTTATCCTCTGCTGCATCGGTGGTGATGCGCACCTCGTTGCCGACTGCGACGCTGGAGAAGCGCTGTTGTGGCAGGGAGAAATCCGCGTAGATCGGATCGATGGTCTGCAGGGTCACTACCGGTGTGCCCTGTTCGATGATCTGTCCCAGGTTCACCTGACGCAGTCCAAGCTGACCGGAGAAGGGGGCGCGCAGGGTCTTCTTGGCGATGGTCGCTTTGACATTCTCAACCTGAGCCGTGGCCTGCTTGTAGTTGGCTTCGGCAGTGTCCAGGTCGGATTGGGAGACGGTCTTGTTGGCGCGCAGGCCGCGGTTGCGGTCGAGGTTGATTCGGGCCAGCTTCTCCGCCGCCTCGGCCGATCTCAGTTGCGCCTCTTCGGCAGTGGTGTCGAGCCGCACCAGCAGGTCACCGGCTTCGACCCGGTCGCCGGATTCAAAAGCGATTTCGCTGACCTTGCCACCCAGTTCCGCACTCACGGTAACACCCTGAACGGCAACCAGGGATCCAGTGGCCGAGAGGGTGTTGGGCCACTGTTGCCGCTTCACCTGATCGGCAGTGACGATCTCCGGCGGCATGGTCATCTGCATATCCGCCATGGCCTGGAACTGCTGCATCTTGATAGCGGCTGGAATACCGATCAGTACGGCCAGTCCGATAATCGTCAGCAAAACTCTTTTCAGCATCTGATTTTTCATCCCTGCTAAGGTATTTGATTGTATCGGTTCGAGAAGGCGAGTGAGTCACTGGCGCAGTGGATTCAACTGCTGGACTGAATCAGAACCGACCCGGTCTATAGCTCGCTATGAGAGTGTAATTTTTGCGCTGCGTCAAGTGTCGCTCCAATCAGACAGATGATTTGGCGGAAGGTGCCGGAAAGATCCAGCATCGATAGGGCAGGCGACGTTTGAAATCCTCCGGTACCACCTGTTGCGTGATCTCCCGGCAACCCTCGCGCTGTGCCAGTTCCGCTGTCAGTTTGAAACCTTTACGGTTGGTGGAGAAGATAAGCTGTCCATTGGGATTGAGCAGCTCAAGGCATCCTTCGATCAATCGCTGCTGATCCCGCTGAATATCCAGGGTTTCATCCATGCGTTTGGAGTTGGAGAAACTGGGCGGGTCGAGAATGATCAGGCCAAACAGGCGGCGCTCCCGTCTGGCCCGCTCCAGATAGAGGAAAACATCCTCCCGCACCAGTTCATGCTGATCGCCCTGAAAACCGTTCAGTTTGAGATTTTTGCGGGTCCACTCCTGGTAGGTGTTGGAGAGGTCCACACTGACTGTGGCCAATGCACCGCCCGCCGCGGCGTAGACTGAGAAGCTTCCGGTATAGGCAAACAGGTTCAGAACCCGCTTGCCGGCAGCCTTCTCCCGCACCAGCTTGCGGGTATTGCGGTGGTCGAGGAACAGTCCGGTATCCAGATAGCGTCGCAACTCCACTTCGAAGCGCAAGCCATCCTCAGTGACGATCATTGGCTCGCCGCGCTCGCCGGTCTTCTCATATTGATTCAATCCCCGCTGCCGCTGGCGCGTCTTCACAGCGATCCGGTTGTGGGGCGTCTGCAGGGTTTCAGCAACGGTGTCGATGATCTGTTGCTGTTGCGTCTGGTCCAGGGGCTGCAGGCCTTTGCGGGCGAAAATCTGCAGATGGAGCTGGCCGTCATACCAGTCGATGGCCAGCGGGAACTCGGGAATGTCCCGGTCGTAGATGCGGTAACAGCTGATCTCCCGTCGCCTCGCCCATTTGCTCCAGTGGCGATAGTTCTTCTGCAGACGGTTTGAAAAGGCCTGGATTTCCATCTGTGGTGACGCTCAGTGGCGGCTCATGGTTATCGGGGGTGCAGGTCGGGCAGACGCCAGGCACCGATCACCAGTGTCAGCCAGCCGGCAATGAATGCGGTGCCACCGATTGGAGTCAGCAGGGCCAGGCTGCGCAGATCGGTCAACGCCATCACATAGAGGCTGCCGGAAAACAGCAGAATACCGGCCAGAAACAGCCAGCCTGAGAGCAGCAGTGCGCGCACCGGATGGTGCAGGATCAGCACTCCGACAGCCAGCAGGGCGAGGGTGTGCAGCCCCTGATAGTGGACCGCTTTCTGCCACCAGACCATATGGCTTGCGGGGATTGCCCGTTCCAGTGCGTGGGCGCCAAAGGCACCCAGCGTGACCAGCAGCAAGCCGCTGATCCCGGCGAGGATAATGAAGCGTCTTGCCATCCTACCCCTCGTCCAGCTGTTTCAGCTCAGCCAGGATACCCAACACCATCTGTTCGGTACGGCTGTCCATCCCCTTGCACAGCTTGTCGGCCTCCCGTTCACCGTTGATCATCGGTCTGATTACCGCGGCCAGGTGTGCCATCGGGCCGCCCGCCTTGCTCATCTGATCGGCCATCTCTGCGATGATCTGCAGTGCCTGAGGGTTGCCGGCACCGGCCGCATGGATCATCGAGGCCAGCCCGGGTGCCGCCAATGCGGGATCGGGCTTGGCATTGGGATCGGGCAGGGTAGAGGGATCTTGCAGGCCCTGCAGGATCGATTCGGCGATGACCCGGTCCTCTTCATCCAGGGGATTGAGCAGCTCCATATCCCGTCGACCCTGTTGAAAGATCTTGCGAATGCAGGCGGTCAAGTCGGTCCAGCCGCTCTGCTCCGCCAGGCTCAACAGCTGTTCAAAATCATCCTGGCGATCAGCCTGCTGGCCAATTGTTACGACCTGATTGATGAACTGAGCATGCATCGTCAGTATCTGCTCCCGTCTATCCATTACACCTCTTCCGCAAATTTTGATGGGTTGTGCCAAGCTGACAACTATTACTTAGTCGCCGGGTTAATTAGAGTGTGGTGTCGCCTGTTGCTTGACGATTATAGAAGCCCACTCAGGCCAGGAGTCAAGGCGTATTGCAAAGCGATGGCGAAGCCTTGCAAGGTTGGCTGGTGGCTCTATCCGTTGGTGTTGTTCAATAACTCCAATGACTCTTCCGCAATCTCCCTCACGTCGGGGTGGCTGTCCTTGGCCATTTCCAACAGCACAGGCCTGGCATCCGGATGGTGAGTCAGGCCAAGGTAGTGGGCCACATCGGCGCGGATATTGGCCTGCTTGGAACGACTCAGCGTAACCAGGGTCGGCAGTGCGTGGCTGAGTCGGGGGTCGCCTTCCAGCTGTTCCATCACCACCCCGATACCGATACGCGCCGCCATTGGGGTGGCATCGTTCAGCTGCAGTTCCAGCAAGGCTTGCAGATCCTCCGGGCTATCCTCCAGCCAATGGATCACTTTGTCACTGCGTTGCGCTGCCAGGGATTCACTGAAATAGTCCGCCACACCCGTTTCAAGTGCTGCCCGCTCAATCCATTGGGCCACCTCTTTTGGCGACAAGGCCCCATCCAGTTCAAAGCGGCCGATACGGGTCCAGGGTACACTGCGGACCCCGAGTTGCTGGGCGACTTGCGGGCTGTTGACGATGTTGACCGCTTCGAGTCGGGCGATATCGCCCTGCTTCAGCTGCTGGGTCAGGCTCTCCAGTACCATCGGGCAGTGGTGACAGCCGGTGGCGAGCAGAAACAGGACCTCTGGGGGTTGTGGGTGGCTCATGGTTCGGTTTCAAAAAGTCCCACTCTAACCCAATCCCGGGTGGAAGTTCAGTTCGGTATCGATGATAGGCATTGCCTTCCTGAGGACATGATCGCCATGGTGTGGGTTTTTGCATTTGACCAAGAGTTGTTAAGCTTAGTAAAAAATCAGGTTTTACAATGCTATAGACTCATTAATCGTCTATCATCTGCCCCTGGTGGTCTGGCCGGGTCTGATTCGTGTCACAGACTTGCGCCTGCGTGAGAATAAAATCTTCAACAGCGGGATTTTTGTCCGATTGTGCTTTAAAGTCGCTGTTTGGGCAGCTGCTGCATCACTGCAGTAAAACCCTTGGGAGAAAAACGCCATGCCTACATTTGTACGTACTGAGAAGTGCGACGGCTGTAAAGATCAGGACAGGATAGCCTGTATGTATATCTGTCCTCATGACCTGATGAAGCTGGATAGTGACGGCACTGAAACCGGCCATGCCATGAAGGCGTTCAATCAGGAGCCGGATCAGTGCTGGGAGTGTTATGCCTGTGTCAAGATCTGTCCTCAGCAGGCGATCGAAGTGCGCCCATACGCCGATATCGTTCCTCTCGGTGCCATGGTGCAACCACTGCGCGGTAGTGACACCATCACGTGGAGTATCAAACTGCGCAACGGCACCATGAAGCGCTTCGAATTCCCGATCCGCACCACGCCTGAGGACTCTATCGATCCTTATGGCGGCAAACCCGCTGCGGAGCTGTCTAAAATTGATGAGCCCGGTTTCTTCAATCATAACGAGCTGAACGGTTTTCGTGCCGGCGATGCTGACGAGCTGATTCGTAAGTAGGCTGGATGCATTCTGATTATTCAGGATAGAGAGTTAATTCGAGGTATAGGTATGGCTGAATTCGGAAATCCGCAAGTTGTCACCGAAGAGGTGGACATCCTCCTGATCGGCGGCGGTATGGCCTGTTGCGGTGCAGCCTACGAAATTGTTCCCTGGGTGCAAGCAGCCGGCGGCGACATCAAAGTCAAGCTGGTCGACAAGGCGGCGCTGGACCGCTCCGGTGCGGTTGCTCAGGGTCTCGCCGCAATCAACACCTATATAGGCCCTGATCAGGATCCTGCTGACTATGCCCGAATGGTCTCCAACGATCTGATGGGCATCACCCGCGACGATCTGACCTATGATCTGGGCCGTCACGTTGACGAATCCGTGCATCTGTTCGAAGAGTGGGGTCTGCCGATCTGGAAGACGGATGAGAGAGGCGAGCGCCACGACGGCTCGAAAGGCATGTCGCTTCTGAAAGACGGTGGTAAACCGGTACGCTCCGGCAAGTGGCAGATCATGATCAACGGCGAATCCTACAAGTGGATCGTTGCCGAGTCGGCGAAGAAAGCCTTGGGTATGGAGAATATCCAAGAGCATATCTTCATCGTTAAGCTGATTAACGACAAGAATGATAAGAATCGCATCGCCGGTGCGGTCGGTTTCTCCGTTCGTGAGAACAAATTCTATATCTTCAAAGCTAAAGCCATCCTTCTGGCCGCCGGCGGCTGTGTGAATATCTTCCGTCCGCGCTCCGTGGCAGAGGGGCAGGGTCGTGCCTGGTACCCGGTATGGAATGCCGGCTCCACCTATGCCATGGCTGCAGAGGCCGGGGCCGAGCTGACCATGATGGAAAACCGATTCGTACCGACCCGCTTCAAAGACGGCTATGGACCTGTCGGTGCCTGGTTCATGTTGTTCAAAGCGAAAGCCACCAATGCTTTTGGTGAAGACTACATGGATCGCAACAAGGAGATGCTGGACGACTATCCGCCTTATGGAAAAGCGGCTGTTCCCGCTTCCTGTCTACGTAACCACCTGTTGTTGAAAGAGCTGCGCGAAGGTCGCGGTCCGATTTGGATGGATACCATAACCGCACTGAGAAATCTCAGTGAGACCCTCTCACCTCGCGAGGTCAAGCATCTGGAGGCTGAAGCCTGGGAAGATTTTCTCGATATGTCCGTCAGCCAGTGCGGGATCTGGGCCGGTGAGAATATCGAGCCTGAGAAGAAGAACTCCGAGCTGATGCCCACCGAGCCCTATCTGCTCGGTTCTCACGCCGGCTGTTGTGGAATCTGGACCTCCGGCCCTGAGGATGTGGGTGCGCCGACAGACGAGACCGAAAGCGGTGTGCCGGATCACCTGCCCAAGGGTTGGCATTGGGGCTACCGGGGTATGACCACCGTTTCCGGTCTGTTCACCGCCGGCGACGGGGTGGGTGCTTCCGGACATAAGTTCTCTTCCGGATCACACGCTGAAGGCCGACTGGCTGCCAAGGCGATGGTCAAATACGTCATGGACAACAAGGCGTTCAAACCTGAGCTGGACCGCGACGTCGATAGCCTGATCGAAGAGATCTACCGTCCGGTACGTAACTACCTTGAGCACAAGGACTACAGCACGGCGATCGACGTCAATCCCAACTACATCACCCCTCGCATGCTGCAGTTCCGCCTGCAGAAAATCATGGATGAGTATGTTGCCGGTATTTCCACCTACTACACCACCAACGAGCAGATGCTCGGCCTGGCTGAACAGAAGCTGGAGATGCTGAAAGAGGATGCGCTCAAGATGCGTGCGAAGGACCTCCACGAGTTGCTGCGTGCCTGGGAGAACTATCATCGAATCCTGACTGCTGAAGCTCATATGAAACACATTCAGTTCCGTCAGGAGACCCGCTATCCCGGTTTCTACTACCGCATGGATAAGAACTTTGTCGACGAAGAGAACTGGAAGTGCTTCGTCAACTCCATCTACGACAAAGAGAGTAAGACCTACAAGTGTTTCAAGCGTGCGCATGTCGACCTCGTCGACAAGTCCAAGCTGTTTAAGTGACGGCGGATAGCCCTGGAATCCGCTGGCTATGGATCAACAGGGATTGGTCGGTTTGATGTCACGCGGCTTTCTGATACAGAGCAAACCGACGCTATGCTATAGGGGTAATTTCATTGCATTCACGGATGGCCATGCAAATATCGGAGACCCATGGTGAGTGAAAAATTCGATATTCCCGTCAAGAGCAGTTTCGTACCTGCGGTTCTGCAGCCAAATGCCAGGATCAAGTTCAGTTGCCATCAGGGGATATCCTGCTTCAATGCCTGCTGCCAACACGCCGATATTCAACTGACGCCATACGATATCTTGCGCCTGAAGGATAATCTTGGGATCAGTGCCACAGAGTTCCTGAAAAACCACACGGTTCCCTTCGAGATGGACAAGGATGGGGTGCCAGGCGTGAAGTTGCGCACCGACAATGGCGGTGCCTGCGGTTTCGTAACCGATCAAGGTTGCCGTGTCTATAAGGATCGTCCAACCGCCTGCCGCTACTATCCGATCGGTCATATGCTGATGAAGAGAGCGAATGATCCAGAGGAAGAGAGTCAATATTTCCTGATTCAGGAGGATCACTGCAAGGGGCACGCTGAGAATCGTGAGATCGCCGTCGACGACTATCGGAATGAGCAGGAGATCGAGCGTTACGACCAGCTCAACCGGGAGTGGCTACAGCTGATGGTGAAAAAGAGATCGGCCGGTCCCACCATTGGTCGCCCTTCGGATACCAGCCTGCAGTTCTTCTTCATGTGTTCCTACGATCTGGATCGGTTTCGCCGGTTCGTACTGGCTGACTCATTCAAGGCGTCCTACGATTTGCCAGACGCTTTCTACGAGAGCGTTGAGAAAGAGGATCTGGCGCTGCTGCAGTTTGGCGTCAGGCTGCTGAATCAGGTGCTGTTCGGAGACGTCACCATTCCACTCAAAACAAATGCGCTGGAGCGGCGTCTCGAGCAGCGCAGAGAGCTTCTCGAGCTGCGGAAGAAGGCGGAGATCGAGCGCCACAAACGGAAGCAGGAGCAGCAGATGAAGGATGCCCTATCCTGATGCTTTCTAAAGAATATGTGCGGCGTTGCCGCGCCTTTATTTGATGTTGATTGTCCGCAAATGAACGCGAATGAACGCGAATAAGGCCCGCGAATCGTGACAGGGTTCGTGTCGAAGGCTATTCCCCGCCAAGCTTAGCATCAGATTTGCGGTAACTGGTCTCAACACGAAGTGTGGTTTCGATATCCAGGTCATGCCGGTAAACAAAACCATTTGCGTTTATTCGCGTTCATTTGCGGACCTCTTTCTCTTACTCTTTCCCGCCTCTTATTCGCTGTATAGCTGATCGGTCTTCGCCGCCATGATGAAGTCGTTGCGGTGTAGGCCTTTGATCTTGTGTGACCACCAGGTGACCGTGGTCTTTCCCCATTCGGTCAGCAGGGCCGGGTGATGGCCCTCATCCTCGGCCAGAATTCCCACCTTGTTGGTGAAATCCAGTGCTGCGACAAAGGTTTTGAAGGGGAACACCTTCTCCAGCTGCATGATTCCGTCCCGAACCTCGATATTCCAGTCCGGAATGGCGCCAATCAGCTCAGCAAGCTCCTGATCGCTGACTTTTGGTGCGTCAGCGCGACAGGCCTCACACTTTTCCTGTGTCAGGGTTTCCATAGGAATATTTCCTCTAATGGTTTATGTCGGATATAGTTTAGTTAAGGAATCTCTGAACAAGTCTGAAGCGACATCTTGTCGCCGGAATGCACCGCTTCTGGGTTGCAGATCTTCGCAATAGCGGGCTATTACGTGGGATCTGCGCCTTGAATCGGCAGATTTTGATCGACAATCTGGTCTGCCCAGACATATTCAGAGCTTCCTAACCAGGCCGACCTTCAAAACGGGCGGCTTGTAGTACGGATTATCATGTAGTTTGCTGAAATAGCATACCTAGAAACAACAGGGGAAAGGATTGGCGTCGTGACGGGATCTCAGACAAAAAAAGCACTCATTGTCGATGACTCGAAAACCGCTCGGCAAGTGCTCTCTAGCAAGCTGCAGAAGTACGGCATAACGGTGGATGCAAGAGAGTCTGCGGCGGCAGCCATCGACTATCTCTATGAAAACGCACCGGATGCGATTTTCATGGATTACGAAATGCCAGGCATGGATGGCTTCCAGGCGCTTAAAGTCATCAAATCCAATCCAAACACAGCAGTGATACCGGTTATGATGTACACCTCCAAAGAGGGGGGGTTGGCGCTCAGCCAGGCACGCGCGCTGGGTGCTGTCGGGGTGCTGCCGAAACAGCTTGAAGCCCAGGATTTCGAGGATGTTCTCAGCAGTCTGCACCTGATGCCGGAACAGGACTCTCTGGTCCACGACTTCAAAAACGAGGGGATGGATTCCGTACGTCGTCATGTGCGGACCGATAATGTCCACCCGATCAGTGACCATGAGCGTCATAAACCTGCCAAAGTGGAGATGGTGGGTCTGCCTCTGGAGAGCTTCCAGGAGAGTCTCTCTGCCGGGGAGTCACTGAAACGATTTTTCCGCCGCGAGCAGAGTATGTCTGAAGAGCGGATGCAACAGAGGCTCGACAAACAGTTTGCTGAGCTGCACAGCGAAATGTATGAGCTGGAAGCCCTTCAGGAGGAGCAGAGTGGCCGTGGCTCTCGCGCCTTCATGGCTGGCATATTGGGCGGCGTGTTTGCCCTGGCAGCCGCCGTGCTGCTCTATTTGAGCCTGTATGGGCAGGAGTTGCCGGCCACTGCGGGTGGTAACGAACAGCTGACGGAGATGATTGCGCAACAGAATGCGAAGATCGAACAGCTCGCAAGCCAATTCAATGCACCGGTGCAAGACCCTATGGAAGAGGCACAGCCGGAGATTGTGCTGCCATTGAAACTGATCGAATGGGCCGCCAATCAGGGTGCTGAATTTGCCTATGGTGAGCGCCCGTTTGATGATCAAAGGGCTCTCTGGTTATCGGAACTGGTGGGGCAACTGAGAGAGTCGGGGTTTCAGGGTACCCTGGAGCTGCGGGCAAACCACGGTAACTTCTGTCTGCGTAAAAATGCGGCGGGTGAGCTTGCAATGGCACCCCGTGAGATGGCGCTGAGTGAGTGTGTCTATGCGGTCGATCATCGGAGTAACAATGAGTGGCTGAATGATCAGTCTGTTGCTTTTGCCAACTACATCAACGTGGAGTTGGCCAGGAGTGGCGGCGCGGTTGAGATCATTCTCTTCAGTAACGGCTTCGATGAGCCGTTGATGCCCTATCCGGCTGCTTATGAAGCCTCAACCGCTGGTGAATGGAATGATGTGGCGGCGCAAAACCAGCGGATCGAAGTGAGTCTCTACAGTAATCGATAGCCGTTGCTTCAAATTTACATGCGCCCGAGGTCTGACAGGTATCCCTTGTTCACACTTCAATACATCGAATTTCCATTCTTGCTCTGCTGCGGTATTGATTGAATGGAGTCCCAGTGCTCGACGATCTTTCCTGCGTCATCGAAACGGAAGAAATCCATGGTGACGTACTCCTCATCCCCGGGCCAGCTCTGGTGGGTATGCAAGGCAACCAGATCATCTTCCGCTACCGCTCTGACAAACTCGATGCTTTTCTCAGGATAGCTTTTCGCCATCTCGGTGAAGTAGTCGATGAAGGCCTGTTTGCCATCACCGACTAACGGGTTGTGTTGAATATATTGATCACCGACGTAGCGTTCCACCGCTTCGGTGGGATTGCCCAGGTAGGCCATGCGGTAAAAACTGATGGCGTTGTCTTTGTTGTTCTGCAGTGTGTCGTTCATGGCAATAGGTAGGCCGCTGTGGATTTTTATGAGTGGTAACCACATTATGGAGCCTGATTGGCTGCCAGGTGTTGAAGAACAACCTTGCAGTGACCAAGGTTTGGTGCCGAGCTGAATTTTTTCGGATCATCGCGATCTCTGTCTGATCGATGCCAATGTTTTATTCCTGAATCAGTGAGTCCAATGGTCTGCAGGAGTTCACGCCGCAGTTTTCTTGTAAATATGGATGTTTAAAACATCCATATTTACATTGATGCAACAGTCGGACTTAGCCTGAAGAAAAACTCTGCAGTAGGTTTTGTCGACTAAATACGGAACGCCGATACCATCTGTTGCAGGGACGCCGCCATACGTGAGAGCTCATCACCTGCGGCAGAGGTCTGCTGGGTACCGCTGGCATTCTGTATTGCCATATTATTGATATGGTCGATATTGCGACTCATCTCATCGGTAACCGAACTCTGCTCCTCTGCTGCCGTGGCGATTTGGCTGCTCATCTGATCGATTTGTGAAACCGAGGCTGAGATGGCCTGCAGTGCAGTGTCAGCGCTTTTAGCCTGTTCGACCACACAAGAGGCCTGTTGGCGACTGACCTCCATGGCTTTCACCGCGTTGGCAGAGTTGCTCTGTAAGATCTCGATCATTTGATTGATTTCACTGGTGGAATCCTGGGTGCGACCGGCGAGGGTTCGAACTTCATCCGCTACCACCGCAAACCCTCGGCCCTGCTCTCCCGCTCGGGCCGCCTCGATGGCCGCATTGAGTGCCAACAGGTTGGTCTGTTCTGCAATGCTTTTGATGACTTCCAGAACAGAATTGATGTTTTCGCTGTTTCTTTCAAGCTCGGATATGACTGTCGCATTGGTCTCAATCTGTTCGCCTAATTTGTTTACCCCGTTGAGTGCACTGGTAACCATCTCCTGACCGTTCTTGACCTGAAGGTTGGCGTCACTTGCCGAGTTGGAAGTGGTTTCGATGTTTAAGCTCACTTCCCTTACCGTCGCGCTCATCTGAGTCATGGCAGTGGTGATCTGTTCAGTTTCCGATTGCTGTTGTTGTATGTTGTCGTTGGTCTGGGTGGTGACCGTGGCAACTTCATCCGCAGCGGTCGAGAGCTGTATTGTGGTGTCGGTGATGTGTCTGATCATGTCACGAAGTCGCTGTTGCATGATCGACATGGCTTGTTGAAGTTTGCCAATTTCGTCACTCCCGCAAACCTCCAGGTTGCTGGTGAGATTGCCCGAGGCGATTGTTTCGAGTTGTTCGACTGAGTATGAGATCCGTTTGGTGATATTGTTTGAGAGCAACCAGCTGATGGTGATTCCGATAAGCAGAGAGAGTGTGGCAAGGATGGTGAGTATCGTTAGGGCTGTGTGTTCGTGTTCAGCAGCTCGGTGGCCAGCCTCCTCAGTGAAAAGTTCAACTTCGTGGAGTAGTGATTCTGTCTGATGGGTCAGTTGGTCTTCTTCGTTTTCTATCGACTCGGCCAGTTTCCCTGCTTCTGTCGTCTTTCCAGCGGTGAGAAGTTTGATGATCGTATTTGCATGCTGCTTAAAACTATCGTAGTCGATTGCAATTTGATTCAGCGATTGTTCGATGCTGAGCATTTCAGTGCGTTCGATCTGACTTACGGCCGTTTGCGACCCCTGTTGTGACAGTGCTATTGCGGTTGAGATCTGTTGATTGATTTTGTTGTCATATTGAGTGAACTGGGCTTTGTTTATATCGATTTTTTGTGTCCCTTCAGTTGTTTGTTGCTGGCTACTCGCATAGCGTAAGAAACGTTCGAAATAGCGACTCTGTTCCAACTGGTTTTCAGTGATTTTCGTGATGATACTGATCATGGGGATGTCGATATTGACGATGGCGTCAAGTTCGTCAGCAACTTGATCCATCACTTTTAACGCATACCCGGAACTCAGGATCATAAGTGACATTAAGAATAGAGCGATACTGAAGAGTTTGGTTTTGATGGATAGATTGTTGATTAGGTCCTGCATTTCCCTGGTCCTTATAATTAGTGATGTTTATGATCTCTATTAGCGCTGTTCCCAGTTAATACTTTAGTTAATGCCTGAGGCGATTCAATAAGGTGTGAGGGATTAATGTTTTACGTAGTTTATTAAACAGTGTTAGCTCCATTTGCCAGGTATAAACTGCTTGAGAAGGGCTTGAGCAAGCGTAGTGCTTTCTGCTGTATGGTGGTGACAGTTAGATTGAACAGTGTTAACTATATCTTAGGCTTAGCCCTGGCAATAACCGTTTTAACAGATGGATGATTGTTGACCAAAATCTCAACCGACCAGGTTTTCTGGATATGCTTTTAACTGCTGATCAGAAAGCCGTGGCTGTTGACTAACAATAGCGGGTCTTCATGCATGACTGATATGATCACCGGAAACATAAACCGGTGTCATACGTCAGGGTATCTGGCAGGATTTAAAAAGTTTCCGCTTGGCTTATGGGGTGCCTGGACGGGCTGAGAAGCCAGTAAAAGCTCTGCCTGGAAATCTGTATAGGGTGTTTATGATCGATGTCACCCATTGATGGCATTAAGCTTATTGGATTAGGGCCGGGAGCTTAAGTTGGATTTTTTCGAGTCGTTTTTGGCCAGTTTCTTGACCCGATACATCTCCTCGTCGGCCATCTGGAGCAGATGCTCAGTGGTAATGTATTTATCCGGGCCGGTCTGAGCATAGCCGATACTCAACTCGGGATTGTCTTTCTGTTTTGCCAATGTTTCATGCAATCGTTTCGCCCAGGCATCACTCGCTTCCTGTCTCACACAGTTCGGCATGATGATGCAAAACTCATCGCCACCATAGCGAAAGCAGAAATCATCGGTCCGGCTGCTGATCTTCAGACTGTTGGCGACTCTCTGAAGTATTTCATCTCCCTGTCGGTGGCCCTGGGTGTCGTTGATGAGTTTGAAGTCATTGATATCGACATAGGCGACGGTAAGTGGTTCATTGCGTCGTTGCGCGGCACGCAGTGCCTGGGTCAATATTTCATCGAAATGCTGCCTGTTCAATAATCCGGTCAGTGGATCGGTTCTTGACAACATCTCGAGTTGTTTGGTGCGCTCTCTGACCTTCTCCTCCAGCGCACTGGCATACTGTTCCGATCGATCTTTGGCGATCTCAATTTCAGAGATCAGGCTGCGGATGTAAGTGTCAAATACCAGTGAAACGTCGAGCATAAGCAACTTTTCGAGTGCTTCTATTATGCGTTCCGGATTGATTTCGTCAGGTATCGACTTTCTGATATGCGTGATGAGTAACTGCTTCAGAGTCAGAATGGCTGCCAGATAGAGTTTTGGCTCCACACCAATGCGTTTGTGGACCATGCCGATACGCAGGCGGTTATTTACATACTCGATGTCATAAAAGCCGGAAAAAAGATCGGAGATATAGGCTTTCTGTGCATTGTGCAGTCTGCTTAACGTGTCAGCATCGCCAATCAGTAGTGCGATATCGGGCACCTCTGTCTGGAGTTTGTAGAAAGTTTCTACAATGTTGTTCAGCTCATTCTCGATGTAGGGCTTGGCCTGCTTGAGATGCTCTGCATCTGTTTGGCTGATGGCAAACAGTCTTTTGCGATTGGTGATCTCGAAGTCAGTGATCCTCATCTGTTGGATGAGGGATTTTTCTGTGTTCTTCATAGGGAGTCCATTTGAATGAACACCATTTATTCTGCGGATTCAATCAGAATAGGATGGCTCTGTTGTTTTATCATATGCGCTTCTCAACTGCTTTGTAATAGACCGAATCCCTATTTGATTGATGGGATTATTGTGGTGGCTGGTGTTGGTTAAGGCTTTCGTTCACTCCGCTTTTTGATTTGCCCTGGATGGATCTGAAGATCCCCATGGTTATGTGTTTGTCTCCGCTCTGCGCGCCTACGGAGGGGGGGAAGATCAAGGTGGATTCACTCAGCGGAGAAATAGAGATGGTGATTCATCAGGGGGGGGCGGAAATACAACCCGGCTGTAATGATGGTTATCACTCTGTCTGCCGTAGTGGTAAATAACCTTACGCTTTATCAGGTTTGAGCTGTGTCCCGTTATTTATTAAATCATTGTTTATTAAAGCTAAAAAAATAACGGCATAAAAATTGCGGTTTTGCAGGGGTTTTATCCGCGCCTGGTGAGGGCCGGCGCGATCCTTTTATACCCTGGAGACCGATGATGGCAGAGAGCGATTTCGATTTTTCAGCAGTGGAGAGGCGCCTCGGTGTTTCCCGCCGGACTTTTCTCAAGTTCTGCAGCGGGGTGGCGGCCTCTCTGGGGCTACCCTCCGGTGCTGCCATGGCGATGGCCGAAGCGGTGGCCGACCCCAAGCGACGTCCACCGGTGATCTGGTTGCATGGTCAGGAGTGTACCGGTCCCAGTGAGTCCCTGCTGCGCTCTGAGCAACCCTCCCTGGAACATCTGATTCTCGATCTGATCTCCCTAGACTACCACCAGACACTCGATACCGGCGCCGGCCATCAGGTGGAAGACATCAAGAAGCAGGTAATGAAAGAGAACCAGGGTAAATACCTGCTGGTGGTGGAAGGGGCGATTCCCATGGCCAATGACGGCATCTTCTGCAAGATCGGCGGAGAGACCATGGTGGAGATCACTCATGAGGCGGCGGAACACGCCGCTGCGATTGTCGCCTTCGGCTCCTGCGCCAGTTGGGGTGGGGTGCAGTCGGCAGCACCCAACCCTACCGGGGCAGTGGGCGCACCCCAGTTGCTGGAAGGAAAGACCGTGGTGACCATCCCCGGTTGTCCGCCCAATCCGGCCAACTTCATCGGTACCGTGCTCTACTTTGTCACCTACGGCAAATTGCCGCCGATCGATGAAAAAGGGCGCCCTAAATGGGCCTATGGACGGTTGATCCATGAAAACTGTTATCGCCGTCCCCATTTCGATGCGGGGCGCTTTGCGTTGGAGTTTGGCGATGAAGGACACCGTAAAGGCTACTGCCTCTATAAACTCGGTTGTAAAGGGCCGGAGACCTATAACAACTGTCCCTCACTGGAATTCAACAATGTGGGGGGTGGTGTCTGGCCGATCGGTGTGGGCCACCCCTGTTTCGGTTGTTCCGAAGGGGGCGTCGGTTTCAACAAGCCCCTGTTCAGTCTGGCGGATGTGAAGACCCACACGCCACCCAACATGTTCCCCTCCATCGATGACCGGGAAGGTAATGCACCAGTCTCAGCAGGGGCGGCGGCAATTGCCGGCGCTGCCGTTGGCCTGGCGGTGGGCGCCACCGCGATGGCCTCAAAGAAGCTGGATAAAAAAGAACAGGATGGGGAGTAGGGGGAGCGGAAATGAAACGCAGAGATTTTCTTAAGGCCTCCCTTGGTGGTGCTGCCCTGTTGGGTAGCGGCACAGCGCAGAGTCGGGGTAACCTGGAGCCAGCGGAAGAGGCGATCGGTATGCTGTTCGACTCGACCCTCTGCATCGGCTGCAAGGCTTGTGTGAGTAAATGCAAAGAGGTCAATGGTATGCCGGCCACCCCGTTGGAGGATGAGACCTATTGGGATGCAGCCCGGGACCTCTCCCATGAGACCCTGAATGTGATCAAGGTCTATCAGGAGGGTGAGGCGAGTATCAAGGATGCGGCGGAGAACGGTTACGCCTTCGAGAAGCGCAGCTGCATGCACTGTGTCGATCCGGGCTGTGTCTCGGTCTGTCCGGTTACCGCCATGCGTCGTGATCCAAAGACCGGCATCGTCACCCACCATCCGGATGCCTGTATCGGTTGCCGTACCTGTATGGTCGGCTGTCCCTATAACGTCCCCCAGTTCGATTACGACAATCCCTTTGGCGAGATCCACAAGTGCCAGATGTGTAATCAGCAAGGGGTTGCGCGTATCGATCAGGGGGAAATGACCGGTTGTGCCGAGGTCTGTCCAACCGGCGCCACCCTGTTCGGTTCCCGCAAGGCTCTGCTTGAGGAGGCGAAGCGTCGCATGACCCTGAAACCGGGTGAGACCTACAACTACCCACGAGGGGATGTGCGCGAGCCGGAGAGTCACCATGAAAAGGCCGTACCCGCTTATCAGAATCATATCTGGGGTGAGAAGGAGGCGGGTGGCACCAATGTCCTGCATATCTCATCCATCCCCTTTGAAAAACTGGGTATGCCGCCGCTTGAGGAGCGCTCCTACGCCTCGATCTCTGAGACCGTGCAACACACGATCTACAGCTATATGGCCCTGCCGGCGGCGGCCCTGGCCGGGCTCACCTATATCGTACGACGCAATACCGAAGATGAAGATGGAGGTGAATCATGAGTGCCTATCAACCGCTCAAGCGGCCGGTGATCACCTTCCCTTTTCTGGTATTGAGTGTGGTGGCGTTGATCGGCACCTACTATCTGGTGCAGCGCTTCATCCATGGCATGGGGCCGGTGACCAATATCAACGGCGGTTACGCCTGGGGTATCTGGGTGGTCTACGACGTGGTGGTGGGCACCGCGCTGGCCTGTGGCGGCTACGCCCTGGCGATCACCGTCTATGTTATGAACAAGGGCAAGTACCACCCACTGATCCGGCCGGCGATTCTAGCCAGTCTGCTCGGTTACGGTCTGGGCGGTATCGGTGCGATGATCGACATGGGTCGCTGGTGGCAGTTCTATAACATCTTCACCCCCTGGCACATGAACTTCAATTCAGTGATGTTGGAGGTGGGACTCTGTGTCGCCACTTATATCCTGGTGCTCTGCATCGAGTTCGCCCCCGCCTTTCTGGAGAAGATTGGCGCAAAGGGGGCTGTAAAGGCACTCAACAAGGTGCTGTTTTTCTTTATCGCCCTGGGGGTGCTGTTGCCGACCATGCATCAATCCTCCCTGGGATCGATGCTGATCGCCATGGGGTACAAGGTGCATCCCCTCTGGCAGACGCTCCACCTGCAGCCGCTGCTGGCAATACTCACCGCGCTGACCATGGGCTTTGCGGTAGTGGTGTTTGAAGCCTCCTTCAGCAGCGTCGGTTTCCGTCGGCCCAGTGAGACGCCAATCTTGGCCGGGCTGGGTAAGGCGATCATGGGACTGATCAGTGTCTATCTGCTGGTGCGTTTTGGTGAGGTTATTATCAACGGCAAGCTGGGGCTGATCTTTGCTGGCGATCTGGGCAGTCTGATGTTTCTCCTGGAGACGGCGCTGTTCGTCTTCCCGCTGGTGGTGCTGATGTCTGAACAGCGACGAGGGCATGGTCCGCTGCTGCTCTGGGCGTCGGTATCGATGCTGTTTGCCGGCGCGCTCTATCGCTTCAACGCGTTTCTCATTACCTACGATCCGGGGCCGGGCTACAGCTACTTTCCCTCCACTCCGGAGATCATGGTAACCGCCGGTATGGTGGCCCTAGAGATCATGGCCTATCTGATCATCGTGAAAAAATTCCCCGTGCTTCATAACGCAGAAACTGCGTAATACCGATTAGGAGATTTGATTGTGACAACACGTATTACTGTCGACCCGATAACCCGTATCGAAGGTCATCTGCGTATCGATGTGGAAGTGGATGACGGCAAGGTCAGTAAGGCCTGGTCATCCGGTCAGATGTGGCGCGGTATCGAGAAGATCCTGGTTGGTCGTGATCCGCGCGAGGCCTGGACTTACACTCAAAGGTTCTGTGGGGTGTGTACTACGGTGCATGCGATCACCTCGGTGCGGGCGGTTGAGAACGCCCTCGACCTGGAAGTGCCGGTGAATGCCCAGCTGATCCGTAACATCATTCAGACCGCTCACGCGATTCAGGATCACATTGTCCACTTCTACCACCTCTCAGCGGTGGATTGGGTGGATGTGGTCTCGGCGCTGGATGCGGATCCGGTGGCCACCGCCAAGTTGGCGGAGAGTCTCTCTGACTGGCCTCTCAACGGCCCCCATGAGATGAAAGCGGTGCAGGAGCGGCTGAAGACCTTCGTCGGCAGCGGGCAACTCGGTCCCTTTGCCAGCGGGTATTGGGGACATCCGGCAATGAAGTTGCCGCCAGAGGTGAACCTGTTGGCGGTGGCCCACTATCTGCAAGCCCTGGATGTGCAGAACAACGCCAACAAGATCGTCGCCATTCTCGGTGGTAAGAGTCCGCACATACAGAATGTGGCGGTGGGTGGTGTAAGTAACTCCATCAGCCATGATGCCCCATCGGTGCTGAATATCGAGCGTCTGATGCTGATCAAAGGCTTCATCGACAAGCTGGAGCATTTCGTCAAATCGACCTACCTGGTGGATGTGCCGGCGGTGGGCGCCTTCTATCTGGACTGGGCCGGTGTCGGCGGTGGCGTCAACAACTACCTGACGGTACCTGACTGTCCGCAGGATGCCAAAGGTACGATCTTCGATCTGCCCGGAGGATATATCGAGAACGGCGACATCAACAGCCTGAAACCGATCACCACCTTCGGCGACGCCTATTTCCGTGACGGTGTGGCCGAGTCATCCAAGCATGCCTGGTATAGCGGCGGCGATGCCCTGCACCCCTGGGTGGGCGAGACCGAGCCGGAGTACACCGACTTTCAGGATGAGGGCAAATACTCCTGGGTCAAGGCACCTACCTTCTATGGCAAGCGGGCCGAAGTGGGCCCCCTGGCTGATGTGCTGGTGGGCGTGGCCAGTGGTCATGCGGGTTATACAAAATATCTTGATCAGGCGATGGGCACCCTCAAGGCGGTCTCCCAGAACCCGGATATTCCACTCTCGGCGGTCAACTCCACCATCGGCCGTCATGCGGCACGAGCGGTGCGCTGTGCCGTGATGATCGATGTGTTGAAGGATCAGTGGCAAAAGCTGGTGGATAACATCGGTACCGGTGACCTGGATACCTTCAACGCTCCGGTTTTCCCCAAAGGTGAGATCAAAGGTGTCGGCTTCCACCAGGCGCCTCGCGGCACCCTCTCCCACTGGGTGGTGATTGAGGATGCGAAGATTAAAAACTATCAGGCCGTAGTGCCCAGTACCTGGAACGCGGGTCCGAGGGATGCCAATGATGAGATCGGTCCTTACGAATCCTCTTTGATGGATAATCCGGTCGCCGATCCGGAGAAGCCGCTTGAGGTGTTGCGTACCGTCCACTCTTTTGATCCCTGTATTGCCTGTGCAATCCACATGGTGGATACGGAGCAGAAAGAGATCGTGCGGGTTAAGGCGCTATAAGATCGGGAGCCAAATGATGAGTGAGCTGGAGAAAGAGCAGATCCTGGTGATCGGCATGGGCAATGTACTGATGCAGGATGAAGGGATCGGTGTGCGGGCGGTTGAAGAGCTGCTGCAGCACTACCGGATACCGCAAGGTGTCGAAGTGGTCGATGGCGGCACCACCGGCATGGAGCTGTTCGAGCCGATGCGCAAGGCGCGCTATCTGATCATTGCTGATGCGGTCAATACCGGTGCCGCCCCGGGCAGTCTGGTACGCATCGCGGATGAAGAGATCCCCGCCTTTTTTCAGACCAAACTCTCCAATCATCAACTGGGGGTCTCGGATCTGTTGGCGCTGTTGGCCCTCAAAGGGGAGACCCCGGAGCGGGTATCGATCATCGGTATGGTGCCTCATTCACTGGAAAATCAGCTGGGTCTGACCGCCGAGGCGGAACAGGGCTTGAGCGGCATGCTAAGCATGCTGGTTGAAGAGCTATCGAGCCTGGGCATTCAATTAGCCCCCAAGCGCAGCATAGCCAGTGGTCACTGGCGGCGTGAAGCTGAGTTCGAAGCGGCAGCGGGACTGGTGAACTGAATGTTTCAGCCATTGAATAATTCGCGACCATTAGCGGCGATTAGCATTTATTTGCGGCTAAGTTTTATTAGCCAAGAGGTTTGACAGATGTGTATAGGTATCCCGGCCCAGGTGATCGAGGCTGGCGACTTTGTGGCCCGTTGCCGCACCCGTAATGGGGAAGAGCAGATCAACATGATGCTGATCGGTCCCCAACCCGCAGGCGCCTGGCTGCTGACCTTTCTCGGTTCTGCCAGGGATGTGATCAGTGAGCAGGATGCCCGTCAAATCGATCAGGCATTGGATGGTCTGAGTGCGATCATGAGTAATCAGCAGGATATCGATGTGGACCACTACTTTCCCGGACTGGGGAAAGCCTGAACCATTTTTTCAGGAGCGACTATGCAAGATCTATCCAGTATGACCCAGCAGATTGAGACTGTTTTTAAACGCATCGAGCGGGAGCAGATGCAGGACATTCCGATTCTCAATCCCGCTTTGCAGGTGGAGACCATAGGATTTCAGGAGTATCAAGGGCGTCTGATTGGCGTTCTGATTACACCCTGGCTGATGAACCTGATGTTGTTTCCGGCTGAGGGTGAAGATTGGGGTGAGTTGAAGCTGGGTGATAAACAGTACCATCGTCTGCCGGCCAACGAATACCGTTTCATGGTCAACGAGATTGATGATATCGGTCTCTGTCAGACCCATCCAATCTACTCTCCCATGCATGAGTTCATGAATCAGGAGCACGCGGTGGCGGCTGCGGAGAGCTTCATGAAAACGCTGATGGTTGAAGTCGAAGAGCCCGAGACGGATCCCCACGATGAGGCGCTGTTGGGTCGTATCCTGCGGGGTGAAGAGAGTGTGGAAGTGGAGATGGATGGCTTTGCCCTGGCTGAAGCCAAGAGCAAACAACAGAGTGGTGAGGCGGTGGTTGCTCAACCCGTGCAGATCACCAGGCGAGCATTTCTTGGTGGTAGAGATAGCTAGGGAACGATCGGCTCTCCTTCAATTGATCGAACACGCTCTACTGTTTGGAATCGATGAAAATAGCTCAGAGTGCCAACCTGCCCTAGTAGAGGTCAGGATTTCCCTGGCCGCGAATGAAATCTACGTTTTTTTACTTCCTGCCTTTCCACTCTATTAAACAGGTGGAAAGCGTAGCTCCCCTCACCCCTTGTGGGAGGGGGGGAGAAACCACCAGAACCCTCATCGACCTAGACGATCCACTACTCGACAATGATGGGTTGATGAAGTTAGCTCCTTCACTCGCATCCATCGCTCGATCTCTACTCTCTCCCCAACCCCGCTTCCATCAAGGGAGAGGGGCTATAGTGCTTAATCGTGAGTTAATCAGGTAGAAAGGCTTTTTCTATACTTGATGATGGAGTTGCGGGTTTCCCTCTTGTCTGCCTTGGCTTGACGCTGATCGCAAAGACGGTAGAGTTAAATCTGAACCCACCGGTTTCCGTTAAGTCACTTATGGGGGATACCAGGCTTATGGCGATTAACGCGGCAGAAGTACCCGACTTGGTCGAGCGCATGCCCGCTTTTCCCCAGGGTGTAACCAAGGTGCTCGACCTGGCCTCCCGTCCCGACTGTGCCCCCAAGGCATTGGTTCAGGTCATCGAGCACGATCCGGTGATGACCATGAAGGTACTGAAACTGGTTAACTCCGCCTACTTCGGTCTGTCTCGTCCGATCAACTCAATAAACCATGGCGTGGTTTATGTGGGGATCAACACCATCAAGAACCTGGCCCTTTCGATTGCCGCCATTGGCATGCTGCCCAAGAGTAACAAGGCGGGGCTGGACATGAATCAGTTTCTCGCCCATTCGCTGGGTGTTGCCTCGGTGGCCAAATTGCTGGCGACACACCTGGGTGTGCCGGACAAGGATGCAACCGATTTCTTTGTGGCCGGATTGCTGCATGATTTTGGCAAAGTTGTGTTGGCGCAGTTCAAACCCGAAGCGTTCCGTCTCTGCCTGGATCAGGCGGCTGAGCAGCAACGTAGCTTGCATGAGGTAGAGCTGGAGAGCCAGGGGATCAGTCATGATGAGATTGGTGGGCGCTTGGCTGAGGTTTGGAAATTGCCGCCAGCTTTGGCGCACGCCATTCATCATCACCATCACCCGGAGCAAGCTGCTGAAGATGCGGGTGACGGTATGTGTGAAGCGGTATTCGCCGCCAATCAGATCGTGCGGTCGTTGGGTTTTGGTGATGCCGGCAATCCGCTGATTGCTGAGTTTCCGCCTTTAGTATCTGAGCGGTTTGGCAATGACCTATCGGGTCTGATGTCGGTACTGGGAGATCTCAGTGGAGAGATGGAAAAGGCCCGATTGTTTACACAGCTTTAAGTGATGGATCCCGGTACCTGCATGGTATTTGGACGCCGGGTTAATCGTATCAACGGGAAAGGATAAGCAAAGTGCATTTTAAATTTTGGGGTGTGCGTGGATCCATTCCATCACCCGGACCACAGACGGTTCATTATGGGGGAAATACCACCTGTATCGAAGTGCGTGGCGACAATAATGAGCTGCTGATACTGGATGGCGGAACCGGTATTTTTCCGCTGGGTCAGAGTCTGATTCCCGAGTTTCCTCTCAAGGTCCATATCTTTATTACCCATACCCACTGGGATCATATTCAGGGCCTGCCAATGTTTTTACCGATCTTCATACCGGGGAACGAGGTGACAATTCATGGTGCAGCCGATCCGATTACCCAGCGCGATATCGGTGAGGTGTTGGCCAGACAGATGGAGTATGCCTATTTTCCTGTGCGTGAGGCCGAACTCAACGCCAGCATGAGCTATCTGAACATTCAAGAGGGTCAGAGTGTCCAGGTCGGTGGAGTCAATGTTCGTAGCATGTTGTTGAACCACCCGGTACTCAACTTCGGTTATCGCGTGGAGTGTGGTGGCAAAGTGTTTGTCTTTACCGGTGACCATGAGTGGCCATTCAACATCTATGACCAAGATGATCCGGACTACGCCGATTATCAGCAGATGGTGGATGAGCAGCGCAGCAGAGTGGTTGAATTTTTCCGGGATGCGGATGTTCTGGTGATCGATACGGCCTATACCGATGCGGAATATCCGAGTCGTAAAGGTTGGGGGCACGGTACCTTTGGTTCCAGTATCGAGGCCGCACGGGAAGCTGGGGTGAAGCGGGTGTTCCTTACCCATCATGAGCCAACCCGCAGCGATGAGGCTCTGGAACTGGCATTCGATGAAGCCAGAAAGTGCCATCATGTGGGAAGGGAAATGGATCCCCAGTTTGATTTAGCGCGGGAGGGGGTGATGATCGAGATCTGAATGGTTTCTCTCCTAACGACAAATCTCCCTTCGATGTATGACCTGACCAACAGGAGAGAGAGGTTTCTTCCGCCCGCCGAGCGAAAAAACACCTGGATAGAACCTCCCTGGCTGTGACCTCAGAACAACCTCGAGCGATTGATTCTTCTGCAGGTCAGGTGGCTTGGTCACCAGCGCCCTGAGGAGTCTTGATGGGGTAAGGTGGTTAACCTGCTGGTTCCTTGCCTGACGGTTGCCATCTACCCTGTATACTTACCAATAAGGATTGGCATCTACTCTGACTGTTGTTGTGGCTGGAGTGGTCTCTTGGTGGTCGGTGTGAAATGGTTTATCTCATTGATAAATATAAAAAATAAACTCGCTAATTTTTGCTTTCTGGTGACTCTCTTTTTAAGTCTGATAACGACTTTTGCATATGGGGAGCTGTCATCCGAGATGGCCGATCCTGTTGCTGATCTGCAATTAACCTCAGAAGAACGGAGTTGGATTGATCGGAATCAAACGGTCAGATTCACCGGTGATCCCAACTGGCTACCCTATGAGGCCTTTGATGAGGAGGGCAACTACATCGGGATGGTGGCCGATTACCTTCGTGTCATCGAGCGCGAGACAGGCCTGAAGTTCGATGCCATGCCCGTTTCAAGCTGGACTGAATCCCTGGTCAGTGCCGTGCAAGGTAAGGTTTCGGTTATTTCCGGTGATGCGGCTGATGCCATCCTGAATCAGCATTTCAATCCGGTTGAGACCTATAGCCGGAATCCGATCGTCATTATCATGGATTACCGGCAGAATTTTGTTGAAAACCTTGAAGAGATTGACGATCGCAATATCGCAATCATCAAGGACTACGGTTATACAGCGGATCTGTTCGAGCGCTACCCGGATATCGGTTTTATCGAAGTGGAAAATATCCAGGAAGGTCTGGAAGGTGTCTCCCAGGGGCGTTTCGACGCCTTGCTCGCAACCATGGCACTGGCGGGCTATCACATCGCTGAAATGGGCATGCATAACGTCAAGGTGGTGGGTAAGACGTCAGTCATCATGGATCTGACCCTGTTTGTCGATAAAGACACTCCACTGCTCTATTCAATCATCAATAAGACGCTCAAATCCATATCTCAAACTGAGAGGCAGGAGATCCAGCAGGCCTGGGTGCGTACAAAATATGTGGAAAAGACCGACTATGGGCTTGTTATACAGATAACTCTCGGTCTGGCGATTCTAATTATGCTTGTGCTGGGGTGGAACAGGCAGTTGCAACGCGAAATCGACCGGCGGCATGAGACAGAACAGTCCCTCAGGCGTAGCGAGAATCTGCTGAAGAATGTTATCGATCAACTACCCGACGTGTTTGTACTGAAAGATCATAAGGGGGACTTCCTGCTCTGTAACCAGGCGGTTGCAGATCTCTACGATACAGAACCGGAAACGATGGTAGGTAAGTCGGACGGTGATTTTGGTGTCCCGGCAGAACTGGCTGACGCGATGCGGGAGAACGTGCTTGGTATCATGGAGAAGGGAGAAACGGAGATCGTCTACGAAGATAGCAGGGACGCTGTAACCGGTGAGATCCGTAACTATCGCTCCATCAAGAAACCGTTGAAAGATCAGGATGGTGAAAACCAGATACTGGTTATTGCTCAGGATATATCTGAAGTGGTCAGGGCGCGTAACCAGCTTGCCGAGAGCGAAGCGAGATTTCGCAGGTTATTCGAGTCTACCGATGCGATCGCTGTGCAGGGCTATGATGAAGAGCGCAGAGTGATTTACTGGAACAAGGCCAGTGAGCAGCTGTATGGGTACTCTGAAGAGCAGGCGCTGGGGCAACCGCTTGAAGAGTTGATTATACCGGAGCCGATGCGCAAGCAGGTCGTTACCGATACTCAGGCCTGGCTGCAAGGCGGTGAGGCCATCCCTTCAGCTGAGTTAATCCTGCAGAGGGCTGATGGGTCAAAGGTGCCGGTATTCTCCAGTCATGTCATGTTGCGCGGTAAGGACGGGGCGCCGGAGATGTATTGTATTGATGTGGACCTGACCCAGTTGAAAACAGCTCAGGCGCAGATTCATCTTCTGTCACAAGCGGTCGAGCAGAGTCCAGTGTCGGTATTGATTACGGATAAAAACGGCTCGATTGAGTACGTCAATACGACGTTACAGAGGATCAGCGGATACAGCGCTGAAGAGCTGCGTGGACAAAAGCCCAGCATCCTTAAATCGAATCTGACACCGAAGCTGCTCTACAAGGAGCTTTGGGACGCGATCACGAGTGGGCGGACCTGGCAGGGGGAACTGCAGAATCGCAAGAAGAACGGTGAGATCTACTGGGAGCATGTCTATATCGCGCCGGTGAGTGGTGAAGCTGGAGGTGATTTCCACTATCTTGCGATCAAGGAAGATATCACTTTACAGAAAAAGCAGGCTGAGAAGATTCTTCAGCAGGCTCACTTCGATGGTTTGACATCACTGCCGAATCGATTTCTGAGCCTCGACAGGCTGGGCCAGTTGGTGAAAGAGGCTGATCGCAATGGCAGCCGGGTGGCTGTGCTTTTCATCGACCTGGATGACTTCAAGAAAGTAAATGACAGTCTTGGTCACGAGATGGGCGATACCCTCTTGATTCAGGCGGCAGAACGTCTTCAGCAATCCATACGCCAGGGTGATACAGTCGGCAGGCTGGGCGGCGATGAATTTATCATCATACTGGCCGGTCTTGAAGATCCAATGGATGCCAACTCGGTGGTGAAGCATTTGATCGATGATTTTCGTCGGCCATTCCGTATCGACAATAGAGAACTGTTGTTGACCACCAGTGTGGGAATTGCCGTCTATCCGGATGACGGGAAACAGCCCTCGGAATTGCTGCGTAATGCCGATTCGGCCATGTACCACTCCAAGGCTTTGGGGCGGAATACCTATTCTTACTTTACCGATTCGATGAATCGAAACCTGTCACAGCGACTGCAGCTTGAGGAGCAACTGCATGGCGCCCTGGAACGCAATGAGTTCACTCTTGTCTATCAGCCGCAGGTCGCTATCAGTAATCGACAGGTGATTGGTGTGGAGGCGCTGCTTCGCTGGGAGAATCCAAAGTTGGGCCAGGTGGGTCCGGAGGATTTCATACCTGTTGCGGAACAGACGGGAATGATTGTAACTATTGGAGAGTTCGTAATCAGGGAGGCGTTAACCAAGGCGGTAGAGTGGCGTCGTATGGTATCCGGGCCATTTACGGTAGCGATCAACTTGTCACCACGACAGTTCAGGGATCCGAAGCTGGTACCCTTTATCGAGCAGGTTATCACTGATCTAAAGGTCGCTCCCGAAACCCTCGAATTGGAGATAACCGAAGGTGTCTTGATGAGTGGTCTCTCCTATGTGGACGAGGCGGTCTCCGCAATCAGTAAGTTGGGTATCAGTATCGCGATGGATGATTTCGGTACAGGCTACTCTTCCCTCAGTTACCTGCGCAGCTACCCGTTCAATGTTTTGAAGATCGATCGCAGCTTCATCAATGATATCACCGTCGATGTTACTGATCATGAGCTGGTCAACGCCGCCATCGCCATGGCGCATGGTTTGGGACTGAAAGTTATTGCGGAGGGTGTCGAGACTGAGGAGCAGTTCGATATGTTGGCACTGCAGCGTTGCGATTTTGCCCAAGGTTACCTTTTCAGTAAACCGAAAAAGCCAGAAGAGATTAGCCGATTCCTCAAGAAGCAGCATGAATAGTTGGCGCATGAATCCCTTATCACCCCTGTCTGAGCTTAAGGGCCGGAATGCTGATAATCAAGCGCAGTCGGCTTAGGCTAGCTGGAATCAGTTTCTGCTTGATAGTGATAGTCTAAAGATCCGCCCAGCTTCAACCTGAATATACCAATCATCAGGAAGTTGCTTATCCAAGGAGAGCGCATCAATCAACCGGGCAAATCCTGGATCCACCTCAGTCACATAAACCGGACCATCCGGAGTATCGAAAACAATCATAAGTTCATCAAACAGTGTCGGTGTTGCACGGCTGATGGTGGCATTGCTCAGGCTTTGCCACGAATACTCTCTAGCGGGAGTTGTGTGTTGATTGATCAGCGATCCTCTGACAGTGTCTATTTTTACCAGTTCCATACTGGCTTACTCTAACAGAAGTCACTGTTGGTGGTTCTAGAGCCAGCTTTACCCCGGACTATGGCGGCCCCCTAGTCTTTTTGCGGGCCACGCCTCCCTTGGTTCTGATCATGCCATTAACGCCCCCCCCAATACCGAAACCACCAGGGGCTTTGCCAGTGCCATATGCTGAATCTGTCTTGTTCGGGTTTTTACAATTTTTATCCTTCCTGCGGATTTATGCTTTCTCCATGACCTGAATACATAAGGAGAAAAGTCATGTTGCAAAATCTGAAAACAAGCTTGGCGCTGATGGGGCTGTTCTCGCTTTCCATGAGTGTTTCCCTTGCCGCAGAACCACGTGTGCAGTTTGGTGTGGTGGCCTCGGCCAATAGCAGTTTTTATGAGGATGTTGGTCAGGACCGCTATCTTCTGCCGCTTCTGTTGGTGGACTATGACCGTTTCTATCTGCAGGGAATCGATGCCGGTTATCGCTTCCTTGAGGGGGAGACTCAGAGTCTGGCGGTGGAGGTGCGCCGCACCTTTGATGGTTATGAGAGCGATGACAGTGATGCACTGGAGGGCATGCAGGACCGGGATCAGGCCTGGGAGGCCGGTCTGGTCTATGAGGTGAATCTGCTGGGCGGTCAGGCCAAGGCCAAACTGATGCATGATATTTCCAATACCCACGACGGTTTCACCGGTCGGTTTGAGTATGAGCGATCTTTGCTGACTGGCACGACCTACATGATCAACTGGTTTGGTGGGTCGGAATACTGGAGCCGTAAGAAGACCGATTACTACTTTGGTGTGACAGAGGAAGAGGCGACTTCGGTACGGCCGGGCTATTCGGCGGATGAAAGCTACAACCTGTTTGCCGGTGTCAATGCGGTGAAACGTTTCAATGACCGATACTCGCTGATTGCCAGTGCTGAATACCAGTGGATGCCGGATGAGATCAATGACAGCCCGCTCACCACCAGGCAGGACCAGTGGACGATCTATGCCGGTATCTTCTATGAGTTTTGACTTCGTTTCTCATGTTCTTAGGCTCAACCAATTAATGATAGCGAGGGTGTGGAAATGAATAACAGATTTAATTACCAAACAAAGAAATATTTTCTAAGCGTGTTTGCAGGTACTGGAATCTTCTGGAGTATTGGAGGCCTCATGAGTTTCAGCCCTGATTGGGTTGATTATTACATGCTGCCTATGTTGATTGGCTTGATGGTGCCGGCCATTGTGGCGGTGGTGTTGATATGGGGGCAGCAAGAGGATGAGTTGCGACGGGATTTCAAATGTCGTCTATTCAGTCTTAGTCTGATCAGGCCTGGAGTATTTCTTTTCTCCCTGATTTTGATGCCGCTCTCTGTGCTGTTATCGATCGTGATCTCGCTGGGCGTTGGTGGCTCAGTTGATCAGTTTCAGGTCTCAGAGGCCTTTTCGTTCAATAGTGGTTTTGTGCCGGTACTGCTGTTACTTTTCCTGGCCGCCTTGTTTGAGGAGTTGGGATGGCGGGGTTATGGATTCGAGAGTCTTGAGAAAGGGCGTAGCTTTCTTTCGGCTTCACTGCTGTTCGGTCTGCTCTGGTCTGCCTGGCACCTGCCGCTGTTGTGGGTGAATGAATCCTATCAATATGAGATCTATCAGATCAGCCCCTGGTATGCAGTGAATTTTTATCTGAGTACTGCGGTATTGGGTGTAATCATCAGCTGGGTCTGTCATATCAATCAACGCAGTATCCTGGTGGCGATTCTGTTTCACTTTGTCGTCAACCTGTCCCAAGAGATGCTCAGTATGACACAACAGACAAAGAGTATTCAGACCCTTGTTCTGATTGTCTTTGCACTGGTCATTATCCGTAATCAATGGCACCTGTTTATGCGCAAGAGAGAGTCGGAGATCACCAGTACCAGAGATATTGGCTCTGTTGGTCAAAATTTGTTTTGAGGTATTGACCGGGTGTCATGCCGGTGTAACGTTTGAAGTCCTTGATGAAATGAGCCTGGTCGAAATAACCGCTGCGATAGGCCAGTTCTGTCAGATTGATGGACTGGCCTTTTGATAAGGTAAGCCAAAGTTGTTGATGAGTCTGTTGGAATCTCAGGTTGCTCTGGATCTGTTTGAATGACATGCCATAGACTTCGGCATAGCGCTTTTGCAACCATCGTTCGCTCTTTTGGTAGCGTTTTGCCTGTTCGGCGAGGCTCTGCTGCAGGTTGGGGAGCGGTGGTGTAAAACCTTTGGCAGCAATGTTCAGATGACTACTGCTTAGCGTTGTTGAGATGCTATGGATTTCGAGGTATTTGTTGCTGATCTGCTGCTGCAGGTGTTGAAGGAAGTAGCGTTCAACGATTTTGATCAATGCCTGGCCGGTATCGGCGGCTTCCATCTCCTCCAGCATCAGACTGCTGGTGGTTTGGCCCAGGAGGTCGGCCAGCTGCAGGTCCTCCTCGTCGAGTTCTCTTGGCGCAGTTTGAAAGAGTTCGTAGAAGGTTATCGGGTAGAGGTCCACCTTTAGGTTCTTGATCGGTCTGATTTGTTTGTCGCTGGCGAGTTGGTGGATATCGAACCACTGTCCCAGACCCAGTTTGATATAGGTGCGTTTTACGATTTCGTAGCCAGATTCCGTTTTGCGCTTGGATGAGGTTGGCTTTTTGAGTTGGGCAAATCCATGCCCCTGACCGCGTATCTCACTCAGTCCACCATAAAACTCGAAGTAGAGTTGGGTCATTACGGTGGGATAGGCGCGGGTGATCAGTTTGGCTTGCTGCTCATGCAGGCAGCCAAAGGAGTAGGTGTAATTGGCTATGTAACGCGCCAGCAGGGGGTGCGACGGTTTGGCTGATCCGTAATCGACCCAGGAGCGATGCTGATTCTTTTCCGCAACTAATTCCAGTTGATCAGTGTCGGTGCTGGCAGACATGGTTAGAGAAAGGCGTGGATCAGGAAGGCGCCAAATGCGCTGGCTAACAGACCACCTATCCGGCCATAACGATTTGCTATGGATAGGGCCCAGGAGATCAACCTGCGGAATCCCTTGCTGCCGATTACAGTTAACACAATCGCAGCAATAATCGAGAGCCAGCCGAGGATTTCAATGACCAAGGGATATTTCGATTGTGCTGCCTGGCTGATCAGAATGATTCCCAGGATCAGTCTGACAATAACTGCCAGGGTGTGAAGCCACTGTTTTTCCTGCTTCTCTTTAAGATACCCTAAAACGACTTCCGGGCTGATCAGAATAATCAGACCTGCAATCAGTATCAATGCTCCAAATAGGATTATTACAGAAATCATCGAGTGCTCATTAAATCCCGGTATCGGCTGTGGAATCTATGTTATCAAACCCTAGCCAACACCATCCATCAGTACAAAATCAAAGTTTGCCACGAGTTCTACTATGCCATTGTCAGTCGGGCGAAAATCGGCCACTACCATCGGCCGGAGTATGCTGGGAATCCGTTGAAACAGAAAGTCCTCGCTGTTTTGTGCTTCTCCTTCCACATAGATTTGAGTGACAAAGGGTCTCATACCGTCCCGAAAAACAGCGGCATGGATGTGAGGCGTGCGGCCCGGATAGGCTACAGGCCGGATGGTTCGAAAACGGTAGCGCCCCAGATCGTCAGTTATATTTCTGCCAAAGCCCTGAAAATTACTCTCCATGGGTCTCGATTGATCATCTTCGCTGTGACGATAACGACCGTTGAAATCACACTGCCAGATCTCAACGACAACCCCGCTCAGGGGATTGCCGTTGATATCGATCACCTTGCCATAAAGCTCTGCGATGCGACCTTTGGCAATACCCTTTTTGCCTGAGATTTGCGTCAGATCGTTATCGTCATCCAGCATGGGCAGATCGGGGTAGAATGGACCGGCTGACTGGCGAGGGGTAAATAGCTTATTGGCGTAGCAAGGCAGGCTGAGCAGGCCGGCACTGCCGCCCAGTATCAGGTTGCGACGGCGTGTGTTGATGAACTCAGGCATGGTTAACTCTCAAATGCTTCTTTAAAAGATGTTGGACAGCATAAAGCTCCAGTAGTCACACTGATAGTTTAGAGAATAAAAACAAGTTTATAGATTATTGCTTTGCGACTGCTCAGTTTATGTATGTTGGTTTTTTAGTGAGGAGTCTTTTTGTGGGTGCTTGTAATTGCAATTTCTATTAAATACTAATGATATATATATCAATGTGTTGCGGGTCAGTATTGGCCTGTGAATCTGTTTTTTGGAGCCGGAAACGTGTATTTCTTATCCATATTTTTGCCGCTGTATTTCTAGCGTCGCTATGGGTGGTGTCAGATCAGGGTCAAGAGTTGGTTTCTATTTCATGATGCTGAATACATGGATGAGAAATGCAAAACCTTGTGACTGTCGGTTTAACTACCGTAGTTGGAGAAGTGGTGATGAAAGGTTCTGCTGCCTTCCATCAGCATCTGTTCGAAGATCTCGCCCGGGACCGGTGGGCTGTAGAGATATCCCTGGCCTTCCTGGCAGCCCATCTTTTGCAGCAGGGATTGCTGTGCCATCGTCTCGATGCCCTCGGCGGTAATTCTCAATCCCAGGTTTTTGCCAAGAGATATAATCGCCTGTGTAATCGCAACCGCATCGCTGTCATGGGGCATGTCGCGGATGAAGGAGCGGTCGATCTTCAGTTTGTCGATCGGCAGTTGCTTCAGATAGGAGAGGGAGGAGTAGCCTGTGCCGAAATCGTCGATGGCGATCGATACCCCAAGTTTTTTGAATACGTCCAGTACCGGTACGGAGTTCTTCATCTGCCCCATGAAGATACCCTCGGTGACCTCAAGTTGCAGCATATCCGGCGGACAGCCCGACTCCGCTATGATCTGCTCGAATCGCAGGATCAGATCGGTCTGCATGATCTGTCGGACCGACAGGTTGATCGCCATGCGCCCCTGGAAAATGCCCTGTTTATAGAGGTAACGGGTCTGCTGACAGGCCTCGTTCAACACCCAGTTGCCAATCTCATGGATCAGCCCCGACTCCTCGGCCAGGGGAATGAATCGGGCCGGAGGAATGATGCCCAAGCGTGGATGGTGCCAGCGCAGCAGCGCTTCGGCACCGGTCATCTCGCCATTTTTCAGTGAGATCTGCGGCTGATAGTAGAGCAGCAGCTGATCCTCTTTGAGGGCGCTGCGTAGCTCGGTCTCCAAAAGCAGCCGCTCGAAGGCGCTGCGGGTCAGTTCAGAGGTGTAGTATCGGTAGTTGTTGCGCCCCTGCTCTTTGGCCTGATACATGGCGGCATCGGCGTTCTTGGTCAGGTCGGCCACATCCTTGCCATCTTCAGGAAAGATGCTGATACCGATACTGGCGGTGACATGCAGTTCCCTACCGGCAATCTTGAACGGGGCCTTGAACTTGTCCTGGATCTTGGCTGCCACCACGGCGGCCTGGCTGGGATCTTCCAGATTCTCCACCAGTACGGTGAATTCATCGCCGCCCAGGCGGGCTGCTGTATCGTCGTCCCGTAAAATGTTCTGCAGTCGTTTGGCGACCTCTTTGAGCAGTTCGTCACCCATGGCATGACCGAGACTGTCATTGATGTTCTTGAACCGGTCCAGATCCAGAAACAGCACCGCAAGCTGTCTCTTCTGACGTTTGGCCTGTGCCAGGGCGTGTTCCAGTCTGTCCTCGAACAGCAGCCGGTTTGGCAGGTTGGTCAATGAGTCGTGATGGGCCAGATGTTCGAGCTGACTCTGGGTCTGCTTCAGGCTGGTGATGTCGGAGAAGACCATCACATAGTGGAGCGCCTCTCCCTGTTGGTCACGAACACAACTGATGGTCATCCATACCGGATAGATCTCACCGTTCTTGCGCTGGTTCCACAACTCGCCACGCCAGGAGCCGGTGGATTTCACGTGATCCCAGAGTTCGCTGAGAAACTCAGGGCTGTGTTTGGCTGATATCAACTGCCTTGGGTGTCTGCTGATGATCTCCGCCTGGTTATAGCCAGTGATCTCGGAGAACGCGGGATTGGCCGATTCAATGGTTCCGTCGATATCGGTGATCAGCACCGCTTCCATGGTGTGTTCGATGATCTGTGCGGCCTGCTGTAGTTTGGCATCCGACTCCTTGCGGTTGGTGATGTCGGTAAATACCAGCTGTATGGCCGGGGCTCCCTCATATTCAACCGGACTGATGAATACCTCAGCCTGTATGGTATTCCCGTCCGCCCGTTGCAGTGTGGTTTGCAGTGGCTGTTCGTCCGGTTCTGCATTGGTTTTACTGGGACGGGAACTCAACAATGTGGCGGGGGCTTCGATGAACAGTTCATCTGCTGGTCTGTTGATCAGAGGTTGATCCAGTGAGGCCGCCAGTGCCTGGCTGGCCGCTTCGTTTAGAAAAACGATCCGCTCATTCTGCAGTAACAGTATTGGTGTCGGGGAGTGGTCCACCAGTTGACGGTAGCGGTTTTCACTGCGCCGCAGGGCCTGTTTGGTCTTCTCTGCTTCGCGACGAACCGCCGCCTCTTTCAGTTCCCGAATTACAGCAGGTACCAGACGGGCCAGATTGTTCAGGTTGATGTAGTCATTGGCGCCAGCCTTTAGCAGCGAGGCCACCTTCTCTTCGCCAATACTTTCAGAGACCAGAATAAGGGGGATATCCAGTTGCCGGGCGCTCAGAAGTTTCAGGGCATCTTCGGGATTGAAGCCAGGGTTGTCGGTATTGGAGAGAATCAGGTCCCATTCGCCCTGTTCCAGTGCCTGTGTCAACGCTTCACGGGTTTCGATGCGCCGGGTCAGAACATTGAGATCCTTGCGACGCAGCGCCTGGCATATAAATCCATATATGCGTTCGGATCCTTCAATAATGAGGATCCGGAGTTGTCCTGGCATTGACGTTCCCTGATACATTGCTTCAAATAAATCTACGGCTACTCTTTAGGTCGGCCTCTACCGGCATGCTGAAATCAAAAGCACGACTGGAGAGGAGTTGTAACCCCCGATCCCTGGCTAAGCCCTATCCTCGAGTCTACTGCAGGGTAACTCGCTGGACAGAGCTCAATACTACCATGTTTGGATAATAAGGCCTCCATTGCCTTAGGGTTATGCTGTGAGTATAAACGCATTGATTCTCCAATGTAGTGAATTCGGGATGAGATTTGCGATATGCGTCGGTGTAAGGTGGGGATTTGCCGACAAATTAACAATTTCAGGACTTTAAGGGAGATCTGATTAAGCTCTGAAGTGGTTGATCTGTGCTGCCAGGGTTGGTTTTAAGCTGTTTTTAAAAAACTAAACCTTGACGCCAGCGAGGTAATTTTTTGCCTTACAAGATCTCCATAGTTCATTGTTACCACCAGTTTTTTAACTCTTGCTGCCTCTGAATGAGTTATTGACGGCATCAATCCTCAAAACTGAAGCCCAAGAGGTCGAATGTGACCCCTATGATTTGGTGTTTGGGTCTCCTTTTGGACCAGCTCACAAGCCTCAGTCGCAGCGTTGTACTTTACTTGAATTGGCATGCCAGTCGTGTATTCGCGCTCCTTGCTGCTGAGACTTATGGGGCCGGCTGATTGTTAGCTTCACTATCCCATGGCTCAACAGGCGCCTCTACCCCCCCTTATCGGTTCATGCGGCAAAGCTGATTGCTTCACTGTTCCAGGCCCAGTTTGCACGATTCATTTAGCTGTAATTGAGAAGATCGGTTTCCAGTGGATCGTTTCCCTGCTTTACAACAGTTGTAATGTGTAGGTCAGCGTTCTCAATACCCATCATGTCGACAAGAAGTTGGTTGTTATTCTCGATCGGGTAAGAAGAATTGCCTGCACACATATCGAGACTGCAGAGCAAATACAGCCAGCCCTTGTGTTGCAGGGTGATGTGATGACTGAGTCGTGAGTGGTGAGGATAATCGGTGCCTGTGACAGCTTAAGGTTTCGGGCGTCTATCAATAATCGCTGACATAAATTATGGATTGGGTTTGTCTATATCGGTCATGGCAGGACCTTAATAATATTAGCGAATACATGTTTTATGAGTTGTCAATTCGAGCTAAAAATACTTGATTTTGGCAGGTCGACTAGGCAACCTGCCATCAGGTCACAAAGATGATCTCAAACTACCACCGGAGGATAATTATGAAGAGAACCCTGATATGTTTGGCGGCATTTGGCATGTTGTTATCAAGTGGTGTTCAGGCAATGCCAGGTTATGGTCATTCACCAACCTACCGAGGCGGAGCTGCAGCGATGCAGCAGGAGGTGGGGCCCGGGATGATCCTGCGGGAGGGGGTGACCAAGCTACTCAAGTTCATGCGTCAATCCGATCAACCAAATCCCCAGAGAATTGCGGCTTTTCTGGAAACCGAGATTGCCCCCTATTTCGATTTTGACTATATGGCCGATTGGGCAGCTGGTCCTATGAAACGTTATATGACGGAGCAACAGAAGGCGGAGCTTGGTCAGCAGGTCAAACAGCTGTTACTGGGTACCCTGGCGAAGCGTTTGGGTGACTACAACAATCAGGATGTACGCTTCTATCGTCCCAGGTCTTCAGGTCGAAACGAAGTGAAGGTGCGCGTTGGTATCCTGCAGGCGGGCGGCTACCCGGCCAATATCGATTTTCGTTTCTATCGCAGCGAATCTGGCTGGAAGGTCTTCGATGTTGCCGCGAACGGCAACAGTGCATTGGCTTACTATCGGCAACACTTCTCGAGCAAAATGCGCTCACAGTCGCCTGACAGAGGGTACCGTCGATAGAATCAGGCTTGCTATCAAGCGGCAGGTGATCTGTCCAGCTGCGTTCTGGCAGCTGGACATCCTCTCTCCCAGACAGCGCTTATGTGCATCAAGGCTTTTAAAGACCGTGTGGTGGCCTGCCGCTGGTTGAAATCGCAAAAAGCCACCTTATGTTATGAGTGCGGGCCAGTCCGAAAGTGGGCTGGCTGATTAGGTCGGTAAAACAGGGTGTTATTGAAAAGGTTATCCAGACCAAACAAATGAGTGTGCAAACGGTCTATCCAATTTATGAGTGAACAACAGAATTTCGGCCGTTGGATGATCATTGCAGCATGGGTGCTGATGCTGGCGATGCTTACCCTGCTGTTTTCCCAATGGCTGGAGAGACAAAACAACCCCAATCGACAGCTCAGTGTGACCACCAATCTACAGGGTGAGTCTTCCGTGGTGCTGAAACGCAATCGTGCCGGTCACTATGTGGCGCCGGGTAAGATCAATGGTGTCGATGTTGTCTATCTGCTGGATACAGGTGCCACACTGGTCGCTGTATCCTCCTCACTGGCTGAGAAAGCCGGGCTTCAGCCTGGTACGCCGAGCCAGAGCCGAACTGCCAATGGGGTGGTGAGGAGTTGGTTGACAGAGATCGATCGATTACAGCTCGGTCCGATTACAATGCAGAATGTAAAGGCGTCAATACTGCCAACTATGCCAGCTCATGAGGTGTTATTGGGTATGAGTTTTCTGAAGCATCTCAAGCTTCAGCAGCAGGGCGATGAACTGGAGATTTCGTTGCCGGATTGATCTGGCTTTCTGAGTGGGGCGGTTATAAGCGTTCGGTTTTGGCTGTCATGATGCTGCCGTTACAAAGGTAACGGCAGCAGACTGAATGATCAGATTTTGTCTTTCAGTGCTTTCAGAGCAGTCAGTTTTACAACGGTTTTTGCAGGTTTCGCTGCGATTTTGATCGCTTCGCCGGTTGCCGGGTTGCGTCCCATGCGGGCTTTGGTTCTGGGTTTTACAACGCGACGTACCTTGATGCCACTATCCGGAATGGTGAACTCACCTGAACCTCTTTTCTGTAAATGGCGGGTAACCAGTGTGTTGAGTGAGGAGAATACAGCCGCCACATCTTTGCGGGATAGGCCGGTCTCTTCTGCAATGGTGCTTAAGATTTGTGTCTTGGTCTGCTTGGTTGTGATGGCTTTCAGGCGTGGTGCTGCAGCTACTTTCTTAGCAGTCACTTTCTTTTTTGCAGTTTTCTTGGCGGTCTTTTTTGCGGCTTTCTTTGCAACCATAGGGTTTGCTCCTTCTTACAATGATGGGTAGGTTGTGTGTTAAAAATAACACAGTTTTTCAATAGGTAAACATAAAACGACCGTTTTTTACTGGCTTTTTTACAAAAAGTCTATTTTTTCTTTCATCTGAACGCGGAAAAGGATCCGGGTCAGTTGAAATCAGGGTGCCGATACAGTGATGGATTACTACATTGTTTTGGATCATTGGTATATGACGTGAGTCATCTATCGATCAAAAGTCTTATTAATACTTGGTTGAATCTGTCAGGCAATCTATAGTCAGTTTAGCCTAAGTTATTCGTATCATGAGTAGCGCCAAATTGGCTCCATACATTCTGTGTTGAGCACAGATTTAGGCATCTATCGGCCAAGATTGGAATCAGTTGAGTGTATAAGGAGAAAAAAATATGAAGCGGTTGTTGCTACTGTGTTTGCTGGCCTCTCTGTTTTCAAATGTTACTGCTAAAGAGGTTGCCGGTATCAACCTGGCTGAAACGATGCAGCGTGCCGAGGACGGTGTGACGCTTGAATTGAATGGTGCAGGGGTCAGGGAGAAGTTCTTTTTCGATATCTATGTTGCAGCGCTCTATCTGCAGCAGAAGAGTAATCAGGCATCGGTGATTCTGAACAGCGAGGCTGCGGCGAGGGTGGAGATGAGGATGCTCTATTCTGAAGTGAAGCAGGAGAAGTTCGTTCAGGGTTGGAATGATGGCTTCAGCGCAAACCTTGGTGAGGCGCAGTTCAAGCAACTTGTTGAGCGCCTGAATCAGTTCAACGGATGGTTTGAAACCTTAACGGAAGGGGAGATGATTGAGTTGGACTACTTTCCCGGCAAAGGTACCAGGGTGAAGATCAAGGGGGTCGAAAAAGGCGTGATTCCAGGGGGTGATTTTTTTCAAGCGTTGTTGAGCGTCTGGTTGGGAGAGAAGCCTGTCACCAAGTCACTTAAAGAGGATCTTTTGGGTTTGTGATAAACAGATCTGCAGGCAGCTGATCCGCTACGGCGGGGCATCAGTTGAAGAGCCGTCGCCAGACACCGCCCCGGCGCTCATCACCGGAACCTTCAAGCATGCCGTTGGTTTTGAGTATGACGCTATGTGCACCACCGAAAAAGAGATTCTTTCTTTTCCATTGCTGTTGTTCAGGAAACTCATCAAGCAGTGCATGGCAGGCGGCTTCATCATAGCCGGGCTCGATACTCAGCAGGCCGTTTTCGTAGTGTATGCGTGAATTGGAGACCGACTCATCAAGCGGCATCTGGTGATCGATGTGGTTGAGTATGATTTGCAATACTGCGCTGCGGATTCGATTGGAGCCGCCGGAGCCGGTAACCAGCGCATCGCCGTTGCGTTCGATGATCAGGGTTGGTGACATCATCGATGCCAGTCGGCTGTTCTCCTGCCAGTGATTGAATCCGCCGGGATTCAGGTCCTCTTCTCCCAGCATGTTGTTCATCATGATGCCGCTCTGCGGGATGACATAGCCGCAGCCTTCGCCGTTGGAGAGGGTCATGCTGGCGAGGTTGCCTTGTGTGTCTGCGATACTGATCTGTGTGGTGCCTCGGGTGGATATACCGCCACTATCCATCTGCTGGTGGTAGGCCTTGGCAGTATCCGGATCGAGAATCTGCGCCATCGAGCCAATGCGCTCCTGCCTGACCTGCTGGGTAAGTTTCATACAGCGGGCAAGTTGTCTCAATGAGGATTCAGGGTCGCTATTGGATCTCCGCGCTGAATCCTGCGCCATCAATCCCAGAGAGAATGCGATCAGTGTGCCGCCCAGTGAAGGGAGTGGGTTGGTGAACAACTCGCTGCCCCGGTAGTTGAGTTGCAAGGGTTCACGCAGGATGACCTGATAGTCGTTGAGATCCTCCATCTGCAACAGGCCGCCCTGGGTCTCGCAGTCTTTGATCAACTGCTGACCGGCCTCTCCATTATAAAAGAGTCCCTCACCTTCGTGCTGCAGTGCGTCAAAGAAATCGGCGAGATCCGGTTGTCGATGCAGTTCGCCTTCGGAGATCAGCTGCCCAGGGTTGGAGGGGGACTCATTCAATGACATCACAGCCGGGGTTGCGCGCAGAATCGGGCCGATGATCTGGGTGATCAGACTCTGGAAGTGGTTCATGACAACACCCTCTCTGGCGAGGCTGATGGCTGGTTGAAACAGTTCGCTCAGGGGGAGTCTGCAGTGGTGCCGATGGATCAGAAACAGTCCACGGATGAATCCTGGTGTGGCGATTGAACCCAGGCCGATGTGGAAGGTTTGCCGGGCCGTGCCGAAATTGGCCTCGATCGGATAGAAATCGAGATCCTGCAATGGCTGTTTCCGTTTTGGAGTATGGGCGAAGAAGTCATATACTTGTGGTGACCGGCCTTCGGCCCGAGCGGTCAGAAACCCTCCTCCACCGGGAGAGGCGAGGACCGGCTCGGCAACACAGGCGGCGAGCATAGCGGCAACCACGGCATCGAAGGCATTACCACCGGCCTTTAATATTTCGACAGCTGCATCTGCAGTTTCGGAGTGGCCGGCAGCTACAACGCCATTTAATCTTTTCATAAGGTTTATAGCCTAGTGTTAACTGGCCTCAAGTAGCAGTATCATGTTTTTTCTGCTTGAGCGTGTCTGCAAGCATTGAGCCTCAGAGGCCACTGTAGCACGTATAGGAGATGGACCCCCGCATGCAGTCTCTAGTAGTAGATACCGGTAAATCAAAAGATTTTGATTTATGTCGTTGAAATAAAACATTAAGATCGTTATGGTTTCTCGGCTCCGCTGAATAATGCAAACCTGTTCAACCTTTGAGTTGGCAGGAGGGAGATTCCCATTCAGCTTTTTATTCAGGGTGCCGTTAAATAGAGGAGCAACGTTACCCTCAAATCATAGGATCGATATTCCTGAGCGCAGAAAGAATGGCCGTGCCAAACAGTAAAAGCGACGATGTCCTACTAAAAAACCTGGTGCCCCTGAACACGCTCTCGGAGGAGCAGTTGGGTCATCTGCTCAGCCAGATTGTGGTTGAAAAGGCGAAGAAGGGGGAATACCTTTTTCGCGAAGGGGACACGGATCACCAGAATGTCTACCTGCTGTCAGGTACGGTTGCGTTGTTGTCCGGTCAGAAAGAGATGGATCTGATCAGCAGCGGTACCCCAACCGCCCGCTTTGCCCTTGCCCACCAGTTGCCGCGAAAACACTCCGCACAGGCCAGAACGGCGGTGAACTATGTGCGCATCGACAGCCGTATGCTCAGCGATATGCTGGCACGCAGCCACAGCGCCAGTTATGAAGTGAAAGACATTGAACAGCCCAGCAGCGGTGACTGGATGAGTCTGCTGCTGCAATCTCCGGTATTTCAACAGATTCCTCCAGCCAATCTGCAGCGGGTGATGATGCGCATGGAGGAGATCCAGGTGCAAGCCGGCGACCTGATTATCCAGCAGGGTGATGAGGGAGACTATTTCTATCTGATCAGTCGCGGTGAGTGTGTGGTTTCCCGACAGCCGGAGAAAGGCCACGCACCGGTGGAACTGGCCCGCCTGAAAGCGGGTAAAGGTTTTGGTGAAGAGGCGCTGATCTCCGATAAACCCCGTGGCAGTTCGGTTGAGATGGCCACAGACGGGGTTCTGGTGCGCCTCAGCAAAAGTGATTTCATCGAGCTGGTCAAGCAGCCCCTATCCAGAACGCTGAGTTACTCGGAAGCGACCGGGTATATTGAGAAGGGAGCGCTCTGGCTGGATGTCCGCACTCCTGAGGAGTATGAAGAGGGCCACCTGCCCGGGGCGATCAATCTGCCTTTCTTCTCCCTGCGTTTTCAGGCATCGAGCCTGACCCTGGACCGTGCCTATGTGGTCTATGGCGAAGAGGTGGGGCAGTCTGCGACAGCCGCCTATCTGCTGACCGAGCGGGGTGCCGAGGTATTCGTTGTCGATGTCAACTGGGCCGAACTGGCGGTGCTGGTAGGCCTTAAGAGCCGCGACGGGGATCAGCCGGCCAGCAATGTCATCGATTTCAATCGCGATGCCGATGAAGGTGCTGCTGAGACCTCTGAGGAGCAGATTGCGGCTTTCAACCGGCTGAAGCGGGAGCTCGATGAGACCCGCAACCATTTCAATCAGGAGCTGGAGCAGCGGCAGTCAGAGATCAAGCTGCTGCGTCAGGCGTTGGCTGCAGCCAAAAACAAGATTCAAAGCGGTGAACAGGAGGCGTCTGCAGCCGAGGGGCTTCAGCAGGAAGCTTCAGAACTGCGCGAGGCTCTGCAGGAGGCTCAATCCAGGTTGACCGAAACCGAGCAGCTGGAGAGTGACCGTCAGCAGCTGCAGGAACGCATTGAGAAACTCGAGGCCCGCCTCGAGACCAGCCAGCAGGAGCTGGACATCGCCCGACAGCATGCCACTGACGTGAAGTCTCACAGTGACGATCTGCATAGGCAGCTGGAGCAGATTCATGGTCGCCATGAGGAGAGTGAGGGGCGTCTGAAGGAGCAGATTACCGGACTGCAATTCGAGCTTGAGACGATTCGTGAGTCGAGTGATGAGCAGTTACAGGAGAACCAGCGGCTACTGACCGAGATGGAGAGCTTCAAAGGTGAGGCGGATGACTTCCATCAGCAGGCCGAAGCCGGTTTGGCGACAATTACCCAGGAGCGGGATGAGCTGGCAAAACAGCAGCAGGAGACTGAAGCCCGCCAGCAGCAGCTTGCGGAAGAGCTGGAGCGGCTGAAAGGTGAGAAGGAGCAGCTGACAGACTCATTGAGCGAGGCAGAGCAGCAGAACCGGTCACTGACTGAATCCGTCGACAGCCTGAGCGAAGAGCAGGCGTCACTTAAAGCGGCTCTGCAACAGGCGAACAGTGAACTGGAACAGGCTCTACAGCAACACGATGGACTGGCTGGCCAGTTTGAGGAGCATCAGGCCCAGGTCTCCGATAGCGAATCCCGCTATCAGCAGCAACTCGAAACGCTGCAACAAACTGTCGAGCAGACCGAACAGGAGCTGCAGCAGCAACGCGACAAGGCCAGCGAGCTGGAGAGCCAGCATCAACAACAGCTTGAGACACTGCAGGCGACACTGGACCAGGCTCAGCAGGAGCTGCAGCAGCAACAACAGCAGGCGGCAGAGTCGGAAAGCGGCTATCAGGGACAGATCGATGAGGTTCAGCAGTTCCTTAATCAGGCTCAGGAGGAGCTGCATCAGGAAAAGCTGCGTGCAGAGGATGAAGCCAATCAGCATCAGCAGCGGATCGAGGCGTTGGAACAGAGTCTCGCTGAGGCTCAGGAAGCGTTGCAAAATCAGCAGCAACAGGGTTCCGAGTCCGAAGCCAGCTATCAGCAACAGCTTGAAGAGTTGCAGCACTCCCTGGCCCAATCAAAGGATGAGCTGCATCAGCAGCAGGCACTCAACCAGCAATCTGTTGAGGACCTGAACAGTCAGATTGAGAGCCTGAATGAATCAGCCAGGCTGACTGCTGAACAGGCCAGCGACGAGATCGCCGGTCTGCAGGAGCTGAAGCAGGATCTGCAACATCAATATGAAGAGTCGCAGACACGTACTGAGCAGCTGCAGCAGCAGATCGAATCCCTTGAAGGCGAGAAGCAGGAGCTGGCCAACGAGCTGGATGCGTTGCGCAGTTCCAGCGATGAGCTGGAGACAGGACATGCGCAGGCCATCAGCAATCTGAAGTCTGAACTTGAGCAGGTCAGAGGCGAGCTGGAGGCATTGCAGCAGGAGAAACAACAGCAGGATAACGCTTTGGCGGAACGTCAGAGTGCGCTGGAACAGGCTGAATCAAGTCTCAGTCAGGCCCTTGCCGAGATGCAGGAGCAGCAGGACAAGGCAGCAGAAGAGATCAATCAGCTACAGCAGCAGGTTGCCGCTTCCGATCTGGAGAAAGAGCAGTCGGTTGAGCGCGAGCAGCAGCTTCAGCAAGCCCTTGAAGAGTCCCGCCTGGGCAGTGATGAGGCTTTGGTGGCGTTGCGTGAGCAACTGCAGGAAGCGCAGGAGGCGACTCGCAAACAGAAAGAGAAACGGGTTGAGTTTGAAGCGCGTCTGGAACAGGAGCATCAGACGGCCGTATTCCTGAAACACTCTCTGGAGACGGCGGAACAGGCGGTGGAGGTCAGCACCGAGCAACTGTCAGAAGTGGAGCAGCTGAAAATCTCCCTGGAAGAGCAGTTGGCGGATCGGCAGACCGAGCTGGATCTGAGCCAACAGCAATTGACTGAGCAGCAGAGTGAATGGCAGAACCGAATTGACAGCCTGCAAGATGAACTGAATCAGAAACAACAGTCAGTTGAATCCCTGTCGGAGGAGCTGGCGGCAGCGAAGGGCTCGCTGGAGGAGCTCAATCAGAGTCATCAGCAGGTGGCCGGCGAGCAGCAAACCGTGCTGGCTGAAAAAGAGACGCTGGAGCAGCAGTTGGCTGAGCTGCGGGGTCAACTTGACGGTCTGCAGAATTACAGCGCTGAACAGCAGCAGGACGTGGAACGTCTATCCGCAGAACTGGCTGAGGCAAACCACTCTTTGGACGAGCTGAACCAGACACAGCGGCAAGTGGAAAGTGAGCGTGACTCCCTGCAGAGTGACAAAGCGGCCCTGGAAGAGCAATTGAATGGCGCCCGGGCCGAACTTGAAGAGATCCGACAGAGCCAGCAGAGCGCACTGGCCGAGCAGAGCTCGGCAGTTGAGGCGCTGCAAGCTGAACTGGCTGAGGAGCGACAGAAGATCGAGTCGATTGCCGATCAGCTGGCAGAGACTGAATCGACCCGGGATGGCCTGAACTCAGAGAAAGAGGATCTGCAGCAGCAGATATCCCAACTCAACTCCGAACTGGATCAGTTCAAACAGGAACAGCAGAATCAGCAGGCCGATCACGACTCGTCGCTGGCAAATCTACAGGCAGAACTGGAGTTAGAAAAAGAGCGGACTGATGCCATCACCGGCTCCCTGCAGGAAGCGAAAACCAGTCGGGACTCTTTGAGTCAGCAACTTGACGCGCTGGAGCAAGAGAAACAGCAACTGCAGCAACAATTGGACGAGAGCAAAGCTGAGCAGGCGACACTTTCCGAAGAGCTCGGTCGTGCCAATGAGTCCCTGGCAGCAGCGGCATCTGATGATGATCTGAAGAAGGCACAGCAGGCGCTGAGTGAATCGGAAGAGACGATTATCAGGCTGAAGCGGGAAGTCGAAGGTCTGAGAGAGGTCCAGTTGGAGATGGAGAGCCAGCTTACCGACGATGTGGAGAGCGAGGTGAGCGCACTTCGCGCCGCCCTTGAGACGGAGCAGAAGAAGCGTGAGAAGAATGACAAGCTGGCAAGGCAGGCGGATGTTCTGAGGCGGGAGCGTGATGTTCAAGAGACCGCCATCGAGATGCTGGGTGAGGATCTTGAAAATCTGACCGAAGAGAAAGATCGCCTGCAGCAGGAGCGGGACAACCTGACCAAGCAGCTGGCTGAGATGCGCAATCAGTTTACCGATATGGTGAATGAGAACGATCATCTCAATTCCGAGATGAGCGAGCTGCGGGACCATGTATCGGATTCCAATCTGGCGGATGACCTGCTGGTACAGATGGAAGAGCTGCGTATCAAGGCTGAGAACCTTGAGACCGAGCGGGATGAAGCGAATGATGAAGCTACCCGCATGCGCCGGGAAGTGGGCGAACTGCGCAGTGTCATCGAAACCTATGTGGAACAGATACAGGATGTACAATCCTTTGGTGTTGACGAGCAGGTCAATGCCCTGCGTACCGAACTGGATATGGTGCGCCGTCAGGCGGCTGAGGATCTTGAACATATGCGTCATGAGCTGGAGCACGCCAAGTCGAAACAGTCTCTCTCAAGTAACCGGGATGTGGATGAAGTGGCGGCCCTGCAGGCCAGTCGTCAGGAGATGCTCTCTCTGCAACAGTCATTGAATGAGAAGGACCACCTGCTGAGGCTCTCCCAAAGCCAGTGCCGCTCCCTGGAGGATTCGGTTGAAGACAGGGACAAGGAAGTGGATCAACTGAAACGCAAGTTGGAGTTGCTGCTGAGAAAGACCGGTGGACTGGATACCGCGACCTCACCGGCACGGGAGACCCCCGAAGCTGCTTCACGGTTATCCGAACTGGGAGAGGATGGGGATCCGAAACGTAACTCTCTGGGGCGTCTGTTCCGGCGTAAATGATCCAGCCACTCCGGGCACGGTTTTGAGTCGATGGTTGTGCATCGATCCGGCCGTATCGTCCGCACCATCCGTGATGGCGTTACTCACTCATATTCAGCTCGATAACAGGAGATAAACAATCCCTGATGCGAATTCTGGCAGTGGGGGTGGCAACCCTCGACATCGTCAATCGGGTCGTGGCCTATCCGCAAGAGGATCAGGAGATCAGGGCGGTTTCACAAAGTCGCCGGCGAGGGGGCAACGCCTGTAACAGTTTGACTGTATTGAGTCGCTTGGGGCATCGCTGCAGCTGGGCTGGCGTGATGGCGGATGATGAGGCGAGCCGATTCATCCTCGAGCAACTGCAAACCGTACAGATCGATACCCGCTGGGTCCGGGTGGAATCAGGTGGCATGACCCCTACCTCCTATATCATCTCCAGTGAAGCAAGTGGATCCCGCACGATAGTTCACTACCGACAGCTCTCTGAATTCAGTTATGCGGATTTTGCTGAAATTGACCTGCAAGCGTACGACTGGATCCATTTCGAAGGCCGAAACCCGCAAGCGACCCTGAAGATGCTTGAGCAGCTGAGACAACAGCCGCTCGAACTGCAGGTATCGCTTGAGCTGGAAAAGCCAAGGCCGGGCCTGGAGCAGGCGCTGCCTTATGTGGATGTGGTGATGTTATCCCGCGCCTACAGTATGGCCAAAGGGTTTGCGGATGCCCGACAGTTGTTCCACCATATCGGTCCGATGACCCGGCAGGCGCTCTGTTACCTTGCCTGGGGTGAACAGGGTAGCTGGATGCTGGATCGGCATGGTGAGGTGCATTTCGAGCAGGCCGTCAAACCACTGGAAGTGGTGGATACCCTGGGGGCGGGGGATGTTTTCAATGCCGGCGTGATCCATGCGCTGCTCGAGTCGGGCGATCCCCTGGAGGCGCTGCGCCATGGCAATCGGATTGCCGGAGAGAAGTGCGGACGTGAAGGGCTTTAACGGCGAACAGAAGGCCTATGTCATCGATACACAGATTATGCGGAATTGATGAGCTCGAGGATCCGGGAAGTCGGGGTTTCAGTGTGGAACTGGAAGGCGATACCCAGGAGATTCTGGTGGTGCGCAAGGGAGAGCGGGTGTATGGCTATCTAAACCGCTGTCCTCACACCGGAATCAATCTCGAATGGCAGCCTGACCAGTTTCTCGATTTGAGCCAGAGTTACATTCAATGCGTCACCCATGGTGCGCTGTTTCGCCTTGAAGATGGTCTCTGTCTGCGTGGCCCCTGTGCCGGGGATGCACTCTCGCCGATTCAAGTGGCGCTGCGTGATGGTGAGGTCTTGATGATTTCGGGCTCTGTTCCCCGCGCATAAAAAAGCCGGGCCATGGGGCCCGGCTCTCAAGTCACGAAGTGAGCGCCTTATCCTGTCAGCTCATTTTCTCGATAAAGGCGTTTAGGTCCGCCAGGACCAGCTCAGGCGGGAAAGCGCACTTCGTGGGACTTTCGGAAGTAACCGGTTGCAGGGCCAATTCCAGTGCTGGCTGATCCCACTGTGAGGCGTCTTGAGGCGCAGACAGAGTGGTAAGACCGGTTTCAATGATCTGGCCGGAACTCATGTCATATACTGTCTTCATCTCATACCTCCTGGATCGCTCTTGATCTGGGTCCTGTTACTTTTAATAACGGCCCTTAAAATGCAAACTTTAGAGCCCCGGAACAGCCGACAAGGCAGATGGTTTTTGCTGCCGCATGCTGTTTATTAACTACTACGTCCGGGTAATTTACTTGGTTTCACTTTGCCTAAGTGACGGATTTCATTCAACGTTATTGATTTCAGGGTTAATTCTGACCATTTGCACCGGCAAAGCTGATATGCTGAACCTCTTAACTTTGGCAGCTTCTCGTTTGATTCTCTTCTGCTCCTTCCGCTGTTGCCCGCAACAAATCTGATACGCCGATCGCAAAATGGCTACGATCTGCGCCGTAATGTCGAATCGTCGGAGATTCCTTTGGCTGTCGAGGTGACGGCTGGCGTGTTGGCAGGATCAGCCTGGAGGACTAATCGGTATCTTCGAGGTGATCCAGGGGGTTGTAATGGGTATCCCCGGCCGGGTGGTCCAGGTCCACGCCGTAGTCGTCCTTAGTGAGATCGTAAGAGCCTGCCCAGTCCTCCGGTGGGGCTGTCGGTACGATCTCAAGCTCCTTGAGGTCTTCCAGGTCGTACTCTTCCACTGTGCCATCGTAAAACTGGACCTCCACGACCCCCTCTTCCAGATCGTGAGCGACAACTTCGAACTGATCTCCGTTGACGGTTCTGAACCAACTGCCGATACGGATTCTTGGTGCATTCATTTTCATTCTTCTCCGCTGCTCAACTCAATCAGAGAGTGTGATGGCACGCTGTTTTCAAGCGATCTGTTCGCAATAGTCAAACCGCTTGGTTTTGATCTTTTTTATCCCCCTCTTGATCATGACTTTAGCCCATTTTTTCCGTTGATCCTATGCTCTTTGTCATGGAAACAGGGCTCTTTTTGTAAAGATTCATGGACTTGGATTCGGCAGCTCTGTGTGGATCTTTTCAATGCCTTCGAGCACCTCCCGCTGCAGGCTGACATCGATGCTGGCCAGATTCATCTCAAGTTGCTGCTGGGTGGTCGCACCGATGATCGTACTGGTGACAAAAGGGCGGCTGGTGACATAGGCCAGAGCCATCTGCCCCGGATCCAATCCATGCTCCCTGGCCAACCCTACATAGCGTTCTGTGGCTGTATTGGCCTGGGGGTTGGTATAGCGGGTAAAACGGTCGAACAGGCTCAGGCGGGCATTGGCCGGCCGCTTTCCCTGCAGATATTTGCCTGACAAAACACCGAATGCCATCGGTGAATAGGCCAGCAGGCCACAACGCTCCCGGTGGGCAATCTCGGCCAGGCCGATTTCGAAACTGCGATTCAACAGATTGTAGGGATTCTGAATCGAGACCACTCTGGGCAGACCCTTCTGTTGCGCAATCTGCAGATAGCTCATGAGGCCCCATGGGGTCTCGTTGGAGACGCCGATATGGCGGATTTTGCCGGCTTTTTTAAGATCCCCCAGGACCTCCAGGGTCTCTTCGATGGGGGTCGCTGACTCCTGCTTCGGATGCCGATAACCCAAAGCGCCGAAATAGTTGGTTTTGCGATCGGGCCAGTGCAGCTGATAGATATCAATGTAATCTGTCTGCAGACGTTGCAGACTCTGCTCCAATGCGGCCTCGATATTGGTTCGGTCGAGGTGCAGATTGCCGTCCCTCAGGTAGCTGAGCCAGTCTGCCGGACCGGCAACTTTACTGGCGAGAACCAGTTGATCCCGTTGGCCGCGGCGTGCCAGCCAAGTGCCGATATGACGCTCTGTTTCGCCCTGGGTGCCGGCTTTCGGCGGAACCGGATACATCTCCGCTGTGTCGATAAGATTAATACCCGCTTCGACGGCGCGGTCGAGTTGGGCGTGAGCTTCGGCTTCGCTGTTTTGTTCTCCAAAGGTCATGGTGCCGAGTGACAGGGCGCTGACTTTGATTTGGCTGTCACCGAGGGATCGGTAGATCATTGGGTTCTCCCCTATCATTAATCTGCTGTGTCAACAGCCGTCAGCATAGCTGAAATCGGCTCGGAGGAAAGGAAGGAAATCGATGGAATTGGATGGTGGTCTGTTTTCAACGACCCTGCTGTTTTGGCTTGCCGGTCTGTGTGGCGCTGTGCTGATTGCCGCTTTGAGACTGGCTGCCTGGCAGCGTCTGACACAACAGAATCTGATTCATGTGTTCCTGGGTGCCATCGTCTGTCTGATCGCCCTGTGGCATATGCGGGGGCAGATCCAGCCCGGCCTTTCGTTTCATCTGCTGGGTGTGACGGTGATCACTCTGATGTTCGGCTGGTCACTGGCGATTATCGCTGCCAGTATCGCGCTGTTCGCGGTGAGCATGAATGCAGGCTATGGCTGGGAAGGCTATGTGGTCAGTTTTCTGACCGTGGTCTTGGTGCCGATCACCCTGTCTCAGATTGCACTGGTCCTGGTGCGTTCCTGGTTACCCAAACAGTTCTTCATCTATGTCTTGGGCAACGGCTTTTTCACCGCCTGGCTGGTGGGTTATGTGAGCGGTTATCTGGCCATGCAGATGCTGGTATTGAGTGGTGCCTACACGATGGCGGAGTTGCAGGTGACCATCATTCCCTTCTTTCCCCTGATGTTCTTTCCCGAAGCCCTGGTCAACGGCTGGGTGATCACCATGCTGGTGGTTTTCTTCCCGGCCTGGGTCTACTCCTTCAGCGATGAGCAATATCTTCATGGTAAATAGCTTCAGCGGGGTCGGCTGAGGTATAGTCTGCCGATTACTGTGGTAACAGGCCCTAAGTGAGGTGCACTCTTGAGTTGGTGGGGAAAACTGGTTGGTGGCGCATTTGGCTTCATGCTCGGTGGGCCCTTGGGAGCTGTACTGGGCGCCGCTCTGGGGCATAAATTCGATAAAGGCCTGAAAGGGCTGCCGGATGATGATGTCAGTTGGGGGCCCGGGGATCAGGAACGGGTCCAGACCGCTTTCTTTACCGCCACCTTCTCCGTGTTAGGCCATCTGGCGAAGGCGGATGGGCGGGTCTCCCAGGACGAGATCCGGCTTGCCGAAAACCTGATGAGCCAGATGTCCCTCTCCAGTGAGATGCGGAAGACCGCAATCCGTCTGTTTCAGGAAGGTAAATCTGAGCAATTCCCCCTCGATGATGTGGTCAGCCAGTTTCGCCAGGAGTGTCATCGTCGCCAGACGCTGATTCAGATGTTTCTGGAAATCCAGATCCAGGCAGCCTATGCGGATGGTGAGATGGACCGGCAGGAAGAGCGGTTACTGCTGCATATCTGTGAACTGCTGAATATTCCGGAGTTAACCTTTCGCCGCCTCGAACGTATGGTGCGTGCCCAGTCCCACTATGCCGGGGCGGGCAGTCAGCCACCACCCAGAACCCAGGGTGTGTCGTTGAACGACGCCTATGCGATTCTTAATGTTTCCCCGCAAGCATCCGATAAGGATGTGAAACGGGCCTACCGTCGTCTGATCAGTCAGCACCATCCGGACAAGCTGGTATCGAAGGGCTTACCGGAAGAGATGATGAAGATGGCGGCACAGAAAACCGATGAGATAAAGAAGGCCTATGAGCGAATCAAAGAAGCGCGCTCCATGGGCTGAAGTAATCTGAATTCAATGTCGCTTCTCAATCTCTCCCTGGGAGGGGAAAATGACCGATAGCCTAGATCCCATCCTGCTTAATTTCATCTATGTGATTTTTGGTGGCGCACTGACCATTTTCTTCATGTGGTTCGGCTGTAAAGTGTTCAGCCACATCGTCAATTTCAGCATCCCCGATGAGTTGAAGAAGGGCAACATCGCCGTCGGCATCATGATCATGGGGATCTTTATCGGCATCGGTACAGCCCTTGGCCTGGTGATCGGGTTGGGGCTCAATTAGGATCCATGCTGCGCTGGTGCCTACTGCTGTTGCTGCTGCCCGGACTATTGCTCGCCGGACCATTCAAGCACGTAAAGCACGATCATTGGAGTGATCGCTACGACAACTACTTCCGAAAATACACCAAGCACTACTTTGGTCCGCATATCGATTGGCACTGGTTCAAGGCCCAGGGCATCGCAGAGTCCGGCCTGCAGCCCAAGGCCCTCAGTTCCGCCGGTGCCAAAGGGATCATGCAGATCCTGCCGGCCACCTACCAGGAGATCAAAGAGGATAACCCCCATTTCACCCATATCGAAGAGCCGCGCTGGAATATTGCCGCCGGCATCTACTACGATCGAATACTCTACCGGAAGTGGAAAAAAGGGCTGCCCACCGAGGAGCGGTTGGCGTTTGCACTTGGCAGTTACAATGCGGGCTACGGCAATGTGCTAAGGGCCTATCGCAAGGCGATCAAAGCTCATGGGGAGGTTAAGAGCTGGTCTCAGGTGGAAGGCTTTGCGCCGGGTGAGACCAGGCACTATGTACGTCGCATCAAAGCGTTGATGGTGACCAAGTAATCCCCCCCTCCTCAATTCTGCACCTCAACCGCACTGGTGCGCTTCAGCCAGGCATGGATACGATGATTCAGGCTCGATTGCATGCCACTGAAGAAGTGATCTGCCCCATTCAGGGTCTCCTGACGATACCCCTCTCTGGCGTTTGACGAGGCGATCTGGCGGCGTTTGGCGGCGCTCTCTGTGACCGAAGGCAGGTCGCGACTGCCAAAAAGATCCAATATGGGAGTCTGCAGCTGTGCAATCGCCTGGGATACCGGATCGGACTCGTCGGACGGGTCGATGCTCAGGCCGATCGCCGCAATGGCATTGACCCGCTGGTTGGGCTGCTTGGCTAGATGGTGCAAGGCCATGGCGGCGCCGAGGCCATGGCCAACCAGAACCAGATTGGGTTGTTGCTGGGGATCGAAGTAGTCGATTGCGCTCTGGATCCTCGGTGAGGCCTGCTCCATCAGGTTGAGACGTGCTGTCGCATCCGGGTTGGTGTCGGTCGCCGGCAGTTGCAGTGCCAGGGTATTCCAGCCCTGTTTGGCGAGATGCTTTCTGAGCGGTTGAATCACCTCCGCCCAATCCGCATGGGTCCCCTGGTCATGCAGTATCAGTACCCCGCCAAGACTCAGTTTGGTCTCGCTGGGGCTGTAGATGGCGAGGAAGCGGCTGTTGCCGTTTTCAAGCCAGACCGCCTTGCCCGACAGGTTGGGGCTGTCCAGGGCAGCGGAAATGCGCCGCTCCAGGGTGAGGTTGGCTGCCTGGAGTGGCACTGCAACAGCGACCATGAGCAGTAGCAGAGCTGCGATTCCTGGCGGGACGGGGTGGCATTTGGACATGGCTCATCTCCTGGTCTGAAGATCCATATTAACCTGCCTGTCAGTTGGTTTGCAGAGTCTGGCGGCGCTTTCACCGCCACCCCTCCCGGATGGGATAGCTGAAAAGCGCATCGCTTTGGGGTAAAGTGGCCCTCCTTTTTGAAATCCGGCGCGGAAAATGGGTTTGCGCCAGCCTCAGCCTGGTCCGGCGTGGGGATCGAACAGTAGGAGATAAGAATATGGCCCGTCAGTCCGATAAGATCGCACCTTCCATCCTCTCTGCGGATTTTGCCAAGCTTGGGGAGGAGGTGGATAACGTCCTCGCTTCTGGCGCAGAGATCGTTCATTTCGACGTTATGGACAACCACTACGTGCCCAACCTGACGATTGGTCCGCTGGTCTGTGAAGCATTGCGTAAACATGGCGTCACCGCCGATATCGATGTCCATATGATGGTCAAGCCGGTGGATCGGATCATCCCCGATTTCGCCAAGGCGGGTGCAACCTACATTACCTTCCACCCGGAAGCTTCCGAGCACATCGACCGCAGTCTGCAGCTGATCCGTAACGAAGGCTGCAAATCGGGCCTGGTCTTCAATCCGGCCACCCCACTCAGCCACCTGGACTACGTGCTGGACAAAGTGGACATGATCCTGCTGATGTCGGTGAACCCGGGCTTCGGTGGCCAGAGCTTCATTCCTGCCACCATGGACAAGCTGCGCGCCTGCCGCAAGCTGATCGACGACTCCGGTCTGGATATCCGCCTCGAGATCGACGGTGGTGTGAAGGTCGACAACATCGCTGAGATCAAGGCCGCCGGTGCAGATACTTTTGTGGCCGGTTCCGGCATCTTCGGCTTCCCGGAAGAGGGCGACGCCAACCGCTACAACACCATCGTCGGCAAGATGATGGATGAGCTGGCCAAGGTCTGATCCAAAAGGGTTTTGCAAGCTGAATGGCGCTTACTCAGGCGGCATTTGGTGGGGCAGAGCCCCACCCTACACCTGTACAACGTAGGGTGGGGCTCTGCCCCACCAATCCCCTTCGATCAAACCAAGCGCACTCGGTCAAGAGCCCTTTTTGACACACCGGCACAGGCCAGACTGACGACAGTCATCGAGATTCCCTGATTTTAACGATTGAATTGTTCACTGGGTGATTGTGTAGGGTGCGGCCTCTGCTGAGCTGGAATCCCCTGTTGGATTTGTCAGTGGATTCGTTGTTTGATTTTTAGCATGAGAGAGTTTGGCATGATCAAAAAACCTGAAATGATCCTGATCGACGTGGACGGCACTCTGGTGGACAGTGTTCCGGACCTGGCTTACTGCGTGGATGAGATGATGAAGCAGCTCGGTCGCCCGGTATATGGCGAGGCGAAGGTGCGGGACTGGGTCGGTAACGGGGTGGAGCGTCTGGTTCGCCGGGCATTGATCGGTCAACTCAACGGTGAGCCTGATGAGGCGGATTTTGAAAGGGCCTACCCGATCTTTCTGGAGCTCTATGCGGAAAACACCAGTCTGCGTTCGGCGCTCTATCCCGGCATAAGGGAAGGCCTGGACTACCTGAAAGGCCAGGGCTACCGTCTGGGTTGCGTAACCAACAAGGCGGCCCAGTTCACCCTGCCTCTGCTCAAGGATCTGGGCGTGCATGACGATTTTGAGATCATCATTGCCGGCGACACCCTGCCGAAAAAGAAGCCGGACCCGATGCCGCTGTTACACGCTGCGGAGAACCTGGGTGTCGAACCCTCGGCCGCGTTGATGGTGGGTGACTCCCAGAGTGACGTCAAAGCGGCCCGTGCGGCGAGCTTTCAAATCGTCTGCATGAGCTATGGCTACAACCATGGTGAAGATATCCGCAACTACAATCCCGATGCGGTGATCGACTCGCTTACCGAGATCCAGGGGATTCTGGAAAACGCCGCTTGAGCTAAGGTGGCGTTTTCGAGTAAGGTTAAGCCCAATCGAGGCTTTAACCCTTTAGTAGACAGCAATGATCCTGCTTTCACGCAATGAGACTTTGATGAACGGTGCACGATGGCGTTGGTGATGGCCAACTCTGAAGCAACCGTTTTGTCGTCTATTGTGTGGAGAGGAACATGACCCCCCAAGAATTCAACGCTCTGGTAGAACAGGGCTACAATCGCATACCTGTCGTCTGTGAGGTCCTGGCCGACCTCGACACCCCCCTCAGTGTTTACATGAAGCTGGCCAATGGGCCCTACTCCTATCTGTTCGAATCGGTTCAGGGTGGTGAGAAATGGGGCCGTTATTCAATCATCGGCCTGCCCTGCAGAACCCATGTGAGGGTCTATGACAAGCAAGTTGAGGTGGTCACTGACGGGACCGTGATCGAACAGCATCAGGTCGAGGATCCACTCGCCTGGGTCGAGACATTTCAACAGCGCTACCGGGCCGCTGAGCTTGAGGGTCTGCCCAGGTTCAACGGCGGCCTGGTCGGCTATTTCGGTTACGACATCATCCGCTATATCGAGCCGAAACTGGCCGACAGCGCCAATCCGGATCAACTCAATACACCGGACATTCTGTTGATGGTCTCCGATGAGGTGGTGGTGTTCGACAACCTATCCGGTCGCCTCTACGTCATTGTGCATGTGGATCCTGACAACGGCGGTTCGCTGGATACGGCTCAGGCCCGTATCGTCGAGCTGATTCGGGCCATGCGCCAGCCGGTACCCAAACTGGCGGCCGGTGAGCCGCGCCAGGTGGATGAAGCGGATTTTGTCTCCGGCTTCACCGAGCAGGGTTACAAGCAGGCGGTTGAGCGGATCAAACAATACATCCTCGATGGGGACTGCATGCAGGTGGTGGTATCCCAGCGTCTGTCGATCCCTTTTCAGGCACCGCCACTGGATCTCTATCGTGCCCTGAGAGGCCTCAATCCCTCCCCCTACATGTACTTTCTCGATCTCGGGGAGTTCCATATCGTCGGCTCCTCACCGGAGATTCTGACCCGTCTCGAGGATGGGGAGGTGACCGTGCGGCCGATTGCCGGCACCCGCCGGCGGGGCTACAGCGAGGAGGAGGACAAGGCGCTCGAAGAGGAGCTTCTGGCCGACCCCAAGGAGCTGGCCGAGCATCTGATGCTGATCGATCTGGGTCGTAACGACACCGGCCGGGTGGCCAAGATCGGCAGTGTCACTTTGACCGACAAGATGATTGTGGAGCGCTACTCCCATGTCATGCACATCGTCTCCAATGTTACCGGCAAACTGCGGGATGACATGAGTGCCATCGATCTGCTGCGCGCCACCTTCCCGGCCGGTACGGTGAGCGGTGCACCGAAGATACGCGCCATGGAGATCATCGACGAACTGGAACCGGTGAAGCGTGGCGTCTACTCGGGGGCGGTGGGCTACATCTCCTGGAACGGCAATATGGATACGGCGATTGCCATCCGTACCGCGGTGATCAAGGAGAAGACCCTGCACATCCAGGCTGGCGCCGGGGTGGTTGCCGACTCGGTGCCTGAGCTGGAGTGGAAAGAGACCATGAACAAAGGCCGTGCGGTATTTCGGGCGGTGGCGCTGGCTGAAGCCGGACTGGATCGCCATGCCTGTGACGAGGAGGCCTAATCATGTTACTGATGATCGACAATTATGACTCCTTCACCTACAACCTGGTGCAGTATCTGGGAGAGCTCGGCGTCGAGGTCAAAGTGGTGCGCAATGATGAAATCGGTGTGGCGGATGTGGGTCAATTGAAACCCGATCAGATCGTCATCTCACCGGGTCCCTGTACACCGAATGAGGCCGGCATCTCGGTTGAAGTGATCCAGACCTATGCGGGCAAGATTCCGATCCTCGGCGTCTGTCTTGGCCATCAGTCCATCGGTCAGGCCTTCGGCGGCAATATCATCCACGCCCGTGAAGTGATGCATGGCAAGACCTCGCCGATCCACCATCGGGATCAGGGTGTCTTCCATGGATTGGAAAATCCGTTTCAGGCAACCCGTTACCACTCATTGGTGATCGAAACCGAGAGTCTGCCGGAGCAGCTGGAAGTCACCGCCTGGACGGAAAAAGCGGATGGCGGCATGGATGAGATCATGGGGGTGAGACACAAGACCCTGCCGATTCAGGGAGTCCAGTTTCATCCTGAATCGATCCTTACCCGGCATGGGCATGACCTGCTGAAAAACTTCATTGAAGGGGTGTAGGGTAGAGCTCTGCTGATTCTGTGCAGGCCGCCGCTTAACCGGTTGGCCCATCGGCAGGCCGGCAAACCGCATCTGATGTACACTGTCTAGTCTAAAAAACAATAAGTCCAAGGGGGGAGAGCGCGTGGAAATGCAGCAAGCCATCAATAAGGTACTGGCCCGTCAGGACCTGACAGGTGAAGAGATGACCGGTGTGATGCGTACCATCATGACCGGCGGCGCCACGGCAGCCCAGATCGGCGGTTTTCTGATTGGTCTGCGGATGAAAGGGGAGACGGTGGCGGAGATCGCGGCGGCAGCCTCCGTGATGCGTGAGCTGGCCTCCGGGGTGTCGATCGGGGGATTGAGTCACCCGGTGGATATCGTCGGAACCGGTGGTGATGCCTCCGGCACCTTCAATGTCTCCACCGCCTGTATGTTTGTCGCAGCGGCAGCAGGCTGTCATGTGGCGAAACACGGTAATCGCTCCGTCTCTTCCAAGTCGGGCAGTGCCGATGCCCTGGAGGCGGCCGGTGTACGACTGGACCTTACCCCAGAGCAGGTAGAGCAGTGTGTGCGGGAAGTGGGGGTCGGTTTCATGTTCGCTCCGGGCCACCACAGTGCCATGAAGCATGCCATCGGGCCGCGCAAGGAGATGGGGGTTCGCACCATCTTCAATGTGCTGGGCCCGCTGACCAATCCCGCCGGGGTGCCCAATCTGCTGCTGGGTGTTTTCAGCAGTGAGTTGCTGGAGCCGCTGGCGGAGGTTCTGCAACGTCTCGGCAGCCGCCATGTGATGGTGGTGCACTCCCGCGACGGTCTGGATGAGATCAGTATCGGCGATGCCACCGACGTGGCTGAACTGAAGGATGGTCAGATCCGACGTTTCTCTATCCAGCCTGAGGATTTCGGGGTCACCCGTAACCCGCTGGAGGCGATTCAGGTGAATGATGCAGCCGAGAGTCTGACCACCATACGCGGGGTTCTGGAGGATAATCCGGGCCCGGCCAGAGACATCGTCATGATCAACGCCGGCGCAGCGATCTACACCTCCGGTAATGCCGCCACCCTGCAGGAGGGTGTGGAACGGGCCAACGAAGCGATTGCCAGCGGTGAGGCGCGTAGCCGGCTCGATCGTCTGGTGGTACTGACCCAGAGTTTCGATTGATAACCTGACAAGCCCTAACTGACTCATCATCAGAATTGTCATCAATCGACCAGGCGGGCAGGGAAGTTGACTCCCCTCTCCCCTCGTGGGAGAGGGGCTGGGGGAGAGGGGGGAGAATGAGTGCGCTCATTCTGCAGCAATCAGCGCGATAATGGCGATGAGTCAATGTGGTTTTGAGTTTTGCCGGATCTAACGCTTCGTGTACACCCTCTCCCCAACCCCTCTCCCATAAAGGGAGAGGGGCGTAAAGAGTAGCTTCTTGGCAGATTGAGAGTTAATGAGACAGCTGTAGACTGAAATGAAAGATACACCCGATATTCTGAAAAAGATCGTCGCCCGCAAACAGCAGGAGATTGCCGACCGGCTGGAAAAGCGCAGCCTGCAGGCTCTGCAGGAGCGGTTATCCGAGAGTTCCGCACCCCGTGGTTTTGCCGATGCCATCGCGCGGAGGATAGAGGCTGAGGAGGCTGGTGTGATTGCGGAGATCAAGAGAGCCTCCCCCAGTAAAGGGGTGTTGCGCGAGGATTTTCAGCCGGCAGAGATTGCGCTCAGTTATCAGCAGGGTGGGGCGGCCTGCCTCTCGGTGCTGACCGATATCGATTTTTTCCAGGGCAGTGATGACTACCTGCGGCAGGCCCGCGCTGCCTGCAGCCTGCCGGTGATTCGCAAGGATTTCATCATCGATCCCTACCAGGTATACGAAGCCCGAGTGATCGAGGCGGACTCTATTCTGCTGATTGCGGCCTGTCTGGATGATGCGCAACTGCATAGCCTGAACGACCTGGCTCACGAATTGGGGATGGACGTGCTGATCGAGGTGCATGATGAAGCGGAATTGCAGCGGGCACTGAAGGTGGAGAATCGCCTGATCGGTATCAATAATCGCAATCTGCGCAGTTTTGAAGTCACCCTGGATACCACCCTTGGATTGCTGGATCAGATTCCCGGGGATCGGATTGTGGTGACAGAGAGCGGTATTCTCGATCAGCAGGATGTCAAACGGATGCGCAGCCACCAGGTGAATGCCTTTCTGGTGGGTGAAGCCTTCATGCGCGCAGACGATCCCGGGGCCAGATTGCGGGAGCTCTTTTTCTGATCTGACTGGAGTGCAGCATGCGCCGTGCGGACCGTCTGTTTCGCATAACACAGGAGCTCAGTGCCGAGCGCTACATTACGGCGGAAAGCCTGGCAAACCGGCTGGAGGTCTCGGTTAGAACCATCTACCGTGATATCGAGGCACTCTCCGCATCCGGCATACCCATCGAAGCGGTTACCGGTAGAGGCTACCGGCTGAGCAAAGGCTTTCGCGTGCCGCCGATGATGTTCAACGATGATGAGTTGACCGCGCTGATGCTGGGCATGCGCATGGTTCAGGGCTGGTGTGATTCGGCGCTGGCAGAAGCGGCCTCGAGTGCACTGGATAAGGTGGCGGCGGTGGTGCCTGAGAAGCTTCGCCCGGTGCTTTCACGCGAGGCCCTGTTGGTGCCCGATTTTCATATACCTTCCGAAGTCAGATCCCATGTGGCCGGTCTGCGCCAGGCGATCGCCCAACAGCGCAAAGTAGAGATCGCTTACTGTAGACGGGACGGGGTTCACTCGGATCGGGTGGTCTGGCCGCTGGGTCTCTTCTACTGGGGCTCTGTCTGGACCCTGGCAGCCTGGTGCGAATTGCGTGAAGCCTTTCGTCAGTTTCGGGTCGATCGCATCGAGTCCCTGGAGATGCCCGGCGGGCGATATCAACGGGTCAGTGGCCGGACCCTGCAGGACTACCTGATCAGTGTGGATGGCGAGGTGGACTGATTTAAGCGATTCCTACCGCCAATGGACGCCAATCACCGCAAAACGCCGCGAATGATTTTTACATTCTGGCCATTTTATTGCGTTGATTCGCGGTTTATCGTGTAACAACTGCCCGAGGTGCCAATCTCAATACTGACACCCCGTTGTCAGCAGGCCGTGGATAGACTGCTTCTGGCAATTCAATCAAAGGAGCTGTGCCATGGAGCCAAGAATCAGTTTGATCACCCTCGGCGTGAACGACCTCACGCTCTCGATTCGGTTTTATCAGCAACTGGGACTGCCTCGTTTCGATTTCGATAGCGATGCGGTAGCCTTTTTTGAGCTGCAGGGGAGCTGGCTCGGCCTCTATCCTAAAAATGAGCTGGGCGCCGATGCGGGGGTGGCGTTCGGTCAGGCAGAGCAGAGCCCGTTTACCCTGGCCCACAACCTGAGCAGCCGGGAGGCTGTGGATCGGGTCATGGCCGAGGCATTGAGTGCGGGGGCGACACTCGTCAAACCGGCCCAGGAGACTTTCTGGGGAGGCTACTCAGGCTATTTCAGGGATCCGGACGGGTTTCTCTGGGAGGTCGCCCATGTACCCCAGTTCTGGATTGGACCAAAGGAGAGCAAGCGCGCATGAAAACCGAACCCTGTCCCTGGTGTCTGGGACACGATGAGTATGTCGAATACCATGACCAGGAGTGGGGGGTACCCTCCCATGATCCGCAGCATCTGTTCGAGATGCTGATATTGGAAGGGGCTCAGGCCGGGCTCTCCTGGCTGACCATATTGCGCAAGCGGGAGGGTTACCGGCGGGCCTTTGATGGCTTCGATGCGAACAAGATCGCCGCCTACGGAGCGCGGGATGTGAAGCGGTTGCTGATGGATGCAGGGATTGTGCGGAACCGGCTCAAGGTGAATGCGGCGATCGGCAATGCCCAGGCCTTCCTCGAACTGGAAGCGGGTGAAGGGTTCTCAGCGTTTCTCTGGGATTTTGTCGACGGTGTGCCGAAGCAGAACCGCTGGCGCAAACTGGAACAGGTGCCGGCCACTACGCCGATCTCCGATGTCATGAGTAAAGCGCTCAAGCGCAAAGGTTTCCGCTTTGTCGGTAGCACCATCTGCTACGCCTTCATGCAGTCGGTGGGTATGGTCAATGACCACCTGACCAACTGTCCCCGCCATCAGGTGGTAGCAGAGATGGGGAGGTAGGTTCAGTGCTTACGGCATAAGATGATGGCCGCAAATGAACGCCAATCACCGCAAAGTGCCGCGAAAGCTCTCAAATTAGAGTCTGAAATGGCGAAGATTCGCGGTGATTGGCGTTCATTCGCGGATAATTGCTCTGGCTGAACGCTATTCTGCTGTTTAGCGCTCAGCGGGTGCCGAAGACCACGATGGTTTTACCCTTAACGCTGATCAGGCCCTGCTCCTCGAGGTTTTTCAACACCCGGCCAGCCATCTCTCTGGAGCAGCCGACGATGCGGCCGATCTCCTGTCGGGTGATGCGGATCTGCATACCATCCGGATGGGTCATGGCGTCAGGCTCTTTACAGAGATCCAGCAGGGTGCGGGCAATGCGGCCGGTCACATCAAAAAAGGCCAGATGTCCTACCTTGTTGCTGGTCTGGTTGAGGCGCTGTGAGAGCTGAGCCCCCATGGCATAGAGAATATCCTTGGTGTACTCCTTCAGATCATGGGAAAAGAGCTGCTCCAGCCGCTGATAGCTGATCTCGGCGATCTGGCAGGAGGCGCGGGTGCGTACCATCACACTGCGCTTCGGCTCTGGGACGAACAGCCCCATTTCGCCGACAAACTGCCCTTTGTTGAGGTAAGTGAGGATGATTTCCCGACCATCTTCATCTTCGATGTAGACAGCCACCGAGCCTTCCGTGATGTAATAGAGGATATCTGCCGGGTCACCGATATGGATGATCTCGGTATTCTTGGGGTAGCGCCGGCGATGACAAAATGACAGGAATCGCTGGAGATACTCAGGTTCCTGCGGTGGCGGTTTTATGATCGTCATGATCTTTGGACTCTAAATTTATTAAACGTTATATGGTATAGAGATCAGCCTGTCGATTGAATCAGTCATCTGTCTGAGTGCAGTCGCTGGCGATCTGTATGGCAGTAAATCTGAGCCCATGCTTCGTACGATACGAAGTTCAATAAAAAGCCTAGGATCAAGTTTAGCAACCCCTATCAACTTGTCGAATTTACAGTCTTCTGTAGACTCGCATAGATATAGTGTAACAAAAAACAACAAGCCATAAATTTAACGTATTTCATGTTTATCATCTATTTCCAGAAGACTTATGGCGGTTTAACTTGTTTACGGCCTGTTTGGCTGTGACCTTAGCCCCATTTTGATGTTTTGTATAAAGATGAGTGAATAGCAACTTTGGAGTAATCAATGAAAGCACGGGTCGTATGGGTGGAGGCAGCCACCATGATGGGCGAGGCCGGCAGTGGCCATGCAATAATTATGGATGGTCCGCCGGATCATGGGGGCAGGAACCTGGGGGTCAGACCGATGGAGATGCTGCTGCTCGGTATGGGAGGCTGCACCGAGTTCGATGTGCTCTCCATATTGAGGAAGTCCCGCCAGCAGGTCAGCGGCTGCGTGGTGGAGCTGGAGGCCAAACGTTCTGAGGCTGACCCTAAGGTTTTCACCGAAATTCATGCCCATTTTATCGTCAGCGGACGGGATCTGAGTGAAAAGCATGTCTCCAGAGCCATCTCATTGAGTGCGGATAAATACTGTTCCGCCTCGATCATGCTAGGTGCTACCGCGAAGATAACCCACGACTACGAGATACGTGATGAGTAGCAGCGCCACTGAGTTCGATGAGTTGGTTGCCGACTACTATCGCGCCTGGTTCCGCTTCCACCCATTGGCGGCCGTCTACGCCTCGGTTTCCGGCTATGAAGGTCGACTGACCGCCGACGGCGATGATGACAACGGTGCCCTGGCAAACCTGATCAGCAACCTCCTTACCAGCCTGGATAGCATCGATTTCGATCAGCTCGATGAGGATCGCCAGCTCGATCTGCAGTTGATTCGTGGGGCCGCCCTGGTAGAGCATCGGATGTTATTGGAACAGGACTGGCGCTACCACGATCCGGCCAAATATTTACCGCTCAACCAGCTGCAGGAGCTGGTGGTTCGTCAACCGGAAAGGCTGTGTGACTCGCTGATGGGAGTACTGGAGCTGACACCCAACTACCTGAGGGACGCCCGGGGCAGGTTGTCGGAGCTGCCTGGCGTCGTCTCCACCCTGTGGCTGGCGGACGCCCTGGAAACTGCGGATAAGGGAGTACCCTGGTTGAAACGGCTTGGTCGGGATCTGCCACAGACCCGGGAGTGCTGTGCCGATCAGGGCCGTTTGCAATCCCTGGCCAGTCAGGCGGCGGAAGCCGTTGAGGATTACCGGCAGTGTCTGATCAAGAACCTGGTACCGGTGGCATCCGGCAGCGCGGATTGTGGACCTGAACTGCTGAGCTGGTTGTTGCACAATCGGGATCAGGTCGACCTGCAGATCGATCAGGCACTGACATTTGCCAGATCACGCCTGCAGCAGACCTATGATTCGCTGCAGCAGCAGGATCTGGATGTTGCCGATTTGAAGGCCTCCGATGGTGAGCTTCTGAGTGGTAACGAACGACTCCAGGCCTATCAGGAGGAGGCGCAGGTTCTGCGGGAGTTCCTGCAGCAACATCAGCTACTGCCCGACTCTGAGCAACCGCTGGGTTTTCGTGTCACCGACAGCTGTTTCCGCCAGCCCGATTGCGGCAGCTATCTGCGAACTCCGGAGGGTGGGGTGTTCCTGATACCTCACGATCAGCAGGTCGGAGGCGGTGAGAGCCGTTCAGCCATCCGTATGAGGAATCTCTACAGCAGCTGGGCCGGGCGCCACTATCTGGCCTGGGCCGGTGGGGTCTCGGCGCACAGCCTGGTGCGTCAGATCAACCCCTCTGCGGCCTTCAAACGGGGCTGGGCACACTACATGAGTCGTGTGCTGGAGACCCGGGGGTATTTCGACGATCAGGATCGTATTCTGCTCAATCAGAGAAGACTGGCATTGGCCGAGCAGGCCTGCATCGATCTGGAATTCCATACTGGCGAGATCGACAGCCAACAGGCCCTGCAGCGACTGAAGCCCCTATCGGATATACCCTGCTGGGCTGAAGTCAGCCTGACGGCCATCTCCAGAAGGCCGACGGACGCCTTCATGGCCCTGCTCGGTGCCGATCTGCTCGAGCAGCTGTCCAATCGCTATTTGGAACAGAATGCCGCTGCCTCGATCAAACAGCTGCATGAGCAGTTGCTGGCCCATGGGGCGGTTGCTCTGCCGTTGGTCGTGAAACGGGCTCTGGGTCAGCAGGAGTGGGATCAGGCACTGAGTGAGGTGTTGTCATGAACAGACCGGGGAGTCATATGGGGATGCGCCACGTGGCGCTGAATGTGAGGGATATGGCGAGCAGCGAGCATTTCTATGTGGAGCTGCTGGGGATGGGGATCGAGTGGCGTCCGGACCCGGATAATCTCTATCTCAGTTCCGGGCCGGACAATCTGGCACTCCACAAGAGTGCGGCAGAGCAGTTCGATGAGGTGGCCCAGCGTCTCGATCATATCGGATTCTTTCTGGCCACCCCCGAAGCGGTGGATGAGTGGTTTGAGTTCCTCAGTGCCCATGGGGTCAGAATGCGAAATGAGCCGCGCACCCATCGGGATGGGGCGAGAAGCTTCTACTGTTACGACCCGGATGGTGTGGTGGTACAGATCATCTATCACCCACCGGTGGTGGCCTATGAGGCTGAGAGTAGGAGTTGATGAGCCTGGAGTAGATAGAAGGCGTTGGGAGCCCCATTTGGTCTGTTTTTCCTTTCTCTCTCGATCTCTCTGGATCGGTGCTCTATTCAGTGCTATCAATGATTGCATACGAATGCTATCATTGCTATCAAATCGAATCCAGACAAGGAGGAACATGTTATGGCTAGTCTTGTGGTTAGAAACCTGGATCAAAGCATTGTCGATGCACTCAAGCAGCGTGCAGCACGACATGGTCGAAGCGCAGAGGCTGAGCATCGTGCCCTACTGGAAGCCTTATTATTAAAGCCGAAGGCTAAGAGTTTTACGGAAGCGCTTAAAAACATGCCTGATGTTGGGGAGGATGAGGATTTCGAGCGAGTCGATGAGCGATCGGGTAACGACCATGTATTTGGTTGATACCAATGTCATCAGTGAAGTACGCAAAAAGTCGAAGTCGAATCGAGGGGTGCAGGCGTTTTTTGAGCGTGTGATCGAGGATGATACGCAGATTTTCATTTCAGTTATTACTATCGGAGAGTTGCGTCGTGGGGTTGAACTCATCCGCCATCGTGGGGATCTTCTTCAGGCAGACAGGCTGGAGGAGTGGCTGGATAACTTGTTGATGGAGTACCAGGATCAGATTCTCGATATCAATCACGATACGGCGCAGCTTTGGGGGCGCTTGAGAGTACCCCATCCGGAAAATGCTTTGGATAAGCAGATAGCCGCCACAGCGTTGATCTATGATTTGACGGTTGTCACCCGGAACGACAAAGATTTTTTCAAAACCGGTGTACGGGTAGTTAATCCTTTTACAGAGTAGCCTTTTGGCTCACTGCTAAGTTGCTCCTGTCGAGGGTGGCTAATTGATTTCGCTCTCTCTTTGCTGCTCTCATGTTGAACCTCTGATCGGTTCAAATCCTCCATCCGGGGTGGTCTTAGCAATAACTAAAAAAGCCCACACATTGGTGGGCTTTTTTTGCGTTGGCTGGGGATGGAGGATTACTCGGCCTTTCAGGCCTCGCCCCTGCGGGGTCAGCTGAAGCTGCTCGCCCTCGCTGTGCTCGGTCGTCGAACCTCTGATCGGTTCAAATCCTCCATCCGGGGTAGTTTTAGCAAGAACTAAAAAAGCCCGCACAATGGCGGGCTTTTTTTAGCGTTGGCTGGGGATGGAGGATTCGAACCTCCACATACGGAGTCAGAGTCCGTTGTCCTGCCATTAGACGAATCCCCAGTTGCAGACCTGGTGCAGGACGAAATCGTCCGCAACACAGGCCAGACTTAACGTTTGGAGAATTGAGGACGCTTACGGGCTTTGTGCAGACCGACTTTCTTACGCTCTACGGCACGGGCATCGCGGGTCAGGAAGCCTGATTTGCGCAGCACGCCATGCAGTGACTCGTCATAGGCGTCCAGTGCACGGGAGATACCGTGACGGATGGCGCCGGCCTGACCGGTGGTGCCACCACCTCTGACCGTGACTTTGATGTCAACCTTGTCGAGGGTCTCGGTGGACTCCAGCGGTTGACGTACCACCATGCGGGCGGTTTCGCGACCGAAGTATTCGTCCAGCGGACGGTTGTTGACGGTGATGTTGCCGCTGCCGGTGGTCAAAAAGACACGTGCAGTGGAACTCTTACGGCGTCCGGTTGTGATATGGGTGTCTGCCATGGTCTTAAACTCTTGCTTTAAATATCCAGGGGCTGAGGTTGCTGTGCCTGATGGCTGTGCTCAGGGCCGGCGAAGACGCGCAGCTTCTTGAACATGGTGCGCCCCAGTGGGTTTTTCGGCATCATGCCTTTGACCGCATGCTCGATGGCACGCTCAGGTGCTTTCTGCAGCAGTTTGTCCAGGCTGATGGATTTCATGTTGCCGACATAACCAGTGTGGTGGTAATACATCTTGTCGGACATTTTGTTGCCGGTAACCCGAATCTTCTCTGCGTTGACCACGACGATGTAATCGCCGGTATCCACGTGAGGTGTATATTCCGGTTTATGCTTGCCGCGCAGACGTCGTGCAATCTCGGTGGACAGACGACCCAGGGTCTTGTCTGTTGCATCCACTAGGTACCAATTGCGGCGGACCTCAGCCGGCTTTGCGCTTAAAGTAGTCATCCGATGTCGCTCCAATGGAGAACTATTGTGCTTCGAAAAAGACGGCGGATAATACATGATCCTATGGGTTGGCACAAGGACTATTTCATGATCCTGGAAACCCGGGGGTGGTTATTGACCCGGCAACCCAATAGTTCGCCGTCAGGCAAAAAAAAAGCGCAACAGAGGTTGTTGCGCTGAATGAATATACCACCAAAGGAGGATAACTGAAACATGATGTATCAGTATGTTGGAATTATCTAATATACCGATATAATTGTCAAGCATCTTCTATTGGCTTTCTGCTATCATCTCAACCCTTTGATTATTTTCTTGTTGACGCTATCGGGATACCGCCGGCTATCCATTGGAGTGTGGGTGAATGCCGATAACGCTGTTTGGTTGATGGATTAAAAGCATCAGGGTCTGATATCACCAATCCAGTTGACCCCGTTGTGTTTGAAATAGAGCGCCAATCGAAGCGCGAGGAGAGAGAGGTTTGGTGATTCCACGAGAACGACGATTGACCCGGTGTGGCGCTGATTGTGGTGCAAGTCTATCGATAGGTGTGGAAAGGCCCTGATTCATGTTGCTGTACAGTCTCTCTATTCTATTAGGCCTGGTTGTTCTGGTTTGGAGCGCAGACCGGTTTATCAGCGGTGCTGCCGCATTGGCAGACAATCTGGGCGTTTCTCCCATGCTGATCGGCCTTACGGTGGTTGGCTTCGGCACCTCAGCTCCGGAAGTACTGGTCTCGGTAATGGCGGCCGTGAATGGCAATCCGGGGCTGGCGATCGGTAACGCAGTCGGTTCGAATATCGCCAATATCGGTCTGATTCTTGGGGTAACCGCCCTGGTAATCCCTCTCTCTGTCCACTCCAGTGTGCTGAAGCGGGAGTATCCAATTCTCCTCGGGGTGACGGTGATCTGTATTCTGCTGATGCTGGATGGGGAGCTGGGCCTGCTGGATGGGGCGATTCTGCTGGTCTTGCTGGTCGGGGTGTTCGGTTGGATGATCTATACCGCCAAAACCGGCGAGGCAGACCCGATTGCTGGCGAGTACGATGCGGAGATCCCCCATGATGTGCCGAACCAAAAAGCGTTGATGCTTCTGATTGGCGGGCTGATTCTGCTGTTGATCAGCTCCAGGGTGCTGGTGTGGGGTGCGACCAATGTGGCGGTGGCCCTTGGCGTCAGCGATGTGGTGATCGGTCTGACGATCGTGGCGATCGGCACCAGCCTGCCGGAACTTGCCGCCAGTATCACCAGTGCGATGAAGGGTGAGGATGATATCGCCATCGGCAATGTGATCGGTTCAAACCTATATAATATGTTGGCTGTCCTGAGTATTCCCGGCCTGGTGGCGCCTGGTGCCTTCTCCCCCTTCGTGCTGACCCGGGATCTGCCGGTGATGTTCGGTCTTACCCTGTTCCTTTTCCTGATGGGCTACGGTTTTGGTAAACCGGGGCGGATCAATCGAATTGAAGGGTTGGGATTGCTGCTCTGTTTCATCGGCTACCAGTCCTGGCTGTTCTACTCTGTGGTGGTACCACTTTGAGATGTCAAATCAAACCGTACATACTGTTCAGATGAAAAGATCCTCTACGCCCACCGAGCAAGAGATGGCCCAGATGATTGAGCTGGGTCAGGCTGTGATTGAGACCGAGGCTGCTGCTGTTTCAGCGCTGATTCCCCGGCTTGGCGATGGATTTGCCCAGGCCTGCCACTATCTGCTCCATTGCCGGGGACGGATCGTGGTGATTGGCATGGGTAAATCCGGACATATCGGCAACAAGCTGGCGGCGACTCTGGCGAGTACCGGCAGCCCGGCGTTTTTTGTCCACCCCGGGGAAGCCAGTCACGGAGACCTGGGCATGATCACACCGGACGATGTGGTGCTCGCCCTGTCGAATTCCGGCGAGACCGGCGAACTGCTGGTGATTCTGCCACTGCTCAAGCGGCTCGGTGTACCCTTGATTGCCATGACCGGCAAAGCCCACTCCACCCTGGCCAAAGAGTCGGAAGTGCATATCGATGTGAGTGTCGATAAGGAGGCCTGTCCTCTCGGCCTGGCGCCGACTTCCAGTACCACGGCCGCGCTGGTGATGGGGGATGCGCTGGCGGTCGCTCTATTGCAGGCCAGAGGGTTCACGGCGAAGGACTTTGCCCTGTCCCATCCCGGTGGCTCGCTGGGTCGGCGGTTGTTGCTGCATGTGGCTGACATCATGCATAGCGGAGAAGCGCTGCCCAGGGTAAGCCAGGATGCCAGTCTGCATGAGGCATTGGAGGTGATGTCCGTGAAAGGCCTGGGGATGACGGCGGTGGTCGATCAGCAGGGGCAGTTGGTCGGTGTCTATACCGACGGCGATCTACGACGCACCCTGAATCAGCCGATCGACATCCACAAGATGCGCGTCGCAGAGGTCATGACCAGGGATTGTAAACAGGTTCCACCGGAGATGCTGGCGGCTGAGGCATTGCAGATGATGGAAGAGAACAAAATCAACGGCCTGCTGGTTGTGGATGGTGAACGACGCCTGGTTGGCGCGTTCAATATGCATGACCTGCTGAGGGCTGGCGTAATGTAGTGAGATTCATCCGGCGACCGAATGGCTTGCTTTCAGTCGCCACTACGACAAATAGCGCCACAGAATAAAAATTAAACTTTAGGGGGGCAAGATGCAGGATATTCATGAGAAGGCCAAAGCGGTCAAACTGGTGATCTTCGATGTTGACGGTGTACTGACCGATGGTGGACTTTTTCTCGGTGACGATGGTCAGGAGTATAAAGCCTTCCATTCAAGAGATGGGCACGGCATGAAAATGTTGCAGTACACCGGTGTGGTGATCGGCATCATCACCGGCCGCACTTCTGAAGTGGTGAGATTGCGTATGGAGAGTCTGGGTATTGAGTATGTCTATCAGGGCAAGCTGGAGAAACTGCCTGCCTATGAAGAGCTGAAGCAGAAGCTTGGGCTGTCGGATGAACAGATCGCCTACGTGGGCGATGATGTTGTTGACCTGCCGATCATGCGTCGGGTGGGATTGGCCATTGCGGTACAGGATGCTCATCCGTTCGTGCTTCAGCATGCCCACTGGCAGACTCCCCATGGTGGCGGGCGGGGCGCCGCGAGAGATGTGTGTGAAATGATCATGCAGGCTCAGGATACCTTGCAGTCAAGCCTGGAACACTATCTTTGAACAGGCGCCTGCTCGGTCTGTTGTTGATGTTTGCACTGGTATTGAGTTTGGCCTGGTGGGTGAACGAATTGAGACGGCCTGAGGTCAAGCGACCTGAGCTCGCTAGGGATACCCCCGATACCTATGCCGTCAACCTGCTGGTAAAACAGTATGATGACCATGGGCAGTTGTTACAGATCCTGAAAACCCCCAGAATGACCCACTATGAGAAGCGCGGTATCACCGAGCTCTCCGAGCCGGTGGTGCAGCGATTCAGGGCCGATGAGCCTGCCTGGCAAATGCGCGGTGAAAATGGTCTCGCCGATCATCGTCGGCAGACGCTCTTTCTTCCGGGCCAAGTGGTGATCGAACGTGAAGGCAAAGCTGAGTTTGCGCCTTACCGGATTGAGACCGAGGATCTGACAATCCATGCGGAAGAGTCATATGCGGAGACCGCAGAGGCGGTCAGAATCGACAGTGGAGTGGATTGGCTGTCGGCGGTCGGTATGCAGATCTGGTTTGATGAACCGTCACGCTTGAAGCTGCTCGGTCAAGTGCGAGGGCACTATGAATTTGAATAAAGGCAGAAGGTTGATCTGTAGTCTGCTGATGGCGGTTGCGATACCGGCCTGGGGGCTGGAGAGCGACCGTAGTCAACCGATGTCGCTTGAAGCGGACAGTCTCTCCATCAACGAGTCTACCGGTATCAGTCTCTATGAGGGCAATGTGACGATCGTACAGGGCAGCATGAAGTTGTGGGCGGATCGTCTCTGGGTTCACCGCTCAGCCGGCAAAACAGAAAAGATTATCAGTGAGGGTCAACCGACAAGATTCAGTCAGTTGCCGGAGGTCGATGGTGTCGAGGTTCAGGGTCAGGCACAGCGCATTGAGATCCATCTCGATCGCAATGAGATGCTACTGATCGACGATGCCCTGCTCGAACAGGGGGGGAACAGTTTCCGCAATGACCGCATCGTCTATAACCGGGCCAATGCACAGGTCATGGCGGGCAGCAGTGTCCAGGGTAAACAGCGGGTGCAGGTGGTGATTGAGCCCCAGACCGGGAAAACGGAACCGTGAGTCAGTTGCAGGCTGTCGATCTGCAGAAGCAGTACTACAAGCGCAAAGTGGTGGACGGTGTCTCGCTGAACCTCAACAGCGGGGAGGTGGTGGGGTTGCTGGGGCCCAATGGTGCGGGCAAGACCACCAGTTTCTATATGATTGTGGGTCTGGTGCAGGCGGATCAGGGGCGAATCTATCTGGATGGGGAGGAGTTGACCGATCAGGCGATGCACAAACGGGCCCGTCTGGGGATCGGTTATCTGGCCCAGGAGCCCTCCATCTTCAGGCGATTGACGGTGGCGCAGAATATTCTGGCGATTCTGGAGCATCGCAAAGAGCTGGACAGCCAGGCACGCAAGGCCCGATGTGAGCAGCTGCTGTCGGAGTTCGGTATCGAACACCTGCGGGAGAGCATGGCGATGAGTCTCTCCGGTGGTGAGCGGCGTCGGCTGGAGATTGCCCGGGCCCTCTCTATGGAACCGGCTTTCATCTTACTCGATGAGCCCTTTGCCGGAGTTGATCCGATTGCGGTGATCGATATAAAAAAGATCATCCAGCACCTGAAATCACTAAAGATTGGGATCCTGATAACCGATCATAACGTCAGGGAGACGCTGGATATATGCGATCGGGCCTACATTATCAATAGCGGCAAGGTGCTGGCGGAGGGATCCACTGAGGAGATCCTCGGCAACCAGGAGGTGCGCAGCGTCTACCTGGGTGAAAATTTTACGATGTGAGTCTATAACGCTGTTTTATAATGGATTAAACAGGCATAAACTGGCAAAACGAAGGCGGACACAATGAGTACGGGATCACTGCAGTGCGGTGTGAATCCGGGAGAATCGACCCAGTGAAGAAGAATCTTTCCGTAGACGGCTATTTTTAGCTAAAATGAGATTAAAGACATACAAATAACATACCAGGTTTAAAGATATCTCTGCGATGAAGCAGGCTCTACAGCTCCGACTCGGACAACATCTCACCATGACACCTCAATTGCAGCAGGCAATCCGCCTGTTGCAGCTCTCCGCGCTCGACCTGAGTCAGGAGGTTCAGGAGGTGCTTGAGACCAACCCGATGCTCGAGGGTGAGGAGGAGTTCGGCACCTCACTGCAGAAAGATGGGGAGGCTCAGGAGGGTGGCGAGCAGGCCCGCGAGAGCAAGGAAGTCGAGGCCTCGAACGACATCAACAACGAGCGGGAGATTCAGACCGACAGCAGTCAACTGAGCGAGGATCTGCCGGTCGACAGTGAATGGACCGATGTCTACGACAGCTACCTGCCGCCGGCCAGCAGCGGCGGTGATGCCACGGACCATGACTATCTGGTGCAGCGGAGCGGCGCTGTGACCCTGCATGACCATCTGGTCTGGCAGATGACCCTGACCCCTTTTACCGACCAGGACACCCTGATAGCCACCGCACTGATCGACAGCATCGATGAGGATGGCTACTTCAAAGGGGACCTGCAGGAGATTCTGACTTCGCTGAATGATGAGGAAGCGACCCTGGAGGATATCGAGGCGGTGCTGCACCGGATTCAGGCATTCGATCCGCCGGGTGTCGGTGCCCAGGGTGCCCAGGACTGCCTGCTGATTCAACTGCGTCAATTGGCGGAAGATACCGCCTATCGGGATCAGGCGATCAAGCTCTGCCGGGACCACTTCAATCTGCTCTCCGCCCAGGATCAGAATCAGATCATGCGCCGCATGAAGGTGGATCAGCAGGAGCTTGCTTCCATCATGCAATTGATCAGAACATTGAATCCCCATCCGGGCACGGCGATCGCCAACAGCGAGCCTGAATATGTGATTCCGGATGTCTTCGTCAGCAAGCGCAACAACCGCTGGGTTGTCGAACTGAATGGGGAGGTTACCCCCAAGCTTCGGGTCAACAATGACTACGCCAGCCTGATCCGGCGGGCGGATCAGAGTGATGACAATACTTTCCTGAAGAACCATCTGCAGGAGGCGCGCTGGTTCATCAAAAGCCTGATGAGTCGTAATGAGACTATTCTGCGCGTAGCGAGTAAGATTGTTGAGTATCAGCGGGGCTTTTTCGAGCATGGCGAGGAGGCTATGAAACCGCTGGTATTAAGGGACATTGCCGAAGCGTTGGAGATGCACGAATCGACCATTTCCCGGGTCACGACCCAGAAATATATGCATACCCCCAGGGGCACGTTGGAGTTCAAGTACTTCTTCTCCAGCCACGTCAATACCAGCGCCGGAGGGGAGTGCTCCTCCACTGCAATTCGAGCACTGATTAAAAAATTGATTGCCGCTGAGAATACAAGCAAACCGCTCAGTGACAACAAGATCGCCGCCATCCTCTCGGAACAGGGCATCAAAGTGGCCCGCCGAACGGTGGCAAAGTATCGTGAATCGATGAGCATACCGCCATCGAATGAGCGTAAACGACTGATGTAGGTGAATCGATCTGCCACGCAGGATGTCCATGACACAGGGGTTGTTGTATCAGCCGAATCCGGCTTCATGGTCAGCCTGCTCGATGGTTTCGGGAATCGATTCGGCGAGTCGGTCAGAGTGATGAGCCAACTCATCTAAGACAGGAGATAATTATGCAAATAAGCGTTACCGGTCATCATGTGGAAGTAACCGATGCCTTGAAAAGCTATGTAGATAATAAATTCGAACGTCTTGAGCGGCATTTTGATAATGTAATCAATGTGCATGTCATCTTGAGCGTTGAGAAGCTAAGGCAGAAGGCGGAAGCCACCATGCAAGTGAACGGTGCCAGCGTATTCGCTGATTCAGTGCAGGAAGATATGTATGCCGCCATTGATGGCTTGACTGACAAGTTGGACAGGCAGGTGCTAAAACACAAGGAAAAGATGCAGAGTCATCGCGCCGGTAGTGGTGCGAAGTATGCAGTTGAGTAATTTTCGATAGATTGAACTGGCGAGGTCTCCATGTTTCCCGACGGATTTCTGCTTGAGGAACGTCTCGGCTGCGGTGTGGAGGCAGCCAGTAAAAAACGCGCCCTTGAGCAGCTTGGTCAGCGATTGGCCGATGCTGCTCCCGGGCTGTCACAGGATATTGTGTTCGATGCATTGCTTGAGAGGGAGCGACTGGGCAGCACCGGACTGGGCAAAGGAATTGCGTTACCCCATGCGCGCATGTCTCAGGTCACTCAGGCCACTGCGGCATTCATTCAGATGCCCACTGGAGTCGATTTCGACGCCATAGACAGTCAACCGGTCGATCTGGCGTTCGCCATGCTGGTGCCGGAACAGGCCACAGACGAACATCTGCAGCTACTGGCGAAGTTGGCCAGAATGTTCGATGACCCCCCGTTTTGTGCCGCTCTGCGTGAGGCGGAAACAACGCAGCAACTGTTTCAGTTGATCAAGCAGCGAGAAACCGTAACCGCAACAGATTAATGCCATCCAACTACACCATTCGCGATCTTTTCGACGAATTTGCCAGCGAACTTGAACTCAGCTGGGATGGTGAGGGTGGTGTAGAAAAAATCCTTCTCGACAGTGAGTCCCCCGATGGACTGCAGCCGGTGGGACCGCTTAATCTAATCCGTCCGAATCAGATACAGGTCATCGGTCCTCCTGAGCAGCAACATATGATGAATGGTGGAGAGGATGGTTATCTGGAGTCTCTGAAAACCCTCTTCGACTCCTCCCCGCTTGCACTGATCTTTACCGATGGTCTCCAGCCCAAGCCGGCCTGCCTGGAGTCGGCGAAAAACAGTCATACAGCTTTGATGTTTACCCCCAAAGGGGATAACTATGTCATCCATAGACTGTTGGAAAAGTTCAGCCTGCCAGTGGGTGAGACTCTGCTGTTGCATGGGGTCTATATGGAAGTGCTGGGGAAGGGTGTGTTGTTGAGTGGCGACCCGGCGATCGGCAAGAGCGAGCTCGCCCTGGCGCTGATCTCACGCGGCCACCGACTGGTTGCAGATGATGCTACCGAGTTCTATAAAACCGGCACGAACACATTGAGTGGGCGTTGTCCGAAGGTGTTACAGGATTTTCTCGAAGTCCGTGGGCTGGGTCTGATCAATGTCAGGGCCATCTTCGGTAATAGTGCGATAAAGCCGAATAAACAGTTACACTTGATCATAGATCTCCTCTACTTTGACGATAAAAAACTCGATAACATGGATCGCCTGGAGGGGTGCCACTCACATCGGACCTTATTGGGTGTTGATGTCCCCCAGACCAGTCTGCCGGTTGCGGCAGGCAGAAATCTGGCGATCCTGGTAGAGACTGCTGTCAGGCAGCATCTGCTGAAGATGGATGGGTACAACGCGACCCAGGATTTTATTGAACGCCAACAAAATTACATCGATCAAGATTAGTCTTGGGGCCTGAGCGAGATGGCAAATGAGATAAAACTGCAGATTGTCACCGGACTTTCCGGATCAGGAAAGACCATTGCTCTGCATACCCTTGAAGATCTGGGTTACTACTGTATCGATAATCTGCCGGTCTCCCTGCTGGTCTCCGTCTCCGATTATCTGAACGATGAGCCAGAGGAGACTTTCAAGAAAACCGCAGTCGGTATCGATGCAAGGAGTCAGCCCGGTCAGATCTCCAATCTGCCGGAGGTGGTGAAGAGTATTCGGCAGCGCGGTCTCGACTGCAACATGCTGTTCCTGGATGCTCAGCTGGATACACTGATCAAGCGCTTCAGTGAGACCCGGCGCAAACATCCCCTGACCGATGAGAAGCGTTCGCTGAGTGAAGCGATTCAGCATGAGCGGGAGCTTCTACAGCCCTTGAATGAGACAGCGGATCTCAGAATCGACACCACCCACACCAATGTGCATGAGCTTCGGGATCTGGTACGTAACCGGATCGGTGGTGAAAGCGGTCAGGTCTCGATTCTTTTTGAGTCATTCGGTTTCAAGCACGGCCTGCCGAGAGATGTAGACTACCTGTTTGACGTGCGCTGTCTGCCCAATCCCTATTGGAAGACCGAGCTGCGTAGCTTCACCGGAATGGATAAACCGGTGGCGGATTTTCTGCATCAACAGGATGAAACCAGACAGATGGTGGCGGATCTGACCGATTTTCTGTCACGCTGGATACCGGCGTTTGAAGCGGACGGACGCAGTTATCTGACGATTGCCATTGGCTGTACCGGTGGCCAGCACCGTTCAGTCTATATGGTGGAGTGTCTGGCCAAACATTTTAAAGCGGCAGGACTACAGGTGATGAGCCGTCATCGTGAATTATCATGAGCATTGGCCTGCTGTTGATTACACACAGCCGCATCGGTGAAGCACTCGTGGAGACGGTTAAAAAGATGTTTGTGGAGTTACCGTTACCGATCAAAACCTTGACTGTGAGCACCGAGTGCAATCCTGATCAGATCAAAACGGAGGCACACCAGCTGGTGGAAGATCTGGATGATGGTGATGGCGTGTTGGTGTTTACCGACATCTATGGCTCCACACCGAGTAATATTGCTTACAGCCTTGCGGATAGCGGGCGTGTAAATGTGGTTTCAGGGCTCAATCTGCCGATGCTGATACGAACCCTGAATTATCTCGATCTCGACCTGAAGTCGCTGACTGAAAAAGCGGTCAGTGGCGGCAGGGAAGGGATCCACTGCTGTGAAAGGCCTGTGAGTGTTAACAGGTCCTAACGAGATTCTGAATATTATGTTGCAACAAGAAGTAGAAATTATAAACAAACTCGGACTGCATGCCCGTGCAGCGGCTAAATTGGTCAGTTGTGCCAACAGTTACGAAAGCGACGTCTTCCTCAATCGCAATGGGCAGAGAGTGAACGGAAAGAGCATCATGGGGGTAATGATGCTGGCGGCCAACAAGGGCTCGATGCTGAAACTGGAAATCGATGGTCGTGATGAGAGTCAGGCGATGGAGGCTCTGATCGTGCTTATCAATGATCGCTTCGGGGAGGAGCAATGACACTATCCTGTCAGGGTATAGGGATCAAAACCACGCGGGAAGTCGCGATTGGTGAGGCCTACCTGTTACAGCATGGTGTACCTGAGATCACTCATCGTGAAATTCCCCAGGAGCAGGTGGCCGCGGAAATCGATCGCTTCGAAACGGCACTCCTGACGACCACCGACCATCTGCGCTCGGTGCGGGACCAGATCCCCTCCGATACGGCACAGGATATCAGTGAATTCATCGACACCCATCTGCTGATGCTGGAAGACAATGCCATCAGCCAGGCGACGGTCAGCCTGATCCGGGAAAAGCTCTATAGTGCGGAGTGGGCTCTGCAGGTTCGTCGGGATGAGTTGGTGCGGGTGTTCGATGAAATGGACGATCCCTATCTGCGCACCCGTAAGGATGATGTGAACCATGTGGTCGGGCATGTGCAGTTCGTCCTGGCTGGCGGCAAACCGGAGCAGCGGGGTGACCTGAAAGGACGGGTCGTCGTTGCGCGGGATCTGACGCCGGCCGAGACCATCATGATGAAGAACCAGGGGGTAGCCGCCTTCATCACCGAATTCGGCGGGCCTCTCTCCCATACCGCCATTCTGGCGCGCAGTCTGGGTATCCCGGCGGTGGTGGGTGTTCATCAGGCAACCGTGCTGTTTCGTCAGGGTGAACCCCTGGTGGTCGATGGGGCCCAGGGTGTGGTGCTGGCCGACCCCACAGAACGGATACTCGATTACTACCGGCAACGTATCGAGAGTCGGCGAATCCGCGAGGTGGAACTGAGGCAGCAGGTCGATCTGCCCGCATTGACCACCGACGGTGAGCGAATCTCGCTCTTCTCCAATATCGAGTTACCCGATGATATTCCGGTGACCATGGAGAATCGGGCCGATGGGGTGGGGCTTTTCCGTACGGAATTTCTCTATATGAACCGCACCACGCCACCGAGTGAAGAGGAGCAGTATGGCGTCTATGTCGATGCGGTGAAGGGGCTGAAAGGGATACCTCTGACGATTCGCACCCTCGACCTGGGGGTGGACAAAACCACCGATTCGATGCCGGATTCGGGTTGTATGCCGGCGATCAATCCGGCGCTCGGTTTGCGCGCGATCCGTCTCTGTCTGAAGGAGCCGGAACTCTTCATACCTCAGCTCAGGGCGATATTGCGAGCTTCCGCTGAAGGGCCTGTGCGGCTGATGATTCCGATGCTCTCCGGGGTTCAGGAGCTGAAGCAGGTACTGGCCATCATCGACAAGACGAAACAGGATATGATCGATCAGGGGGTGACGTTCGATCGGGATATTCCGATCGGAGGCATGATCGAGGTGCCGGCAGCGGCGCTGGCAGCCAAACGCTTTGCCCACTATCTCGATTTTCTCTCCATCGGTACCAATGATCTGATTCAATACACATTGGCAGTGGACCGAATGGATGAAGAGGTGAACTTTCTCTTCGATCCGCTCCACCCGGCGGTGCTGATGCTGATCCGCTATACCATCGAGGCGGCTCAGGACGCGGATATTCCCGTCAGTATGTGTGGTGAGATGGCGGGTGATCCCCGCTATGTCCGGTTGCTGTTGGGTTTGGGCTTGCGCGAGCTCAGTATGCAGCCCAGTGCGTTGCTGGAAACCCGCGAGCTGATTCGCCAATGCAACCTGTTTGATCTGCAGCAGAAGACCCGGATCTTCATGGAGGAGCTGGAGGACAACGATGATGAACAGCTGTTCGACAAGGTCTTTCTACAGCTTTAACTGTTTTTCTCAGGCTCTGCATCAAAGCCGCACTGCCAGAAAGTTTCTCTCCGGCTAGATCGAAAGCAACGCTTACGACTGTAGCGTATTCATCGCCTCGGTGCGTGCTCAGTCATCCTCTTCCGGGTATTCATGGCAGAGCGTACAGCTGACCGCTGTGCCCTTTGCCAGAGAGATGGTTCTTTCACCGTCATCGTCGCGCAGATAGGTTCTGTCGGCGGCGGTCTGCGAGAGTACCGTGCCTTGCAGATTGGTGCCATGGCAGCTGCGGCAGCTGTTCGGGTCTGCCTCATAGAAATCCTCATGGTTCAGGTTCCAGCCACGGCTGTTGACGTTATGCATGCCATGGGGGCCGGAGAGGGTCAGAGGCAGGCTGGTATGGCAGGCGGCGCAGTCACTGACGGTTCCCGCATGACCCTGCAGCTGGATTGATGCCAGATTGTCGTTGGCCTCTGGATTGGCGTTGGGCCAGATTGCATGGGTGGAACCGTGGCAACCCTCGCAGGCGACGCCACCGTGCCCCAGGCTGTTGCGGTAGAGGGTGTTATCGTTCTCGGCAAATCGTTTGTTGCTTGCGATACGTGGCGTGGCTGTATCGATATCGTCGCTCCAGGCCTGGCTGAGCCGGATGCTGCTGCCCAGGTGGCTGGTGGCGTCTCCGGTATGGCAGGACTCGCAGCGGGGCTCATCGAGCCAGGGGGAGCGCTCCTCCCGACCTACCGCCAGCATGCTGCCGTGACAATCGGCACAGCCGATGCCGGCACCTCCCATCGCACCTCTGAGGCATTGGGTGACTTTACCCGGATGGCACTGATAACAGGTCTCCTGCAGTGTGCCGTCACTGGGAAAAATCGGTTCACCACTGCTCTCATCGGTGAGCTCGCCATGGTGCCTGTGCATTACCTCCGACATGCTGTCCTGGTTCAGTTGACTGCCGCTGGGTCCGGATCCGTTCAGGTCGAGTGCCGCTGAGTAGTGGCAGGATGCACAGAGTACCGGTTTGCTGGCCACCAGGTTGGTCGCGTGTTCCGCATCATGCAGCAGCAGGATGTTCTGTTTGGCGGCCTGAAGAACGCTGTTGGCATCATTGATGTCGTCCGGCAGTTCAAATGGAATCTCGCTGTCGGTGGGTGCGGCAATCTCCCCCGCCGCATGACAGTTCTGGCAGTCCGCCTCCGAGGCGACGGGTAGAACAACATCGAGGGAGGCGAGTGAGTCCTCACTATTGGAGGCTTGTGCGGTTACCCTCATCAGAGGATAGGCGTTGAGTTGTCCGCTGTCATCGATCGGCAGGATCGGAATGCCTTCAGCAGAGAACCACTTTTTCGTTTCGTTGTAGTGGTTGAAAGGCTGGGGATCATTGGCGCTGTATGGATTAAGAATACCGGGCATGTTCTGCTCAAACATCAGGCCTTCGTCAGGTGCCGGGTCATCGCCGAACAGGTCGAACACAAAACTGTTGCCGGTATTCGGATTGGTGCTCCAGAAGTTGGTTTTATTGACGCTGCCTGCCAGGTTCTGGCTGGTGGAGTTGATTGAGCCGGATGGATCGGTGGTGGCGAGGTAACTGAGCTGAACCTCACTGGAGTCGAGCAGACGGGGTGGGTTACCCCGGGCGACCACCTGACTGTGGATGACATTGAAGGGGGGCAGGATGACAAAAGTGGAGTAGTCCAGGTCGGCGCAATGCATGCCGAGGTCATTGAACGCGAGAACCCGGTGAGTGCCGTTTTGATCGCTGACCCCGGGGCCGTTTTCATGATCATCGTCATCATCATCGTCCCCACCACCACCGCCGCCGCAGGCGATCAGAGAGAGGCTCAACATCAACAGGATCATCCACCGGTTTTTTCCGCACATCTGTGTCACACCCTAGATTTAAAGATTCCTGGAATGGGTCAATATGGGAATTATATCCCAAAAACCTCGATGCTACGAGGGTGTCGTTTAACACCCATCAGCGGGTCACCGGTGATACCTGCCAGATCTTTGCCGCATACTCGCTGATCGTCCGGTCACTTGAAAAATACCCCATGCGGGCGGTATTGAGGATTGCCATACGATTCCAGACCTCAGATTGTTGATAGATGCCATCGGCTCTATCGCTGGTTCCCATATAGGCATCGAAGTCGGCCAGCACCTTGAAGTGATCCACGTTCAACAGGCTGTCGGTGATCATGCGGTAGCGGCTCGGTTCTTCAGGGGAGAAGAAACCGTTGGCAATCATATCGATGATTCGCCTGAGGCTGGGATTCGTCTCATAGTATTGTCTCGGTTGGTAGCCCTGCTGATTGAGCCGGGCAATGTCGTCGGTTTGCAGACCGAAGATGAAAATATTCTCATCCCCCAGCTGTTCGCGCATCTCCACATTGGCGCCATCCATGGTGCCCATGGTGAGCGCGCCGTTCAAAGCCAGTTTCATATTGCCGGTACCCGAGGCCTCCATACCGGCGGTGGAGATCTGCTGCGACAGCTCGGCGGCGGGAATGATGTCGGTTGCGGTGGTGACATCATAGTTGGGGATGAAGATGATCTTCAGCCGGTCGCTCACGGCAGGATCGTTGTCGATGACATCGGCAACGTCATTGATCAGTCGAATGATCAGTTTTGCCATGCTGTAACCCGGTGCCGCCTTGCCGCCGAACAGGATGGTGCGGGGTACACAATCACTTCCCGGGTCGTCCACCAGTCGGTTGTAGAGTTCAATCGCACGAAACAGGTTGAGCAGCTGGCGCTTGTATTCATGGATGCGCTTTACCTGAACATCAAACAGCGTGTGGGGATCGACCTCTTTATCCAGGAAGTAGTTGATCAGTTGGCTGATATGCTTTTTATTGGCCAGTTTGATTGCGGCAAACTTCTCCTGAAAACCGCTATCGTCTGCAAACGCCTCAAGCTGCTGGATCTTGCTCAGGTCCTTCACCCACTTGGGCCCAATGGCTTCGCTGATCAGAGAAGAGAGTCTTCGGTTGGAGAGATAGAGCCAGCGCCTTGGCGTGATCCCATTGGTGATATTGATGATCTTGCCTGGAAAGAACTGGTCGAACTCCTTGAAGGTGGCGTTACGTAGCAGCTCGCTGTGGAGTGCCGAGACGCCATTCACCTTATGGCTGCCGATGATGGCCAGATGGGCCATGCGGATGCGCCTTTCGCCCCCTTCATCGATGATCGAGAGCCTGCGCAGGATATCCATATCTCCCGGATGGCGATGGCCGAGCATCAACAGGAAACGCCGATTGATCTCCAGTATCAACTGAAGATGTCTTGGCAACAGCGCTTCAAAGGTCTTGACCGGCCAGGTTTCAAGCGCTTCCGGCAGCAAGGTGTGGTTGGTGTAGGAGAAGACCCGGGTGGTGATCTCCCAGGCGGGTTGCCACTCCAGCTGATGTTTATCCATCAGCAGGCGCATCATCTCCGGGATGGCGATCGCCGGATGGGTGTCATTCAGCTGTATCGCCACTTTCTCCGGCAGTTCATACAGGTCGTCGTGGTCGGTGAAGAAGCGCCGCAAAATATCCTTTAACGAAGCGCTGACAAAAAAGTATTGCTGCTTTAGACGCAGCAGCTTGTTCATGGTGGAGCTGTCGTTGGGATAGAGTACCTTGGAGATGTTTTCAGAGAGGGTCTTGCCGACCACCGCTTCGGTGTACTCCCCCTGATTGAACTGATTGAGGTCGAAGGCTTCATGAGCTTTGGCGCTCCACAGCCGCAAGTTGTTCACCGTGTCGTTATGGTAGCCGGGGATCGGTGTGTCGTAGGCCTGGGCGATAACGATATCCCCATCGATCCAGTCGAAGTGGCGGCGTCCGCTGCTGTCCTGGTACTCCATGACTCTTCCGCCATAGCGTATCCGGTAGGAGACTTCGGGTCGGGGAAACTCCCAGGGGTTGTCGTGTACCAGCCAGTTCTCCGGTAGTTCGACCTGATTACCATTTTCAATCTGCTGGCGAAACATGCCATATTCGAAACGGATGCCGTAACCGTAACCCGGGATATTGAGGCTGGCCATGGAGTCGAGAAAGCAGGCGGCGAGTCGGCCCAGTCCGCCATTGCCCAGGGCGGCATCGTGTTCCAGGCTGCGCAGCCGCTCGAGTTCGATGCCGAGTTTGTGCAGCGCTTTGCCGCAGGCGTCGTAGATATCCATATTCAGCAGACTGTTGATCAGACTGCGACCGATCAGAAACTCCATCGACAGGTAGTAGACCCGTTTTGCATCGTGCTTGTAGTAACTGCGCTGAGTCTCCATCCAGCGCTCGATGAGCCGATCCCTGACCACATGGCTAAAGGCCATCATCCAGTCATGATCGGTTGCGGTAAAAGGATCCTTGCCGATGGTATAGACGAGATGGTTGGAGACAGATCTTTGAATCGCCTTGGAGTCAGAGCCCAGGTAGTCGTACTTGAAGGCGCGATGTTTTACGTCACTGCTCATATGCTGTTGATCGGATTGTGTTGTTATCGTGACCTTACGGTTCCAGGTTTGCTAAACGATGTAAAACTCAGCGCCTCTGATTATTTCACTTTTTGCCATCCCGGTGCATGCACAGATTCATGACATCCAATCCTATCGATTGCCATCTGAACCGATTGGTAGCGAAAAACGGAACTCCCCCAATCAAAGAGATCAGATCCTGTCTGTGCAGTTACTTCAATAATAATACAGTACCCGGGACGGGTCAGGTTGAGAGGTGGGGATTATTGATCAGGCGTTTGCGGTTTTCTGTCGCAGGCTTTTGACCCAGGCGATACGCATCAGGCCGGGCAGCATCAGGCTGTAGATGATCAGGCCAAGCCCATCCGCCGCCAGATCAAGCAGGGAGAAGAAGCGATGGGGGAGAAAGGCCTGGACAGCCTCGATGAACAGGCCATAGCCAAGCAGAGAGAGGGCCTTGGTGAAGTTCCAATCGGCTTCCGGCCAGGAAAAGTCGCACAGCAGCGCGAGGTAGAGAAAAGCGAGGGTGTGGGAGAGTTTGTCATTCAGACTGCTGACAGCGGCTATCTGCAGCGGTGTGAAAGCGAGAAAACAGATCGCCACCAGGCTGATTGCCAAGACACCCCGCAACAGGGTGGTTGGCAATCGACTCCTGGAAGCCGGTTGATCAACCGCCATCCGTCGCCTGTTCCCTGGCGATGGCTCGATAGGCGATATCGGTACGGAAATAGACCCCATCCCAGCGGATGGCTCGGGTCAACTGGTAGGCGTTCTGCTGCGCCTCGGTGACCGTTTCACCCAGTGCGGTGGCGCAAAGGACGCGGCCTCCGGAGGTGACGACCTGGTCTCCGTTCATACTGGTCCCGGCATGGAATACCTTGAGCTCATTGTTGTCACTCTGCGGTAGGCCGGAGATGGGTAATCCCTTGTCGTAACTTCCAGGGTAACCGCCAGCGGCCAAGACCACGCCAACCGATGCCCGGGGGTCCCATTCGGTGGTCTGCTGGTCCAGGCTGCCATCCAGGGCAGCCAGACAGTGAGCGACCAGATCCGATCTCATGCGCAACATGATCGGTTGCGTCTCCGGGTCGCCAAAGCGGCAGTTGTATTCGATAACCTTCGGTGTGCCGTCGGCCGTGATCATCAGGCCGGCATAGAGGAATCCGGTGTAGGGCAGACCTTCCTCGGCCATACCTCTGACGGTTGGCAGAATCACTTCGTCCATGATCCGCTGGTCAATGGTTTGTGTCACCACCGGGGCAGGAGAGTAGGCGCCCATGCCTCCGGTATTGAGACCGGTATCACCATCGCCGACCCGTTTGTGATCCTGGCTGGTGGCCATCGGCAGCACATGCTCACCGTCAGCCATTACGATGAAGCTGGCCTCTTCGCCTTCGAGGAACTCTTCGATCACCACCCGGTGACCCGCTTCGCCAAAGGCGTTACCTGCGAGCATATCCTTGACCGCTGTTTCTGCAGTCTCCATCTCCATCGCCACAATCACCCCTTTTCCGGCCGCCAGGCCATCGGCCTTGATCACGATCGGCGCGCCACACTGGTGCAGATAGGCGAGAGCCTGGTCGATATCCGTGAAGGTCTGATAGTCCGCGGTGGGGATCTTGTGACGGGCCAGGAAGTCCTTGGTGAAGGATTTTGAACCCTCCAGCTGGGCTGCCCCCTGGGTTGGGCCGAAACAGCGCAGGCCGGCCTGCTGAAAGGCATCGGTGATGCCCATCACAAGGGGAACCTCCGGGCCGATGATGGTCAGGCCGATCTGATTCGATTCGGCAAAGCTGACCAGCTGCTCGATCGCTTCGACAGGGATGTCGATGTTTTCGAGTTTCTCTTCCAGCGCCGTACCGGCATTACCCGGTGCCACATAGACCTTATCGGCCAGAGGGGATTGTGCCGCTTTCCAGGCCAGGGCGTGTTCTCGGCCGCCCGAACCGATTACCAGTATATTCATTAGTGACGGAAGTGACGCATGCCAGTGAAAACCATAGCCATACCATGTTCGTCAGCCGCGGCGATGGCTTCCTCGTCGCGCATTGAACCGCCCGGCTGGATGACGGCCGCTATGCCCGCTTGCGCCGCATTGTCGATACCGTCGCGGAACGGGAAGAAGGCATCGGAAGCCATCACGGAACCCTTTACCTCCAGTTTGGCGTGTTCCGCCTTGATGGCGGCGATACGGGCCGAGTTGACCCGGCTCATCTGGCCGGCGCCGACACCGATGGTCATGCCATTGCGGCCGTAGACGATGGCATTCGATTTGACGAATTTGGCCACCCGCCAGGTGAACAGCAGATCCTGCATCTCCTGCTCCGTAGGCTGTCGTTTGGTGACGACCTTGATTTCGTTACTCAGTTTCAGATCCGCATCCTGTACCAGTAGGCCGCCGTTGACCCGTTTGTACTCGGTACGGTGGATCGATTCGCTCAGCCACTCGCCACAGGCAAGCAGTCGTACATTCTTTTTACTGCTGACCGCTTCTACTGCGGCGGCGGAGACCTTGGGGGCAATGATCACTTCCACAAACTGCCGCTCGACGATCGCCTTGGCGGTCTCACCGTCCAGCTCCCCGTTGAATGCGATGATGCCGCCAAATGCCGACTCCGGGTCGGTGCTGTAGGCCCGGTCGTAGGCCTCCAGCAGATTGCTGCCGTAAGCGACGCCGCACGGGTTGGCGTGTTTGACGATGACGCAGGCTGGTGCGCCATCGAAGCTTTTGACGCACTCCAGCGCTGCGTCGGTATCGGCAATGTTGTTGTAGGAGAGCTCTTTGCCTTGCAGCTGTTGAGCAGTTGCCACGCTGGCTTCCTCGATCTCATGCTCGACATAGAATGCCGCCTTCTGATGAGGATTCTCACCATAACGCATGCTCTGGCTCTGCTTGAATTGCATCGAGAGTGTGCGCGGGAAGTCACTGGTTTCGTCGTCCAGTCTGGCACCCAGGTAGTTGGCGATTGCACCATCGTATCGCGCGGTGTGCTCGAAGGTTTTGACCGCCAGATCGAAGCGGGTGTTGTCGCTCAGTTGATTTCCATTGGCGGCCATTTCGTCGGTCACCCGCTGATAGTCGGCGGCATCCACCACGACGGTGACATCCCGATGGTTTTTGGCAGCAGCCCTGAGCATGGTCGGGCCACCGATATCGATGTTCTCAATGGCTGTGGGCAGGTCACAATCCGGATTGGCCACGGTCTGTTCGAATGGGTAGAGGTTGACCACAATCAGATCGATCGGACCGATACCGTTCTCTTTCATGACTCCGTCATCGGTGCCGCGCCGGCCGAGGATGCCGCCGTGGATCTTCGGATGCAGGGTTTTAACCCGACCGTCCATCATCTCCGGGAAACCGGTATATTCGGAAACCTCGATCACCGGCACATCATTTTCAGTGAGAAGCTTGGCGGTACCTCCGGTGGAGAGTATCTCGACCTGTTTGTCTGCCAGGGTGCGGGCGAATTCTACGATCCCGGTCTTGTCTGAGACACTGATCAGTGCGCGTTTTATCGATGCCATGAGTGATACCGTAAGTTGTAGTAATGAACAGATTGTGAATAGATCACGATGTAATTCTCAAGGTGCTGTTTATATAACCCGGCGATTGTAACGTCCAAACGGGCCTTGAGCTCCTGTGAAGATGAAGGCTTCAGCGGCAACCTCAATAGGCTAAGGTATGCTCTGTAATCTATGCGATATTTCTACCCGATTTAAGAAAGCGGCGATCAATCCAGATCGTACTGGGATAGTTTCTTACGTAGTGTGCTGCGACTGATGCCTAAAATGGTGGCCGCCTGGGTCTGGTTGCCGCCGGTATGTTTCATGACGCTTTCCAGTAGCGGGGCCTCGACCTCATTCATCACCAGGCGATAGAGATTGTTGGCGCCATGACCATCCAGGTTGTTGAAATAGCGTTGCATGGCATCACTCACGCACTGGCGCAAGGGTTCTGACTTCTTACTGTGAGTGACTGTCAGATATTCTTCGCTCTGTTGGTCGGATATAACCGCTTCTATCATCATGCTGCCAGATCCCTATTGTTATGCAGAAACTGAAAATACTCTTTGATCGCCTGGAGCTGCTCAGCCGATGATTCCGAATAGTTAATCTTGTTTCTGAAAACGGCGCCTTCAGGGCGCCCTTTGCTGTACCAGGCGATATGCTTTCGTGCTATTCGTACGCCAAGGTACTCCCCATAAAACTCGTAGAGCTGCTGAACATGTCGGGTCAGTATGTCAGCAACCCATTCGAGCTCCGGCTCTGGTAACAGCTGGCCGGTAGTTAAATAATTGTTGATCTCATTAAAGATCCAGGGGCGTCCTTGCGCCGCGCGTCCGATCATCAGAGCATCGGCGCCGGTTCTTTCCAAGACCTCCGCCGCTTTTTGCGGCGAGTCAATATCTCCATTTGCGATAACCGGTATGGCTACCGTTTGTTTAATCCTGCGGATCGTTTCATATTCAGCCTGGCCCGCAAATTTACACGCCCGGGTACGACCATGAACGCTTAGAGCCTGAATGCCGGCATGCTCGGCGATTTCCGCAATTCGTTCACCGTTTCGGTTTTGCGGGTCTGTGCCGGTACGTATCTTCAACGTTACCGGTACATCAACCGCATCAACCGTTGCCTTCAGTATGTCCGCCACCAGAGGCTCGTCCTTTAACAGTGCGGATCCGGCTGACTTTTTACACACTTTCTTTGCCGGGCATCCCATGTTGATGTCGATGATCTGAGCACCCATGGCAACGTTGGCTTGTGCGGCCTGGGCCATCATTTGAGGATCGGAACCCAGGATCTGTACACTGATCGGTGCCTCTTCACCATCGTGATCAAGTCGTTTGACACTCTTTTTAGTGCCCCAGAGCGACGCATCGGCTGAGATCATCTCTGACACAGCCAGGCCTGCACCCAGACGCCTGCAGAGCTGCCTGAACGGCCTGTCTGTCACACCGGCCATCGGCGCCAGCAGCAGATTATTCGCAATCTCATAAGACCCAATGCGCATTAAAAATCGCCACTCTTCGGGGGCTGTTCTCAGGTGAAGGAGGGGTTGGGATACTACCCCTAAATCAGGGTGGAATCAAAGGCAAAATGGCGTTGAATTGATTCTGCACAGTTGCGTGAAACCTTCGACACTTAGCAATCGGCTGGAAGGGTGTTTAGTAAGCTATTCAATCTCCATTAGATATAGCTTTTGCGCGAGCCTGAAATCGAAAAAGATTCAAAATGTAAATTTTTTTACGAAATTAATTCCCCAGCTGGATTGTGTGTTTTGTTGGTGTGTCCGGCGTGAGTTTGACACTCCATGGATGAGCGGCGAATGCTTGATCGGATTGCTGGGTTGCGCGAAGAATATTTAGGGTTAGTTGGTATTGCGACATACTTGGTTGTCGTGCTAGCAACGTTTCCTGGTGGTCCGCTAGAGGAAGTCGAAAGTAAAGCCGGTCACTTGGCTGCCAGGGTCGACCAGCTCCAATTCAATCTCGATCGGTTGCAACTTGGGCATCAACTCTTCAGTGTTAGATACACGCTGAAGGTATTCTGACTCGGAGAAGGTGCGACGGGCGACGAGTGCGCCCAGTTCGTTAAACAGGCTCAGTTGCAGTTTGGGGTAGGGTTGTTCAAAGGGTGCCGTGTTGATCACTTCAAGTCTCATGGCAAGGGTGTTGTCCTTGTCCGGGTGTGCAGCCAGAGAACGATCGGTTATCAGTATCTTCTCCCGGTCTATACGCTGAGGTGGCGTGCAGCCGGCTACTGTGCAGAGAGAGTTCAACAGTTGCCTGCCTACATCATGATGTATCAGGCTGTCGCGAAACTGCCAGGTCATCTGTCCGATCAAAGGAATCAACAGCAACAGTGAACCGATTGTCCATAAGGGTGAGCGGGGGGAACTTGGGCGTTGCTGTTTCTCTTCCTCGAAGGTGAAGGGGAGCGCTTTCTCAAGTTCGGATTCCTCTTCTGGTGTCAAGGAATCCTCGGTTAAAGCGCTATCCTCTGCCGATACAAAGGATTGTTGTTCGTCATCGAACTCCAGCAGGGACTCTCTCTCCTCCAGGCTGGGGTTCTCCAATCCTTCAGCATGTCCGGGGGGGTGCTCTGTTTCGAGTTCGGGTATGTCGAGCTCGATAATCTCCGCCAGATTTGCTGCAGGTTTTTCCGAATCGAGCAGCAGTGACGCCGAGTCCTTATCGAGCAGTTCCGACATCTGGGATTCGGTGCCGGATGCGTAGTAGTCCGGTTCGGTCTCCAGGCCATCATCCTGTTCATAGAAGAGCTGGCTGCTCTCTTTCAGCAGGTTCGGGTCATCGCTGTCAAGGTTTGAATCATCGGTCAAGGAGGGAATCGGTGTGGAGTCGTCGGCAAGATCATCCAGCGAACGTTCCACCTCACTGTCGTTGATCAACAGAGAGCTGTGTTCATCCTGTTGAGGTGGGTAGTAGATCAGTTTGTCTTCAGCAGCAAGCTCCCCATCGGGCAGGGGCTCCCCCTCTGGCTGGGTAGTGAATGGCATGGGGGATTCATGCAGATTCTCCAATGCATTGAAAGTCTGGTTGCATTGGCAGCATCTGACCTGACCTGCAGCAGCTTTGAGCTGCTCCGGTGTGATGCGGAACAGGGTTAGGCAGTGTGCACACTGGGTAAACATAGCTGAACTATCGATATCGTATAGGATGAGTGTCTAAAGCCTCCGGCAGGCCATAAGTAAGACTGTAGCAAAATCCCTGGCAATCCTGAATGCCCTCTTGTTATGCATTTTTGCGATTGACGCCGCTGATCAGAATCCACTCCTCCTGTTGCTTCACCGGTTCAAGCGAGGCAAAGGGGCGATAGTGTTGGATCAGCTTATCAGCCTGCTCGGCAAGAATGCCCGATAAGGCGAACTGTCCATTCGGTTTGATGCGCTCAATCAGTTGTGGCGCAAGTTCGATCAATGGCCCGGCAAGTATATTCGCTACCAGGTAATCCGCTTTGTCTGCCGGCGCTTCATCTGGCAGGTAGGTTGAGAGTCGGTCGGCAACGCCGTTCTTGATGGCATTGTCCTGGCTCGCCTGCAGCGCCTGTGGGTCGTGGTCTATGGCGATTACCGAGGAGGCGCCCAGCTTGAGCGCCGCGATTGCCAGGATGCCGGAGCCGCAGCCATAGTCGATCACGGTTTTACCGGTCAGTGTCTGACTGTCCAGCCAGGTCAGGCAGAGTGCGGTAGTCGGGTGGGTGCCGGTGCCGAATGCCAGGCCCGGGTCGAGTTGAATGACCACCCCATCGGGTTCGGAGATCCGTTCGCCAGCCGGGCATACCCACAAGCGTTTGCCGAATGACATGGGTTTGAAATGTTCCAGCCAGACCCTTTCCCAGATCCGATCCTCGATCCGTTCCCAACAAATCTTGTTGAGCAGCTCTTCGCTGAGTGCCTGGTCAAGGGCCTGTTGAAGCAGTTGCTGATCCTGCTCTCCTTCGAATAGGGCGGTAACCCGGGTGTGTTGCCAAAGCTGCTCACTGGCGGGCGGTGTCTCAAGCAGTGGCTGATCCCCCGCGTCACCGAGGGTTACAGAGAGTGCCCCCAGATTCTCGAACACCAGCTCCAGGATCGGCGCCTGCGCCTCGCTGGTATCGAGTGAGAGTTGAAGCCACGACATCAGGCCAGGCTCTATAGTCCCAGTTTCTTTTCCAGGTAGTGAATATTGGCGCCACCTGCATTGAATGCACTGTCACGCATAATATCCTGATGCAGCGGGATGTTGGTCTTGATTCCGCTGATCACCATCTCCTGCAGTGCGATTCTCATGCGCGCGATAGCAACATCACGGTCTTCACCATGGGCAATCAATTTGCCGATCATGGAGTCGTAGTAGGGTGGTACTTTATAGCCATTATAGATATGGGTATCGACCCGAATACCTGGTCCACCTGCGGTATGCAGTTGCGTGATGGTGCCTGGGCTGGGCATGAAGTTGTCCGGATCCTCCGCATTGATGCGGCACTCCACTGCATGGCCCTGCAGCTTGATATCACTCTGTTTGAATCTGAGTGGTTCACCTGCAGCGATGAGGATCTGCTCCTTGACGATATCGACACCGGTGATCAGTTCGGTCACCGGGTGTTCGACCTGTACCCGGGTATTCATCTCAATAAAGTAAAACTCACCATTCTCATAGAGAAATTCGAAGGTGCCTGCACCGCGATAACCGATCTGGCGACAGGCCTCGGCGCAGCGTTCACCCACATCCATGCGTTGCTGTTCCGTGATGCCTGGTGCCGGTGCCTCTTCGACAACTTTCTGGTGGCGACGTTGCATGGAGCAATCCCGTTCACCCAGATGGATGGCGTTACCATGGGTATCGGAAAGTACCTGGAACTCGACATGGCGTGGGTTCTCGAGAAACTTCTCCATATAGACGGTGGCATTGCCGAATGCCGCATCCGCCTCAGCCTTGGTCATGGCCACGGCATTCAACAGGGTGGCTTCCGAGTGAACCACCCGCATACCGCGACCACCACCGCCGCCGGCGGCTTTGATGATCACCGGATAGCCGATCTCATTGGCCAGCTCTCTGGTGCGCTTGGAATTATTGTCGAGTGGGCCGTTGGAGCCTGGAACCGTCGGTACATTGGCCTTGATCATGGCGTCAATGGCGGCAACTTTGTCACCCATTACGCGAATCGTGTCAGCTTTCGGACCGATAAAGATAAAGCCGCTGTTCTCAACCCTTTCCGCAAAGTCAGCATTTTCTGAGAGAAATCCGTATCCGGGATGGATTGCCACCGAATCGGTGACCTCTGCAGCACTGATGATGGCGGGTACGTTGAGATAGCTTTCTGTAGAAGGTGCGGGTCCGATACAGACCGATTCGTCAGCAAGCAGAACATGTTTCAGGTCACGGTCAGCTTCGGAATGAACTGCAACGGTCTTGATGCCCAACTCTTTGCAGGCACGCAGAATGCGCAACGCAATTTCACCACGATTGGCGATTACTATCTTGTCTATCATGGGGCTACTCAATCAATGATGTATAGGGGTTCGTTGTATTCCACCGGCTGACCGTTATCGACCAGGATCTTTCTGACGGTTCCCGCTTTGTCGGATTCGATCTGATTGAGGATCTTCATGGCTTCGATGATGCAGAGGGTATCGCCGACACTGACCTGCTGGCCCTCTTCGACAAATGGTTTGCTGCCTGGTGATGGGGAGCGATAGAAGGTGCCGACCATGGGTGAGCGAACCGCATGACCCTGGATCTCCTCTGATGGTTCACTCTCCACTGCCGGGGCTGCAGCCGGAGCGGCAGGGGCGGCTGCCGGAGCGGCGACAGGTGCCGCTACCGGAGCGGCAAGTGGCGCGGGCATGGAACTGTTGCGACTGATGCGGACCGATTCCTCACCTTCGTGAATTTCGATCTCCGCAACATCCGACTCCTCAAGCAATTCGATCAATTTTTTTACTTTGCGAATATCCATGATGATTATTTCTCTAAGATTGTTTATTTGTTGAGCCGCGCGGCAGCGGCTTGCAATGCAAGTTCATAGCCCTGGGCACCGAGGCCACTGATGACGCCTTCGGCCTTATCCGAGAAGTAGGAGTTTTTTCTGAACTCCTCTCTGGCGTGCACATTGGAGAGATGAACTTCGATATAGGGTATGCCGGTTCCCAGCAGGGCGTCCCTCAGGGCAACACTGGTGTGGGTGAAGGCGGCCGGATTGAAGATGATGTAGGCCACCTTCTGCTCATAGGCCTGGTGGATCCAGGTGAGCAGTTCGTGTTCAGCGTTTGATTGACGGAAGTCGATTTCATGGCCGAGCTGGTCGGCCAGTTGCTTCAGGTTCTGGCTGATCTCATTTAAGGACTCATGGCCGTAGTGTTTGGGCTCACGGACGCCAAGCAGATTCAGATTGGGGCCATTAAGGATCAGAATGGTCGCCATGTTTCTGTGTTCCCGGACAATGAGTTATGAAGAAAACCGCGCATAATTGTCCCGATTTCCGTGCTGGGGAACGTTTTTGCGGTGTCTGTATGAGATGAATGTAATTCTGCAAGATCAGCGCGGTTTTGTCCAGTTTCAATGCAGAACTTATCAAGATCGTTACAATTTATCGGTGTGTAATAGAGCTGCAGAGGCCTCTTGAAGCCCTGATGCACCTTGATGGTGCGCCAGTCAGGGTCTGGGGTCCTGTTACTTTATCGCCTGTTGCGCATGTTCAGCGAAGGCATCCGCCGGTTTGAATCCGACCACCCGGTAGGCTTTACGTTCCTGGCCGTCCGCGCCGTAGAAAATGATTGCTGGCGGTCCGGGCAGACCGAAGTGCCCCTGCAGCAGTGCCTGGTCGATATCGTCGTTGGCGGTGACGTCGGCCTGCAGCAGGACGGTATTACTGAGTGCGGCGATCACGCCCGCGTCGGTGAAGGTGTACTTCTCCATCTCCTTGCATGAGACACACCAATCGGCATAGAAGTCGAGCATCACCGATTTCCCTGCGGCAGAGGCTGAGGCCACTTCCTGCTGCAGATCCTGCAGGCTCTTGATGCGTTTGAAGACCAGCTCCTGATGAGCGCCTCCCGAGCCACCGCCAACGGCGAGTCCACGCAGTGGCTGCAGGGTGTCTTTGCCGCCGGCAGCGGCGCCGACCAGCATCAAGGTGCCGTAGACGAGGAATACCACACCCAGGCCTTTCCAGAGTTTCTGCCAGCCGCTGGCCTCAATCTGAAGATTACGCAGTGCGCCCATATAGACCGCTGAAATGATCAGCAGAATACCCCACAGCAGCATCGCCACTTCGGCCGGGATGATGCGTTCGAGCATGACGATCGCAACACCCAGCAGGGCAACGCCGAAAACCGCTTTGACCGCATCCATCCAGCTGCCCGCTCTGGGCAGCAGCTTGCCTGCGGAAGTGCCGATGGCAATCAAGGGTGCGCCCATACCCATACTGAGGGCAAACAGTGCCAGACCACCCAGCAGGGCGTCACCGGTCTGACCGATGTAGATCAGTGCGCCAGCCAGCGGCGGGGCCACACAGGGGCCGACGATCAGGGCGGAGAGAAAACCCATGATGGCGACACCGGCAAGGGAGCCACCCTGCTGCTTATTGCTCACATCAGTCAGCCGGCTCTGCAGGCTGCTGGGCAGTTGCAGATCGTAAAACCCGAACATCGACAGGGCCAGCAGCACAAACACCAAAGCAAATGAAGAGAGGATCCAGGGGTTCTGGAAATAGGCTTGAAGGTTCTCTCCGAACAGCCCTGCCAGAACACCCGCGATGGTGTAGGTGATCGCCATCGCCAGGACATAAACCAGCGAAAGCACAAATGCCTTCTGGGTGGTGATCTTATCCCCATGTCCGGCGATGATGCCGGAGAGGATTGGGATCATTGGAAAGATACAGGGGGTGAAGGCCAGGCCCAGACCCAGCAGAAAGAAGACGCCGACGATCACCAGGGTTGAGCCACCCTTCATGGTGTTGGTGATCTGGTCTGTCTCAGACTGGATTAGCTCGGGGGAGGCCTCGGTAGGGGCGGCCATTACGGCGGTTGACTCCTCCGCCTGGGCAGCGGAGATGCCGGGCAGGCTGAGAGTGAACTGTTTGGTGATCGGTGGATAGCAGACGCCGATCTCGGCGCAGCCCTGATATTTCGCTTCGAGGACTACCTCGCCCGGGTCCGTACTGCTTCTCACCAGTGGTACGTTCAGCGCCAGCTGGTCGTGATAGACCGCCACATCACCGATCGTGCCGTCGGGGCGGACCGAATCCTGTTTGATTTTGGCCTGGGGCAGTTCGAACTGGCCCAAAACGGCGGTCTGATTCTCTGCCAGGGAGAGTTTGATCTTATCCTGATAGAGATAGGTGCCCTTGGCAATGGCCCAGTCGAGTTGCAGGTGGGTGCCATCCTCGACTCTCGCGCTCAGCTGGTAGGCCTGATCCGGCTCAAGCAGTTCATCCTCTGCGCCGTTGTCGAACAGGGGGGCGCTATCTTCCAGGGCCAGGCTTGGAATGGCGCTCTCTGCTGCGGCGTTTTCCACCGGCATCGGTAGCAGCGCCAGACGAACCTCCTGCATGTGTGGAGGAAAGCAGATACCCTGGTCCGCGCAGCCCTGGGAGCGTGCTTTCAACAGCAGGGTTTCCGTTGAGCCCTGGATCCGTTTGAGTGGAATTTCCGCAACCGCTTTATTGCGGTAGATGGCTACTTCACCAAAGAACTCGTCCTGTTTGATCTTTGCCTTCGAGAGGCCGGGTTCACCCAGTTCGATACCGATAGCTTCCGTATCGAAATGGATTTTGTCCCGGTACATGTAGTAGCCGTCAGCAATGCGCCATTCGACTTTCAGAGTATCGGCTGTAACGCTCTGTGCGGAGATCTGGAAAGCCTGATCCGGCATCAGCAGATCATCTTCGTTCCAGTCAGCCTGGATTGTGCCCGCCAGCCCCGTGAGTAACAGGAACAGGACGATCAAATTGATTGGTTTGTGCATCTCTCCACCCAGTTTACGTAGTCATCCAGCCCCTGTTCTACAGGGACTGCAATGATTTCCGGAAGTTCATAGGGATGTTCCGCCCGGAGTGCCGACTCACAGGCCTGGTAGCGCGCCTTTGTGGTTTTTATCAGTAGCAGGATCTCCTCGGACTGCTCGGTTTTTCCCTGCCAGCGATAGATCGAGGTGATCGGTGCAGAGAGATTGACGCAGGCAGCCAGTTCCTGTTCTACCAGCATTCCGGCGAGACGCTCGGCAGTGCCGCGGTCGGGGACGGTACAGAGCATCAGCAGGAGTGAGGTCGGCATGCGCGGCAAAATACACTATCCGGCCTCAGCAAGCAAAGATAAACGGTCCTGGCGGATTCTATCCCTGTTGCGGTAAACCCTTGTGTTTGTTAGGGGAAATGCGCTGGTTCACTAGCTGGAAATTGGCGGCTGAGGTGGGGTGGACCGGGAGTGGGATGATGGTCTGCCCAACAGAGCCTAAGAGCAGCAGCGACCGGTTCAAGCCGGTCGCTGTGCGCTTCTTATGGTTTATTTATTCGCCGACTTTCAAGCGTCCGCCCTTACCCAGGCCACCCTTGACGGATTGTGCCTTGTAGTTGCGCAAAGCCCTGACCATCTGGTTGTAGGAGTCGGCGAAAGCGGCAGTTACTACCTTACCTTCCGGGGTGTCGGTAAAGCCTTTGACGCTACCCCATCCGCCACCACCGAAGAGGCCACCCCAGAGATTGAAGTCAAAGTTCTGCGCACTGCCTACGGACGACGAGACCTGAACCCCTGAACGGTTGTCGATCAGCAACAGGGTGGTGGCCGCTTCATTGGATTTCACTCCACCCGCCAGCCGTCCGAGTCGATAGTTGCCGAGCAGGCCGCCGACGGTTGCTCCGAGACCGCCTGTGCCCTTTTCAGAGAATTGAATACTGGGATTCATGGTGTAGTCGGCGGCGACCATCTGACCCTTGCCGAAATTGCTCCCCTCGCGCATCTCGCCGGACTGCATCAGCGCCCGCTCCTGCATCATGTTGTTCATTGCGCGGCCCCGCTCAACCACCACAAAGCAGTTCGACTGCTGGATCATCATGCGCAGCACGGGCACGGTGGTACCGAGGGTCGGGTAGCGTCTTCTGTAGGTGTACCACCAGGGTGCGGACTGATCTTCCACCACGGCCAGGGTACCGAGGGTTTCGTCGCAGTTCTCCAGTTGGCTGTTGGCGCCGGAAGATGTCTCGCCGCCTGCAGCGCCGGTTACCGTATTACCCGAGGATCCGCCCAGGGTAGGCATGGTTCCGCCGCAGCCCGTGAGTCCGATTAGTGCAGCAACCGTAATCCAGGTTGCTGTTTTGAAGGAAGTTAATACTTTACTCTGGAATTGCATACTCATTCTGGTCCCCTGTGAAGTCCTATCTGTTAAAGGTATAGCATCTGGTTATGATATTCAGTGCGAAATTCACTGTTGCTTGTGTGACTTATTACGGCGGCGTAAGCTCTGCCCTATGAATCCCCTGTTCTTCATTTTGTTGTTATTTGTCGGCATTCCTCTTGTCGAACTCTATTTTCTGATCAAGGTGGGTGGGCAGATCGGTGTGATCGCCACTCTCTCCCTGACCCTTTTTACCGCCGTGTTGGGCGGCTGGATGGTGCGTGCCCAGGGTGTTTCCACCTTTGGCCGGGTGCGGGATGCCATGGATCGCGGCGAGGTGCCGGCCATCGATATGATGGAGGGCGCGGTATTGCTGGTCTGTGGTTTTCTGCTGCTGTTGCCCGGGTTCGTTACCGATATCGTAGGCTTCATCTTCCTCATTCCTTGGGTCAGACGCTGGTTATTGACCGTCGGCCTACAGAGTAGTGGAGTCATGCGTCCGATGCAATCGGACCATTATGAGCCACAGAGCGGTGAGCGGAAACGGGTGATCGAAGGGGAGTTTCGTCGCGAGGACGAGTAACTGTCGACGATTATGGGTGGGGCGAGGCCCCACCCTGATGTGGGCCAGTCATCTCATGGATGCCTGGCCTGCGGGTCGGTAGGTTAGGGATAGACGTCCGGTACGAAAGTCTGATCGGTGATCGGTGGTCTGACATAGCCGGTGTTTTCCGTGCGATGCGGCAGTTCGATAGACTCCGGTGTCAGGTCCTCGTAGGGAATCTGGTCCAGCAGATGGGCGATACAGTTCAGCCGAGCATGCTTTTTGACGTCTGAGTGGACCACGTACCAGGGGGCCTGCTTGATATCGGTGTGGGCGAACATCTCATCCTTGGCCCTTGAGTATTCAAGCCAGCGGGAGCGTGACTCCAGATCCATCGGACTCAGTTTCCAACGTTTGTGTGGCTCTTCCAGGCGACTCTGGAATCGACGTTCCTGCTCTTCGTCAGAGACTGAGAACCAGTATTTCAGAAGTATGATGCCTGAACGCACCAGCATTCTTTCGAATTCCGGGCAGGAGCGCATGAACTCCTGATACTCATCCGCATTACAGAATCCCATGACCTTTTCAACACCGGCGCGGTTGTACCAACTGCGGTCGAACAGCACCATCTCACCGGCTGCGGGTAGATGGGGGACATAGCGTTGAAAATACCATTGGGTCTGTTCCCGTTCGGTTGGGGCCGGCAGGGCGACAACGCGACAGATGCGTGGGTTGAGGTGCTGGGTGATACGTTTGATCACGCCCCCTTTGCCAGCGGCATCGCGACCTTCGAAGATGACAACGACCTTCAGGCCTTTGTGTTTTATCCACTCCTGGAGTTTGACCAGCTCCAATTGAAGCTTAAAAAGCTCTTTCTCATAGACTTTGTTGTCGATCTTCTTAGGCTTCTTACTTTTCTCTTTTTTCTCTGGCTTCGCGTCTGCCATGGTGATCTCCCGGAGTATGGCTGATGAGTTGCACTGCATTGAATGGTAATGCAGGGTGATGGTATTGATGTTGGAAATTTGAAAAAAAGCGTGGTCGGCCATGGTGATTGGATCACGCTGGCTGTCCGGAATTGCCTCCCCTTATCATTATCAAGCTCTCTATTATCACACAAAATAGCGGTAAATTGATTCCGAACTCAAGCGGGAGTCTGAAAATATTCCGCGACGGCCTTGACTCTCGGAGTTTTGCCTCTATTATTAGCACTCAGTAAAGGCGAGTGCTAACAAGCTTGCCAACTGACAAATCAAATCATTCGATTAAAAACACCAAATATTTAGCTTAGGAGAAACAGTCGATGAATATTCGTCCGCTGCACGATCGCGTAATCGTTCGTCGTATGGAAGAAGAGCGCACCAGCCCAGGTGGCATCGTGCTCCCTGATGCAGCCACTGAGAAGCCCGTAGAGGGTGAAGTGCTGGCCGTGGGTAACGGCAAAGTAACCAACAGCGGCGAGTCCCGTCCGCTGGATGTCAAAGTCGGAGACAGAGTCCTGTTCGGCAAATACTCCGGTACCGAAGTGAAAGTGGGTGGCGAGGAAGTTCTGGTCATGCGCGAAGAAGACATCATGGGTGTGATCGAGGGCTGATCCCGTATCAGCGATGACCCGATCAGGCAGAGCCTGATGACGAATCTCAACATTTTCCAAGGAAATTAAGACATGAGTGCAAAAGAAGTACAATTTGGTGATGACGCCCGTCAACGTATGATCAAGGGCGTTAACATCCTGGCCAACGCGGTCAAGGTAACCCTCGGCCCGAAGGGTCGCAACGTGGTCCTCGAGAAGAGTTTTGGTGCACCGACTGTGACCAAAGACGGTGTCTCAGTGGCGAAAGAGATCGAACTCGCCGACAAGTTCGAGAACATGGGCGCACAGATGGTCAAAGAGGTCTCCTCGCAGACTTCCGATGTGGCCGGTGACGGCACCACCACAGCGACCGTGCTGGCTCAGGCGATGGTTCGCGAAGGCCTGAAAGCGGTTGCTGCCGGTATGAACCCGATGGATCTGAAGCGTGGCATCGACAAAGCTGTCGTGGCGGCGGTCGAAGAGCTGAAGAATATCTCCCGCCCCTGTTCCGATGACAAGGAGATCGCTCAGGTAGGCACCATCTCCGCCAACTCCGACGCCAATGTGGGTGACATCATCGCTGAAGCGATGCAGAAAGTCGGTAAAGAGGGTGTCATCACCGTTGAAGAGGGTTCTGCTCTGCAGAATGAACTCGACGTTGTTGAGGGTATGCAGTTCGATCGCGGCTACCTCTCCCCCTATTTTGTCACCAATCAGCAGAACCAGGCCGCTGAACTGGACGAGCCGTTCATCCTGCTGCACGACAAAAAGATCTCCAACATCCGAGACCTGCTGCCCGTACTGGAAGGCGTAGCCAAAGCCGGTAAGCCACTGCTGATCATCGCTGAAGACGTGGAAGGCGAAGCCCTGGCCACACTGGTGGTCAACAACCTGCGCGGAATCGTTAAAGTGACTGCGGTCAAAGCACCTGGTTTCGGCGATCGTCGCAAAGCCATGCTGCAGGATATCGCGATCCTGACCGGTGGTACCGTGATCTCTGAAGAGGTGGGTCTGTCACTCGAGAAGGCTACTCTGGATGACCTGGGCAGCGCCAAGAAAGTGACCATCACCAAAGAAGAGACCACCGTCATCGATGGCGCTGGCGTGGAAGGTGATATCAAAGCCCGCGTCGAACAGATTCGTTCACAGATCGAAGAGACCTCTTCCGACTATGACCGTGAAAAGCTGCAGGAGCGGGTTGCCAAGCTGGCTGGCGGTGTTGCGGTGATCAAAGTCGGTGCCGCCACCGAGGTTGAGATGAAAGAGAAGAAAGCGCGTGTTGAAGATGCGCTGCATGCAACCCGTGCCGCCGTTGAAGAGGGGGTTGTCCCCGGTGGTGGTGTGGCGCTGGTTCGTTCACTCTCTGCACTGGCCGATCTGACAGGTGAAAATCACGATCAGGATGTCGGTATCGGTATTGCACGCCGCTCCATGGAAGAGCCGCTGCGTCAGATCGTTGCCAATGCCGGTGGCGAGCCCTCCGTGGTTCTGGACAAGGTGCGCGGTGGCGAAGGCAACTTCGGCTTCAATGCCTCCAATGACACCTATGGTGACATGATGGAGATGGGTATCCTGGATCCCACCAAGGTTACCCGTTCCGCACTGCAGAATGCCTCTTCCGTTGCCGGTTTGATGGTCACCACCGAGTGCATGGTTGCCGATGAGCCTAAGGATGAAGCAGCCGCTCCTCCGATGGGTGATATGGGCGGTATGGGTGGTATGGGCGGCATGATGTAATTGCCTCTCAACGCGCTTGGGGCCGGATGACCGGCCCTGAATCGCCTCTGAAAACCCCGTCTTCGTCAGGAGTCGGGGTTTTTTTGTGAATTCTGTATAGGAAGCTAAATAAATTTCGGATTTTGCCGTTACCTCTTATGGCTGAGTAATTAACGCACAGGGACGCGCAATTCTTTCCTGAGGTGTTAAAAAATGTTCCGCAATATCGGCATTTCCGCGCGGTTTGTGATTGCTACCGTTGTTGCTGTAATGGTTGTTCTGGCTATTACCCTTGTCACCACATTCAACTACATGGGAGGTATTCTGAGTACCTCCGAGAAGAATGAGATGAATGAAATCTACCAGAATGTGGTTGCTGGTATCGATTCGGAAGGGCGCCTGGCGCGAGCGATGAGTGCCCTTGTGGCCGGTATCCCTGATGTCCAGGAGGCATTTGCCGACAAGGACCGGGAGACCCTGCACGACCTGTTCGTGCCCGGCTTCGCCAAGCTGAAGAAAGAGTACGGCGTGCGTCAGTTCCAGTTTCATGAGCCCCCGGCTACCTCCTATTTGCGCGTTCACAAGCCGGCTAAATTCGGCGATGACCTCTCCAGTTTCCGCCTCACCGTGGTGGAAGGCAATAACAGCAAAAAACCGATTCAGGGATTGGAGGTTGGTGTTGCCGGTCTGGGAATTCGCGGTCTGGTACCAGTCAGTAGCCAGGGCAAGCATATCGGTACGGTCGAGTTCGGTATGTCCTTTGGTCAGGCCTTTTTCGATGAGTACGCCCAGAGCCATGACGTGGATCTGGAGCTCTACATCGAGCGTAAAGGCAGTATGGACCGCTTCGCCACCACCATGGAGGGCAATGAGCTGATTGCCAAGGATCAACTGGGTCAGATTCTCAGGGGTGAAGCTCAATATGGGCGCGGTGAGTTGAGCGGCAAGCCGGTAGCTTATTACGCTGCCAACGTTACCAACTATTCCGGTGATCCGATCGGCGTGCTGCTGGTGGCGAAAGATCGCTCCGAAGCCGCTGAAGCGTTTTCTCAGCTGACCTGGATACTGTTTGCTCTGGGTCTGGTATCGGTGGCGGTGATCGGTCTGCTGGTGTGGCTGATCAGTCGTGGTGTGGTACAACCGATCTGCAACGCCGCTCAGGCCATGGAGGGGATCGCTTCCGCGGATGGCGATCTGACGGTACGCATGGATGAGACCGGTGAGGATGAGGTGGCCCGCCTGTCCAAGGGTTACAACCGTTTTGCTGACAAGATCGAGGGGATGGTCAAGAACGTCTCCAACTCGGCGGGCAATCTGAGTGTGCAGATCGGCGAGTTCGCCAATCTGGCCGAACATACCAACAGCGGTATCCGCAAGCAGCATGAGCAGACCACCCAGGTCGCCACCGCGATGACCGAGATGTCTGCGACGGTACACGAAGTGGCACAGAACACCACCCAGACTGCCGAAGCGGCCCATGAGGCCGATAAGCAGGCGAACTCCGGTCGGCAAGTGGTGATGGATGTGACCAAGAGTATCGATCGTCTGGCAACTGATGTGGGCAAGGCGGTCGATACCGTGCAGCACGTGGCCCAGGACAGTGAACGGATCGGTTCCGTACTGGATGTGATCCGCGGTATCGCCGATCAGACCAACCTGCTGGCGCTCAACGCCGCCATCGAGGCAGCACGCGCCGGTGAACAGGGTCGGGGATTCGCCGTGGTGGCCGACGAGGTTCGCACGCTGGCCAAGCGGACCCAGGATTCCACCGAAGAGATTCAGGAGATGATCGAGAGTCTGCAGTCCGGGGTGCATCAGACGGTATCCGTGATGGAGACCAGTCAACAGCAGGCGGCTGAGAGTGTGGAGCAGGCTGAGCGGGCCCATCAGTCACTCGAAGAGATTACCCAGGTAATCGATTCGATCTCCAGCATGAGCGCTCAGATTGCGACCGCTGCGGAAGAGCAGAGTGCGGTGGCTGAGGATATCAATCGCAACATCATCGAGATTACTCAGATTGCCGATCATACCTCCAGGGATTCCGATCGTAGCTATGAGGCGAGTACCGACATGTCGGTCGAAGTGGACAAGTTGAGTCACCTGCTGGATCAGTTCAATATCGGCGATGGCCATGCCAAACAGTTGCAGCAGGCGATGGTTGCCCATCTGAGCTGGAAGACCAAGTTGAGAGGTTTTCTGGATGGCAAGGGAGCGCTCGACGAACGGGTAGCCTTCGACCATACCCAGTGCGGCTTCGGCAAGTGGTATCACGAACATGGTAAACATGAGTTGAGCCATATCAGCGAGATCAATCAGATAGAGAAGCCCCATAAAGAGCTGCACGAGCTGATCAAGACCATTGCCGACCTGAAGCGCAACGGCGACATGGCTGGTGCGGAAAGGGAGTATGAACGTGTTGGACCGATGTCGGAGAATATCGTCAATCTGATGCGCAGTATCAAAGGTAAACTCTAACCAATCCGAGCCTTCAACCAGCGGGGCAATCACCTCCCGCTGGTTGAAGTGAGCATTCCCCCTCTTTGAGCCGATTCCGGCTCAATTGACAGAATCCCCCGCTATAGGCAGACTGAGGCGGTCTCCATCACCTTCATATGTTTCAACCTGGCGACTGATTAACTCCAGTCAGGGCTTCAGACATGCGCCTGATCAAGGCGAGGTTTGCAGAGTGTGAGAGGCTCCCTTTGTCAGAGGGTTGTCATACCTGTCTCTGATGGTGTAGCCGGGCAGGGTTAACTGCTTGCTGCTGCCCATTATCATGGGTGGTGAGAGACAGCTTCAAACAAACGGATTAGTATTAGGGCCAATTGGATTCGTGCTGACAGGGTCCAACAGGCCGAACAATTGGATCATGTTGAATTACACCCGACTGAGAATGGGGTTACCCGGTAACATAAAACGAGCTGTCGCCTCGAGTTTGGCGAATTGAGCCGCGCCATGAGCGTTCCCGGTGAGAGTGCCTGATTGATACCAATCCAGATATGAAAAAGATCCTAGTACTTCAATATTCGCAAACCGGTCAGCTCTCCAGCATTGTTCAGTCGATCAGTGCGCCGCTGCAGGAATCGGCCGCTATTGAGCTGAAAACAGAGACCCTCAGACCGTTGGATCCCTATCCATTTCCCTGGCCGTTTTTCCGGTTTTTGGATGTTTTTCCAGAGTGCGTCTATCTGGATGCCCCAGAGTTGATGCCACTGCAGATCGATGCTGATTACGATGCGGACCTGGTGATCCTCGCCTATCAGGTCTGGTTTCTGGCCCCGGCCCTGCCGATAACCGGCTTCCTGCAGAGTGAGCAGGCCAAGCGGTTACTCAACGGTAAACCGGTGATCACGGTCATCGGCTGCCGCAATATGTGGACACGGGCGCAAGAGACCATGAAGGTGATGCTGGATGACTGTGGCGCGCGTTTAATCGATAATGTGGTGCTGACAGATCAGGGCTCCCTGCTGGCCTCCTTCGTCACCACCCCAAGATGGCTGTGGACAGGTAAAAAGGAGCCCTTCTGGGGGTTTCCCGCCGCCGGGGTCTCCGATCAGGAGATTCAGGCCTGCTGCCGCTTCGGTCAGGCGATTGAACAGGCGCTTGGTGAGGATGCGGAGAGGAGCGACGGCCCATTGTTACAGGGGCTGCAGGCAGTGGAAGCGGATGTGAGCCAAATTCAATCAGAAAAAGTGGGTTATCGTAGTTTCCTGATTTGGGGTAAGTTGTTGCGCAGGATCGGCAAACAGGGTGATTCCAGACGGACACCCGTGTTGGCGGTCTATGTGGTATTTCTGATTCTGATGATTGTCACCGTGGTGCCATTGAGCATGCTTCTCAAGGCGCTACTGGCGCCGCTGATGAAGCAAAGACACCAACAGATTAAAACATATTTTGAGGCGCCTTCCGGTTCAGGGAGTGAGCGCATGGAAGAATTCGGTTGCGGTAAATGAGGGCATACATAACCAATACGTCGGCATTTCTGCCGAATCAGCCTGTTGAGAATGAGCAGATCGAGGATGTGCTGGGCATGGTGGGCGGTAAACCCTCCCGTGCCAAGCGTCTGGTATTGCGCAGTAACGGTATCAAGCAGCGCTACTATGCGATTGATCCGGAGAGTGGCGAGCTGAGTCACAGCAATGCCGAAATGACCGCACTCTGCGTACGACAGTTGTTTGCTTCAGAGGCTGAGCTCAATCAGATGCAGTGTCTGGTCTCCGGTACCTCGATTCCGGACCAGGTGATGCCGGGCCATGGGTTGATGGTGCATGGGGAGCTGGGGAATCAGTGTTGCGAGGTTATCTCCACATCCGGGATCTGTCTGAGTGGTGCGGCGGCACTCAAATATGCCTATCTGGCGGTGAAAAGCGGCGAATTCAAACAGGCGGTCTCCACCGGCTCGGAGCTGGTTTCGCCGGTATTGCGGGCCAGCCATTTCGAGGGCGAGTCGAAGTACAAAATCGAAAACCTTAAGAAAAACCCGGAAATCGCCTTTGAGAAAGATTTTCTGCGCTGGATGCTGTCCGATGGCGCCGGTGCCTTTCGTGTCGAAAGCGAGCCCAACCAGCGGGCGCAACAGCCGGTGGTGGAGATCGAGTGGATTGAGATCTACTCCTATGCGAATGAGCTTGAGACCTGCATGTACTCCGGTGCGGAAAAGCTGGAGGATGGCAGTCTGGAGAGCTGGAAGCTCTACACCCAGCAGGGCTTGATCGATCACTCGGTGATGAGCATCAAACAGGACGTCAAGCTGCTGAATGAGAACATCGTACCCATGGCGGTCAAGGAGACCCTCAAGCGGGTGATCGCCAAAACCGGCCTGCAGGCGGATCAGGTGGACTATTTTCTGCCTCACATCTCCTCCATGTATTTCGATGAGAAGGTCTACGAGGCGCTGGTGGAGCTCGATTTCGAGATTCCCCGTGAGCGCTGGTTCACCAATCTGACCACCCGGGGCAATACCGGCTCCGCCTCGATCTACATCATGCTGGATGAACTGCTAAAATCCGGACAGTTGAAAAGCGGTGAGCGGCTGCTCTGTTTCGTCCCGGAGAGCGGGCGCTTTTCCAGTTCATTCATGTTATTGAGCGTGGTATGAAGATCAAAGACATTCCGCAGGATAGAGCAGGATCCCTGGGTGGCGAGACCAAGGTGATCTATGCGGAGTCGGACTCCGGCCGGATCGAGTCGTCCGAGACCAATGGGTGGGAAGTCGAGGAGATCGTGCTCGGTCAGGCGCTGGATGAGATCAAACGGCTCACCCTGGATGCCTATCAGCGGGCCAGACAGGGAAAAACCTCGGCACTGGAATTTCATATGTATCATCAGCGTATGGATCTGCCGATGCTGGCTCAGGCGGTAGGTCGCTTTCAATGGATGGTGAAACGGGACTTTTCACCACAACGCTTTGCCAGACTCTCGGCCGAGAAGCTGGATGGCTATGCCGACGTACTGGGTATCGATCGTGATACACTCAAACAACTACCTGAGACCTATGAATAAACCACTCGAGCACCGGCATGCGGCGCATTGTGAGACAGGCGTCATGTCCGCCATGCTTCGATATCATGGACTGGAGGTGTCCGAGCCCATGGCCTTCGGTCTGGCAAGCGGCCTGACCTATGCCTATATCCCGATGGTAAAAATCAACGGACTGCCGTTGATCGCCTATCGAACTCCCCCACGGATGATCATCCGTGCCCTCTCGCGGCGTATTGGCGGGCTGAAAATGGCGTTTCAGAAATTTCGTAAACCGGCCCAGGGTGAAGCCGCGCTTGATCGGTTGCTGGATGATGGGCGGATTGTCGGTCTGCAGACTTCGGTCTTCTTTCTGCCCTATTTCCCCGAGGATATGCGCTTCCATTTCAATGCGCATAATCTGCTGGTCTACGGCCGTGAGGGTGAAGCGTTCCAGGTCAGTGATCCGGTGTTTTCCCACCTGGTGACGGTGGACAGGCCGAGTCTCAACAAGGCGCGTTTTGCCAAAGGCGCGCTGGCCCCCAAAGGGCTGCTCTACTACCCGGCCGAGGTACCCGCTGAGATCGATTTCAAAACCGTCCTGCCGAAAGCGATCCGTTTCACCGCCAAGATCAATGGCAAGCGAAGTCCTGTACCCATTGCGGGGGCGAAGGGGATTCAGCGGGTGGCCAGAAACATCCGCAAACTGGTCGATGCGGAGGAGCGCTATGCCCATCTCTATCTCGGCCATATAGTGCGTATGCAGGAGGAGATCGGCACCGGAGGTGGCGGTTTTCGCTTTATGTATGCTGCCTTCCTGCAGGAGGCGGCGGAGATTCTGGCGTCGGATCAGCTGGCCGAAGCGGCCGATGAGATGTCGTCGATCGGTGATGAGTGGCGGCTGTTCGCCCTGATGTGTGCGCGCAAGAGCAAAGCCCGCTATGACGATACCTTCGACTCAATCGCCGACCAGTTGGATAAGATCGCCTTGCGTGAAGCTGAGTTGTTTGCCCGCCTCAGTGTTTTAGAATCAAAGTGACGGTCAGTCGGTCGCTGCCGGCGGTACCGTTCAGCATCCCCAGACGCTCACCGGATTGCGCCTGATCCAGCCATTGCTGCAGGTAGTCCGCATTTTGCGTCAGATAGTGGCCCAGGCTCTGGGTGACGAGCCGCGCTCCCGGCAATTGCATCTCACTCACCGCACTGTTGTGCAGGAAATCCCCGATCAGGTGGTGGCTGATCTGACGTTGCTCTAGAAATTCTTCGATGCGCCCACTGTCGCGCAGCGGTCCGCAATATTCGATTGTGGCAAGGGCGGTTTCCTGTTGCTGTGGGTGGCCACAGTGGAACCAGAAACTGCCTTCCGCCAGCGGAGTCGCCGCTGGCATGTTCAAACGCTGCCGATGCTGATCCGGATCATTGGGTACTTCATCGACGGTGCCGAGCAGGATCGGCGATGGGTCGCTGTGTTGTAGGGTTGCCGCAATCTGCAGTCCGGCCTCGAGGGAGCAGTGGTCCCTGGATACGCTGATCGCCTGTCCCTGGACCCCTAGGGTGACACAGATATGGTAGGCGGTTGAGTTGTTGACGGTATTGATGAAACCGATCGGATTGGGCAGGGTGCCGCTGTCAAAGATCTGCTCGCTATTGAGGATGGTGCTGTTGAGGTTGGCGTCACCACTTGCCAGAACCAGATGCATCCCGGCATCGAAACCGGCATCGCCAGAGCTCTGGTGCAGGCCCAACAGGCTCAGCTGGGTGAGTCGATCCGAGCGGCGAGGCAGCTTATAGGGTAGCGCCTTCAACGCCTGGTTCAGATCGGGCAGCTGCTGGTCAACAGTCTGACTAAAGCCACCATAAGCAAACAGAGAGAGGTTCAAATCCATTAGACCTTTTCCACGACGAGTACGGTATTGCTACCGCCGAATCCAAAATAGTTGAGAAGATAGACGCCATCCGTAGCGTCAAGATCCTCTTGCAGTGGGGTTAGAGAGAGCTCCGGATCGGAGATTTCAAAGTTGGGGGTCTTGGGTATGTACCCCTGTTCAAGTGCCTCGGCAAACAGAATCAGTTCCAGTGTGCCACATGCCCCGAGAGTATGACCTACATAGGGTTTGATGGCGGTGATCGGTGGTGTCTGTTCGGGAAATGCGCTGAGAATCCCCTGCGACTCTGAAATGTCATTCATATAGGTCGCTGTACCGTGGGTTTTGATCGCAACCACATCGGATCTTTCGGTACCCGTCTGGTGCAGTGCATTTTCCAGCGTCCGGGCGATGGTCGAACCATCCGGGTTCGATGTGGTGATACTGTAGGGGTCGAAGCAGCTGCCACCACCGCGCAGCATCAGAGAGGCTGAACCTTTGCTCTGCCTGCTGATGATCACAGCGGAGCAGGATTCGCCCAGGATGATGCCGTCCCGGGTTTTGTCGAAGGGGGCAACACGCTGCTCGGCGATCAGTTGCATGCCGGCGAAACCGTTAAGGGTGGTCTCGTTATAGAGTTCGATGCCCACCACCAGCGCATGCTCGTAAAAACCCTGCTGCACCATACTCTGGGCCAGCAACAGGGCATTCGCACTGGAGGTGCAGGCCGAGTTGATATTGAAAGGTTCACTGTCGATAGCAAATTTGCGGCAGATCGATTCGCCCAGGCGGTTGTAACCGGTAAACGGCATTGGCACCGCGGATTGATCCCCCGCCTCAAGCTTCTGTCTGTAATCGATCTCACTGTCGCGCAGGTCATAGGAGGATGAGCCGATGAACAGACCGGTGTGACGGATCTCAGCTGGGCTCAACTGACTCCTCTGCAGAGCCTTTTCGATGACTTCGAAGAGGATGCGTTCGGTTCGATCCGGATCGTCGAAATCATCGTCGAGCGAATAGTAGGGCAGCTGCAGTCGGGTGGAATCGAGTTGCAGCGTGGGCGGTCCGAACTGCCCGCTTGCACCGTGCGGACCCGACGGATTGCTGAGTGATTCGCCGAGGTGGGATGCGCAGGCATATCCGATGATGGGAAGCTTGGTTGACTCCATTTCCTTACTCTGGGCGTAAATGGTCCGCCAGGTTGTTGATGGTGGCAAGAATCTCTCTTGATTCGGCGTCATTCTGGATGTGTACGCCGTAGCGGTTTTTGATCGTGACGATGACTTGAAGCATATCGATGGAGTCGAGTCCAAAACGAGCCTCCGGTCCGGCCAGATATTCGTCGTCCTTGATATCCTGGGGATCGAAATCATCTAACCGGCACTCTTCAACGATCATCTGTTTGAGTTCCGATTTGAACTGAGTATCCGTTGAACCTTTCATTATTTGATTTCCGTCAGGCCTTTATATGAATGGAGTGAAAGTAAAAACAAACAGCCGGAGAATGCCAACAACTTGAGAATCTCGGGCCCGGCCATGGCCCATCCACCTTGTCTCAACAGGATGGAGAAGAAGCCTTCCAGCGCCCAGTTCATGGGAGAGAGAGCGGCGATCTGCTGCATCAGCTCAGGCATTACAAAAGTCGGCACCATGATACCACCAATGGCGGCCAGAATAAGGTTGCTGATTCCGCCAAGCGTGGTGGCCTGCTCAGTGGTCTTGGCCTGGGTGGCGATCAGCAGGGCGAAGCTGATCGCCGACAGACTGGTGGCTATGATCAACGGCAGCAGCAACCAGCTCTGCCCGTTGAGTTGCAGTCCCTCACCGGTCAGCAGCGGTACCAGATGGATGCCGACCAGCAGCATCAATGCCGCCTGTATCAGGTTGATTCCCAGGTAGGGTATCAGTTTGCCGATCAGCAGATAGCTGCGGGGTACCGGCAGGGTCTGCAGGCGATGCAGCGTGCCTTGCTGGCGTTCTGTCAGCAGGGTTGTGGAGATCGGCAGCACCACAAAGAACATTGCAAAAATCAGCCAGGCGGGAACACTCTGCTGAACCGAATTGGGCTGGGATTGCGTCTCGGCGCCAAGTGTCTCTGTGACAACCAGGGATTTACCCAGCAGATGGTCGACCCGCTGCTGGCGCTCTGTTTCAGTGAGGTCGTCATGTTTGAACAGTTGATTGACCTGATAGGCGCCGAGGGCCTGCCGTACCGCACCCAGGATCGATCGACGCATTGAACCTGGCAGGGTGGCCCCATAGAGCACCCGCAGTTTTTCACTGCTTTCGGTCACCGGGGCCTGGATGATCTTCTCAAACCGTGCGGGCAGCATGACGCCAGCGATGATCGCTCCCTGCTGCAGGGCGCGGGTCAGCTCTGCCGGGCTTTCGAAGTTTTCAACCCTTACCCCTTCAAGCTGTTGGAAATGCTGGATCAGCTCCCCATTGTCATGATTGTCGGCTGCCATCCACAGGCCCACTGCAGGGCGGTCCTTGGACTCGCCGCCCATCCGGTCCTGCAGTGCCAGGGACATGATCAGGATGAATACGATCGGCAGCAGGAACAGCACCAGCAGGGCATGGATGTCCCGGGAGACCAGCAACAGCTCTTTCTTGATCACTGCAAACAGCATACTTTCAATCTCTCAAGCGGGTATGGGTCAATTCGAAAAACAGCTTTTCCAGGGTATGTTTACCGTAGGAAAGATTGACCACAGAGAGGTTGAGTGAAGCCACTACCTGTAGCAGTTCGCCGATCTCCGTCTGATCTTTCGGATACCCGCTGATGGTCAGTTCGGAGAGGCTGAAGCCCCTGGTCTGCAGGGTGTTGTTCAGCTGTGCGTATCGGTTCTGGTCGTCTATTGGTGCCAGTTCGACGACCAGCTGAGGGTCCCGTTTGAGGATCTGGCGGAGCGCACCCTGCACCAGGATCCTGCCATGATCCATGATGGCCACCTGGTCGCACAGCTGTTCGATCTCTTCCATGTAGTGGCTGGTGTAGACGATGGTGCTGCCGGCCTTGTTCAGTTCCCGGATCGATTGCAGGATGAAATGGCGGGATTGAGGATCTATCCCCACGGTGGGTTCATCGAGAAAGATCAATCGCGGTTTGTTGAGTAGACCGATCGCCAGGTTGAGGCGACGTTTCAAACCACCGGAGAAGTGTTTTGCCAGCCTTCGCCTCTGTTCTGTCAGTCCGGTCAGCTCCAGCGCCTGATCGATCAGCTGGGCCCTGTTACTCTCCTGTGCGGGATAGAGGCTGGCGAAGAACTGCAGATTTTCCAGTACGCTCAACTGTGGGTAGAAGGCATATTCCTGGGGGATGTGGGCCAGCTTTTGCAGAATCGATGTGCGGTCTGCCGGGTAGCTTTCACCATCGATCTCGATTTCGCCGGCTGAGGGTTGCAGCTGACCGGTCATCAACGAGATGAGGGTCGTTTTACCCGCTCCGTTTGGGCCGAGCAAGCCAAACAGGGACCCCTTGGCAACAGCCAGGTCCACGCCCTCGAAGAGCGGGGGATGGTGTGGGTAGTGATACGCTATTTGCTGCAGCTTGATCATGCCTGATCTGGTCTCTGGCGCCAGTTTGCGGAGAGAGCAACCCTATGTGATTTGTAACGCCTTGGCAATAATCGTTATCCCCAGCTAGGGCCTGTTAACACTAATCCAATACGCCCTGCTGGGTCTGTTTTTGTGTCCAGCAAGGCAGAATGAGCGTAGCGTAGCCATTCGACATGAGCGAATGATAACGCCGCTGGGCGCAACAGGGCGCATTGGATTCGTGTTAACAGGCCCCAGTCTTTGTGCCGCCTGCCTGGTTTCGCAGGATCGATAGCAGCGGCCAATAACAGGTTGGTAGAATCCCGTTGCCGGTGTAACCTGAACACGGTGCCAAAAGAATAATTCAGATTGATGAGAAGAGGCGTGGAGCTAGACCAAGAGCACGAACAACAGTGGCAGCAGTGGTGTGAGAAACTGGCTGATGCGGAACTGAGTCCACCGGAGGACCGGCTGTTTATCAACCAATTGAGGCGGGTCTGGGAGGGCAGTGATTTTGTCCTCCAGGTGGCCAACCGTTTTCCGGAACTGTTGCCGGAGCTGCACCAGCAGGGCCTGCTGGGAGGCAGTTTCGAGACGGGTGAAATGGCCTCCCGTCTGGCGGACCATCTGAGTGGAATCAGCGATGAGCAGGCACTGGGCAGGCAACTTCGCAAATTCCGCCGTGAGCAGATGGTGCGCATCATCTGGCGCGACCTGACCGGCCTGGCTGAGCTGGCTGAGACCCTGGAGGATCTCTCTGCACTGGCGGACGCTTCGATTGAGCTGGCTCTGCAGCACCTCTATGAGTGGTGTTGCAACGAGATGGGGGTGCCGAGAAACGAACAAGGGGAGGCTCAGCCCCTGGTGGTGTTGGGGATGGGTAAGCTGGGCGCCCGTGAGCTCAACCTCTCCTCCGACATCGATCTGATCTTCGCCTATCCCGAGTCAGGCCAGACCGATGGCGCGCGACGCCTTACCAATGAGCAGTTTTTCATCCGCCTCTGCCAGAAGCTGGTGCAGGCGCTGGATAACCATACGGCGGATGGCTTCGTCTTCCGGGTGGATACCCGCTTGCGTCCGTTTGGCACGGTTGGCCCGCTGGCGATGAGCTTCTCCGCGATGGAGAGCTACTACGGTTCCCAGGCCCGTGAGTGGGAGCGCTATGCCATGATCAAGGCCAGGGTGGTTGCCGGCGATGTGGATGCGGGCGATGAGCTGATGGGGATGCTGAGGCCCTTCGTCTACCGCCGCTACCTGGATTTCAGCGCCATCGAGTCACTGCGGGAGATGAAGCAGCTGATCAGCAGTGAACTGCATAAGAAAGGGATGGAAGCCAACATCAAACTTGGACCTGGTGGAATCCGTGAGATCGAGTTCATCGGGCAGGCCTTTCAGTTGATCCGGGGTGGGCGGGATAAAGATCTGCAGATCCGTCCCATACTCTCAGTATTGAAGCTGTTGCAGGCGCGTAAGCTGCTGCCGGAGTATGCGGTGCGGGAACTGACCGAAGCCTACGAGTTTCTGCGCCTGGTGGAAAACCGCATTCAAGCCTGGCAGGACAAGCAGACCCATCTATTGCCATCGGACGAGACGCTGAGATTGCGTCTGGCACGATCCATGGGATTTGACGACTGGAGGCTTTTCTCAGAGGTGCTGGAGCAGCATCGCAAACGGGTACAGGGCCATTTCGATATGGTTTTCGCTGCCCCGCAGGCTGAAGCGGATCAGGAGAATCAGCCGTTTGCTGCGGTATGGAACGATATGTTGGATGAGGAGCAGGCCGAATCGGTGCTCCATCAATATGGCTTCGGTAAGCCGGATCAGGCGCTTCATCTTTTGAATCACCTGCGCAACAGTCACGCCTGCCGTCAGCTGAGCAGCAAGGGCCGGGAGCGTCTCGATCAGTTGATGCCGCTGTTGTTGCAGGCGGTCGGACAGTCCGAGAGTGCCGACGTCACCCTGCCCAGAGTGCTCAATCTGCTGGAGGCGGTTGCCCGCCGAACCGCCTATATTGCCCTGTTGATCGAAAATCCGATGGTGCTCTCCCAACTGGTCAAGCTGGCCGGTATCAGCCACTGGGTGGCGAGCATGCTGACCCGTCATCCGATCCTGATGGATGAGTTACTCGATCCGCGCCGGCTCTATTCACCCCTCAAGCGGGAGGCGCTCAGCGCAGAGCTGGCCGAGCAGATATCCCGTATCGATGCGGATGACCTGGAGAGCCAGATGGAGCGGCTCCGCCAGTTTGCCCAGAGTAACCGCCTGAGAGTGGCAGCGGCGGACATCGCCGATCAGATCCCGCTGATGGTGGTCAGTGACTATCTCACCTGGATCGCTGAAAGCATCATCGAGCAGGTGATTCAGCTGACTTACCAGGAGATGGTGCGGCGACATGGAGAACCGCCTGGGATCGAGCCGGGAGAGACCGGCTTCGCTGTGGTCGGCTACGGCAAGCTGGGGGGTATCGAATTGGGCTTCGGCTCAGACCTGGATATGGTGTTTCTGCATGGCTGTGCCGATCGGAATGCCTATACCAAAGGCAGGAAACCGGTCTCAGTGGACGTTTTCTATGCCCGCATGGCGCAGCGGTTCATCCATATCATGACCACCCGAACCCCGTCGGGGATACTCTATGAAGTGGATATGCGTCTGCGGCCGAACGGCAACTCCGGCATGATGGTGGCCTCCCTGGAGACCTTCGAGACCTACCAGAAGAACAGCGCCTGGACCTGGGAACATCAGGCGTTGGTGCGGGCCAGAGTGGTCGCCGGGGATGCCAGGCTGGCTGAGCGCTTCGATGAGATACGGCGCGGCATCATCGGTTCCGAGCGGGAGCCGGATAAGCTGCGTGGTGAGGTTGTCGAGATGCGGGAGAAGATGCGTTCCGCGCTGGATAAGAGCAACCAGGAGCTGTTTGACCTGAAGCAGGGCCGGGGCGGTATCGTCGATATTGAATTTATGGTTCAATACACGGTCCTTCGGTGGGCGCATCACCACCCAGAACTGTTGGTCTGGACGGATAACATTCGCCTGCTGGAGACGCTTTCCAAACTGGGATTGCTCGACAATCAAGCCGCAGATCGCATGATGGGGATCTACAAGGTGCTGCGGGCGGTCTACCATCGCAGTGCGCTACAGGATCAGCCGGCGCTGGTGGAGAGTGAGAAGCTTGCCGAAGAGCGGGCACTGGTGCAGGATCTCTGGTCCTGTCTGATGCACAATGAAGAGTTGAACGAGAGAAGTTTTCATGATGTCGACAATGGCTGACCGTGACGGTGTCATCTGGCTGGATGGCAAAATGGTTCCCTGGCGCGAGGCGAAAACCCATGTGCTGACCCACACCCTGCACTATGGGATGGGGGTATTCGAAGGGGTGCGCGCCTACCATGCCGAAAAGGGCACGGCGATCTTCCGTCTGCAGGAACATACCGACCGGCTGTTTCGTTCCGGCCATATCCTGAATATGACCATTCCCTTCGATCGCGAGACCATCAATGAGGCCCAGCGAGCAGTGGTGCGGGAGAACAATCTCGACTCGGCCTATATCCGGCCGATGTGCTTCTATGGCTCCGAAGGCATGGGGCTGCGGGCGGACAATCTGAAAGTCCACTGCATGGTTGCCGCCTGGGAGTGGGGCGCCTATCTGGGGGCGGAAAACATGGAGAAGGGTATCCGTATCCGGGTCTCCTCGTTTACCCGTCACCATGTGAATATCACCATGTGCCGGGCAAAGGCCAACGGCAACTACATGAACTCCATGATGGCCCTGCAGGAAGCGCTGCATGACGGCTATGACGAGGCTCTGCTGCTCGACGCTGAAGGCTATGTCATGGAGGGTTCGGGAGAGAACATCTTCATCGTTCGCGATGGCGTGATCTATACCCCGGATCTGACTTCGGCGCTGGACGGGATAACCCGCAAGACGGTGATCGAGCTGGCCGAAGAGCTGAATTACAAAGTGGTTGAGAAGCGCATTACCCGGGATGAGGTCTATATTGCTGACGAGGCCTTTTTCACCGGTACCGCGGCGGAAGTGACGCCGATCCGCGAGGTCGACAACCGGGCCATCGGTACGGGTGGTCGGGGGCCGATCACCGGTGAGCTGCAAAAGCGCTATTTCGACCTGGTACATGGTCGCTTGGCATCCCATCCGGAATGGTTGGACTATGTCTGATCGACAGGTCAGAGGAGAATCGTATATGACTCAGGCAGAAACACAATCCACCCAGCAGGAGATACACAAGGTCACCCGAAAGGACCTGCCGCTCTGCTGCCCTCGCCCCGGCGAAACCCTGGCGGCACTCCACCCGCGGGTCTATCTGCCGATCGAAAAGACCGGCAGCGCCACCTGTCCCTATTGCGGCGCCAGGTATCAACTGACCGAATAACTGAGCCTGTTAACCCGGTAACCCTGGATCCGGTTGCCGGGTTGATCACGCCGGATAATCCACAACCTCACACAGCTACGCTTCAACACCGGCAGGGGGATCCCCTGTTGTCTTATCACCGTTCAATTTAACCGCTTCCCCATCCATCCTGCTGCCAATCTACAGATTTCCAGACGATTGGACGATATAGACAGAGATGATTGATCGACTTCAGATTCATAGGATCTGTTAATGCCTCAGATCAATGTCGGTAACCGCACAAAATGGCACCATCTTGGGTCATGGCGGAGCGATACTCTCGGTCTGGATGGGTTGTGAATGACCGACTGGATTACGGTTATGAACGAAAATCATATTTTGCTGGTTGAAGACAATCCCGATGATGAGCTGCTGGCGTTACGTGCGTTTAAAAAGTCGAACATCTCTCATCGGATCGAAGTGGCCCGTGATGGCAGTGAAGCGGTGAATTACCTGTTCAGGATGGATCAGGCCCAGTCCCTGCCGAAAGTTGTACTACTGGATCTGCAATTACCGAAAATGAGTGGTTTTGATGTATTGAAAGCGATACGCGAATACCCGCGAACCCAGTTGTTACCGGTGGTGATACTCACCTCATCCGACGAGCAGCGGGACATGATAGAGAGTTACCGGCTGGGTGCGAACAGCTTTATCAGAAAGCCGGTGGACTTTACCCAGTTCACTGATCTGATAGGTCAGTTGGTGGCCTATTGGATGACGATGAATCTGACACCGGGGAATTGCTGACGGATGGATAAGCCGCCACTACGTCTGTTGCTGGCTGAGGACTCGGAAGATGATGCGCTGCTACTGCTGCACTATCTGAAGAAAGATCAGTGGACGATTGAACACCATGTGCGTGTGGACAGTCCGCAAGCCCTGGCCAATGCATTGACCGACCCATCCTGGGATCTGGTGATTACCGATCACAACATGCCCTCCTTCGACTCTGAAGAGGTGCTGAGGATGGTGAACGAGGCGAATGGCGACATTCCGGTGATCATCGTCTCGGGAAGTATTGGTGAAGAGCTGGCGGTCTCGATGATGAAGTGTGGCGCTGCCGACTACATCATGAAGAGCAATCTGACCCGTCTGGGTGCCGCCATCGAACGGGAGTTGCAAGAGGCTAAGTCCCGCGAGGCCAGGCGCCGGGCGGAAGACCGGTTGCAGCATATGGCCTTTCACGACTCTCTGACCAACCTGAAAAACCGACATGAACTGGAGCAGGCGCTGCAGAAGGCACTGGAAGAGTCGCGTCACGCGAACCAATCCCACGCCTTCATGTATCTGGACCTGGATCAGTTCAAAGTGGTGAATGATACCTGTGGCCACATGGCCGGTGACGAGCTGTTGCGACAGGTCTCTGCGGTATTGAAAAAACGGGTACGGGAGAGTGATCTGCTGGCCCGACTTGGTGGCGATGAGTTTGGTGTCCTACTGCTCAACTGTCCCCTCGACCGGGCAGAGCAGTTGGCCAATATTCTCAGAGAGACGGTGGAAGCGTTTCGGTTTATCTGGGAGGGGCGGCCGTTCAATACCAGCGTGAGCATCGGCCTGGTCGACATCACACCGATGACCAAGAGTGGTATCGAAGTCCTGAGTAATGCGGATATGGCCTGTTTTGCGGCTAAGAGCCGTGGCCGTAACCGGGTGCATATCTATACCGCTGAAGATGATGAGCTGGCGCTGCGAAGGGATGAGATGCAGTGGGTCAGTCGCATCAACAGTGCGCTGAGCGAAGATCGTTTTCTGCTCTATCAGCAGCAGATCGTGCCTTTGGTGGAGGTGGATGGGCCGAGTCATACCGAGGTGTTGCTGCGTATGCAGGGTCCGGATGGGGAGATCATCTCACCCGGGGCATTCATACCGGCGGCAGAGCGTTACGATCTGATGCAGCGGTTGGACCGCTGGGTGGTCAACTCCATCTTCACCTATCTGGGAGAACACAGGCAGGACCGGGATCAGGGGCAGCTGTTCTTTATCAACCTGTCCGGGACTTCGCTGAGTGACCCCGACTTTTTCGAGTTTATTCGGGAGCGGATGAACAGCCTCAAGGTGCCGCCCCGATCGATCTGTTTCGAGGTGACTGAAACCGCCGCCATCAACAATCTTGAGATCACCGAGAGCTTTATTCAGGAGATCCGCGAGATGGGGTGTCACTTTGCGCTGGATGACTTTGGCGCCGGGCTCAGCTCCTTCTCCTATCTGAAATCCCTCTCGGTGGATTTTCTCAAGGTGGATGGATCGTTCGTCAAGCAGGTTGAAGAGGATCAGATGAGCCGGGCGATTGTCGATGCGATCAACACCATCGGTCATGTGGCCGGTTTGAAGACCATTGCCGAATTTGTCGAACGGCAACAGACCCGGGAGGTGCTGCAGTCGATGGGGGTCGACTTCGCTCAGGGTTACGGCATCCAGAGGCCGCAGCCGCTTATCGACCTGGCTTAATGGTAGTTGACCTCGAGCGCCAGCCAATAGGCCCGGCTGTCCATGGGGTACTCATTGATGATGGTTGAACTGGCGGGTTCCGCAATCTCATCGTCCAGCAGATTCCTGATACCGAATGCCAGATCCAGATGGTCGATCACGCGATCTTTACGCAGTGTCAGATTGAGCAGATGGTAGGCGTCGATATCGTCCCGGCTGTCCCCTTCCGCCCGTTTCTGTTCTCCGATCCAGAACCACTGGCCGTCGAGGGACCAGTTCGGCAAAAACTGCCAATTCGCCCGGGCGTAGTACTGAAATCCATGGGAGTTGGCCAGATGTTTGCCGCTGTCACTGTCTTCGCTGTGTTGCCAGGCACCGTTGCTCTGTAGCCGGAGTTGCTGGTTGATCTGCCAGTCGAGCTCGAATTCGATGCCGTGTCCCCGCTGGTCCCTGGCGTTCTGATTGGTGTTGCTGGCGCCACCCTCATCGGGTACCGCCTCGATCAGGTCCTTGATCTCATAAACGAACAGGTTGCTGGCCAGTCTCAGGTCCGGGGTGGGTCGCCAGTCGACGGCAAACTCCAGGGTGTCGATGGTCTCCGGATCCAGCTCCCGATTACCCAGTTGAACCGGATTGTTCTGTGCATAGAGTTCGGAGAATGAGGGGGGGCGGAAGGCCCGGCCATAGAGCAGTTTGGTGGTCAGGTCGTAGCGTGTCTGCCAGACCAATGCCAGCCTGGGGTTGAAGGTGTCACCGAAGTCCGAGTAGTGATCATAGCGGGCGCCGAGGGTCAGATCCCAGTTCTTGGCCAATGCCCATTCGTCCTGCAGGGAGAGATACCAGAGTTCCCGTTTAACATTTGGGCTGTAGTTATAGGGAGTACCGGTGACATCGGTCAGGTTGCCATCCACCTCCTGTGGGCTTCCGTCGAGCACACCGGGACCGAAATTCTGTTTCGCCCCGGCCTTGTATTCCATACTGTCGTAACCCACTGAGAGGCGAATCAGATGGTGCGCCAGGCCATCATAGACAGCGATGATATTGTTACGGTAGATACGGTTGGTTGCCGACGGGTGGCCAATGTAACCGTCACTGAAGCGGGTGACGCCCACTGGATTGATGAAGTCCAGATTACCGTCAGCGCCGATCGGCAGGGTTGCGCCTGGCGGGAAGAGATTGAAGCGGCTCACATAGTCGGCGTAGTTGTAGTTGAAGCGAAGCTCCAGATTCCAGTCCGGGTGAAATTCCTGATTCTGGTAGAGCAGGTCGAAGTTATAGATATCCTTGTCGTGAGAACCTTCGCTATCCAGCACTGGAGCGGCCCCTACACCGACACCGGCATCCCGCTGCCTTATTCCCCATAGGCGGGCGGTCCACTCATCCTTGCGCAGGCCGAGGTGGTAATTGATCAGGCGATTATCCAGATTCATGGCGCCAGGAGCCTGGGAGGCCTGGGTGCCGAAACCCTCATCCAGCGTGGTTTGCAGATCCTGCTGAATGATCCGCTGGTCATCGGTCTCCTGTTGCAACGCCTCGATGCTGGCGACCAGATCCCAACCCTGATGATTGCCGCCATATTGCAGCCAGCCACTGTGGCTATCGAATGACCCCTGCCGGTAGCCGACACGGGCGCCACCGATCTCCTGGCCATCCTTGGTGATGATGTTGATCGTGCCGGCAAAGGCATCAGCGCCATGGATTGCGGAACCCGGTCCTCTGACCACCTCGATCCTGGAGATCATCTCCACCGGCATCTCAAAACGGTGACCGAGATTGCCGTTCCACAGGTCCTTGATCGGCACACCGTTGATCAACACCAGTACTTGCGGGTTCAGCGCGGTGGTGATGCCTCGAATGTTGATGTTGGTAATCAACGGGCCGAAGTTGCTGGAGGGGGTGACATGCAGTCCGGGCACCGTCTCCAATACTTCATAGAGACTCCTCGCCCCCATCTCCCGGATCTTCTGCTTGCTGATGACGCTCGTCACCGAAGGGGCCAGAAACACCGGTTTGGCGCTGCCGGTGGCGGTTACCAGCTCGGCGTCGGTCCGGTAGTAGTCCTCTTCTCCCGGTCCGCTGAAGAGGCTTTCAGCCTCACTCATCTGTTGCTCTGTGATCACCGGTGGGTTGGCCATTGCGGCCACAGAAAACAGCAGTGGCAAGAGTGGGACGAAGAAGCTATTAGTCAGGGGCGTAGAGGCGTGCGTCATAGATTGATCTGCAATTCTGCCCAGATCTCGCGTCCATTCATCGGGTAGTCGTCGGGAATTACTGAGGTGCTGGGTTCCCGCACGTCCTCATCGAACAGGTTGCGTACCGCCAGGGCCAGATCGAGATGTTCAAACAGGGCCTGTCGGCGTAGTGTCAGATTGGTGATCGAGTAGTCGTCAACCGCTTTGCGGCTATCGCCCCTGGCCCGTTCACGCTGGCCGATCCATATCCATTGGGCATTGATTGCCCAGTCCGGCATAAATTGCCAATCACCGGCCAGATAGGCCTGCAGGCCGGGGGCGTTCGGTACCGGGTCACCGCTCGCCTTGTCTTCCGAGTCCTGCCAGGCCATATTCGAAGACAGTTGCAGGCTGTTGGTCACCTGCCACTCTGCCTCGAGCTCTATTCCGTGGCCTTTCTGATCCCTGGCATTTTGCGATGTTGTGGTGGCCTCACCTTGATCCGGCAGAAACTCGATCAGGCCGTCGATTGTATAGGCGAAGAGATTGGCGGCCAATCGCAGATCAGGGGTGGGCCGGTAGTCGAAAACCAGCTCCAAGGTATCCAGAATGGCCGGGTCCAGATCCGGATTGCCCAGACCGATGGGGTTGTTCTGCGCATGGATGTTGGTAAAGCTGGGTGCCCGGAATGCGCGTCCATAGAGCAGTTTGGTGGTCAGGTCATAGCGGGTCTGCCAGACCAACGCGGCGCGTGGATTGAAAGTGCCGCCAAAATCCGAATAGTGGTCGTAGCGTGCGCCCAGGGTCAGTTCCCAGCCTTTGCTGAAGTTCCACTCATCCTGTGCGGAGAGATACCAGAGGCGGCGATCCACATCGGGCATGAAGATTCTTGGATCGCCGGTCAGATCAGTCAGGCTGCCATCGACAACAGTCTGCGTGCCATCCAGGACGCCGGGTCCCCAGTTCTGGTACGCCTTATAGGTAACATCCGTATATTGATAGCCAACCGAGAAGCGCATTTGATGTTGAGCGATGCCGTCATACAGGGCGACAGCCTCTGTGCTGTATTGGTTCTGGGTGCGGATTGGAAAGCCGATAAAGCCATCCGTGAACAGGGTGAATCCGGCGGGATTGGTGAAGCTGAGATTACCGTCGCTGCCAATCGGCAGTACGGATCCTGGGGGAAAGAGTTGCAGGTTGGTTATTGCCTGATGGTAGAAATAGTTGAAGTCTAAATCGAACTCCCAGCCGTCAAACCAGTGATCGTTATGGTAGGCGACACTTCCCAGCACGACATCACTTTCAAGACGGTTACCGTCAGCCATGGCATTGGCCAGACCCGCACCGGCACCACGATCGTTCTCCCGCCAGCCCCACAGATAGATCTGCCAATTCTCCCGGTTCAGACCAAGATAGGCATTCAGGATGTTGTGCTGGGTATCCATGGCGCGGGGGGCCAGTGAAGCGGAGGTATTGAAGCCCTCATCCAGCAGGGTCTGAAAATCCCGCTCGATGATTCGTTCGTCATCCCCATCCGATTTCATCATATCCAGGGTCATGGCAATGTCCCAGCCCTGGTATTGGCCGCCAGTCATCGCCCAGGCATCCTTTCTTGCAAAGGAGCCACCCCGGTATCCGCCTTGTGTTCCAGCGATCTCCTGGCCATCTTTAGTGATGACATTGATGGTGCCTGCAAAGGCGTCGGCACCATGGACCGCCGAGCCGGGGCCCCGGATCACCTCGACCCTGGAGATCATACTGACAGGCAGCCGAAACTGACTGGGACGTCCCCCCTGATGAAAATCCTGAACCGGTTGGCCATTGATCAGTAGAAGCACATGAGGATTGGCATTGGAATGGATACCGCGAATCGACCACTGGGCCTGATAGTTGGGTGAGGGTGACATAGAGACATGCAAGCCGGGTACGCTCTCCAGAACTTCATCCAGGGTGGTGGCACCCATCGCTTTGATCTCTTCCTTGGTGATCACGCTGGCAACAGAGGGTGCCAGGAATATCGGCTTGGCACTGCCGGTGGCACTGACCAATACGGCATCGGTTCTGTAGTAGTCCTCTTCAACCGGTCCACTGAACAGACGCTCCGCCTCCTCCATCTGTTGGTCTGTGATGAGCGAAGTGTCGCTTGCCTGGGCGGCAAGCGGGTAGCTTGAGAAGAGTATCGGTATCAGGCTCTTGCAGAGAGTGCGTGACATATTGAATCTCTGTTTGTTCCTATTCATTACTCTGCATCATTACCCCTGGTTGGAGAGTGATTCGAGGCTGAAATCTACCAGCAAATCTATGACGGAAGTTGTAAACCTAGGAGGGTGATTGAGAAAAATCAAGAGAAAACGCATTCTTAGCTGACATGACTCAATGTGCTATCTAAACTTGTGCCTCTATGGGACTTAAAAGTATTCGTTATCCTGCCGGCAAGCTGCCTTCGATCCGGGTCTATCTGGTGTCGATGAACCTGGCATTGCTGCTGCTTTTTATGGCGATCAGTCTGTTGTTCTGGCAGCAGATAAGCAACTTCTATCAAACTGAACAGGCCGAGGATATCGTCTCGATTCATGAAGCCATGCAAGCCCGCAGTGCTTCACTGGTTCGCAGTATGGCCCTGAGTGCCAATCAGGCAATCACCGGATACGATTTCAGTTTTCTCATCAACCTGATGAAACAGGTCACGGATGGTGATCAGGATATCCAGTACTGCTCAGTGCTCAGCAATTTGGGACAGGTAGTGGCTCACAACCGGGTTGACCAGGTTGGTAATCTTGCGGGCAGGCCGGTCGATAAGCAGGCATTGGCCTTGCTGAAAGGTGAGTTCATTGATGATCAGGTAACGGATTTTTCGATTCAGATCATCGACACGCCGGGCTCAGTGGAGACGCAGAGCCAATCGATGCAGGTTGTGACACCGGTATTCAATGGCCAGGAGCTGTGGGGCATTTTGTATTGCGGTATCTCATTGGCGGGTATGCAGGAGCGCATCGATGAAAGGACCGCCGAATGGGGTCAGGAGATTACCCGGATCTGGATTTTCTACATCACTGTCGCAGCGATCTTCATCCTGTTCGGTTTCATGGTTTCACTGTTTATCACAAGGCGTCTGCTAAGGGCAGTCGACCAGCTTGATGCGGGTGTCAAGGAGGTCTCTGCCGGTGATCTCAACTACCGCCTGAGCATGCAGGGGTTGATGTGTGCAGAGTTCGGCACTTTTGCCACCTCGTTCAACCGTATGGCCAGCAATCTGGAAAGTTCACATCGGACGCTGGATGAGTACAACCGTTCACTGGAGTACAAGGTAGAGGAGAGAACCGTCGAGCTGGCCCGCAGCAACAAAGAGCTTGAAGCCTTCAACTACTCGGTATCCCATGATCTGCGTGCCCCGTTGCGCAGTATTGAAGGCTTCAGTCAGGTACTTTCAGAAGAGTATCAGGAGAGTCTTGACGAGACCGGACTCGACTACCTGCGTCGGGTCAGGGCCGCAGCATCCCGAATGGGGGTGTTGATCGACGACATGCTGAGACTCTCAAGGCTTGGGCGACAGGAGATGCAGACCGGTGAGGTCGATTTGAGTGAACTGGCCAATGCCACCCTCAGCAAGCTGAAAGAGAGTGAGCCGGAACGTCAGGTAAGTTTTCAGGTTGAGCCCGGCCTGGTGGTCCAGGGCGATAGTCAATTGTTGGCGATCGCGCTGGACAATCTGATCGGCAATGCCTGGAAGTACACCGGTCGCCGGGAAAAAGCCGAGATTGTTTTCGGTAAAGCTGTAAAGGAGGGCAAATCCTGCTACTTTGTACAGGATAATGGCGCCGGGTTCGATATGCGTTATGCCGATAAGCTGTTCGGTGCATTTCAGCGGCTACATAAAAGCAGTGATTTTGAAGGTACCGGTATCGGTCTGGCGACTGTCGCCAGAATAATACATCGACATGGTGGTTCCGTATGGGCGGAATCCGAAGTGGATGCAGGCGCAACGTTTTACTTCCAACTGCCTTAGGGCCTGTTAACACTCCCAGGGAGCAGACTGATTGCATAACCTGAAACGACTTAACCTGGGGTGGTGGTTGCTATGGCTACACCTGCTGATCGTGCCTGGTCAAGTGACCGGGGATGATGGGTTGCGTTTCTATTACTTCAATCCCGACTCGCCACAAAACAATCTTGGCCGCCTGAAGAGCGACATGGAGTCGCTGCTGGAAGGATTCGATCTGGCCATCGAGTTTCAACCGTTCGCACACTTAACCGATTTTGACTCCCGGGTACGCAGTGATCGCCCGGCTTTTGTCTTTGCCCCTCACTGGTACCTGAAACGTAATGCGGATGAGATTCGCTTTAATCCCCTGTTGCAATCCGTTCATCAGCAGCAAAACAGCTATCGTAAATTGTTGGTCGCCAGGCTTGGCCGCGATGATGAGATCAACAGGCCTGAACGACTGACCCTGGCCATGACCAGTCTTGGCCCAGGGTCAAAACAGTTACTGGCACATATGCTCAACTCCGACAGCTTCGTGGCATTCGATAAGCTGAGTATTGTTGAAGTGCCTAAAGACGCCGATGCGATTTTTGCGGCGGCCTTGGGGCAGGTTGATGTGGCCCTGGTTTCCAAGGCCAACATGAAGTTGTTTCGGAAGATCAACCCGAGACTGATTGATTCTCTCAAAGTCATCAGTGAATCGACGCCGATCGATATGCCTGTGCTGGGCTATATCGATGGGGTTGTGACTAAGGAACAGGCGGCTGCACTCAAACAATTCATGTTTTCCTCTCAAAACAGTACTGTCATGCAAACACTTCAGATTGAAGGGTGGAGCAGTCATGAAAGATAGATATCTGCTGATTTTTATCTTGCTGTTGTTCACCCAGCCAGTTTGGTCGGCCCAACAGACGATAGCCGTGCTGCTGTCGGATTCGGAGGCTGTTTACCAACAGCCTCTGGATGAGTTCAGGGCGAAAGTGAAACGTCCGATCGAGGTCTTCAATCTACAGGGGGACATCCAGCAGGCACCGCAGGTGTTGGGTCGAGTGATGTCGTCAAATCCTTCACTGATCGTGGCGTTTGGCGCCAAGGCAGCCTACTTTGCCAAAGCCGCAACGCAGAACAGCCAGCAGGTGCCGGTGATTTTTGCCATGGTGCTGAACTGGCAGCGCTATCGCCTGTTGGAGGGGCAGGAGAATCTGGCCGGTATCAACGCGGAGGTTTCACCCGGTACCCAGTTGCTCTCCATGAATCTGCTGTTTCCGGAGGTTGGCCGACTAGGGGTGATCTACAGCAAGTCACACAGTGAAATGAGTGTCCAGGAAGCGAAGAGCGCCGCGGAACTGGTGGGTATCGAGATCAACGCCAGGTCGATTGAACGGGCGAAAGAGCTGAAGCAGGCCTATCGCAGGCTGGCTGGTGAGGTGGATGCGATCTGGCTGCCGACAGATCCGGTGCTCTATACCCTGGAAAACATCCACTGGCTGAAGCGACAGTGTGTCAAGGACCGGCTGATCTGTATCGGTCAGTCGGACAATGTGGTCAAGCTTGGGTTGCTGTTGGCCGTCAACCCGGATATCCCGAGTATTGGAGGACAGGCCGCTTCCCTGGCGACACAGATACTCTCTCTGGGAGTCAAGCCGACACAGATCGGTGTGCAGGATCCCTTGGGTACCCGCCTGACACTGAATGCCAAAACAGCCAGTAAGATCGGTGTCAAGCTGGCGGAAGATGTACTTCATCTGGCCGATGAAGTGATTGAGTGAGCCTGCTCTTATTGACCTGGCATACTCTGATGCCGGGTAGATAGCATCAGGTCAGCGGCGAAAGTCGGAAACCGGATGTACGCTGACTTCGCCATCCAGTTCCAGTGTGCCGATCTGGTCACCGGTCGGATTGGTCACCACAATGGTGACATCCTGAAACAGTGGGCGTCGGATGAATTTCACCCGCCAGCCAAAATTTTCAATTCTCTGTAGCGTGTTCTGTTGCCACTGATTGAGGAGTTCCGCGAAGTTCTCCGGAACCGGTGGTATGCCTGTGCGTTTTTCTCTGGCCATCTGATCTACTCCCTCAGTTATGATGCTTGAAGCTGCCTGTTGACACTCCAATGTCACTAAGTTCATTTTAATTGTTTTCGGATTTGATGTACAAAACTAATGGGCATCCCGGTTGACAGGGAGCCGGCTCTGGGCGCAGTCTTGGCCCATGAACGCTCTACAGAGCGTCAGGATCACAATCGATAAAACACAATTAAGATATTGACAGATATGCCAAAATTCAGTGCACTCACATGGCTGGTTATCATCGTTGCGCAGATCACCTATGGCCTGATGGTCTACGCAATCACCCGAAGCTACTATGAACAGAAACCGGTGGTTGCTGTGACACCCACACCTTCCGCTCCGGTTGCCCCCCATCCAATGCCCAATCCCGGTTCCAGTCCCAGTCAGGCCGCTTTGAATCCTGGAATGGGCTATACCCCTACGATCGAGGATCTCAAGGAGGAGGATCCAAAGCTGATCGCCAGGCTGGCGGACAGTTATTTCGCACAGAAAAACTACCCTCAGGCGATTGAGCTCTACGAGCGCGCATTGACCATCGACCCAAAGGATGTGGAAACCTATAACGATCTTGGCCTGGCGCTGTTCTATACCGGCCAGAATGCACAGGCGGTCGATATCCTGTTGGCAGGCATTCAGCAGGATGGTGAGTTTCAACGTATCCGCTTGTCATTGGGATTCATCCTGGCTCAGATCGGCGATAAAGAGGGGGCTGCGGCAGCCTTCAATAAAGCCATCGAACTGGGTGCGGATAACAGTGTCGGCAGAGAGGCGAAACGCATGCTGGGTGAGCTGTAACTTTACCTCGTTCAACAGCGCTGGGATCAGTGTCAGGTTAGAACTGATAAAATTACATGGATAACGGATCCTGGAGGTAGCTATGGCTCAGCAGATCGACTTCTCCGGACAGTCGGTATTGGTGGTTGGCGGAACCAGTGGCATCAATCTGGGTATCGCTGAAGCCTTTGCCGCGAATGGGGCGAGGGTGGCGGTTGTCGGCCGTTCCCGAGAGCGGATGGAGCGTGCTTTGTCGCTTCTTTCAGCATCTGGGGGTGAGGCCATTGGTCGCTGTGCCGATGTGCGGGATCTGTCGGCTGTGGAGCAGGTGATCGGCGAAATCAGCGATCACTTCGGTGGTATCGATGTGTTGGTCTCCGGAGCAGCCGGTAACTTTCCAGCCAGCGCCCTGGATATGTCCCCGGCGGGTTTTTCCGCTGTGGTCGATATCGATCTGTTGGGTAGTTACCATGTCCTGCGCACCGCCTATGCCTACCTGTCGAAACCGGGTGCCTGTGTAATCAATATCTCAGCGCCCCAAGCCTACATACCCATGCCCTTACAGCTGCATGTCTGTGCAGCCAAGGCGGGGGTGGACATGCTGACCCGGGTGCTGGCGATGGAGTGGGGTAAGTCCGGGGTAAGGGTCAACTCGATCGTGCCCGGTCCGATTGCCGACACCGAAGGGATGAAGCGCCTGGCGCCTACCGCCGAAGCCAGGGCGATGATCACCGACTCCGTGCCTCTGAAGCGGTTGGGCAAAACCGGGGATGTGGCCAATCTGGCACTGTTTCTCGCGTCACCGATGGCCAGCTATATCACCGGTGCGGTAATGCCGGTGGATGGGGGCTGGTCGCTGGGTGGTCTGAGTGCCATGGCGCTGGAGATGCAACGACACTTCAAGCCGGGCGGTCGGGACTGAAAGTCCCATGGAAATCGGTAATAATGGCGCAGCTGTCTGTCAGGATCCGAACCCTTATCAAGCAAAAGGACGGCTGCCTTGGCGGCAATGGTGTTGATGTAGAGGAAACAAAACGAGATGTTCAATTGGCTTGATCGCATTCCCATGCATATGGTCGTACTGCCTGCGCTGCTGCTTGGGCTGGCACCATTCGTCCCTGAGCCCCATTTGTGGGAGAAGCTGAAGATGCTGGTGGCCGGTACTCTGCATCGCCCAATCGATATCTTTGACCTGCTGTTGCACGGCATTCCGGTAATTCTGCTGGTGATCAAAGTGATCCGGGGTGAGCGGGAGCCCGAATAGCTTCTCGATTGACGAATTACTCACTCTGTCAGGCGTGCTTTTTTCCCAACCGGTCGAGTCGTAGGCGCTCCCGATCATCGAACAGCCGTTTGGCGCCGATCCATACCGCCGCGGTGGCGCCGAAACCGGTTCCCGCCGCAATCAGCAGCATGATCAGAATCTGGTACTTCGAGGCTTCCATCGGTGGTGTGCCGGCGAGGATCTGGCCGGTCATCATACCGGGCAGGCTGACGATGCCGGCTGCAGCCATCGCATTGATGATCGGAATCAGGCCACTGCGCAGGGCGTTGCGGCGAATCTCCCGGATCGCCTGGTCCCAGGTGTGGCCGAGAATCAGACGGGCCTCGATCTCCTGGCGTCTCTGCCAGGCGTTCTGGGTCAGGTTGTCCAGCGCGATGGCGACCCCCGACATGGTGTTGCCCAGCATCATGCCGAGCAACGGAATCAGATACTGCACCGAATACCAGGGCTCCGCCTGGATGATGACGATCAGGGCGAGGATGGTGACACTGAATGATGAGATGAACATCGAGAGGGTGCCGACGCCAAATCCCCAGATGCCGCTGAAACGGCGCTGCTGTCTCGCCATCACCTCATAGCCGGCGACGAACAGCATGAATATTGCCAGAGCACTGATCAGCAGTGGATGGGATTGAACGAACAGGAACTTCAATACCAGACCGAGCAGGCTGAGCTGGATCACGGTCCTCAGGGCGGCAATCAGCAGCTTGCCTTCGATTCCCAGGGAGAGTCGCAGTGAGATCAGCGCCAGTGCCACCACCAGGGTTGCGGCGATGGCAAGATCGAGGGGGGTCAGCAGGATCAGGTTCAAGAGGCCTCCCTGAGTCGTCCCGATTCGATCAGCCAGCTGCGGTCGCTGACCCGTTGTCGCTGTTGCGGATCATGGGTGACCCAGAGAACGGCCACCTGATGTCGTTTACGCCAATCAGCAATCAGTGCTTCCACTTTGGCCGTATTGGCCTGGTCCAGGTTGGCTGTGGCTTCATCCAGCAGCAGAACCTGGGGCTGGTTGCTGAGCAGTCGGATCAGGGAGAGTCGCTGGCGTTCACCGCTGGAGAGGCGGCTGACCTCCCAGTTGAGCGATTCCTTCGGTAACTCCAGCTGTTCGAACAGTTCTGTCTGCGGTTGCTTGAAATGGTCGCCGACCCGCTCCAGCCACCAACCGCTCTCAGCCAGCAGCAGACCCACTTTACTGCGCCACTGGGGGGCGCTGAAGGTTGATCTCTCCTGATCGTTGAGCGACACCTCTCCTGCGCACGGATCAAGATCGGCCAGGGCTCTTAACAGGCGGGTTTTGCCCGATCCGGAAGGGCCGCTGAGGGTCTGGCATTCGCCCGCCCGCAGGTGCAGGTCGATCGGCTCCAGCAGGGGTGCGCGGAACTGCTTCAGGGTCAGGCTGCCCATTACGCAAGCCGCTCGAAAAGCAGATCCCAGACCCCATGGCCAAGACGTTCGCCACGCTGTTCGAATTTGGTTAATGGCCGGGTTTCGGGGCGGGGGGAGAAATTGCCTTCACCCGCCTGATTCTGGAATCCCTGGTGGGCTGACAATACGCGCATCATCTGGCGTGCGTAATCTCCCCAGTCGGTTGCCATATGCAGAACGCCGCCAGGGATCAACGCCCGCTGGATCAGTTCGGCAAACTCATCCTGCACGATGCGCCGTTTGTTGTGTTTGCGTTTATGCCATGGGTCTGGAAAGTAGAGCTGCACCCGTTGCAGAGAGCCGGGCTGAAGGTGGTGGCGCAGCAGCTCCATGGCATCCTGTTTGAGGATGCGGACGTTGTTGAGTTGATATTGATCCAGCTGAATCATCAGATGGCCAACCCCTGGACCATGCACCTCAACCCCGAGGAAGTTATGCTGCGGCTGGTGCTGCGCCATCTGACGCAGGCTCTCACCGTTGCCGAAACCGATCTCAAGGGTGACCGGTTGTGTCTGTTCGAACACTCCGGAGAGATCGAGCGGACCACTCTCAAGCTCCAAGCCATAACGGGGCCAGAGGGCCTCGTAGGCCTTTTGCTGGCCTTCGGTCATGCGACCCTGGCGCAGCACATAGCTGCGAATCGGACGTGACTTTTGCTCAGATTGGGGCATAAGGGTCGCTGGTCGGGTTTCCGCTGGCGACCGGGTGCGACACTGTCGCACCGGAGTTCGCCGATTTGATGAGTGGACGCATATCCGTCAGAAAAAGAGTCCGTCCGTCGGGGATGAGGCGGAGGCAAAACGCTTTGCCGGCATACGGCCTGCGAGATAGGCCTCGCGACCCGCCTGGATGCCCTTCTTCATCGCCGAGGCCATCAGTACCGGGTTCTGGGCCGCGGCAATGGCGGTATTCATCAATACCCCGTCACAACCCAGCTCCATGGCAACAGCCGCATCGGAGGCAGTACCCACTCCCGCGTCGACCAGAATCGGTACCTTGGCATTTTCAACGATGGTGCGGATGTTGAGGCGATTGCGTACCCCAAGGCCGGAACCGATCGGCGCCGCCAGCGGCATCACGGCCGCACAACCCAACTCTTCGAGGCGCTTGGCCATGATCGGATCGTCGTTGGTATAGACCATCACATCAAAACCCTCTTTGATCAGAACCTCGGCCGCTTCCAGGGTCTGCACCACATCGGGAAACAGGGTCTGTTCGTCGCCGAGTACTTCGAGTTTGACCAGATTGTGGCCATCCAGCAGCTCTCTGGCGAGACGGCAGGTGCGGATGGCTGTTTTCGCGTCGTAGCACCCCGCCGTGTTGGGCAGATAGGTATACTCGCTCGGCGGTAGGGTCTCCAGGATATTTGGCTCATCCTGGTTCTGACCGATATTGGTGCGTCTGACCGCAATGGTGACGATCTCCGCGCCACTGGCGTCGATTGCCGCTCGGGTCTCCGCCATGTCCTTGTACTTGCCGGTTCCCACCAAGAGTCGGGATGTAAATGTGCGTCCGGCGACGCTAAAGCTGTCTGTCTGGTTATCGTTTGACATCGGATTCTATCTGTAGAAGTTGAACTAAAAAGTCTGCCTGCAACTCAACCACCACCGACCGCATGGATGATCTCGATGCGGTCCTGGTCGTTGAGGATATGGCCACTGAAAGTCGTGCGCGGAACCAGCTCCTCATTGACCTCGACGGCGATGCGCTGGTCAGTCAAATCGAGCATTTCAATCAATCCGGCCATATCCAGTGAGTCAGGAATTTGCTTTTCCAAGCCGTTTAAGTAAATCTGCATCTCATATGATCTCTGTCAGGAGTAGAGTCAGGTTCAGTTTCTGGATTCTACCTCAACTCAAGGAGACAACCTATGCAAAGGAGAAAATGCTAACAGGCCCCAGAGGTAAATGGTGCTGACTTAAGGGTATTACGCCCCAATTCTATTGGTGTAGTTGGGCCGCTGTAAGAGATTAACCGCAAATAAATGCTAATCACCGGGAATCCACGCTACGAGTGGCTGCATGGTGAAATTTATTCGCGTCATTTTGCGGTGATTAGCGTCTATTTGCGGTTAATTCTTTTATAGTCAAGTGCATTTCGCCTTTGGTGTGGATGCAGGAGAAAAATGTGGATTGGAGTGAAGACCTCATACCCTTGGATCAGGCTGGAACCCTGGATGGGCTCTTTTTCCAGCGGGTGCGTCGCACCCCGGATACGATTGCCTACCGGAATTACGACCGTACCAAAAAACAGTGGTATGAGTTGAGCTGGGATGACATGGCCCGTCATGTGGCCCGCTGGCGCCAGGCGCTGAGTGGTGAGGATCTGGAGCCGGGTGACCGGGTGGCGGTACTGCTGCGCAACAGTCCGGAGTGGGTGATGTTCGATCAAGCCGCCCTCTCCCTGGGGTTGGTGGTGGTCCCTCTCTATACAGATGATCGGGCGGATGCGATCGCCTACATCCTCAAAGATGCCGCGGTAAAGCTGCTGTTGGTGCAGGATACCGGGCGCTGGAACCGGATGGCGAATGTGGTCGAGGAGCTGCCCGATCTGCGGCGGGTGGTGGTACTCGAGACGGCCAGGCAGCCCGATCCGGGAGAGGATGACCTGGTGCGGGAAGCCAGGAGCTGGTTGCCGCCCCGTGGTGAGGCGCTGCAAAAGCGCAAGGCGGACCCCCATGCGCTTGCCTCGATTGTCTATACATCCGGCACCACCGGGCGACCCAAGGGGGTGATGTTGAGTCACTACAACATGCTCTCCATCGCCCACGCTTCGGTGACGGTGGTGGATTGCTATCAGCAGGACAGCTTTCTCTCGTTTCTGCCCCTCTCCCATACCCTGGAGCGGACCGGGGGATACTACCTGCCGATGATGGCGGGTGCTTCGGTCTCATTCGCCCGTTCCATCCCGCAGCTGGCGGAAGATCTGCAAACCATTCAACCCACGGCGATTATTGCCGTTCCGAGGATCTTCGAACGGGTCTATGCGCGGGTTCAGGACCAACTGAAACACAAACCGGCTTTTGCCCGGATGCTGTTTCAGATGGCGTTGTCGGTGGGTTTCAAGGAGTTCGAGTATCGCATGGGACGCCAGCGCTGGTTTCCCGGCCTGCTGGTCTATCCCCTGTTGCGGCATCTGGTGTCGGCAAAGATTCTCGACAAGCTGGGTGGCCGACTGCGGGTCGCGGTGAGTGGCGGGGCCGCCATCTCACCGGAGATTGCCAAAGTGTTCCTTGGCCTGGGGTTGCCGATGCTGCAGGGCTATGGCCTGACGGAGACCAGCCCGGTGATCAGTGTCAATCCAATGGATAACATCAAGCCGGAGAGTGTCGGCGTGCCGCTGCGCGGGGTAACCACCAAGATCGGTGAAGATGATGAGTTGCTGGTAAAGACTCCGGGCATGATGCTCGGCTACTGGAACAACCACGCCGCCACCGCTGCGATGATCGACCCGCAGGGCTGGCTGCATACCGGCGATCAGGCACGTATCGACGAAGATGGTCATATCCACATTACCGGCCGAATCAAGGATATTCTGGTGCTCTCCAACGGGGAGAAGATTCCCCCATCGGACATGGAGATGGCCATTGCACTGGACCCGCTGGTGGAACAGGCGATGGTGGTGGGTGAGGGCAAGCCCTATCTGGGCGCACTGGTGGTGCTCAATCCGGATCTTTGGGGAGGCCTGGCCGATGAGTTTGATCTGGATTCCTCAAATGAGCAGAGCCTGAATGACGAAAAGATTCAGGGGGTGTTGCTCAAGCGCATACGGGGTGCGCTAAAGGATTTTCCAGGCTACGCCAAGATCAGGCGGGTTGCCGTGTTACTGGAGCCCTGGAGTATTGAGAATGGTTTGATGACACCGACCATGAAGATCAAACGGCAGAAAGTCACGCAGCATCATCAGGCGCTGATCGAAACCCTCTATAAAGGTGGGCCGGTGTGATTGGTGCGGCTCTGTGCGGGTGGCAATTAGAGTCTGGGCTGGTGTAGGATTCGCGTAAGCGCCACTCAGCGGGTGTAGTTCAATGGTAGAACTGTAGCTTCCCAAGCTACTAACGTGGGTTCGATTCCCATCACCCGCTCCATTCATTCCCCTCAACGGCCTGTCACTGACAACCCGCTTATTCGGGCGACAGGCTATTTCAAACAGCTCTTTTTGTGCCGTTCAATCGCTGCGTGGCGACGTTGCGGTTTGCCCTTCAGCGCTTCGATCTGCTGCTGCAACTGCTGGCATTTCTCAGCCTCGCTCTGCTGTTCTGGCGGTGGCTCGGTAAACGGATGTGCTTTGGGTTCGAACATCACTGAATCACCCCGTTCGGCAATCGCATTGGAGAGGGGTAGGGTGAATAGTGTCAGTGACAGGATCAATCGGGTTGAATTGTGTCTCATATTCTCTTTGTTGCACTGTTTCAATCAGCTTAATGAACGGTGATGCGGGAGCAGCAAGGCGCAGTGGTACTGTGCTGAATAGTTCATCAGTTCTATCCTGATCCGGCTGCCAGACCCATGCATTGGAACCAATGTATCACTAAATTTACACAATGTTACACAGTCAAAGTGAGGATATTCTCTTGTATGTCTTGATAGCATGTATGATTTAAGCTATTCAGGACTCTTGGACAAATACTGAAATGACGGCCGTTGGTCTCTCAATCCGGCTGTCACCTGAATCAATTCAAGACACCGCTGGGACCAGCCTGGTCCTGAGACGAAGTGGAACTGCAGGGGGGCTCGTGAGAACAATCAAAAACCTGGTCGCTATCCTTAACTTGATGGCGCTAACGGCAACAGCTTCTGCGTTGGGACTGCGCCTGGAGGAGTTTACCCCGGTCAAGTACTTTACCAAAGAGGATTGGAGTCAGGCCAAACAGGTGGCGAAAACAGCGCTCGAGCAGGGCAAACTCGATGAAACCTTTGACTGGCATAATGAGTCTACCGGTCATCGTGGCTCATACACGGTGTTGCGTCGAGTGGAGCTCGACGGGCGGAACTGCGGCGACCTGTTGATAAAACATAAGGCTGGGCCGGCCAGCGCCCGTGGGGACTATCGCTTCTGTCAGATGCCGAGCGGTGAGTGGAAAGCCATGGGCAGGACGCCCTCCGACTGATTGCCGGTAGACCGGTAAAGGGTTATTAACGCTATGTTTTTAAATAAAAATATAACGTTATTGTGGGGCTGTCTCAGGTCGGGATTCATGGGGCTTGAACTGTTGGTATGTGGCAAAGATGATTGAGCTTTTTCAGGCGCAGGACCGGATTGAGGCGCAGATGCTGAAAGATTATCTGCAGGATCAGGGAATCGAAACAGTGATACTCAACGATCACCTCAGTGGCGCACTGGGTGAACTACCGGCTAATATATTCCCAACGCTTTGGTTATTGGAAGACCAGGACCTGAGCAAGGCCAGGAGACTGAAACAGCAGTTTTTAAACCTGCATGCCCCGAAGGCCGCCGCATGGCGCTGCCCGGCCTGCGGTGAACAGATCGATGGCGGATATGAGATTTGCTGGAATTGTTCCACCCCTGGCCCAAAAGATAACAATAAGGAGTAGAGGATGGGTAAGACCCTGAAAGTGTTAGGCTGGTTGGTCGGGATGGTCGTGGTGCTGGTTATCGCTGCCATCATCCTGATACCGATGTTTGTCGATCCCAATGACCACAAGGATCGCATCGTTGCCGAAGTGAAAAGGGCCACCGGCAGGGATCTGACCATCAATGGCGATATCGGCCTGTCTGTATTTCCCCGCTTGGCACTGGAACTGAACGGTCTGACCTTGAGTAATGCACCTGGTTTCAACGGTTCCGAATTCGCTTCGGTCAATCACGCCTCGGTAAGTGTCAACCTGCTGCCCCTGTTGTTCAAACAGCTGCTGGAGGTTGATACGGTTCAGGTGGATGGGGCCAGGTTGAATCTGGCGAAAAGCAAAAACGGCACCACCAACTGGGAGGATATGGCCGGTGGTAAGGCGACAGACAAAAAGCCTGGGTCGGCTCCTGAGAGCGGAGAGTCCAAAGACATGGGCTTGCTCGCTTTCACCATTGGTGGCCTGAATATCAATCAGGCGAGTGTTGTGTGGGACGATCAGTCCACCGGTGAGCGCTACAGCGTGGAAAACATCCAGCTGGAGACTGGCGAGGTGGCGCCGGGTGAGCCGGTGGATCTGAAGTTCAGCCTCTCGGCCGGCAGCCAAAAGCCGTTAATGGACGGCAAGCTCTCCATGACCACCCAACTGGTGGTAAATCCCGACACTCAGTCGATCGGTATGGATGATCTGGATCTTGATGTCGAGGTCAGCGGTGAGGGTTTGCCCGAGAAGGGCGTGGCTGTTTCTCTGCAGTCGGATGTGGCGCTCAGCATGAGTAGCGGCACTCTGGATATCCAGGATCTCAGCCTGGTGTCGGGCAACCTCAAACTCACTGGCCGTCTGGAAGGCCTCGATATCCATAACAATCCCAGCATGAAGGGAGAGCTTCGGCTGGCTGAATTCAATCTGAGGGAGTGGATGGAACAGTTCGGTATGGCTGCGCCGGATACAGCCGATGAGACCGTGCTGGAGAAACTTCACTTCTCCACCAGCTTCGTCGCCAATCCTGAACAGCTGCAACTGGATGACCTGGTGGCGACCCTGGATCAGACCAACCTGAGGGGCAAATTTGAAATTGTCGATTTTGCCGATCCCACCTATCTGTTCAATCTGGACGTAAGCAGCATCAATCTGGATCGCTATCTTCCTCCACCCAGTGAGCAGACGCCACCACCTGCCGGTCGTCCGGGGAAACAGAAAGGGGGTAAAGAGGAGCCCCTGTTCCCGACCGAAATGCTAAGAAAGCTGAAGCTCAACGGCACCATCCGTATCGATAATCTGACGGTCAACAATCTCCACTCCGAGGCGATTCTGGTGAAGCTCAGAAGCCGCGATGGCAAGCTCAGCGTGGAGCATGAGATCGGTCGCTTTTACGATGGCCTGCTGAAGGGGGATATGGAGCTGGATGTGAAAGGCGCCGAGCCCCGTTTGAAGCTGAATCAGTCGATATCGAGAATATTGTCGGGTCCACTGCTGAAAGACCTGACCGGGGAGGACACCCTGCTGGGCAGTGGTGATCTGGAGATGGCCCTGACCAGCCGAGGGGAGACCGTCGGTGAGCTCAAGCGCTGGTTGAATGGGGATGTTTCGTTCGACTTTCGTGATGGGGCTGTGAAGGGATTCAATCTGGCGAAAATGATCCGCGATACCAAAGCCCGTTTGAGCGGTGAGCCGATCCCGGTATTCAATGAGCCTGAACAGACCGATTTTTCCGAACTGACCGGTGTCCTCAAGATCATCAACGGGGTGGTCGACAATCAACGCCTGCAGGCCAAATCCCCCTATATCCGGCTGGAAGGCAGCGGCAAAGCCTATCTGCTGGAGGAGCGGCTCAAATATACCATCCGGCCGGTGATCGTGAATACCTCGACCGGGCAGGGGGGCAAGGCCCTGGAAGACCTGAAAGGCATTCCAATACCGGTGAAGATCAAAGGCGATTGGAATGATCCCGAGTTCTCGGTACAGCTCTCCAAGATTCTGGAAGAGCAGCAGAAGGCCAAGCTGAAAAAGAAATTCGATGACAAGATCGACGAGAAGGTCAGTGAAGAGTTGGAAGAGAAGCTGCCCGAAGAGTTGCAGGATCAGTTGAAGGACAAGCTGAAAAACCTGCTTTGAGCAACACGCCCCCAGCCGCTCTGCCCGACAGCACGGAAAGCAGCCGATTCGTTGAGCAGGTTCTCGCCTGGTTTGCTCAACATGGCCGTAAACACCTCCCCTGGCAGAACCCCCGGGATCCCTATCGGGTATGGGTCTCAGAGATCATGCTGCAGCAGACTCAGGTCACCACGGTGATCGACTACTTCAATCGTTTCATGGAGACCTTTCCGCAGCTCAAATCCCTGGCTGAGGCGGATTCGGATCTGGTCATGCACCACTGGTCCGGGCTGGGTTACTACGCCCGGGCACGCAATCTGCACCGCTGTGCTCAACAGGTGATGGCCGGATACCAGGGCAAGTTGCCAGAGGAGATTGAGAGCCTGCAATCCCTGCCCGGTATCGGACGGTCCACTGCCGGTGCGATTCGCTCACTGGGATTCGGACGCTACGCAGCGATACTGGACGGCAATGTGAAGCGGGTACTGGCCCGTCACTACGCCGTCGAAGGCTGGCCAGGACAGGCGGCGGTGATGAAAAGGTTGTGGCAGTTGAGTGAGCAACTGACTCCCCAGCGTCAGTGCGCCGATTACAATCAGGCCATGATGGATCTTGGTGCGATGGTCTGCGTTCGCACGAAACCTCTATGCGGAACCTGCCCGTTGGCGAACAGTTGTGTCGCCAGAGCGCGGCACGAGATCGAACGGTATCCTGGTAAAAAGCCCAAAACGAGTAAGCCGGAACGCTCAGCGCAACTGCTGGTTGTTCTGGATGGAGCTGACAATGTGTTGCTGCAGAAACGGCCGCCCAGTGGCATTTGGGGCGGGTTATGGAGTTTGCCCGAGTGCCCTGTGGAACAGCGGGGAGAGCACTGGTGCCAGGCCAATCTGGGGTTACGGGTGAAGCAGCTACGCCTATTGGCTCCCCGCCGACACACATTCAGCCACTTCCATCTGGATATCACCCCGGTTGTGTTGAAAATGGAAAAACCACTCAAAGCGGTCATGGATGAGAATTCCCTGGTTTGGTATAACCTGTCGGAACCCGAGGATCTCGGTCTGGCGGCGCCGGTGTCGACGATCCTGCAACAGATTGACTCCAAGCCCGATCGCGGAAAACAATGAAGGAGAGGCCAGATGAGCCGTACAGTAGAGTGTGTCAAATTGAAACGAGAGGCCGAAGGGCTGGATCGGCAACCCTATCCGGGCGACCTGGGCCAGCGGATTTTCGATAATGTCTCCAAACAGGCCTGGCAGGAGTGGTTGCGGCATCAGACTATGCTGATCAACGAAAACCGGCTGAGCCCGGTGGATCCCAAGGCAAGAAAGTTTCTTGAAGAGCAGATGGAGCAGTTCTTTTTCGGCGAAGGATCGGAGCTGCCCCCGGATTACAAACCACAGGCCTGAACAACCCTCCGATGGGAAAACCTGGTGCCGGAATGGCAATCCAACTTGACTCGGCCCGGTAACCTCGGTTTAATACGGCCCTCTCACCGAGGCCAGGTAGCTCAGTCGGTAGAGCAGGGGACTGAAAATCCCCGTGTCGGCAGTTCGATTCTGTCCCTGGCCACCATTTTTTATCAAAGACTTAGCCTTCTCGATGTTCCTCGTGCATTGTTCCTTTGCATGAACTTACAATCCGCTTAACTTGTACATTGTCATCCGTTCCTGGTTTCCATTGCCACAATCAGATACACCGTAGCCTGCTGCAATTAGCCGCGACGCACAGCTGCTGACTCGTGTGTAGTAATTGGTTCTGATCGATGGTCTAACAAGACCAGCCGATTTTTAACTTCTGACCTACAGCACTTAGGTGTCTTTGGTGTGCAATTCAAGTTGAGAGTGCTAGCGGAATCAGTGACGCGCTTTAATGGAGCTGTGTGAAATGTTGCCATCAGAGTGGATGGGTCGCTTGCTCCACTCGATTCCGCCCTGATTCCTTTGCATGATAAAGCGCACTGTCTGCAAGAGATACCAGTTGATCGGGCCCCTGGATCTTCTCCTGAATGCCAGCCACACCGGCGCTGATGGTGATCTTGAGAGGGTTACCCTGCTCGTCTTCCATAACCGTGTTATGGGCCACCTGGCTACGGATTCGTTCTGCCAAGGCCAATGCCCCTTCAACGGGAGTTTCAGGTAACACCAGAATAAACTCTTCTCCCCCATAACGTCCTGCACAGTCCACATCACGGGTCATGTTGCTGATGATATGACTTACCTCCCGCAACACCTGGTCACCAATTTGGTGGCCGTGGGAGTCATTAACCTGTTTGAACAGGTCGATATCCAGCATACAAATCGCCAGCTCCTTTTTGTAGCGCTGAGCTTGAATGAAGCTTTGTTTCAAAAATTCTTCCGTCATGCGACGGTTACACAGACCAGTCAGAGCATCGTGGGTTGCCATGCGTTTCAACTCATCCTGCATCCGTTTGCGATCGGTTATATCCTGAAAAGAGACCACCACCCCGTGCAGGGTATCATCTATGCTGACTGGTGCAGCAGTGTAGGTAACTGGCAGTGAACTGCCATCCTGGCGGCGGAACACACCTTCCTCCACTCGATAGACTTTTTGCAAATCAAGCGCATCTTCAATTGGGGTTGCGCCCGATTTGCCTGTGTCTGCTTCGAGCAGTTGATCCAGCAGTGGGAGGCCTTTGTGGTGTTTCTCTCGCCAGCCCAATATCTCTTCCGCTTCCCGGTTCATCATAACCAGATTGCCATCGGCATCCAGCACGATCAGCCCCTCAGCCAATTCAGAGGTGATGCTTCGCAGACGTTGCTCATTCCTTCTCAAACTCAAGATGGCCGCCTTCTCCTGAAGGCGGGCAGACGCCATGAAGACACTTCCGATAAGGGCCAGCAGAGACAATGCCAATAACAATGCCAGACCGTAGCCCAAGCGTTTAAGCGATGCCCTATCGAGGATCTCCTGTGGCACATGAGAGACCACCTTCCAGAAATATTCCTGATTGCCGACAGCTGCCCCGCTGGCACCATCGGGATCCACACTGCCGGTGCTGGAAGTGGCTTCCTGGCTTAGTGGATAGACTGTGCGCCAGGTGAAGATGCCTGCTTCGCTGGTCCTTTGGCTGCTGTCCTGCGCCAGCATTTCCTGCCAAACATCAGGATAGCGCGTGGAAAAACGTCGCTCGTTCTTGAACATAAAACCCCATTCATCGGCCGGGCTTGGGGCGCTTAGCCAGTAACCATCGCTGTTCAGCAGCATCACGCCACCCGTGGAGCCAGACATTGCGCTCTTCAGGTAGGCGACCAACTCATTGCCAAAATAGTTGACCAGTACTATCCCCCGTTTCTCTCCCCTTGTATCGAAAACGGGAGTGCCAACGCGGATCATGGGTTTTAGGGGCTGTTCAATGCGCCCCTGCTCCACATTGAGATCAAAGGGTGAGATAAACAGTGTGCCAGGATCGAGCTTAAAGGTGTCGCGAAAGTAATAGCGCGTGCCTTTGTTCTGCAACTTCTCCTCACTGACTGCGGCTACGCTTCCCCGGTTATAGTTGACCCGTACAACCTCTTTGCCTGTTGTATCCAAAAAGCGGATCTGATCGAAGGAAGCCTTATTGCGGGCGAAATTGAGAAACTCCTCCTCCAATTGGCGCTTGGATTGGGGGCCCTGACCATTGAGCAGGTTTTGAAGATTGGTGGATTGGGAAAGTACGTGTACATCCTTGGCAATGTTTTCCAGGATTCGGGTAATACTTCGACTGCCGAGCAGGACCTGATTATTCTCCCGCTCTGCCAGTAGCTCTGTTTCGACTGAATATTCCAGGTAGAAAAAAACACCCAATATGAAGATGAGCACAAGCAGTATGGGAATGAATATTTGCAGAATTTCCCCGGCATAGCTGGTTCTCTTTACCTCCGGTATTGTTGTTGCTCCTGGGATCGGCATGTCCCTCTCCCCTTTTCTTATCTTAGTTAGTCTAATTTTAGTAGGGTATTTGTCTGTTTCAATGCTGATGGCGACCTGTTGCGTTGGCTGGTGAGGTAGGGTCAACTGGTTGCCACTACCCTCAAAGAACGGTTTTTTGTATGGACTTTTATCTTTGAGTTCTGTCGTGGATGCCCTTATATCCAATTCATTCCTATATCAGTTGGTGCGTCTTGAACTGTGGCTGACTCCTTGCCTGTGAGATTTCTGGTGTGATCTCGGTGCCCGATTGGTGCGGCTTAAGCTTGGTCTCGAGGTGACCCAGGTCGTATGTGAAGCAATAACCCTGTTGTTTATAACTGGTTTAAGCTCGGAATTTTCGAGCATAGTGCATAAAGAAATCGATTTTTAATCCGCGGTTGTTGCCCATACCATTTAATACAAGATCAATCATCGAGTAGAGGTGGCATCAAATGGCAATAAACAGCGTACCAACAATTTCTCCATCAGATCTGTTTGCCAAGCAGAATCAGGGGGTAAAGATAGAGCTACTTGATGTGCGCACACCTGTTGAGTACAGAGCTGGCCATATTCCAGGAGCAAAACTGTTGTCGCTTGATGAGATCAGTAAAGAATCTCTGGCACGGGAAGTTGGTCAGCCAAACGAGACGGAGCAGACCTCTATCTACCTTACCTGTAAAGGTGGTTTTCGTGCTGAACAGGCAGTGGATAAGTTGCTCGACTCCGGATATCAGAATCCTGTGCTTGTGGAAGGTGGTACCGATAGCTGGGAACAATCAGGTCTGCCTTTAAAACGATGTGGCGGAGTCATCTCACTGGAACGACAGGTACAGATTGTCATAGGCAGCATACTTCTCCTGAAGGTGGTGTTTGGATTTACATTGCATGAGATGTTCTTCCTCACAGGAGCCTTGATCGGAGCAGGTTTGATTATGGCCGGGATAACCCGTTGGTGTGGAATGGCCAAACTGATAGCAATGATGCCTTGGAACAGAAATATCAATTGCCGTGAAAAAGCATTGGTTTGATAAGGTTTAATACATAGGAGTGATCAAGATGATCTTTCGTCAATTTTTCGACCATGAGTCTTCCACATACACCTATTTAATTGCTGAGCGCATGGGTGGTGAAGCGTTACTGATCGATCCGGTGAAGTCTAACGTTGACCAGTACATGCATTCGATCGGTGAAATGGAGATGAAACTGGTATTGGCTGTCGATACGCATATCCATGCAGATCATGTTACCGGTCTTGGCGATCTGAGGCATGCTACTGGATGTGCCAGTGCAATGGGCGAGATGTCGAATACTGAATGTGTCTCGATCCATTTCAAAGAGGGTGACAAACTCAAGGTGGACAATCTGCGTCTGGATGTGCTCTATACGCCGGGGCATACAGATGATTCCTACAGTTTTGTATTGCCGGACCGGGTGCTTACCGGAGATACGCTGTTGATTCGTGGTACCGGACGTACTGATTTTCAGAATGGAGATCCGGCAGATCAATACGACAGTCTGTTCGATAAATTACTCAGGCTTCCTGATAAAACACTGGTCTATCCGGCGCATGACTATAACGGCATGACAGTGAGTACCATCCAGGAAGAGAAGCTCTTCAATCCAAGATTGCAGGTAGCGAATAAACAGGCCTATGTGGAGTTGATGAACGGTCTGCAGTTGGATAATCCACGCTTGATGGATGTTGCTGTTCCGGCGAATCGTAACTGTGGCCTGAAGTCTGCTGCTTAGGTCAGTCAACAGACTCTTTTTGATTCACACTGAATAGGAGGGTGATATCATGACATTGACTACAATGCTTTTTTTGGCGATGACCGGTAGTGTGATACTGCTGAAGATCGGACTGATCGCATTTGCCCTGCTGTTGCTTGTAAGGGGAACCATGCGTGCCGCGCATCCTGGTTCGATGGATCCGAACTATGCAGAACTCCCGCTTGAGGCTCGGCTGCAAGGTTCTTACAAGCCCTAAGGTCGATAAGGCTGCAATAATTGTCCGACTGTCAGTTAGGCAGATATATGAACTCCCCTCTCCCCTTGGGGGACAGGGGTAGCATGGCTCATTTCCCTATATGAAATCTCAATGAGATAGGTGTAAGAGTTGAGTAAGCTTTTCTTTGGTCTGCTCTAACGCTTCGCGTACACCCTCTCCCCAACCCCTCTCCCATCAAGGGAGAGAGGCTTTCAGTCAGTAAACCTTCCTCTTCAACTACCCCTTCCTTTGGGTATTGCGTGGATATGATCATTCTGATGATCGGAATAATCGAAATATTCAGCGACGAAATACGACTCAAATTGAAGAACTGAAATTGAGACAGAAGAGTCAATATGGATGTGACTAAGATTCAATAGACTGATATCGCAGATGAAGCGAGTCGGAGGAGAAAATGGATACTACATATTCTGAAAGGTTAAACAGTTCCAACACACCTGAGGTCCGCACTCTGAGTGAACGGGCACCATACGACTGGTTGCGTAATGGCTGGCAGGATTTTCGACAGGCTAGCTTGCCGAGTCTGACGCTTGGGTTGCTGTTTGTTGTGGCAGGTTATGCCCTGGTCTCAGCAAGCTGGAACACGCCGCTGTTGACGATCACTTTCGTCACAGGATTCTTACTTGTCGCTCCGGTGTTCGCATTGGGTTTCTATGAGATCAGCAGACGCATTCAGCAAGGCGAGCCTGTTGGCTTCAAATCAATCGTCTACAGTTGGAAAAATAATGGCTGGGCGGTGCTGCTGTTTGGTCTGATCCTGGGTATCGTGATGGTTGCCTGGGGTAGGTTGACCGGATTGCTGGTTGCTCTTTCCCTGCCGACATTCGGACCATTCAACGATCTGTTGAGTTGGCAGGCCCTGTCGGATCCAGGTTTCATGGTTCTCTACGCCGTGGTGGGTTTTGCACTGGCGGCACTGGTCTTCAGTATCAGCGTGGTATCAATACCGATGCTGGTCGAGCGTAAGATCGATGTGATAACCGCTGCGATGACCAGTTTGAGAGTGGTTCATAAGAACCCGGCAGTGATGGCCCGCTGGGCTTTTATAATTGCCTTATTGACCATTGTCGGAATGGTTACCGGGTTTATCGGTCTGCTTATCATCATGCCTCTGTTGGGTCATGCTAGTTGGCATGCTTATAAGGCGGCAGTTGCTGATTGATAACCACTCAAAGCCTCTTTACAACAGTGGTGATAAGAGCCTACACGCCGACTCAACCATTCTTCTTGATCGGGGTAGGCTCTTCCTGTAATCGAGCTTGATTTCATCCGCTGTGGCGCAGAGTTTTACGAAGTCCTGCTCCATTTGACTGGTTATGGCCTGGTCCAGAAAAAACAAGTTGGATTCAAAATTCAAGCGAAAGCTGCGTTGGTCGAGATTGGCTGAGCCGATGGTGGAGAGGTATCCGTCAATGGTAATGGTTTTTGCGTGTGTCATGCTGTTTTTCAGTTCGAATATTTTTACCCCGGCCTCCAGCAGTTGATCCTGAAATGAACGTCCCGCATGGAGTACAAGTGGATGATCCGATTGGCTGGGTAGGAGTAAGCGTACATCGATGCCTCTAAGGGCTGCGGTTCGTAACGCGAGCAGTATCGGTTGGTCAGGAACGAAGTAGGGTGTTTCGATGAATACCTTCTGCCGGGCAAGGGTGATTGCGGTGAAGATGAACAGATGAATACTTTTCCAGCGTTCGTCTGCCGGTCCGCTCGATAGTAACTGTGCATGAACCGGTCCATAGTGTGTCGGTTGCGGAAAATAGTCGCGTCTGACCAAATCTTCAGCCGAGGCATGAAACCAGTCCTGGCAGAAGGTCTCTTGTATGGAATGCACCACCGGCCCTTCCACGCGTGCATGCAGATCGATCCATGGTTCACTGATGGCCGCATACTGATCACCGATATTCATGCCACCAATGAAAGCCTGGTCACCATCGATAATCACCAGCTTACGGTGATTTCTATTGTTCAGGGCGAGTTGGCGATTCAGCGGATTGACTGGGAGAAAGCGTTTGATGCATCCCCCGGCCTGTTGCAGAGGCTGAAAGAAAGCGTGTTTGACTGCACGCGAGCCCACATCGTCAATCAGCAGTCGGACTTCAACCCCTCGCTTGGCAGCGCGCACAAGGGCGTGCAGAATTCTTTGTCCGGTGCTGTCCGCCTGCCAGATGTAGTAATCGAGGTGGACATGCTGAGTTGCCTTGTCGATCGCCTGCTGCAGATTGTCGAACAACAATTGACCGGACCTGAAGATCTCGATCCGGTTACCGGACAGAGGGCCATTGCCATCGAATTGCCGAGCCAGGTGGATTAAGGACCGGGGGGCCAGATCGGGCTCTGAATGGCGTTTGGCTTTAGCTTGTAAACGTTGAATTTCCGGTGCCAGGCGTGTCTCTATTCGATGGCGTTTTCTGCGCCTCAGGTGTAAACGGGTTGTTCCCAACAGCCAGAAAGCGAGTAGCCCCAAAAAGGGTATGAAGACGATCACCAGAATCCAAGCCAGGGTGGCACCAGACTCTCTGCGTTGAAGCAATATTGTGGGGATCAAAATCGCCACAATGGCAAGGTCGAGGAGAATCCACGAAAGATTGAGCCAGCCGGTGGTGCTGATGGTCATAGTTTATTCAACAGATTGTTTGGCCGTTATACCTGTCATCTCAAGAATCGAAAAAAGTGAATCATATCGAGCCCGATTCCGAATGTGCCAATCATGACTTCATACGATAATCCATAGTGTAAAGACATTATGGAGAAGATTCATGGCTTGTTCAGAAACAGTCACCCAGGTATCCCTCGATTCACTCGACAGAAGTATCGAGCTATTGACTTCGGTTGATGCAGCGGATGCCCCATTCCTCAGTTGTTACCTTGACCTGGAAACCGGCGCTGAAGCCTGCCGGGAGTTTCTTGCCTCGGAGGCGGAATTCATAAGGTCGGGACTGGGCGATATAGCGCAGCTCGATTTTGATGAAGCCTATCAGAGATTGCAGGAGCAGTTCGATGGTGTCTTTAGAGAAGGGATACGTGGTGTGGCAATTTTTACCCGCAGCATGATGGGTGGACGTTTCAGTGAAGTGATACCCAGCATGCTCCCTTTCAGAAATCAATTGAGCTTCTACCGGGTGCCGGATATTCGGCCTCTGTTGAGTCTCAGGGATGCTTACGCAGAGCGTTATCTGTTGTGGGCCGCATCTGATGGGGTCGAGTTGTTGCGAATTGAGGGTGGTGATGTTCAAACCCTGGCCTGGGTGGCTGAGAAGCGAGTGGAGTGGCATGCCGCCAATCAGAAGAGTCTGTTATCGAGAAACAGGCCTGTAAAGAGCGGGCGACAATTTGGCGGGTTTGCCCTGCAGACCTTCTCAAGGGTTCTGAAATCGGCGGGTAGACTGAAACTGGTTTTGGCGGGTGACACCAATCGGATTGAGAAACTGCGGCAGTGGTTGCCACGCCATCTTTCGAAGGCTGTCTCACAAACCGTAACAGTCTCACCGTTTCTGGATCGGGGCAGGGCCTTGAGACAGATTATCGATCACTCTGCAGCCGGTTGTCGTGCGGCGGTGGATCTGTTTACCAAATCCTGTCTGCAGGTTCCGCTGGTCAGGCGCCGATGTGTTACCGGCCCAAGCAGTACACTTGAGGCAATCGAATCCCGGGTGCTGGATACCTTGCTGATTACCAGCAACACGACCCCCACTCTGATCGACTCGACACAATCGAGTGTGCTGGCATCTGTTGACAAGGAGAGTGGGCAGGCAACTCTGATCAATCGGGGTAGGTACTGGGATCCCGGGATTGAGTTGAGCCGGCTGGCATGTCAACAGGGTATCAAAATTCTCGTAAGCAATACCCGGGAGCTGTTTCGTCAAGGCGGGGTCGGTGGATTGCTCAGTGATGCAACCAATGTGGCTGTGATGCCCAGGCCGAACGCTTCGGTAGCCACTGAAAGGGTCGCTTAGCGGTGTGTCATCATGGTCAAACAGATACATTGTGACGATCCGCGGCTGGAGCATCAGATACAGGAGCTGCTGAACCTGCATATGGGACCGATGGACGAACTGGTCGATAAGCTGGAGATGCGTGTTGCACAGACCGATGAGGGGACGCAAGAGCCGCTCTATCATTGCAGAGTGGTGGTTACGGATCCCCACACCGGCAAACTGGCTGTCGAGGAGAGGCATGCTGATATCAGCCTGACGGTGAACCGTGCACTTGCGCGTATTGTTCGCGGCCTGATGCGTCGACAGCTCAACCGATACTCCTTCTGAAGCCACTCCAATCCGGTTTTACTTCCTTTGGTCATTTCGGCGGGAACAGTGAGCGGCTGTTTCCCAGCAATGAACCTCTTTGGCATAGTCTTAAAAGACCTGCTTACTCTGTTGTATTTCCCTGCAAGTTTGCCAAAAGATCGAAAAAACCGACTTATTTTTTGTGTAAATTCGAATTTTCTTTTGCTTCGTGAAGTCTCATAACTACTACCAAGCGTTTTGAAAACACTGAGGGGTGATCCTTCAGGTAGTGAGAAACCATGAGGCCAGATTCCATGAGTGACAGCGATAAGAGTTCCCGGAGGGTTGAGAAGCCGCTCAGTGATGTTCTGTCAAACAGAGACCTGATTGTTGCCAATCCCCGCTATACCCTATCCATCCTGGCTCTGTTATCCCTGCTTTGGTTGTTACTCACCGGGGAGGATTGGAGCTCCTGGCTGGTCGGTTTGCCGGTGGTGATTTTGGCCACTTGGAGCATTCTGCTGTTGCGTGCTCCGACTGAGGGACGATTCAATCTGACTGGCTTTCTCAGATTCCTGCCCTACTTCATCTGGGAGTCCGTATTGGGTGGTATCGACGTGGCCTCCCGAGTGGTCAGCCCGAAGATGCGTATCGCACCAGGCTTCCTCAGCTACCGGATGCGGCTCTCCCATCCATCGGCAAGACGGCTGTTCGTCAACAGTCTCAGCCTGTTGCCCGGAACCCTGGCGGCCGATCTGGATGGGGAGACTCTGCACATCCATGCGTTGGATCGTGCTACCGATTCCGATGGTGAGTTGAGACGTTTGGAGCATATGGTCGCCGCCGTCTATGAGGAGGATGTATGAATCTGCCGATCCTCTCCCTGGACTCCCTGTTGTTATTGGCGCTGATTCTGTTGCTGTTGAGCCTGGTGTTGGGAATGGTCAGGGCGTTGAAAGGACCGACTCTGGAAGACCGGCTGTTGTCGATTCTGTTGCTCGGTACCGGAGGAGTAGCAGTTCTGTTGCTGCTCTCTGTTTCGATGCAGCTTACTGCGCTGCTCGATGTTGGGTTGGTGCTGGTGCTGCTGGCGGCGGTTGTTGCTGCTGCCATGACACGACGGGAGAGTGACGATGCTTGATCTGATGGCGCTGCTCCTGATCTTAAGTGGTATCACCTTCTTTTTCCTGGGGGCGATCGGTCTGTTGCGACTGCCTGATCTGCACGCCCGGCTGCATGCGTTGACCAAAGCGGACAACCTGGGCCTGGGGCTGCTGATTGTCGGGGTGGCACTGCTGCATGGCTCTCTGCTGGTGGCGTTGAAACTGCTGCTGATCTGGTTGCTGGTACTGCTGGGCAGTGCCACATCGGCCCATTTGATCTCCCAGTATGCCTTGAGGAGGAGTCGGTCGTGATGAATCTGACGCTGCTTCCGGATCTGCTGCTGGCGGGGATGTTGATCGGACTGGCCTGGGCGGCGCTCAGCAGTGATGACCTGAGGCGGGGTGTGGTTCTGTTCATCGCCTTTGGTCTGCTGTTGGCGATTGTCTGGGCGAGGCTGCTCGCCCCCGACCTGGCCCTGGCCGAGGCGGCGATCGGGGCTGGTCTCTCCGGCGCCTTGCTGCTGGTCGCATTGAGGGATGGGGGTGGTGCTGATCAGCACGCCACAAAGCCTTCAACACTCAACCGTTGGTTGATCGATCTGTTCGTGCTGGTGATGACCTGCCTGATCGGTTGGGTACTCTGGCTCACCATTTACGCCGAGCCGGTGGAGAGATTGGCCCAGCTTGCCAACGCCATGCTGGATCGCAGTGGGGTGAGTAACCCGGTTACTGCGGTACTTCTCAACTACCGGGCCTACGACACCCTGCTTGAGTTGGTGGTGGTGTTGGCTGCGGTGCTCGGAGTGGTCGTGGTCGGGCGGGAGCGTAGAGGCTACCGAGAGGCAGGCCCGGTGTTCCATGGTCTGGTTCACTGGCTGGTTCCTTTGTTGATCGTGACCGCCGGTTATCTGCTCTGGGTTGGCGCCCATGCGCCTGGGGGAGCCTTCCAGGCAGGGGCAACCCTGGCGGCCGCCGGTATTGTGCTGCGGCTGGCTGGATATGATGCAGCGGGTTTGCCGGATGGCAGGCTGCTGCGTTGGTTACTGGTGGCCGGAACCGGGGTATTTCTGCTGTTCGGTCTTGCTATGAGCTTCAGCGGTGGAGGTTTCCTGCAATACCCGGAAGCCTGGTCCGGCAGTCTGATCCTGATCATTGAAGTCGCTGCCACAGCGTCGATTGCCGCTGCTCTGGTATTGGCCTACCGGGGTGGCAGGACCGATGGCTGGCCGCTGATGGATGAAAAGGCTGAAAACCGGGAGGTCTCCTCATGACACAGGCTCTGATCTATGCATTGACCGGTGCGGTTCTGTTCATGCTGGGGGTGCGGGCTACCCTGTTACGGGATGCCCTTTTACCCAGGCTGTTGGCATTGAACGTCTGTGGCGCCGGTGTATTCCTGATCTTTGTCTCCCTCGCCTACCGGGGCGATTCACTGCCGGTGGACCCGGTTCCCCATGCCCTGGTGCTGACAGGCCTGGTGGTGGCGATCAGCGCCACCGCGCTGGCGTTGGCACTCAACCGTCGTTTGCGGGAGATGGCCGATGAATAACCTGCTGATATGGCCTGTCGCCGTACCACTGCTGAGTGCATTGTTGGCACTGCTGTGGCCGCGCAGGTCCACCTGGATCGGCGTGCTGGGGACCGCTCTGTCCCTGTTGGCCGTCGTGCTGGTCAGCCGGCAGGTGATTGAGTCGGGTGCGATTGAATTGGCGCTGGGTGGTTGGTCGCCAGGCCTGGGCATTGCGCTGCGTGCCGATGGGTTGAGTGTGTTGATGCTGTTGATGTCGACGCTGGTGAGTATGGCGGTGGCCGTCTATGCCAGTGTCTACTTCTCCCGTTCAGAGCGACGCAGCGAGTTCTGGGTGTTGTGGCTGTTGTTGATCACCGCCCTGCATGCTCTGTTTCTCTCCGGGGACCTTTTTAACCTCTATGTCACCCTGGAACTGCTGGGTCTGTCGGCGGTGGTGCTGGCCTGCCTGGGCGGCAGCCGTGAGTCACTGCAAGCGGCATTGAACTATCTGGTGTTGGGACTGCTCGGCTCGATGGCCTTTCTGATCGGAGTCGCTCTGATCTATGCCGGCTACGGCACTCTCGATATGGCTGCCTTGGCTGTTGCCATCGAGTCGGGCCCCACCGCTTGGCTGGCCCTCAGTCTGATGACCGGTGGACTGCTGATCAAGTCGGCCCTGTTTCCGCTCCATTTCTGGCTGCCCCCGGCCCACTCCAATGCGCCGGCGCCGGTGAGTGCGGTACTCTCGGCGCTGGTGGTGAAGGCGGCGTTGTATCTGATACTCAGACTCTGGCTGGCGTTGTTCGACGAAGTGGTCACCCAGACGGCGGCACTGATCCTTGGCCTGCTGGGCGGGATTGCGGTGCTGTGGGGATCCTGGGCTGCCCTGCAGGCTGAGCGCCTGAAGCTGATGGCCGCTTACTCCACGGTTGCCCAGGTGGGTTATCTGTTCCTGTTTCTACCCCTGCTGGCCGCACTGCCTGAAGGGACGACGAGAGATGTTGCCCTGGGTGCGCTGGTACTGTTGGCGCTGACTCATGGCTTTGCCAAGAGCGCTTTTTTTCTCGCTGCAGGGGTGATCATGCAGCGGGCGGGTCATGATCGCATCGCCGAGCTGGGTGGCACTGCACGGGCTCTGCCGGTGACCGCTTTTACCCTTGCGCTGGCCGGTGTGGCATTGATCGGCCTGCCTCCCAGCGGCAGCTTCCTGGCAAAGTGGCAGCTGCTCTCCAGCGTATTCATCACCGGACAGTGGATCTGGTTGCCGGTGATCGCTATCGGCACACTGCTGGCCGGCGCCTACACATTCCGCCTGCTGGGGTATGCCTTCGCACCCGGTGAAGGGGTTGGTCCCTCACTCTCAGTGGGGCGGGAAGAGATACCGGCTGTGCTGTTGGCGCTCGTAGCAACCCTGGTGTTGGGTTTCTGGGCCTCGGCGGTCTGGGAGCTGGTTCCAATCAGTGCCTATGCTGGCGGGGAGGGATGATGGCGATGTCGGTCTGGTTACCGGTGGGGATTCTGCTCAGCTCCTTGATCCCCGGGGTGTTGATCTTCTTTCAGCCGGAAGAGCGTCACCGTTTGAGAACCTGGCTCAATCTGCTGGGTGCAGTGATCAAGCTGCTGCTGGTGGGCATGCTCATCTGGGGGGTATTTCATGAGCAGGTCTTCGAGACGCGTTGGACGATGGCACCTGGTCTCGAGTTTGTGCTGCATGCGGATGCCCTGTCGGTCCTTTTCGTCTCCCTCTCCACATTGCTGTGGTTGGTCACCACCATCTACGCCGTTGGATACCTGGAGCAGACTCCCCACCGCAGCCGTTTCTTCGGTTTCTTCAGTCTCTGTGTGACCGCTACGGTGGGCCTGGCCCTGGCGGGGAATCTGTTCACCTTCGTGGTCTTCTATGAGTTGCTGACCCTGGCCACCTATCCGTTGATTGCCCATAAGGGCTCGCCGGAGGCGCTGCGCGGGGCGCGTATCTATCTGCGCTACACCCTGTTCGGCGGTCTGCTGTTGATGATCGGGGCGGTCTGGCTGCATACCCTGACCGGTGGCGTCGAATTTGTTGAGGGTGGCATTCTTCAGTATGCGAATCTTGATCAGAGCACCTTACGCTGGATCTTTCTGCTGCTGATCGTGGGGCTTGGCGTGAAGGCGGCACTGGTACCCCTGCATGGCTGGCTGCCCCAGGCGATGGTGGCGCCGGCGCCGGTCAGCGCCCTGCTGCATGCGGTGGCGGTGGTCAAGGCGGGAGCCTTCGGTATCGTGCGGGTGATCTATGACGTCTACGGGGTCGAGTTTGCCGCTGAGCTGGGGGTACTGACGCTGCTTGGTGCGGTTGCGGCGATCACCATCATCTACGGTTCCCTGAAGGCACTCTCCCAGGATCACCTGAAAAAGAGACTCGCCTATTCAACGGTGAGCCAGGTCTCCTACATCGTGCTCGGTACGGCGATCGTCGGTCCTCTGGCGACCATTGGTGGTCTGGTCCATCTGGTCCATCAGGGGGTGATGAAGATCACCCTGTTCTTTGCTGCCGGTAACTATGCGGAAGCGCTCGGCATCCACCGGGTCAGCGAGATGGATGGAGTGGGGCGACGTATGCCCGGCACCACCCTGGCTTTCACCATCGGCGCGCTGGGTATGATCGGTATCCCCCCGGTGGCCGGTTTCATCTCCAAGTGGTACCTGGGGTTGGGGGCGGTGGAAGCCGGTGCTGCGGCCTGGGTGCTGCCGGTCCTGATAGCAAGCAGTCTGCTCAATGCCGCCTATTTTCTGCCCATCCTCTATCGCGCCTGGTTCAAATCCCAGAGTACGCCCTGGCCGGCGGATAAGACGGCCGGTTGTACCAGGGAGTTGCCCGATGCCCTGCTTTGGCCTCCGCTGACCACCGCTGCGATGGCGTTGTTGATCGGCCTGTTGGCTGCGGCACCTTACAGTCCCCTGGAGTGGGCCGAGCTGATTGCCGGCAGGGAGTACAGACAATGAATGCACTGATCCTGATGTTAGCGCCTCTGATACCTCTGTTGCTGGCCTGTTTTGCCTACCGTCTGCAGAGCCGCTGGTGGCTCTTCGCTGCTGCCTTGCCCGCACTCTATCTGGGGCTGATGGGGGAGCAGGGGAGCACCATCACTCTGCCCTGGCTGATGCTGGGGATGCATTTGAGTCTCGATGCCACCGCTCAACAGTTTCTTCTTTTCGGCGCCATGATCTGGATGCTGGCCTCTCTCTATATACCTGGCCGTGATCTAATGCCGGGAGCGATGGGTCATCGTAAACAGAGTTTTCTTCTCGCCATGGCGGGCAATCTGCTGTTGATCATTGCGGCCGACATGTTGACCTTCTATGTGGGTTTCGCATTGATGGGATTGAGCGCTTACGGTTTGATCTGGGGTCCGTCCCAACGTGCCAGAAAGGCGGCGCGTGTCTACCTGGTGTTTACACTGATCGGAGAACTGGCACTCTTCTCTGCATTGCTGCTGTTGTTGGTGAACAGTCAATCACTGCTGTTCGCAGAGCTGCATAGCGAATCGTTACCTCAGGCTGCCGTGGCGCTGTTGCTGCTGGGGTTCGGCATCAAGGTTGCGCTTCCCGGACTGCACCTGTGGCTGCCTGGAGCCTATACCCTGGCGCCCATCTTCGGCGTGGCACTGCTCAGTGGACCGATGATGAAGGCGGGGCTGTTGGGTTGGTTGCGCTTTCTCCCGCTTGGTGAACCGCTCGATCCGCTGTGGGGAAATCTGTTGCTGTTGCTGGGAGTGGCGGGTGTGGTCCTGGGCATGTCAGTGGGCATGTTTCAGCGGGATCCCCGCAGCGTGCTGGCTTATTCGAGTATCTCAAAGATGGGGCTGTTCAGTGCACTGATCGGTTTCACTCTGAATCACCCCGGGATGGCCGCTGAGCTGTTGCCGGTCATCGTGCTGTTGGCACTGCACCATCTGATGGTTAAACCGATGCTCTTCATGGGGCTGGATCTCTGGCGGAAAGAGGCAGCTGCTTACTGGCTGCTGCCTGCTTTGACCTTGTTGAGCCTCTCCCTGATGGCGTTTCCCCTGACCGGTGGTGGTGCGGTGAAGAATCTCATGTCTGATGCACTGAATGACAACCTCGCCTGGCTGCTGTTTCTCGGCGGCATTGCTGCCGCGTTGCTGATGAGTCGTTTCCTCTGGTTGCTGTGGAACAGCAAGCAGTCGGCTGAGTATCACCGGCTCACTCTCTCGGCATGGCTGATGGTGCTGCCGCTCGCTGTCTGGGCGCCTTTTGCGTGGGATGGCATGTCAGTTAAAGCCAGCGCTCTGCTGCCGCTGTTGTCAGCTGCTGTTCTGCTTTTGATTGGGCAGTTCTTGCGGCGACGATTCGATCTACTGCAACAGCCCATGTTGTCCGTGGGTAATTCGATGAGCTGGCGAATTCCACTGCTTGCCGGAGAGAGCGTTAAAGCTGAGTCCGATTGGCAACTGGTGAAACGGTTTCGCCAGCGTTATCTCCAGGGCTTCGCTCGATGGCAGCTCATGGGACTGCGGGATACCGCCGTCTGGTGGCTGATGTTGATGCTTTTGCTGGCTCTGGCTTTGAGGAACTAGGAGGCGTGTAATGAAACGATTCAAGAATATTCTGTTTTTCGCGGATGGCAGTAAACAGGCGGACCACGCACTGGAAAGGGCGTTTCTGCTGGCTGAAAGCAATCATGCCAGGCTGACCTTGCTGGATGTGATTGAGCCGATCGACATACCGCAGGATTTCTCCCAGCGTTTTGATTTCGATCTGCAGGAGATACTCAAACAGCAACGCCTGGAGCAGTTAGAAGAGCTTGCCGAACCTTTCCGGACCGCTGATAACCTGGTCTATGCCAAGGTGTTAGTGGGTAAACCTTTTCTCGAAGTGATCAAGGCGGTGATATCCCATGGTTACGATCTGGTGATCAAATCCGCCCGCTGCTGTGACGGACTGTCCGACCGTCTGCTGGGGAGTACCGACTTGCATCTGTTGCGCAAGTGCCCCTCTCCGGTCTGGGTTGATCGGCCGGGTGCCGATAGTGAATACAAGCAGGTGTTGGCGGCTGTCGATCCGATGGCCGAGGCGAGTGACAACTGTGCCTCGCTTGTCATGGATCTGGCCACATCCCTGGCGCATCGGGAGTCGGCTCAACTGAGCGTTGCCCACGCCTGGAAAATGAAAGGTGAATCGATGTTGCGTGATGGCCGCTCGCGTCTCTCGCAGAGCGAATTCAATCTGTTGATCAACATGACTGAAATGAGTCATAAGAGAAAACTTCAGGCACTACTTGAAAACTATGGTATGTCAACGGATGACTCAGCGGTAAAGTTGGTACATGGCGATGCCTCAAAGGTGATTCATCAGCTTTCCGACAGTCTCAATGCTGATCTGATCGTCATGGGTACGGTAGGAAGAACGGGTGTGCCTGGACTGTTTATCGGTAATACGGCGGAAGATGTATTGCAGACGACCAAAGCTTCGATACTGGCGGTCAAGCCACCAAATTTTGTATCGCCGGTGAAATGAGTTGCGTTAATCCAAAAGGTCAGTTTAACTCAAGGATCATTGATGGTGATCCAAGTCATTGGCTGATTGCTGCAACTGTTGTTCGGAATGGTTTGTCTGCCTGACCTGGAGGATATATGCAGAATCTCAAACTGAATCTTAAACATCTGCGCTATTTCTGGGCTGTCGCCAGTCACGGTACGATTGTGCAGGCAGCGGAGGCGCTGTTTATTACGCCGCAGACGATCAGTGGCCAGTTGAGAGAGTTGGAGTCACAGGTCGGCAGTGAACTGTTTCGTAAAGAGGGCAGACGTCTGGTGCTGACCGAAACCGGGCGACTGGTCTTCTCCTACGCGGATGAGATGTTTCGTCTTGGTATCGAGCTGCAGGATATGCTCACCGGTCGCACCCAGGGAACCGTCATAACACTCAAAGTGGGGGTGGCGATGGTCGTCCCAAAACTGCTCGCCTATCGTGTACTCGAACCGGTGCTGCAGATGCAGGATCCGGTGAAGCTGATCTGTCATGAAGCGCCGCTGGTCGATTTGCTGGCCGATCTCTCGGTGCATAAACTCGATATGGTGTTGGCCGACAGCCCGATCAATCCGACGCTCAACATTCGCGCCTATAATCACGCCTTGGGCGAAAGTGGCATTACTTTTTTTGCCGCGCCTGATGATGCACAACGACTGCGTAGCGAGTTTCCTGTGAGTCTGCATGGGCAGAATATTCTGATGCCAAGCAGTGGCAGCAGCCTGCGACGTAATCTGGAGATCTGGTTCCAGCGTCAGCAGATCGAACCGGTGGTAGTCGCGGAGTTTGAGGATCGGGCGCTGATGAAGACCTTTGGTGAACGGGGTACAGGGGTATTCACCACCCCAACCGCTGTGGAGCAGGATGTGATCGACAAGTATCGTGTGGAGGTTGTCGGGCGCTCCGACGAAATAACTGAGAGCTTCTATGTAATATCCCCTGAGCGGCACATCAAACATCCGGCGATCAATACCATTACTCAAACGGCGAAGGCTGATTTATTCAATTAGAGTCAACAGACCCGGTTTGCTGAACTGTGAAGATCAATCATTTAAATCTGCTGAACTGGAGCTGGTGTCTGCCTCAATCCCTGCTAGGGCTTGGCTGGTACTTACTGATTACCCGGCTGCTGGATAGAGGGGCGCAAAAGGTGAATCGCTGGGATGGCCTGCTCGTTATCCGCTACCAGCGATTGTCCGGAGGTGTCAGCTTGGGACCCTTTCTGTTCTTTCACGCTTCGGTCGCCGGGTATGAGATGCTCTATCACGAATATGGTCACTATCGGCAGTCGATGCTGTTGGGGCCACTCTATCTGCCATTGATTGGGGTACCTTCGCTCGGTTGGGCTTTGGTAAAAAAGGCAGGGCTCTTCCAGCAAACGCCCTACAGTGCTTTCCCGACAGAACGTTGGGCTGAGCATCTGGCACAAAGCTGCGTCAGGTTGGAGAATTGAAAATCCCTGCTAGGGTTATTGGTTAACAGAAAAACAGAACACGAAAGATTCAAACCGAGGTCGATGATGAAAAAGTTGCGGCAACTTCTCCTGATGCTTTTTATTGCCCTGACACTGGTCGCTTGTCCGGGTGACAACGATGATGATGACAATAACGGTACTGATACCACAACCGATAGTGGTGATAATGGTGATACAGGGGATGACAACGGAAGCGATACAGGGGGAGATGCGGGGGACGATAGCGGAGGCGACACAGGAGGTGATACCGGTGGTGACACAGGGGGCGAGACGATTTCAGGTAACCTGATGCTGCAGACGGCTGACAGTCCTGATGTAACGCCGTGTCCAATGCAGGATATCCTGACCGACAGCACCGCAATCGCGGCACTGCGTACTGCATTGTCTTCCGGCACCTTGCTCTACCTGGATGTTCCTTTCAACGGCAGTGACAGTGATATCTACCGAAAGAAGTGCGGCCTGGAAGGCTTTTGGAATCCGGCTGACAACAGTGCGGAGATCAGTCTCTCCTCGATTGGACTTGATCCGGCAAATGCGCCGAATGTGACCGATCTGGTATTGTTCGGCAATGCGGGTATCTGTGCGGATGGTTTCAACAACAGCAGTTTCGGGGTTGGTGAAGGATTTCCTGTAGCGGGTACCTATCGCAAGGAGATCAAAGCGTCGCATCAGGGAACCACCTATCATCTGCGATTCAGGGCTGTTGTGAGTGGTACCTCAGCAGGCAATACCTTCAGCTCCGAGGGTATCACCCCATCCACCGGGCTGAGTACGCTGGTATATCATGTCAACGGTGTGGAGACCGATCATGATGGAGTCTTTGCTGCCTTGGTGAACGCCATGAGTGCCAGTAGCAGCGCAGCCCCAGGGGCCACCATTGAGGTTCGAAAGAGTGCCGGTGGGGCAGTGATCTTTACCGCTGCTGTTGAGGTGATTTGCGTCTCATCAAGCTGAGCAGTGCTGGCAGCAGGGTCAGGTCCAATAACAGGGCAAGTGCCATACCGAAAGATAACAGTATGGCAATGTGTTGATTGGCTTGCAGTGATGAGAGGCCCAGTGTGGCAACACACAGGCATAGCATCAGGGTCGTCGATGTCAGTGCGGTACCGCTTTTGATGGCGTTGTAACGAAGCAGACGGCGAAACGATGTGGGTCGCTTGCGATGCCATAACAGGTGAATGGTGTCGTCGACTGCCAGGCCAAACAGCATCGCGGGTACGCCAAGCAGGGCGAGTGACCAATTGATGCCGGTTGTTCCCATGATGCCAACCACAAACCAAAGCGGTAACAGGGTCACCAGCAGTGCAGCCATCACTAAACGGAGCTGACGAAATACCGCGAAAAGCAGCAAGATAATGCCGCTCAATGAGATCAGCAGACCGTTCAGTGCACCTGTAAGACCCAATGACTCCACTTTAGGGTAGAGATAGCCGGGGCCGTCAAAGACGATCCGGTGATAGCTGAGCATGGTTTGATCGAAATGCCTCAGCCAATCGATGATCTGCTGTTGTCGCACTCGTTCCGTAGGTGAAAGCAAGACATCCAGCCTGACCACCCCCGAGTCATCCAGATACCCTTTCAGGTGAGAAGTGGTTGAGCCCTTGCTGCGGCACTCAGCATCGCACAGGGTGGGGATGATCGCCGTGGGTAATACCAGGCGGACCTCAGGCAATTTACTCAGGTAATCTGATGTGGCACTGACCGCATGTAGCAGCGTGTCTCTCTCACTCCCGATCTTTTTTGTTGGAGTCAGATAGAGGGTTAACGGTCTTAAATCACTGCTGAAACGCTGTTGCAGTATCTCGGTTTGATGGCTCATCGGGTGATCACTGGCAAAGATATTCGGAAACGGGATCTCGCTTGTAACCCGCGTCGCAAACGGTGCCATTGACAGGGTAATGACTAACCAGGCGATGAGTACCGGCAGCGGATACCTGCCTGTTGTTCTGACCAGGGAGTGACTCAGCGCGGCAAATCGATTGACTCGTGACGGCCGTCTGGGTTTGCGATGGTTTGGTTCCAGCAACAGCCAGCCGAGCAGAAAGGTGATGACCAGAGCAAGTCCAGTGCCGGCGGCTGCGGTCAATCCGAAACTGCGCAGTAGTGGCGAACTATCCTGCAGGGCCAGGGCGCCAAAACCGATAAAGGTTGTGGCGGTGGTGACGGAGCAGGGCCCTATCAACTCCTGAAATGCGTGCCGGAATGGCTGGGGCGTGCCACGTCGATGGTGGCTCTCCAGTCGGTCCACCAGGTGTGCCGCATCCATCGATGAGACGGCCCAGATTAGAGGTATGACCGCAAGTAGCAGGGCATTGAAACCTCCGTCCAGACTGAAATTGAAGATCAGCAGGGTGAGGGTGGTTGTGCTGCTGGCGGTTAAAAAGATGAAAGCCGGTGCCGGCAGGGATCTGAAGGCAAGCAGAGGAATCGTCAGGATGATCAATCCCAGCAGCGGGGCGATTCTTGGCAGGTCGTCGTTGGCAGCCTGCCATGATTGCGAACGGATCGACTCTGGGGAGTAGAGTGCGATCTGTTTCAGTTCAGATGGTTCAAGCCGTTGCTCGAGCTCAGCTTCAAGGGTCTGGTGGAGTGACCTTTGGGTATGTCTGGATGATCGATTGCTCTGGTGCCAGAAAAGAGCTGATCCGAAATCGGAATGCTCAGCATTGTTGCATTCGCTGAGTCTGAGTTGGGCTTGCGCTGAAGTGGAGCTGTTACCCGATGCTGATAGGCAGAGCATTTTTATGCTCTCCGGTAACGCCTCTAGCTGTTGCAATAACGTCTGCCTTCTTTCCATGGGTAGGCTATCGGAAAAGTAGAGCAAGACGAAATGGCTGGTGTTTTGCAGGGAATCCCGTAGCTGTTTTGCGTCAGCGACGATCTGTGCAGGGAGCAGCTGCTCGACAGTGGGCGTTGAGGATGGTCTGAACCAGCCTGCCATGGCAGCCCAGACCGCGATCATCAACAGGGTGGCAAACAGAAGGCGTGGGTTCAGCGGCATATGGGTTTGAGCCATGCGGTATTTGAATCAGATACAGCTCTTCCCTGTGCGAAACTCAGTTGTCTTATGTAAGTCTGTGAAAGACTCTGTTTATTGTGGCTGAAGATCAATGGAAAACAAGCCGCGCCATCAGACCGACTCCTGAAGCGGGTTTGATAATAGGCTCAGTCGCTGTTTTCGATAATTTTATAGTATTCGATATTCAGGCTGGTGATGTCCTTGTATTTAAATACCAGGCGGTCACCGGATATCTCATAGAAACGGTGCGCTTCACCGGGCTGTTCGGCGTTCTCTTGATCAGCCGATGCATCATCTGCAACCAGTTGGCGTCTGACCACGGAGGATAGAATGATGCGGTCGAGATTTCCTGAATCAGTTAGGGCCTGTTAACACGAATCCAATACGCCCTGCTGGGTCTGTTTTTGTGTCCAGCAAGGCAGAATGAGCGTCGTGTAGTCATTCTACATGAGCGAATGATAACGCCGCTGGGCG
>NAUB01000001.1 GCA_003676145.1 gamma proteobacterium symbiont of Stewartia floridana | reverse complement strand
CATGAACGCATTCACTCTGGATTAGACTATCTAACGCCAGTGGAGTGTGAACAAATGGCGGCGTAAGATGGGTGTCAACTATTTTAGGGTATGGTCAGAAAAATTACTCGCTCGAAATTTTCCGGTGAGCAAGGCGTTAGAGAAAAATGAAATCTTACATACCAATAATTTCGGCTATTTTCTTTGGGCTAGGGTTTTTAGTGGCTTCAATAGTTAAGGAGAACGAATTTGGTGGGATAGTAGAGCAAAGTGTTGTTTTGGAATCTGCGTTGGAAACACGGCTCCACACTGTGCTATTGACAAGGTTACGAGAGGGGAAAGTAGAAGAATCAATTAGTACTTTAGAAAATTCACTGGGTATAAAAGAGGTACTATTGGAGACTTGCAGTACGCCTTCATGCTCGGTAGCCATGACAAGAGAGGTTATAGAGGCAAAAAAATTGATAGAGGATTACCGGAAAGCGTATTCTTCCTCTAAGCAATGATAATTGTCTCTAACAAGCACATTTAATCGGGGGAAGATCAACATCATGGTAACAATATGGAAAATTTTAGTTATTTTTTTATTTGTTGTTTATACAAGTGGATGTAGTAATACATTTATTGCCGTTAAGCCTGATATTAATACTGGTCAATTCAAGACGCCGGTCAAGCTGACAGATGAAGAAAATACAATATTTTCACCAATAAATGATCTTGATGAACAGGTCTTTAATGTATTACTTACAGGAATAAATGTGGCTGGGGATTGGGCGAAGGAGTACAGGCCATTTGTAAAAGAAATGCTGGAAAACTGTGGGATGGATAAGTTTGTAAGTAAAAGTCATCTTGAAGATTACGTAATTGCTAATGACCTTGGGGCATCAATTCCAACTTTGGATAATAGAATTGGCTATAACCGACTGACAAAATATATAGGTCCGTATTTAATTGTGGCCACTGATCTAAAAAACTTAGGATCTGATTGGTGGGAGTTTAGTGTTACGGTGTATGATCCTGTTTCGTCAACTGCAAAATTCCATGCAAGTAAATCGGCCATGAATTTGGCGGGAATGAAAGAGCCTATCTTGCTTCCAGTCTTTAATTCACTAAAGAAGTGGGTTGATGCATCAAGAGTAAACAGCATATCACCAAAAACGGAAGGTCTTGGCATCTAAATCTGCCTTAAAATTGATCTAAAAGAAAGCATAAGATGAGAATTCTGCTATTTCCCCATTGCCCAGATGCGTATCTTTACACTGCGGGTTCCATATCCATGATTTGTTGGGATTATAAAAAATGCGCTTATTTTCGACACAATCCATATCGTGAAAAAAGTTGGGATTCCTCTCAAACATTAAAAGAGTAATCGCAAAGTATTAAGGCCTCTTGTTGCCCTATAAGATCTGGGCAAGCTGGTCAGTATGGGCGTGTGCTTACAATGTAGAGGAGAAATACTGGGGTCATGCCGCCAGGGCTGTGGTGGTGATATCCGTGGCGAGTGCAGTTCGTAGTTCGATCGAAATATTGGGGTGGTTTTAGTCACTTATAAGTCGGAAACAGGCTGTTTTTTCGGGATTTACTGTAATCACCATTCTATTGATGTTCCGACGTAAGTGTTTGCTTTTCTGCCCATAAAAGGGTAATTTTGCAGTTCCGCATAGTCTTAATAATATCTCGAATCCTGCTTTTCGATGTTTCCTCAATCGGTACACCGAAATCTAATTTCACAGTGTTCTTCAAGATTTGTGGTGAATCTACCTCCTAAGGGGTAATCTTTTTTTTATTTTTTGAGGTATTCATACCATGTCAGAAAGACAAACAGGCACCGTTAAGTGGTTCGATAGCGCTAAAGGTTATGGTTTTATTGAGCGCCCAAACGGCAAGGATCTCTTCGTTCACTTCCGTTCCATCGAAGGTGAAGGTCACCGCTCGCTGACCGACGGACAGAAAGTGGAATTTACCGAAGTGGCCGGTCAGAAAGGTCCTCAGGCCGATAAGGTCGTCCCGCTTTAATGCATCTCTTTTAAATTGGGCTCATGGGATGAGCCCGGTTTGTTTAGCTGCTGCCGGAAAAGGATTGTCAGACCTGAACTGACCGCATCACCCTCTCTCCGCTCTTCTGCGGCTGCCATTCTGTCAGAGTATCATCAGTCTGTTTTCATCTAGGGACACACTCCGATCTATCCATACACCCTTCAAGTTTGTTACGCCTGCTTGAGTACGCTCTGGCTTTCATATGGATCTGAACGGTGTGAAATTACTTGTTCACGTCCCATGTCAGCTTCGTTAAAAAACGAGTAATACCTGGTCAGAGCAGAACCATTGCGTGGAATAGTTCCTTGCAACCTGGAACTTATTGTCGATATTCTTTACAGATCTCAAGCGCAAAAAATCTTGTCATCGATTAATTGTGTAAAAAACAATGAGATGCGGATATGGCATAATACTTGCCATTATTGAGCCGGATTTAGTAAAAACCAGGGACGCCATAATGAATAACAGTCACACAGGATTGCGAGTACTTCATAAATCTATCATTGCAGCTTTGGGAGTCGGTTTTTGTACGAGTGCCTTTTCAGCCAGCTGGCTCTGCACTGACACGGATGATTGGAACAACAGCGCCTGCTGGTCCTCTCCCACCATTCCCGGTGCAACGGAAACCGCACTGATCCAGGCACCCGCCGCTACCGATATTGTCATCAACTACGATAACTCGACCACGCCGACCGAGACGCTGGCTGAGATCGTTATCGATGCGGAAGCCGGCGGCACAGCTACCCTGATCCGCAACGACAATTTCGCTTTGAACAGTTCGGATGTGTTCATCGGACAGCGGGGAGCCGGGGTCTCTTCGGTTATTCATAACGCAGGCAGCAGTGAGTTTGGTATTGGCTCCCTCGGCGTCAGTGCCGGGTCAACCGGCTACTATGAACTCAACGGCACAACCAGTCTGCAATGGCAGACCCTGCAGGTGGGTGGCTTCGGCAGTGGTGAGTTCGTTCAGTCCGGTGGCAACCATGTGGTCAACGGCGACTTCCAGATCGGTGGTGCCGGCATCCCAAGCCATTCCGCGACCAGTTCAGGTCACTATACTCTGAATGGCGGTACCTTGACCGCCAATGGGGTTGAGGATGTGGGCCGCTGGGGCAGTGGCGTATTCACTCAGAATGGTGGCACCCACAACGTCAGGCTGCTGCATATCTCCCGTAAAGCGGGGGATGGACTGTATGAGATGAATGATGGGGTTCTCGCGGTTACCGAGCGGCTTGAGGTTGGCACCATCCCGGCCAGTAACGGCGTCTTTGTACAGAATGGCGGTAGCGTCACGGTGGGCGGATCGACCCTCATCTCCGCCAACGGACACGCGGTTGGCAGTTACCAGCTGAATGGTGGAACCCTGCAGACCAGCGACGTTCGCAACAACCGCACGTTCATACATACCGGTGGCCAACTGATTGGTGATCTGGAGAACTATGATCAGGCGGTGTTTGCCGGTGCCGGTACCCGGCTCATTCAGGGTAGTGTGACGAATCATGGCCAAACCGATTTTGACCAGCCCCCTTTTGGCATTCGGACTGCGAACAGCTCGATCACCCTGTCGGAAGGCACAACGCTTCAGATCTCAGATAATCTCACCCTGAACGATCTCGGCAGTTTCACCCTGGAACTGGGCGGTGACTCCTTCGGTCTGGATAATTTTGTTCAGGTGGGCGGTCTGGCCAGCCTGGGCGGTACCCTGGAACTGGATATCTTCAATGACTTCCTGGCGGAGGATGGTGACAGTTGGACTCTCTTCTCGGCCAGCAACATTTCCGGCTTCTTCAGTGAAGCGCTGTTGAACGAGAACTTCGTCGATCTGCAGTTCTCACTGAGCTACACCGCTACCAGTGTCGACCTGATCGCGAGTTCCGTTGCCCCGGTACCGGTTCCGGCGGCTGTCTGGCTTTTCGGCACCGGCCTGGCCGGCATCGTGACCGTATCCCGGCGGGGTAGAAAATCGAAGTCAGCGGCGTGATGGGTCGATCGGGTGCTGTAGTGGTTGGGGTGGGTTTGATTGGCCGCGAATGGACGCTAATCACCGCTGATGCTCGCCAATTACTGGTGAGGATTTAATTGGCCGCGAATGGACGCTAATCACCGCAAATACTCGCCAATTATTTAGGCAGGGTGTGATCTGTTCAATCTTGTGTATCGTAAGAACTTCAGTTCACTGTTCGACGTTGACGCTGCACAATAGTGCCGCTACGTCGGGATGATTTTGGAGAAGCCCATCAGCCCCGACCAATCGCTTATTGGCGAACATTTGCGGTGATTAGCGTCCATTCGCGGCCAATAAAATTTAGCCAGGGCAGACTGTGAGTCGAAATTCGCTGCTTTTTACTTGACCCGCATCCCCGGCTCAGCCCCCTCATCCGGATTGAGGATGAACAGATCCTTACCCCCAGGCCCGGCGGCCAGCACCATCCCCTCGGAAACACCGAAACGCATCTTACGCGGCGCCAGGTTGGCGACCATCACGGTCAGCTTGCCTTCAAGATCCTCCGGCGCATAGGCGGATTTGATGCCGGCGAAGACGTTGCGGCTCTCGCCACCCAGATCGAGGGTGAGTTGCAGCAGCTTGTCGGCGCCGTCCACATGCTCTGCCTTGGCGATCCGGGCGATGCGTAGATCGAGTTTGGCGAAATCGTCGAACTCGATGGTGTCGGCAATCGGATCCTTGGCCAGGGGTGAGTCGGCGGCCGGTTTTGCCGGTGCTGTCTGCTGCTGAGCCGCCAGATCCTCTTTGGAGTGTTCCAGCATCGCCTCGATGTGCTTCGGGTCGACCCGGGTCATCAGGGGCTTGAACTTGCTGATGGTGTGGCCGGTCAACGGGGTAGCCAGCTGCTCCCAGGTGAGGCTGTCGATCTGCAGAAAGGACTCGGCCATCTCGGCAGTGCCGGGGAGGATCGGGCGCAGGTAGCCGATCAGCAGGCGGAACAGGTTGAGGCCGTCGCTGCAGATCGCCTGCAGTTCCGCCTCCTTGCCTTCCTCCTTGGCAACTACCCAGGGCTTCTGCTCGTCGATGTACTGATTGGCCCGATCCGCCAGGGCCATGATCTCACGCACGGCGCGGCTGAACTCCCGCTTCTCGTAGTGTTGCGCAATGGTCTCGCCGGCGGCAACGAACTCATCGAACAGGGCCTGTTCGCTCACTTGCCCGGCCAGCTTGCCTTCGAATCGTTTGCTGATGAATCCGGCGCAGCGGCTGGCGATGTTGACCACTTTGCCAACCAGGTCGCTGTTGACCCGCTGGGCGAAGTCTTCCAGGTTGAGGTCGATGTCGTCGACCCCGGAGCCCAGTTTGGCGGCGAAGTAGTAGCGCAGGTACTCCGGATTGAGGTGGTCCAGGTAGGTGCGCGCCTTGATGAAGGTGCCGCGGGATTTGGACATCTTCGCCCCATCCACAGTGAGAAAGCCGTGCGCGTAGACCGCATCGGGTGTACGGAAGCCCGCACCGTGCAGCATCGCCGGCCAGAACAGGGTATGGAAGTAGATGATGTCCTTGCCGATGAAGTGATAGAGCTCGGTATCGCTGCCTTCCGCCCAGTAGCTGTCGAAGTCGAGGCCTTCGGTCTTGTCGCAGAGGTTGCGGAAGCTGGCCATGTAGCCGATGGGTGCGTCGAGCCAGACATAGAAATATTTACCCGGGTGATCGGGGATCTCGAAACCGAAGTAGGGAGCATCCCGGGAGATATCCCACTCCTGCAGGCCCGCCTCGAACCATTCCCCCAGTTTGTTGGAGACTTCACTCTGAACATGGCCGCCACCGGTCCACTCTTTGAGCATGGTTTCGAAGTCGGCCAGTTTGAAGAAGTAGTGGTCCGACTCCCGCTGCTCCGGCACAGCACCGGATACCGCAGAGACCGGATTCTTTAGCTCCGCCGGGGAGTAGCTGGCGCCGCAGACTTCACAGTTGTCACCATACTGGTCCTCTGAACCGCACTTGGGGCAGGTGCCCTTGATGAAACGGTCGGGCAGGAACATATGCTCCACCGGGTCGTAGGCCTGGGTGATGGTGCGCTTGGCGATATGGCCTCCATCCCGATTGCGCTCGTAGATGGTGTTGGCGCAGGCCTGATTCTCCGGCGAGTGGGTGGAGTGGTAGTTGTCGAAGCCGACCCGGAACTCGGCGAAATCCGCGGTATGCTCCTCGGCCACCCGCTCGATCAGGGTCTCGGGTTCGATCCCCTCCTGGCGGGCTCTGAGCATGATCGGGGTGCCATGGGCATCATCGGCACAGACGTAGTAGCACTCGTGGCCCCGCATCTTCTGAAAACGCACCCAGATGTCGGTCTGTATGTATTCCACCAGGTGACCGATATGGATCGGCCCGTTGGCATAGGGCAGGGCGCTGGTGACGAGAATCTTTCGCGGTTTATTGTTCATGTTGAGTCTGGTTTTCAGGTTGCGCAGGGCGTTTGCCCGGAAAAAACGGGATTATCACATATCGCTCCGGAAATAGGTAAGTCAGCGGTTGGTTTCGTTGCAAAACCGGTTTCACAAGACGGTCATACTGGCGCAATCGAATCCTCATCCCTGTGAAAACCGGATGTCATGCGGCGCCATTAAGCTCTCGCTATTTTATTTGCAGGAGCCCGCGCGTGCTGAATGTTGAACAGGTCTTGATCAATCGTTTTCCGGGATTTTTTGAAAAGCAGCCCTCGCTGCTGACCAAACCCATGCTGAAGGCTCTGCGTCTGCTGTTTCGCGAGCGGGAGATCAACCGGTTCCTGCAAGAGCACCATGCACTGCGGGGTCTGGAGCTGATCGAAAAGGTTCTCGAATACTTCGATATGGACTATCTGGTGTCGAACAAGGATCTGGAGAACATTCCCTCCAGCGGTCGGGTCATCGTGGTGGCCAACCATCCCCTCGGCGCGCTGGACGCTCTCAGCCTGATTCTGATGATCAGCCGGGTGCGCCGGGATATCCGGGTGGTGGCCAACGATCTGCTCTCCTCCATCGAACCGTTGAAAGAGCTGCTGCTGCCGGTGGACAACCTGGGTGGCGGTTCGAGTCGCCGTGGTGTGAAACAGATCCATGCCGCTTTACAGCGGGAGGAGCTGGTGATCATCTTCCCTGCCGGTGAGGTCTCCAGACTGCGACCCAACGGTGTCCGCGATGTGCGCTGGAAGAGCGGCTTCATGGAGTTTGCCCGGCGCACCGGCTCACCCCTGCTGCCGATCTATATCGATGCCCGTAACTCGCCCCTGTTCTATGGGGTCTCCATGCTCTACAAGCCGATCGCTGCCCTGCTGCTGGTGCAGGAGATGTTCATGCAGCGCTCCAACACCATCGCCTTCCGGGTCGGTGAACTGATCCCTTTTACCCATCTGAATGTGGAGGGGATCAGACTGAAGGCCCGGGTGAAGATGGTGCGCAAGCATCTCTATCGAATCTCTCAGCGTAAACCGGGGGTGTTCACCACCGAGAAGAGTATCGCCCATCCGGAGTCCCGCCAGGCCCTGAAGAAAGAGCTGAGCAAGGGGGAGGTCCTCGGTCAGACCCGGGACGGCAAACAGATCCTGCTGATGGATTGGGAGCCGGGCAGCGTATTGATGCGGGAGATTGGACGGCTGCGTGAGTTGAGTTTCCGTAAGGTGGGTGAGGGCACCGGCAAGCGACGGGATACGGATAACTACGATCTGCACTACCGTCATCTGGTGCTGTGGGATGAGGCTGAGCTGGAAGTGGTCGGCTCCTATCGTATCGGTGAGGTGGGTTCGATTCTGGTCAATCAGGGCAGTGAAGGCCTCTACACCAACTCACTGTTCAAGTTTGATGAGCACTTTGATCGTTATGCTCGACAGTCGATCGAACTGGGTCGCAGCTTCGTCCAGCCCCGCTACTGGGGCAGCCGGGCTTTGGACTATCTGTGGCAGGGGGTAGGGGCCTATCTGAAGCACCACCCGGAGATCAAATATATGTACGGTCCGGTGAGCATCAGTGCGCACTATCCGAAATCGGCCAGGGATCTGATGGTGGACTTCTATCAGCGTTACTACGCCAGCAAGGAGTATCTGGGACAGGCCAGGGTGCCCTATCAGATCAGTCAGGCCACCTGGGATGAGTTTGGTCAGGTGTTCAGTGGTGACGACTATGAGGCCGATCTGCAGGAGCTGAAGAACCAGCTGGCCCTGTTCGATCTGACCATTCCCACCCTGTTCAAGCAGTACACCGATCTGTGTGAGCCCGGTGGTGTGCGGTTTCTCGATTTCGGTGTGGATCCGGAGTTTGCCGGCTGTACCGATGGCATGATCCTGGTTGAGATTTCCAAGGTTAAGGCGACCAAGCGCAAGCGCTATATGGGGAGCTAGTCGGTCGGAATGGGTTCGTGTATGAGAGGGGGTAAACAGAGGGTGGCCGTCCTTAGCCAGGGTGATCCCAACCCCTCTGTTGATTGAATCGCTCACCATCCATCTCTGTTGAGGAAGGATGGGAGCGGATCGGAACTATCTCAAGCGCACCGCAACGGTTTCGGTATCACAATCGGCGCCGTTGCAGGCCTCGATGATGATGTAGAGATCCTCGGGAAGGCTGTCGATCAACTCGTCCACGTCATACTCGTAGTTGTCGTCGTCTTCGCAGACCATCTCCAGGTTGTTGTCGAACCAGCAATCCTCATCGTTGCGGTCGTCATGATCGCAGCGACCGTACTCGCCACACCAGACGTAGTAGAAACGGATGTCGTTGTCTTCATCCAGGTTGCTGTTTACGCTGAGCCAGAAATAGGCGTTGTAGCCGCTGGCGTTGTCATCATCGACTTCCCAGACCAGTTCGAACTCACCGTTGTTGATTGCGGAGTCGATGGTTACCCGGCCATCTTCCAGTTCAGAGGATGAGCCGTTGACTCTGAACTCTTCCACCTCCACGTCATCGCCGCCGTTACAGCCGGCAATCAGCAGTGTGGATGTGGCGACTAAGGCGAAAATAATATTTTTGAGCATAATGTGTCCCTCCCTCCTTGGTTTGTAGTGACAAAAATAGTGTTATAACAAACTATCCCACCCCGTGATTATGGGCGTCAAGGCGCAGATTGTATCGATTTGTAGCAGCAGTCCTAAAAATCACTTTCGAATTCGGTGACTTAGGTTTCAGGATCTGCAGAAGGTTCCTGATCCTGGTTGTGCCGTTCCGCTGTTGGTGAGCGGCTGCTCAATCCAGCCTGCCGGTTACACCATGAAGAGCAGAATCAATCCGCCCAGTATGAAGCGGTAGATGACGAACGGCGTCATGCCGATGTTCTCGATGAAGCGCAGAAAGTAGTGGATACAGAGGTAGGCGGTGATGAAGGCCAGAGCGGCGCCGAGGCTGATCGAGAGCCAGTCCACCGCCGCTTCGCTTTGCAGCAGATCGAGTCCCAGCAGTCCGCCGGACATCAGGATGGTGGGGATGGAGATCAGAAAAGAGAAGCGGGATGCCGCTTCACGGGTCAGTCCGAGAAAAAGCCCGGCGGTCATGGTGGAGCCGGAGCGGGAGGTGCCCGGAATGATCGCCATCGCCTGGAACACACCGATCACCAGGGCATCGATCCAGCGCAGGGAGTACTCATCCCGATGGCGTTTGCCGAACTGGTCTGCCAGCAGCAGTAGCACGCCAAAACCGATGGTGGTGATGGCGATCACCAGGGGTGAGCGCAGGTCGGTCTCCACCAGGGATTTCATCAACAATCCGAACAGCCCGACCGGAATGGTGGCGATGACGATCATCCAGCCGAGCCGGGACTCCCTGGAGCGGGCGGAGGGGTTGACCCAGGATTGGAAAAAATCCCGGGTGATGGCAATCACCTGGTGACGGAAATAGCCGATTACCGCTGCCAGGGTTCCCACATGCACCGCCACGTCGAAGGCCAGTCCCTGGTCCGCATAGCCGGCCACCCTGGGCGCCAGGATCAGATGGGCCGAACTGGAGATGGGCAGAAATTCGGTCAGCCCCTGAACCGCGGCCAGGATGATGATTTGTAGGAGTTCCATGTCGATCGATCCTGCCTGTCGACGCTAGGGGCAGCTGCCTGTTGACACCAATCGAACCGGCACTAGTTGGTCCAGGGGTCGTTAAGCTGCTTCTGCTCCCAGGCCAGTGCGGAACTGGCGATCACGGAGAGATCGTCATATTTGGGCGACCAGCCGAGTACCTCACGCACCTTCTCAGCGCCGGCGACAAGCTCCGGCGGATCGCCGGCACGGCGCTCGGCCTCGATGATATTGAGTGGCGAACCGTGCGCTGCCTCCACCGATTTCAGCAGTTCCCGGACCGAGAAGCCGTGGCCGTAACCGCAGTTGAGAATGGCGGATTCACCACCGTTACGCAGATAGTCCAGCGCCTTGACGTGGGCGGTGGCCAGGTCTTCCACATGGATGTAGTCGCGCACCCCGGTACCGTCCGGTGTGGGGTAGTCGGTGCCGAAGATATAGACCGCATCCCGTTTGCCCACCGCGGCCTCACAGGCGACCTTGGTCAGCAGAGTTGCCTTGGGGGTGGACTGGCCGATTCTGCCCTCCAGATCGCAGCCGGCCACATTGAAATAGCGCAGGGCGATGTAGTTCATATCGGTGGCCTGCGACAGGTCGTGCAGCATCATCTCCGACATCAGCTTGGAGGTGCCGTAGGGGTTGATCGGGCTGGTGGGGGTGTCTTCATAGGCAACCCCTTTCTCGGGAATGCCATAGACCGCCGCGGTGGAGGAGAAGACAAAGTTCTTCACCCCCGCTTCGGCGCAGCACTGCAACAGACTGCGGGTATTGCAGGTGTTGTTGGCGTAGTACTTGAGAGGGTTCTCCACCGACTCCGGCACGATGGTGTGGGCGGCAAAGTGCATCACCGTATCGATCTCATGCTCTTCCAGGACGCGGCTGACCAGCTCCCGGTCGCCGGTATCACCCACCACCAGATCGCCATACAGGACCGCCTGGCGGAAACCGGTGCAGAGGTTGTCCAGGGTTACCAGCCGTTCGCCCGCTTCGCCAAGCTGACGGGCGGTGTGACTGCCAATGTAGCCGGCGCCGCCGGTAACCAGAATTCCTTTTTTCGACATCAATGATTCCCCATGTTCGAGTGGTCTTCTGCCGCTTCCAAATCCGATGACATCGACAGCCTGAAGCGTCGTTTGGTGTCATTGCGTGTGGGCAGTTTTTTGTTGGGGTACATGATAACGATGGATGGCGCGTGAGTCATGCTCAGTTTGGGAATGGATGCATCAGTTCGGTTACAGCTTCATATTTGTTACCTAAAGCAGAATCTTTAGATGTGGGTGGATCCACTCGTTATTGGTCTTGTATCGAAATAGGGGGCAAGTGTGGTGGTGGATTCCGGGTTGGGAGCCTGTATATGTCTCTATTTTCAGTCCGCAAATGAACGCGAATAGGAGTCGCGAATCGAAATAGTGTTTGGGGTCTGATTTGAATGTCACTTACTTAAGCGAAATGGTGCTGGACGAGCCAAAGGGTCTCGGTGCGGCAAGCCGCACCCTACGGCTCGATCACAGGTAGGGTG
>NAUB01000002.1 GCA_003676145.1 gamma proteobacterium symbiont of Stewartia floridana | reverse complement strand
GAAAGACGCTTGGCTTCAAAACGCCAGCACAATTGATGCATAATCATCTGGCTGCGTAAGCTGCATAAACCGTTATGCACCTCGAAATTGAATCCGCGTATTAATATACTGTTGGAAAGGCTCCAAATTCTAGGCCAAGCGGTGCACCATTTCTCCCATTGTAGTAGTAAGTATTGCCTTCCAGTAGAACTCGGCGTTCGAAGAGTGGATAGGGAACTTCCGCTGAGTTAGCCGGGTTGCCAGTCATCATTTCTGGGCTATGGGGACTCCTACCTGATTGAAGAAGCTCAGGGTTTTACCTTTGAGTGGCCGCTTTGTACGATCAGGCCCTGACATAATCACCAAATAGGTCAGATCGCGAGCGAGTCAGTGCACTTTAATAGTAATTAAACAGTTCTATCTATAAATCTTATGCCAGCCTGATTACAAGTCAACTCGCCCCCCTCTCGTGAGTGAGGAGGGGGTCAAGAGGTCAATCAGGCCAATACTCAAATAAACAGATTGACATCAGCCGTTGCAGCTCTGGGGAGGAAGCTGGCGGCGCCAACCCACTCTTCAATCTCAGGAATAAAATCCTCCTTGCCGTAGTCGAACAGATCCACTGTCATCTGGCAGGCAATCAACTTGACCTCGGCCTCGACACACAGCTCTCGCAACTGATCGATACGCGCAATGCCTTTCTGATCCATGGTCTTTTTCATCATGCCGGTGGCCATGTTTTCAAATCCTGGCACCAGTGTCATGATCGAGTTCGGCATCGGAATCTCCTTTCCTTTGATCCAGGTCGGTCCTTCCGGCAGCTTCATCGGCATGGCCGGATTACCCAGGGGGGTAACTTTCAGATCGAGATTCTGTTTGAGCAGATTCAAGCCGTAAAAGGTAAAGAAGATCGATATATCCCAACCCAAAGCCGCTGCTGTGGAGGCGAGGATGAACGGAGGGTAGGCCATATCCAATGTGCCTTTGGTGGCAATGATGGTCATCGAGGGAACATGATTCGCCTGCCGCTCCGCCATCTTTTCGGCAAAGCGCTGGTCGAACCACTGGTTCATCTGTTCATTGGAAAGTTCGGAAACAGGTGCTGCACTACTCATTTTACAACTCCTAACTGTTTTGCAAATTACACTTCAGTAAGTTTGGTTAATCACTGTCGAGTCGATGATCAACCCTTACGAATTCTGAAAAAGAAGCCGTCCTCGACGGACTCGCTTGCGATCATTTCATTGCCCGTCTGTTGGCAAAAAGAGTCCAGATCCTTCACAGAGCCTGGATCCGTCGCCTTGATCTCCAACACCTCTCCGGATGCCAGCGCCGAGATGGCCTTTTTTGTCTTCAATATGGGCAGTGGACAACTCAAACCTCGGGTGTCCAGGGTGTGTATGTTTTCAGTCATGACTTCTCTCCTCTAAGTTACTGTCAATCATACAAGATGACCGGTCGGTCAAGAATGAGGCCAAAAAAATGGACCTCAAAATCAGTGTTTGTGCTCGATCCGAATACTTTTGATTGCCGGACCCAAATTCCTCACCACATCGGGATCATTACGGGTTTTAGCCAATAGAATCACCCCTTCCAGATAGGCCAGCATGGCGGTTGCCGTGGCTTTGGTATCCAGAGGCGGGATCTCACCCTGTTCGGTAGCCTGCTCCAGTGCCTGATGGAATCGGCTGCTGGCCTTGTCGAAAATGGCATTCAAACGGGATCGTATCACCTCATCCCGGGTGCTCACCTCCAGAGCCAGATTGCCAAACAGACAGCCTGGCATGCGTCCTTCCAGGCTTTTTGCCGCCTTCTGCCAGTAGTAGACCGCATCCACCATGTAGTCCAATCGCTCCATGGGGGGCAGGTCGTCATCGAAAGCTTCGGCGACGAAACCGTTGGCCCAGTCATCCGCCATGTCGTCGATCACCGCCATAGCGAGATCCTGCTTCGACTGGAAGAAGTGGTAGAAGCTGCCTTTCTGCACATTCGCCATGGAGCAGATCTCTTTGATACCCACATCCGCATAGCTGCGGCCATGAAACAGTTCACGGGCCGTGGCCAGAATCCGCTCTTTGGTGTCCATCTCGATACTCATGCGATTCAGTATATTAGACCGGTCGGTCAAGTCAAGTTTTTTTCCCCTGATTTGGAGGATGCTTGAAAAATTTGCAGGTCATCCCTATCTATCAATCAACGCAAAAACAGATTCCAGGAGTTTTAGCAATGTTCGCAAGATTAAACGGTTTTGACCGAAGCCTGACTGACAATTTCATGCAGTTGGAGAGTGAGATGGACCGTCTGTTTCAGGCAGCGGGCCTGAGAAGTCGCCATCAAACAGCCAACCGTTCGGGCCAGCCGCAAATGCATATCGGCTCCACCGAATCGCAGGTGGACATCTATCTTCCAGTTGCCGGTATCGATCCCAAAGCAGTGACGATTTCACTCGAGGGAAATCAAATGACCATCAGCGGTCAACGGGATGTGGAGAAGAGCGAAAGCGCCAAACTGGTTAAAAAGGAGCGCTTCGAAGGTCAGTTCCACTATCAGATCAATCTGCCTGACGATGTGGATCAGGAGCGGGTGGAGGCCAGCTATGAGCATGGTGTTCTGCACGTGAAGATCGCAAGACGTGAAGCGGCAAAACCGCGCCAAATCACCATACAGTAAACCGATTGTAGGAGAGCATCATGAGTCATCAACAAGAAGTTGTAGCAAAAGAGAAAGCAGTAGCGGAAAAGAGAGCAGACTCTTACCAGTCGGTACGCCCAAGAGTCGATATTCACGAGGACAAAGAGGGCATCACCTTACTGGCGGATATTCCAGGCGTCTCCAGAGAGGCCTTGGATATACAGATCGATAACGAGATTCTCTCGATTGACGGCCGGGTTGAACTGCCTGTGCCAAATGGCGCCAAGGAAGGGTATGCCGGCAATCAGACCACCCGTTATCAGCGTAGCTTCTCGCTGAGTAAAGAGTTGGATGGTGAGCAGGTGGAAGCCACCTTGAAAGATGGTGTGCTGGCTCTGCGTATCCCCAAACGCCAGGAGTTCAAGCCACGTAAAATAGAGATTCGCACCGCGTAAGCATCCCCCCCGCTTACCTTGCGGATAGTCGGCCCCGGCCTGAGTGGATCAGGTCGGGGTTTTTTATTGGAAGCTAGAACACTGGTCTGGGTTATGACTATCCTGTGGATCTCAAATCTCTGCACACGGCCTCTGTTCAATCATCGACAGGGTCGAGATGCCACGCTGATTAAAAGCGCCAGTCGATACCTGCTGTGATCTGGCGTCCCGGCAGGGGAGCTGTATCCTTTAAAACTGACAGGTGGTTCTGAGCATATTCATCCAGTAGGTTCTCGCCTTTAAGCCACAACTTCAACGCTTGATCAGCGATCTGCCAATCGTGTTGCAGGTAGAGCGAAAGCCAGTTATAGCCTGCTGTCTCCTCTTCCTGCGGTGCCAGATTGCGGGCTTTTGCCACCCGCTTGAAGCTCAGTTTGGCCAACCAGGCTTGCTGTTCGAATTGCACGCCGATTTCTGCACTGGCCGGTGCGGTGCGTGGCAGATCTTCACCATCACTATCGGTTGCCCGGAGCAGATCGATCTGTCCCCAGAAGGTTAAATCCGGTTCCGCTCGAAGTAGCGCCTGTCTGTTCTCATAGCGCAGGGAACCGCCTGCAAAGTCCGCATCCGTCTGGCGAGTAAACCAGACCTGACTGATATGGAACGGATCTATCAGGGCAGCGCCACTCTCGTCATAGCCACGATCCTGATAGATATAGTCCGAGAAGCGATAGTAGAAGGCGGAGGCCTGCATCCGATGGCTGTCCTGTTCAAACGTCAGGTCGATATCGAGATTCAGGCTGCGCTCCTTGTCCAGCTCTGCATTGCCGAAAATGTAGCTGTCAGTGGCGTGGTGAAAGCCATTCCAGTACAACTCATCGACGCTGGGTAAGCGTTCGAGATAACTCAAGCTTATCTCCCAGTTGGGTGTTGCATCCAAGGCCTGCTTATTCACGCCGAATGAGAGACTCAGGGTGTGATCGTTACGTTCGTCATAGTAGTCGGGATCGAGACTGGATGGATAGACCCACTGTTCCTGGATATTGTCAGGGTCCGGTTGCAATTGACGGGATTGCCAGTGGACACCGGTAATCAGCTCATAGCTGTCACTGAACATGCGTTGAGCCACTGTCGAGGCCTGCCATATTTTGGATTGGGTGTCAGGCATGGGATGGCCATGACTGTAGGGCAGGCCACGGTTCATCACATATTGTTCGATCGACTCCCCCAAGGGGCCTCCGCTACGGAAGGCATCTTCAAAATCATCACAGGCGCCATGCTCATGACAGACTTTCAATTCACTGTTGACGTAGCTGATGCGGGACTCTCCCCACCACTCAGCCGTGGCCCACGCCAGGTTCAAGGTGCCACGTTGTTGCTCTTGTCCGAACAGGCCGTCTTTTCTGCCCCCTTCGGTTTCGTCATGCAGATAGTCGCTGCTCAGCAGGTCGAGGGTGATCTCGTCCAGCCAGAGAGGATTGGGCAGATAACGGTATTTAAAACCCACATCATCCCGCTGCATGTTGATGCGGGTGGCCTCCGGTGTGGCATTGGGGATGCCGTAATCCTTTTCCAGACTGGTCCCGTTGATTTGCAGTTCATTGCTTGAGTTGGGGCGCCAGCCAAGACTGAATTGTCCCTGGTCTGTGTTGACGTCCGAATCGGCAATGGTCTCCCCATCACCGGATTCATAGGGGTCGGACTCCTGCGTCAGACCACCCAACTGTAACGCCCAATGCTCGTTCGCAAGGCTGATATGGGAGTCCAGGCTATAGCTCTCCGCGTCTGAGCGGATATCACCGGAGAGTTGCCCCTTGAGGCCGGGCTCAGGGAAGGGGGCATCCAGGGCGTCACTGATCTTTATCACACCACCAGCCTGCGCGGCATAGAGCAGCGAAGCCGGACCTTTGAGCAGCTGAATACGCTCAGAGGCACGTGGTGCCACAGCAACGGCATGGTCCTGGCTCATGGCGGACAAATCACTCAGATGGTTGTCATTGTGCAGAATTTTTACCCGATAACCGCTCATCCCGCGAATCACTGGGCGGCCGACGGCTTCACCGTAACTGGCAGAGTCCACATTGGGCAAACTGTCCAGATAGCCACCCAAGGTTGAATTGCTTGCGCCTTTACGCAGGGATTCGGAATCCTGTGATTGTTGCGCATCACCCTGCGCACCGTAGACCGTGATCGAATCGAGTTCGTCGTCTGCCGAAGCGATTCCACTCAGCAGTGCGATGATGCTCAAACCTAGTTTTCTCATGACTCATTACCAGATCTATCCCGGCATAGCTGAATGCCGGGACAGGTTGCAGATTAACGATGGGTTTACTCGTGATCGTGGTCGTGGGCTCCACCACTGCCGATGATTGCCATCATGTCGGCATTGACACCTTCGGGCATCAGTAACGATGCAGACCAGGTCGAGTGCTGATGGAAATCACCGCCATGGGCATCCACCAGATAGAGCGTTTGAGTGTCGGGAATGAAGACCAGAACACCATCTTCACTGACACGGCCGATTGTGGTTCGGTTGCAATCACTGATCGTCACCACATCATCGAGGGTAACAAAACCCTGCAGCTCCTCAAGCGCACCCTCATGCTCCTCGTAAAAGTAGACACGACCACTCTGGGTCAGAGCAAAGTGCACCAGTGCACCATGAGCATGCTCCTCGCCTCCTGTGCCTTCTTCTGCGCCAGCCTCCTGCTCAAGCTCGAACTCCAGGTAGGGATCGATATAGGCACGGCACAGCTGTTCCCCAGCGGGTATGACTTCTGCAATCTCCTCTTCAAGCTCACTCTGCTTGGTAACAAAGGTGTTCAGTCGTTCAAGAGCGGCGGCTATGGCACTTCCCGCTTCGGGATCACGATACTCTTCCGCACTATGGGCAGCCAGTTCCTCATCATGAAGGTGAGTGAGTTGTACAAACTGGTCTGCATCAATGGGGTCGCCTGGGGTGTATTCCGGCACCATCAGCAGGTATTTCAGATCCAGCAGCTCTTCCGTACCGGAGAGTCTGAAGTCCGGCCAATGAAAAAAGTGTCCGATGGTTGAAACATCGGTGATCTGCAGATTCTGCACGGCACTGTCCTGGCTGGCGGCCGCCATCTCATTGATGTCGGTGCGAGTCTCGGTTGTGCTGTCAAAGCTGTAGTAGGCTCCGGTGAGAGCATTCAGCATGATCAGCTGCATCTCAGCCGGCAGGCCTAAATTGGCGTCATCATTGGACGAATTATTGCTACTGGAACCACCACAGCCATTAAACAGAAATGCCTGAGTGCACAGTACGGATGCGAAGAATAGTTTTGAAGTGTGTTTCATTTGAACTCCAGTCAGGTCGAGCCTCCAAGCTGGTCTTGGAGACAGGCCTTTGTCGGTAGAGAGTTGTTCAACCGACCGTATCAACAGAATGAGATCCAGCGATCCGATAAAGCCGCCAATACTGAACGTTTACCATTCAGGTCAGGCTTTATCCTCACTCGGGAAGAAAGATCGAGGAAATCAGTGTTTATTAGCTGAACGTGGAGATCAGGGCAGGTGAGGCGCGAGCCTCATAAAACTGCGAACTGTGCAGGGATGTTTTTGCGAGATGAAAGGTGGTTTCAGCCCTTTCCTGGGGAACATGGCTGATTTGAATCGCCGAGACACCTATGTAGTAGTGGTGTTTTTCCAGGCTTTTGAAAGTATCACAGTACTCTTCATGGTCATGATCATGAAATTCATGAAATTCATGAACTTCAGCATGCAGCAGGGTTGCAGACTGCGCCAGCAGAAACAGCAAGATCAGCACAGCATTAATGGAACGCTGTGATTTACAGTTAAAGTAATGGCTGTTGATACATCTCATGGCATTGAATGCATTACATTTAGTCTGCTGTCTTGTGTACCGTGAACTCTGTTCAATAGGAATTGAATTCTGAATTAAGCAACATTATAACATTACACATTAGGCCAACGGTAGCTGATTTCTCGGTACTAGATGGCTGGTGGTAATGCCTATCAGGGCGCAGTTGTTTAACCATAGTTACAGTAAGGTCAAAATCCGCTTTTGATTAAATCGCGTCATTCCCCAGATCTGAGATTGACTAACTCAGGTGCGCCACAGCGGGTCCAGCGTAACCACCGTTCGCAATGTGCTGTCGGGGGCGATCTCCGGTGAACGATGCACCGCACCGAGGGCTTCATTGTCCTGCCAGAGTGCGCCTTTGAGCAGCACAATCTCGCCTTCGGCTGCCTGTATGAATGAGTTGTTCTGATGCCGCTCAGCGTTGATGTCGGCGCGCTCGATACTCTGATCGTCCAGCCACTCTGTTCCGGGGCCCTGGTAGGTAGAGACAAGCCGGATGCTGGTTCGGTCGATGTGCCAGCCAGGGCACATGGCACGACTGATCCGTGCGAGACGCAGACCGACTTCAGAGCAACCCATCAACTCACAGACCACTTCACCCAGAAATGCCAAGTCTTCGTCCAACGAGGCTCGCTCGGTTGCTGCCGGCAGGCGTCCCAAATTTGGCTGACCGGCAGGCGACAAGGTTTCGATTACCTGCAATTCACTTGTCTGATTGAGAGCTGAGAGGTAGTCACCGATGGAGGGATCGATCTCCCTTTGCCAGCTACAGACCTGCACTTCGGGATCGAAGATTTCGACCAGGTCTTCAAGTTCCGGCACCCGTCGCCAGGTCGGTGATGCTTCACTCGGTTGAGATTCACTGAGATTGGTATGGGACATCATCAGCTATCCAGGCAGAACAATACACGGGTTTTGCCTGAACCCGAGATCTGGGGGGAACGATGCACCAGACCCTGTCCCGCATTTCCCGGGTAGGCATTCCCTTTCATGATGCCCACCCAGAAAGGTTCGAACACGTTCGGTTCGCCATAACGAATGATCTCTTCGTTGGGAGCGCCAGACCTTTGTGCCGCACGGTCTACCTGTTGGTCGCTCAACCACTCCGTACCAGGTCCCCGATAGGTGCAGAGCAGGCGAAGCTGGGTCTGGTCCACATGGAAGCGGGGACAATCGTCTTCATTGGTGGTCACCAGACGCATGGTCACGTTGCGACTCTTGCTGATACTGAAATAGTGTTCTGCCACCCGACGCAGGTCGATGCGCCAGTTTTTATAGATTGATGGGTCAAGGTCCTGTTGCTGCAAAAGCGTACTGACGTCGTGGCCAAATGATTTCAATGATGTCGAGCAACGCACGTCCGGCAGGGCTAATGCAGGGAGTGTGAAAAGTTCTTCAACAATCGCCGCTTGGGAAGGGCGTTGCCAGAGACAAAGATTCACACCGGGATTGACAATATTTCGCAGTAAACCTGGCTGATCGCCACTGATATGCGGTGAATCAGCCGGTGTAGAGGCCAATAATTCAGGATTGCTCATGACGAATGGTTTTTTGGCTTTCAGTAAATGTAATGTTATATCATAACATATCTGTATTGAAGAGAAAGCAGTCGAGGAAAAGAGAACGAACTCGTTCCATTCGGTTCTACCGAAATGATAAAAGAGTGTTTCAAGTCATTGAGTATGTGATGAATTTAGAGCAATTGCTCAGATTATCAGATGGTTACCATCCCTTTTTGAAATGCTCCTCATAGAGATTGCATGCTCTAATCGAGTGGTAATGTTTCATCTTAACCCCACGCCTGATTCAGCCTAACTGCATTACACTGCTTGTATTTATCGATACTGAGTTCAAGCCGCCCCCATTTTTGCCGCTATTCTCATTATGGAATCTGTGAACAAGCCAATCTCTTTTTTGTAGAAAAAGCCTACGGCAACTGAATAGTTCTCGGCTAGTTCATCATGATTGGTTCTGAATTTTCACGATTACCGGTGTAATCGGAGAAGTTGATTTGGCGGGATGCCTGAGTACAACGTCAGTGGTTCGAGCCCGCAATGAAACTAGAATCTGAGTCTACAGAGACTCTGCAGGATAAAAATACGCCCCACAAACCTGCGATAATCATGGGCGCCTTCTTACTTGCCTTTGGCTTGATGGCATACCTGTTTCACGGCTACACGGAAGAGTATGCGATTGGTGAGGCGGAGAAACTTGTTCGTGATGCATTGCTGACACATAAAGCGATTCACAAGTATGTAAACACCGAATCCAGGCCTGAACTGTACCGTTTGAAGAGTGAAGGCGACCTCTACGAAGGCTATTTTTCTCCCAAAACCATGTCGTTTACCTACACGGCGAGAGGCATAAAAAGTTTTTTGAACGAGGAAAGAAAAAAAGTTGGGTTGCCTGAGGTCTATTTCAAGTTGGCAACCACCAATCCCCGTAATGAAATCAATCAGGCAGATACTTTTGAAAGCAATTTGCTGAAGCGCATGAATGCGGGTGAACTCAATGAGTACAAAGAGATCACGAGCAATAAAGATGGTGAAAAATCGCTGTACTTTTCGATGGCAACCAAACCAATCACAAAAGGTTGTTTAAAATGCCACGGTGATCCTGCAGATGCACCAAAAGAGATGGTCGATCAGTATCCAAAGGCGTCTGGTTATTATGAAAAGGAAGGGGATATTCGTGCCCTTATTTCTATCAGGATTCCCCTGGAGCCCTATTTGGAAGAAGGGAGGGCAGTCTGGAACGCTCTCACCGCTGTCACCTTCGTCGTTCTGGCCATCATCTACACCCTTATCTATTTCTTCATGAAAAGGTCAGAGCAACAGAACAGAGTGATCGTGCAACAAAACAACGCACTGGAATTGGCTTCAATGACAGACTATTTGACCGGTGCTTACAACCGTATGGGCTTTATTAAATTTGCCGAGCATGATTTTAATGCTGCGCGACGCTACCGAAAACCATTCAGTCTGATTATGTTCGATCTGGATCTGTTCAAGCAGGTTAATGATGAATCAGGCCACGCTGTGGGAGACTTGGTTCTCCAGGAACTCTCCGAGATTGTTCTGGAACGTATTCGAGGATCAGATACCTTTGGTCGATACGGTGGAGAGGAGTTCATGATTGCAGTACAGGAGCAAGGTATTCAGGGTGCCTCCGCATTGGCTGAAGAACTGCGTGCAGCAGTTCAACATAAGGTATTTACGAAAGGACACAAAGTCACACTCAGTTTAGGCGTGGCAGAATTGACTTCCGAGATAAGCTTGAAAGAGCTTATCGACAATGCAGATAAAGCGCTTTATGAGGCAAAGAAAATGGGGCGGAATCGCGTTGTTGTGTATTCTCCTCAGCCTGACTAAATTAAGGGATCGAGTTTTCGATTCATATTTGATTGCCGATCAATAAATCACAGTTCAGCGCTCCCGGATCAACGCCTCAACCGCAGTACCTGTTTGAGTTTGGATACCTCCCTGAGACTTGGTCGTCAACCCCAATGGTAATAATACCATTTTCCTGTTTTCACTCTTGATAGAGACAAAACTCCGGCTAATAGTTCTACTGGCGAATGCAGTGTTTTTCTGAAATCAGGAATTAATAAGGATGTTGATACTACTGCCAGTATGAGATTTTTAAACTAATGGAGTAGTCCCCGCCTTTATGGATTCCTACCAATCATCAAGGAGTGACGGATATGGCAAGTGAGCAGAAAGGTTCAGGTAGTGGCAAGGGAATCAATTCAAAACTCGTTCTTCGAGGGCTCAACAAAGAAGATGAAAAACCTCAGGTCGAGATCACACTGATCGACCGGCAAGGTAAGGTATTTGAGACGGTAGAGATCGCTGAAGATGGCGCCTTTGGCCTGCCTCTGGGTGTCATTGAGAAAGCCCATCGTATACGGGTTGGTCCCACAGAAACCGAGAGTGGCGAGGCGCCAAGCACCCTGTTTCTCAACTACCGGGTTGCTGATTTTGTAGCACGCTTAGAGCAGGGAGCATTGGACATTGGTCGCAGTGTGTGGCGGGAGTGGCTGTTTCGCTACCGCTGTGTATCGGGAAGTGTCCGTCGTTGTCGACCCTCTCCCTGGTGGTATACACAGCTGGCGGAAGCCATCAGATACCCTCTGAGTCAATCGGCCAGAGGATTCAAGTTAAATCGCCTTGCCAGCGCATCCATACAACCCACAACGGTAGCAAGACTGCCTGGAACCTTGGAATTGGGTGAACTTATCGCCTGGCCGATCAGGTGCACCCCCATCTGTCTGGGCACGATCGAGGTCTATCGGCGAATCTGCTGCTGTGAACCCTGGGTATTCACCGATCATCGCCTGGAGCGCTTGATCCAAGAGCTGGAAAGATTACTCGAAAGGATTCCGGAAGTGCCTGACTTCCCCGATCCACCAGGGCCTGGTCCCGATCCGGCACCTTTCCAGCGGGCTATATTACATGAGGGCGCTCTGGATGAACGTGCCTTACACGTTGGTGAGGATCTGCACGCCCTGCGTACCCTCCCGGTGGAGCGGATTGCCGAGTATGTCAACGCCAGACCCTACCTGCTGTGTCGACGCTATGAGTGCAGCGAACCGGTAAAAGTGGCAGAAGGAACGATTGGTGCCGATGGCCGATTCAATATCTGTTGGCACGAGTTCCCTGTCTTGCTGCGCAGAGGATGCCATGAAGAGTTTGCCTACAAAGTGAAGCAACGTTTCGGTCCATTTACCATCACCATCTACAATGGCGTGAATGCCGGACACTGGTACGATGCGGATGACAACCCAGTGCTTCGCTCCTACCATCCCCTGGCGGTTGCCTGCCGCGACAACGGTGGAGAAGGGGATGCCTTCGTCTATCTTGACGAGATTGGTGATACGGATTCATCACGGCTCAATACACCCGATCAGACATCGGCCACCTCGGTTGCATCACCGGGTACCAATGGTGGCGTGGCTTTTCCCAGCGGCGGCCCGGACGGTAACGGGGCACATGACCGGAACTGGGGCGGTACCCTCAAACTGGCCATCATGTTCTCTGAGAGCATGCGCGATACAGGTGCCAAATATTATCGGGTGAGTGTGACTGAGGCCGATAGCAACGGCAATCCGGTTGGATCACCTGAATATGTCACCAGTGGGCTCTCATGGAATAAGGCGGTTGCCGTGCCCGGTGGTGTGGATGTGGTGTCTGAAAGCCTGGGGCCTGTCAGCACATCGGCACCTGATGAACCTCAGGACAGTCTCTATCTGATCCCGTTCGATGGGGACCTGGGATCCAATGCGGACTGGGAAGCGGATCAATACCATGCCTACCTCAACACCCGGGACGTAACCAAACAGTGGAGCGATCCCGATGCGGATAACGGCCAACCTGCCAAGCGGCATCTGGTCACCATCGAGGTGTTCAACGCTGCGGGAGAGCGTCTGCGACCAAACGGAACCCCGCCCTCGGGTCTTCCGGGAGCAGAGGTCGAAGCGGCCTTTACCTATCGCAGAAAGATCCAGGATACCGGCCCGACCAATATGGTGCCCTATGGCGCCTTGAGCCATCTCTTCTGGTGGGATAACAGAGATGTGGTCGCCAGCATCGAGGACCTGAGAATGAACGGTGTCGCCTCGGATGAGGAGTGCCAGTTCATGAATGGTGCAGAGAGTTCCACATTCGGCATCGGATATCGTGCCTACCATCCCTGGGAGATGTTCCAGAAAAATCATGTGATCTCCTGGAGGCGGGGTTTGAGTGGCGGTAGCGATACGATGCACAACAGCACGAATAACGTGGGAGTCCCCCCAGGGGCAGAGGGTGCGAGCCCGACTCATACCTTCGGTCATATGTTGAACCATCCCACACCGTCAACGCCGCCACGAACCAAGTGTGCCTTCACCGTGTTTCTGACAACCTACAACAAGCGCACCGATGGTGATGATCTGAGCTTCAGTTGGGATCATGACAACGCCGCATTCGCTTTGGATGTAGCGCCTGTGGTCTGTGTGCCTTGCAACGGTGAGGATGAGGAGGAAGATGACGATTGATCATAGGATGGTTGTGAAAAGTAAACAGTTATAAAACGACAAGTTGGACACCCCGGCTGACAGGCCGGGCTGTCCAGCTCTTGCCTGTAGTGATATCTACGAAGTTGCGAGCTTATCGGTAGCCTTGCCAATGCACGATTAACGATCCATCAGATAGAACCATTCTCGTAGGGAACAGATGTAGCTCGATTTGGCCTGATTACTCGATGATTTTCCATAAAAAAAGCATGTATCGACTTTGTTACGACTTTCTGAAAATGTATGACGAGACGGCAGGATGCTAAGTCATTGTAATTCTGTCAATTAAAGTGTTATATAGAGGTCTTGCTATCAATCTGTAACGAGACAAGAAGTCTCGTTAATAGAGCTGATACAACCAAAAAGAAGGAAACGTAGACATGTCAGATTGTTGTTCTAGTTCCTGTGATATTGGCGCACCTGCCAAAAGACACCGGTGTCCTGTTAATGGACAGGAATACAAGGCAGTGTCTACTACGACAATCTTGCACCACATCAAAGAACCGTGGTCTTGGGAAGAAAACCAGCAGGCCTACTATTTCTGCGACGATCCCAATTGTGAGGTGGTCTACTTCGGTCAAGACAATACAACGATCAAAGCTTCTGAGGTCCGAACAGGCGTCGGAATAAAAGAAAAAAACCAAAATGCCATGCTCTGCTACTGCTTTGGCGTCTCATTCTCAGCCGCAGAAGAAAATCCTGAAATAAAGCAGTTTGTTACTGAAAAAACCAGAGGTGGTATATGTGCTTGTGAATATCGCAATCCTTCAGGCAAGTGTTGCTTAAAGGACTTTCCGAAGTAATGAAAGCTCTAACAAAAGCATCAACTTCGCGCCGATCGGCGCCGAACGCTCCTACGTCGCGTCGGTTATGTTGGCATTATACGCAAGCAAAACAAAGACACATGAGTGCACGAAACAAATGATCACAGCCGTCGGCATTGTAGTTATTTTAGTGGGTTTAATTGTTTGGATAGGGCAATTGTTGAGCTTCGTTACACCTGAAATCGCTACAAGGATTGGCTTGAACAGCCCAGAAGAAGAAATGGATCAATCTCTCTATATCATTGAAACAAAAGCTAATGGTCTGAGCGACATCCTGCTTACATGGACGCTACCATTATCCGGGTTTCTAATGATAATCGATCATAAATCTTGGCCATTCTTGGCACTGATAGGTGGTGGAATCTACATTTATTTTGCATTTCTAACAATTTTTAGTCGCTACTTTCTAAAAAATAGAGGAAAGAAGATAGGTAGCCCAACTGATGTAAAAGTTGCCTATATATTCAGTGTAATCTGGATTATCTGTTCACTCTTAATGATCGGTTTAGCTATCCAGGAACAAGGCTACTGAGTGTTGATCTCACATAACAGAGTTGAGAGAAATGTAATGAACACTGAATTTCTGATCACTTCGCTAATTGTTGTACTGATTCCAGGTACAGGTGTTTTATATACTGTCTCCACCGGTTTGACCAAGGGGTGGAGGGCAAGTATTTTCGCAGCATTTGGGTGTACCGCAGGAATCATCCCTCATCTTGTAGCCAGTGTATTTGGAATGGCTGCGATACTACACACCAGTGCCGTGGCCTTCCAAATACTGAAGTTCCTTGGGGTTCTCTATTTGGCTTATCTTGCTTGGGAGATGTGGAAAGATTCTGGCAGGATAAAATTAGACAATAATTACAGTGAAAAGAAATACTGGAAAATTGCTGTTCGGGCTTTCCTTATCAATATACTTAATCCAAAGCTTTCCATCTTCTTTCTGGCGTTTTTGCCTCAGTTTGTTCCTACTGATACGCAAAACCCAATACCCGATATGCTTTACCTGAGTGCAGCTTTCATGCTCATGACGCTAATAGTGTTTATTGGCTATGGTATTTTGGCTAACCAAGTAAGGCTGTATGTTTCGCAGTCACCAAAAATAGTGCAAGGGATACAAAGAGTATTTTCTGGGCTCTTCGTGGCAATTGGATTTAAGCTTGCAACAATGGAACGTTAAACTAACTGTGACGGCATAAAAATGTAGAACGAGACAAGCGGGCACATTAATAATGTTTTTTAATGTCCGCTTATAGGAAAATCCTTCATATTTCCTCAATGCCAGCTTCGGTCGCTAAATTGACCATATGAGGTTGCAGGTGAGTTAGTCAGTAGATACAAGGTCACTTTCCGGCCAAGAGCAGAAGTTTACTTCGGTAGAAATCGTATACCGAAATCAATTGATAGCAGACATTATGAATGGGCTTAAATGAGGAACGATCGGTCCATCTGAGATGGGCCGATCGAGTGAGTGACTAACTAACTAGCTAAGACCCTTTATCTGATCAAGTGGACTGCACACATTATTATGATCAGGTGTGATGTGCGTATAAATCATCGTGGTTTCAAAGTTTTTGTGCCCGAGCAGCGTCTGAATGGTTCTGATATCCGTCCCTGCTGCCAACAAGTGGCTGGCAAAACTGTGTCTGAGCGTATGCGGTCCTACGTGTTTATAGATCTTTGCTTGGTTGACGGCCCGTTTAACGGCCCTCCTCAGCGTACTCGGAGACGCATGCCAGCGGGCCATATGACCCGTATCAAGCCAGGGGCGAACCAGTGTGGAGGGGAAGACATACTGCCAGCCCAGTGATTTTGAGGCGGATGGGTACTTTTTGTACAAAGCATTTGGCATCGGGACATAGCCGTTCCCGCGGAGTATGTC
>NAUB01000003.1 GCA_003676145.1 gamma proteobacterium symbiont of Stewartia floridana | reverse complement strand
GGTTGCGCCTGAAAAAGCGCCACTCGGCGTTGCTCGTCGTTCATTTGGAATCACCAAACCTCACTCCTCGCGCCTTGATTGGCGCTTTTTCAGGCACAGCAGGGCCGATTGGATTCGTGTTAACAGACCCTAGGTTGATTCGTGATTTCAAATGACCCGCGTATCTGGACAGATTATCGCATGATTCCTGCTTCTGTTCCTGCGTGGTCGTGAATCCGCCTGTTTGAGAGTGTTACGGCGATTACCCGTTGCGATGATATGACAGTGATGGGTGAAAATCCAGCTGAGGTGACACGACACCTCCCCCATTAGTGACGACTTTTCCGCATGATGAGGCAGTCAGGCCGGGGTTTACCGATTAGAGAGGATTATTGTCGACGATGCTGTATGGTGATCCGCTTAAGGTTGCCTGGGGAAGCTGGCACTTTCGTTTGAGGTACCCTATATAATAGGTGTGATTCTCGACGGTGGCATCCGAATCCCCTGGTGATTTCTTCATATGGAAACGGCCAGGTTGAGGCATGCTTCGGGATCCGTCTTCACAAGCTCGACCAGATCGGCATCCAGCTGACCTGATGAAGCCATTTCACCGATCACTTCGAGTATCGTAGGCAGTGCCATCGCTGCCCGATAAGGACGATCCTGGGCGAGTGCCTGAAAGACGTCGGCCACGGCGATGATCCTGGCCTCCCGGGTCAACTCCTCGCCGGTTCGACGGAAGGGGTATCCCTGTCCATTCGGCGCTTCATGGTGGTAGGCAGCCCATAGGGCGATATCCTCGATCCCCTTGATCTCACGCAGTACCTGGTAGGTCTCAAAACTGTGCCGGTGGAGCAATAGTTTGTCGTCGGCGTCCAACGGCCCAGGTTTGTCCAGAACGTGATCCGGCACCCTCAGCTTGCCCAGATCATGGAGCAGACCGGCAACTTCGATGCGCTCGCAGGTTTCGAAAGCCAAACTTGAGCGCTCGGCCAGGTGGCGTGCCAGGCGTGAAACCCCGACGGAGTGTTCGAAGGTGAAGTGGCTCTTGGCATCGACGATGGTGGCGAATATGCGTGCCAGCTGTTTCAGTTTTTCGAATGAGACAGGCTGCGGGGTTGTGAATCGCTCCATGTCGAAGAGGAAACGCTGCAGGTGGGGAGGCTCCAGCATCATCCAAAACGCCTCGGAGTTTGAGACCTGTATAAAAAGATCCACCAGATCCGGACTGAACAGGTTGCCGGAATACCCCTGAATCGCCTGACGGATCTTCCCGGTCTGTTGAAGCAGATCCTTGCCATAGTGGACCGCAGATAGGGCGTCGACCCGGTCCACCATGAAGATCAGGTTGGCGTCACGGGCGATTTCAGGATCCACATCGCTCTCCACCAGGGACTCCCAAGGTGTATGGTGATGGCGCACGACCTGGGCGTAATCGTGAAAATAGGAGAAGCTCTCAAGCAGAGTAGCGCCGATCGCGGAGTGGGCATCGGCACCCTCCCAAACCATCTCCTCAACCAGGTGTGTATGTTCCTCTGTGGAAGAGACACCACAGTCATGCAGCATGCCGATGTGGAACAGGCGCTCGCGAGCCTGCTTGTCCATACCCATCATCTCGGCACACTTGAATGCCATGTATCCGACCCGCTTGCCATGGGCGGTTTCGTCGACCCCAACAAGGTCCAGAGCATCGGCCAGGGCGTAGACGACCTGACGCAAATCGATTGAAACAGTCACAATGATAGATCCCCCCTATGTGAGCAGGGTAGCGTCAAGAATCTATATCTCTTTAATTATGTGTGGTTATTCTTTGACGACGATAGCAGTTTTTTATGAGTCGCAAGCCATTGGAAGTGCTGAAATGAGTCGTTTGGAATTGATTGGCAGCAAGGCTAAGATTATGTTTTTAAGATTAAAATTTAACAAAAATGGGGTTTCGGGGCTGTCTGAAAGCAACAAAGTAGAATCCTGGAACTCAGCAACCGTACCCATTACACAGTATCAGGTAGCTCCGCATGGTACACGACTGGACGTCGACAAGGAGTGGGGAGTTGTTGCTTTATGCAACATAAACTGTGGTGTTGGTAATAATTCGGCATTCGTTTGTGTGGGAGAAACATGCCGTACACAGGTTCTGATTTTACTCAGGCCGTAGTCAATGAAACAAGCAATTGCTCAACCGGCATATGACAAGCAAAGCCATGTTGCCGTCGGTTTATCTGATTTGGGTAGATCAATCTGTGGTTTGTGGAAAATCATTGAGCAGGCAAACTGGAAGCCAATCACTGAAAGCGACTCACTGCACTGAGGTCAGTAGGATTTATTGGTTAAACGCCTAAGTGTGTGCTTTTTTAAGCCAGCAGATACTATTTGCACTTGATGCTTTTACATAATTTGATACCTTTTTTTCTCTGAGCCTGAATGACTTTGAGGTTTCTTTTCAAGCGCTTGCGGTTTTGTGGATTCTGCTCCTGACCAATCCTGTCTTTCAATGTCAGCTTCTGCTGTTTGAGTTTTTTCAGTAAGGTGCGAATCTTGGCGCGTTTCGCTATCTGCTTCTTGCGCTCCATGTCAAGCAACAGACCAAATTTTTCGATGAGTTTTTCACTGGTCATGGCATTACTCAGTTGTGATTGTCACTATCCCCAGACGAGATAATCTCATCCAGTTCCTCTTCACTCAACATCAATTCGCTCTCTACATCTCTCAACTCTTTCTGCATAGGCCCGAAAAGTACCCGGGCCATATCGATGAGGTTTCCTGCCACATCATAAGCGTAGGCGCTGTCGTTCATCAGTGATGTCGCCATCTCGGCGCTGATGGCATCATCCCGGATCAATCGATCCAGCTCGCCGTTTGCAATGACATCACTCTCTTCCAACACAAGTTGCACGCTATCCAGCGAGAGCAGGGAGGTTTCATCTTCCTCATCATCCTTTGCTGCTGCGAGTTCACTCAGCACCACAGCCAGTTGCAGACGCAGGTTGTTGTACTGATCCTGTATCTGTGGATTTGTTGATTTTGTGTACCGTACCAGATTTTTCTGAAGGTGTTTTGTATCTTTAACTGCCTCGACAATATTCCGGCTTGCCTGGCGTAACTGGTAGAGCTCTTCGCCGAAGTGTTCCGATGCCGTCGATTGCACCTCACTGATATAGGCGATGATCGCACTGTAGATTGTCTTGATGCGACGCTCGTATATGGCATCGATATCGATCTTTTTCACTTCAGGCGTCGTCTCAATTAACTGTTTCAGATCCTCCGAGGTGCGAAGTTTTTGCGGATCCAGATTGAGTGCGGAGATGATCAGCTCATGGGCGTTCTCGAACAGGTGTCCTATCTCATTACGAATTGCCTGCATGGCCGATTCAGGCAATTCCATGGCCGCTTCGTTGAGAAAGAGAGGCTCTTCGACCTTGCGCTCCCTTTTTTTCAGTAGCCGTTCAAGCAGGCTTACCAGCTGTCCGGTGAACGGCAGCATGATGATGATTCCGGCCAGGTTGAAGAGCGTATGAAATACGGCCAGTTTCATGGTGTAGTCATCTTCCGCGATACCCAACCGGTCACTGACGCCGTTAACGGCCAGTAGGAACTGCTGGATGAAAATGATGGCGACCAGGCCGGTCGTGACATTGAAAATCAGATGGGCGCCCGCCAGGCGACGGCCCTGAACATTGGAGCTCATAGCGCCGAGTATCGCTGTGATCGTGGTGCCCACGTTGGCGCCGATTGCCAGCGCCAGTGCATTTTCATAACTGATCTGCTGGGCCGCCAACGCCGTGATGATCAAAACAAGAGTTGCGTGGCTGGACTGCATGACCACGGTGGCGGCTGCTCCCAACAGTGTGTAGACCAGCAGTCCTTTCAATCCAGGCATGGCGTAAGCTGCCAGATCTATGGCGTCCTTGAAGGCCTCGAACCCCTCCTTCATATGGTGTATGCCGAGAAACAGAAATCCCAGGCCGGCCAGGATATAGCCTGCTCCTCGAAGAGATTTCGATTTCTGGAATACCAGAATGATGCCGAATACCAGCATCGGCATGGCATAGGCGGAGATCTTCACCTTCAGGCCAAAACCGGCCACCAGCCAAGCGCCGGTTGTGGTACCCAGGTTGGCGCCGAAGATGATGCCGATACCCGAGGCCAGACCGATCAGTCCCGCACTGAGGAATGAGATGGTGATGACAGAAACCAGGGAACTCGATTGCATCACGGTGGTTGAGACGATGCCGAAGCTGAGGCTCTTCCACAGACGATTGGTGGTGCGCTGCAGAATGCGTTCCAGGATTCCCCCGGTAAACGCTTTGAATCCCTCTTCCAGGGAGAGCATGCCAAACAGGAAGATCGCCACACCGGCCGCGATCTCCTTGAAGTCGGGGCTGACCCAGAAACCGTAGCCCAATACTACAAAGATGGTGGGTAGAAGGATTTTACGTAGCATTGAATGTCCTATGCATCAGCGGTGATTGGATAATGTTGGTGTTAACTGTTGTGTCTCAGGGCAGCATCATGTCGCGTATGGTTTAGCGTCGTGGGTGAAACTCATCTGCCTCGCAACGAAAATGATCGTCCCGATGAGGGGGGAGCACGGGAACCGACGGCAGGCCAGACATCATTGGCTCTGGTATTCACAGCCATACAGCTGCCAATCATCGCAGCGATGATCAGCAGATGGCTTACTTGCGCATCCGTGGAGCTGGCATAAAGTATGGCGCCAACGATAAAAAGGACCTCATTTCCAAGGCGAATGAGCTTTTCTCGGCAAGTCCAGGTGGCGCGCACTATTTGCGCAGTTTTTTCGAGTTCCACTTTTTTCTGATATTGGTCGTTAAATAGGAATTATTTTCTGAAACGTCATAAAAGTGTCATATAACTGTAACATTCAAAACAGCAAACCGATATGTCCTAGCTCAAGTCGATTAAAAAAAAAGCAATAAACAGGCTGTTTTGTAGGGTTTGAGAGAGTGGTGTGATCAGGAGAGCGTGGGGTGGGGTTTATTCCTGGAGAATGAAAGCTGCACCAAAAAACGCCATCAGAGCAACAACCTACAAGTGAGGTCTGGTGCTTTAGCTAGCACATTACCCTGTTTATAGAGGGGGTATAGGGCTCGGGAAAAAGCCTCTGGTCTTTTCTGAAGTCTGTTGCAGACTCGCGCCCGGTTTTCAGTATCCAGCGGCCGTTAAGTCAGACAATCCTCTATTTTAGCGCGTCTGAAACCCTGCTCTATCAGCCTTCCTGGTTGTTATATGCAAGGTCCAGGTCTTGATCATGCCCAATTTGCACACTGAACGGGATAATCATCAGTTAGAAGAAGAGTGGATTTATTTGCTGGCAAATCCAAATTTGATCAAATTTCATCCGTGAGTCTGTCCCGATATTTTGTGTAGTCCACATATCGCTCCTCACCCCAGACATCATCCACAAACTGAAAGCGACCGGAGTTGAATGTATAGAAGTTGTATCGCACGGGATTCTTTTTATAGTAATCCTGGTGTTTCTCTTCCGCCTGGTAGAATTCGCTAAAGGGAACGATTTCGATGGTTATCGGACTGTCGTAGCGCCCGGATGCATCCAATTCATCGCGCAACTGTTCAGCAATCCGCTTCTGTTCACTGTTGTGATAGAAGATGGCCGGTCGGTATTGTCTGCCTCGGTCATAGAACTGGCCACGGGAATCGGTGGGATCCATCATTCGCCACAGCCCCTGTATCAAGCCTGTGTAACTGATTACCTCTGGGTCGTAATAGACCTGTACCGCTTCGGTGTGGCCGGTCATTCCAAGTGCAACCTTCCGGTAGGTCGGATTTTTCTCCGTGCCTCCGCTGTATCCCGAGACAGCCTCTTTGACGCCAGGCAGCATCTCAAATCCAGACTCGACGCACCAGAAGCAGCCGCCGGCAAATGTCGCGACAGACAATCCCTGCAACTCTTCTGCTGAGGTTACCGATCGGTCGGATATTGGCTGGGTACAGCCGGAGATAATCAACACCAACGCAAACAAGCCGCCATACATGGAAAACTTCATCAATAGACCCTCAAAGCAATCTTTAACTTAGTGCCGATTATCAATTGTAAAGTTCACTGGCTCGTCACGAGAATATCACAAAAGTATCTCCAGCCGGCAGGCTACAACCGGGATGGACTGTACTAACCGAGAACGCTTACATGGGCCGCTAACATATTGAATATAATTTGAATATCACCCAGGGTTTCACTTGTCATTCAGGCAATGGCATTGGTATGTACTCGCTTTGTCATTTAGTATCTACCGAGTTCTTGTGGGATAGCATTGTGACATCAAGAATCAAGACGTATACGGCAGTCCTATTAATATTCTCATGTGGTCAATTTGCAGTCAGAAGGGAGTGTTAGCCAAGGGCATCGTAAGAAAACAGAATTATCTGACTCAGGCGATTTAGAAGCCGTGTAATCAAATCAAAAGGTAATTCCTTATCTGCCGCGGTATTATTGGTCGCACTAGAGCGAGGGCCAGTGAACTTCAACGCAAATTCTTTAGGAGTCGCTATGACTACCTCATTGGCCTACCAGGAAACACGAATATTTTTGTGTTACCTTCGTTATCTATAAACCTTCTCATTAATTGCCATCTGCACCGTTGGTATACGGCGGTCTTAGCCAACGGTTTCATGTTCACGGCAAAGTCGTTCCACATCGTCCTCAGTTAAAGCTTGTTTAACCAGATTACAAAAGTATCCACCATCTTTTGAGTGCAGGTTATAGCGGCAGGTGTGGCAGACGCCAAAACTCTTCATGCCATTACTTTGCAGCAGTGCCATAACCAGTTGTTGAAGAGCTTGGTTAATTTGCTTACGGGTCCTTTCCGGCAGCTTGTCACTGGCTTTGGTCAGCATCGGTGGCGGCACCAGTTGATCCAGCAGCTTGCTGCCTCTCGGCGTGAGGGAGAGATGGGAGACCCGTTTGTCCTCAGTATCGTTGCGCTTCTGCAACAGCCTCTTTTGCTCGAGCACCTTAATCGTCTGGGAAACTGTTCCTTTTGTCTGGCCTAGATATTCGGTTACAGCCAGCGGTGTGTCCGAATATCGATTGCAAACAGACAGGTAGTGTAATACTTCGAGTTGTACAGGCTGCAGGCCATGCTCGATGCCGCTTTTACGCAGATCGGTACGTAAAATTTCGCTGAGACGCTCAAGGTGATTATATAGGTTGCCTGAAGTCATGAGAATATAGTATCGACTAAAAACTAGTTTGACAAGCCTGAAATCCTCTGCTAGCTTGATAAATGTATCGACTCGATACTAAAAATCAATAATCACACGAGGATTCAATTATGAAAAAAGCGGTTTTCTACCATGCGGGTTGTCCTGTCTGTCTCGCTGCGGAACAACAGGTTCTTGATGCGTTGGACAAGGGGCGATATGAATTGGAGGTCGTCCATCTTGGTGCAGACCGGCGTCGTATTGTCGAAGCCGAACAGGCTGGTATCCAGTCGGTACCAGCGCTGCTGCTTGATGAAGGGGTCTTCCACATCAACTTCGGTGCCTCCTTGGCGGATGTTAAAGGGGGTGCGTGATGCAGGGCGGCTCATTGATCTCAGCATTCACTCTTCTCTGTCTCTCATTGCCCGTCACGGCTCACCAGGATCACCAAGGTGGTATCAAGGCAGAGCAGGGAAATGCGAAACTGGCGCCTTTCGATATCATCCACACGAAAATCAGCAGTGAAGGCAACACAGCACTGTTCCATATGGCGGTATCAGCGAAAGCGGGTTCCAGTAAGCCAGCAGCGACAGGTCAGCTTGCTGGCAGCGACGTATTTTCCTACGTCTGGCCAACCTCAATCGATAGCTATAGCGTGGGCTTCGAGCGCAATGTCGGTATTCTCGCGCTGGCGGTGACCTCGCACCCTGATTTCGATGATACGCCTCTGTTCGATGAGAACGGCGACGGTGATTTGAAGAATGACGGGGCTGTATGGCACAGCCACTGGGTGGTTTTGCAGCCCAATGAGCGTTGTGGCGAAGGTGCACTTGGCGTGGTCGATATACCGGAAGGTGCGAATCCACGATTGCCCAGTACCTGGCCAGGATTGCCCATCTTGATCGACAGTCCCGGCTGGGATCCCACCTTCAATGACGAGCGTGTCGAGGTTCGGGTTCCTTTCGCCGACATCGGTGTTGTTGAAACGGCCAGTTTTGATGGAGTCACGGCTGGTTTGCGTGTCCACCAGAGCGTACATGCACCTTTGCTTTGTGTTGTCGATGTGATGGATGTGGCCTCTGGGGATCTGAGTCTGTCGGGCCGGGTAAATCGTTAATTGTGAGTTGGCTTGTCGGCACCATACCGGTTTAACTCCTGGTTATCTCGGTGTATGGTGCCGGCTGCAACTCCATTTATAGACTCTTCTGGAAGTATTGATTATGAGCAATATTCTGATCGCCATATCGTTGATCATTCTGCTTGTTGTTGGCGTAGCGGCGCTATTCCTGGCTGGTAAAAGCCATGAGTCTTCATCCAGGGATAATATGACAGATGATGAAGATTGAAATTTTTGATTTAACTCTATCCTGTCTTACATAGCCAGCTACGTTCGAGCCTCTTCAATGTCTGTTGTGGGGTGTAATTGACTCAAATTTCCGCTTTGTTGTGAGTTGGATTTTTACAAGTTTTTCTCTATTGAGAAAAAGCATATAGCTACTGTTTAGGATTGACTTTTTTAATGCATGTCAGGTATTCCTGTAAGCCTGAAGCTGTTGTAAAAATCCCTTTGGAAATCAGTGTGGTACTCGGTTATGGATCAGTCTTCGTATATGATTTGTTGAGCTCTGAAGCTCGTGTCTCAAGTTCAATGGAAATGGTTGAGCTAAAATTAAAAGAGGTGCTGATGCAAACCTTCAATCCAAAATCCCACGGGAGGGAGGTAGCCATGAAAACCTTTATGCTGATCACTGGAAGCGGTCCGCTGATGATACTCACATCTCACACTTCCATCGAAGATTCACTGATTCTGCAGAAGCTCGCCATCAAGGGCATCGAGAAGTTTATTGCCTATGAAGTGCCCTACGATCTTGCCAAGCTGCGCTATGGTGGTCACTTCAATGTGGTCGCCAATGACCTGCACGAAAGCGATGACCTGCGTGTACTGGATTACAATGGAGAGCGAACTTTCAAACTCTTTTCATTTGCAGAGCTTGGCCCACCGATACTTCATGAAGCCAGTGGTTCAACGGTATCTGCGGTAGCTTGATTTCACTGAGTTGCCCGGCAGATGGTGTGGTTTGAACTTTCCAGACCCCAGACTGTACCGCATGCCTGGGGTTTGGCTTGGTGTGAAATGCCGCTATCGGTCGATGGGCCGATAGGTGATCGACTCGTTATTGCTCACCCCGCCAAGGTGGATAAGTTTGTCGCGAATTTCATCACCCACGAAACGTTGTGGTAGTGAGCGCTTGCGCTGCTCTCTAAGCTCTTTCTCCTCTATCCACTGTGCTGCAATTTCGAACGCTTCAATGAAATCGGGTTGCTGCTGCAAAGCGTGTTTGAAATAGGCGGTGCCAAAGTCTGTAAACTCACTTTTTACACCGCAGCCGAAAGATTGCCGATCAGTGTCAGCTGCGGTGATGATCAATGTGTGGGGTGTTCGTAGAGGGTCGATGAAGCCACCTGAATAACAACTGGATACGACAATGACCCGCCAAAGGATACCGGATCTATCGAGAGCCTGTCGTAGTTGCAGTGGCGTTATGTCTTCCAAGGGTACGGGGCCAAAGTTAACTGAAAATTTGGGATCCTTACTGCCGTGAGAGGTCATGAAGAGGAACAGCACATCCTCTTCGATATCCATGATTTCGCCAATTACCGACAGGCTGTCGGATAGATTATGCCGGTTGGCCAGGGGGTATCGGGACAGGGTGTCGATGTTGTTCACCAGTGACATCGATCGTCCGCTTGTATCGAAACGGCGATCGAACAGATCGCGTACATATTCGACTTCATTGAGAAAAACATTTTCCAGGCCATACCCGGCTACCGTGACCAGATAGAGATCAATGATTCCGGGGCGTTGTGAAGCCAGACCGTTGAGTGTTTTGTCCACCATCGGATACTGGTCATAGAAAAGATCTTCTATGCTCAGTTTGTATAGCTTGTCATAGAGGTTGTCACTCTGTGGCGGTTCGTCGCTGTACCAGAGTTGTGAATAGGGAAGAAACAGGCTGCTTGATAGTGAGAGCAGGAAAGCGGTTATTGCAAGAGGAAACGATTTTCCGAGCGATAGGCAGAGTACGATTCGCATCAATCTCAAGAGGATATAGAGATGCCAGGCCAATAACAGCAACAGAAAAAGACCGCCGCTCTGCGGGTAGTCGTAATAGAGGTTTGTCGGCATGCTCAGGGTTTGGAAAACGATAATGAACAGTGGTATCGATGCCAGGTAGGCGAGTAACAGTTTGGCTGTGTCAGAGGCGTTGGCTCGGACCACTCGGGATATCGCCAAAAGAATCAACAGATCAAACAGATAGATGGCAGCCAGGTGGTTGAGTCCATAGCTGGAGAATGTTGCTGGTTTATCAACGGCTAGATAAGCAACACTGATCTCGAGGCAGAAGATCAGTGCGAAAAGCCAGAGAATTTGCTCTATGGAGTAGATGAAGTTGTCACGTGTCAGCTGTTGATTGCTGGCTAGTCTCAACCCGGCTCTGAGGTTGATGGTGAGTGCGATCAATTGTCTTGGGAGTGATTTTGCTTCCATGTCAATGCTCTGGATTCCTTTGTGGTGTCGCAGGAGATATCGGCCGTTGAGTGATAATCCTTAGGGCCTGTTTACGCGGTTGCTTTAGCGGCTAACGGCCATAGAAATCATTTGGGTCGCCAAGCTCTTTCAACATGCCCGATTTGAACTCACGGCGATAGAGCACGCCTACCACCAGCGCGGTGGCGAGAATAAACAGTAAAGGATGGAGAAACCAACTGAGGAAGGCCAGGCCGAAATAGTAGGCTCTGAGTCCCCGGTTGAAAGTATTCGAGGCCTTGGAGCTGACCTTGGCGGCACGTTCTGCAAAGCTGTCACTCCAGGCTGGCAGCTCATGGCTCATGGGTGCGGCGCCGATAATGGTGGAGAGGTAGTTGAAGTGGCGCATCGACCAGGTGAATTTAAAGAAGGCGTAGATAAACACAAGCAGCAGTCCCAGCATTTTCAGCTCCCACACTTCGCGGCTGCTCTTCACCGCATAGCGAAGATCACCTACCACCTCCATTGCTGTGTCCATGGTGCCCATAACCGCAATCAGTCCGGCGAGTATGAAGATTGTCGTGGAGGCGAGAAAGGTGGCGCTTCTGGCGAGAATCAACACAATGTTGGAATCCACAATGCGGACATCCCGGTGCATCATCTCTCGCATCCACTGCCTCCGGTAGCCGTGCATCGCGCTCATCAATGTCAATTTGTCGCGGGCTCGAAGATCTGCAAAGCGGGTATATCCAATCCAGCAGATCAGAAACCAGAGCAGTGCACTAATGTCGAGTATGGGTATCATCGATGTTCACAGGTTGTGATGAGTCTTTAGGGACTGTTAACAGGCCCTAAGTTTAGTCGTTTTTCGTGGTGTAGAGAAATTCTGGAATTATAACGCAAGGTATGAACCTGGACGCTGAATTGATTAATCCATCATCGATATGTTCTGAAGAAGTGATAGGGATTCTGCTGACGCTCTTTTTAGTGAGTTGATTTGGAAGGATGAATCAATGGATATGCGACTATCCATTGATTCAAAGGATTGGCGAGTCAGCCAAAAATACTACCCGTCTTGACTCCCATCGCTTTCAACAGCAATGGTAGTGGGCAGAATTTGGTGAACGGTGCCTGGAAAAGCATAAAGCCGACAAAAACCGAGGCATAGAGAAAAAAGATATTCTGTGTGACGAGATAGCCGCCTACGGTTGCCATGATCAGAATACCGACGATGGTAAAAGTGATGCGTTCTACAGACATGGTTAAGAACTCCTGCTTGGTTAACTACGTGCGACCCGATTGCCGACGATAGGCAGATTATCCATGCGCAGTTAATAGGATCTGCAACATTTGTTACATTCAGATCCGTCTCTCCACAAGTTGCATGGTGCAGCTCTAGAGGGGGGCGGGTTTGTCTTAACAACCAATCCCTAGGGCGTACTGTATTTTTTTAACCGATAGGCCATCTGGGGTCTGCTTAAACCGAGCATTCTGCCTGCGGAAGCGAGGTTGCCTCTGGCCCGCTCGACGGCTCGGTCGAGGAGTCTGTTTTCCACGGTTCCAAGTGGAATCTTCTGATCCAGTATCTGATCGAGCATTCGATCGAGTGAATGGTCGTTTGTCTGAGGGGTGGGTGATTCCGCCAGGGTGGGGGGTTGAGTTTGCGCTGTAACTGCGGCTTCGACGCTGAGTTCCGGGAAAAGGTTTGGCAGGTCGATGTGTGTGTCATTCGCCGTGATGATCACGCCACGCTCGATGATGTTTTCCAGTTCACGGATGTTGCCAGGCCAGTTGTAGTTTCTCAGAGCGCTGAGTGCCCGTTCGGTGATGCCGGGGGTGCGTTTACCATGCAGTGCGGTGTACTTCTCCAGAAAGCGGTTGACCAGGGCAGGTATATCGCCGTCCCGTTCACGTAACGCGGGGATCAGAATTGGAAAGATGTTGAGTCGGTAATAGAGGTCCGCACGGAATTTGCCCGCATCCACGGCCTGCTGCAGATCCACATTGGTGGCAGCCACCAGTCTGACATTCACCTTGCGGGTGCGACTGTCTCCAATTCGTTCAAACTCCCCCTCCTGTAATACCCGCAACAGTTTGGCCTGCGCGGCGGGAGAAAGCTCTCCCACTTCGTCGAGGAAAAGCGTGCCCCCGTGAGCGCGCTCAAAGCGTCCGGGTCGGGAGTGCTGTGCGCCGGTGTAGGCCCCTTTTTCCACGCCGAAAAGTTCCGATTCGATGAGTGATTCGGGAATCGCGGCGCAGTTGATGGCGATGAAGTTTCTTTCTGCCCGGGAGCTGATGCTGTGGAGTGCCCGGGCGAACATCTCTTTGCCGACGCCGGTCTCGCCAAGCAGTAATACGGTAACATTGCTCTCACCTGCCTTTTTCAACATTTCACAGGTTTTCAGAAAGGGTGGTGCGCTGCCCACCATATCGCCGGGTGCTGTCTCTTCGTCGAGAGAGTAGCGAAGATGGGCGACTTCCTCTTGCAGTTTGAGGAGCTGATCCGCGATATGGTCCGGATTGAAATATTTCAGGTCCTCTTCCACATCGCCTTCCCAGTCCTCAACCGGCTTGCCCACGTTTCGACAGTGACGGTCTCCCATACCGCAGCACTCCGGTTCCTTGTAGAGGATAAAGCGGCCGACGATTTCACTGGTATAACCGGTGGCATAGCCGATCTGGGTCCAGCAGACTGATTCGGTGTGCACGCCGAATTGATCGATGTGGACGTCTGCTTCGTAGGAGTGCTCCCAGATCAGATCGCCGAAATATCGTCCATTGGCGATGTCGACATCGATCTTGATTGGCGAGACCTTGACGATGCCTTCCACCATATGGAGTTTCGGCCCCATCAGCATCAGCTCTTCATCCGATGCATTGGGCATCAGCTTACGGGCCAGTTTGGCGTCCCGCACCCCGGAGGCGTAACCCATTCTGGTCAACAGTCCGCGGGCCCGTTCGATGCCCAGGGTCTCGATCAGCTCCTTGCGCAGGGAACCCATGGCACCGATATGCAGCATGATCATGCGCTCGTCGCTTAGGTATATCCGGCCCTCCTCCAGGGAGAGGTTGAGTTCCGAGGGAAGGTTGAATTGAGAGCTCAGATCGATCTGGATGGTCATAGGGTCGTCTCAGGCCGGTATCAAATGGATGCTGACGATATGGTGAGATAAAGAAATCACGATATCATCAGAAAGTGATCATATAATAAGTTTTGTCTGCTTCGTGACAGTATAACCAAAAAATAGCAGTAAAAAATAACGATTGAAAATATAAATATCGATTTTAATTGTTATAACGACAGAATATTAGGGTTATCCCTAAAAAAAGTTATCATATAGTAATTTATTCGATAATTTCCCCGCTTTTGTTTAGCTCTACCCCTGGGCTGACCTCTCCAGCCAGTAGCCTTTGCGTACTCCTCGCTGCCTTGATGGCACACATTCTGCTCTAAGCACTTCACGGGCAGCACTTCTCAGTTGAGTGTGCCGCTCCGGAAAACGTCGACTAAGTATCAACCGTTCAACACAAGGGGGGTCCGATGCGATACCGGGTGACAATCGAAAACTGCAGTGAAACCTATCCCTGCTCAGAGCAGCAGACCCTGTTACAGGGGATGGAGCAGCTTGGCAAGCGGGGCATCCCCGTCGGTTGCCGGGGTGGTGGATGTGGTGTCTGCAGGGTTCAGGTCACTTCGGGAACGTTCAGCAAGGCAAAGATGAGCCGCAGCGTGATCAGCGAAGCGGATGAATCAAAACGGATCGTGCTGGCTTGTCGCTGCACGCCGACCAGTGATCTATCGATCAGCGTGGTGGGAAAAATGGAAAAAGCCTTGAACGGGAAGCATCGGATCCAGACTGAAGATGATTTGAGTGTTGCCGCCGTCGGCTGAGGGCCTGCAGAAAGGTCCAATAACAATACGATTTAAACAGACAGAGAGGATTTCAACATGGCATTCAAAGGCGTACTCCGTCCCGGACTGATTCAGATTCGTGTACTGAATATGGACGAAGCCATCAACCACTACCAGAATATTCTTGGGCTCAACATCGTCTCCACCGAGGCTGATGGGCGGGTCTATCTGAAAGGCTGGGATGAGTTTGATCACCATAGCGTCGTATTACGTCAGGCGGAGAGCGCCGGTCTTGACTATGTGGCATTCAAAGTCGACAGTGACGACTATCTGCGGGAGATTGAACCCAGGATCGTTGCCTGGGGGCTGGAGGTGGATCATGTTCCTGCCGGTGAGCAACCGGGAGTCGGTCCGCGTATCGGTTTCACTCTGCCGACCGGTCACCGCATCGAACTCTATCACCAGATCGATATGGCCGAGGACCACCCGGGTATCATTAATCCGGATATCTATCAGCGTCGCCCCGACGGTATGGGCGCCAGCCGTTTCGATCATCTGCTCTGTTACGGACCCAATATCGGTAAGGCACGGGAGTTCTTCTGTGAGGTGCTCGACTTCTATCAGCCTGAGAAGGTCGACTTGCCTGAAGGAGATGGCTCCCTTGCGATCTGGCTTACCGCAAGCAATAAGGCCCATGATATCGCTTTTGTCGAGCATGAGGAGCCAGGCAAGCTGCACCATGTAGCCTTCCTTCTACAGGATTGGAATGAAGTGGGTGCGGCAGCCGATATCATCTCCATCAACGACGTCTCCCTCGATATCGGTCCGACCCGTCACGGCATCACCCGTGGCCAGACCATCTACTTCTTCGATCCTTCCGGTAACCGAAACGAGGTCTACGCCGGCGGCTATACTGCCTACCCTGACCATCCGGTTCGAAGCTGGGACTTCGACCATGTGGGTAAGGGCATTTTCTACTATGAGCGCACCCTGAACGATCGCTTTCTAACGGTTCTGACCTGATGGAACTGGCGGTCAACGAACCACAGATCCACTGGCGTGCGGCTGCTGAAGCGGTGGCCGCCGCAGTACAACAGGCCGAGGAGATGGGGATAAAGATCAATGCCGCCGTTGTCGACAAGGGCGGCAATCTACTCGCATTTCAGCGTATGAATGGTGCGTTTCTACACTCCATCGGCATCTCCATTGATAAGGCCTATACGGCTGCGGGATTTGGCTTTCCGACTCGCAAATGGATGGATGAAATCCGAGACATACCTCAGCTGCGTGAAGGTATCGTGCAGCGCGATCGCCTGGTGATCTTCGGCGGTGGTCTGCCGATTGTCAGCAATGATCAGGTGATCGGCGCCATCGGAGTCTCCGGTGGATCCGAAGAGCAGGATGAAATCTGTGCCAAGGCGGGTTTGCAGCAGTTGGGTCTGTAACCTCTGTTTGGCTTTCATAGTATGGGGTACTCGAGTCAACTCCCGTGTGTCAGTTGTGTGGATCTGACCGAGTGTTTTATCCGCGCCCACGCTTTCATTGCGCAAAAGATGTGTGAGAGTGGGCAACTCATTCAACAATCAGAGAGGTCGATTCATGCCATTGATTCAGGCAACCATCATGGAAGGGCGCTCCCAGGAGCAGAAGGAGGCATTTTATCAGGGTATCACACAGGTGGTAGTGGATACGCTCAATGTTAAACCGGAGCAGGTACGTGTCGTGATCCAGGAAGTTCCGAAAACCCACTGGGCGATTGGAGGGATATCCGTTGCCAAGCGTGATGCCAACTCTTAGGGCCTGTTAACACTAATCCAATGCGCCCTGTTGCGCCTGAAAAAGCGCCAATCAAGGCGCGAGGAGCGAAGTTTGGTTGTTCCAAATGAGCGAC
>NAUB01000004.1 GCA_003676145.1 gamma proteobacterium symbiont of Stewartia floridana | reverse complement strand
CCACTAGTGATGTCGCTGGTGTTGACAGGCCCTAAGACCTGAAGAGAAGCAGCCCGCTTAGTCCGAATTCGAAGTTACACCTGAATCCTGCCAATGATCTTTCATGGCACGGCAGGGTATGGTGCATCGCAATCCAGGCGGTTTTTATTTTGTTGCTCAGTTTTCCCGCTAACCACTATTCAGAGTAACCGGGTTGGTCCAGGGGGCGGAACTTCATGCTTGGGTCCACCGGAGGTTGCTGCTGGTATCCCTGAGCGGCAGATGGTGCAGGGCTGCCGTAGTAAGCTGATCCACCCTGAGGGTCGGCAAGCTGAGGCTGCGCATAGCTGGGGCTGGCGGGTTGAGCCGAATTCTGCATCGTCGATGGTTGATCCATGGGACGGAACTGGAACTGCTCCTGGGGTGCGTTGGCGTAGGGGGTTGCCGGTGGCATTGCGGGTTGTGGCTGTTGATAGACCGGTGCGGCTTGCTGCTGATAGGTGGGAGCCTGTGCGGCCGGTTGGCTGGGCTGCTGATACGCCGGGGTGGCCGGATACTGGGTTGCGGGTGCGGCATAACCAGCCGGAGCCTGAGGGTAGCCTGCACCCGGGTAGGCACCATATCCCTGAGGGTAGTATGGATAGGCCTGGGGGGCATAGTAGGGTGCGTCGTAGTTGTCGTAATAACCGCCCTGGTTTCTGTCATAGCCACCGAACATGTTACGCATCGGGTTCATCATGCCACCCATCATGTTGCCTGGATTGACATTGAACTGCCGGGTATCCCCGTCGGCATGAAGATCTGCAGATCCCAGGATGATCAGTGTGCTAAGTGAAAGCCATTTCAAACGTCTCATGTTGCGATACCTCTGGTGGGGTGGTCGTTTTATCGGCATGTGGTATTTATTGTTCTTTACGATATTACTACCACATCGTATTGCTACATGATAATACACCAAGCGGGCTGGCGATAACCCCCGGCAGAGTTTGAATTATTTACCCTGGAGACCGAGAGAATGCGGCTGCCGCCTTTGACTGATGGCCATATCATCAAACGATACAAACGATTTCTGGCCGATGTGGAACTCGCGGGTGGTGAGGTGGTTACCGCGCACTGCCCGAACACCGGCAGTATGTCAGGATGCTGGGAACCGGGAGCGCCGGTTCAGATCAGTCACAGCGACAACCCTCGCCGAAAACTCTCCTGGACCCTGGAGCGGGTGGATATGGGGCAGGGCTGGATCGGGGTTCATACCGGCAGAACCAATCCGGTGATCGAAGAGGTGCTCCAATCCGGGGAGCTGGAGACGTTCTCGGATTATCCCCAGGTCAGGCGTGAAGTCTCTCATCAGAGTCAGGGAGTACGCAGCAGATTTGATTTTATGCTGCCGGGCGGCGACAGGCAGGATGTCTGGATTGAAGTGAAGAATGTCACCCTATGGGAGCAGGATTGTCTCTGTTTTCCCGATGCGGTGACCATCCGTGGACGCAAACATCTGCAGCAATTGGCCCAGTTATGCGATGCGGGACAGCGGGGTGTGATGATCTATGCACTGAACCGTCCCGAGGGCGACTGTTTCAAACCGGCAGATCATATCGACCCGGAGTATGCAGAGGTGTTGCGGCAGGTGGTGGAAAGATCCGGGGTGGAGCTGATGGCGCTACGCATTGGCCATAGTGATGAGGGGATGAAGGTGACAGGTGAGGTGCCGATCAGGCTGGATTGAATTGGCCTCAGTAACCCATGGAAGCCAGATCGAGCCCTGAGGGTATCTCCGGAAGGGAGCTCAGACCACTGACAATCTCACCATCCGCCTGAAGGCTCAGCCAACGATACCCGGGGGGAGTCGGATCGATGGCAAAGTCATCTTCCCCGGCGGTGAACTGTACGCAGGTCGAGGGGCTGCCGAGAATTTTCAGACCCTGGTAGGTGGCTTCAAAATTTTGATGGATATGTCCGCAGAGTATCCCCTTTACCTGAGGATGCTTCTGCAGCAGATCGAAGAAGGCCTGGGGTTGTTCCAACACCATGGTGTCCATCCAGCGACTGCCCACTGGCAGCGGGTGGTGGTGCATGGAGATCAGGGTGTTCTTGTCCGGGTGCTCTTCAAGCAGCTGTTTCAGCAGGGCCATCTGTCGTTGATCGATGCGGCCACCGTCGCTGCCCGGAATGGTGGAGTCGAGAAACACCAGTGACCAGCCTTTGGTCTGCACACTGGGGATACAGTGAACATTGTCCTGGTTCAGTAGCTGAGTCATCTTGCCCGGCTGGTCGTGGTTGCCGGGTAGGCAGTAGGTTGGGATTTCAGTCAGCTTGAATCGGCCGAGCAACCTTTTGTAGCCACTGTCGGAGGCGTCATGCACCAGGTCGCCGGTGGCCATGATCAGGTCGGGCCTGCCCGCTTCCCGCAGAGCCTGTTCCAGTATCTGGTCGAAAGTTTCAAGGGTATTGATGCCCAGCAGACAGCGGGAAGGGTCCGCATAGAGATGACAATCCGTGATCTGAAGTACGTTCACTCCATCAGCAGGCATTTGCCGGAATATTTCTGGCTTGTTGTTGTCGGGATGGCTACTCATAGAGCGTTTCATCTTTATATTTTTCAAGCTGACGAGCAATTTGATTCTCCAGGCCCCAGCAGGATGATCGTTATATTGTCAATATATTAGATCAGGAATCATCAAATCTAAAACTGATATTTTGCTTGAATGTCCTAAACTTAGGAATTGTTCCACATTCTGAGTCGAATTCTGTTGATAAGTTAACATTTTTCCGCCAATTAATTTTTTCTATTGGCTCGTCTACAATATAGATTATGACGCTCAATGAATTAAGATACATTGTCGCCGTGGCGCAAAAAAGACACTTTGGCCATGCCGCAGAGGCCTGTTACGTCAGCCAGCCTACACTCAGCGTAGCAGTAAAAAAACTGGAAGAGGAGTTGGGAGTCGGGCTGTTCGAACGTGGACAGGGTGAGGTCTCCCTGACGTCAGCGGGGGAGCGGATTGTCGCCCAGGCCCAGCGGGTATTGGAAGAGGCTGGTACCATCCGGCAGCTCGCCAGTCAGAGTGTGGACCAGCTGGATGGCCCACTGCGGGTCGGCGCCATCCACACCGTAGGCCCCTATCTGTTTCCCAAACTGATTCCCGTCCTGAATTCCCGTGCAGGGGATATGAGCCTGATTATCAAAGAGAATTTCACTGCCAATCTGACTGAGCAGTTGAAGCAGGGAGAGCTCGACGTGGTGGTGATCTCACTCCCTTACGAGGAGCCCGGGATCGTCACCAGACCGCTTTATGAGGAGTCTTTCTCGGTACTGATGCGGGTCAATCATCCGCTGGCAGCACAAGAAACCATCTCGGTGGACCAGTTGGAGCAGGAGACGGTCTTGATTCTGGGTGAAGGGCACTGCTTCCGGGAACAGGTGAAATCGATCTGTCCCAGGTGTCTGCAACACTCCAATGGGGAAGTGAGTCTGCAGAAGAGTCTGGAAGGGGGCTCCCTGGAGACCATCCGTTACATGGTAGCCAGCGGTATCGGTATCTCGATCCTGCCCGATTCCGCGATCGGTGGGGATTCGATGCGTTGGGATCTGTTGACCACCCGTCCATTGGCTCAGGAATCCCCCAAACGCTGCATCGCCATGGCCTGGCGCAAGAGCTTTCCCAGGCCCCGGGCTGTTGAACTGCTGGGGGAATCGATCAGGGCCAGTGATCTGAATGGGGTCACTCTGGTGGAGGGAGAGCAGGCAGTGGAGTTGGCTGTCGGCTGATCGAGCGATCAATAACAGGCCCTAGATAACCCGGTCGTTTCCACCGTCGATGGGAATCTGGGCACCCGTGGTTTTACTGAATCGCAGATCACAGAGTTCCGCTACCAACTCAGCCACGTCGTGGCTGGTTATCTCGCACCCCAGCAGATTGCGTTTTTTATAAGCTTCCACTGACAAGTCATAGTGTTTGGCCCGGGTCTCCAGCACCTGCGGCGTCCAGATGCCGGTGTCGAAGACCGCATCAGGGTGCAGGCTGTTGATGCGGATATTGTCCCTGGCCCACTCCATGGCAATGATTCTGGCCAGTTGGTTGAGTGCCGCCTTGGATGCCGAGTAGGCGGCCGCACCCTGGCCGGGGGCAGGAACATTCTTTGAGCCAATGACCACCACCCGCCCCTGCCTGGCAGCAGATTTGAGATAGGGGTGGGACTCCCGTAACAGGGCCAGATTGGCATCCAGGTTGATCTGCATTACCTGACGCCAGCTGGCATCTTCAAGTTCGGCAACATCACAGCCGGATGGAAAGATACCCGCATTCAGTACCAGCATGTCGAGACCGCCGAATTTCAAGCAGGTGTCGGCAAGCGCCTGTTGCAGTGCCAGCGTATCGGTAACATCGCATTGAATGCCGAGAAAGGCCTGGTCGGCAAACAGCTGGGTGATCGCCGGATTCCGGTCGAGCCCCACCACCGCAGCGCCCCGTTGCAACATGGAGGCTGCACAGGCTTCACCGATGCCGGATGCCGCACCGGTGATGAGTGCCACTTCACCCTGGAAAGCGGGTGCACTACCCGCCTTGCGCAGCTTGGCCTGCTCCAGTTCCCAGTACTCCACATCAAAGATCTCCTGGCTCGACAGGGCCTGCCATTGATCCAATATCTCTGCCCGTTGAATGATGCTCATGGTGTGGCGATAGATATCAGCCACCATGCTTGCCTGAGTAGTGTTCTTACCAATACTCAGCATGCCCAGGTCGGGATCAAGCACCACCCTCGGCGCCGGATCGAGCATCTCCACCGGAGTACGGGCATGTGGTGCATGTTGTTCGAAATAGCGTTGGTAGCTGCCGACATAGTCGATCACTTCACAACCGATCATCGGCAACTGTTTGGTGCGCAACACGTGATCCGGAGTGGCCGGTCCACGGCTGGCGATCTGTTCAAGGTCGCTGCGCTGGCAGAAGCTGAGTTCCTGCTCTGTGCGGTGACTCTGCAGGATCACCGGGGTGCCGGCGACATCGGAGATCTCCTTGCGCAAATGGGCCAGTCGTTGTGGCTGGGCTTCTCTCAGTTGCGCCTGAAGGGGGATCTCCCAGGCCTTGTTTTTCTGCAGGTATTGCTCTGCTTCGTCGACCAGTTGGATCATCCTTTCATAGGACTCTCTGGCGTTATCACCGAAGCTGAAAATGCCGTGATTCATCAGCACCATGCCCAGGGTCTGATCAGTTGCCTGCTGGGAAAACTGTTCGGCCACCGTACGTGCCAGATCAAAGCCCGGCATGACATAGGGGATGACCACGACCCGTTGCTGATAGAGTTCTCTGATGTGCTGCTCCCCCTGGGGGGTGTTGGTCAGGGTAACAATCGCATCCGCATGGGTGTGATCCACATATTTATAGGGCAACACTGCATGCAGAATGGCTTCCACCGATGGGGTAGGGGCAGTTGCCAGGGTTTGATGGGTCTTCAGCTGGTTGACCATCTCGCTGTCGCTGAGGGAATCAAGCTTGGCAAGACGCAGCAGGTGATCCATACGCACCGGGGTGAACCCCGCTGCTTCGATGCTGGCCAGGTCCCAACCGCTGCCTTTGACGTAAAGGATCTGCTGATCCTCTCCGAACAGGTCCGGTTCATCGATCTTGACGGAGGTGTTACCGCCACCGTGAAGCACCAGTGTGGGATCGGAGCCGAGTAGGCGGGAGGTATAAACCCGTAGCGACAACTCGCTTTCGCAGGCTGCCGCTTCAGTTGGGTTCCATTGGCTCTTCATAGTGCCTCTCTCGGCATTGAGGCGTGTCTACACCTTATGCCGTGGATTTAAAGCTGGGAAGATCGTGGTTGCCACTAAAAGTTGTCGGTGGAGGTGAACAGTCCGACCCGCAGATCCTTGGCGGTATAGATCTCCCGACCATCCACTCTCATGACACCGTCGGCCACGCCAAGTACCAGTTTTCGGGTAATCACCCGTTTCACGTCGATCTGGTAGGTGACAGACTTGGCTGAGGGCAATACCTGGCCGGTAAACTTAACCTCACCAACGCCCAATGCCCGACCGTGGCCCGGGTTACCGATCCAGGCAAGAAAGAAACCGACCAGCTGCCACATGGCATCCAGGCCCAGACAGCCTGGCATTACCGGGTCTCCGGGAAAGTGACAGTCGAAAAACCATAAATCGGGATTGATATCCAGTTCTGCCTGGATCTCCCCCTTGCCGAACTCACCACCCTGATCTGCAATCTTGGTGATGCGATCCATCATCAGCATATTCGGGGTAGGCAGTTGAGCATTGCCCGGGCCAAACATATTGCCGTTGCCGCAACTCAACAGCTCATCGCGGTTAAAAGAAGTCTGTTTGGTCATTCTGCTCATGCCTCTCAAATTAGCAATCCACCCAGCCGGGGCGGAAAAACCCAGTAGTGTCCTAGTTCGGATAGGGTTGTGTCAATCGCTCTGATGTTAATTGTTGTTCAAATTATCTATTCATTAACACGGAGCTGATGTGGTTGACGATCTCCGTCACAGAAATGAACTGGTTTTCCGAATCACCGCGTGCCCGATACTCCACCTGGTCCTGGTCGAGGGATTTATCGCCAACCACGATGCGATGGGGTATGCCGATCAGTTCCATATCGGCAAACATAAAGCCGGGTCTGACGTCGCGATCGTCCAGTAGGACCTCGATACCGACAGCATTCAACTGCTCGTAGAGTTTTTCCACCGTCTCCCGGACCCGTTCGGACTTGCTCATTTTCATCGGGCAGAGCGCCACCTGAAACGGCGCCAGAGAGGTCGGCCAGGTAATGCCCCGGTCGTCGTGATGCTGTTCGATCGCGGCAGCCACCACCCGGGTGACACCGATACCGTAACACCCCATGGTCATCACCACGGCCTTGCCGTTTTCGTCCAGCACGGTGGCATTCAGCGCCTGGCTGTATTTGTCCCCCAGCTGGAAAATGTGGCCGACCTCGATGCCCCGGGCAATCGTCAGTCTACCCTGGCCATCGGGACTCGGATCCCCCTCCTGAACATTGCGCAGATCGGCAACCCTGGCAGGCTGCTCCAGGTCCCGCCCCCATTGGATGTGAAACAGATGTTTGCCATCCTGGTTGGCGCCGGCACTGAAGTCTTTCATCTGCGCCACGCTGCGATCCACAATGATGGGTATCGGCAGATTGACCGGACCCAGTGAACCGGGGCCGGCTCCCAGGCTTTCGCGGATCTCCTCCTCGCTGGCGAAACAGAGGGGAGAGGCGACCTCCTCAAGTTTTTCCGCCTTGATCTCATTCAGTTCGTGGTCTCCTCTGACCAGCAGGGCGATCAAGCTGGAGTCACTCTCTTCGGCTGCTTTGACAACCAGGGTTTTCACCGTGTGATCGATCGCCTGGTCGAACTGCTCCACCAGCTCCTGAATGGTTTTCGCATCAGGGGTATCCACCAGGGACATGGGCTGATCCCCGTCGCTGTCTGCCTGCGCCACCGCAACCGCTTCCGCCAGCTCGATATTTGCCGCGTAGTCACTGCGATCGGAAAACGCAATCGCATCCTCACCGGACTCGGCCAGTACATGGAACTCATGGGAGGCGTTGCCGCCAATGCTGCCGGTATCGGCGGCCACCGGACGGAAATCGAGTCCGCAGCGGGAGAAGATACGGCTGTAGGCCTGATGCATCTGATCGTAGGTCTGTTGCAGTGACGCCTGATCGAGATGGAAGGAGTAGGCATCCTTCATGAGAAATTCCCGCGCCCGCATGACACCGAACCTGGGACGGACCTCATCGCGAAATTTGGTCTGGATCTGATAGAAGTTGACCGGCAGCTGCTTATAGCTGCGCAGCTCGTTGCGCGCCAGGTCGGTAATGATCTCTTCATGGGTCGGTCCATAGCAGAAATCCCGCTGGTGGCGGTCATGCAGTCGCAGTAACTCCGGACCATACTGTTCCCAACGGCCCGACTCCTGCCACAGTTCCGCAGGCTGAATCGTCGGCATCAACACCTCGAGGGCGCCCGCCCGGTTCATCTCCTGACGAACGATCCGTTCGACTTTACGCAGTACCCGCAGGCCCAGAGGCAGCCAGGTGTAGAGTCCGGATGCCAGTTTTCTGATCAGACCGGCGCGCAACATCAGCTGGTGGCTGGCGGTCTCGGCATCCGCCGGGGTCTCCTTGACGGTGTGGAGTGGAAACTGGGAAGTACGCATGAGTAGCATTCAGCCTTAAGTGTGAAAAAAGCGTGATTCTATCCCGCATTGTCTGGCGGGTCACCATTAGACTCTGTTGCAGTTGGTGAAAGGGCGACTTTTTTCACTTGTCGGTCAATCATCGGTGTACAAGCTTCGATGTAATTCCAGCATCCGGGCATCCTGATTATCTGATCCATCAGACTCTGCCCTGCCTGGCCTCAACGGCCGGCCGCTCTGCGGCCAGTCAGGTTATGGCTCATCCTTGATGGCGATCGCATGGGTCTCTTCGATGTAGGCGATCTCCGCTTCCGTCAGCTCGATGTTGTCGTAGCCGGTCACCATGGTCTTGATGTAGTGGCTGGGAGTCTTGCCGGTTGTGGTCATGTAGATATGGATGATCACGAAGGTACCCATCAGAAAGGCCGCCGCGGTATGGATGAAGGCGATCAGGGTCAAGCCATCAGCGGACCAGCTATGGCCACTCCACAGGTCGTAGACCAGATAGATGATGCCGGAGGCCCAGAGGGCAGGACCGATCAGCACCATGAAGGCCATGTAGGCCATCGACTGGAGGGCGTTCTGTTTCCGTTGCAGCCCCTTCTTGTAAGGGTGAGGTTCGCCGACAAGAATGCCGTAGGCATAAAACCGGATGACCTTCAGTACACCCTCTTTGAACAGATACTGCCGCCATTGGCCGGTGGTGAAATTCCAGAAGGTGGTGAAGATCCAGAGCACCATCAGCGCCAGAGCCCCATAGGTATGGATTATCACAGCGGTCTGGAAATCGAGCAGGTCATGAGTGCCGTGCAGACCCAGTCCGGTGTAGAACAGGGTGAAAATCAATAGCGCCTGAGACCAGTGCCAGAAGCGCTCGTAACGGGTGTAGATCATGACATAGTGTTTTTCGCCACGTGTCTTGACCTTGGTGTTATGGCTCGAGTTGTTGGTTTGACTGCTCATTGTGCACCTCCCTGTGACTGTTTCTTACTGAAGATCTTACGCAACAGGGCGTGCAGCAGTACCCCGAGCAGGGCACCACCGAGTGCAAGATAGCCCAGAATATCGAGCCAGCCGAAGCTGTCCCGCCCGGGCATGTAGAAACCGTTCAGATCCGCCAGCCGCCCCTGCTTGCTATGGCAGTCGGCACAGCCCATGGCATCCTCCTTGGGAGCAACCATATGGGTGATCGGCCAGAATGAGTAGGTCTCGACGAAATCGAACTCACCGCTGTAGGGGACACTGTTTTTCTGCATCCCCACCTTGATCGCCCGGCCGAAATCGTAGTTGCCCCAATAGGCGTCATCGTCGTCACCCCACAGGTGCATGTAGACCATGGTGTTGTTGACTTTGTCATAGGGCTGGATGGTATGCATGCGCTTGAATGGCCAGATACGGGATTTGCCGTCGTTGTGGCTACCCTGATAGCCGTTGATCTCAACCGGTCCCTGGTTGGGGTCGAACTTGGTTTCGATGGTGGTGTAGTTCATCTGGCCGTCGAACCAGTCGTAATGGGGCACCAGGTTCTCCGCATACTCAAAGTTGCCCTTGATCGATTTATAGGTGGCCCGGTGGGCGCCGTTGGCCTGGCTGTAGTTCTTCTCCTTGAAGCCGGCGCCATCCCTGGTTTTGCCCGCAGTACGCCAATCCCAGTCCACCATGGTGGCGACGCCGCCACGGGCGATGGTTGGGATATGGCAGGTCTGACAGGCAATTTTATCGGTATGACCGTTGAGCTTGATGCCGACCAGCGAGCTGTAGTCGTGGGGCGCTTCACTATGGCAGGATTCGCAAGTGGCCACATCGCGACGCTCACCGGGCAGGCCCAGCCCCTCGGTATCATGGGCGATCACGTTATAGCGGCTGCCGGCCCAGATATGCTGTCGGGTCACATGGCAGGTTGTACAGGCGAAGTTGAGACCTTCGGCGTCCATGTGTACGTCCAGTTCCCGGTTGGGTCGCTTCAGGGATGAATCCAGGTCGCCATGTTTGACCCCGTCACCACCGCCGCCATAGAAGTGGCAGGCGCCGCAGTTCTCCCGACCCGGTTTTCCCACACTCTGGGCCACCTTGCTCCAGTCGATCGGTTTTTTACCCTCAAACATGATCGAGCAGGCTTTGTTACCGGTCGAGTTGGGGGTTTTGTAGTAGCTGCCGGTGCGGTCGTGACACACCAGGCAGTCGATATTCTCCTGTTTGGAGAAATCAAAATTCTCATCCTTCCATCCATAGCCCGCATGACATTGAGCACACATGCCCTCGTTGCCTTTGGCGTTGGTGCAGAAGGTATTGATCAGGGTCTTCTTGCCCAGTTTCTGGCCGCTGCTCGGATGGTCGTACTCCCAGGTCCAGTGTATCGACTGCATGAAGTGACGGCCCGCTTCGGTGTGACATGAAAGGCAGGCTTCCGTCACTTCCGGACCGTTGTTGAAATCCTTCTGCAGGATCTCGAATTTGCTATGGTCGGCGGTTGATTCTCCATCGTCCCGGATACTGGGTCCGCTATCCTCGACGATGCGAAAATTCATGTCACTGTCCATCGCCTGACGGCTGTGATCCTCAGCAGACTGGATGGTGTGGGGCAGGAGTAGCATCAGGGTCCACAGGCTGGCCCTGATACTGGACTTGGCAGCCAGTAAGTATTGTTGTTTATGCATCTTGATTCCGTGATGACGGTTGTGACCGCGACACATAAACAGCTTCGGCCCGGTCCTGTTCATTCCTAACCTGAAGGATTGGATTCAGGTGCTCAATTCAGCGGATGTCTCTACCCCGCCGGGCTGAGCGTACCCGGCTCGGTAGTACATGACATTGATAATTCCCAATACCGCTGCCAGCAGCAGATAAAGAATCCAGGTCATTCGGAATGTCAGGGGTGTAGTAGGGCCTGGTGAGTGGGAACTGCGTGCGTCACAGTTTGTACCGGGTGGTCCAGGATCAAGGCTCTGATGTTTTTGCGAGTGTCAGCGGTGATTCGCGTCCATTTGCGGCTGTGCAGTCAACTGGCTAGGCTGCCCTAGAATGTTGCGGAGTTCCAACCCCACAGGTGGCGTTCGGCGGAACTGAACTCGATGTAGACTCGCTCCTCCGAGATCTGCAGCTGTTTTTGCATCAGCAGGCAGAGCAGTTTGGAGAAGTCCCCGGTACGATCCACGGGAAGTCCGATACTCTTCAATTCCAGATAGGCGGTGTTGGCGCTGTTGCCGCTGAAGATCATGTGGGGGTTGTAGACGAAGTCGACCATCACATAGCGCTCCGGTTTGCCGAGCATCTCGGCGACTGTTGCGGAGGCGATTTTCAGCAGCTCTTTGACTTGCTCATCGTCGACGGTTCGATTGGTGGTGATTCTGAGTAGTGGCATGTCGATCTACTTACAGTACTCTTCGATCTGTTTTTGGGCTTCCTCAATCCGCGCCTGCTTCTGCTCGTCCGAGAGGCGCAGATATTCATCGCCGGCTTTATACAAGCGGTTACCCAGGCTCTTCAGGGTCTGCAGATTGGACCTTGCCGCCTTGCAGTTGTCTTCGCGCTGCTTGCGGTTCTCCAGACTCTCCTTCCGCTCGGCCTTTTTCAGGGCTCTGTCCTCTTCCCGGTCTGCCAGATCCTGGCGCAGTTTCTGTAACCGCTGTTTGGCGGCCTCTGCATCACTGGAGGGGGCGCTGTAGGTCTTGACCACTTCGGAATCCCCCTGCGGAGGTGGGGTTTGGGAGTAGGTGACAACACCGTCTTCATTTACCCAGCGGTAGGTTTCTGCGGATAGGGCGGTTGAGATCAGTAACAGAAGCGTGAGGAGGATTCTTGATTGCACTGCAGGTTCCCTGTCAATCCGGTTGCGAGATTGATTGATATTATGGGGCATGGGTGGCTGATGGCAAGCCGCAATCACTGAAATCACAACATGACAGGGGTATCTCCGCTTGACCTGCTAGTGGAGTATTAGTATTTTGCACTGTTTCGATATTGTTTTTGCGCTCGACACTCAAATCGGCGCAACTGGAGGCATCACGTGGAACTAAGCGGTGGCGAGATCATCGTTCAATGTTTGAGAGATGAAGGCGTAGAGCATGTTTTCGGATACCCTGGCGGGGCCGTTCTGCATATCTATGACGCGTTGTTCAAACAGAAAGAGCTGAAGCATATCCTGGTTCGTCATGAACAGGCTGCCGGACACGCTGCGGACGGCTATGCCCGCGCCACCGGCAAACCGGGTGTGGTACTGGTAACCTCAGGTCCTGGGGCCACCAACGTGGTGACCGGTGTTGCCACCGCCTTTATGGATTCCATTCCAATGGTGGTGCTGACCGGACAGGTGCCGACACCGGTAATCGGCAGTGATGCCTTTCAGGAGGTTGATACGGTCGGTATCACCCGTCCCTGCGTGAAGCACAATTTTCTGGTCAAGCGGCTGGAGGATCTGGCGGATACCATTAAAAAGGCGTTCTATATCGCCACCACCGGGCGACCCGGTCCGGTGGTCATCGATATCCCCAAGGATATTACCGATCCCGGCATCAAGATCCCCTACCACTATCCGAACAAAGTGAAGATGCGCTCCTACAATCCGGTGGTGAAAGGGCATCTGGGGCAGATCAAGAAGGCGGTCAAGATCCTGATGGAAGCGGAACGCCCGGTCTTCTACACCGGCGGCGGTGTGGTGTTGGACGATGCGGCCAAGCCGCTCACCGACCTGGTGGACACCCTCGGTTTCCCGATTACCCAGACCCTGATGGGGCTGGGCGCCTACCCCGGCAGCGGCAAGAACTTTCTCGGCATGCTGGGGATGCATGGTACCTACGAGGCCAACATGGCGATGCATGAGACCGATGTGTTGATCGCGGTTGGTGCCCGCTTCGATGACCGGGTCACCGGACACGTCAAGCAGTTCTGTCCCGATGCGACGATCATCCATGTGGACATCGATCCCTCATCCATCTCCAAGAACGTGCGGGTCGATGTGCCGATTGTCGGACCGGTCAAGCAGGTGCTCAAGGATATGCTGAAGGTGGTCAATGAGGGTGACAAGAAGCCGAAGCAGCAGGCGCTGAAGAAGTGGTGGAAGCAGATCGACAAATGGCGTGCCATGGACTGCATGAAGTACGACAAAAAGAGCGAGTTGATCAAACCCCAGCAGGCGGTTGAGATGCTGCACAAGGTGACCAAGGGCGATGCCTATGTGACCTCCGATGTGGGTCAGCATCAGATGTTCGCCGCGCAGTTCTATCGCTTCGACAAACCCCGTCGCTGGATCAACTCCGGTGGTCTGGGCACCATGGGCTTCGGTTTGCCGGCGGCGATCGGTGTACAGATGGCCCATCCCAAGGCGGATGTGGCGGTGGTCACCGGTGAATCGAGTATTCAGATGTGTATCCAGGAGCTCGCCACCTGTCTGCAGTACGATCTGCCGATCAAGATCATTCTGTTGAACAATGGCTACATGGGGATGGTTCGTCAGTGGCAGGAGTTCTTCTACGACAGCCGCTACTCCCAGTCGGGGATGAGCGTGACGCCGGATTTCGTCAAGCTGACCGAGTCCTATGGCCATATCGGCATGCGTGTCGAGAAGTCGGAGGATCTGGAAGGGGCCATGAAAGAGGCCTTCTCCCATAAAGACCGTCTGGTGTTCCTGGATGTGGTGGTCGACCCGTCGGAGAATGTCTACCCGATGATTGCGGCGGGCAAAGGACACCACGAGATGTATCTGTCACCTGGGAGTGAGTTGGTCTGATGAGGCATATCATATCTATTCTGATGGAGAACGAGTCCGGCGCGCTGGCACGGGTGGCCAATCTGTTTACCGCCCGGGGCTACAATATCGAGTCCCTCACCGTGGCGCCGACTGAGGATCTGAGCCTGTCCCGCATGACCCTGGTCACCAGCGGCAGTGATGAGATCATCGAGCAGATCACCAAACAGCTGAACAAGCTGGTGGATGTGGTGAAGCTGGTTGATCTCACCGAAGGCGGTCACATCGAGCGGGAGATGATGTTGATCAAACTGCGTGCTGAGCGCACCCAGCGGGAGGAGATCAAACGACTGGTCGACATCTTCCGCGGCAAGATCATCGATGTCACCGATACCAGCTACACGGTTGAACTGACCGGTGCGGCCAGTAAACTTAACGCCTTCATCGAAGCGGTCAACGAAGAACTGATTATCGAAGTGGTGCGGACCGGTCCATCCGGCATCGGTCGTGGTCCGAAAGGCTTGAGTCTGTAAACGGATCGAGCTGCGTTGGGGCAAGCCGTTGCCGGTGCGGGATGATCGACCGGCAGCCTGGCGGTGAGTGATGGATCCTGGTGCAATCGAGCTGTCAAAAATCTAAACCTATTAATTTGAAATTTTTCCGAAGGAAACAACATGGCTATCAATGTTTATTACGACAAAGACTGTGATCTCAATATCATCAAGGGAAAAACAGTCTCCATCATCGGTTACGGTTCTCAGGGGCATGCCCATGCCAACAATCTGCAGGATTCCGGTGTCAATGTCATCGTTGGTCTGCGTGAAGGCTCTCCTTCGGCGATCAAGGCCGGCAATGCAGGTCTGACCGTAAAATCGATCGAAGAGGCGGTCGCGTCTGCGGATATCGTCATGATCCTGGCCCCCGATGAGTTTCAGGCTGACCTCTATCGCAACCAGATCGAGCCCAATATCAAGGAATCCGCTGCCCTGGCCTTTGCCCATGGCTTCGCCATTCACTACAACCAGATCGTTCCCCGTGAGGATCTGGACGTGATCATGATTGCGCCGAAGGCACCCGGCCACACGGTTCGCAGTGAGTACGTCAAAGGCGGCGGTATCCCGGATCTGGTCGCGGTCTATCAGGATGCCACCGGCACCGCGATGGATACCGCACTCTCCTACGCTTCCGCCATCGGCGGTGGTCGTACCGGTATTATCGAGACCACTTTCAAGGATGAGACCGAAACCGATCTGTTCGGTGAGCAGGCGGTCCTCTGCGGTGGTGCGGTGGAGCTGGTGAAGGCCGGCTTCGAAACCCTGACCGAGGCTGGTTACGCCCCGGAAATGGCCTACTTCGAGTGTCTGCACGAGCTGAAGCTGATCGTCGACCTGATGTACGAAGGTGGTATCGCCAACATGAACTACTCCATCTCCAACAATGCGGAGTATGGTGAGTACGTGACCGGTCCCAAGGTGATCAATGACGAGAGCCGCTGGGCGATGAGAGAGGCGCTGCACAACATCCAGACCGGTGAATATGCTAAAAACTTCGTCTCCGAAGGCGCCTTGGGTTACCCCTCGATGACCGCCTATCGCAGACTCAACGAAGAGCACCCGATCGAGCAGGTGGGTGAGCGCCTGCGTGGCATGATGCCGTGGATCAAAAAGATCGTCGACAAAGAGAAGAACTGATTCATACCGATCCTGGCCCGGTTTACTTTGAACCGGGCCAGTCTGCCCGCCTAGGATTTTAACCGCCAATGAGCGCCAATCACCGCGAATCCTCGCGAATAGTGCCTTCTGCGTGAGACTTTTTGCAGCTTTTCGCGGTGATTGGCGTTGATTAGCGGTTTGCTCTCTCAAGTTTAAGTGTCATTCTTACCAGATCTATAAAATTCCGCCCGGAATGGATTTGATCTGCAGCAGAATCGTCTATAATGGCGGGCTTTCCAAGCTTCTTTTGTGGGAGAGTCCGGATGTCCAAAGCGGATGTTAAAAAGGTGGTTCTGGCCTATTCAGGTGGTCTTGATACCTCGATCATCGTCAAATGGCTGCAGGATGAGTATCAGTGTGAGGTGGTGACCTTTACCGCCGATGTTGGTCAGGGTGAAGAGGTTGAGCCGGTGCGTGCCAAGGCCGAAGCCGCCGGTATCAAAGAGATCTATATCGAGGATCTGACCGAAGAGTTCGTACGCGACTACGTCTTCCCCATGTTTCGCGCCAATGCGATCTATGAGGGTGAGTATCTGCTCGGTACCTCCATTGCCCGTCCGCTGATCGCCAAGCGGTTGATCGAAATCGCCAATGAGACCGGTGCGGATGCGATCTCCCATGGGGCCACAGGTAAAGGCAATGACCAGGTTCGCTTCGAGCTTGGCGCCTATGCCCTGCGTCCGGATATCAAGATCATCGCCCCCTGGCGGGAGTGGGATCTGAACTCCCGTGAAAAACTCCTCGCCTACGCAGAGGATCACGGCATCTCCATCGAGATGAAACGGGATGGCAAGAAGTCCCCCTACTCAATGGATGCCAATCTGCTGCACATCTCCTACGAGGGCTATGATCTGGAAGATCCCTGGACCGAGCCGGGCAACGAGATGTGGCGCTGGTCGGTCTCACCCGAGGAGGCGCCGGATCAGGCGACCACCATCGAGATCGGCTTCGAACAGGGTGATCCGGTCTCCATCGATGGCGAGCATCTCTCCCCCGCGGCACTGTTGCTCAAGCTCAACCAGCTGGGCGGTGCCAACGGCATCGGTCGGGCGGACATCGTGGAGAACCGTTATGTGGGCATGAAGTCAAGGGGCTGCTATGAGACCCCCGGCGGCACCATCCTGCTGAAGGCCCATCGGGCGATGGAGTCCCTGACCCTGGATCGTGAAGCGGCACACATGAAAGATGAGCTGATGCCCCGCTATGCGAAACTGATCTACAACGGCTACTGGTTCGCCCCGGAGCGGGAGATGTTGCAGGCCGCCATCGACAAGACCCAGACCGTGGTGAACGGTGTGGTGCGGGTCAAGCTCTATAAAGGCAACGTCAACATCGTTGGCCGCAAGTCCGACACCAACAGCCTGTTCGATGAGTCGATCGCCACCTTCGAAGACGATGAGGGCGCCTACAACCAGCAGGATGCGGAGGGCTTCATCAAGCTCAATGCCCTGCGTTTGCGGGTTGCCGCCAGTAAAGAGGATTGAAGGCATTTTTTAGTCCGCAAATGAACGCGAATAAACGCAAATAAGAGTTGATAAAGACCAAGGTATGACGTTGTCATACCTTGGCGATCATGGAATGGAGGAGAGACCTACCTTAGGAGTTTTCAATCCGCAAACCTTACAAACGCATCAATTCCATTTGCGTTTATTCGCGTTCATTTGCGGACTAAAAACGCTTCTACTCAACAACCTGAGCAGCAGCACGCAGGATCAGGCTGCTGTCGGCACCGGCTTTATGTGCCTCTTCGCTGAGCATGCGGCGCCACTTCTTGGCCCCCGGCAGGCCTTGAAACAGTCCGAGGATATGCCGGGTGATGCGGTTGATCGGTGTGCCCGCTGAGAGCTCCTGATCGATGTAGGGGATCATCGATTCGATGATCTGGTGACGGCTTGCAGGGCTTCCCTCGGAAGCGTAAATCAGACTGTCCGCCTGCGAGAGGATCCACGGATTGTTGTAAGCCTCCCTTCCGATCATCACCCCATCCACCTGTTTCAGGTTCTCTTCGACCTGCTCAAGGGTGGTGATGCCACCGTTGATGATGATCTGCAGATCGGGGTAGTCCCGCTTCAGCTGATGCACCGTCTCATAGTGCAGAGGAGGGATCTCCCGGTTCTCCTTGGGACTCAAGCCCTGCAGCCAGGCTTTGCGCGCATGGACGATAAAAGTCTCGCAACCGGCTTCAGAGACCTTGCCGACAAAATCACACAGCGCCTGGTAGCTGTCCTGGTCGTCCACGCCGATGCGGTGTTTGACCGTGACGTCGATCGTGACCTGGTCGCGCATCGCCTTGATGCAATCCGCCACCAGCTCCGGGGTCAGCATCAGGCAGGCACCAAAGCGGCCCGACTGGACCCGGTCGGAGGGGCAGCCCACATTCAGATTGATCTCATCGTATCCCCAGGCTTCTCCCAGTTTGGCGCACTGCCCCAGCGCCTCGGGTTCACTGCCGCCCAATTGCAGGGCTACGGGGTGTTCGCTGGGGTCGAAGTCGAGAAAGCGGGCACGATTGCCGTGCAGGATGGCGCCGGTGGTCACCATCTCCGTATAGAGAAGTACATGGCTGGAGATCAGGCGCAGGAAATAGCGACAATAACGGTCGGTCCAGTCCAGCATGGGGGCGACAGACAACCTTCTGTTGAGCCTGGTTTCTCTATCATGTTTTGCTTCGCCGATTTGCATCCGGATTCAACCGAGTATTTTCTGTGGTATGAATTTATCACGGTAATCAAATCTGATCGCTAAAATATTTGCATTTATCCGTTGATACGATGGTGGTCGGATATCTTCGGTCTGTCGATAGTGCTCACTGACTCTCTTGTGGTGCGAATAGACATCCAAAGTGTACGGCTATAGCCACTCCGTCATCCACAGCAGAAAACAGTCCCGGTGCTACAATGATTGGTAGGGTTGATTGAGACTGAATGGTAATGAAATCGCTTCAGGACCTAATAAAAAGAGCTAGGCAAATAGACAAAATCCCCCCCAGTTCTGTAAACGCCTATCTGAATAAAAAAGAGCAACTACTCGACCAGGTGAATCGGGCAATTGCTGCACACCCCGAATTTGGCAGTTTCCTTGGTGAGAACTCTTTTGAGCTGCTTGAAAACAACCATCGAAATCATGTCAGTTTCATGGCGGAAATTTTTGCCCAGAACGATTTTGAATCGCTGGCGAGAGCACTGCCCTGGGTCTATCGGGCTTACCACAATCAGGGCGTGGATTATGCCTATTTTCCAGCAGAGTTGAACGCCTGGAGCGCTGCGATTCGACAACTGATCAATCCTGATTATGCGAAACCCTTGATTCAAGTCTATGAATGGGTTTTGGCCCAGCATGAATCAACCATCGCGATTGCTGAAAGTGAAACGCAGCTGAATGTCAGTGTAGAAGCCCGATTCAAACCCAATCAACAGGAGTTCATGGGGGCTCTGAAGGCACGTGATATGAAGCAGTGTCTGAGTATTTCACAACAGGCGTTAAAACTTGGCGCCTCACTGCAAGATATTTTTAATCATGTTATCTACCCCTCAATGGTTGAGGTCGGTCTGCAGTGGGAGAGCGGTGAGATCTCGGTAGCCGAAGAGCATCAGGCAACCTCTATTGTCAACAGCGTCATATCCGCCTTGTATCTGGAGGCTGATTTACCCATGAAACAGACGGCAACAGCCGTTGTTTCTGCAGCGCCCAGTGAACGGCATGAGATGGGTGCCTGGATGACGGCGGCTTGTCTGGAACTTGATGGCTGGAAGGTGACCTATCTTGGCTCGGATATTCCTGCTGAGGAAGTGGCCATGACAACGATCAGAGTCAGAGCTGACCTGCTGGCATTATCAATTGCCATGCCATTCAACATACCATCAGCCAGAGAGGTTATCGAAGCGGTGCGTGCTGATCCGCTCGGTAGAAATATCAAAGTAATGGTCGGCGGACAGGTGTTTCTTCAGTTTCCAGGTTTGGCATCCAGTCTTGATGCGGATGCCTGTCTCTCCAATTGTATGGAGGCGGTGGATTGGGCTAACAAGCTTATCGGTAGAAGTGACTCCTGATGAAGGATGAACTGCTTAACCTTGCACAAAGGACGACCATCAATCGAAATGATCTCGATCAGATCAGTGAGATCTGCAAAGACTATGTGCTCGACTCCGGACAAGTCATGTTTGTGCAGATCGACAAGCAGGGAAATGTGGTAAGTTGCAATCAGGCATTCAGGCGTCCATTCAACATACCGGTCAACCATCCCAGACTGAATATCTTTGACTATTTAATCTCCCAGAAGGGGGATTTAATCGGTGGCTTCGATCACCATTTCGGCCAGCCGACACTCTTTTCCACGCCGCTCAGCAAGCAAAAATTCATGTTTTATGTCTATGAGGTGCGTAGTGGATTTCTACTCTTTGGACAACTCCTGGATGCATCGGATGAAGTGCAATACTCACAGTTGGCGGATATAACCACTTCGATGGGCAATCTGGTTCAAGAGGTGAAGCGTGTAAACAATGAGCTCAAACTTTCCAATGAGCGTAATTTGGAGCTGGCACTTAAGGATGAATTAACTGGTCTCGCTAATCGCAGATTCCTGTTTCAAAGACTCAATGAAGAAGTCTCCGAGGCAGTTCGTTATGATCATCCTCTGAGCCTGGTAATCATCGATCTCGACTTTTTCAAGACAATCAATGATCAACACGGGCATCAGGTGGGCGATCAGGTTCTGCATGAAATTGGCTTGATACTGAATGATTTGACCAGGGCCTCTGATATTGCGGCTCGCCATGGAGGCGAGGAGTTTGCAATCGTTTTGCCGGAAACCGGTCTGCAACAGGCTTACCTGTTTTCAGAGCGAACACGTCAGGCGATCAAACAGCTCTCCTTGAGCATGAAATACCAAAACATCAGAATAACCATCAGCGCGGGTGTTGCACAGTTCGACCCGGCGGAGAGTATTGATCAGCTGGTATCGCGAGCCGATCATGCACTCTATGTAGCGAAAGAGAATGGCCGGGATCAGGTCTGTCGGAGTGAAGTTGATACCTGAGCGTTTTTCACCCAACAAATCCTAGATCCGGTTTCAATAGGCTAATGGCAACAGGATGTCCGGCCTTTTTTATGATCACCAATTGCTGATTGGGTGAGATTGTTTGTTACCAATTCTTAATTCACCAGCAGGCAATTGCCATCCCTGGCAATAGGGGTATCACTCAGACCGCACCCCAACCCTCTCGTTTAACGTCTGTGGCTCCGGCTACCACATCGGTGAGCGGTGTGACTGGGTATTTGGGTTTGTAAGTTTTCAATTCATCCAGCAGGGTAACCAGTTTGTCCGCGGATGACTGTCCCTTGAAGTCGCTCTTTTCCAGCGCCAGTTCATCGATGGCCTCGTTCCAGGGTACGCCCTGCACCAGAGGAATCAGCACAAAGGTGATGCCCTCGATCTCCACCTGGGCTGGTGATTCGATATTCACCACATAGAGCAGTGCCTTCATCTCCGGTGAAAAGAGATCCTTGTATTTTTCGATCAATGTGTTGATCGAGGCGATGTCGTCGATCGCGCCGACCAGCAGTTTCAACTTTTCGTCGCCGAGCAGGACCGCGCCACGCATCACTTCGACCGGGGGTTTGGTATGACCTTTTTCATCGGCAATCTCCCCTTCGACCAGCACCAGTTCGCCGCGATAGGCGTAGAGCCCTGAGGTGGAAGTCTGATCCAGGAAGTTGGTATTGAAGAGCAGGCCCTCTTCTTTGAATTGCTGCAGTGGCATGATTTAACTCCAATTAATTTGTGGTTAATGCCAGTGAGCAATCTTGGTGCCAATCAGATCATGATTTGGAATTGTTAAGGATTACAAAGAGTAAGCTGGTTATGGTTTAGTCTTCAGGCGGGGTTTGTTGAGTATGCGACAACCTAAACTCGACCAATGTCGGGTCTCTTCCAAGCGGATCGAAGTGGTTGCGCCGGCACAGAGTCAGTTTTGCGCCAGAGACTCCCGGATAAACCGCTTCCAGTCATCGAAGCGCTTCTGTAACAGCAGCATGCCGTCAAAATAGGGTACCACCTGGTTGTTGCGGATAATTTCACGGCCCTTGGGGCCCAGGGCGAACTGGATGAAGCGGTCCGACTCCTTGCTGTTGGGTGAGCTTTGACTCAGCACCAGGTAGAGCGGGCGATAGAGCAGATAGTCGCCGGTACGGATGTTTTCAAAGCTTGGATCCCGGTCTTCGAGTTTGAGGATCTTGAAATCCCGTTTGTAGGCACTGGCGACACCGGTGACTGCAATCGCATTGGGATTCACTTCGACGTTCTTCTCCAGTGGTCCCGACGAGGGGAACTCCTGGTGGCCGATAAACACCGCTTTGGGATCCTCGAACAGATGCTTGCGCAGGGTGTAACCGACGCCGGAGATTTTTCCCTGACGGATCAGCAGCTCGAGTGGCTGATCTGCACCCCCGAGTTGCGACCAGTTGGTGATCTTGCCCTGGTAGAGCGTGCGTAGCTGAGAGAGGCTGATCGACTCGATGGGATTGGATTTGTGCACCACAACCACCAGCGCATCCCAGGCGACCGGAACCATGGTGGCTCCCGCCTCTTCCCGGGACATATCCAGGGTGAAGCGACAGGCGCCACCGATATCGGCCTGTTTGCTGGTGATGGCGCGGATCCCTTTGGTGGCACCACCACCGGAGATATTGATATTGACGCCGGTCTTCTGCTGGTAGGCGGCCGCCAGATCGGCCATGAAGGCATTTCGGGTGATGCCACAGCCGACCCAGGAGAGTTCCATCGCCAGAGCGCTGACCGGTATTAGGGTCAGTATCAATAAGCTAATGATTCTATTACGCAAAACAGGCCTCTTCTCGAATAAGGGGTGGCTGTGATTCGAATCCTTCGAATGACAGGGTATTTTGGTAGGATAATAGTAGCCAACGATTATTAATTGCACGCCGTATAAGGAACTAGATTCCTGATTCGGCCTGAAAATTGTCACGAATTTGACCCTCTGCTCAAAACGGAGATGCTTCAGGAAGGAGGGTAATAGGTTGGCTTGCAGGGTGCATGAAGAGGGACTATGTCTTGCTTCAGAAAGTGACGGCTAGGCTCAATTTAGCTGCCAGGGCGATGGGGCGCTATGTTACGAAATTTGCTGATTATATTGGTGCTGATGATCTCTGTTTCACCCAGCCTGTCGGCTGAATCCGAGCCTGGGGACAGGGTACTTGATCTGCATGGTGAGCAGCTGGGGGGTGACTTCACTCTGCGATCAAGCCAGGGTGAGTTCTCTTTGCAGCAACTGAGAGGCAAGGTGGTTCTGCTCTATTTTGGCTACACCAAGTGTCCTGATGTATGTCCCTCCTCCTTAGCGCTGTTATCCCAGGCCCTAAATGAACTGAGGGATGCAGAGTTGCAACAGGTACAGGGGCTATTCATCAGTGTCGATCCCAAGCGCGATGGCTTTCAGGCTTTGGACGACTACGTCAATTACTTCCATCCCAACCTGATCGGTGTAACCGGAAGTGAAGCCGAGATTGCCCAGGTGGCGAAACTTTATGGCGCGCAATACCTTGAAGTGCCCCTTGAGGAGTCAGCCTTCGCCTATGCGGTTGATCACTCTGCTACGACCTACCTGATTTCACCTCAGGGCGAGTTGCGCTTCCTGCTGCCCCACCAAACGCCTTCGGTGATGATTCTGGAGGCGATCCGTTATCTGCTCGCTGAGCCTTGATACCGCCTAGGATTACAATTGATCGCCTAATCTTTCAGCATCCCCTGGTGCTCGATGAAGTCGATAATCTCCTGCAGACCTTGCCCCGTCTTCATGTTGGTAAAGACGAAAGGACGCTCTTTTCGCATCCGCAGGGTATCCTCTTTCATCACATCCAGGGAGGCACCCACATAGGGTGCCAGGTCGATTTTGTTGATGATCAACAGATCTGAACGGGTGATGCCCGGGCCGCCTTTGCGGGGCATCTTCTCCCCCTCCGCCACATCCAGGACATAGATGGTCAGGTCAGCCAGCTCCGGGCTGAAGGTGGCGCTCAGGTTGTCACCACCGCTTTCGATGAAAACCAGATCCAGATCAGTGTGACGCTGACACAGGTCCTCTACGGCGGCCAGGTTCATGGAGGCATCCTCACGGATTGCGGTGTGCGGGCAACCGCCGGTCTCCACGCCGATGATCCGGCTCTCATCCAGCGCCTGGCTGCGCATCAGGAATTTGGCGTCCTCCTGGGTATAGATATCGTTGGTCACCACCGCCAGTTGATAGTGATCCCGCATCGCTTTACACAGGGCGTCAAGAAGGGCGGTTTTGCCGGAGCCGACAGGACCGCCGACGCCGACTCTCAAGGGTGAGGCTTGGCTCATCTGTTGTTCTCTCTATGATCGGTAAATTCTGGTGTACTGGGTCTCATGCAGACTGCTGGCAATCGCCTGGGCCGGACTTGAGAGACCGATCTCCTCGTCATGCAGGGAGAGTCCGGTCCTGACCAGGGCTGGAATCTGCTCAATGCAGGCCTGCAGAATCCGCTGTCCTGCCATCTGCCCCAGAGGGATGATCTTGACCCCGGCCAGGGTCATGTTCTCCAGCCAGCTCCAGAGATAGCCTTCCGCCGCCTGATCGATGCTGATTCCCCAGTGGTGAGCGACAAAGGCATAACCGCTGAGGTGGTTGTTTTTGATCACTTCCAGCCAGGCGGCCTCCGTTGGGATCTGCCACTGGGGTAAGAGTGCAGCCAGGGCTCTGGCCCGGTTGGTCTCCTCTTCGCGCAACTCACGGGTCTCGCGACTGGCGGTCAGGTATCGGCTCCAGTAGCTGAAGTTCTCCAGCTCCCGGTTTTCACAGCTCTCATAGAGCCGCTGTAGCAGGGGCAGGTCCAGGTGGGTGAGGCTGGTCTGCAGCAGATTCTCTGTCCACTGAAGTAGCTCGGCCTCATGCTTGACCCAACTCGCCTCGACGGCCCACTCCAACCCCTGGGAGTAGGCAAAGCTTCCCAGTGGCAGTGAGGGAGTGACCAGATGCAGCAGACGCAGTCTCTGCAGAGTGGTGTCAGTGATGGTGTGCATGACTGTGCCCCTGGTGTTGCCGCCCCTGGTCGGCACTGCCGCCATAGGCGCCGGGCTCCGGTTCAAACGGGGCTTCTGCAATTGCAACCTTCAGCCCCAGGCCTGCCAGCATCTCATCCAGTACATGGTCGTGGGGATAGCTGATCCGCCCGGCTTCAATCTGGATCGAGACATGGCGGTTGCCCAGGTGGTAACAGGCCCGCGACAAAAGATGAGTATCGTCACTCTCGACGATGGAGAGAGTCTCATCAGCGGCCTTGATGCGGATCACCATACCGGAGTCGGTGGCGAGCAGGTCCCCCTCCTTCAGGGTGGTGCCTCTGGGTAGCAACAGCCCCGCATCCCGGCCATCGTCGAGGGTTACTCTGAGGCGGCTTTTGACACGACTCTGCAGCGGCAGGGTGAGGGTTGTTTCAACCTGCTCCGCCTGGTCGATTTTTCTGGTCAGTTTGATCATTTGTCGTGCTTATACCTGAGGACAATTTATAGCCGCGAATGGACGCTAATCACCGCAAAGATACGCAAAAGGATTAGTGTGATTTAACGAGTGTTTTTTGCGTCCATTGGCGGTGATTCGCGTTTATTTGCGGCCAATAACAAATCAAAACAGAAAGTACTTCTGCGCCATCGGCAGTTCCACCGCCGGTTCACAGGTCAACAGGGTGCCATCGGCTTTGACCTGATAGGTTTGCGGATCCACCTCGATCTCCGGTTGATAGTCGTTGAGAATCATGCCGGTTTTGTCGACCGAACGGCACTGGCTGACGCTGCCGATCTGAGACTTCAGGTCAAGTTGCTGGTCCACTCCAGCCGCTTTGGCCGCCTCAGAAACAAAGGTCATGCGGGTCGCCTGACAGGCTGGGCCCAAGGCGCCGAACATGTTTCGGTAGTGCACCGGTTGAGGGGTAGGGATCGAAGCATTCGGGTCACCCATCGGCGCGGCGGCGATCATGCCTCCCTTGATGATCAGGCTTGGCTTGGTGCCGAAGAAGGCGGGCTTCCAGAGTACCAGGTCGGCCAGTTTACCCACCTCCACCGAACCCACTTCATGGGCGATGCCATGGGCCAGTGCCGGGTTGATGGTGTACTTGGCGATATAGCGTCTGGCGCGCAGATTGTCGTGTTGTTGCGGATCCCCCTCCAGGCTGCCCCGCTGCACCTTCATCTTGTGGGCGGTCTGCCAGGTTCTGGTGATCACTTCACCGACACGGCCCATGGCCTGGGAATCGGAGGCGATCATGGAGAAGGCCCCCAGGTCGTGCAGAATATCTTCCGCGGCAATGGTTTCACGGCGGATCCGCGACTCCGCAAAGGCCACGTCCTCGGCGATATTGGGATCCAGGTGGTGACACACCATCAGCATGTCCAGGTGTTCGTCCACCGTGTTGATGGTGTAGGGTCGGGTCGGGTTGGTGGAGGAGGGCAGCACATTGGCCTGGCCACAGGCTTTGATGATATCCGGTGCATGGCCACCGCCGGCGCCTTCGGTATGGTAGGTGTGGATGGTGCGCCCCTTCATGGCATTCAGGGAGTGTTCCACGAAACCCGATTCATTCAGGGTGTCGGTATGGATCGCGACCTGTACATCGTAGTGGTCGGCAACGCTCAGGCAGTTGTCGATCGCCGCCGGGGTGGTGCCCCAGTCTTCGTGCAGTTTAAGACCGATGGCACCCGCCAGGATCTGTTCGTTGAGTGCCTCAGGCAGGCTGGCGTTGCCTTTGCCCAGATAGCCCAGGTTCATCGGCAGACTCTCTGAAGCCTGCAGCATACGCTGGATATGCCAGGGCCCCGGGGTGCAGGTGGTGGCATTGGTACCGGTTGCCGGACCGGTGCCACCGCCGAGCATGGTGGTGACGCCGGACATCAGGGCATCCTCCACCTGTTGCGGACAGATGAAGTGGATGTGTGAATCGATGCCGCCGGCCGTGACGATCGAGCCCTCTCCGGCAATCGCCTCGGTGCCCGGGCCAATCACGATATTCACCCCGGGCTGAACGTCGGGATTACCGGCTTTGCCGATGCTGCTGATGCGCCCATTCTTGATGCCGATGTCGGCTTTGACCACGCCCCAGTGATCCAGGATCAGGGCATTGGTGATCACCGTATCCACTGTCTCGGCACTGACCCGTTGACTCTGGCCCATGCCGTCACGGATCACTTTGCCACCGCCGAATTTTACCTCGTCACCATACTGGGTATGGTCCTGTTCCACTTCGATCAGGAGTTCGGTGTCGCCCAGTCTGACCCGGTCACCGACGCTGGCACCATACATCTCCGCGTAGGCTTTTTTGCTGATGCTGCTCATCGGTCAATCCTCCAGTGAGCCCATCACGGCCCCGTTGAAACCATACACTTTGCGATCACCGGCAAAGGCCACCAGGGTCACCTCGCGGGTCTGACCCGGTTCGAAGCGCACCGCAGTACCCGCAGCGATATCGAGACGGAAACCTCTGGCCTGCTCCCGGTCGAATTGCAGTGCCGGATTGGTTTCAGCGAAGTGGTAGTGGGAACCGACCTGAATCGGGCGGTCTCCGGTGTTGGCCACCGACAGGGTGAGCTGTTGGCGCCCCTCATTGAGCGCCCGCTCACCCGATTCGGTAAGGATCTCACCCGGTACGATGACAGCACCCTGGTCACTCTCGGTTGGGAGGATCGGATCATGCACAGTGACCAGTTTTGTTCCATCGGGAAATGTCGCCTCCACCTGAACCTCGTGGATCATCTCCGCAACGCCCTCCATCACATCCTCACTGCTTAGCAGGGTGCGGCCATGGTCCATCAGTTCGGCCACGGTGCGGCCCTCTCGCGCCCCTTCGAGGATGGCGCAACTGATATAGGCCATCGCCTCCGGATAGTTGAGCTTGAGTCCCTTATCCTTGCGCCGTTCGGCCAGCAGTCCCGCAGTGAACAGCAGTAATTTATCTTTTTCTCTGGGAGTAAGTTCCACGTCGTCCTCCTCGATATCGTGTTAGGTATTCCAAACCCGGGGCTCACAGGCGGGCCGGTTGATGATGGTGGGTCTCAGTAACTGCCAAATTCGTATGAAATGGTTTCTGACCTGCTCTGTCGAATCGCCGAGGTAGCGGACAATCAGCAGACCATCGGTATGGGTGATGCCCAGTCGTTGTGGTTGATTGTCGAGCTGGCGGATCTCATCGAGCAGCGAATCGTCATCCAGGGTGGCCAGCATCGTGGCCACCACAGGCTTGCCGCCCAGTCCTGCCAACCCATCGAGACCTGGGCGGTCCTTGATCAACATGCGTTCGATCAATAGTGGCTGGTCGTCACGCCACAGGGAGAATTTGAAATCCGCCTCTCCCGGGTCGAAGCGTTCGTTAATCGCCGGCCGTCCCAGACAGTTGATCTCCCAACCGATAAACCTGGCTCCATCCCTGAGCCTGATCTCTGTTGAGAGCTCGACCTGGGCACTGGGAAAGAGGATGTTCTCCTGTGGAAACCACTCCAGAGAACCGCCGCAGACGTCGAGTCGTTGCTGTTGATGGGCGATCGGTCCGAGGGATCGATAGAATTTGGCCGCACCCGGCGTGGTGATAAGAGCGTTGGCCTGTGGGGTTACATCCACCTGGATATCGAGTCTGTCTCCACCCACCACCCCGCCGGGCGGGTGCAGCAGATAGATATGGCACAGATCGGCTTCCGGGTAGAGGGCCCGTTGCACGGACAACGGGCCCTGGCGGAAGCGCTCGGAGAGGATGGTCCTATTGACTGTTTTGCGAAACCCCAGTTTGAGTTGGGCGTGCCAGCCTGGCGTCGTGGCGCTGAGTGGACTCTGCATTGAAATGGATCAGTCCTGGCTGGCCGTGTTTGTTGCCTGGTCAAACATGGATTTCGTGTCAACAGGTCCTAGGGCCTGTTAACACTAATCCAATCGGCCCTGCTGGGTCTATTTTTTCGTCCAGCAAGGCAGAATGAGCGACGTGTAGTTGTTCTACATGAGCGAAT
>NAUB01000005.1 GCA_003676145.1 gamma proteobacterium symbiont of Stewartia floridana | reverse complement strand
TCTACATGAGCGAATGATAACGCCGCTGGGCGGAAAAATAGCCCCAGCCCCCTCTTCAACATCAATATGGGGGGTTGCGCCTGAAAAAGCGCCACTCGACGTTGTTCGTCGTTCTTTTGGAATCACCAAACCTCACTCCTCGCGCCTTGATTGGCGCTTTTTCAGGCACAACAGGGCCAATTGGATTTGTGTTAACAGGCCCTAGTTTCTTTTTATGATTCTTGTCGCATCATCCATATCATCGTCTAGCTCCTGACTATCATCCACGCCGATTACAGCATCCAATGGCTGTTTTGCTGGCGCAATCCGTGTCTCATCATCATGTTCAGGCTCTGGCTCGATTTGCGGTTGGGTCTGGGTTGGGGTTTGTGTATCGAGATCGGATTGGGTCTCATCCTCAGTCACTGCCTCCGCCTGCTGCTTGTTCTGCAGTTCCTCTGCCATCCGGTTGTAATCTTTGAACATCAAGCCCAGTTCGTCATTACGCTCCTGGCGTATCCGATAAGCGTAGTTACCCTGACTGATTTGACGCATCGCCTTTCTGAGGAGTTTCATCGGCAGCGTGATGCCCGTCGCCAACAGATAGGCCACCACAACCACCGTCAGAACAACGGCAAGCAAAAGACCGAGCATGGTATAAAAAGTCAGATCTGCCGCAGCTATCAGTGGCGTTTGAGATAGACCTAACTGTACACCACCGATTGTTTTATTCTGAAAGATCAGCGGTGCTTGAAAATCAAACACTTCCTCTCCCTGCCACTCGGCTTCGGTGATAACGATTCCCCCCTCTTCTCGCAACACCTCGCCAGAGAGGGATTGTTCCAGAGTTTCACCCACCTCATCCAGTGAAGTACTTCCCCGTAACACCCGTCTGTGATCGAAGATCTTCAGGTAACTGATCTGTTGACGATCGTTGATCTCCTGTACAAAAGTCTCAATCGCCACCCAATCCTGTATCAATACCGCTTCCGCGCTTTCAATGGCGATAAAATCAGCCAAAGAACCACCTGAGTCCAAGGTCAGTTCCGTCATCGTATCTACCTGCTTTTGATAGACCAGATAGGAACCTAAAATCATAGCCAGCGAGACAACCATTGCCATCACCGCCGTCCATTTGATACGCAACGGCAGGATCTTTGATTCATTGATATGCTGCTGCTTTTCATCGATCTCATGGATCACACGACGCAGCACATCGGCAAGTTCCTTACCTGTTTGAAAACGATTGGCAGGGTTCTTGTTGAGCAACTTCTCGACAATCGCTTTCAGACTTTGAGGTATGTCCGTCTTCTTGATATCGATCGGTGCAGGCTCTTCCTGTACGATCTTCATCAACAGGGAGGTCAGCGTCTCCGAAACGAACGGTTTAACACCCGTAAGTAATTGATAGAGAATCACACCGAGTGAAAAAAGGTCGGATCGACCATCCACTTGCTGTCCTTCAACCTGTTCCGGTGACATATATTGAGGCGTACCGAGGACAGAACCTATCCTGGTTTTATGCTCTTTGTTCGGAGCATCAATCCTGGCGATTCCGAAGTCCGTTATACGCAGTGAGTGACCATATCCGGGGGAGATGATGTTGCCGGGTTTGACATCCCGATGGACAATTCCCCGGGCATGGGAATAGTCGAGCGCTTCGGCCAATTGGATGCCGTAGATAACCACATCTCGGGTTGTAATCTCCTGCTCACTGTCCATGATCTCCTCAAGGGTTTGTCCCTCAAGAAACTCCATCGCGATATAGGGTCCCTGTTCCACTTCGCCGACATCGAAAATGGTGACAATATTGGGGTGGGTCAGTTTTCCTGCAGCTTTGGCCTCCTGCAGAAAGCGATATCGATATTCCGGATCAACAGCACACTCGCCACGCAGCAGCTTGATGGCCAGTGGCCGATTGATTTCGGGATCAAAAGCTTTGTAGACAATCGACATTGCGCCTTCGCCTACCTCTTCCACCAACTGGAATCTTCCGATCGATTCCGGCATAGGATATTGGTTATCCAAATCACCTCTCCTACAACTGCGCTAACAAACACAGGAAGGCCTTCTTCCGAGCCCTATGAGGCAGACATCACTCACGGCTAAGTGGACCCGTAAAAAACCGGGACTAAACCTCAGCAGCTATGCCAAAGGACCCAATATTTTACTTCACATCCTGCAGCCACCAGGTGGTGGCGGTTTTTGCCTTAGTTCACTATACAATATCACCCGTTTTCCTGAAAGAGTGTAGCAAATCAACAAAAACTTATTGACGTAACTCATTTATTTGATTAGCTTTCTTATCTAAGGGTCGTTAACACAAAACCAACCTATACTGTTATCCGTTGGTGGACGCCAAAACAGTCCCAGCAGGACGTATTGGATCATTGTTAACAGTCCCAAGTGCGACGCATTATGAAAAGGCCTTGTCGTATGGATAAACAGCCTGAAAATTCTGCTTCTCAGGCAAATAATAAGCGGGCATCTCATGACAGACTCTTTCGACATCCCAAGACTGATAGAACTCCGAAAGCTTACCCGCTCAGTATCTGAACGGATTGAGACACAACTCAAGTCCTATTTGTCGACCCTGGCACCACTTTTTTCACCTCAGCCGATCCTCGGCGAGTACATCCGCGGGGGCTCTAAATCCTCGGTCAAAGGGGCAGAGAAGAACTTTCAAGAGCTGAAAAAGCACTACCTCTCCATTGCCAGGCAAAAGCCGTATTCACTGGACAGTGATATCTCACCACCGTTGGATATTTTCGCAGCCACGCCCGCATTGACACCGGTCACCTATCCCTACAAAGCTGAAAATGATGGAAAAACCGCAGAGCTCACGGTGACCTCTCCCCTGCAGTGGATTCTCTCCTATCCGGGTATGGCACCAAATCAGATAACCGATCTGTTGAAGGGTAACCGAAGTCAAATTCAGGATGAGTTGGCACATACCTTACTGCAGTGCCTGACCCTCAACCTTGTCCTGGAGAAACAGACCGGCCTGAGGAATCTGCTCAAGGATCTGCGTTTTAAACTGGAGACGATTCAAGTGGACAGCCTGGGTGATCTGCCTGTGTTACTGATCTCCTGTCCGATTTCCACTGAACTGCCCTCAGATGATGTAATCATTCAGAATACGGAAATCTCGGGGATTCCATCTTTTGAAGAGATTATCAAAATCAACGACATCAGGATCATGTCTGACCCGCTGCGCGAAACACTGCTCGGGATAACCCAGGAAGTGACTCCTGAGATCTATCAGGAACTCGTCTCTTAGGGCCTGTTAACCATTCAATTCAGCATCGGCAACAGACACATCCACTGATCAATCGAGCATCGATCAACTTTTGTCACTTAATCGCCATTGCGATGATTAGGGCAGGATTGGATCCCCCCTGGCTCAACCCTCACGCCAATTCAGGCTTTTTAATAATTACTATAAACAAAATAGGGTTTATCTTGCTGGGTGTTCTTCCTAAAATCTGCGCTATTCTTAGAATTCAACTCAAATAACAGGATTAAGACATGGCAACGATCACTCTCGAAGGCAACCCTATCAACACCAATGGCGATCTGCCGGCAGTCGGCGCTGATGCACCGGACTTCTCTTTGACGGCTGGTGATCTGTCAGATGTCTCTTTGCAGAATTATGCCGGCAAAAAGAAGCTGCTGAATATCGTTCCAAGTCTTGATACCGGTGTCTGCGCCACCTCAACCATCACCTTCAACAAAGCCATGGCCGACAAGCCCAATTCGGTCGCCCTGGTCATCTCTGCTGATCTGCCTTTTGCTCAAGGTCGATTCTGCAGTGCTGAGGGTGTGGAGAATGTCGTCTCACTCTCCATGATGCATAACCGTAACTTCGCCAAAGATTATGGCGTGCTGATCAGCGATGGCCCGCTCGCTGGCATCTGCGCCCGTGCTGTGGTTGTGGTGGATGAGAACAATAAAGTGATCTACACCCAGTTGGTACCTGAAATTGTTCAGGAACCCGACTACGACGCGGCCTTGGCTCATCTCGACTGATAGGCGACTGACCGAATCAGCACACTGATCCTGGTGTGCAAAAAAAAAACGGGCTTGCAGCCCGTTTTTTTTATGCTTTCAGAAATTATCTGTAGTTGTAGTAGCCTTGATAAGGTCCAGGACCTTGACCAGGGCCAGGACCAGGTCCATAGGGTCCATAACCCGGATTAGGATTGCGCCACATACGTGGTGGTGGAGGCATCATCGCTTCATGCAGCTCTCTCTCAGCCTGCATTCTGTTCTGCATGGCCTCCATTTCCGCCTGTGCCGCATCCCTCAACTCATCGAACTCTTTGAGGATCTTTGTAACAGACTCTGTGTGCATTTCATGGACACTCTGCTGATCATCTTGAGCAGAAGCGGTTTCCTGGCCACTCTGTTGTGCAGCCGCCCCTGTCTCAGCCGAGGAGTGATCCGCTTCGCCGGATGCCTCTGCTGCTGCCGGTTGGCTTAACACTTTGACCTCGGGTGACATGCTCGACCCTGAGACCAGATTACCCGAAGTTTCGCCAGAAGCATCAGCTGCTGAAGAGGCCTCACTCTGACCACTCTCAGATTCAGCCGCACTCGCTTGCTGACTGTCCGTGTTGGCTTCAGCGGCAGCTGCTGCGGGTGCGGATGAGGTGGCAGCTTGATCTGTTGTTGATGAAGCGGCAGCCTGATCTGTCGCAGATGAGGCATCTGAATCCGAGGCAGCGACCTCAACCTGAGTGGAATCCGAGGCTTCCCCTGTTGATTGATCAACCGGGTTTTTCGCCAGTGAGCGGATATACATGAATCCCAGAATAATAATAACCAGCCAGAAAATGACTTTTACCCAAAAGCCACCTGAGCTCTTTGTTGTTGTCGACATGGATGTCTCCTCCGAAGTTGACGCTTTCTCTTCTATTTGTTTCTGTACGACCACATTTGATGATGGGGTCTTATTGCTCTCAGCAGCTGTGGTTGAAGTGGAGGCTTGAGCGCCCGCCGCAGCCACCGCGGTCGGTGTCGCAGCTTTAGCTTCAGGAGCGGCTTGCGGCTTGTCTGTTTGTGGGGCAGCGGCAGTTTTCGTGCTTGCCGCTTTGGCTTCAGTGACGGCTTCCGGCTTGTCACTCTGTGCAGCGGCGGCAATTTTCGTGCTTGCAGCTTTGCTACTCTCTGTCTTTTTGGCTGAGACCTTCTTCTTGGCAGCGGCTTTTTTCTTTGCTGTCGCTTTCTTCTTGGCTACCTTTTTCTTGGCAACTTTCTTTTTCGCAGCTTTCTTTTTAACTGTTGTAGCTGTCTTTTGAGGTTGTTTTTCTACGCTTTCATCAGCGTTGTTAGTCTCATCAGCCATCTTCACTCCCCTTTAACGACGTACCTAATTACTGCAACATTGTACCTGTAAACTGATTGAATCGATAATATTAACCCGACGACCAAACAGTTTGCTTTCAGCTTCCGTCAGCCTGGCTGCAGAGAAGCTGCAAATCAACGCTGGGATATGCCAGCAGCCACTTGCTTCCAGCCTGACTCTATAATAATCAAAATGTTAGGAGCATCAAGCATGCCCTGAAAGTCACTTTTTTACCACCGGTTTGATACCACCAAAACCTCTATTCAGTGCGCGTTGTTAACCAGTCTGCAATCCAGGCCTGACTCAGATCTTCCGGATCGACAGCGAGCAACCATTTTTCCTTGCGATCGATGATAAACAGCCTGGCCCCAGCCTCGATCCGTTTAACCACCGGATGTTCTCTACCCGGGCCCGCACGCAAATTGACCACATCAGCCTCAACCACTCTGCGTTCACTGAGCCAATCTGACTGTAGTACTGTTTTAAGTTGATTTATCAGTACTTTTTCTGGTTTCAGAAGCTTGGATTTTATGATCTCGCGAGCATCTGCATGCCCCCTTTCGGCAGCCGTACGATACCATTTGAACGCCTCTTGATGGTTCTTTTTGATACCTTTTCCATTGGTGTAGGCCAATGCCAGGGCAAACATCGCTTCGTTGTGTCCCTGGGCGGCAGAACGCTTCCACCAGTAGACCGCCTTATCGATATCAACCCTGAGCCCATTACCATTGGCATAGAGCCAACCCAGATGGTAGGCAGCCTCCACATGACCCTGCATAGCCAATGGTCGCCAGAGACAGAATGCTTCCGCGAAATCACCATCATTCAGTGATGACATGCCAAGCTCGAAAGCTCCGCCGTGCAAGTTACGACTATTGATTAGAATCAAAAGGAGTAATGATCTATAACATATTGTTATTAAAATATTATTACTTCTGATCGTCATCTTATGTCAGTCTCTGGATCCGGCTTAGGCACTCTCCCTAAGCAGTATCGTCAGTAACTTTCTCGCCTGTTCCATCCCCACAATCAGGTTTTTTTCGATATCTTTCATACTGATTGATGCCTGCTGCTTACCAGCCCCCCAGTTTGCCACGACGGCACAAGAGGCATAGCAGAGTTCAAACTCCCTGGCCAAGGCCGCTTCCGGCATTCCTGTCATACCTACGATATCACAACCGTCCCGTTCCATCCGAGTGACCTCTGCGGCGGTCTCCAGACGTGGCCCCTGGGTTGCCCCATAGGTTGCTGCGTCAACACAACCCACACCGCTGTTATTGGCCGCATCGATCAGGCGCTGGCGCAGTTGTTGACAATAGGGGTAGGTAAAGTCGATATGGGTGACGTGCTGCAGATCCTTTTCATAAATCGTGTGATCGCGGCCAAAGGTGTAATCGATAATCTGATCAGGAATGACAATCCTGCCCGGGGCCATTTCCGATGTAATACCCCCCACGGCGGCCACACCAATCACACTGTCCACACCGATATGCTGCAGAGCCCACAGGTTTGCCCGGTAGTTGACCCGATGTGGCGGGATGGTATGGGTCGCCCCATGCCTGGGCAGGAAGACCACTTCACTTCCGGCAATTCTGCCGTGAGTCAGTGCTGCGGAGGGCTCACCAAAAGGTGTATGGCAGACCTCCCGGTGAGTGATTTCAAGGTCCGGAATTTTGTTCAGTCCGGTACCGCCGATGATCGCCAGTTTAGTCATTCTTAGTTTGGTCTTTGTATGATTCGATGATCCATCCTATATTGCGGCCGGCAACAATGCCGGCCACAACAGAGTGAAACCTACTCAGAGGCTTGCACTGTGGTCCGTCAGGTAGTTTGCCACACCTTCCGGCGTATCTTTCATACCCGCATCACCATCCTTCCAGCCGGCCGGGCAGACTTCACCATGCTCCTCATTGAACTGAAGTGCATCGACCATGCGTATCATTTCATCGATATTTCTACCAAGAGGCAGATCATTGACAACCTGATGGCGGACAATGCCGGATTTATCGATCAGGAAGGAGCCGCGAAGTGCCACATTGCCGTCAGTTGTCTCCACATCATAGGCTTTACAGATGGCATGATTCAGATCAGCGACCAGAGGATAGCCTACCGGGCCGATACCGCCATCGTTGACCGGTGTATTACGCCAGGCATTGTGGGTGAAGTGAGAGTCGATGGAACAACCCACCACTTCCACTTGACGTTTTTTAAACTCCTCCAGACGGTGATCGAAAGCGATCAGCTCCGAGGGGCAGACAAAAGTGAAATCGAGAGGATAGAAAAACAATACTGCATATCTGTTTTTGATCGTTTTACTGAAGCTAAAGTCATCGACGATCGTGCCATCACCAAGCACCGCTGCTGCAGTAAAATCCGGTGCCTCCCGTCCAACAAGTACGCCCACAATGAACCTCCTGAGATTTGTTTGAGTTGAATAAAGTTCGAATAAAAAATTCTGAGCGCTATCTTAGAGACTCTTTACCTATGATGCTACGATTTGTCTCAATTTCCTCATTGTCAATTCGACATTCGCCTGCAGCTCAGGCTGGTTGAGGCATGAAACGGGTATGTGATTGAAATTTGGCTAAAATCTGATAGGCAAAGTGGATTGCTGGGGGTATTGATTTGAGCTGCTTGGTAGGGAATGGACTTTCTTCCAGGCAAAAAAATAGGGGGTCAAACTACTACCCCCCGACACTTCTCCTCCAATGATCCTGATTTTATACGGCCTGGGCAAATACCCCAGACTTTTCTAAAGTTGGTATCAGGATCGTCTCTTCGCGCTGAATCCGATCTTCAATCATGTCAAAGATCTCAAATGTTTCAGCGATAAACTCATCTGAAAAGTTGAAGTCGCAGTTCTTCAACCATTTGTTATGGTATCGCTCAAACTGTTTTCTAATGGGTTTTTGCCCATTCAGAAATCCCCAGGCCATGGATTTCAATTTAGGATCTTGATGTGTCAGCAGGTCAGGATAGACACCCCGGTCCTGGTCTGACATATGACCCTTCATCATCTCCGCCAGATCGCAAATCATCTTATGAGTTGTCATTGCGTTTGGCCTTATACTCAACTGTTCCCTCGTCATCATAGCTCTTAAATCACTGATAATCTGCTGCATATCAGTGTGGCTACCTTTCATACTTTCCAATGTGCTCACACTATACCCTCCTTTAACGGTGCAAACTCCGACAGTCAGTCGGAGAGAAGCGAACTCGATTGAATTTGTCAGGACTCCCCGGTCTGATGCCAGGTTCTGCCATGATGGTACAAGCTTGTACTATTTGTGGGAAAATAGCAATAGGTGCCTAATATCTCTACCATTTTTCTAGGAAATCGTGGCAGGGTTTACCCTTGTATAGCATTATTCAATATTAGGGAAATTACTAACTCCCAGGAAGCGCATAGATGGCTGGTGCGTTTCTGTGGTAGCCCTTGTAGTCCATTCCATAACCAAATACATAGCGGTCTTCGACCTCCAGCCCGACAAAATCCGCCTTGAACCCAACACCCCGATCGTGCCGCTTCTCAACCAGAACCGCACTCAACACCTCCTTTGCTCCTGCATCCTGACAAGCTTCAACAATTGCCGCCAGAGTGATGCCATGATCCAGGATGTCGTCCACGATGAGGATTGTCTCGCCATTCAGTGAAGCACTGGGGTGCCCTTTCCACTCCAGCTCGGAACCCGATGTCTCCCCCCGGTAACGGGTTGCATGAATATAGTCGTGACGAAGTGGAAAGCTCAGTCTGGTCAACAGTTGACCAGTCGGTATCAAAGCACCGTTCAGGACGCACAACACCAGTGGATCCTGATCCGCGAGGCGCTCACTGATCTGCAATGCCATCCGATCCAGCGCTTGTGCAATCTGCTGACTGTCATAGATCAAGTCGGCAGTCGCTAAAACTTCCGCTGCCTGTTGTGCATTAATCGTCATCTTCGAGCCCCAGATTGAGCGGTGTTTCCTGTGGAATTACTGACAGCTGATTTACAGCCTGTTTCCAACGTGAATCCATGTGGATCTGCTGCAGAGAGCGCTGTTTTCGGCCATGCATCCTTACCAAGCGGACATGTGCGGCCGGATCGTTATAGGTTTTCAGGGATTCCAGAACCTGAATCGCGGCGGCACGGTTGTTACAGACCAGGATCATGTCACACCCCGCCTCAAGTGCATGCGCCGCTCGTTGAGCATAATTTCCGGCTTCGCTGGCTGCCGCCATATCCAGATCATCACTGAAAATCACCCCCTGAAATCCAAGCTGCTGCCTGAGCACCTGCTTCAACCAAAAGCCTGAAAAACCGGCCAGATCCTTGTCGATATGCTGATAGATGACATGGGCGGGCATGATGGCTTCCATACCGGCCTCGATCATACTTTCAAACGGGCGCAGATCCTCCATCTTCAGATCCTCAAAGCGCCGCTGGTCAATCGGCAGGGCCAGATGTGAATCAGCGGCCACCCCACCGTGCCCCGGGAAGTGTTTGCCAACCACCGCCATACCGGCTTCGTGACAACCCTGCATCCACGCATGGGCCAGACGGGTAACCTCATCCGGGTTGTTGGAAAAGGCGCGATCACCGATCACTTCACTGATCCCCAGCCCCAGATCGAGAACCGGTGCAAAACTGAAATCAACACCGCAGGCACGCAGCTCCGAGGCCATCAACCAGCCACCAAGTTCTGTCAGCCTGAGTCCCTGTTCCGGATGCTTACGGTACTCCTGCCCATACCAGGCGGCCGGTGGCAGCTCTGAAAACCCCTCTCTGAAACGTTGAACCCGCCCTCCTTCGTGGTCCACCGCAATCAGCAGTTGGGGAGTTCTGATGGCATGAATATCTGCACAGAGGTTACTGAGCTGCTGCATGGATTGGTAGTTCCGCGAGAACAGAATAACCCCGCCCACTGCCGGATGTTCCAATAGCTCACGCTCTTCAGGGGTCATCTCCGGGCCTTCCAGATCGATCATTACCGGCCCGAGACTCATACCCATTCTCCCTGTTTCAGATTGGTTTTTGTGGCACGCAGAATAGCCTTCCGAATGGTCAGTTTGGAATTCCGAATGCTGTTTCCTGGTGCTTTTATTATCATTGAGTTTAAATACTATCTGCTTGGGCCTATCAATCAATAAGCTTGCTTATGCGGTTCCCTGATCCCAGGGATTCAGGTTTAATATTTACCTCAGTATGCCGCAAACATAGATGAAGTGAAAATCAGGGTTTGAATCATGCGAAATCTCTTTTTGGTCTGTCTCTTAGTGCTCATTCCCAGCCAGGTTTTATGGGCTGAGGATGAAGAAAAAGCCCCCCCCACAATCAGCTACTATCAGATCAAACCTTCTCTGGTCGCCAATCTGGCAAAGGGCGGAAAGTACATCCGATGCGATATTCAGCTGATGACCAAAGACGAAGCTTTTCTTGAAACCCTGACGCTGCATGGCCCGGCGATTCGCCACGCACTGCTGATGCTGCTTTCCGAACAGGATGGGAAGACCCTGAAATCGCCTGACGGAAAAGAGGCGCTACGTAAGGCCGCACTCACTGAAGTTAAAAAAATTCTTGAAGAAGCAACGGGTAAGGACGCCGTTGAGGCACTGCTATTCACAACTTTCTTTGTGCAATAGCTTGAATCGGATGGTAGCTGAACCGGCTATCTGAAAGAGGCCTAGAGAGGTATTGGATCATCCATTCGAGCGATGGTCCAAGCGGTCCCTCAATCGGTCACCGAGGATATTGAGTGACAGTACCACCAGCATAATCGCCACCCCAGGTGCCAGTACCATGTGAGGCGCCATCAACATATAGCTCGCTCCATCCCTGATCAGACTGCCCCATGAGGCATCGGGTGGCTGTATACCCAGCCCAAGAAAGGATAACCCGGCTTCGGCGATCACCATACCTGCCATGCCGAATGTCGCTTCCACGATTAACGGCGCTGACAACAGAGGCAGTAGATGACGTAACAGGATCAGATGGCGCGGGGTTCCCAATGCGATTGCTGCAGTAACGTGATCCCGCTGTTTGAGCGACAGAACCTGTCCTCGGGTCAAGCGGGCAAATCCGACCCAGCCCACGGCGGAGAGTGCGATAATCAGATTGTCCACTCCAGGCCCCATGACACCGGCCAGGGCAATTGCCAGGAGGATGCCCGGAAACGCCAGAAACACATCCATGATCCTGACCAGGATAAGATCCAGCCAGCCTCCCTGATAACCGGCAAACAATCCAACCGCCGTACCAATCAGCAGGGAGAGCGTCACCACCCCAACTGAGACCAGCAGGGATACCCGGGCACCGACCCAGATCCGTTGCAGAATCGGACGCCCCAGATCGTCATAGCCCATCAAACCCTGTTCGCCCGGTGACTGAAGAATTCGCTGCAGATCGATCTGGTTGGCTGACTCCACAACCCAAGCTCCGCTGATTGCCGCCACAGCCCATAGCGCCAGTATGCCAAGTGGAAACCAAAGCCTGATCATTTGGAATTGTCCAGCCGGATACGTGGATCGATCAAACCATACAACAGATCGGTCAGGGTATTGACCAGCACATACATCAGGCTGATGAACAGCACGCAACCCTGCACAACGGGATAATCGCGTTTTTGAATCGACTCAATCATAAGGGAACCGATACCAGGCCAATCGAACACCACCTCGGTAACCACCGCCCCACCCAACAGGGCACCCAGCTGCAATCCAAGCAGGGTAGCCACGGGAAGCCAGGCATTGCGCATGGCATGCCGCCAGATCACCTCTACCTCAGCAACCCCTTTTGCTCTTGCCGTGCGAACAAAATCCTCACCCAGCACCTCCAGCAAGCTGCTACGAACCATGCGTGCCAGAATGGCGGCAAAACCGCTACCCAGGGTCACTGCAGGCAGAATCAGGCTGGCAAACCCGTCCCGCCCACTGACTGGCGTCAAACCCAGCCACAATGAGAAACAGAGAATCAACATCGGACCCAACCAGAAGTTGGGGATAGAGACTCCCAGCATGGAAAACCCCATGGCTCCCCAATCCCAGGCTTTTCCCCTTTCCACTGCCGCCAGAATTCCCAACGGAACAGCGATGATCAGAGCCACAAAAAGTGCCGCAAACGCCAGCTCCAGGGTGGCCGGGATTCGCTCTGCCAACAACTCACTCACCGCTCGCTTGCTGTGTAGCGATTGACCCAGGTCGAAGTGGGCCAGGCCACTGAAGTAGTTCAGCAGCTGGGTATCGATCGGCTGATCCAGGCCAAGACTGACTCGCAACGCCTGTCGGTCAGCGGGTCTTGCCGACTCCCCCAGCATCACATCCACAGGATCTCCGGGCACCAGGTGAATCAGCAGAAAGACCAGACAGGCAACACCGAACATCGAGATAAACGCCGTCACCAGTCTGGACAACAGAAAGCGGCCCATCAGTCACGGATCTCCACCAGCATGCCTAGCTCAACCCAATCAAACAGCTCGATCAGATCCCGGTTGTGCATTCTGATGCAGCCATGTGATCTCGGCACCCCCATGGGTTCACTATCCGGAGTGCCGTGGATATAGATGTATCTTCTCAACGTATCCACCCGGCCACCACGATTGAAACCGGATTCAAGGCCGGACAACCAGATAATGCGGGTCAATACCCAGTCACGCTCCGGTTGCTCTTCAGCCAATATTTCACTATAGCGTTCGCCAGTTGGACGCCGGCCGACAAACACGGTACCCAGTGGACAGTCTGCACCGATTTTGATGCGCACTCTGTGCTTGCCTCGTGGGGTGCAACCACTCTCCCGGGATTCACCAGGGCCGTTCAAACCGGTGGATACAGGATATGAAGCCACCGTTTGGCCGAACTCCAGGCAGCTCAACTGCTGGTTGGCAAGATCAATTTGCAGTTGTCGATTGCACATGGTTTCCATCCGGGACAGATTTAAGTTTCACTTGGGCCAAACCATCATAGTTACCGTCTGACATCAGTTTGTAGCCCTCGATACGGCGCCCCTGTGCAGACAGCTGATCTTCATACCAGAGTGGAATATAGGGCAGATCCCGGTGCAGTTCAGCCGCCACCTGCTGATAGAGCTCCGCCTGGGCGGAGAGACTGCTCGTCTGCTCGGCCCGCTTGAGTAGTTGATCCACTGTTCTACTTGCATAACGACCACGATTTGCCCCACTCGGAGGCAAGGAGTCACTGGCAAAGATATCCCGATAGATGTCCGGCGTCCTGATACCAACCCAACTCAGACTGTAGAGCTGAAAGTTACCCTGTTTGATATCACCGAAGAAAGTCCCCCAATCGTAACTGCGCAGATCGATGTCGATTCCCACCGCTTTCAACTGGCTCTGGATCACTGTGGCAAGACGTATACGAAACGGGTCGCTGGAGGTTTTATAGGTCAGTCGCAATGGATTCTTATCGCTGTATCCCAATTCCGCAAGCAGCGCTCTCGCTTTGTCAGGATTGTATTCATAGGGGGCCAGCTGATCAGAGGCCCAATGCTCCGGTGGAAACAGGGAGCCCGCCTGACGCGCCGCGCCCTGCATTACCCAATGGATGATCGCCTGTCGGTCGATGGCGTGGGCAATCGCCTGTCGAATCTGCAGTCTCCCTGTCAGTGGATCCTGAAGATTGAAACCGATATAGGTGTAGTTACTGCCTGGATGCTGTTCCACACTCACGCTCGGTTGACGGTGTAGATAACCGATCAGTTCAGGGGAGATGTCATTTTGCAGCAGGTCGATCTCACTTCGCAGTAACTTCAATACCCTTACCGTTGGATTATTCACTGTGAGGAGTTGAAAGTGCTGCCCATCAGAGCGTCTGCGCAGATGCAGCTCTCCGGCTTGAGGCCAGTCAAGCAGCTCGAAAGCACCACTGCCAACCGGTTCCCGGGCAAAATCATGATTCTGCTCAATCAGTTCTGCAGGCAGGATATCCAGGGTCAGATAGGCGGGAAAAAGTGGATCGGCACGTTTCAGGTGGAAATCGAGATGTCGCGTGTCGACCTCTTGCATCGATGCAATCAATTCCAGACTTGCCCGCTTGGGCGATGCCAGGGCGGGATCGAGCACCTGTCGATAGGTTGCCACCACATCCCGGCTGGTTAATTCCCGATCGTGACTGAAATTCCCAGCATGCTGATTCAGGGTAAAGCGGTAGTGGGTTGGAGTAATCGCTTGCCAGCTTGCGATACCAGGCCTCGGTCTGCTGTCAGGATCAAACTCCACAAGACGCTGGTAGAGCAGCCGGTTGACCCGTTCCGATGTGGCATCGGTGGCATAGCGGGGATCGAGATTCAGCGGCCCGTTGGCCAGTCCCATGCGGATTGTCTCTCGCTGCTGATCCTGGCATCCAGTGATCAGCAGACAGCTTAGCAAGAGTGCCGCAAGGAGCGCTCCCCTCGGCATCCGATCACCATTCACAAAATGGATGTTTCACCAGGTTGGCATTGTAGTAGCGGGTATCACCGGATACCTCTTCACCAGCCCACTCCGGCATGACGAATGCCTCATCTTCCCGGCCCAACTCGACCTCGGCCATCACCAAGCCCTGATTGGCCCCATGAAACAGGTCCAGATCCCAGATATGTTCACCGCAGCGAACCTTGTAACGGACCTTATCGATCGCCGCCCCGCTGACCAGATGATCAAGCAGTTCCTGCGCTTCATCGAGGGGGATCGGATATTCATACTCCCGGCGACTGATACCAACCGTACGTCCCTTGATGTTGATATTGGCCGCATCCCCGTCCACCCTGACACGCACACTGGCCTGTTCCGTGGTTGCCAGATAGCCCTGTTTAATCACCGCTTCGCTGATTACGGAATCTCTCCACTTATCATTTACAACCAGAAATTTACGCTCTATTTCTAAAGCCATTTATTTAACCTTTTCAAAGAGTGCGATGGATTCCACGTGAGCCGTATGTGGAAACATATCCATGACCCCGGCACTGATCAGCCGGTAGCCATGTTCTGCAACTAAAATACCGGCATCCCTGGCCAGGGTTCCAGGGTAGCATGAGACATAGACGATGCGTTCAACACCCAGTTTTGGCAGATGATGCAGCACCTCCTGAGCACCGCTCCTGGGTGGATCCAGCAGGGTTTTGTTGAATGACGCCTGCAGCCAAGGCTCGTTATCCAACTCATCATAGAGATTTGCGGTATAGAAACTGGTGTTTTGGAGATTATTTCGGCTGGCATTCTCCCTGGCTCTTGCGACCAGTCCCGCATCACCTTCAACGCCAATGACATGGGCGGCGTGACGCGCCATAGGCAGAGTGAAATTACCCAACCCGCAAAACAGGTCCAATACCTGATCATCCTCCCGCAGCTCCAACAGCTTCACGGCGCGCTGGATCATTTGCCGGTTGATATCACTGTTCACCTGGGTGAAATCACTGGGCAGGAAATCCAGGGTCAGATCGAATGCCGGCAGTTGATAGCTGAGTGTCACTTCACTCTCCAGCGGACGAATGGTTTCCGGCCCACCTTCCTGGAGATAGATGGTTATTTCATGCGCGGGGGCAAATGCCTTGAGTTTCGCCAAATCCTCATCACTGGCCGGCTCCAGCAGTCGAAAGATCAACACGCAGACCTCATCCCCCATGGCCATTTCGATCTGAGGGATCTGATCCCTGATCGATAACTGGTCGATCAGCCGACTCATCTCAGGCAGCAACTCACCCACCCGTGGATGCAGGATATGGCAGCAATCGATATCCGTGATGAATGAGGATCCCCGCTCCCTGAAACCGATCAGAGTACCCCCCTTTTTGGGCACATAGCGGACACCCAGGCGGGCCTTACGGCGATAGCCCCAGGCCGTCTCACCGACCAGTGGCGGCAAGATCTGTTGTGGCTGCACTTTACCGATGTGTTGCAGGCTATCCAGCATCGATTGCTGTTTGGCCTCCACCTGCGCCTTGCTATCCTGATGTTGCAGACTGCAACCGCCACACACACCGAACTGACTGCACTTCGGTTCAACCCGTTCCGTGGAGGATTCAAGGACCTCTACCACCCTGCCTTCATCATACTTGCGCCAGCGTCCGGTATAGACAAAACGGACCGTCTCTCCCGCTAAGGATCCATGCACAAAGGTGGCTTTGCCATCGATGTGAGTTACCCCTTTCGCATCATGGGTCAGGGACTCGATTTGAGCTTCAACCGGCTCTGTCGGCAGCTGCTTACGCCTACGTTTTCTTGCCATTACTCAGTACGCAGGGAAAACATCAGTAGACAGATATCGATCACCACGATCACAAATAATCGCTACGATCACAGCATTTTCAACAGTTTGCGAGAGTTTCAACGCAGCTGCCACCGCACCGCCGGATGAGATACCGGCAAAGATACCCTCCTTCGCTGCCAGATCACGGGTAGTCTGCTCAGCATCCTGTTGGGATATATCGATAATCCGGTCAACCCGGCTGGCATCATAGATCTTCGGCAGATACTCCTCCGGCCAGCGACGGATACCCGGAATACTGGCGCCTTCCATAGGTTGCACACCGACAATCTCGATTTTAGGATCTTTCGATTTGAGGAAACTTGAAGTGCCCATGATGGTTCCGGTGGTGCCCATGGCACTGACAAAATGGGTTACTCTGCCATCCGTATCCCGCCAAATCTCCGGCCCGGTACCCTCGATATGCGCCTGAGGATTATCCTGATTGGAGAACTGATCCAGGATCACCCCTTTGCCGGCAGATTCGAGCTCCCGCGCTTTATCAATGGCCGCTTCCATACTGCCCTCTTTCGGGGTCAGGATCAGCTCGGCACCATAGGCCTTCATCACGGCCCGGCGCTCAAGACTCATGTGTTCCGGCATCACCAGAATCATATGATATCCCTTGATCGCGGCTGCCATGGCCAGAGCAATCCCCGTATTGCCACTGGTGGCCTCGATCAGAGTGTCTCCGGGCTTGATGCTACCCCTTGCCTCGGCAAGGCGGATCATACTCAGGGCTGGCCTGTCTTTAACCGAACCGGCAGGATTATTCCCTTCCAGTTTCACTAACACAGTATTGCCGTTATCTTCGGCAAGGCGCTGCAGACGAACCAGCGGGGTATTGCCAATGAAGTCTTCGATGGTTTTATATTGCATGGGCACGATTCTACCCCGATTTAGGGCGTTTGATCAGTACTATTTTACACAACTCCAGGCTCAGCAGACCGGCTGCCGGCTCTGTTTCTCAGCTTCGCACATAACCAGGAGCTACCCCTGGCTTTCTGCATGGGATGATCCTGTGCCTACAGCCATTACCTGCTACAAACAGTTACTGCTACTCCCTCAGAGCGTGAAAGAGTGTCTATGTAACTATGCAAATGGACTTTCCGGTCGCCAGGATAATCGTGTGGAAATCTATCTCAGCCGAGCCGAACTGCGGATGTTGTTCTATAGTTGAGAGAAATTCTCACAAGTTGACTATGCTGCCGGGGCCGGTTACAACTACCCAACGCTTGAACATGTGGTGCAAATAACAATAAATCTGAAAGGAGAGGTCAATGACTAGCGTGAATCAACTGTTACAGAACAAGGGCTTCGATATCCTTAGCGTCGATGCCAATGAGACTGTCTTTCAAGCACTTGCGACCATGGCTGAACACGCTATCGGTTCACTGTTGGTGATGGATGGGGATAATGTGGTGGGCCTCTTTTCAGAACGGGATTATGCTCGGGGGATTATCTCACAAGGCCAGCTATCCAAAGAGACCAAGGTCAAAGAGATCATGACCAGTCAGGTTGTGGCGGTTACTCCGGAACAGAGCATCGAGGAGTGTATGGCCATCATGACTGAAAAACGGGTTCGCCACCTTCCGGTCATGAAAGATGGCAAGGTGATCGGCATCATCTCGATCGGCGACCTGGTAAAAGCGATCATCGAGGAACAACAGTTCATGATTGAACAGTTGGTAAGCTATATCAATGGCTGAAAACCAGCCTTAAACAGCAGGAAACACAATCACGAGATGTGACACTTGAAGAGCCGTGCATGGACAATTAAGGTATTGCCGATCCGATACCTGATTGACAGAAATAATCAGCCCCATGCCCAGTAATAGACCACCCTTTATCGATCTGGCCTGGTTCAAGATGGCACAGCCACAGGCCACCCGCATCAATTGCTCAGTTCAGCATAGCTGCGAAGTCTTTGAATACGACTCTCTTCGTTGGATCTGCACAGCTGACGGTGCTGTACAATCGATGTTGTTTACTGAAGACCACAGTTATCCTGTGCTGCACTATATCAAAGCGCTGTTATGCTCACTGGTGTTTGTAGACAAACCGGGAAAAATGTTGAATCTGGGCTTGGGTTCCGGTGCCATTGAGCGCTACCTGGAGTCTCATCATCCAGAGATAGCCGTGACCTCGATCGAACCGGAAGTCGAAATGATCACCCTATCCAAGGAGTGCTTCTATCTTGACAGCAGTTATCCTGTCAGAAATCAATCAGCCGAATCCTTTCTACATGACAATCAACAACAGTTTGATCTGATTATTTGTGATATTCATTGCCCTCCGGAGCAGCCAAATCCGATCGAAACAATGACCTTTTTGCAAAACTTAACCAATGCGCTATTGCCTCAAGGTGTGGTAGCCATTAATTTCCTGGCAGAGAGCGAATCGCACATCATCGACATGCTTGTACGCTTAAGACAGATTTTCGAACAGGTCACTTTAATCGACGTTCTAAGACAGCAAAACATTGTTTTCTATTGCTCAAACAACCCGTTTCCCGAACCATCCGAGCTGAATCTGAAAGCGGCCTTGCCCGTGTATGGAAATATCCAGGCAGAAACCATTATTTCACAACTGATCTGGTTACCGGAGTGATCTCAGCTTTTGCGCTAGAATTGGTTTTTTCCACCAGGAACAGACATGAAGTTAATTGAAGTTATTGCTAAATCGAGCAGCGAAAACACCATTACTGCGATCGCTGAAAAATACAAAGCAAGGGACTTCCGTACCGGCCGGGAGGGTGAAGACGGCCGCCAGGCGATACGCATTCTGTTAACCGACGAAAATGTCCAGCCGGCACTGGATACTCTTCAAAATGTACTCGGTGCACAATCCACGGCAAGGATTATCGTTTTTCCGGTTGACGCCACACTGCCTCAACCATCCAGCGAAAAGGAGAAAGATCAGGACAAAGCCATTTCATCGAGAGAATCGATGTATGCCAATGTGGACAAGAATACCCATTTGGACAGTAATTTCATCATTCTTGTCATACTCTCCACGTTGGTCGCCGCCATCGGTTTGGTGAAAAACAATGTTGCGGTGGTGATTGGTGCGATGGTGATCGCTCCCCTGCTGGGTCCGAATCTGGCTTTTGGCCTGGGAACGGCACTCGGTGATATGCACTTGATGAAGAAATCCCTGAAGACACTGCTTGCGGGAATACTGATCGCCATACTCCTTGCTTACATCATCGGCCTACTCTGGCCGTTCGAGCTGACCAGTCCAGAACTGTTGGCCCGTACTGACGTAGGTCTCGACTCGCTGGCTCTGGCACTGGCTTCAGGTGCCGCAGCGGCACTCTCACTGACAAGTGGCCTGTCCAGTGTCTTGGTGGGAGTGATGGTCGCGGTGGCACTGCTTCCACCGGCTGCAGCATTCGGTTTGACCCTGGGGCATGGTCGAGTCGACCTGGCGATGGGTGCAGGTTTGTTACTCGCTGCCAATATCGTCTGTGTCAACCTGTCTGCCAAACTGCTGTTTCTATACAAAGGCATTCAACCTCGCAGCTGGGCAGACAAAGCCAAGGCAAAACGCGCGATGTCCATCTATTTGCTGGTATGGGCAATCACCCTTGCATTGGTTGTTCTGGCAATTGTTGCCCGCTCACATCTTCAAGGGCCTGCATGACCCCTAACCTGGCTATCCTTTCAAGCTTCTCACCAGATCAATGGCAAGCTGGAATATCAGGCTATCGCTTCATCAGTGTCTTCATTTCACGGACTGCCTGATCAAGCCCGGTGAAGAGTGCCCGACAGACGATGGAGTGTCCGATATTCAACTCTCTGATACCTTCAATTTCCACGATTGATGCCACATTGTGGTAATCAAGTCCATGCCCTGCATTGACCTGGAGACCAAGACCTTTGCCATAGGCTACCGCATCGACAATTCGCTTCAGTTCAGCTTGACGCGCTGTTTCGCTGGTAGCATCAGCATAATGACCGGTATGAATCTCCACCACCGGGGCACCTGATGCCTTGGCTGCATCCAGTTGATTCAAATCAGCATCGATGAAGAGTGATACCCGGATCCCCGCCTCTTTCAATTCAGTGCAGTAATCGGTCATATAATCGAGTTTTGAAGCCACATCCAGACCACCCTCGGTAGTCAACTCTTCACGCTTCTCAGGTACCAGGCAACAATCATGGGGTTGAAACCGGGTGGCAATGGCTGCCATTTCCGGGGTTGCCGCCATCTCCAGGTTCATTCGTGTCTGTAACAGATCGGAGAGCATCTCCACATCCCGGTCCTGAATATGACGCCTGTCTTCACGCAGATGTAGTGTTATTGCATCGGCTCCCGCCTGCTCTGCCGTCAGTGCAGCCTGTACCGGCTCCGGATAGCGGGTACCCCGAGCCTGGCGCAAGGTCGCCACATGGTCGATATTGACCCCAAGTAACATTACATTCTTTGTCATACCCTTACCTTTCGACTCATAGGTAGCAGAACCCCTTACAGATGATCATTCCGGCAACAAACCTTTATGCTGTAAATATATCTTTTTTACAGCTGTTTGCCCAACTTCTCAGACATCTTTATCGAGCGTTTTAAACGATTGGGTCAGTTGTCATAAACAGACAAACTCATCCGACTGTTGGTCCCGTAAACAGCTCGCGACTTTTCAATGGCTTGTCTCCCAGGTAATGGGAGAGCACAAATCGCATCAACTGTTTTGCCTCTTTAGCAGACTGTTTTGACAATGATTCACCGTTTTGCAAACCGATCAGAGTGCTGCCATGAATCTTCAGCCCGGAACTGTCAGATGACGATACTACGGGCCCCTCTTCAACAAGATAGTTATACAGCAACTCCTCTCTTATGGGGTCCCCACTATCCGCCGTGTGGTCGAGCAATAATCCGTATCCAAGCTCTGATAATAGTTGCAGTTCAAATTGTCTCAGTATCTCACCGACAGGCCCGTCTGACGCCAGTTGTGCAAGGATATGGCAATAGTGAACGAAAAGCGATGGAAATGGATCCCCCCTTTCGATCAACCTGACAATCAGTTCATTCAGGTAAAAACCGCAATAGATACGCTCGCCAGTCAGTTTGAATGGTTGACCATTCTGTTCTGCTTCGATCAGGCTCTTGATCTCTCCACGTCCACTGAGTGAAACTCTGAGAGGCAGGAAGGGCTGTAATAGAATAGCCTTGCTGGAACGTCCTGATTTTGCACCTTTGGCAATCGCCGGAAGACGTCCTTCATCTGGCGTGAATAATTCCACCAACAGACTGGAATTCTGATAATCGCGCCTGTGCAGAACATAGGCAGGTATAAAGTTGATACGGGACATCTGTGATGTCTCAGATTAAATGGTTGTCTTAACCAGCCCTAGCTTGGATGGTTTCACTGCTCACCATATCCAAGTCTGACTAAAGCCGCTTCGTCACTCGACCAGCTCTTTTTTACTTTAACCCAAAGTTCAAGATGAACCTTACAATCGAAAAAGGCCTGCATCGCTTTTCTGGCTTGAACAGCAACCTCTTTCAACGCCTGACCATCTTTGCCGATGATGATGCCCTTCTGACCGGGCTTTTCCACCCAGATCACGGCATTGATCCGATACAGACTCTGCTGCTCCTCGAAACGTTCGATCTCGACGGAAACCGCATAGGGCAACTCCTTGGCATAGCGTCTGGTGATCTGTTCCCTGATCATTTCCGCAGCAAAGAACTTTTCCGGACGATCGGTCAGCTGGTCATCTGGATAGACATTTTCAGCCTCGGGAAGCGCATTCAATACCAGCCCTTCCAGAGCATCCAGGTTTTTACCTTTTTTCGCAGACAGAGGAACGATTTCCAGAAACTCACAACTCGTTGAGAGTTTGGAAAGATAGGGTAACAATGCCTCTTTCTGTTTAACCAGATCCACTTTATTGACAACCGCAATTGCGGGTATTTTACTCTCCTTGATCAGGCCAAGTACCTTTTCATCCTCCTCAGTCCAGCGTAGTGCCTCGACCACGAAGATCAGCAGATCCACCCCCGTCAGCACGGATTGGGCGGTACGATTGAGGTAGCGATTCATCGCATTATCACTGCGCTGGTGGATGCCTGGGGTATCGACATAGATTATCTGCCCCCCTTCCAGACTGTTGACCCCTAAAACACTATGTCTTGTGGTTTGCGCTTTATGTGAAGTGATTGCCAGCCTGACACCGAGGATCTGGTTCAACAGGGTGGATTTACCAACATTTGGCCGTCCGACAATCGCAGCATAGCCACAGTGATTCTTCAGCTTACTCATGATTCAGATCCGACAACATTTTTGATGCGGCGTCCTGCTCCGCTTTTCTTCGACTGTGCCCCTCACCTTGACTCTTTTTCTGCAGGTCTTCAACAACGCACTCAACCTTGAAATGCTGGGCATGGGGATCTCCACTGACATCCAAGATAGTGTAGCTTGGAAGCGAGACCTTGTTTGCCTGTAGATGCTCTTGAAGTTGGGTTTTAGGGTCTTTCTGCTGGCTTTCGGGACTCAGGGCAATCAACCGGGGTGAGAATATCTTCAGAATCACTGAACGGGTCGCTTCATATCCACCATCAAGATAGACCGCGGCCAAAACCGCTTCAAAACTGTCCGCTAGAATGGAATCCCTGCTTTGACCACCACTGCGCAGTTCACCCTGCCCGAGTTTCAGATAATCCCCAAGATTGAATTCCCTCGCAACCTGGGCGAGGGTATCCCGTTTCACCAATGCGGAACGAAGCCGACTCAGCTGTCCTTCACTGGCATTGGAGAAATGGCTGAAGAGCGCATCTGCAATCACAAATCCCAGAATGGAATCACCCAAATACTCAAGACGTTCGTTGTTTTTTCCACCGGCACTGCGGTGAGTCAAAGCCTGTTCAATCAGTTCTTGCTGATTGAAGGTATAGCCCAGATCGCGGCAAAACTTGTTGATATCGGCCTTCAATTCGAAGTTAGCTCAACCGTTTCATCAAATGTCATGACAAGCGCGGCATTATACGCAATATGTCGACGAACTTCGTAGGAGATGTTTATAATCCTTGATCCAGGAGCGCTCTTAATCTTTATATGCTCCTTCGTCACATGCCGTATACTATTAATATTGAGTCTCTTCGTAATTAAATTCCGCAATTCCACCTTAGATTTTCGCACAGCAAATGGTTCGCTCTTTACTGATTCAAGCGCAGACTTCACGGCATAGTGATCGATATAAACAGGCGTAATCTTGATCCCAATCATCACCAGAAAACCGGCAATAATTAAGATAACCAGCCAGCTGATGAATGTAAGTCCATACTGTTTTTTGATGGATTGCATATCTACTTCCTCAAATAAGTCATACTAATAGATTTATTTCTTCAATCTAAGAACACGATTGCATCAACTATCTACAATTAAATTTGGATTTGACTAAATTAGCAAGAATTACAGTCAGCAACTTTGAGTTTTTCTCTGTGCATTATTTCTTTCGAGGTCTTTGCTTTCTCGTTCAGCTGATTTCTGATTACCTTTAGCCACAATTTATACTTTACCCTATATGCTGAAATTCCAGTTTATCCCGTCTTTCACAGGTATCAGTACATGGCATAGAATTTAGAATCTTACATCGACAATAAAGACTCCCTAATCGATGCCTTTACCTATTCTCTCCCAGGCAATCGGTGGAAAACCGCTGATGTTGGAATCCCAGTTCATCCAGATGCCAAACGCTTTACCAACAAGGTTCTCATCCGGGACAAAACCCCAGCAGCGACTGTCATTACTATTGTCACGGTTATCACCCATGACAAAATATTGTCCTTCAGGAACGGTTATCGGCCCTTGTCTCAAAACCTGACACCCCATTGGCAGATCGGGTGCCAATGGATTGATCAGAATATTGTGTTCAATCCCATCGAGATCCTCGACCGCCATCACCGCACCGGTCATGCGGGAGCCACTCCCGACACCTGTGTACTGCCCCAACAGCATCTGTTTCATCGGTTCGCCATTGACGAAAAGGGTTTTATTTCGATAGTAGAGCTTATCGCCAGGTACAGCCACTACCCGTTTAATATAGTCAATCCACGGTTGTTTCGGATAGCGGAAGACCACCGGATCCCCCCGTTGAGGATCCCCCAGATCGATGACTTTTTTATTCAACACGGGCAGTCGAATACCGTAACTGAATTTATTCACCAGAATGAAGTCACCAACCAACAGGGTCGGCATCATGGAACCGGAGGGAATACGAAAAGGCTCCACCAGGAAAGAGCGTAAAATGAGCACTGCAAAAATTACCGGAAAGAAGGATTTGGAGTACTCAACCAGTAATGGTTCTTTTCTAACCAGCGGGCTTGAATCATCGGCCTCTTCACCCACATCCGGAGCCATTGCACTTCGTTTGTTGGCAAAGAATATGCTATCCAATAGCCAGATGCCGCCGGTCAATGCACTGGCGACAACAAGAAAAGTTGGAAAATCGAAATTCATGGTTTACCTGCGTCCTCACCCGTATAGTAATCTGATTGTAACTATTCAGGAGGCCCAGTCTTTTTCGCGCCCATCTGAATGGTTACTCCCCAGCTTTTGGGGTTCCCAAAGGGAAGAAGTCTCACTCTGCCCTTTGCTCAGCCCTGAAAATCACACTTTTCAGGGCTGATCTGAATAGTTACATCTAATTATCCTTGCCGACCTGAAGCACAGCAAGAAAGGCGTCTTGCGGTATCTCCACCTTACCAACCTGCTTCATGCGTTTTTTACCAGCTTTCTGCTTCTCCAGCAGTTTACGTTTTCGTGTTATATCACCACCATAACATTTGGCAGTCACATTCTTTCTCAGTGCCTTGACCGTGGTACGGGCAATAATCTTGGTACCGATCGCGGCCTGGATGGCCACCTCGAACATCTGCCTGGGGATGATCTCTTTCATCTTCGAGGTCAGATCCCGCCCTCTGAACTGAGCCTGATCCTTATGCACAATCAACGACAGAGCATCCACTCGATCACCATTGATCAGAATATCGAGCTTGACCAGCGGAGCGGCCTGAAAATGGGTGAACTCATACTCAAACGAGGCATAGCCTCTACTCACCGACTTCAGACGGTCAAAAAAGTCGAGTACCACTTCATTCATCGGCAACTCATAACTTAACTGCACCTGTCCGGCCAGATATTGCAGGTTTTTCTGTACCCCGCGCTTCTCAATACACAGGGTTATCACGTTACCCAGATAGTCTTGTGGCACCAGGATGGTTGCCACAATGATCGGTTCGCGAACCTCTTCCAATTTACCCGGATCGGGCAGTGCTGCCGGATTTTCGATATGGATGAGTTCACCGTCACTTTTCAGCACTTCGTAAACCACTGAAGGTGCGGTGGTGATCAGATCCAGGTCGTACTCCCGTTCGAGTCGCTCCTGAACAATCTCCATATGCAGCATGCCGAGGAATCCGCAGCGGAATCCAAATCCCAAGGCCTGAGAGGTTTCCGGCTCATAGTGCAGTGCAGCATCATTGAGGCGCAGTTTCTGCAGAGCATCCCGCAGACCCTCATAATCATCCGAGCTGACTGGATAGAGGCCGGAGAAAACCCGTGGATGCATCTCCTCGAATCCCGGCAGAGGTTGATCGGCCTGGCGATTTTCCAAGGTGATGGTGTCGCCGACGGGTGCGCCGTCAACCTCTTTGATTCCAGCGATCAGGTAGCCTACCTCTCCCGCTTTCAGTGAGGCTTGACTGAGCTGTTTGGGGGTAAACACACCAACCTGCTCAACCTGGAAAACCCGTCCGGTGGACATGATCCGCATCTTGTCTTTCGGCTTGATCTCACCGTTCATCACCCTGATCAGTGAGATGACCCCGACATAGGAGTCGAACCAGGAATCGATGATCAGCGCCTGCAGCGGCGCTTCATAGTCGCCGGCCGGAGGGGGAATCGTGGCGACCAGTTGTTCCAACAGCGCTTCGATGCCCAAGCCGGTTTTGGCACTGACGTGGACGGCCTGATCGGCCTCGATACCGATAATCTCTTCAATCTCATTGATTACCCGTTCCGGCTCCGCAGACGGGAGATCGATTTTATTGAGTACCGGCAGTACTTCCAGCCCTTGCTCGATCGCGGTGTAGCAGTTCGCCACACTCTGGGCTTCAACGCCCTGCGCCGCGTCCACCACCAGTAGCGCCCCTTCACAAGCCGCCAGGGAGCGGGAAACCTCGTAGGAGAAATCCACATGACCGGGCGTATCGATGAAATTGAGCTGGTAGCTGATGCCGTCTTTGGCCTGATACTCCAGGGTAACGCTTTGGGCTTTGATGGTAATGCCCCGCTCCCGCTCCAGATCCATGGAATCACACACCTGGTCAGCCATCTCCCGGTCGCTCAGACCACCACAGGTCTGAATGAACCGATCGGCTATGGTGGATTTACCATGATCGATATGAGCAATAATGGAAAAGTTGCGGATGTGTTGAAGATCAGCCATAAAGCCTTGAATTGTCACTGAAAAAACAAGAAACGCCCCGTTTCGGGGCGTTTCAACGTAAACGTGTTGCCACAAAAAGAGAGATGATACCAAATCATACGTCGCGCAAATAGCTCAGAAGTCTGGATTGATCGAGATAATGCTCACTCAGTGAGACGCCATCCGGCCCCTCCAGACAGGGAATTCGCAGCCCATACTCCGCTTTGATCTCAGCGTCGCGATCGATATCGACCTTCACCAGGAGAATTTTCTCCAATCCATTCATGGCTGAGAGTTGCTCCCACATCTCATCACACAGGTGGCATCCCTGCCGATGGTAAAATCTCAACTCAATCATTTTCCGGTACATGCAGGGCAAGAAAAATCGGCCCTGTATTGCGGTGCACAAGCAAGGCAACCGTCTTCTCCCCGGGCAGCTCTTTGACCAAACGGTTGAAGTGCTCCACACCCTCCACATCCATGTTATTGATCATCGTAATGATGTCGCCCTGTTGAATCCCGGCTTCGCGGGCGGCCTTTCCGGTTACCGACTCGACCATGACACCCCTTCGAGATGATAGACGCAACTCCTTCTGAACTTGCTCACTGACACTGGAAACCATCAATCCCAAGCGATTTTCAGACACCTTGGGAGGCGTATTTTCAGCTATTTCCAACTGGTCATCAGAAGGTAATTCACCGATATTCACCTCCACCATTTTGGTTCTACCCTTCCTCAGTATCTTCAGTGAGGCGGGCTTATCCACATTGCTGCGCCCAACCAAGGGAGGCAACTCTGATGAGGTGTGTATGGGGGTGCCGTTGAATGACAGAATGACATCACCTACCTGAAGTCCCGCTTTTTCCGATGGACTCTGGGGGAGAACCCGGGCAATCAATGCACCTCGGGGATGATCCATGCCAAAACTGTCGGCAAGATCCTTGGTGACATCCTGAATCAACACACCCAGCCAGCCACGGGTAACCCGACCACGGGTCTTTAGCTGATCAGCAACATTCATCGCCATCTCAATCGGGATCGCGAAAGAGAGGCCCATGAAACCACCTGATCGGCTGTAGATCTGTGAGTTGATACCAACCACTTTACCTTCCATGTTGAACAGCGGACCACCGGAGTTGCCGGGGTTGATGGCGACGTCGGTTTGAATGAAGGGCACATAGTTTTCAGTTGGCAGGTTTCGGCCCTTTGCGCTGACGATACCGGCCGTCACCGAATGATCGAAACCGAAGGGTGAACCGATTGCCAACACCCACTCACCGACTCTCAAGCCGTCAGAGTCACCTATTTCAACCATTGGCAGATCATCAGCATTGATTTTGATCAGGGCGATATCGCTGCGCTCGTCTTTGCCGATCACTTTCGCGACAAACTCACGTCGGTCGTTCATCCGCACGAGGATTTCATCAGCCTCTTCCACCACATGATTATTGGTCAGAATATAGCCATCCTCTGAAATGATGAAACCGGATCCGAGAGAGCGCTTCTGCACATCATTTTCCGGCATCTGATAACCGTGATTGCCAAAAAACTTTTTCATCAACTCACCCAACGGGCTGCCTTCAGGTAAGCCTTCCAATTCAGGCATATTGAAGGGTGACATCTGGTTCCTGGATGAGGAGGTTCTGGTACTGATATTGACCACAGAGGGGGCGTTATGCTCTGCAAGATCTGCAAAGTTGGGCAGATCACGTGCCATCAGAGGGAATGATGTCAGCAGCGCCACTGCAATCGCCGCCAACATGATAAATTGAAATTTCTTGTCTCTCATTGAAACAACTCCTGGAGGAAAGAGGGATCTATCGACAACAGGTAGGAAGTGAATAGAGTCTCAGACAAATGGTACAGAGACCCTATCTGCATGGCGCAGCATCACAGCCTGATAACCTGGGTCATGTCGATTTTTATATGCAAGTAGTCTCAACAGAAAAAACCCGCCAATCAGCCCCAATAGACCACCGATAACTTGCGGGAGTTCCCCTGACTGAATGTTCAACAGACCAAACAGATATTGAGCCGCGATGGCAGCCAGAATCATGCTGATCAGAGGCAGCAGATAGGCCAGCATGGAGAGTTTCACGAGAGCCTGTTCCTGCAGGCCGATGATCACCTGCTCGCCCGGTTTCGCCAACACGGTATTGGCGACTTTGAGGTAGTTGTAGCGGCGTTTGAACAAGCCGGCCAGAACCGTGGTACTGCAGCTTCCCTGACTCTCGCAGGATCCACAGGCGGCACGCTTTTGCGTCTCGACAAATGCGTATTCACCATCAATACGCACGACCATTGCGGTCTCTTCAATCATTCGAGCCCTTCAGCTCCATCCCTTGAACCACACCCAGTATGGTGACAGCCGGCACTTCGCCAACAGCGGTCACCTGGTAGCCGGCAATCTGACCACCCCAGGCGTTGATCGCACCCAATCTGGATACACCGCTGAAGGCTTCGTTACGGGTTTCCGCTTCGATAAACACGGAGAGTGAACCGAGTCCGTCACTGAACACATACTGCTCGATTGGCGCACTCAGCATCGGATCGTGCAGCTGATGCTGCATACTCAATCGGAATCCGGCAGGAAGCTTGAGAAAATTCCAGCGACTGTCTGCCTCATTGGAGAGACTGGTGCCCTCATTATTTTTCAGCCGGTAGGTGAACAACGACTCTCTCTGGTGCAGTTCACTGATCTCTGCAACACCGATCTCCAGATCGGTGAACATGGTCTGCTCCACCGCTTCTCCATGTTCGTTCATTAAATCCGATTTGAGTGGCAGGCCACTCTCCACATCCAGATAGAAACGATAGCCGTAGCGAAGCCGGTCATTGGGCATGATCACCACAACCTGAGCCTGACGATTGGCAATTCGGTCGTTTCCGCTCATGCGAAAACTGTAGTGATCCTCAAGTTGGGCCAGGTCCTGAGGCAGAATATTGAGAAATTTCTTGCTTGGGGAGCGCTTATCCACTGACACTTCATTGCTGCCAGGCATGACGCAGGTTACCGACTCCTCATCACGAATCACTTCACGCGGCGCACCATTCAGGGACATCAGGCTCTCTCTGACCTTATCACCGTTCACCGCATGGGCGATTTTCATGATTTCCAGTTGATTGTCATGCAGATAGACGAAGGTTCCCTGATAGTTCAGCTTTTGTACTGCCTCCATCATCCGCTCAAGCCAATCCCTGGGAGTGAGCTGTTCAGCGGCGAAAACTGGCTGGCTGCAGAGCAGCAGCAGGAGAAAACCGATCCAATAATGTCTCGAATCAGCTCTGGAAGAAGATAGATTCATCCGATCAGCTCAATCTTATTTTTGTTTGTTTTCATCGTAACTGACGAACGTCGCAAAGGGCATGATCCCTTTGATATTGCTCGACGGTGACCTTTCCTGATGATTGACCAGATAGGCATTAAGCCGGGATTCCACTTCGGGTTTCTTCAGCAGCTCCCAACGAGTGCCGTCTTCCGCGACGTAGAGGGTCTCTGTTGCAGGTGCCTGAGTGGCGGCGATAGTCGCCGGTGGCGCTTCAGATCCCTCCGGATTGATCAGCTGAGGGGCCATCACCACCGCGACGGCGGCTAATGAGGCTGCGACAGCCAATCCGGTATAGGAGCGCTTTTTTAACCCTGGACGACGTTTGATTGCTGCTGGAGCCAGCACGACCGGCTCGTCCTCCAGTTGCTTGCTAATCGCCTGTGCCAGGTCCGGGCTGTACAGAGAGCCTGTTTCGCCACGCATGGCGTCACCGATCAAATGGTACCTGGACCAGGTGCCCCGGTTCGCCGCATTATTCGACAACTTATTAATTTCCATAGAGATTTCTTCTTCTGAAATCTCCTCATCAACCAGTGCGGATAATCTTTCGTACTCTTGCTCAGTCATTTGTGCTATGCCTGATATTAAGGTTTCAGTAATGGGCTCAGTCTTTTATCAATCGCCTCACGTGCCCTGAATATACGGGAGCGAACCGTACCCACAGGACAGGACATGGCATTGGCGATCTCTTCATAACTCATGCCTTCCAGCTCTCTCAGTACAATGGCGGTTCTCAGATCTTCAGGCAGATCATCGATCGCCTGCTGAACCGTCATGGTAATCTCTTCGGTCAACACATGGTTTTCCGGTGTACCTGTCTCCTTTAGACGCACACCGACATCCATTTGTTCAGCCACTTCCGCCTCCACATCATCTGAAGGGGGGCGCCGTCCCTGGGCTACGAGGTAGTTCTTCGCCGTATTGATGGCTATTCGATAGAGCCACGTATAAAAAGCACTGTCACCCCGAAACTTGGGTATCGCCCGATAGGCCTTGATAAAGGCTTCCTGGGTCACATCCAGTACCTCATGAGGGTCTCGGATATAGCGGGAGATCAGATTGGTGATTTTCTGCTGATACTTCAGTACCAGCAGGTCAAACGCCTTTTTGTCACCCTGTTGAACTCGAGCTACGAGTTCCTGATCGATTAACCGCTCGCCCATCCGGGCTATTACCTCCTCGTGACGAGCACTTCCTGTGCACAGTCCCATTGACAGTCATGGATTGGATAAGTTCTGGCAATTCCAGCTTTAATTGACCGATATCAGTCTGCCGACGCGATTGGTTCAACCAAACGCGGTTTTAAGCTAGGATGCATTGCAACTGGAAACGCATTATCACCATATCGACCCTACCCCGCAAATTATGACCACAGATCACCAACATGACGTACTGATTATCGGCAGTGGCGCCGCCGGATTGAGCCTCGCCCTGCACCTGGATCAGAAGCTGAAAATCGCAGTCATCTCAAAAAAAGAGCTGAAAGAGACCAACACCTACTATGCCCAGGGGGGTATCTCTGTGGTACTCGATGAGGAGGACAGCATTGCATCCCACGTCAAGGACACCCTGGGTGCCGGCGCCGGCCTGTGCGATGAGGAGACTGTCCAGCTGGTGGTTGAAAATGGCCCATCCAACATCGACTGGCTGCTCAAGGGTGGAGTGAATTTCACCCGGGACGACAGCGCCGAATCGAGCGGCGGCTACCACCTGACCCAGGAAGGAGGACACTCCCATCGGCGGGTCATTCATGCCGCAGACGCGACCGGCAGAGAGGTGGAAACCACCCTGCAGGGACAAGTCAAGGCCCGTTCGAATATCGAAATCTTCGAACACCATATCGCGATTGACCTGATCACCAGTGAAAAAGAGCAGACCAAGCACCAGAAACACTGTTACGGCGCCTATATCCTTGACCATGAAAGTAATCATGTGCAGACCTTCAGGGCGCGATTTGTCGTTCTGGCTACCGGTGGCGCAAGTAAGGTCTATCTCTACACCAGCAATCCGGATGTCTCCACAGGAGATGGGATCGCAATGGCCTGGCGGGCGGGCTGCCGGGTCGCCAACATGGAGTTCATCCAGTTTCACCCAACCTGCCTCTACCACCCGGAGGCGAAGAGTTTCCTGATCTCCGAGGCGGTCAGAGGAGAAGGTGGCCAGCTCAAGCTTCCCGACGGCAGCCGCTTCATGGATCGCTTCGATGAACGCGGGGAACTGGCACCCAGGGATATCGTCGCGCGGGCAATCGACCATGAGATGAAACGTATTGGTGCCGACTGTCTCTACCTGGATATCAGCCACAAGCCGGCCGAATTCATTCAGGAGCACTTCCCCACCATCTATCAACGCTGCCTCGATTTTGGTATCGACATGTCGAAACAGCCGATCCCGGTGGTACCGGCAGCCCACTACACCTGTGGTGGCGTCATGGCGGACCATAAGGCACGTACCGACATCGCTGGACTCTATGTGGTCGGTGAGAGTGCCTACACGGGTCTTCACGGCGCCAATCGTATGGCCAGCAACTCACTGCTCGAGTGTCTGGTGTTTGCCAAGCTCGCCGCAGAGGATATTCATGAACTGGATTCCAGCACGGCTGAACCTCCGCAGATTGCCCCCTGGGATGAAAGCCGTGTTACCGAGCCGGATGAAGAGGTGGTGGTCTCCCATAACTGGGATGAGCTGCGCCACTTCATGTGGGACTATGTGGGTATCGTCAGAAGTAACAAACGCCTGGTGCGTGCCCGCCGCAGGGTGGACCTGTTACAGCGTGAGATTGTCGAGTACTACAGCAATTTCAGGGTCAGCATGGATCTTCTGGAGCTGAGAAATCTGGTCGATGTGGCCGATATGATCATCCGCTCGGCCCAATGTCGGCGTGAGAGCCGAGGGCTCCATTTCACCCTCGACTTCCCCTACCGGGACGACCGGGTGCAGAACAAACCGACCATCTTGATCCCGGAGGGCTATTCGCCCTATTGAGTCCCGGCCCATGCCACTAAATAGGCAATGCTGCAGTCTGGCGGTTACTAGGGCCTGTTAACACTAATCCAATTGGCCCTGTTGTGCCTGAAAAAGCGCCAATCAAGGCGCGAGGAGAGAGGTTTGGTGATTCCAAATGAACGAC
>NAUB01000006.1 GCA_003676145.1 gamma proteobacterium symbiont of Stewartia floridana | reverse complement strand
TTGGCGTTGATTCGCGGCTTATCACTGGATCTGCAGCGGCGTTACGGCCCTGACTGATCGCCCTGTCAGCTATGCCGAGCTCCGTCATAGGATCTGCATCGGGGGTATCAGTGGATAGGTCGGAATGAGGTTTGAATCCAAGTCTTTAAACTTCGGGTCACCTTGATCGACTAACCGCAAATACACGCCAGTCACCGCGAATTCACGCAAATAGTGGCTGCACTGTAAAAGTTATTTGCGGCCTATTGCGGTGCTTTGCGTTGATTCGCGGCTTATTCTTTTTGCCAAGGTGTTATCATGCAGCCCTGGCAGGACAGCACCATGCTGTCTGTATAAAACTGTTGTCTGCTGATGCTGCGACCCGGATTAGATCTACCCATGCCCGATTCAACCAATTCCGTTCCCCACGTCTGTCTGTTTATTCTGAAGTTCGGTGATGGCGGCGTTGAACGCATGATGGTCAACATCGCCAGAGGTTTGTCGCTGATCGGGGTGAAGGTCGATTTCATCATCAAAAACAGCAATGCCCCCTATCTCCATCTGCTGCCTGAGAGCGTTCGGGTGATCAAGTTTCCGGTGGCCAAACAGAGCGACTCTCTGCCCAGGCTGCTCGACTATCTGCAGCAGAACGATCCCGATATCCTGCTGACGGCAAAGACCCGGGATGATGAGATCGCCATGCAGGCGCGGCGACGCCACAATGGCAAAACCCGTTTCTATCTGCGACCCGGTACCGCGCTTGTCTCGCGCATGGAGGCCCGGGGTATGGGCTGGCTGCGGCGCTGGCTGAAGACGCGAAATCTGGTCAAGCTGTTCAATCAGACCGATGGGGTGGTGGCGGTCTCCCAGGGGGTTGCGAATGAGGTGATGGCGTTGAGCGGTATCCCTGCGGATCGCATCAATGTAATCAAGAATCCAACCATCACACCGGAGCTCTATGAACTGTCTCAGGCCGAGCTGCCGGACCCATGGTTGGCTGAAGATCAGCCGCCGGTGATCCTCGGTATCGGTGGACTGCGTCGACAGAAGGATTTTCCCACCCTGTTGCGCGCCTTTGCCCAACTGCGGCGGCAGCAACCCTGCCGACTGATGATTCTGGGCCAGGGAAATAAAGAGGAGCAATTGAAACAGCTCGCCGGGGAGTTGGCCATTGAAGAGGACTTTCGTCTCGTCGGCTTTGTCGATAACCCTTACGTCTATCTGAAGCACGCCGGACTGTTTGTGCTCTCCTCGCTGTGGGAGGGATCCCCCAATGTACTTACCGAAGCACTGGCTCTGGGTACCCCCTCGGTCAGCACCGACTGCCCCTCCGGTCCCTTTGAGATTACCCGGGCGGGTGAAGTGGCGCCGCTTGTGGAAGTGGGCGATGTGGACGGCCTGGCGAAGGCGATGCTGCAGACCCTGAATGAGCCGCTGGATCCGAAAAAGCTTCAGGCCGCAGTAAGCGAGTATACCCTGGAGCGAAGCGCCAGAAGCTATCTCGCTGCCTTCGGTCTGACCGCTCCGGTTGCCGCCGATGGCTGAGCCCCGCCGGATCGCCTGCTTTCTTGCCACCTCAGGCCACAGTGGGGTGGACCGTCTGGCAAAAAACCTGCTGCCCGGTATGGCCGAAGCGGGCTATCGGGTCGATCTTTTGAAGATCCACAACCATGGGCCAGAGCTGAATCATCCTCTGCCGGAAAACCTGCGGGTGGTGGAGTTCAAAGCCAAGCATGTCTATCCGGCCCTGCCGGAGCTGATTCGATATCTGAAACAGTACCGCCCTGAGGTGTTACTCTCCGACAAGGACCGGGTCAATCGCACCGCCCTGCTGGCCAATGCGCTGAGTGGTAATCGCACCCGGGTGGCGGTGCGCAGCGGTACCACGGTGAGTAAGAATCTGGCCAGCCGCAGTCGCTTCGATCGATTCGTGCAGCGCAACTCCATGCGCTACCTCTATCGCCATGCAGAGACCATTCTGGTCCCCTCCAAGGGCGCGGCGGATGATTTTGCCGACTACATCGGCATCGAACGATCGCGTATTCAGGTGGTGCCCAGCCCGATCATCACCCCGAGATTTTATCAACGCCTCAATCAGCCGCTGGATCACCCTTGGTTCCAAGCGGGGCAGCCGAAGGTGATTCTTGGGGTGGGGGAGCTCTGTCGGCGCAAGGATTTCACTACCCTGATTCGTGCTTTCGATCTGCTCAAGGACCGTTATGAGTGCCGGCTGATGATTGTCGGTGAGGGGCGTGCCCGTGAACGACTAGAAGCCGAAGTAAAAAAGCTGGGACTGGAGCAGCGGGTTTCACTGCCCGGTTTTGTGGACAGTCCCTATCCCTACATGAAGGCCTCAGCACTGTTTGTGCTCTCTTCATTGTGGGAGGGACTTGGTGCCGTGCTGGTTGAAGCCTTGGCTGCCGGTACACCGGTGGCCTCCACCAGTTGTCCGAGTGGGCCGGAGGAACTTCTGGCGGATCTGCCGGGTGAGCCGTTGGCGCCGCCCGGTGATGTCGATGGGCTGGCTGAGGCGATGGCCAGACAGCTTGATAGGCCTCTGTCGGCAGAGCAGTTGCAGGCGGCTGCTGCGCCCTATACGCTTGAGAACAGTGTGGCCAACTATTTGCAGGCGTTGGGATTGGATTAGAAGTTTGTATTGATCTCTACTATTAGGCTGATTGCTGTTATGGATCGTTTGCTGCAATTCAGGTTGTTCTTTAGCTCAATCCACTACCTGGCACAGATAATACGACCCTTCTCTGAAGCGTGCCGTTCTCTATTCTGGAATCGATAGCATAGTGCTATGTGAGCCTCGTAGCTTGAGACATTTTTTATGCGAATGATGATGTGTATAAGTGAACGCCAATCGAGTACCGCCTCGCTGCAGGTAGGCTCAATGCAGCTGAAAGTGAACAATTTGGTCACCGGGTCGATAACTTCAATGCCTGCCAGGCTATCGGACGGTGGCTGCTCCATTGACCCTGCTGAGCCACTTGCAAACGCGGTGTTTCAGCAAGTGGTTTTTCTATCTACCAAATAAGATAGTTCAGATTAATTCAGTTCAAAAAGGTGGATCTGATTCATACCTTTTTTCTTTGCCAGGTACATCGCTTGATCTGCCTGATCTAATAGTTCATCAGGGGATATGTCCAAGGATTGCGGGTAGTAGGTGATTCCTATACTAGCCGTTACGTTGAGCACTGATTCTCCTGCGTGCACCGGTTGTCCAATAGCCTCCAACAGGCGTGTGAATAGATAAGAGCATTCGTTAAGTATACCGGGGAATACCGCGACGAACTCATCCCCTCCAAGCCGTGCAATGGTATCGCCTTCACGCATGATTTTCTTCATACGCGAGGCCAGAGTGGTTAGAAAAAGGTCGCCCATTTCATGGCCGTGGTTGTCATTAATATCTTTAAATCCATCCAGGTCTATATAGCCGACTGCCAGTAATTGGGAAGAGCGATGAGTCTGCAACATGGCTTGTGATAGCCGGTCAGTCAACAAAAGCCGATTTGGAAGACCGGTCAATGCGTCAAAATGGGCCATGTGTTCTAACTGGCGTAGATGATCTTTTTGCGGTGTGATATCAGAGAATAGGCCAACATAGCTCTCTACCTCGCCATCGACTCCAAGTACTGCACTGATAGTAAGTTGTTCGGCATATACTTCACCATTTTTACGTCGATTCCAGATTTCACCCTTCCACTCTTGGCACTCTAAAAGGTCTTGCCACATCGCTTGGTAAAACTCGGAATCCTGGCGTCCGGATTTGAGTATCCGGGGATTATGACCAATAACATCCTCCCGACTGAAACCTGTGATACGCTCAAAAGCCTCATTGACGTCCAATATGGCTCCGCAAGCGTCAGTTATAGCGATACCTTCCCGAGCATGGGTGAAGACACTTGCTGCGCGGCGCAACGATTCGCTACTGCTCAAAAGTTCATTGTTACGTCGCCAGAGCAGAAACAGTAAGAAAGCGATAATGGACATGGCGACCAGTATTATGACAATTTCATAGTGGTATTTGGCCCAGATATCCTCAAGCGTAAATTCTGGTGGCCTGTCATATGGTGGTACGCGCAAAGCACGTGCCAGTTCTTCAACTGGAAGATAATCGGCGGGAGGATCGTAACCACCGATGCGGGCGATATGTGCTGCAGGGTGATCGGCCCTCAACGCCAGCAATGCAGAGGCGATGCGGCGCACATCATGTGGTGCCAATTGTGGTAGTGCTACTAACGGCCACTCCGGATAAAGTCGGGTTGAAAGAAGGAATGGAAAGTTATCCTTTTTCTGCGGATTAAGGACTTTAATTCTATTGAGATCCAACTTTTTTGCACGTACCAGCCCTTCGAGGACGCCACTACGGATAAAACCTGCGTCAGCCTTTCCAGACAGTACTGCATTTACTACGAGATCATGTTTTTTCAGATAATCAATCGGCCCATACAGTTCCACTCCCTGGCTGATTGCCTCGAAAACCTGTGCCTGGAATCCGCCAAGCGAGCGTGGGTCTGCTGCGGCGATACGCATGTTCGAGAGGTCTTTGAGGGTGTTTATGTCAGGTCGCTGCGTCGTCGTGATGATCACGCCACCAAAAACACTCACGGGTTGACCATTTCGCACAACAACTTGTGTAAGCATGGCGCCACTAAGGTCGTTCTGGGTACGTAATTTAATAAAATGGCTGGGATTTGTTAACAGTAAATCAATACTGCCGGATGCGAGTGCTGCTTCGATCTCATCACCATCATAGGCCAAGGGTAGCAGCTCAACTTTTCTGTCGCCCAGTTGATCGCTCAGATAGTCAACTAAGGGTTGGTAGCGTGAAATCATCTGAGCTTTGGGGAGATAGGCAAGTACTCCCAGCGTTAACGTTTCCGCAGCATGTAGTGTGTTGAAGGCCAGAGTCAAACCCAATACAGCGAAAAAACTGCTTGTGAATCCCTGAATCATAGTAAAATGGGGAGTCATGTCTCAGAAGCTTTGGGTAAAGTTTATCCTATTTACGGCCAGGGAAGTAGGTCCTAACAACTACCTTCCGGATTTTTGTTCCCTTAAACAATTTTAACACAAAGTGATTTCATCGCAGTCGTTATATATCGAGGCAAATTGGCGGTTGTTCTTGAAACCTGTTTTTGAACATATTTGAATGCTTGATGCGCGTTCAGAGTGCTCATAGTGAAATGCAAAAACTCGATTGATCTTTGAAATGATTACTGAAGTGGCTGTTCAAGTAATACCCAGAACTAATGCCGCCAAATTCTCTCAGCAGGTCTGTTCGGGTAATAGATTGCCATATGCAACGTTATCACAGTTTTATCTACATTTCGATGGGCCCGTGTGATTGCATCACTGTGCTATTTTTCATAGTGACAACAGAGAGGTGCTTGTGATTCGATTATCTTCGACTTTGTATAGCAAATGATTACATTCATCCCAGGCTTTATGAGTCCATACCTTCGCATCCATCATCTACTGGCCCATGATTTCAGACTTTTCATGAATAACATTGAGAAATTGATTAGACAAGATGCATTGCATTGGCAGGGCTCTACAACAGGCCCGGGATAACAGGTCTCAAAATGGTAACCAAACGCCACGATGTCGTGGCTGATGTGGTTGCCCACCAGTTCCGCCTCCTGGTTTTGTGGACAACCCCTATCCCTACTGCGGGACTGTTCGTGCTCTCGTCCCTCTGGGAGGGACTGGGTGCGGTATTGGTGGAAGCCCTGGCTGCGGGGACACCGGTGGCCTCCACCCGTTGCCCAAGTGGGCCTGAGGAGCTGTTGGGGGATCTGCCGGGAGAGCCGCTGGCAACCCCAGGCGATCCGGCTAGCCTGGCCGACGCGATGGCCAGGCAGTTGGACAATCCTTTGCCCAGGCAACAACTCTAGGCTGCGGCAGCGCCTTACGCGCTGCAGAACAGCGTCAGCAGCTACATAAAAGCTATGGGATTGTCTGAGGCTGTGTAAGCCAGCTGTTTTGAGCGGCTGAAATCTTCGCTCTTGTTTGGCTCATCAATTCAGTCGTTTTATTCGGATTTCAGGGCTTGCCAGTGGCGCCGCCCGCTTTTATTCAAGCGTTTAATCTGGCATCGTTGTACAGTATTTAATTCATTCGGCGACGGGTGTTTTATGTCGCATCCCGCCGACTGTTTAGAGGCCGGTTTCAGCGGACCACGCTTTCAGGATCCAAGCCGTTTTCACCCGTATACTGGGCTCAAGAACAAACAACCAAGAACATAAGAGCTTCCTCGCATAGCCGTTGCTATCTCGAGCGTAAGGGAGTCTAGGTCTGACCTCAAGGGAGCGCGATGCAGGCCATCGCAATCAATCTGGTAAAGGGGTAAGTTGAGATGAAGCATTTTCGAGCACTACGAGATTGTTGTCTGCCGATCATTTTTTTCATGACCGTCGCCTCGGCCTGTGCCGGACCGTCGGCTGGTACGTTGAGTAACAAGACCTACAAGAATATCGCCACACTTCAGCAGCAATATGTCTGGTACGACGGTAACGAACCCAGAACCGTCTGGCTCAATCCAAGTCTGCTTGCGGAGTTTGAATCTTCCGAAGCCACCGCAACCATAATGCGCCAGCGTTATAACGGCCAAGACGTCGCGGCATTTCCGGCTCAAGGGAGCGTGCGCTTCTGGCGGCTAGAGTCCGGCAACTCATTGAATGTAACGCAACAGGCGAAATCCGAGCAGTATGCCGGCAGGCTTTCACCGGTATTTCACGACTCTCCCACAGAAGGGGGGCCGTTGAGAGCGCTACCCGGCGGGCTTATCGTGACGCTCGATCCGAGCTGGGAGAAACCTCAGATCGACAATTGGTTGATTCGCAAAGGCCTTGAAGTGGAGCGTCGTTTACCGATTGGTGTACACACCTATCTGTTGCGTAGCGCAGCGGGGATTGAAGCCCTGGAACTCGCCAATCAATTGCGGGAATCGGGTGAGGTTGTCAATGCAACCCCGAATTGGTGGAAACCCAGCTCAAGGCGTTAGAAGATGGCGAACGCGATTCAATCGAAACAGAATCCAGACGGATTCAGCTGGGGACCGCTGGCCGGTTTCCTATTGGTGTTAGCCACAGGACTGATCGGCGCTTGCGGTGGTGTTGAGGATGACGAGGATGTGGAAGATGAGATCATCGACCAACTGACCACCTTTCTGCTGACCATCAATATCAGCGGGGACGGTGAAGGTGGCATCATCTCTACCCCAAGCGGCATCAATTGCAGCGAAATCGACAGCGTTTGCTCGGCACGATTCGACAGTGGCAGCCAAGTCACGCTAAACGTCTATCCGGCCCCTGACAACGCGGTTGAGGAGTGGAGTGGTGGTGGTTGTTCCGGCGCTGGAACCAGTTGTGTGGTAACAATGAACGCCGATACCGAGATCTATCTGACCCTGACTCAGGGTGATCCGCTCTACGATCAGCAGTGGCACATCAAGAATACCGGACAGAGTGGCGCTACCGCCGGAGAGGATATCAATGCTGAGCCGGTATGGGATGTGGACGGGATCAAGGGCCGGGGTGTGCGCATCGTGGTGGTTGATGATGGTGTGGAGATCGGCCACGAAGATCTGGCCGCCAATGTGGCAGTGGATCAAAGCTGGGACTATCAGAACAATGATACGGATCCATCGCCACCCCAACCCAGTGCATCAGACCCCTTCGCCCACGGTACCGCGGTGGCGGGACTGATTGCGGCTCGGGATTTGAATGGAGTGGGTGTGCGTGGTGTCGCACCTCGCGCCAGTCTGATCGGCTATAACGCAATCCTCACCAATACCGATGCGGACAAAGCCGACGCCATGTCCCGTGACGCGGTGGACAACGCGGTATCCAGTAACAGCTGGGGTTCGTTCGACAGTACCGGCATGCTGGAGTCGCCACCTTCGTTATGGGAGTCCGCGATCCAGACCGGTCTCTCCAGCGGCCGCTTCGGACGAGGCATTGTGTATGTGTTTGCGGGAGGCAACGGGGCAGAGAGAGGGGATAATTCCAATCATGACGGCTACGTGAACAACCGTGGAATTATCGCGGTGGGGGCTGTTGGAAATGATGGAAGACAGGCCGACTTCTCCGAGAGTGGCGCCAATCTGTGGGTCAGTGCGCCAGGCTCAGATTGTGTACTCTCCACCGATAGAAGCGGTGAATTGCCTTATAACGACTCCAGCGATGGAAACTCTGACGTGTCGAACCGCAGTTACACCTGCTTCAGCGGTACATCGGCCGCAGCACCGGTTGTCTCGGGTGTGGTTGGCCTGATACTCGAAGCGAATCCCAATCTGGGTTGGCGGGATGTGCGTTTGATCCTGGCCCAGACTGCACGTAAAAACCACGCCTCGGATTCAGGCTGGCTGACCACGGGAACCACTCCTCGTTATAACTTCAATCACAAATATGGTTTTGGTGTGCCTGATGCGCAGGCGGCCGTGGCACTGGCGCGCAGTTGGACCAATCTTGGTCAGGAGCGAACCCATACGACGGACCTGGAGAGTCCGAATGAACCGATCGCGGATATGGGTACCACAACCAGTACGATCACTGTATCCAACAGCGGCATCGATCATATCGAGTATGTTGAAATCACCTTCAGCGCCAGCCATACGGAGCCCGGTGATCTTGAGATTCTGCTGACCGGTCCCGATGGTTCACAGAGTCTGCTGAGCGAGCCCCGTGGCTGTTCCAGCGGATTTCCCCTGTTCACCCGGGTGACCTGCAGCAGTTTCAATGGCTGGGTGTTCGGTAGCGCCCGGCACCTTGGGGCTGCAGCCAATGGTGATTGGACCTTGACGGTACGCGATCGGGTGACCGGCGATAGCGGTACCTTACAGTCCTGGCGCCTGAAGTTTTACGGCACCGGTGAGCCGGAAGCCTGCAGCAGTACCCAAAATGCAGGGGGTGACACACCGGATACCCGTCAGATCGAGTTGGGACAGAATTCAGGCAGTTTCGATTTCTACTATGAAACCTACAATATTCGTGATCGCCTGCGCCTGCACTATGAAGGCGAGCTGCTATTCGATAGCGGTTGTGTGGGTGAGGATCGAACAGTGCCCATCAACTACTCGGGCAACTCCTCGGTGATCGCGGTTGAGGTGATTCCCAACTGTGAGGGAACCAGTGGTACCGCGTGGGAATACACGGTGAACTGTCCCCAGTAACCCTTGATGATCAACTGCTCCCGAGATGAGGTTTCTCCACTGAAGCCTCACTCCCGGGATTGTCCGCAAGACGATTCAATCCAATCACTTGAGCGGGTCGAAATGGTAGCCAAACGCCTCGATGTCCCGTTTGAAGTGGTTGCCCACCAGCTCCGCCAGTCCGTCCGTGTAGTACTCCCGGTAATCCTTTGAACGATCTTTTGCCCGGCGTTTATGGGGCAGGCTGATGCCATCGATCTTGAGTTGGGTTGTGATCGATTTGAAATCTTCCGCCAGGTTTTCGTAGTGACCGATGAAGTCCACCAGGATCTTCCCCTGCAGGTCGATCAGGTAGTCGAGCTGGGATTGGATGGAGGTGTCCACATGGTACTGATAGGGCCGCTCCGGATCGAGTTTCCAGCGGATGAAGTGGTCGAAGTCCTCGATGTGGGCGATCAGATGAGGACGCTCCCGGCGGATGTGGTGGTAGGAGCTGACCTGCAGATCCCAGGGGTTGCGCACAATGGCGAACTTGAACAGATTGTTGAAGAACTCTTCCGGCAGCAACTCCTTTGCAGCAACGATCCTAGAGTGGCGCGGGAACTTGGTGCCAATCCGGTGTCCGCTCAGATGGCTGAAGCGGGAGCAGAGAAACATCGGGTAGTACCAGGGATCACGCCAGCGCAGCGGCTGCAGTGCCGACCTGACACTGGTGCCGCCGGTCTTGGCGATGTGTACGAACAGAAAATTGTATTTGATGGAAAGCAGCATGGTGTTCAACCGATGAGTTTTAAATAGTGGGTGGCGCTGATCTCAGCGCGGTATTCCGCGACAGCCTCACGCAGCTGCTCGCTGTCTGGTGGAGAGTCAAGGACCTCCCCCATCGCCTCAGCCAGGGCCTGGTGATCGCCAACCGGGACAAGCGGGGCGATTCGGCCCTGCGCCAGGATCTCATTCGGGCCACTGGGGCAGTCGGTGGAGACAACCGGCACCCCCAGTGCCATCGCCTCGGTGAGAACGTTCGGTGAACCCTCCCAGCGGGATGAGAGTACAAACAGCTGCGACCGCTTCATGTAGGCGTAAGGATTCGAGGTGAAGCCGGGGAGTGCCAGATCAGCTGTTACGCCCAGGCTTTCGGCCAGCTCCTGTAGAGGGGCTTTCTGCCGTCCGTCACCGAGGATGATCAGTCGGCAGGGGCGTCTCTCCCTCAGCTGGGCAAAGGCCTGGATCAGTGTATGAAAATCCTTCTGCAGGGTCAGGCGTCCGGCACCCAGGATCACCGGTACTTGGCTCGCTTCGAGCCAGGGGTGAGGCACGGGTGCTTCTGCGGCCCTCTGCAGTTGCGGGGTGATCACCGGATTGCGCACCACGCTGACCCTATCCGGATCGATCCCGGAGACTGCCAGGGTATCCTGCCGAACCCCTTCGGATACGGCGATGATCCGGTCGATGTGCGGGTAGAGCAGACGGATCGGCAGGCGTCGCAGACGCATTCGCCAGGGGGATTTGTGCGCCAATGCGGCCGTCAGGTTGGTGCCCAGGCGCATCAACAGTCGGGTCTGTTTGGATCCGGCCAGTGCCCTGGCGATGACCGCCATGCGGCCGGCCCGGTCTTTCGCCGCCAGCAGTGCCGGTGGTTTGCTCTGTTTCAGGTAGCGCCGCAGCGGCCATAGGCTGGTGGCGGTATGCTTGCTGCCAAGATCGATGCGATTCACTTGCGGGTGGAGTGCATCCAGATGTTTGCTGCGGGTCTTGATCAACAGAAGGTCGACCCGGATGCCCTGCTCTGCGATGGCGTTGACCAGATTCAACACCATCCGCTCCACGCCCCCCTCTCCGGAGAGTGAGACAAGTACAGCGAGATCCGGGGACGATACCTTGCTGTGACTCATTTCTTGCCGGGCAGGGTATCGTAATGGGGTAGTGTATGGGGTTCTTCGTACCAGTCAGCTCCAGAGGTGGAGAAGACGTTCTGCGAGGGATGGATGCCCGGATCCTCGTCCAGGGTGCCGGCAGGTACGATCACCGCCTTGCCGCTCTGCGAGAGCCAGGGCAGGGAGGAGCCGCACTGTTTGCAAAAACTGGTGGCAAAGTGCTTCGCCTCGCTCAGCTCATAACGTCCTACCAGCTCTTCGCCGCTGAGCCATTCAAACTGCTTCGGCGAGACCAGCAGGTTGGCGGCAAAGGCGCTGCCGGTGAATTTGCGACAACGGGAGCAGTGGCAATATTGAAAAATGCCCAGATTTCCCTTGATCTGATAGCTTACCGCGCCGCACAGACAGCGACCGGTGGCAATGGATTGGTCTTCACTCATCGATCACGCCTCTTGGGGGGTTCGGTTCTGCCGTTCCAGGTGTGGCCTGAAGGTCATCAGGGTAAAGGCATAGGCACAGCCGGCGATTATCAGCCAGTAGAAGCGCCAGTTCCAGTGTAGATGGCGAAAGTCGGTCAGGCTATAGATGGCGATCAGCATGAAGTTGCTGAACAGGAAGGCGAGGAAGTAGATCGAGATCCGCTGACGGCGAAACGCCTCCATGATTTTCGACACCATCATGCCGCAGATCAGGGCGATGATCATGATGCCCACCAGTCCGAGCTGAAACACCACCTCCAGATAGGCATTGTGCAGATGGTCGAAACCCACATCCCGGTGGTCCTTCAGGTTGGGATTGTTCTCCGCCTCCACCAGGGCATGGGTGGTGCCGGGGCCCCAGCCGGTAAAAGGACGTTCCAGCCATTTGTTGAGTCCGAACTCCCACAGATGCAACCGGTAGGTTGAGGAGGTGAGAGGGGCTTCATCCAGGCCCTCGCTGACCACGGTGCCCAGCTCGGTCTGCTCGGTTGAGACCCGGCTCTGAATGGTGTCCCAGTTGAGTGCCAGGATCAGCGCCAGAACCAGGCCGACGGCAGCCAGGGGCATCAACAGGGAGACCTTCGGCTGTTTCTTGCTCTGGCGGGTGAACTTGAGCGTCAGAAAGATGGTGGGCAGGGCGAAAAAGAGTGCCAGCCAGACCCCCCGTGACTGACTGATGATCAGTCCCTGGGTGTAGAAGAGAATGCCCAGAATGATCAGCACAACCAGCAGCACCTGCTGGCTGCGGTTCTGTTTCAGTTGGGGGTTGAGCCGGTAAATCGCCAGCACGATCAAACCGAGGATCGCTGCCGCACAATCAAATCCAAAGATGATCGGCTTGCCGAAGTGCATGCCGGAGCGCTCCCCCTGGAGCAGTTGAGCGAGAGTCTCCCCATCCAGCGCGCTGAGGATGCCCAGGGTGAACCCGGCCAGCATCAAACCCAGGGCGGTGGGGATTCGCCGGGGAGACTGACTCAGCCACCAGGCGGGGATGAAGAACAGAAACAGCAGTGCCCAGTCGCGAGCCTGATTGGCCTGGGTCTTGTGATCGAGGGGGATTTCGGCCATCGCCTCGACCCCCCGGTAGACGATGTAGGCGATGATCAGCAGGCAGGACCAGAACAGAAACTGCCGCGGCAGGCGTCGCCAGGCGTCACTCGAGAGCAGCAGGCCGATCAGCATCAGTCCCAGTCCCAGGTTGGCCCCGGCAATGCTCAGCAGGCTGAAAAAGGAGAAGATATAGAGCCCGAGCACACCAATCCAGTCACTGGTCTGCTGCAGTTTCGAGTCGGCTATGCGGCTCGGTTTGAAATAGGGGCTAAGGGCTTGCAACATGTTTTTCTGCGTTTGTAATAGTTATGTCGTTCTTATCGTTATCTTTTTATATCATAGAAGGCCAATGGCCTTGGCAATGCCTGTGGCCCGGTTCGGCCAACTGTAGGCAGCCGCATCTTCACGCGCCTGCAGGGCGATACGCTGAGCCAGCTGTGGATTATCTCTCAATTCCACCACCCGTTGCACCCAGGCGTCCGGATCGGCAGGATCGGCCAGCAGGGCATTGTGTCCCGGTTGAAGAATCTCCCGCAACGGCGGGATGTCACTGGCGATGATCGGCCTCCCCGCCGCCATCGCCTCGAACAGCTTCATTGGGCTGATCCCGTCCGCATGGCTCAGGTCGGCCTGGTAGGGCAGTACCACCAGTTCGCTTTCACCGTAGAGCTTGGCCACTTCCCGGTGGGGCACGCTGGGCCGGTGTTGCAGTGCCGGGTGGTCGGGCACCGGATCATCACAGTCACCGACCAACAGCACCTGCCCCAGGTTGGCCTGGGCAATGCGGGTCAGAATATCCAGCCCCCGGTCCCGGCTGATCCTTCCGAGGTAGACGATCCTCGGCTTGGCCAGGTTGCGGCTGTCGAGTTCCGGCTGCCTTTGAAAGGCCTCAAGCTCAACCCCGGAGGGGCTGATGTGGATCCGCTGCTCATCGGCGCCCGCCTCGATCAGCGCCTCTGCCGCACTGCGGCTGATCGGCAGGAGTTGATCGATTACCCCCTTTCGGTGCAGCTCAATCACTTGTGATAACTGGTTTCGCTGAATCATCGGCTGCAGGGTGTGCACCTCGAAGTGGTGTCTGATCCCCTGGGAGGCGAGTCCGAGGCTCAACTCGGGGGAGCGTACATAGACTGCCTTAGCCCGGCTGAGCATGCGTCTATGCAGACGCGGAAAGAGAGACAGAGGCCAGCGCCGATGCAGCCACTGACTGGCTCGGATATCGATCTTACTGCTGATGCCCATCTCATCGCAGCGCTGCTGCGGCGTCACCGGTCGATGCCAGGGAGGCAGATAGAGACGGGTGTCGATGCCCAGTTCGGAGAGTGCCGCCACTGTATGCAGGGTCTGGATCAGATTGGCACGGTTGCGATGCAGCCGACTGCGGCCCAGATAGATCAGATCAGGTATGTCAGTGTTCAGCATGGATGTAATTTACAAAAATAAGGAAGCTCTGATCGATTCATCCCTATTCCGGTCAATCTCGGAATCGAGTGAATCATCCACAGGGAAACCGGTGTTCATCGGCATGACAGAAGAATCAGGACTTCCATTAAGGCTTAACACTAACATAATCCCCAAGCTGCTTGTAATATATCCGGTTGTAATCAAAGCCGCGTCAGACTCAGTGCTGCATGAAGTCGACGAACAACCAACACCGGATCCACTGTGATAATCCCTGAGCATGACAAACCGTCGATTCTGATCGTGCGCCTCAGCGCCATTGGGGATATTGTCTTCGCCTCGCCACTGATCCACGCCTTGCGTCAACGCTATCCCAGGGCCCGTATAAGCTGGCTGGTGCAGCCGGAATCGAAAGCCCTGTTGGAACACCATCCGGAGCTGGATGAGGTGGTGATCTGGCCCAGAGCCAGATGGCAGGCTCTGTGGAAGGAGCGTCGCTGGCTGGCCCTGTGGCGGGAGGTGGCAAGCTTCCGCCGTTCATTACAGGAGCGGGAATTTGATCTGGCCCTGGATGTGCAGGGCTTGCTCAAGAGCGGTCTGCTGACCTGGTTTTCCGGTGCCGGCCAACGGATTGGATTGGGTTCCAGAGAGGGCAGCCAGTATCTGATGACCTCCACCGTAGAGAAAGGGGGTGAGCCGAGACGCATCGGATCCGAGTATCTCTATCTGGCCGAACAGCTGCATCTGCCGGTGGAGCGCTTCGAGATGCATGTGGGGCTCTCCGATGAGGATCGGTGCTATGCGGATCAGATCATTGAAAAGCATCAGCTGGAGCGGGGATTCGTGCTAATCTGTCCCTTTACCACCAGACCGCAGAAACACTGGTTCAATGCCTCATGGCAAGCGTTGATAGAACAGATCGCGGAGAACTGGCAGTTGCCTGTGGTGATGCTTGGCGGTCCGGGGGATCGTCAGCCGGCCGCGGAGATCAAGGCCTCAGGCGAGGGTTTGATCAATCTGGTGGGGGAGACCAGCCTTCGTCAGGCGGCAGCCCTGATTGCCAGAGGCTCGCTGGTTGTGGGTGTCGATACGGGGCTGACCCATATCGGTATCGCCATGAACCGGCCGACCCTCTGTCTGTTCGGTTCCACTCGACCCTATCTGGATACAACCCATGAGAACGCTCAAGTGATCTACCACCCCCGCAGCTGTTCCCCCTGTAAGCGTAAACCGACCTGCCAGGGTTCGTTCGATTGCATGGCGGAGATTACTGCTGCGGAGGTCGTGGCGCGGGCCAACCGTCTGCCCGGTTTCAGCGGAGGCGGTCAGTGAAAGTTCTGCATGTGGAGACAGGCCAGCACCTCTACGGCGGCGCCAAGCAGGTCAGTTATCTGCTTGCCGGTCTGCAGCAGCATGGGGTGGAGTCCCATCTGGTCTGCCCGATCGGCAGCGCCATTGGTCGGACAGTGAAAGAGAGTGTGGCCGAAGTTCATGAAGTACCCATGCGGGGTGATCTCGATCTGGGGTTTATCTGGCGACTGCGGCGGATCATTCGTCAGGTTGAGCCGGACCTGATGCATCTCCACAGTCGCCGGGGAGCCGACCTGCTGGGTGGTATCACAGGTCGCTGGAGCGGTATCAGAACCGTGCTCTCCCGGCGCGTGGACAACCCGGAATCCGCCGCTGTGGTGAAGTGGAAATACTCCCTCTATGACCGGGTTATCGCCATCTCCCAGGGGATCGCCGATGTGCTGCTCGAGGAGGGGGTGGCGCAGGAGAAGTTGGCCTGCGTTCGCAGCGCGGTGGACGTGGAGGCCTATCAAAAGCCCTGCAACAAAAGCTGGTTCAGAGCGGAATTCAATCTACCTGAAGATGCCTTGGTGATGGCTACCGTCGCTCAGTTGATCAGCCGCAAAGGTCATCGCTTTCTAATGCAGGCGATGCCCAGATTGATGCAGCGTTTCCCAAATCTTCACTGGCTGATCTTCGGCAAAGGGCCACTGCATGAGGAGTTGCAGGATGAGATCGAGCGGCGTGGCCTACAATCCCATATACAACTGGCCGGTTTCCGCCAGGATCTGGCCGACATCTATCCCTGCCTGGATCTGCTGGTCCACCCGGCACTGATGGAGGGTCTGGGGATTGCGCTGTTGCAGGCGGCCAGTGCCGGGCTGCCGATCGTGGCGGTGGATGCCGGTGGCATGCCTGAAGTGGTGGAGGATGGGGTCAATGGTCGGTTGGTACCCGGCGGCAGTGTGGAAGTCCTGGGGGATGCGGTAGAGCAACTGCTGGCCGATGAGTCTCTGCGCCGGGAGATGGGGGAGTCGGGCCGAGAGAAGATGCGTAGAAGTTTCTCTGTGGAACAGATGGTCGAAGGAAATCTGGCCGTCTATCAGAGATTGTTCAACACAGACAACCATTCATGAGCGAGATAGAGAGTTTACAGATCATCGGCAGTAAATCCTTTGGTGGCGCGGAGCGCTGGTTCCAGCGTTACTCGTTGGAGTTGGTCGCGCTCGGGCATCCGACAGAGATCGGTGTGCGTCGAGGCAGCGAGCTCGAGGGTGACCATTGGGCCAACATGACCTGTCACCCGCTGGGTATGCGTACCGTTTGGGATCCGCTTTCGAAATATGAGATTGCCCAGCTGGTCAAGCAGCGTCGTCCACAGATCGTCCAGACCTACATGGGCAGGGCGACCCGGCTTACCCGCCTGCCGAAAGGCAGTGGTGCTGTGCATGTCGCCCGTCTGGGTGGCTACTACAAAGTGGCTGGGTATCGCCATGCGGATGCCTGGATCGGAAATACAAAAGGGATTTGCGACTACCTGATCGAAGCGGGCTTTCCCGCTCAACGGGTGTTCCATATCTACAATTTTGCCGAACTGCCCGAACCGGGTGAGGCTCCGGCAGGGATGAAAGCCGAACTGGGCATACCTGAGGAAGCCTGGGTGTTGATGACCCCGGGAAGGTTTGTTCCCTTCAAAGGGCATCGCTTTCTGCTCGATGCTCTGGCAAGGCTGCCTGAAGAGATTGCCGGTCGACCGGTTTGGCAGGTGATCCTTGGTGATGGTCCACTCAAAGATGATCTGCATCGGCAGGCAGAGCGACTCAACCTGAATCGGCGTATCGTCTGGACAGGCTGGCAACTCAATCCGGATGCCTACTACCGACTGGCCGATCTGATCGTATTCCCATCCACCAATGCAGAGCCTTTCGGCAATGTCATCATTGAGGCCTGGGGTTACAACCGGCCCCTGGTGACATCGGCTTCCATGGGGGCAAGGGAGGTTGTCCATCATGCAGAGGATGGTCTGCTGTTCGAGTGTGAAAACGCAACCTCGCTGGCAATGCATATCGAGCAGGCCTTGAAGGATGATGGGTTAAGAGACTCAATGGCTGATATGGGGTTGAAACGGGCACAGCAGGAGTTCGGTAAAGCGCCGATAATGCAGGCCTATATAGAGCTCTATGAGCATCTGCTGTCAGGTCGTTGAGCACGAGAGCGGAGCGTCCTGATGGCTGATCGTTTGGGATCAATGCAGTTTTCGGATGGTCGTTATGAAGTCGTTACATACAAAACCAGAGAATTGGATTACAGCGCTTGTTGTGATCCTCCTGTTGACGGCCAGTCAGGTTGTCATTGCCAAGTCAGCGGCTGGCGCGCTGAAAAAGATGGACCGAAATGGTGATGGCCGGCTCAGTTATGACGAATGGCGTAAAAAGCGTATCTTCAAGCGCATCGATCTTAATGGCGACACTTTCCTTGATGTTTCTGAGCTGAAGCGTTTTTTTGGAGAGCCATTAGAAGGTGATCTGGCGCAGGTTCTACCAGACAGCAAAACCATCAGTGCCATAAGAAGATCGAAATTCGATGACCCCCAGGATCTGAAAGATAAAGGCCTGGTTCCCACAGGACTCTATCCAGTCTGGCCTGATGGTATCGGTTGCCGTGGCATCGATGAGACATACGCTATGGACTACTCCCATAAGCGACCCAAGGAGGCTTATCATGGAGGTATCGACCTGCCTGCACCATTTGGCACGCCTGTGTTAGCGGTGATGGATGGTGAGGTTGTGGCGCTCTATGATGCGGCCGATAGTAATCCCCGGGGAGTTGAAGTTGTCATCAGGCATCTACCGGAGCAAAGTGGTTTACCTCTCTATCTCTATTCCCGATATACCCATTTCGATCGTCTGCCGGAGCTGGTGATCGGTCAATCGGTACGCATGGGTGATATTCTAGGTGAGACGGGTAACAGCGGCGTGCTTGGTTGTGAGCTTAAAGGCAAGCCATGCTGGGGGAGAACGCGACGCCCCGCACTCCATTTTGATATTCTCTATTCAGATCGACCGGAGTACTACGATACGGGAAGCGTTCTGATTCCTGTGAATGGGAACTGGATGGACCCCAATGCGCTTTACCGTAACAGCATGCCTGTGGATACTGAATCGATGAAGGCTCTGCCGGCAAGTGAGAAGGCTGTTTCAATTGCTTACAAACAGACCGATGGTGGGGTGTTTCCAGCAGATAGCAAAGCTATTTGGCCCTATGCTTGTTGGAAAAAATGATCTAAGGAGCTGTTCGCTGTTTGATGGATAGGGAGTCTGTATGAAATTCATAACGATCGAGCGCATTGAGGGTTGATCTCTAGGGACAGGATGATGACGCAGAATAGGAACAGCAAAGAAGGATCGCTTGGCAGGAAACTCCACAAACTCCTCCACAGGCAACTGCCGCTTGGTAAAACGCTTGGTAGTGAAAGACCCTCGTCATTCACTGGATTGGTGTTGTTTGCTGCATTCTCTGTTCTGCTGATTGTGAGTACCTACTATCTTGGTCTGATTGAAGGGGTGTTGTTTGCTGTAGTCTTCTCTGTGATTGCAATTCTGGTCATGATGGATTCTGTGAACAGAACCAAGAAGCGTAGCGGGTTTAGAATCAAGGGTTTTCATGATGATGAGTGAGGGGGTGGTGATTAGCAAACGGTACACTGATGACTTCGAGTCAGTGCGGCGGGCTTGAATTGCAATTTCAATATGAAGATATTCCCTGGATTCGTTATTCTGTTCTTGCTTGCAACAGCCGTTCAGGCAGAGCTTGCCTATATCAATCAAATCGCAGATTTTACTCAGACGGATATTACCTTTGCAGGGAGTGGTAATGGTCAGCAGTTTTGTGCCCCTGTTGCTGTGTCGAATTCACTTGTGACGATGGGTGGCAGTTATCAGCAGCTTGAGATGATCTCATTGCTCGCCTCTTCTGACTACATGAGTACAAGCCTTGTTAACGGTACCGGTACCACTGGGGTCTTGCGAGGTGTCAACAGAATAGCCAATGAGATGTTTGGTGGTTATAGGATCCTTGAGTATCAGGGGTGGAGAAAGCATCCGAAAAAATATTCGGCGGGGAGCAGACTGCCCGATCTTGATCGGCTGAAAAGTGCCATATCGAGTCGCTCTGCCGCCTGGTTGAATGTGGGCTGGTACCGATACCACAGGCAGAAAAACGAGTACAGGCGAATCGGTGGTCATTGGGTGACTCTGGCGGGGTTTGGTGAAGGTCATCTGGTTATTCATGACCCGGCGCCCAGGGCCGGATCATCTTTTGCGAATGAGTTTGTTGAATTCGAGGTTATCGCAGATGGGCTTCTGGTAGGAGACAAAGCAGGATTGCCTGTTGAGGCGAGAGGCTATCTGAAACTTGGTAACGGGTTTCATATCAAGCGAGGCGCTGACTTCGCGATACTCGATGGCGTTGTCTTTTTTGCGCTCTGAGGCGGCAGGCTCAGCTTCAGCTTACGTGTGCCCCTAAATCAATAGCTTAACGCTATCAGTCCATTGGCTGTTGCTGCCCATGAGTAGCAGGAGTGCGCAAGCCTTTCACATTGGGCCGATACTGATTGGTCTACACTCTAAGCAGAATCAGTTCGTAAAATAACCAATTCGATAAGAACAAGAGGATATGTCATGGAAACTAATCCAGTCGCCTGGTTTGAGATCTATGTTGAAGATATGCAAAGAGCGCGAAATTTTTACCAGTCTGTACTGAATGTAACGTTGGAAAAGTTGGATGATCCTACAAACTCGGGGCTGGAGATATGGTCGTTTCCTTCTGATGAGGAACACTATGGCGCCCCTGGAGCACTGGTGAAAATGGAGGGAATGTCAGCTGGAGGTAACAGTACACTGGTCTATTTTTCTTGTGAGGATTGCGCGATAGAGGAGTCCCGTGTGGAAGAGGCGGGAGGTCAAATTCATCAGGCCAAAACGGAAATCGCTGAATATGGCTGTGTTTCAATTGTAGTCGATTCGGAAGGCAATATGTTTGGACTTCACTCTGGAGGATAAAAGATCCTGACTGACACCAGGGTCAGCCTGACATTTATGGTGTTAGCCGTTGCATAGGGTTAAGGGGGAAGATATGAGTCAGCTTTACGCATCAGTACGATTCATTGCAGTTCTCCTGCTAGCGGTCGCGCTCACTTCCTGTACAGCAGGAGATTCGCAGTTCACAGCAGAGAGTCCTGCAGGATTCTTCTGGGGCCTCTGGCATGGTGTAATTTCGGTAATCAGTCTGGTGATCCATCTGTTCAATGACAATGTGGTTGTCTATGAAGTGGACAACAGTGGGGGGTGGTACGATTTTGGTTTCCTGCTCGGAGTGATCATGGTCTGGGGTGGCGGTTGTCATGCCAGTTGCAAGACGAAGCAGGAGAGGGAGAGTGATCAAGAGTGGGATGAGATTGGAGACAAAGTCGAGAAGAAAGTGATGCGCAGACTGAAGGCGTGGGCAGAGGAGGATGAGTCCACCGGGTCTGATGGAGAGTGGGAAGAGATCAGCGAAAAGGTCGAGAAGAAACTTAAGCGCAAGATCCGCGAGTGGGCGGAGAAAGATTGATTATAAGAGACACAGTCGATAGTGACCTGAACACGCTGGTTGAGCTCCATCGGGAAGCATTTGGCGAAACCGAAGGCGATCGCGTAGCCCGGCTGGCAGTTGAGTTGTTGCAGGATTCCACGGCTCGGCCTCTGATCTCCCTGGTAGCGTCTATAGATGGCTTGGTAGTGGGGCATGTCATCTTCAGTAAAGCCTCGGTTGAGGGGGATGCTGAGAGATCAGGCTATATTCTGGCGCCGCTGGCTGTCCATCCGGCATTCCAGCGGCGTGGAATTGGAACTGCATTGATCAGGCGAGGGATAGAGAGGCTGACTCAACTCAAGGCAGACTATGTTCTGGTGCTTGGTAATCCGGATTACTATCAACGTGCAGGGTTCACAGCGGCTCATGCTATTTTTCCCCCCTATGAACTCGACTATCCGGAGGCCTGGATGATATTACGATTGAACCAAGATGGCGTTGGTGAAACTAAAGGTGTCGTACGGTGTGCAAAAGCACTTTGTTGGCCGGAACTCTGGTAAACGAATTGATCTGCCTGAAGGTGTCCACTCCAGCCGAAAGAACAGTGATGCATAGTGCGAGTGACTGTTTTTGAAAAATGGTCATCCCGTGGTGAATTGAAATTGTTCAGGGAGAGGGGGCCGGATACGGATATCTTCGATAGTTTTGTTGTGATGGAATATGAGATCGATTTATAACAGTTCTTTTATATACTCCCATTTCATGAATGGTTATTCATAACGGAAGAATGAACAGGCTTCAGGGTATAGACTTACATGCGCATTACTTTATTGAGACATGGCAGTCCCGATTTTGAGTGGCAACGAAAGGTTCGGGGATCTGAGTTTAAGGTGTTGGAACAGGAGTATGACAACGCAACGATTAACGATCGACCTCCAATGGATAGTGTTGAGCAAGCATCGCAACATCTTTTTGTCGTCTGCAGTGATCTTAACCGTTCTGTGGATTCCGCGGCAGCGCTAGGGGTAGAGCGGATTGATCTCTCGGAGCGGTTGTTTCGTGAAATGAACCTGCCCTATTTTGACAAGGTGTCGGTCAAACTTCCGCTGGAGATCTGGGTGATCGTACTGCGTACTCTGTGGTTCATGGGATTCTCAAAGAACAGCGAGTCCTATCGTGCCGCCAGGTCGAGAGCAAAAGTGGCTGCAGAGAGATTGATCGATCTGGCGTCGGAACATCGATCCGTATTATTGGTTGGGCATGGCTTTATCAATCACTATATCGCCAAGGAGTTGGTGGGTAAGGGATGGATTGGTCCATCCAGTCCTGGCAGAAAGTACTGGGAGTATGGTACTTACGAATTGAGGTTTGCAACGGAATGAGTGCAAGATCATTACGATTCAGATATGGCTAAATCGTTACAGGCATTGATGTCGAATCTGCCCCAGACCGGTCGTGTTGAGTGGATTGGGGTAAGACCGGCACGTGGTGAAACCATGCGCACGCTCGATTCAGTTAGGATAGAGATAGGCACGGGTCTGGTGGGTGATCGCTTCAAGGGGCGCGCCTCGAGTGCCAGGCAGGTGACACTGATCCAATATGAGCATCTTCAGGTCATAGCCGGATGCCTCCATCGTAAGAGTGTTCAACCAGAGATCTTACGCCGAAATATTGTGGTTTCGGGCATCAACCTGTTGGCCTTGAAGAATAAGCATTTCCAGCTTGGAGAGGCAGTCCTTGAGTTCCGAGGGCTTTGTCACCCCTGTAGTAAGATAGAGCTGGCTTTGGGGGAGGGTGGCTATAATGCAATGCGCGGTCACGGGGGGATCGTTGCAAGTGTCATACAGGCCGGCAAGGTCGATCTTCTGGATAGGGTTGTTTCATTGGGTGATGTGACGGATTGTTGACAAGAAATAACAATCCGTAAGGAAAACAGGTAGATTCAGTGTGGTTTTCAATCCTGGTCGATGAATTGCGTTATTCCTTTTCGTTGTTTGATTCATCGATCCGATCATTAGGGCGTCAAAACTGACCCGGAAGCTGTTGGTTTCTCTGGTGGTGTATTACAATGCCGGTGCCGACAAACAGGTTGGTCAGTCTGTAATTCTTAAGTTCTAGGAGCTGTATCATGAGTGAACTCTACTCAGAGCATCCTGTCATGTTCAAAAACAATCCGATAGGGTTTATTGTTTCTATTATCCTGATACCGGTGTTTGGTATCGGTCTGGTTATACTGCTTGTCTGGCATCTGCAAAACAAAGCCTCAAAATTAACCATAAACGACTCTGAAATCCTCTATGAAAAGGGGCTTCTGAGCAAGGAACGCTCTGAGGTCAATATCAGCAGTGTAAGAACCACCAAGGTAAAACAATCCTTTTTCGATCGAATTTTTGGTGTCGGTACGATCGAAATCTACACCGCTGGCGATAGTCCGGAAATCGTTGCAAAAGGGCTGCCTGATCCAAACAGGATCAGTGAGATTATCCGTCCCAGGAAAGATGATCAATGATCGGTGAGACTGACAAAAAGGATAAGCGTGAGTCGCGAACCATCGCGATTGTGCTGATTGCCATGTTGTTGGTGCTTGGGGTTGTTCTGGTGCTGATGTTACCTGAACTCTCGGAGCTCGCCAGGATACACCTGAGCCCGGGATTGGGCGTCAAGGATTCTGCTGTTATCTCATTTTTTGTCTCTGTTGTTCTGCTGGTACTGTTTGCGCTGTTTTCCGGTGATGGTCTGATTGGCGAGCTTCAATTCATGATCCCCGGTTTTTTTCTGTTTTTTGTATTGAACTGGCTATTGATAGCCTGGGTGTTTTAAATCACTCTTTCATGACCGCTTGAGACAAGATGGTGGAAACTGTCGATCGTTACATTGCCGATCTGCCTGAGGCGCGTAAAGCAAGATTTATGCTGCTTCATCAGATGATTGTTGATGAGTATCCGGATGTGGTTGTCGATATGCACTACCGGATGCCAACCTATCGGCAGGGTGAAGGTTGGGTCGCGTTGGCCAATCAGAAAAACTATATCTCGCTCTACACCTGCAGCGCAGCACACATCGAATCCTTCAAGACAGACCATCCGCATATCAAGACAGGCAAGGGGTGTATCAACTTCAAGGATAAGGATCCTCTGCCGCTCGATGATCTGCTGTCAGTGGTTCGCCACGCCATCTCCAGGCCAAAAGGGGCTTGAACATGGCGTCTGCATTCAGTTGATTGTGTGGATCGGCTGACTGTTACAAATAACCAGGCCGTTTATACAAATGGTTACAGTAACCCACCTTGAAATTTCTTAGGCTTATCAATGCAGGCAGGCTTAGCTGACTTGCCAGAGACGCCGCCATTGATATGAGCGTTGTGTCTATACGATGGCAATTGTCTGCTCTGCTCTCAATCCGGCTCATGCGATGGGCGGGAGGGATCAGAATTGAACCCAGTGTTCAGCTGAGTGGTAGTTAAATGGCGTCTCCAATACAACGGTACCAGCCAAACAATGGACATCACCATAAGGCCTTACAGGCAATCGGATTATGAATTATGTGAAGCCCTGGTTGCTCAGGCCTGGGGCTTTGATGAGATTTTCAAACCCGCTGAAATGTCCGCTTTGGCGAAGTATCTCTATACCCGTGGCTCTCTGAGCAGCAGCAATTACTGTCGGGTTGCGGAAGATGACGGCCGCTTGGTCGGGTTCATTTTCGGCTATAATGAATATGCAGTTAAGCCTAAAGGCAAGTTGTTGTTCACGCTGCAAATATTATGGCGTCTGCTGACAGTCAGCGGGCACAGACCGGATGATAAGAAGAGACTGATTCGGGCAATAGAAGAGCACCAGAAAAACAGAACGGCCATTGTCGGGCAGGGCAGAAGTGAAATTGTGTTGTTTGTGGTGGCCGACGACTATCAGGGCGTGGGTCTCGGCAGTCGTCTGTGGTGTGGGTTTGAAGCTCATTGCAGGTCCGGCAGTGTGCAGGAGATCATTGTGGAGACCAACCGGTCGGGCGCCAGTGGATTCTATGAAAAATTGGGGTTTGAACTGATAGCGGATTTTGATTCACCTCTGCATGAATATGCCACCAAAGGTGGTCAGGCCTGTATGTATGAATATCAGACTGGGCAATCGTCGGGGAGATGTTGAGCGCTGGATAAAGGGATATCCGCTGGGCTGTGCGACTTAAACAGGGATCTGTTATGAGCGCGATTTCAACAAGACACTATCAACTGATTCTGCAATTTCTGTTTGCTGTTGGGATTCTTTTCTCAATTCTGATCTTTTATGCTAAACCGCCATTGAATTATGTATGCCTCACATTTATGGGGGTTGGTCTGTTTTCCGGTCTGCTGGTGTTGGAAGATATCCAGCAAAAGCTTTTCAGGTGGCTGTTTTTGCTGCCCATTTTCTGGCTGGTGGTGATCATCTCCCTGGCGGCGGCAAAAGTGCTGAGTCCTTATGTGTAATCGATCTGCTGTGAGTTTTTAAGATGAAGCCGCAAACCAGGCATCTGGATTCAGAGCGTGAGTTCTATACCGAGGAGCGGTGCCATATCATCGAGCTGAACAATAGCGCTGATGATCCGCAATGCTCCATCGCCAGAGCCAGGGTTGAGCCGGGTGTGACAACCTGTTGGCACTGCTTGTCGGAAACCGCGGAGCGATACCTGATCATCAGTGGTGAGGGTCGTGTGGAGATCGGTGAGACGCCTGCTGAATCGGTCAAAGCGGGAGATCTGGTCACCATTCCGCCGATGGTCCCTCAGCGGATTACCAATACCGGCTCCGAGGATCTGATCTTCTATGCCATCTGTACGCCCCGTTTTCTGCCTGAAAACTATCAACCGCTTGAATCGGCTGAGTAATCTGTCAGTGCCTTTCCGCACGAATCCAAGATGCTCTGGGTGAAACGATGGGGGAATTGAGTAAACTCAAAGGGCTCGGCCCTAAGTCAGAAAAGGCTCTCAACGAGGTGGGAATCAAAACCAGGCTTCAGTTGCAGACCATCGGTGCGGTTGGTGCCTACAAAAGGCTGATGCACTCTGCTGGAGCGAAGCCGAGCCTGAATTTTCTCTATGCCATGGTGGGTGCGTTGGAGGAGAGGCATTGGTCGGAGATCGCAAAGGTTGAGAAGGCCAGGCTGCTGATGGAGCTTGAGGATAGTTATCGACTGGATGAGATCGTGGGGCAGGAGGCTATCGACTGTAAGCCGGAGACAAAGCGTGAAGATTGAGACAGAGATTGCGTTGCTGGAGGAGATCTTCGCCGAATGGCAGTCGCTGATCGGTGCGGAGTATCTGGGCTATCGCAACCACGTCTACAGGATGGTTCACTTCTGTCAGATGCTGACCGATTGCGATGAACAGGCTCGGCAGAAGATTCTGATCGCCGGGGCTTTTCACGATCTGGGGATCTGGATCGAGGATACGGTGGACTATATTCCCCCATCGTTGCCGCCGATGTTGGCCTATCTGCACAGCCAGGGGCTTGAGGCCTGGTCGGAAGAGATCCGGCTGATGATTACCGAGCACCACAAACTCCGCCCCTATGACGATCAGGCGCTGCCGCTGGTGGAGCTCTTCAGGCAAGGGGATCTGGTCGACTTTTCAATGGGTCTGTTCCGCTTCGGTATTGCCAGGTCAACGGTGCAGGAGGTCAGAGCGGCTTTTCCCAATGCCGGTTTTCACGCGGCCTTGGCCAGGCGGGCAGGAAGATGGTTTTTAAAGCACCCTTTGAATCCTCTGCCCATGATGAAGTGGTGACAACACACGCATACTGCCTGGCTGGAGATCAAAACTGTCCCTGCAGGCCCTAATAGGGGTCAGGTATCACCTTGCGTTTCTTGAAGCGTCGGTGGATCCACAGATACTGCTCCGGGGCATAGCTCACAGCCTGCTCGATCAAACCATTGATTCGGGTTGCATCTGCCGGCAGATCCTCTGTGGGAAACGCCTCCAGGGGTGGATGAATGATCAGCTTGTAGCCGCTCTCGTCCGCCTTGCGATAGCCTGAGAAGAGGATGGTGTCGGCCTTGCTGATCTTGGCCAGTCGGGAGGTGGCGGTATTGGTGCCAGCCGGTTCACCGAAGAAGGGGGCCAGGGTGCTGTTGGGGCCTTTGAAGCTCTGGTCCGGTGCATACCAGACCGGCAGATTCTTTTTCAGGGTGCGCACCACCTGTCGGATCTCGTTTCGTGGGATGGCCGCCTCGAAGCGCTGTTGCCGGTTACGGGTGAAGGCCCATTCGATGACCGGATTTTCATGCGGGCGATACATCACGGCGATGGGTTGAAACAGACTCAGCAGCCGCCCGGTGATCTCCAGATCGGTGAAGTGGGCGGAGAGCAGGATCACCCCTCTGCCCTGTTGCAGGCTGCGTTGCAGGTGTTCCAGCCCTTCGATCTCCACCAGGGGTTGCAGCTTGCTGTCTTTCGCCCACCAGGCGAATCCGATCATCAGCATGCCGATGCCGAGGGAGTCGAAGTGCTGTTTCAACAGCGTCTCGATCTGCTGCTCAGATTTATCGGGAAAACAGATCTGCAGATTGACCCTGGCGATGTGCCGGCGTTTGGCTGACAGGCGGTATATCAGCCCGCCGATGCCCCGACCCAGGGGCAGGGCCATGCGATAGGGCAGCCACTGACTGATCAGCCACAGCAGGCCGAGTCCCACCCAGGCGGGCCAGTTTAGTGGGGAATAGAGTGAGTGTTTACGCCGTTTTGCCATGCTCGGTTCTTGATTTCAGCTTGTTACTGCCTGTCACCACCCCTAAACTAGGGGGTTTGTCCCAATCTGTGTTAACTGTTTGATGCAATTTCAACTTCCTGACTTCAGTAAGGCGCGTGTTCTGGTGGTGGGCGATCTGATGCTCGATCGCTACTGGCAGGGTGCGGCCGCCAAAATTTCACCCGAGGCCCCGGTACCGGTGGTGCATGTGCATGATACCGAAGAACGGCCCGGGGGTGGGGCCAATGTGGCGTTGAATATGACCAGCCTCGGGGCTGGGGTGGCACTGTGTGGGCTGATCGGCCGGGATGAGGCCGGCGAACGACTGGCTGAGCGGCTGACCGAGTCGGGCGTCGAGTGTCTGCTGCAGCTAAGTGAGTCAGTACCCACTATCACCAAACTACGGGTGATCAGCCAGCATCAACAACTGTTACGGCTCGATTTCGAACAGCCCATGTGGCAGGTCGATCTGGCGGAAATGGGCAACCACTATCAACAACAGCTGGCCAGCAGCGATCTGGTGATTCTCTCCGACTACGCCAAGGGAACGCTGCAGCAGCCTCAAGAGTTGATCAGTGCGGCCAGAACCGCCGGGGTGCCGCTGCTGGTGGACCCGAAAGGGAGCGATTTTGAGAAGTATCGGAATGCCAGCCTGCTGACGCCCAACCTGAAAGAGTTCGAGGCGGTTGTGGGTTCCTGTGAAACCGATCAGGCGCTGAATGAGCGGGGTATGGCGCTGCGTGAATCGTTGAACCTGGATGCCCTGCTGGTGACCCTGAGTGAACGGGGTATGCTGCTGATTCAGAAAGATGCCCCACCACTGCATCTGCCGACCCGGGCCCGCGAAGTCTACGATGTAACCGGCGCCGGCGATACGGTGATCGGTGTCCTGGGGGCGGGAATGGCGGCCGGCATGCCGATCCATGAGGCGGCCGGTCTGGCGAATGTGGCGGCCGGTCTGATGGTCGGCAAGCTGGGTGCCGGCAGTGTCACCCTGGGCGAACTGAAGGGGGCTCTGAGCCGCCAGGGGGATTTCGATTTCCATACCATCCAGACCCGGGAGAGTCTCTGCGAGGCGAGCGAAACGGCGCGCCAGCTGGGGGAGCGGATTGTCATGACCAACGGCTGTTTCGACATCCTCCACGAGGGGCATGTGCGCTATCTGCAGCAGGCCAAGCAGCTGGGCGACCGGTTGGTGGTGGCGGTCAACGACGATGACTCAGTGCGCCGCCTGAAAGGCGAGGATCGACCCATCAATCCGCTCGAACAGCGGATGGCGGTGCTGGCCGGTCTCGCCTCGGTGGACTGGGTGGTGCCGTTCAGTGAGGATACGCCGGAGTCCCTGATCTGTGCGGTCAAACCCGATCTGCTGGTGAAGGGTGGCGACTACAAGCCGGAACAGATTGCCGGCTACGATTGTGTGGTCAACAACGGCGGAGAGGTGCGGGTGCTCGATTTTCTGCCCGGCCGCTCCACCAGCCGGATCGTCGAGGCGATGCGCGATGGCCAGTGAGACAACCGATGGTTCCGGCATGTCGGGCAAGGAGCTCTATTTCCGGCTGCTGCAGCGGGTAAAGCCCTACTGGAAACAGTTTGGCGGCGCCCTCACGGCAATGATCATTCTGGCGATGACCGAACCATTGATCCCGATTCTGATGAAGCCGATGCTGGACGGCAGCTTCGTGGAGAAGGATCCGGACTATATCTTCTGGTCGCCGATCCTGCTGATTCTGTTGTTCACCGTACGCGGAGTGATGAACTTCGTTACCAGTGTGGCCTTCGAGTGGGTGGCCGGCAAGGTGGTACTCGATCTGCGCCGCATGATGATCGAGCGAATCCTCACCATGGGCACCCCCTATTTCGACAGCAATGCCACCGGTACCCTGATCTCCAAGGTGACCTATAACGTCAACCAGGTGACCATGGCGGCCACCAAGGTGCTGACCACCATCGTCAAGGACACCATCGTGGTGATCGGTCTGATGGCCTATATGCTCTATCTGAACTGGATGCTCACCATGGTGATCTTTCTGGCGTTGCCGGTGATCGTGATTACCGTGCGTCTGCTGGCGGTCCGGCTACGCCGGGTCAACCGCTCTCTGCAGAGCACCATGGGGGTGATGACCCAGGTGCTGGAGGAGTCGGTGCGGGGTCACAAGGTGATCAAGATTTTCGAAGGCCGCCCCTATGAGCAGAAGCGCTTTCTGGAGCGGGCCAACTGGGTGCGCCGCTACAACATGAAGAGCAAGGTGGCGGGTTCCGCTCATATGCCTCTGGTGGAGATCGTCGGTGCGACGATGATTGCGGCACTGGTCTACGTGAGTACTCATGACACGGTATTGGGGGAGCTGACCATCGGCGGTTTCGTCTCCCTGATGGCGGCCATCGGCCTGCTGTTCTCACCCTTGAAGCGCCTTACCGGGATCAACCAGCCGCTGCAGAAGGGATTGGCGGCGGCCGAGACGGTATTCGGCCTGATCGATGAGCCCCCGGAGGCCGATGTCGGCAAGTCGGAGCTGCAGCGGGTTGCGGGTCGGGTGAGCTTCGAGTCGGTCGCCTTCCGCTATCCGAATATGGATAAGGATGCCCTCAAACCGATCAGCTTCGAGATCACCCCGGGCAGCACCGTGGCACTGGTGGGCCACTCGGGCGGCGGCAAGACCACCATCGCCAACCTGATTCCCCGCTTCTACAATCCAACCGGCGGGCGGATTCTGATCGACGGCGTCGACACCCAGGATCTCAGTCTGCTGAGTCTGCGTCGGCAGCTCTCCTATGTGGGGCAGGAGTCGGTGCTGTTCGACGATACGGTGGCGGCCAACATCGCCTATGGGGCTCAGGGCGAACCGAGCATGGAACAGATACGGGAAGCGGCCAAAAGCGCCCACGCCCTGGAGTTCATCGAGCGTTTGCCTGAGGGATTCGAGACCCGTATCGGCGAGGACGGGGTGCGCCTCTCCGGTGGGCAGCGTCAACGGCTGGCGATCGCCAGAGCGTTGATCAAGGATGCGCCGATTCTGTTGCTGGATGAGGCCACCTCGGCGCTGGATACCGAATCGGAAAGACATGTGCAGGCGGCGCTGCAGACCCTGACCAAGGAGCGAACCACCCTGGTGATCGCCCATCGTCTCTCCACCATTCAGCACGCGGATAAGATCCTGGTGGTGCACGACGGTGAGTTGATCGAGTCGGGCCGCCATCAAGAGCTGATCGAGCAGCAGGGCGCCTATTACCAACTCTGCCGCCACCAGTTCAGCGAACAGTTCGACAGTCAGGAAGAGGGATAATCTCTGCCGCTTAAGCGCTGCTTGTTATGCGATACCTTTACACACTACTGCTGATGCTGCTGACGCCGCTCTACCCGCTGCGTCTGTTCTGGCGGGCGCGAAAGGCGCCAGCCTACCGGGAGCGTTGGCTGGAGCGTTTTGGTGTTTTTGATCCGCCTGAAGACCAGGACGGCATCTGGATCCATGCAGTCTCGGTGGGCGAGGTGCAGGCGATTGCGCCACTGGTCGGGCGCCTGCTCGACCGCTACCCCGACCACCCGCTGCTGATCACCACCACCACCCCAACCGGGGCCGAGCGTGTCAAAGCCCTGTTCGGTAATGAGGTGGCGCATCGCTATGCGCCGGTCGATCTGCCCTGGGTGGTGCAGCGCTACCTGCAGGCCTATCGGCCCAGGCTGCTGATCCTGGTCGAGACCGAGATCTGGCCCAATCTGATCTATCACGCCAAGCGGGAGAAGATCCCCACCCTGCTGGCGAATGCCCGTATGTCGGTGCGATCTGCCCGGGGTTATCACAAGCTGGCCGGACTGACCCGACAGGCGCTGCGCAATCTGACCCTGATCGCCCCCCATGCGGAGGCGGATGCGGAGCGTTTCCATACCCTGGGTGCCCGACCGGAGCAGCTGGAGGTGATCGGCAGTATCAAATATGACATCCACCTGCCAGGCAGCCTGCTGGAACGGGCCGATGTGCTGCGCAGGGAGTGGGGCGCTGCCCGACCGGTGTGGATTGCCGCCAGCACCCACGAGGGGGAGGATGAGCTGGTGCTGCAGGCCCACATGGAGGTGCGTCGGCATATCGGAGATGCGTTGCTGGTGGTGGTGCCGCGCCATCCGGAGCGCTTTGATCGGGTGGCCCAGCTGGTTGAAGAGGCCGGCTTTTCTTTGGTCAGGCGAAGTCAGCAGATCGCCTGCGACGAAGAGACCGGGGTCTTCCTGGGCGATACCATGGGCGAGCTGACCCTTTTCATCGGCGCCTCCGATGCGGCCTTCATCGGCGGCAGTCTGGTGCCCCATGGCGGGCACAATATCCTCGAAGCTGCAGCCCAGGGAGTCGCGGTGGTGTTCGGTCCTCACATGTTCAACTTCAATGAGATCAAACAGCTCTTCACCCAGCAGCAGGCCGCCGTTGAAGTTGCCTCGGCCGAAGCCCTGGCGGAACAGGTGACCCGGTGGTTGAGCGACGCCAGTGAACGCAGCCGCATCGGTGAGGCGGGGCGGGAGCTGGTGGATAAGAACCGGGGCGCTCTGGATCGACTGACCCGTTTGATCGAGCAGCTGTTGGATAATTATTGATAAATTTCAAGATTTTGCCGCGAATGGACGCAAAACACCGCGAAAGTTGGCAAATTGTTGAAATGATCTGCTCGATTCAAATCACATGAGCGCTTTTACGCTGTTCTGATTTTCAATTGCAGTGCCCACCTGCTGTTTGTGAAATAGCGACCGGTTTCACAGCGGTTGTCTTATACTTCCACTAGAAATTGAATAGTATGCCTCTCTCTTAGAGTCTTCAGGGACGATGTGAACAGATGAGATCCCTGAATGAAAAAGAGTCTCAAGCCAAACAAGCGCCTGCTTCTCAGCCAGTTACTTTGGAAAAAACGCCTCAATAAACAGCATATGCCCCACGCGGGGTACATGGGTAATGGTGGTGATATCCATCTGGTGCTGGGGGTCGACGGTGCCGGCATCGGCCACTTCGTTCAGCTGCTCTCCCAGTCACTGCCGGAGAATCACTACGTCCATAATCCTCTGGCCAAGTTCGAGCCCAAGCTCACCCTCTCCAATCAGGGGGAGAGGCTGGCGATGCCCTACCAGAAGGTTTTGTCGGCAGACCATCCGATGAGCCGGGTCTATCGCTTCTATGCCGAAAGAGCGCAGGCGGAGAAGCGATACGATCTGATGGCAGAGGATAAGGAGGCCGCTCCGGATCCGATCCTGATTCTCAAGGAGAGTCATGGTCTACTGGCCACAGAGGCCCTGTTACGGGAGTTGAAATGCCACGCTCTGTTGTATGTCAGTGATCCGGTTCTGCTTGCGGAGCAGATGTTTTCCAAAGAGGGTAAGGAGACCACCTATCTCGATTTCGAGAGTCAAGCGGTGATGGATCCCGCTTTTCTGAAGCGTTTTCTCGCCAAGGATCTTCGCCCGGCGCTACATGCCTATAAACTGATTCAGCGCCTCTCCTCCAAGCGGCAACGCCGGGTGCAGATGAAGATCTTTACCATCGCCCTGATTCAGCATATGTTCCGCATGCTGGCGGCCCGTTATCCTGAGTTGGCGACACTGGTCGATGCCGCCGTCGTCGAGGATGATCCCAGGCGTCTGGAGTTTCCGCTGGTCAACTGGCTTGGCTCGGAAAAGCTGCACTGCGCAACCCGTGTGATCAGTGACTCAACCTTTACCCAGGAGGGTCAGAACGCATTGCGCTGGACCCGCTCCTGGCCCGAATCGATCACCGGTTTCGAAGCCCTCTCCAACAAGGATGTGAAGCTCGCCTATAAGCTGCTCATCGACCACCATCTGATGAGCGATGAAACGAAGCGCAAAACCTGGGCTGGAAAGTCGGTTGCCTGAGTTTCGCTGATCGGTCTCGAATGGTGGGATCAAAGCCGGAGAACCTCTGATTGCCTGTTATCGGTGTAAGCCGCGAATGGACGCCAATCACCGCCAATAATGCTCGCAAATTAGTTATTCAGGATCCGGTGCTTCCATCCTTCGTCGTCAGCATGAGAATTGCAAATAAGAGAGTAGCTCCCCTCTCCCATCAAGGGAGAGGGGCTTTTAAGCAGTCATTCGCGAACCTTTGCGGTGCTTTGCGTCCATTCGCGGCCAATTGCAGAAATCAAAAAAGTAACCAAAGCGCCACAATCCCCCTCAACCATCGATCTCCATGAGTCTCTTCGCTGCAATGCGGGTCTCCGAGGGGTAGCCGAAGGCGTTGTTGATGTAGCGAACACCTTTGATCTTCACCACCCGATTGACATGACTGTGGCCGTAGATATGGATATCTGAGTTGAGAGTGCGAATCTGCGTATCGAGGTGTGGGCTGCCCAGTACCGGGTAGATGTCGCGAAACCGGTGTGGAATGAAATTCGGCATCACATCGATGCGCGGCAGAAAGTGGGAGAAGGTGATCACCCGCTCGGACGAGTGAGCCAGCTGGAGTTTGTTCTTATCCAGGAAGAAGCGATTTTGCGCCTCCGGCGTCTGCAGGGACTCGGGCCATTTGCAGTGGGTGAAATCCATCCACTTGCCCAACAGGGTATCGCTCATGGTGCCGAAACTGAGGTCGTACCAGGAGAAGAGTGGAACGATGCTGGTGCCGTTGAGACGCTTTGGTTCGGTGATCACCTGATGCTGCTGCGCCAGTTCCAGTAGCTTGAAAAACTTCTCAATGGAGTCGGCCGTGGAGTCTTTACGAACCCAGATGTCGTGATTGCCGGGAACATAAAACACCTCCTTGAACTTCCCTTTCAGCTGATCGAAACAGCGTGCGATGCGGGCCTCCGAGTCTGAGATGTCGCCGGCCAGGATCAGACAGTCATCCAGATAGTCCGAGTCGGAGAGATTGGCGATCCACTGCTCATTCACCGCAAAGTCGATGTGGATGTCTGAGACCGTGAAGATCCTCATCTGAGACTTACTGTTCCTGGTTCAAGGCTAGGGCCTGTTAACACTAATCCAATCGGCCCTGCTGGGGCTATTTTTTCGTCCAGCAAGGCAGAATGAGCGACGTGTAGTTGTTCTACATGAGCGAA
>NAUB01000021.1 GCA_003676145.1 gamma proteobacterium symbiont of Stewartia floridana | reverse complement strand
GAAAGACGCTTGGCTTCAAAACGCCAGCACAATTGATGCATAATCATCTGGCTGCGTAAGCTGCATAAACCGTTATGCACCTCGAAATTGAATCCGCGATTTCTTATATTTACTACCCCACCAAAAAAAGATCACCTATTAGAGAGTCAGCTACTAAAGTTCGAAAACGAAAATCACAAAACTAATTCTAATTTACCATGCTCGATCTATCTTGTTCGTATTTATAAGTTCACAATTTGCATCAATAGTATTGCTCTTTTACTTATTGTTCTAATAAATATTAACAATCAGTTCTTGAATTACATTTTATCAACAGTATTCATATATGAATTAGCGTGGTATAGCAGTATGGGTTATCCCTAGCTAGGGTGATCACTAGTTCTTCTAGACTATTTATTATTAGATAATCGCAGTTATTACCGTAACTATTTTTTTATAATATGGAGATATTGCTATGGATAGCACTGCCTTACTTAATAAGAACTTCAATTTGCCCGGAAACTCAAATGGTTCTAATAAAAGCTTCAACGAAACCAATGACTCCAAGACATATCCTGAAAACACCAATTATGGTAGGTTAGAGCATGTTAAAAATACAATCACTGGAGATCAAATAAGCAGTTCTTTAACTACAGCAGAAACGTTAAGTAGATCACCGACTACTAGCGAGAAACTGCTTCATACTCTAAGCCACAGCCCATCTTTTAACGCCACATCATTAGACAGCTCAGAAGAACCAACTTACGCACCAAAGCTGACAAGAGATCAACTTAACACTGAACTGAAAGAACTCCGTAACAATAAGAAATTTCAAGACCTTGAAGCAAAGGCTGAATCTAAACTAGGCAGTCCTCTTAGATATGAAATCACTGAAAGTGGAGTTGGTTACACTACCACAAATATTCCTGTAGTATATATTGGTCGTTATGCTCAAGGATACTGCTACACTTCTTATGGAAAACATAAAATGAGTTATGATGAAGACACTCAATTCTACAATAACGATGCGTCTAAAGACACAATAGACGTCCAAGTTCCTTTTTCTGTGAAAAGGGTTATAGTGCATGAAGTAGCTCACCATATATTTGGTTTATTTGATGGGAATGAAGCAAACGTGATATCCGTGACCAATGAAATAATGAGCGATTATGGAGAACACCCTAGAGCACTCAGCCATCAGGGATTTCTGATTGATGCAGATAGATTTTAGCATAGTGAAATACTAAAAATCTGTTCTAATTCTTTGTACTTTTTTGTTAAAGGCAGTTGTTCATACGCCTTTTTATTTGTTCTAGTTTTTCAAATAAATTGTCTAACCAGAAAGGGACCTTCGTTAACCTACACTCATTTAAGCGAGTAAAAACAAACCCTCTTTTTATATCTCCTTTTGTTATATAGATATAGTTTTCCTTCTCATCACTACAATTATCCATATATTGTATTATTGTCCCATATGGCAAATTCTTTGGTATTTCATTAATAAAATAATCAATATCAGCTAACTCGTGACTAGCAAGTTCAACTTCACATATTTTTTCTTGAAATGGTGAGAATTTTGTTATTTTTACTTTACCTATTGAGTTAATTGTCTGTACATCATTCGCAACCCAATTACTTCTCCAACCAAATTCAACTTCCCATGCTAGAGTTTGATCTGCATGTGAGTTAATGGATAAGACTAATAATATAACTAACGTAAACCACTTCAGCATAACTTCGAGCATATATTCTTGCGTACTAATTATTTACTAATTATTCTTTGCATTGACTACTATCTTTACATTCTCTCTATTATGTATACCTAATTATCAACCTTATTTACACATACATACGCCTACCCAGAAGTTGCTATAGGCAGGAAGATTACCACTATTTTTTCTATAAAGTAATTCACACATCAACAAGCATTGTATCATATGAACTGAATCTTGATTCTCTACTAGCACATTACAAAAAACTTAAATCTTTTGCATATTGATTTGAAATCAAGCTTACAGGCGATGAACGCAATCCATTAATTGTTGATTATTTTTTCCTTTTCTTCAAGGTATCCATTCAAATGCTTCACCATATGATTTTGTGTTAAAAACATTCGATGAACCAGGCCCATCAATATCATGTATGAAAGGAATTACTTCTTTAGATCTCTCATTAGTTACTGTAGACAACATATATACTTTTCCTTGATCTTCCGCAGGTACAACATAAAGATTACCTGACGCACCTAATACATCACTATCTTGCCCTGTCACATAACCTTCCTCAAGCAGTATCCAGCGCCCATCAGGCGACCAAGAAGGAGATGTTATTTTTGGATCACCCTCAGGAACATCAGCCAATAATCTTATATTTGTGCCATCTATATTCATTACATAGGCCTTTGCTACTATTGATGTAAAAGCTGTTGAATCTGTAGCAACAGTAAATGCGATTTGCATTTCATCGTTACTAATATCAAAATCACTTAACCATCCACCATTACTAATATTTTCTGGCAAAGTCATTGTTCGATCACCCTCGGTAGAATATGGCTTAGTTATTACAAACCGAGGACCATCAAGGTACATTATTCGCCCATCTCTAAACCATCTTATTTTTCTACTTTCCAGTCTTCTATAACTAAGGAGATCTCCATTTCTTGTATATATCTCAAACCACTCTTGATTAGAAGACCCAGGATTAAAATCTCTAAAAAGCGCTATGTATTGATAATCATATGACATCTGCAGTTCATATACATCATGTAACAAATCAAAACCATCTATAAAGTTACCATCATAATTCTGCAGATATATACATGACATATCTCTTGCTAGAGCATCTTCATTTTCTTTTTTACAATGCATTGCATTGACTAGAAAATAACTATGGTCATTTTGCACTGCTCGCTTCCTAAATTTAACAAGACCACCTGGAAATCGATTTTCTTGGCTTGACCAATCTGTATTAGCGATCACACTTGCACTCCCAGATAAAGCATCTAGTAAATAAGCATAATTCCCTGGACCTTGAGAAAACAAATAACCAGACAAGCCTTCATTTGATGAATTAGTATTTGTGGTTTCAGGTTCATCACCACTTCCACCACCTCCTCCACATGAAGTTATAAATAACAAAGCCACACAATTTAGTAGAAAATACCTTTTACATGACATTATGTCTTCCTAGAGATTATAATAAAACCAGAGGTTACAATTGCTTCTGGTACACCAAGTAAAAACCTATTTATTATTGCTTTCGTTTTTTTGGAGTCAGCCCTTCGCACAAAGACTTAAGACCTGTCACAGTCACATTTGGAACCACATTAAACATCAGTTTGCTTGCATGGTACCGAGACTGAGTTCCAGGTAATTCAATTCCGGCACCCTCTTCATCTTTCTGGCTTGCTTTTTTGTTTCATACTCTCTTTATCTGGCTGTTAACCTTTATTAGTCTTTTGATAGTTTTCCGTGATTATTTTCATTGATAGGCATATCCAGAGCATTTAATTCTTGCTCTGTAGATACAGCTAAATATTATAGAATTAAATGGTTCTCAGTTTGAAACTGATTATCTGCGCCCGCAATTGCCTTGTACCTACTAAATAGACTATGCGATGTTACATTAGCTTTAGATCTTGAAGTATCAGCCATGGACAGCATTCACTTTACTGTAGGCTGTATAATGAGCCTGAGCGGCAAATAAAAGAACAGCGATTAGAGGTGCCAATATCCCGCGCTGCGCAACAAGAAGCAGCCTCCTGAGCAACACTGCTTGCCATTAACAGTTTATAAAGTTGCCTTTTAATAATACTGCTTTGTAAGTAAGCTAAATAGCTACACATACACATTACTCATGATTCATCACAGTTTTAACTGATTAATCAAGGTATCCATTCATACCTGCGGCCAGATGATCTTAGTGATAGAGTTTCTCTAGGTCCCGCACCGTCTTGATCGTGCCATACTTGAATTACTTCCGGTGACCTTTTGCCATCTTCAACGCTTAATATAAAAACCTTACCTAGATTTTCTGAAGGTATTATATATACATAACCTGCTGTGCCTGGAGCATTTACATCTTGCCCCTCAATATTTCCTTCTTCCAAAATTATCCACTCTCCATCTGGGGACCAAGTCGGATCAGAAATATTCGCTGTCTCATTCGAAGGAACATCTGCAAGCAACCTAACATTTGTGCCATCAATATTCATCATATAGAGTTTTGCAACAACTGACGTAAATGCTGTACTCTCTGTTGCATAAGTAAAAACAATTTTAGTCTGGTCACTGCTAATATCAAAATCTGATATCCACCCATCATTTATGCTATCTGGCAACGTAAGGGTATAGTCAGTATCGGTAGAATATGGTTTGGTAAATACGAAACGCCTTCCATCACCATAAACAATACTCCCATTAAAGAGCCACTGAATATTCCTTGCTCGCAACCTTTTATCACTAAGGAATCGACCATCTATCGTAAATATTTCAAACCATTCTTGGTCTGACACGCCTGGATTAAAGTTTCTAAAAAGCGCCAGATATTGCCCATCTGGCGAAAGTTCTACATGTGACACATCATGCACCAAGTCAAGTTGCCCTAAATAATTACCTGAATAATCTTGAAAAACAATACATGACATACTTGCAGATAATGGGTCTGAATTTTCTCCTTTACAATTTACTGCCACCCCTACAAACTGGGAATGACTATTTTGCACTGAGTACTTATAATATCTAGCAATCCCGAAAGGAAATCTTTCATCTTGATTTTCCCAGTCTGTATTTGGGATTACGGATGCAACTCCTGTCGATAGATTAACTATGTATGCTTTATGCCCAGACTCCTCAGAGAATAAATACCCAGTTAAATTATTATTTATACTTTGATTATTCGGCTGTTCAGTATGCCCACCATCTCCACCTAAGCCTCCACCACATGAATATAACATTACAATAGAAAATAAAAACATAACGAACTTATAGGAATACAAGTACATAGGATTATATTGAAAGCATGGGAAGATACATTATAGAGAGAATATTGTTCTCTGGCATTGTATCTAACTACAAAATTAACATTACTTAGTATGACTTTTAAAGGAGACACTTAGTCAAGCATCTTAAGTCATAGTTCACTATTCTGGCTAAGTTATAGCGATTAGCATATTAGCTGCATTTTAACTACCAAGTAGTTTTGTAGATATACTAATCATGACAACCTCCTTGTTGCATGTAACGTGTAATATTTAATTACTTAATAGCCCTATATCATTAAAGTTTAGATATCTAACTCACTCAACACAAAGTTTCTAAACAATTACTTTATGGTATCCATTTTAATTTTCCAGATAGGGCACTATCCGTAAGCCTTTGATCTTCTGGGTTAGTTGGTGCAACATCACGTTTAAATTGTATTACTTCTGGTGATCTTTCAGAGGCTAGAATACTTAAGGTATAACTTTTACCTTGATCTTCCGTAGGAACAATATAATAGTATCCAGAGGTGCCAGGTGTGTTGTTGTCTTGTCCCGCAGAATAGCCTTCCTTTAGAAGCACCCATCTTCCATCAGGGGACCATGAAGGATCTGTTATATAACCCTCTCTATTGCTAGGCACATCAGCGAGCAATCTAATCCCTGTACCATCTATATTCATCATATAAGCTTTTGCTTGTACTGATGTAAATTGAGTTACATTGCTCGTCATTATTAGTACAACTTGCATTCCATCTGGACTGATACTGAAGTCATAAATTGCGCCATCTATCCCGTCATCCGGTAAAACAAAGTAATAATCACCATCTGTTGAATACGGTTTCGTAAAGTAGAGCTCCCGGTTATTTCTCGGATATACGATTCTTCCTTCAGTTGGATGCCATTGGAACGCACGAGTTTCTAGCAACTTATCACTTAGTAAGTCACCACTTAAATTGTATATTTCTAAATACTCCCCATCTGTAGATCCTGGGTTAATATTTCTAAATAATGCAACGTGAGCTTTATCTGGGGACATGCGGACAGCATAAACATCATAAAATAAATCAAAATTTCCTATATAGTTTCCGTCATAATCCTGAATTCTAATACAAGATATATCCACAGCAAGTGAATAGTATCGGCAGCCACGCGCGCTTACAACAAATTGACTACGATCATAATCTACGGGGGTCTTATAAAAGTTACCATTTGGAAACGTGTCACTTTGCGAATCCCAATTTGTATTAGGTATTGGAACTCCAATACCATTCGATGCATCAATTAAAAATAAGCCACTTCCATTTTTCTCTGGGAACAAGTATCCGGAAACACTAAGGTTTTGTTCAGTTTCATCTGTCTCTTCTAATAATATATCATCATCTCCACCTCCACCGCCGCCACAACTTACTAATACCAGTAAAATCATTATGGTTAGCATGTGTATTATATAAAACATGAACAACACCTTTCGTCATAACAAATGATGCCGGAGGCCTTACAAATAAGGTCTCCGGCATACTTAAAGTAACAATTATTTATTACTGTTTACGTGCAATTGATGTCAAACCTTCACCAAGGGATTTCAAAGATGTCGCAGTCATATTCGCGACCATATTAAACATTTGCATATTTGCTTGATATTGAGACTGAGCCATAAGAAATTCATTTCTAGCAGCCTCTTCATCTTTTTGTCTTGCTTCTTTTTGTTCCGGACTCTCATTCTCTGGCGGTTTACCTTGAGTAGCCTTTTGAGAGTTTTCTCTCATTGTTTCCATATTTTTCATTGCAGACGTTAAAAATTCTGCTTGCACTTCAGCAAGCGCACCTGCCAATGCCACTAACCAGTTACTAGTACCTTTTCCCTCTTTAGACTCTTCTGCTTCTTCCTCTGCATTACATCTCATAGCATTATTTTGAGCTTCTTTATATGAATCTGCAGAACTAGTTTGCGTACTTGACCCTTGGCACTGGCCATTTGTTACCTGGTCATATACTGAGTCACAGGCACTCTGACAGTCAGAAGGTACACTCTGTGTGTTATTGCTTAACCAATCGCTAATAAATCCTTTCATTTCATCTTTTATGAACTGTGGTAGACCACAATTATCAACATGCTGATTTGCAACGTTTGCAGCATTTTGATTAATACAGTTAGACAAACCTCCTGCAACATTTTCTGATCCAAACTGGCTCATCATTTGTTGCAACATTTGACCAATCTGACCACCGATCATAGAACCAATCTGCGCACCAATTGGCCCTCCAAACATACCACCAACAACACCACCAATCATGCTACCGATTCCACCTAAATCGAATCCCATTATCTTTCTCCTTAAAAAATCATAGTTCTTTATCTGTTGAACTCAGCAACATCGAAGAGTCTTCCATGTATGCTTCCATCGAATGCCACCCAGTTCATTTAGATGACAACTCTAATGTATGCGTAACGGAGGTGTTGAAAAATCCGGAATTGCCCTAGCTAGGGTTAACACCTATCCGTGGTTTTTTATTCTATCCTTTGATCCTCGCCAGGCAGTTTGAGGTAGGTGCAAATTATATGGTGGTTGCTATTTATCAACAAGAATCTATTTCTATCAGGTAACTTTATTATAAAGTCAGCAAAATCAGAATATTAGAAACGTCGTTTAATCACAGGTTCTTGTCTTATCAATGTAATTTTCTAATTTAGAATCGACATACTCTATTTAAACGGCATGCAATTCATCAATCTGTAAAAACTTTCATATCAACGACCTTTTTTAAGTTGTGAATTCTTTCACACTTCACCATACGTCGTTTCTTCTATTGTAATTATCTTTTCTCACTATTTGCTACATGGTTGGTCTTTTGATAAATTGCTCTTGTACTTTTTACTTCTGTAATAATGTTCCTACAAGCTCAATTTACTCGCCTTTTGTGTCTATTTTCGCCGTTAGTATAGTTTATAAGCCTACCTTGTCTGACTCTTACCCAGTAAGTTTCGTGCTTAATTTATATAGTGTGTAAAGAAGATTTATGTCTATACAAAAATGACAATGAACTATCCCACCGACTCATCCTCTCCCAAGAACACCGGTATATCCTTGCGATATCGACGCATCACCAGATTGGCCAACAATCCTGTCCAGCCAGTCTGGTGAGCGGCACCGAGTCCCTGCCCTGTTTCTGCATGAAAATATTCATAAAACAGGCTCAGATCACGCCAGGCCTCTTCGGTTTGAAATGGACTGTCGCGCCTTAAAGCCGGCACTCGCTCATCCCCATCCCGTCGGTAGAGATTGACCAGGCGCTCTGAGATTAGCGTGGCGATGTCGCGTAGTGTCAGAGGTTCATCCGAGAGTGCTGGGACTTCGTATTTGAATTCATCACCGAGAAACCGGTGAAACTTCTCGATTGCCTGTATCAAGGCGTAATTGGTCGGTATCCACACAGGACCGCGCCAGTTGGAGTTTCCACCAAACAGATGGCTCTCCGACTCTCCCGGTGCGTAGTGGATGCCGATGTGTCCTATGCCTGGCACTTCGCCCAGATCCCGATAGTGTTCATGCAGTTTACTCAGACTGCGTACACCATAGGAGGAGAGAAACTCATCCTCATTCAGCAATCGGTTGAGGATCCGCGGCAGCATGGAGTGGTCGACCAGGGCCAGCAAATGTTCACCTTGATCATTCTCCCAATCCGGGCAGGCACAGACATAGCTACCCTGAAACAGCCCTTTTTTGTGGACCTTCAACATCTCTCTGAATCTGGGCACGTTCTCCAGTAGGCGTTTATCCACCACTTCTGTGGCGAACATGGGGATCAGACCAACCCAGGAGTAGACATCGATCCGGTGGTAGGTGCCGTAGGGGGTGATTAACAAGTCCTTGAAGAATCCCGCCTCCATATCCCATAACGAAGGGCCGTGCTCATCACCGCCACTGATCGCTTTGGCGATCGCTAGAAACTGTTCGTAACACTGGATTGCGATGTTCTCATAGTCAGGATCATCGATGGCCAGTTCCAATGCCATCACCGTCATGTTGAGGGCAAACATGGCCATCCAGCCGGTGGCATCCGCCTGTTTCAGGGTATAGCCGGGTGGCAGTGGTCTGGACCGGTCATAGACGGAGATATTATCGAGCCCCAGAAAGCCCCCTTCGAACAGATTCTGGCCATGGATGTCCTTGCGATTGATCCACCAGGCGTAGTTGAGCAGCAGTTTGTGGAAGACCCGCTGCAGATAGCTTTTGTCACCCCTGCCCTGTTGAATCCGTTCAGCCCGGTAGACCTTTAACGCCCCCCAGGCATGGACCGGTGGATTGACATCGCTGAAGGACCACTCATAGGCCGGGATCTGTCCGTTGGGGTGCAGATAGTTCTCTCCCAGCAACACTTCGATCTGCTGCTTGGCGAACTCCACATCCACCAGTGCCAGTGCCACACAGTGAAAGGCGAGATCCCAGGCAGCGAACCAGGGGTACTCCCAGGTGTCGGGCATGGAGAGAATGTCCGCCGCCCTGAGATGTCGCCATTGGTGATTACGACCCAGCTTGCGTGCATCGGGTGGTTGGTGCTGATCCCCATGCAGCCATCGATAGACATCGAAATGGAAAAACTGCTTGCCCCAGATCATCCCCGCCAATGCCTGCCGCATGATGCGGTGGTCCTCGGGGCCTCCTTCCGGCAGCAGTTCATCGTAAAAGACATCCGCCTCACCGCGACGCGTGGCGATAAGGCGTTCTGTTTCAGCGAAGGGTTCTGCCAGCGGCTGTTTGCTCAATATCAGATCGATGTTTCTCGATTCTCCTCCAGGGACTTCGAGTCGATACAAGGCAGCGAATTTTGTCCCCTGTTGATGAGGATTGACCGCCGCCTCTTCACCATCGATGATCAAGCGGTGAAAGGCATCTTTCACATAGGGTGTCTGTGGTGCGACTCCCCATAACTTTTGTGTATTGGTTTCATTTTCGGTAAACAGAAGTTCCGCCTGCTGTTCACCATAAAGATGGTAATCCCCCATCTCCTGATGAGATGCCTGAACACACCAGTTGGTTGCCGGGCCGCTGTCGTGCTTTGCTATTGAAGGCTTGCCGGTCTCTTCCCCCCAGGACCAGTCGTTGCGAAACCAGAGCTGGGGAAGCAGATGTAGCTGCGCACTCTGTTCAGCGTGGTTTTGAACAGTAATCCGGATATGAATCTGATCAGCCTCGGCCTTGGCGTAGATGACCGAGACATCCCAATAGCGGTTCTCGTCAAAGGCACCGCTGTCGAGCAGATTGAAAGGGGGATCGAGTCTGTCCCGATGGCGGTTCTCCTCCACCAGTCTTGAGTAAGGATATTCGGCCTGGGGGTATTTATAGAGATATCTTAACCAGCTGTGGCTGGGGGTCGCATCGGTGTAGAAGTAGTACTCTTTGACATCCTCACCCCGGTTGCCCTGGTTACCGGTGAGGCCGAAGGCACGCTCTTTCAGAATCGGATCCACCCCGTTCCATAATCCCAGAGCAAAACAGAGACGCTGCTTCTCATCACTGATCCCGCCAAGGCCATCCTCATTCCAGCGGTAGGCCCTGGACCTGGCCTGATCGTGATCGAAATACTCCCAGGCGGTGCCTCCAGGACTGTAATCCTCACGGACGGTTCCCCAGGCCCGCTCGGAGAGATAGGGTCCCCACAGATTCCAATCCGCTTCCCCATTGCGCTGTTGTTGCAGGCGCAATTGCTCTTCATTGAGTTGTCGGTCGTTCATCCCCGCTCCTGCCAATTGTATTGAGGATTATTAAAGGCGCTCACTGCCCGTCGATGATCTGCTGCAGTCGTTGCCAGGCCACCAGGGTGGTTGCCACGGACCAGGCCTGTGCCGGCGCCCCTCTGGGTTGATGGGGTGGGTCTGCATCGAAAATCTCGCTGACATGACCAAGCCCCGCATCCTTCAGATGATCTCCCAGAGGTTCCAGGCGCTGCTGTGCCGCCACGGCATCACCACGCACCCGATACTCTGCCCAGGCATAGTGGCCCAGCAGCCAGGCCCACACCGTGCCCTGATGGTAGGCCCCATCCCGATCCGCAACGCCACCCTTGTAACGATGGGCATAGTCCTTGTGACGCGGACTCAGGGAACGTAATCCATGGGAAGTGAGCAGCTCACGGGAACAGATCTCGACCACCTGTTTCTGTTGTTCAGAATCCAGTGGTGAATGAGACAGACTCACCGCCAGAATCTGGTTGGGACGTAGACTGGAATCGTCACCATCCGGCCCATCCAACACATCGAACAGGCCCTCACCCTCGGGATGGGTAAAGCGCTTGAAGCTGGCTTTCACCGCATCAGCCAATTCAGCGTAGTCTTTGGCCGACTCACCCAGGCGTTGCGCGAATCCTGCCATGATCATCAAGGCGTTGTACCAAAGCGCATTGATCTCCACGGCCTTGCCGGTACGCGGTGTCACCACCCAGTTGCCAACCTTCGCATCCATCCAGGTCAACTGAACCCCCGCCTCGCCGGCGTGCAGCAGGTGATCCTGGGGATCCATACCAATGCCGTATCGGGTGCCCTTGATGTGCCACTCGATGATGCCCTGCAGTACCGGATAGATCTGCTGCAGACTATCCAGATCGTCACTGGCTTCGAGATAGGCGTGCCAGGCATCGAAGTACCATAGTGCCGCATCCACCGTGTTGTACTCTGCGGTTTCACCCCGATCGGTAAAGCGGTTGGGCAGCTGCCCCTGATCCACCAGCTTAGCGTAGCTCATCAGTATGGAACGGGCGCTCTCCAGGCGACCGACGGCCAGGGTCAGTCCGGCGAGGGAGATCATGGTGTCTCTGCCCCAATCACCAAACCAGGGATAACCGGCGATAATCGAATCCCCCAGTTCTCCTGAGGGCAGCACTCTTTTGATCAGGAAACTGTCTGCCGATAGACGCATTTGCGCTACCCAATCGGGTTCGCTGACACCTTCTGATGGAGGTTTGCTAAGGCTCTTATCCCGATCCTGAAAACTCTGCATCGCAGCGGGTAGATCGAACTGCAGTTGGTCATTCAAAGTGACGGCAAAGCCAACCCATTCATTCTCCTGCAGGGTAAAGATCAGTTGCCCCAGAGAGAGGTTGTTGTCGATGTCGGCAAGACCGCGCTCCGCTTCCCGCTTCAATTGAAAGCCTTCGTGCCAATCCTGTCTGGGTTCCATCTCCGCCGGGGTGGAATGCAGATAGAGTCGTCCCCCCTCCGGCCATTCGATTTCCAGTCGGCTGTCTCTCTGTTTGAGCGCGGCGGTAGTGCCCGTTACCGGCATGTTGCCATGGTGGTCACGATGGTTCATCAGCAGCTTCAGCCTGAGCCTGGCCGGTTCGTCGCCACCGCCTCTGCAGCGGTAGGCCACATAGGTGGTGTGTTCTCCCGCCACCATCCAGATCCGCATCTCCACGATGCGATCAGCACAGGCGAAGCGCCAGACAGGCATCCGCCCCTGCAGACGGAACTGCTCGATATTCCGATATCCGGCCGGCTCCACCACATCCCCATACCAACGATTGGTAAACAGAGGCCACTCTCTTCCGGCCAGATCCAGGGTGGCATCCGCCTTGGCCATCAGCAGCTGCCGGTCCATCGCCCCATGCAAGGGCGCAATCAGCAGGCCGTGGTAGCGCCTGGTCAGGGTACCGGCGATGGTGCCCCCGGCGTAACCACCAAGACCATTGGTGAGCCACCACTCACGACGCTCCGCCTGAGCCAGATCGCCGCAGATATCACGCCCGAAACGAACCAGATCGGACATATCAACCGCCCTCTCGGAATCCCGGATAGAGGGTCATACCGCCATCGACGAACAGAGTTGTGCCGGTCACATAGTCGGACTGATCCGAAGCGAGCCAGACGGTTGCCTTGGCTATATCATCCGGATCACCGATACGCTCATAGGGGATCAGCTCCAATAATGAAGCGGCGGCCTCCGGTGTCTCCCAGGCTGAACGATTGATTGGTGTTTTGATCGCTCCCGGTGCAATCCCGTTGACCCGGATCTTCTGATGGGCGAGTTCCTGAGCCACACTCTGCATGAACATCATCACCCCACCCTTGGAGGCGGCATAGTTGACATGACCGGCCCAGGGGATCACCTCATGTACGGAGGACATGCAGATCACCTTGCCGGCGGCACAGGAGAGACTCTGGTCCACACCGCGGCGCAGGAACTCCCGGGCGGCGGCCCGGGTACAGAGAAACTGGCCGGTCAGATTGACATCCATGACCTTGTTCCATTGATCGAGGCTCATATCGACAAAGGCCGCATCCCGCTGGATGCCCGCATTGTTGACCAGAATATCCACACTCTGCCAGGCCTCGATGACCTGCTCGAACATCCTTTCCACATCCGCTTCGTTGCTGACGTCGGCATAGACTGCCATCGCCTCTCCGCCATTCTGCTCGATCTCCTCGACCACCCTTTGGGCTTCCGGCTCGTTGAACACATAGTTGACCGCCACTTTCGCACCGGCCCCGGCCAAACCCTTGGCCACCGCTTCCCCGATACCGGAATTGGCCCCGGTAACGATGGCCCGTTGTCCGCTCAGCAGATCTGCCTGTTGCCCGCTCATCCCATGCTCCTCTTTTATTCTTGATCGATTCTCTGATTGCTGGCTCAGCCCCTGGTTCCCCCTATCTCATCCTGGGAATGCCGGGATCCAGGAAGGTAAATACCTGAGTCACTCTCTGCTCGGCAATGGCCAGCAATCTTTCAAAACTTATCCCGCAGACTCATCCTAGCCGGTTTTAAAACCCATTCTAGCCCGGTAATTGTTACGGAAACATGATGGAGGGAAAATTGTAGTATGGTGAATGAAACTGAATCATGAAATTTTGTGTCGGTTTCAACACACCTGAAAAGACCCAACGACAGAGCGGCCGAGGCGGTTACTTGAAGAATCAGGGCTATTTCTTACCTTTGGGCAGCTGAGGAACTTTGCGAAATTTGTCCAGCAGATGGTAGAGACTCAGCAATGGATGGCGCAGCAGCATCCTGGGGCCAGCATAGCGCATCACATCCTGCACCTGGCTACGCATCTGCTTAGAGTAACAGTGGACGGTGCAGTGATTGCAGGCCGGTTTCTGATCCTCGAATGGACAGGACTCCAGGCGCCGTTCCGCGTAATCCAGGAGCTTCTCACAGGCCTCACAGAGGGTGCCATCCGTACCGTGCTTGTCCCGGCAATAGATCACCATCATGGCCCCGATGGTTTTTTGTTCACGCTTGATTCGACGACTCATTGATTCAGCTGATCTCTGCCTGATTCTCAAGGGTTGAAGTTATAAAATGCCTATCCAATTGGAAACTGTTTTATACCTGAGACCGTTCATGAATGGCTTAACCGAAATCAAGGCGAGAGGCCTGTTCTTCTGAACGGCAATAGTGAGATTCCGGATAGGTTAAAGTAAACATAATTCAAAACCACGCTTCCAGGCAATCACATTGATCACAACCTCAGGTGTGGGATTTTCAAATACCTGGGTTTAAGAGGGTAATCGCAACACACAAGGCAATCAGTTTGTGAGCACTTTCATCTGGATTCCGGCATTCGCCCTCTGGAGAGTGTTTAGTCAAACAATGTCCTATTATCTGTTAAAGCAATTTGTGGCCTATGGAGTAACGAGTGTTCCGAGTGATTTATCGTTGGGAAGTGGCACCGGAGAATTTTGAAGCGTTCAAAAAAACCTGGCGTACCACAACGAATCGAATTCATGCCTCCGTTCCAGGCGCCCTGGGCAGCTTCATGCTCAAGGGGCACAAAAACGAAACGGAGATATTAACCATTGCCAAGTGGGAGTCGTACGACGCTTGGCAACAGTTCTGGGGAAACGCAAATCCCGAACAAATGGACGATATGAGGAAACTGGCAAAGCGTATTTCCGTCGAGGCCTACTCGGAGATTGAAGACCATACTCATTAAGTATCGTTGGGAAACAGAGAGACGGATCAGCACACAATAAGCAGGTCTGGGTGATCGTTCCTTTGCTCCGTACTGGAACTCCGGTTTCGCCAGTCACCTCTGGTCATAAGCGTTGTTGATCTCCGCGTCTCTCTTCATACTTAGTTGGCTACAATCACTAAGATCAAGCCTTCAGTGCATTCTTCGTTAAGCTTACAAGTGAACTGTGACTTGTAAGCAAAAAAGATATAGAGTTACAGCGATCTTCTAAACCGTGATCATTTGCAGGTCCGGTTAGCCAATTCCCAAAAAACTCTTATTCCAATCACACTTTTGCTACCTCTCCAAAAGAGAGTTCAGTATACTGTAACCGCCTTCTCACTATTCAGTTGAACCGATTCAAATATAACAGTTTGCAATTGGGTACAGGAAAGGTGTTCGTTAACTTTTACGACGATCTATCCATTATCAAGGAAGCTCTGAACAAGTCATGGATGCTTGGCTTACCGATCGAAATCGTTGCACTTACTGCGACCTCACTCTGGGATTGAGGATCGGCGATACAGTGGTGTTCGAACTATCGTTTTCTGTTAGCAACCTGCACTCCCATCACTTCTCCGTGCTTCATTAATTCATCGAGGGTTGCCAGTCCGTGGCTCCGCTTATTCCTAAGACTGGCCAATCAACAATTTTATGGAACCAGAATACATGGAGTATGTATGAAAATAAGAAGATTGTTTCATTTGACCTGTCAGGCCACTCTTCTGACACTGTCTGTTTTTGTCTCCTCCAACTCGACGGCAGGAGAGCTGGGCGATCCCTCACTTGCCCCATCAACAAGTGATCAAGCCTACGACAACACCACTGATCGACTCATCATCAAATTCGAACAGAATGCTGCAGAGGAGACCGATCCGCAGAGCATGACCAATCTTGTGGAGGCCTTTACCGGTGCATCATCAACCGTTGTCAGAGAGACATTCAGCGGCGCTCATGTTATCCAACTGAGTCGTCAGATCACACTTGAGGATATGCAGACACTGACGGCAGACATCACCCGACAACCTCAGATCGAATACGCGGAACCGGATCTGATCATGACACCGCAACTTACCCCGAATGATCCCAGATACAGTGAGCAGTGGCACTACTTCCAGCAGGCTGGCGGCATCAACCTGCCTCTGGCCTGGGACCGGGCCCGGGGTGAAACAACGGTGGTGGCTGTCATCGACAGCGGTTACCAGCCCCACTCGGATCTGAATGCCAATCTTCTACCCGGCTATGACATGGTGAGCGATGAGTTTGCCGCCAACGATGGGGATGGTCGCGATGGGGATGCCACCGATCCCGGCAACTATGCCCCAAGTTGCAATGAGTACATCAGTGACTGGCACGGCACCCATGTTGCCGGGACGGTCAGCGCGGTTACTGACAATGACCTGGGGGTAGCCGGGGTTGCCTATCAGGCTAAGGTTGTCCCGGTAAGAGTTTTGGGTCGATGCGGTGGTTATCTGTCGGATATCACAGACGGGATTGTCTGGGCGGCCGGTGCGGAGGTTGCAGGAGCGCCGATCAATCCCAATCCGGCACAAGTCATCAACATGAGTCTCGGCGGGCGTTCGGACAGCTGCCCGGAAACCGCTCTGGAGGCAATCAATATCGCACGCCAGAGGGGCGCCACCATCGTCGCCGCGGCGGGCAACAACAGTGAAGAGAGTTCAGGGTTCGCGCCAGCCAACTGCCCGGGGGTGATTACCGTCGCTGCGACCGACGAGGATGGTGCGCTCGCCGGTTTTTCCAATTTTGGAGTCGTCGTCGATTTGGCCGCGCCAGGCACCCGTATCCTTTCAACCCATAACGACGGCGTCATCGGTCCCGGTAGCGAAAGCTATCGCTTGATGAGTGGCACCAGCATGTCCACCCCCCATGTGAGCGGTGTCGCCGCCCTGCTCTACGGCATCAATCCCCGCATCACACCGGATGAGGTGGCCGACATCCTGAGACGCAGTACCCGGCCATTTCCGAGTGCCTGTCCGGGTTGCGGTCAAGGTATTCTGGATGCCCGTGCTGCGGTGGAAATGCTGACCACCGATGAACCGGGTGTAACGATACTTGAGGATGGTGTCCCGCAGACCGGATTGAACGGTGAGTTGGAGAGTCAAAACTTTTTCGCCATTGACGTTCCACCCGGCGCCAGCAGTCTGACTCTGCAGAGCTACGCCGGCATTGGCGATGCAGACCTCTATGTGCGACATAAAGCCAAACCCGACCTGGATCTTTACGACTGCCGCCCCTATCTGTACGGCAATCACGAGATCTGTGTCATCAGACCTGCCCCGGCCGGCAGATACTATGTGATGCTGCATGGCTACAGTGCCTTCTCGGATCTCAATCTTGTTGCTGACTATCTGCTGGACGAGCCTGAGCCCGGTAGTGGCGAGACGTTCGGTAACAGTGAGGATTATGAGATTCCACAATCGAGTCTACAGGGCGTGCTGAGTCCGATCCTTGTGGATCGGGCCGGTGCCTCCGGAAGCACCAAAGTCGAAGTCGGAATCGTCCATCAATCGGTTCGGGAGATCTCAGTCACGCTGATCGATCCCAGTGGAGTCAAACACAGTTTGAAGGGATTTGGCGGCAGTGGTGTGGATCTGTTCGAAACTTACCACCTTGAACTGGCGGAGCTGCCTTCAGACGGCGAATGGATTCTGCAGGTCAAGGATCTGGGCAACCGAGGGAGAGGTTACATCGACTTCTGGAGGATCAGCTTTCCGTGAAAGATCACTGAAATTCAGGATCTGAAAATGAAAAAAGCACTCAGGAAATCCTGAGTGCTTTTTCAGCATGGGTTGCTCAGATGTTTTAGCGTTTGGCTTGACGTCTGCGCATGACAGCGAAACCGATCAGCCCAGTGCTCAGCAGCAGCAGTGCAGAAGGCTCTGGTACATTGGAAGAGCTGTGATTTCTGACCAGGAAGCTGCCGAAATCATCATCCACTTCGTTCGGGTTGTAGAACATGTCGCTGATATAGGCGCTGTCGTTGGTAGCACTATCCACAACCAGCAGGCCAGCGAGTGACAGACCACCCACCTCATCATCAACGAAGCCTAAGGAACCGCGCATGTTGTTGGTACCTGAAACTTCCTGATAGGTGATACCGAAGAGGAAGAAGAACGGGTTGTTGTACCAGCTGGAACCGGCAGCGGTGAAAATTTCGGTGTTACCGCTTGTGGAGACAGAGCTTGCGGTTTGACCGAACAGCACGCTGTCGCCAGCCGTGTCGAACTCAGACCACATGGACCAGAACTGACTGGCGGTGGCGAGTGTGTAGTCAGGATTTTCCAGCAGTGCCTGCTCAACCGTACGATTCTCGGTGAAGGTCAGGTCCAGCCAGTCCAGATCATTGACGGTGGTGTAAGAACCATTATTGATAATGAGTGCACTGGCGTTTGTCGAAATGCCGAGACATGCAGCCAAAAACAAACCAAACAACTTCTTCATGATAGCTCCCAAGCTTTTAAAACTAGTAAAGGGCAATGACCCTGTTGCATGACTATATGCACTTCCCGTGCCAATACGAAGAATCAACGACTTAGGCCACACTAATTGAACCCTGTGTAAAATATATCGACATTCAGTAGGGTTTTAATTTCTAAATAAGTAATCTAATGACTACAAAGACTTAGCGAGGATGTTAATTGAGATATCGAGACCGCGAATGGGCAGAAAGCGATGGGATTACCGCCCTTTTGTATTTCTCTTCAACTCGAAACAGTTGAGATCAAGAAATAGAGGTGTGAGCAAGCTTGGTATCGGTCCGGCACCAAACCCAGATGAAAAAGCGCCCAGAACCGATTTTGTGTTTTTAAGATTTGATCGGCGCGATTGGAGTCAAACCAACGACCTCCAACATGTGAAGGTGCCTGCGAACCAATGTGGTGATCTCAGCACCGCGTAGTTCAACAAACAAACTACCGTCAATATGGCCCATAGCATTTCCATTTTGAGTAGCTGAATAGCCCCAGATTCTCTTACTGGGTTATGACAACAGAAAGCATCATCAAACCATCACAAACAACAGGGTTAACCTGATGGGTTTGTTTGACATATGCTTGAGCTTTCAGATTCAATGAACCAGTGAATAAAAAGAAATGCAGAGATCATCTACAGTGGATTCAAGTAGACTGACGGCCCCCGCTAGCAATCGTGACAAAAAAATACCTTCATATTTGGAAAAAGCGTACTGGTGGGCCTATTTACACCCCAGGGCAGTACGCTTCTTTGAACGGCAGTGGCTGGTCAACCTGATCCTGTGGGGCAATTTCAATATTCTCAGAGATGCCGTACTCGAGAAACTTGGACATTCCATCGACGGCAAGACCCTGCAGGTCGCCTGTGTTTACGGTGATTTCACCCCGCGCCTGGCGCAACAGCTGATGCCTGGCGCCACACTCGACGTCATCGATGTGGCACCAGTCCAACTGGACAATACGCACAATAAGCTTGGCAACCATGGCCAGGTCAAGCTGCATCAACAGGATTCCAGCAAGATGGATTTTCAGGATGGCGAGTTTGATAACACCGTTGTCTTCTTTCTGTTACATGAACAGCCTGAAACTGTTCGTCTGGCGACCATTGCTGAGGCCATCCGGGTTACTGCCAAGGGCGGTCGCATCGTATTCGTTGATTACCACCTGCCATCCATCTGGAATCCCATGCGCTATCTCATGAAAGGCGTATTTAAACTGTTAGAGCCTTACGCGGAAAACTTCTGGTCCAAGGATATTGAGAACTGGGCCAAGCTGGACAGACAGCAGGCAGGCATCAAGAAACGACTCTTTTTCGGTGGCTTGTACCAGATGACGAGCATAGATCTTCATGCCAGCTGAGCCATCATTCACCTTTCATTGACAAATCTCAATAATTGATCGTCACAGGTGAAAAAATATCGACTATAAATACAAAGAAGCAGGTCTGAAATAACAATAACCTGACAGCTAAGCGACAACATAATCCTAAGCAGTTTCATGATTCATGACCGCCATCAGCTGTTTGGCCGGTCTGCCTCAATGTATCCCAGGGGGTATTCATGAAAAGCTTTCAATCATGTTTGAGATGGCTATTATCTGCCGTGTTGTTTTTGTGCGTTAGCCCAGTATGGGCTGAAGATTCTCAATCAACAGCAGACCACAGCAAATTCGAACAACTCCAGGAGGAGTTCGAGACAGGTCCGGAAGTCACCAAAGCTTGTCTCTCTTGTCACACCGAAGCGGCCAAACAACTGCACAAAACCACACACTGGACATGGGCTTTTGAAAACCAACTCACTGGCCAGACGCTTGGTAAGAAGAACGTACTCAATAACTTTTGTGTTGCCACGGCTACCAATTGGCCACGTTGTACCAGTTGCCACATAGGATATGGCTGGAAAGACGACAGCTTCGATCTCAGCTCAGAACAAAATGTGGACTGCCTGGTTTGTCACGATACCACTGGAACTTATAAGAAATTCCCTACCGGCGCGGGCCACCCCAACTACGAACCAAAGAAGTGGCCACCGAAAAAGGGCAAGCTTCGTCAGCCACCCGACCTGCAGATGATCGCGCAGAAAGTTGGCAAGCCAGGCCGGGATAATTGCGGCGCCTGCCACTTCTATGGTGGTGGCGGGGATGGCGTCAAACACGGTCACCTCGACTCTTCCATGCACAAACCAAACCGGGCTACCGATGTGCATATGGATAGTGAAGGGCTGAATTTCAGTTGCCAGACCTGTCATACGACTGGCGGACATGAGATTGCCGGTAGTCGCTATGCACCGAAGCCATCGGATGAGCGGGGCGTGGTGATACCGGGGCAACCGGATCAGAATCGTGCCACCTGCGAATCCTGCCATGGCAGTGAAGCACACGGCGAAGAGGCGAATCCAAAACTCAACAGCCATACCGATAAGGTTGCCTGTGTCACCTGCCACGTTCCAGAGTTTGCTCGTGGTGGCCGCAAGACCAAGATGTGGTGGGATTGGTCCACGGCCGGTAGAAAGGACGCCAATGGCAAACCACTGGTAAAGAAAGAGGATGGCTACGCAGTTTACCACTTCAAGAAGGGTGACTTTACCTGGGAGGAGAATGTGGTACCGGAGTACTTCTGGTTTGACGGTGATGTGCGTTACACACTGTTTGGTGAGCAGGTAGACGACAGCGGCGTGGTACCGATCAACCGGATCCAAGGCAGCTACGAGGATCCTGACTCCCGAATCTGGCCGTTCAAGGTCATGCGTGGCAAACAACCCTATGACAGCAAGAACAAAATCCTCGCTGTACCACATCTATTCGGTAAGGATCCGGACGCTTTCTGGAAGAGCTTTGATTGGGGTAGAGCCCTGAAGGCGGGCCTGATGGCGAGGGGTAAGGAGTTCAGTGGAGAGTATGGATTCGTAGAGACCGAATATTATTGGCCCATCACTCACATGGTGGCGCCCAAGGAGAATGCCCTGGGATGTGTTGATTGTCATGACCGTAACGGTCGATTGGCCGGTGTCGGCGGTTTTTACATGCCGGGAAGGGACAGGAACGAAACCCTGGACCTGATTGGATGGTTGATGGTACTTGGCACATTTGGTGGTGTCACGGTACATGGTCTTGGGCGGATGGTTTCCAAAAAGGGGAGGAGCAGCTGATGGCAATGGTAAAACTCTATGCCGGCTTTGAACGGTTCTGGCACTGGTCCCAAGCCGCACTGGTTATCCTCATGTTGATAACCGGATTTGAGATACACGGCACCTTTACCCTGTTGGGCTGGGAACAGGCCGCTGAGATTCACCGCTTTGCTGCCTGGACCCTGATTGGTTTATGGGCCTTCGCTTGGTTTTGGCACCTGACCACAGGGGAGTGGAAGCAGTACATCCCATCGCCGATGGAGCGCATACTGGCGATGGTCAAGTACTACGCTTTTGAGATTTTTCAAGGCAAGGGGCACCCCTTCCACAAAGACCGCAGCCATAAGCATAACCCGTTACAAAGGTCAGCCTATCTCGGTCTCCACCTGTTCATCGGGCCGGCTATCTGGATCAGCGGATTGCTCTATCTATTCTATGGGGACCTGGGTGGTATCGGATTGGAGTGGTTACCGCTTGGAGCGATTGCATTGATACACACCGGTGCCGCATTCCTCATGCTCACCTTCCTGGTTGCCCACCTCTACCTGGCAATTACCATGAGTGATCCTCCAGGGGCTGATGTAAAGGCCATGATTACCGGTTATGAAGAAGTTGAAGACTGAGCTGTAACGATTATTCGAATAACTGAGGTAACTGATATCAGAATGGTGGCCATAGGCAGCAGCGCCTGCTTATGGCCACTTCAGTCTTGATAAATACTTTTGCACCAGTGCCTGCTCGCATTTTTCAGCCCACAGGCTTTTTTGCATAAAAAAAGCACTCTGGGCGAACCATAAGTGCTTGATTTAATTTGGTAGGCGCGATTGGAGTCGAACCAACGACCTCTACCATGTCAAGGTAGCGCTCTAACCAACTGAGCTACGCGCCTGAAAGGTGCGAATCATACAGGCAGCCCTATGAAGATTGCAAGCCTCAAGGCGACAACCTGATTGAGGCGCGTCTATCGCTCTCCGGTCAGGGGTACAAAAGTGACCGGCAGCAGGTTTGACGTATGCACCTCACCTGAATGATCCTTTTGCAGCAAGATCAGATCCTGGGTGTAGTGGCGTTTGCCGACCGGCAGTACCAGGCGACCGCCAGGAGCCAGCTGATCGATCAGAGGCTGGGGAATCTCTTCTGCTGCTGCTGTCACCATGATGGCATCGAAAGGCGCCTCTTCCGGCCAACCGAAATAGCCGTTGCCAACGCGATAGTTGATGTTGTTGTAACCCTGTTTCTCCAGCAGTCGCTGGGATCGTTCGGCCAGTTTCGGAATAATCTCGATGGTATAGAGTTGATCCACCATCTCGGCCAGTACCGCAGTCTGGTAACCGGAACCGGTCCCCACTTCCAGCACCTTGTCGTCGCTTTTGGGGGCAACCAGATCGGTCATCAGGGCAACGATAAAAGGTTGGGAGATTGTCTGCCCCTTACCGATCGGAAGGGGACTGTTTTCGTAGGCATAAGGGCGGAAGTTCTTTCGCACGAAACGCTGCCGGGGCACCCGGCTCATCGCATCGAGAACGTGGTCGTTAAGCGTATTACGGCCTGTCATGCGACAAGCGTAGTTCGCCTCCGCTTCTATGTCGTGGAGCATTGCCTCAATATCTGCCATAGTCGACCTTGGGTTACGCCAGTACTAAATGTAGTTTAGATTCATTCTATTCTAGAATAACACCTGAATTTTTAAAGGCTTTGGCAAACTATCTATAAAAAATATATCAATTGTAAGTATTATGAATTCGACACCCTGCCCTGCCGCTCCGCAGCAACTTCCCCAGAGTAACGATTTTTTACCCCAGCAAGCGATGAATCCGGGTATCGGCTGAACCGCCTTCAGAGCGCCACCGTCGGAATGAAAATTATCAGGCAATCAGCCCTTTCTGCTGAAGATCTTTGATCTGATCCCGGATTCTTGCCGCCTCCTCGAACTCCAGATCCTGGGCATGCCGGTACATCTGTTCCTCCAGCTGCTGCACCCGTTTTGCCATCTGTTTGGGGGTCATCTGCGCATATTCCGCCTCCTGATCCGCCACTTTCGCGTAGCCTTTGGCGTTCATCTGCGCACCAGGATAGGCACCCTCCATGATGTCGGCGATGGATTTGAGGATGGTCTGCGGGGTAATGCCGTTGGCTTCGTTATACTGCTGTTGTTTGGCTCGGCGCCGCTCAGTCTCATCGATTGCCCGGCGCATGGACCCCGTCACCTGGTCGGCATAGAGAATCGCTTTGCCATTGGCATTACGCGCTGCCCTGCCGATGGTCTGGATCAGAGAACCTTCCGAGCGTAAAAAGCCCTCCTTGTCCGCATCCAGTATCGCCACCAGCGAGACCTCCGGCATATCCAGCCCCTCCCGCAGCAGGTTGATGCCCACCAGCACATCGAACTCTCCCAGTCGCAGATCACGAATGATCTCGACCCGTTCCACGGTGTCGATGTCGGAGTGCAGATAGCGCACCCTGACATCATGATCTCCCAGGTAGTCGGTCAGATCCTCCGCCATGCGCTTGGTCAGCGTGGTCACCAGCACCCGCTCCTTTTGCGCAACCCGCAGTCGGATCTCCGACAACAGATCATCCACCTGACTGCTGGCGGGACGCACCTCGACTTCCGGATCGACCAATCCAGTTGGCCTGACCACCTGTTCGACGATGGCGCCGGAGCGGTCGATCTCGTAATCCCTGGGTGTGGCGCTGACATAGATGGTCTGCGGCGACCGGTGCTCGAACTCCTCGAACTTCAAAGGTCGATTGTCCAGGGCGGACGGCAGGCGAAAGCCATACTCCACCAGGGTCTCTTTGCGCGAGCGGTCGCCCCGGAACATCCCGCCGAGCTGAGGAATGGTGACATGGCTCTCATCCACCACCAGCAGAGAGTTATCCGGCAGATAGTCGAACAGGGTTGGTGGCGGTTCACCGGCGGACCGGCCGGAGAGATAGCGTGAGTAGTTTTCGATCCCCGAGCAGTAACCCAGTTCGGTAATCATTTCGATATCGAAACGGGTGCGTTGCCCGAGCCGCTGGGCTTCCACCAGTTTGTGCGCCGACTCGAGCTGGGTCAGCCGCTCTTTCAGTTCAACTTTGATCTGATCCACCGCCTCCAACAGTGTCTCCCTGGGGGTGACGTAGTGACTCTTGGGAAAGATCGAATAGCGTGGCACCTTACGCAGCACCTCGCCGGTCAACGGATCGAATACCGAGATCTGTTCGATCTCATCATCGAACAGCTCTACCCGTACCGCTTCCGAATCGGATTCCGCCGGGTAGATGTCGATCACCTCCCCTCTGACCCGGAAGGTTGCCCGGTGCAACTCCACATCATTACGTTTGTACTGCAGTTCGGCCAGACGACGCAGAATGGCCCGTTGATCGATCAGTTCACCGCGACTCAGATGCAGCATCATGCCCAGATAGGAGCGGGGATCGCCGAGACCGTAGATCGATGAGACGGTGGCGACGATGATGGTATCCTCCCGCTCCAGCAGCGCCTTGGTGGCCGACAACCGCATCTGCTCGATATGGTCGTTGATCGAGGCATCCTTCTCGATGAAGGTATCGGAGGCCGGTACGTAGGCCTCCGGCTGATAGTAGTCGTAGTAGGAGACAAAGTACTCCACCGCGTTGTCGGGAAAAAACTCTTTGAACTCGCCGTAGAGCTGGGCCGCAAGGGTCTTGTTGGGTGCCAGCACCAGGGTTGGGCGCTGTACCTCCTGAATCACATTGGCGACACTGAAGGTTTTCCCCGAACCGGTCACACCCAGCAGGGTCATCCCGGCTTCGCCGTCGCCCAGCCCCTCCACCAACTGCTCGATCGCTGCTGGCTGGTCCCCTGAGGGAGAGAATTTTGAGCTTAATTTAAACGCTTTACTCATTTAGGGATTCTTCATCGTCAATTAATTGGCTATTATGGCATCCGGACATCGAAATCATACTACCTCGATCGACCGGGTTGAGGGCATAATGGATGTCTTTCATTAACAAATCCAATGGTCATCCATTGGGCTGATGTTTGAGCAGCTGGGATCAATAACCGCCATGAATTCACAACTATCAAGCCGCGTAAAAGCCGTTAAACCCTCACCGACTCTCGCAGTCACAGCCCGTGCAGCAGAGATGCGCGCCGCCGGCAAGGATGTCATTGGACTGGGCGCAGGTGAACCCGATTTCGACACCCCCGAGCATATCAAGAAGGCCGCCATTGAAGCGATCAACGATGGCTTCACCAAATATACCGCGGTAGACGGCACGCCCGGCCTGAAGCAGGCGATCATCGATAAATTCCAGCGGGACAACGGCTTTGACTATGCGATGGATCAGATCCTGGTCTCCTGCGGTGGCAAACAGAGCTTCTACAACCTGGCCCAGGCGATTCTCGATCCAGGCGATGAGGTAATCATCCCGGCACCCTACTGGGTTTCCTATCCCGATATGTCGATCCTGGCCGGTGGCGTACCGGTACTGGTCTCGGCCGGTGCGGCGCAGAGTTTCAAGATCACCGCCCAGCAGCTGGCCGCGGCGATCACCGACAAGACCAAGCTGTTTGTCATCAACAGCCCCTCCAACCCCACCGGCATGGCCTATACCAAAGAGGAGCTGGCCGCCCTGGGCGAGGTTCTCAAGGAGCACCCACGCATCATCATCGCCACCGATGATATGTATGAGCATATCCTCTGGCCCGGCAACAGCTTCGTCAACATTCTGAATGCCTGCCCGGAACTGAAGGATCGCACCCTGGTACTCAACGGCGTATCCAAAGCCTACTCCATGACCGGCTGGCGTATCGGTTATGCGGGCGGACCGGCTGAGATCATCAAGGCGATGAAAAAGATCCAGTCCCAGAGCACCTCCAATCCCACCTCCATATCACAGGTGGCGGCGCAGGCGGCGCTGGAGGGACCTCAGGCCTGTATCGCCGAGATGCTGACCGCCTTCAAGGAGCGCCACGACTACGTGGTGGAGCGACTCAACAGCATGCCCGGCATCGACTGTCTGCCCAGTGACGGCACCTTCTACTGTTTTCCCAAAATCGAAGAGGCCCTGGCCGGCATCGATGGGGTAAACAATGACCTGGAACTGTCCGAGTACCTGATTTCAGAGGGCGGAGTCGCTCTGGTTCCCGGTACCGCCTTCGGTCTTGCGGGCCATGTGCGCATCTCCATCGCCACCAGCAAGGATAAGCTGGAACAGGCGCTGGATCGCATCGAAGGCGTTCTCAAAGGCTAGTCAGCTTGCCTACCGGCCGGATCACCGATCCGGCCTGAAACACAACGGGTGCAGGATGCGCCCCACAACTACTCCATGGAGGGAGTCCCATGAGATATTCGTCTCTTACCTGTCCGTATCGAAATGACGGCTTAACCCTGATTGAAATGATTGTTGCACTGGCTGTGCTGACGATCCTCATTGCACTCGGCGTGCCGTCCCTGTCGACCCTTTCCATAAGGAACGAGCAGTCAACCAGTCTCAACGGCTTTCTCACTCACTTCTACCTGGCCAGAAGCCAGGCCATACAGCATGAGCAGCGCATCATCATCTGCCCAACCTCAGGTGGGGAGCACTGCAGGCAGGAAGCGATCTGGAGCGATGGACTGATCATCTTCGAAGACAGCCAACGGGATGGGGTTCTGGGCCCTGACGAGCCGATATTGGCAAAATACCTGCTGCCTGAACATGCGGAGCTGACGATCCGCTCAAGTGAGCACCGTAAACGGGTGGTCTACCATGGAGACGGTCGCCCCAGTGGCTACAACCTGACACTCTCCTTCTGCGACCCCAAGGAACGAATCAAACCCAAAGCATTGATCGTCAATAACGTGGGTCGTATCCGCATTTCTGAGCGGGGTGCTGGGGATGCCCCTATTAAATGTGACCATTGATTGTACTTTTTATCGATAAACTATTGACGCTAGGGCTCAGTCTCATTATTATGCGCCCCTCTTGAACAATTCCCCGGTAGCTCAGTCGGTAGAGCGGGTGACTGTTAATCACTAGGTCGGCAGTTCGAGCCTGTCCCGGGGAGCCAATTAAAACAAGCACTTAGGTTCATTCCTAAGTGCTTTTTTTATTTCCGGCACAGCCATCTGTTCGTTTATATACCGGTCTCGCATCCCTAAACCCCCGCTTGATCGGTTCGTGGTCTCAGGTCAGCCTTTTACTGAATAGCCGATACAGGTTTTCTCCCCTTTGGCGTCTGGAAACTCCGTTTGGAAATCGATCGCATTGATCTATCTGCCACAAGCAGACAGGGGGTTCCTGTTTGACTTTATCGCGAGCATTGAGAGCTTGGGATTGATATGACCATCTAGTCAGCAGACTGAAAAATCATTAAATCCCCGCCAACAACAGCAGCATCTTTAAGCAATCTCTCAACTTCAGGTCTAGCCACTCGATCGAGAGTCGAAGCACAACCCCTGTGACAGACCGTTGAGACCAAGACAGACAGAACTACTGATGGTCAGTTAACAATCGGAATCGTGACTTATACTTAAGCACAAGAACATCATCTGCTGGCTTAAGTTTCGTTTTTGCAATTGCTGATGAGCTTAAACAGATTGTGTAGAGAAATAGAAAAAACCTCCATTTATTGAAGCCAATTAAGACCCGATACGAAGTCATTTACTACCAATCGAAGGAGATACAAGTGAAAAGGTTCTTTTCTTTATTACCTTTGTTAATCATCTCCTTTGTCTCTCCGGCTGATTGGAAGGTCGACAAAATCAACAACAACACCTCGAAAACCGCAGACAGTATCGCTATCGTCAATAATGGGCAGGGTGATAGCTTCTCCTTGTATCGCATCTCTAACAAGGGTGAAGTTTGGGCCAGATTCAAACTCTATGGGGATTTTACTGATGCTGCAGATTGGAATACACCACCCATGCTGCGCATAGACAACAATAAACCGATAAGCCTGAGCAGACAGAAAGATCTGCAGGTAATGGGCGTCGGCGTCGACGCCTATAAGGGGCAACAGGGCCAGGTTGAGTTTTTAATCTGGCATGGAAAGGAGAGCGAGGGACTTTCAGATTCCTTGGCACAGATAATGGACGGTAACAAACTTATCGTCAGATATTTTCTAAGCAGTGGGGGTCATAAAGAAAGCACGTTTCCACTGACAGATGCGGAAACCGCAATTTCAAGGGCTCTAAAGATCAGCAGAAAAGCAAGTCTCTCCACTCAACAAAAAACGACAACATTCAAAGAGTTTGTTCTGCTGGAGATAAAGCAATGTTTACAACAGACCGAATCATCCAATACCTGCCTGAAACGCATTAAAGAGTGTAGAAGTAAAGCGGATGAAGAGATCAACAAGTTTAACCGTTGTTACCAATAGTATTCAGTCGTTTTTTTAGATCACTCGGCCAGGTAAAAATCTGTTTCGTGCCAAACCGGCCACAGATCGTATATGTAGGCCAATATGTAAAAAAATTCGCATAGGGAATAACAAGCGAATGGGCAGGCACTCACTTGGTGCCAGATAAGCCTTTCAATTAGCAACTGGTTTATCGAGCACCATTCTGAGTGGTATATCCATATCCCTCAGAAAATTGAAATAGGCGCGCGTCGCCTCTCTGCTCATACCGATGAGCATGACACCGCTCTGCTGACTATCCGAATAGACAACAAACCCCTGCAGTGTTTGTAGCGCCCCATGCATCCATACTTTGATTAAAACGATATCGTTTGGAACAAGGGCTGGTTTGTCCAGCTTCAGAGAGAGTCCACCCAGGCTTAAATCCTTTGTTACAGCGCTTCCGATAAGTTGCCCCCGTCGGAACAGGTCCACGTTCATGGATAGTCGAATACGCGGATAGTAGCGGTTCTCCACTGTCAACTCCTGGTACATCGGACGATCAATTTTAATTATTGCCCGGAAACCTGATAGCAACGCAAATAGTTGTGTATAAATGACCTATTCCAGAAATCACCTACCACTTTCGTACAAGAGAGCGAATATGCAACGTTTTCTATTTGCCAGTCGTTTTATCAAAGTAGAGTCAGCTGCGCAGACTCTATAAGTATATTATGAATGATTTACGCCATACTCCGAGTTCGATATCAGAGATTCTATGACATAGATCAAAAAGTTATTTAAAAACACACAAATTATTACAATTTGTAAATTTAACGATGCACTAGTTGTAGCTTATTTATAATTTTTCACATTCAAACCAATACGCATCGCATTGTAATTTCAACAGAAGGTCACATCTTGTCCTGTCACATTACTCATAACAGTGATTGTATAGTAAAAAAAGGAACTACGTCTCCAAAGAACCTCAATCCAATTTATCATTCCACCAAAAATCTCCGTTAGAAACATGCTATACGCTGAAATGTAGAAAGCCGATCCAACGGTGATACGATGTAAAAAACTTTTTTATAGATTTTTCCTGACTCCGATAGGTCGCTCGATTTAAAAGATCTGAGCTGACCAACATTCCTGTTCCATTTCGAGATTCAAAACTATGACAAAGGATATTAGACAAAAGCAATCAAAAGCCCTTTGCTGGATTGTATCTCTATTGAACCAACATCAGATTTCATTTCTGATATGTGGCGGATTGGCAGCGATCGGCTATGGATCCAACCGAAAACTGAATGATATTGATCTGTTCGTTACAAGCAACCATTTTAACAAGGTAGTTTCACTAGGGGATGAATATATCAGCAAACCAGCTCAGCGTTATTGCGAAGCCACCGAAGGCTGGGATCTTGAGTATGTGCAGTTCGTATACCATGACATCAAAATCGAGATCGGCAATTCTGAAGGGGCTAAAATATTCGATTCTTCAACACATGCCTGGACACCATTGAAACTGGATTTTTCACTCATCGAATACAAAACGATTCTGGGCATCGAAATCCCACTGATGGACCGGAAGGCACGAATCGATTACAAAAAGAAGCTGAGACGCCCTGTAGATCTGCAAGACATTGAAGCTATGGCAAAACTCTCACCTCAAACGTGACACAGCCGTCGTATCCCTGTTACAGCTGCCTATTAAGCCAACAGATAAAACAGCTTACTTTCAAGGCTTGAATCTACAAACAAGTGATTGTTAAAAATATTGGCAGGATCGAAACTGCCTGACTATACAGTAGAGATATGTCATACCTTAATGAAATCAAAAAAAATCTGATTTTCGCCATTATACTCGGCTGCACAGGCTATACCTTTCTCTGCCTCTACTACTACCTCAATCAGGTCAACATCATTTTTCCCGCAACCCGGATCGATACCGGCACGGTATTTAATTTCACCATTGATCACCAGGAACTCTATATTGATACCCCGGATGGCGCCAGACTTCACGGGGTACTCTTCAAGGCCGAAAAACCCAAAGGAGTGATTCTCCATTTTCACGGCAATGCGGAGAACATGCTCTCCATGCAATACGCAGCCGAACCCTTTGTCGATCGAAACTACAGTTTCCTGGCAATGGACTACCGCAGCTATGGCAAAAGCAGCGGCAGTTTAAGTGAAGAGAATCTGTTTGCCGACGCCGCACTGTTCCTGAATCATCTTAAAAATTCCGGTTGGGATAGCTCTGAAATCATACTCTATGGGCGATCGATCGGTACGGGTGTTGCCATCCACCTGGCATCAATATCCGAACTGCGTGGCATGATTCTTTATGCTCCCTTTTACAGCTTGACTGATTTGGCTGATTACCACTTGCCCCTGCTACCGGCTGAACTGTTGCTCAAATTTCCTATGGATTCCGCTACCTATATGAACTCCGTCGAACAGCCTGTGCTGATCCTGCATGGTGCGGACGACCGGATCATACCGCTGGATCAGGCGCAACGATTGGCCAGGATCAGAGGCAATCTGGTTGTGTTGGAAAACGGTCGACACAATGATCTCTATGGCCATCCGAAATTCTGGGTTGAGATCGATAATTTTTTAACCAGCATTTGAATTTCACAATGTTCGGATGCTCTTACTATCCGATTTCGGGTAACAGCTAAAACAGGCACAGACTCCATGGGAATTTAATGCCTTGGGCATTTTAACCTGCAAACAACCGCTCAAACCTGATAGGCACCCCAGGCATCCATAAGTATTTTTTAAATCTCCATCAATTAGTTCTTGATTTGAGCCTCTCCCAGTATTAGAGATTGTTAACATCTAAAAAAATATTGACTTGAGCCTATTGATTAACTAATTATTTGTATCTAATTGAACGCGCGTGCAGTTTAATTGCGCTATGATTTTTAAATAGGGAACATCAGGATACTTCGGCCTGCACAGCAACGACCAATAAACGAAGTAACTGATTGAGTAATAATAAATTCCAGGGGAATGATGTTATGTCATCAGATAAACGGGTAGGAATGGGACCAGTCCCTACTTCGCCTGAGATGTATATCAACGAGAAGCAAGTCGAGGGAATGTCGATCCTGAAAAAATTTGGCTGGAAACTGGTCTGCATCCGAAGACCGGGCTTCGGCCACGCACTTACGGTACTCAAGAACAGCCAGGAAAGGTCAATTGGTGTGCTTGGTGAGGATGGAATACTCAGGCTCACCCCTGAACTCAAGATCCGGCAAGCCAGTTAGTGGGAATCACTCAGGTCTAGATTCAATACCATGGCGAGGTAGCTGGACAGACTCCCGCCACCCAGAGACAACCCTCAGTCGATATTCTCGATGGTAGCGGAGCTTTCATTCTGATTGAGTTCCAGCGCTGTCTGGTACTCCGTGCTCTCCCATTCAAATCTCGGCAGATTGCTGAACGACTGGATCAAACCATTGGTCCAGGCTTGCTGCAGCTCCATCAGATAATCTCCCTGCTCCTCAAATTTACAGCGGCTGGCCAGTTGAAAATCATCGGCCCGATAGAGCGACAGTTCATAGGGAGGCCCCACGGTAATATTGGACATGGTGGTGGAACTGAGGGAGACCAGCGCCAGGCGGGCGCAATCGTTCAAAGGCAGATCGTGGCTGAGCACCCGGTCGAGTACCGGCTTGCCATATTTGGTCTCCCCGATCTGCAGGTACGGGGTGCTTTTTGAGGCCTCAATATGATTCCCCTGGGGATAGATCAACATCAGACCGTGAGGTTGTCCCTGGATCTGTCCACCAATGATCAGCGAGACCTCACCACTGACACCCGCTTGCTGTAACGCACTGTTGTGCTGTTGCTGCACCTGTTGACTCACCCTCCCCACATAATCCGCCGCCTCGAACAGATACCTGGCAGAGAGCAGACTGTCGACTCCACTCGGGTAGTCGATATCCCGCTGAATGATGTTGATGATCTCCTGGGTGGTGGCCAGATTACCCGCGGAGAGAATCACAAACAGACGATCCGGTGCCGGATTGAAGACATGCATCTTGGAATAGGATGTCACGTAGTCCACACCGGCATTGGTACGGGAATCAGAGGCGAACAACATGCCGTCGTTGACACAGATACCGAGACAATAAGTCATAAACCGACCTTTCTGTTTGTGAGAGTACCCCGGCATCTTAATACAAATATGAAATCCCTGGATACCGTTTTACCGGCTTCAATCACAATTAAATTTTCACCCGGCTGGCACAAAAACTGCTCTATACCCTGTTTAAGTATTGAAACGGCTATCAATACCACCCGAGAGCACCAATCTGGAGCATCCAGCGCACCATGTCAGTTCGAATTGCCATACAGCACCGTACCGAATACCACTTTGATCGCCCGGTTAATCTTGCACCCCACCTGATTCGCCTGCGTCCTGCGCCCCATACCCGCACCCCGTTGCACCACTATGCTCTGAAAATTGAACCGGAAAAGAAATTTCTCAATTGGCAGCAGGATCCGTTCGGTAACCATGTCGCCCGATGTGTGTTTCCGGAAAAGTCCAAGAATCTGACCATCGAGGTCAATCTGGTTGCCGACATGGTGACCATCAACCCATTCGATTTTTTTGTCGAGGAGGCCTGCGAACACTTCCCCTTCAAGTACGAATCCCAACTGAAGAAGGAGCTGTTTCCCTATTTCGAATTGAAGGAGCGCGGGCCCAAACTGATGGCCTGGCTGAAGCGGTTGAAGGCGGATCCGGTCGGCTTCGGTTACCAGTCCCACGGCAAATCAAAAGAGTCTGAGGACGCGGATCAAGGTCCCCATATCGTCCACTACCTGGTCGAGCTCAATCAACGTCTGCAGCAGGATATCGACTATACCATCCGCATGGAACCGGGGGTTCAGAGTTGCGAGCAGACCCTGACCAGAGCCAAGGGCTCCTGCCGTGACAGCGCTTGGCTGCTGGTTCAGATTTTACGACACCTGGGGCTGGCGGCCCGCTTTGTCTCCGGCTACCTGGTTCAGCTGGTGGCCGATCAGAAATCCCTGGATGGCCCTTCCGGCCCTGAGGCGGATTTCACCGACCTGCACGCCTGGACCGAGGTATACATACCCGGTGCCGGCTGGATCGGACTGGACCCCACCTCCGGCCTGTTTGCCGGTGAGGGACATATCCCCTTGGCCTGCACGCCGGATCCAGTCAGTGCCGCCCCGATCGTCGGCGCCACCGATAAATGCAAAGTCACTTTTCACCATGCAAACAATGTCCAGCGGATCCACGAAGATCCCCGGGTCACCAAACCCTACAACGACGCTCAATGGCAGGCGATCCTCACTCTGGGTGACTTTGTGGACAAGCAATTGCTGTACGGTGACGTGAGACTCACCATGGGGGGTGAACCAACTTTCGTTTCGATCGACGACATGGACAGCCCGCAATGGAACACCGCAGCCCTGGGTCGCCACAAACGAGAGCTGGCCGGGGTCCTGCTGAAGCGGCTCAAAGAGGCGTTTGCCACCGATGCGGTGCTCCACTATGGCCAGGGCAAGTGGTATCCGGGTGAGCCCCTGCCCCGCTGGGCACTGACCTGCGCCTGGCGCAAAGACAAACAACCGGTCTGGCGTCACCCTGAACTGCTGGACCAGCCCGACTCGTCGAGTGAATACAATGTTCATCATGCCCAGTTGTTGATCCGGCATATTCAAAAGCATCTCAATCTGCTGGATGAGCGTTATGTAATACCCGGCATGGAGGACAACCTCTACTACCTGTGGAAAGAGGGCACCCTGCCGGCCAATGTGGATGCACTCGACAGCAAACTGAAGGACCCCCTGGAACGGGCCCGCTTGCGCCGGGTCTTTGAGCAGGGGTTACAGAAGGTGATCGGTTACGCCCTGCCAATCGCCTGGGATTACCGCCAGGAGAGCTGGGTGAGCAATCCCTGGAACTTCCGGCGTGGCAATATGTATCTGATACCCGGTGACTCGCCGATGGGTTATCGACTCCCCCTGGACTCTCTACGCTGGGAGAAGGCCGAGGATCGTCAGCAGATACATCCCCGGGATCCCTTCGATGAGCGGCAGCTGCAACCGGAAATCAGAGATCGGCTGCGCCTGACCCAAAGTGGTATCACCATGCCCCTGCCGGAAGCCCCCATGGCGGCCGATGATCCCTCGCTGTTTGAACAGGATGACGAAGCCGGCGGCCATGCCCTCATACGGACCGCCTTGTGCGTGGAACCCAGGTCGGGGCACCTGCATATCTTTCTCCCCCCGTTGACTGAACTGGAACACTATCTGGATCTGGTCAATGCAATCGAGGCCGCCGCGGTAGAGACCGGCTACGGCGTGATCATGGAGGGTTATGAACCACCCAAGGATCCCAGACTAGAACGTCTGCAGATCACCCCGGATCCGGGTGTCATCGAGGTCAATATTCAACCCAGCAGCAGTTGGCGGGATCTGGTACAACTCAACCAGACCCTCTATGAAGAGGCGAGACAATCCCGCTTGGGCACGGAGAAGTTCATGCTCGATGGCCGCCACTCGGGTACCGGTGGCGGTAATCATGTCACCATCGGCGCTGCCGACCCCGCCGACAGCCCGATACTGCGACGTCCGCATCTGTTGCGCAGTCTGTTGACCTATTGGCAACACCATCCGGCTCTCTCCTACCTCTTTTCCGGACTCTTCATCGGCCCCACATCCCAGGCCCCCAGGGTGGATGAAGCGAGGGACGATTCCCTGTATGAGCTGGGCATCGCTTTCAGCGAGATGCCCCCTGGAGAGACCCCGGCGCCCTGGCTGGTGGACAGGATTCTCCGCCATCTGCTGGTGGATCTCACCGGTAATACTCACCGTTCCGAATTCTGCATCGATAAACTCTACTCTCCGGACAGTCCCAGTGGCCGCCTTGGCCTGGTGGAGTTCCGTGGCTTTGAGATGCCACCCCACGCTCAGATGAGTGCGCTGCAGATGTTGCTGTTGCGCGCTCTGATTGCCCGCTTCTGGGATAGCCCCTATGACCGGGCACCGGTCAGTTGGGGAACCGAACTGCACGACCGCTTCATGCTGCCCCACTTCGTGGCGCGGGATCTGGCCGATGTAGTGAACGATCTCAACCGGGCTGGGTATGGGTTTGAGAATCCATGGTTCGATCCGTTTCTGGAGTTCCGTTTTCCACGCTACGGCACCATCAATGTGGATGATCTGGAGCTTGAGTTGCGCTTTGCAATCGAGCCCTGGAACGTATTGGGCGAAGAGGTGACGGCCCAGGGGACTGCCCGGTTTGTAGACTCCTCGGTGGAACGGCTGCAGACCAGAATCAAAGGGATCACACCTGGCCGACACGCGGTCACCTGCAATGGCAGACCCTTGCCACTGCACAATACCGGTACCCATGGTGAGTATGTGGCGGGTGTTCGCTTCAAAGCCTGGCAGCCGCCTTCCGGATTGCACCCCACCATTGGCAGTCATGCGCCCCTGGTGTTCGATATCGTCGATACCTGGAATCGTACTTCCCTCGGTGGCTGTACCTATCATGTCGCTCATCCAGGTGGACGCCATTATGAAACCTTTCCAGTCAATGCCAATGAGGCGGAAGCCCGTCGTCTGGCCCGTTTCCATGATCACGGCCATACCGGCGGTACCATCAACCTGAGTGAAGAGAGGATCAATGCGGATTTCCCCTATACCCTGGATCTCCGTACCGACCCGGGAGGCTCAAGATGACCATCAATCGGGAGTCCTTTGAAAACCAGCCATTCTTCGATGAACTGATCACTCCCAACGGTCATGCCAGAGGCTATGCCCGTAAACTGATCAGCTACCTGGGTAAACTCGATGAGGGAGAGCTGGCCTCCCGCCAACTCGGCGCAGAGTTAGCCCTCAAACAGATGGGCATCACCTTCCGTGTCTATACCGAAGAGGAGGGTTCCATCGATCGGGTCTGGCCGTTCGATATCGTACCCCGCCTGATTCCGAAAAAAGAGTGGGAGCGGATCGAATCCGGTCTTAAGCAGCGGGTCGAGGCATTGAATCTGTTTATTGATGATCTCTATCACAAACAGCAGATCGTCAAAGACAAGGTGTTTCCGGCAGAAGTGCTGGCGAACTCTGAGAACTTCCGCGAGCAGTGTATCGGCATCAATCCTCCACTGGGCGTCTGGGCGCATATTTGCGGCAGTGATCTGGTACGTGACGATAAGGGTGAGATGTATGTACTCGAGGATAACCTGAGAGTCCCTTCCGGTGTCTCGTATATGTTGGAGAACCGACTGGTCACCAAACGGGTCTTTCCGGAACTGTTTGAAACCTACAGTCCCCTACCCATCGATGACTATCCCTCCGAACTGTTCGATACCCTCTCAGCCCTTTCACCACGCCCCGGAGATCATCCGGAGATTGCAGTACTCACCCCGGGTATCTATAACTCGGCCTATTACGAACATGCCTATCTGGCGCAACAGATGGGATGTGAATTGGTTGAGGGTCGCGACCTGGTGGTGGAGAAGGATGATTGTGTCTATATGCGCAATATCGAGGGGCTCTCCCGGGTGGATGTGATCTACCGCCGTATCGATGACCTGTTCCTCGACCCGGAGGCGTTCAATGCCGACTCCATGCTCGGTGTTCCCGGATTGATGCGGGCCTGGAAGACGGGCAATGTGGCACTGGCCAATGCGCCGGGTGCCGGTGTGGCGGATGACAAAGTAGTCTACTCCTATGTACCCGATATCATTCGCTACTATCTGGACCAGGAGCCCATCGTTCCGAATGTGCCCACCTGGCGCTGTATGGACAAACAATCCTGTGATTATGTTCTGGAGCATCTCAAAGAGCTGGTGGTGAAGCCCGCCAATGAGTCGGGAGGTTATGGTCTGCTGGTAGGACCGGCTTCCACCAAGCAGGAGCGTGAGACCTTCCAGAAGCTGATCAAGAAGAATCCGCGTAACTATATTGCTCAACCAACCCTGGCGATCTCAACCGTACCCACCATCAGCAATGGTCTGCTTGAACCCAGGCATGTGGATCTGAGGCCATTCATCCTGAGTGGCAAGTCGATGGAGGTGACCACCGGAGGATTGACCCGGGTAGCTCTGCGCAAAGGCTCCCTGGTGGTCAACTCATCCCAGGGTGGCGGCAGTAAGGATACCTGGATCGTTGACAGTTGATTGAGATGAGCAACAACCATCTAAGGAGCGAGTAATGTTATCCCGAGTTGCAGAGACCATATATTGGATAGGACGTTATCAGGAACGGGCTGAAAACACCGCACGTCTGATCACTGTCAATACCAATCTGATGCTGGACCTGCCACCGAAGGTTGCCCCAGGCTGGGATGTACTGATCAACCTGCTGGGTTGCTACGAGTTCTATCTGGCACGTCATCCGGAGTTTACCGAGCGCCGGGTAGCGAATTTTCTGATCAGCGATGAATCCAACTCCAGCTCCATCATCAGCACTCTCTGCGCATTGCGTGAGAACGCCCGCACCATACGCGAGATATTACCGCGGGAAGCCTGGGAGTCGATCAACGGTTACTATCAGACTGCCCTGGAGCGTAAACAGAGCAGCTTTTCCCGTCAGGGCCGACAAACTTACCTGGAACATATCATTGCCGGCTCACAATTGATGACCGGGCTACTGGCCGGCAGTATGAATCACGACACGGCCTACAACTTTCTCAATCTGGGGCGCAAACTGGAGCGTGCCGACATGACCACGCGAATCATCGATGTGCGGTCTGAAAATCCACTGCCGGAAGAGGCACCCGAACTGACCCCATTCGAAGACATTTTATGGATGAGTATGTTGAAGTCACTCAGTGCTCATCAGATGTATCGACAACATATGCAGGTCAGAATCAATCGTAAGGACGTTCTTCAGTTTCTATTCAAAACACCGGGTTTTCCCCGTTCAATTAGCTATTGCACGGAAAACATCCGTTTCAATCTCTCCCGTCTGCCAAAAAACAGAACACCGTTAAAAGTACTCAAAAAGATCGATACCCGCCTGACAGAGATGTTGACCGATAAGATGGATAACAACGTACTGCATGAGTTTATCGACGATTTACAGATCGATTTCGGCACCCTGCATGAAGCGATTTCAAAAGCCTATTTCCCACCTGCACTGATGTCTGCGGCATGATTGACAAATGGATTATTGGGTGGCGTCATTGGGCTGTAACATAAAGATGATTTGATAACGATATAGCGCGTACAATAGTACGCACAACCACAACAAAGGTGACTCCGAGTATGACGACAAAGTCCATACAACAACCTGAACCCGGTTTTGTCCACGGACTGTTTCTCTACCTGCTTGTGTTTACACTCTGGATGTTGTTGGTCGGCAATCTGGACACAGCGGAGATGGCCGCCGGAGTGGTGGTCGCTCTGATTGTCACCCTGGCAAGCCGGCCTCACCTCAGCATCCTCGCCGGGCTGATCATCTCACCGAGCGCCCTGCTTCCTTTGCTACGCTACCTCGGCACTTTTATCGTGGCGCTGGTTCAAGCCAACCTCGACATGGCCCGGCGCGTACTGAGTCCTTCACTGCCTTTGCAACCGGCCGTTGTGGAGGTGGAGACCAAACTCAAATCATCACTTGGCCGTCTGATTCTGGCGAACAGTATTACCCTGACCCCCGGCACCCTGACGGTCGATGTACAGGATGAGGTGCTGCTGGTGCATTGGGTCGACGCTCCCCCGGGCAGTGATCGGTTATCCACCACCAAAGCCATCACCAGCAAATTTGAACAACACCTGAAAGGCTTCGTGTTATGACATTAACCCTATTGGAGATCGTCGCACTGGGCTTGCTGGGTGCTGCGGTACTACTCAGTCTGTTGCGCCTGATCCTGGGCCCCACAGCGCCGGATAGGGTGGTCGCCGCCGATACCCTGGCGGTGATAACGACATCCGGGCTGGTGATACTCGCCGCCCTGCTGGGCAGCCCACTCTATCTGGATGTGGCGCTGATCTACGGCACCCTGGCGTTTGTCGGTGTGGTCGCCATCGCCCGAACGATTGAGGGGAACGGCTGATGAGACTGATTGCCGATCTGTTTCTTGTTGTCGGTGCCGCCTTCACCCTGTTCGGTGCCATTGGACTGATCCGTATGCCCGATGTCTACAACCGCATCCAGGCAGGCACCAAGGCGGTGACCCTTGGCTCGCTCTGCCTGTTGATCGGTATTGCTCTGCTCTACCCTGCCTGGTGGTCGAAGTTGCTGGTAATCGGCGTGTTGATTCTGATTACCAATCCACTCGGCTCTTCCACCATTGCCCGGGCGCTGCTTAAGGCTGGGGTAAAACCCTGGAGCAAAGCCAGCGTAAGCCAACCTGGAGAGGCTGACAGATGAGTGAAGTAGAACTTTGGATTGCTCTGATTCTGGGAATCATGATGTTAAGCAGTGCGGTGCTGGCACTGGTGGTGAAAAACCATCTCGCTGCGGTCGCGGCCGCCTCCGTGGTGTCACTCGGTTTGGCGCTGCTGTTTGCCCTGATGCGGGCACCGGACGTGGCGATGACCGAAGCGGCCGTGGGCGCCGGCCTGAGCAGTCTGATCCTGGCTTTGGCATTGCGCCGTCTGGGCTTGTGGCAGATCGATAGCGGCAGCGAAAATAGTAATCTGCTGAGCGCTTCAAGCAAGGGGAAAGACGATGCGTAATCTCACCGGCCTGTTGTTTGCCGGCGGCCTGGGTTTCATGCTGCTGGCGATTGCCAGCGGCATCGATTTCGGCAGTCCGCCGATGCGCATCGGCGAAGCGATACAGTCCGCCTCTCCCCAGGAGGTCGGCGCTGCCAACATTGTCACCTCAGTGGTGCTGGGCTACCGGGGTATCGATACGCTCGGGGAGCTTGCCATCCTGTTTGCCGCCGCGTCGGCCGCCGGACTGGTGCTGGGTCGTCGGCATACCACCACAGGCACACAGCGCAAAGGTGGATTCGTACTCTTTCACGGCGGCGCCTTGATCTTTCCGTTTCTGCTGACGATCGGTTTCTACATCATTTTTCATGGCCATCTGACACCGGGTGGCGGATTTCAGGGCGGTGTGATTCTTGCGGCAGCCTTTTTCCTGCCTCTGCTGGCCAGACCCGGCGCGCGCCTGCACCACTCCATTCTGAGTGTCATCGAAGCCTTCGCCGGCGCCAGCTTTATTCTCATCGGACTCGCCGCCCTGGCAGAGGGCCAGGCATTTCTGCAACCGATGCTCAATCAGGATACCCTTGGTGCGCTGATATCGGCCGGCACCCTGCCACTGCTCTATATCGCAGTGGGTTTGAAGGTCGGTGCCGAGTTGGCAAGCCTGCTCTCCAATCTGGCACAAACGGAGTCTGAACAATGATCCCGGGCGTGACACTTGAACTGATACTCTATGCCACAGCCCTGGGGCTGGTGATTATCGGCCTGGCCGGTGTGGTGCTCAGCAGCCATCTGTTCCGAATGGTACTTGCGCTGGTGATTGCCGAAGCGGGCGCCAACCTGATGCTGGTACTCTCCGGCTATCGCTGGGATGCGGTGGCGCCGATCCTGTTGCAACGAGCCGAACAACCGGCGATGGTCGATCCGGTTCCGCAGGCGATGGTGCTGACCGCAATCGTGATTGGCGTCGGCATCCAGGCACTGGCTGTCAGCATATTGATTCGTATCCGCCAGCGTTACGGCAACCTGAAGCGTCGTGATGTGGCGGAAAAGATGGATGCTGAAATAGCCGCCAGTGCGGGAATCCGCAGGGACATCAGTCAGGATGCCCCGCTCGGTGAGCGTCCCCTGTCACCGCTTCCAGCTCATAGCGCTGAATCCCGAGGAGGCGATGCATGAACAACCTGGTTTTGACCATCGCCCTGCCTCTGCTCGGCGCCTTCTTACTGCCTGTGTTGATGCGTCTCTCCCAGGCAATCGGCTTATGGCTCGGACCGATCATTCTGGGTTATGGCTGTTGGTTGTTGGGTAATCTCTGGTTTAGCGACATCAGCCTGCCATTGTCGATCGTGATTGGCGGATTTGATGCTCCCTACGGCATCAATCTCTACCTGGACTCTCTTGCCCTGCTGTTCGCCTTTGCGGTGCAACTGCTGGGATTGATCTGCTGGCCCTATGCATTGAATCAGGATACCGCCAGACGACAGGCACTGATGCTGCTACTGGTCGCCGCCTCGACCGGACTGGCGCTCTCCGGCGATCTGTTCAATCTGTATGTCTTTTACGAACTGGCCGCTGTAGCCACCTTCGGGCTGGTGGCTGCTTCCACTACCTCGGCAGCCTACGCCGCAACCTTTCGCTATCTGATATTGAGCGGTATCGGTTCCGTGTTGACCCTGCTCGGTATCGCAATGATCTACAGTCAGACCGGCACCCTCAACCTGGCCCATCTGGCGCAACTGGCCCCAGAGCTACTGCACGACAGACTGGGATTGACCGCCTACCTGCTGATCCTTATCGGTATCGGTGTCAAAGCGGAGCTGTTTCCGGTCAACGCCTGGGTGCCGGAGATCTACGCCACTGCCTCCAGCCGGCTCTCGGGCTTCCTGGCCGGATTGCTGTCGAAGCTGGCACTGCTGATCATTCTGCGACTGCTGGTGCTGATATTTGATCAGCCGGAAGCGGTACAGATCGTTCTCATACTTGGCATACTCGGAGTCGTCAGCGGTGAATTTGCAGCCTGGCGCGCCAAGGATATGCGACGTATGCTCGGCTTCTCCTCGATCGGTCAGCTGGGCATTGTCTTTATCGCCCTCTCCTTACCGGATGAACGGGGGCTGTTGGCCCTGCTGGCCCTGTCACTTCACCATCTGGTGATCAAAACCGGACTCTTCATGCTGGCTGACGGCTGGGGTGGGTCACTCGAACGGTTGACCGGGGCAGCCAAAAGGTCACCGGTGGGTGCGGCACTGTTTACCCTGTTCGCCCTCTCCCTGGTTGGTGTTCCCCCGCTGCCCGGCTTCTGGGCAAAATTCACCCTGATCACCGAGTTGGCTGCTCAGAGTGAGCCACTCTATCTGATTGGTCTGCTGGTATTTCTCTTGGCCACGGTTATCGAGACAAGCTATCTGTTCCGCATCGTTGCGAAGCTCTACAGTTCAGCCGGGACCACCACCGAACAGCCTGAGCATCAACACCTACCCGGCCTCTCCCTGGCTACGGCTTCACTCTTCGGCATCACACTGCTGGCGGCAACGGTACTCATCGCTCCCATCGGTGATGGACTGCAAGCGATTGCGACTGAGGCAAAGAATGCCGAGCTCTACATACAAACCGTGATGCCGGTAACACCCGGAGGCCAATTGTGATTTTCAGCCTATTGGATGAGCTTTTGATCTTTTCGGCTGCCACTGTGCTGGTTGCCCTGATACTGGGACGCGGTCTGGCGGTGGGCTGGATGGTCACCATTCTCTATGCTGGGCAACTGCTGGTCCTGATCAAGATGGGCGCGCTGGGTTATGGCGGGGATCCCATCGCCTCCGAGGTGAGCCTCTCGGTGATGGGACAGGACCTCTCCTGGCGTTTCGATGCCCTGAGCTGGTTCTTTGCACTGATCACCCTGGTGGCGGCACTGCTTACCAGTTGGTTCTCATGCGGTGAGTGGGAGCGAAAATTCAAACAGCAGGGAGGCAATGTCTGGCTGTTTCACCTGGCGATGGCTTTGAATGTCTTCACCATGTTGATCCTGCTCGCCAGCGGCGATCTGCTCTCCCTCTTCATCGGCTGGGAACTGGTCAGTTGGGCGGGCTTCCTGCTGATGGCGGTTGCCGGTGGCGTTGCCACCAAGGCGGCCATACGTTACATCACCTATGCAGTTGTCGGCGGGATGTCGATCTTCGGTGGCATTGCACTGGTCTATGCAGCGGCCGGTTCTCTCCAATATGAAGCCATATTGATCGCGGTTGAAAAAATGAGCACCGGCCAGCTCTGGATGCTGGTCTTACTCTTCGGCAGCGGTTTCGGCATCAAGATGGGATTGCTCCCCTTTCATCTCTGGCAGGCGGCTGCCTATGCGGAAACCCCGGGACCCGGCAGTGCCTTTCTGGGTGCCATCTCTTCCCGTATGGGTCTGTTTGCCATTCTGCTGGTTTTGGTGAAACTGTTCGGCATCGTCAACATCGACAGCCTCAAGATACCCTTCACCCTGATCGATGCCCGGGACCTGCTGGCCTGGATTGCGGTGTTTACCATCATCTTTCCCACCTATACCGCCCTGAAACAGAATGACGCCCGCTATCTGCTGGCCTGGCACGGCATCGGTCAGGGTGGTTACATGTTGCTCGGACTGGTCACCGCCAACTCCCTGGGGGCCGCCGGTGGTCTGCTGCATGTGCTCAACTATGCGGCCTGTCAGGCGGCGCTGTTGATGGCGGTGTTTGCCGTCATGCATCGTACAGGCACCGCTGATCTGAATAAGCTGGGTGGTTTGGTTGCGCGGATGCCCCTCTCCTTTCTGGTGCTGCTGACCGGCATCATCGGCCTGGCGGGCCTGCCTCCGATGAACGGTTTCGTCTCCAAATGGCTGGTCTATCGATCGCTGCTTGAAGATGGCATGCCACTGCTTTTCCTCGGCACCATCATCGGCACGCTGGGCACCATCCTGTCGGTCTATAAGCTGATTCACAATATGTTTCTTGGCCAGCTGAGAGTGGAACACGAGCACATTCGCGAAGCCCCTTGGAGCATGATGACTCCGATGCTGATTCTGGCTGGCGTGATCTTCGTCACCGGACTGCTGCCCGGCATCCCGCTCACCTGGGTAACCGCCGCACTGCAGACGATTGGTCTCACTGGTCCCGAGATCACCCTCGGCGGTATCGATTCCTCCAGTGGCAGCCTCGATATGATCTGGGTGATCGGCGTGCTGTTCGCCGGCTTCGGTATCGGTGCTGTGATCTTCTACTCAGCCGGGCCCAGCAAAAGGGTCCATCAGCTCGACAACTATGCCGGTGGTCACTTTCTCACCGCCGACGTGCGCTACCAGTACAGTGATAACTTCTACTCCGGCCTGATGCATCTGATCCGTGGCTGGTATCGCGGCAGTTTTCAGTGGCTGGAAAACAGCATTACCTCACTGGTCGAGTTTCTCTCCCTTGGCATGCAGGGTATCTACCGCCGTGCCAACTCTGAATTCTATCTGTTAAGTACGGCACTGTTCATAATTGCCTGGGTGGTTTTCTAATGGCACCGATCGAACTTCTCATAGAGCTGACCCTGATGCCGCTGATTGCCTTTATCGTCGGCATGATGATGGTACTGATGATGCGGCGTATTGCGGCAAGGATTCAGCGTCGTATCGGACCACCTTTCTTTCAACCGCTCTACGACATCATCAAGCTACATGGCAAACGCACGCAGGTCTCACACGGCCTGATTCATGACATCGGAATCGTCATGGCAATGGGCGGTTACATTGCTGCGGAGACCCTGCTACCGGTACCGGGTATGAACGGCATTGCGGAAAAGGGAGGCCTGATCACCCTGCTCTATCTGATGATGATTCCGTCTCTCGGCCTGGCGTTGGGTGTCGGTCAGTGTGCCAATCCCAATGGCTCGATCGGCATCGCCCGCGCGCTGACTGCCATGCTGGCCTATGACATTCCCTTGGTGATCGTCATCTTTGGCGTCGCCTATGCTGCCGGCACCACCAATCTGGTGGAGATCATCGCCACACAGCAGGCTGGTGGTTTCGCAACCTGGGGCGTGGTTGAGATGCCACTGCTGGCCATCGCCGGTCTGATTGCCATGCATGCCTCTCTGGGTAAACAGCCTTTCGAGATCTATATCGCGCCGGCCGAGATTGCCACCGGTCCGATGGTTGAGATGAGTGGTAAGTATCTGGGTGGCCTTTTCGTCATGCAGTGCTTCCAGCTCTACACCACCTCGGTTCTCTATGTGAGTCTGTTCCTCGGTGGCGGCACCACCTGGTTCGATTTTCTGATCAAGAGTTTTCTGGTGCTGGCCATTCCAGTGAGTATCGCCTACCTGTTTCCCCGTTATCGCACCGAGGATCTGTTGCGTCTGATGTGGAAATGGCCGGTGATGCTGGGACTGATCGGTTTGGCTTTCGTGATGTGAATTTACGCCTGCAGGGAGAGTATGGCGAGTCCTTGTGAAACAGTGATTGACTCTCAAGGCAAATGAATACCGGCAATGCCGGACTGACGAGCCAGTAGCGAAACACTACAGGCAAGTTAACCCAAAGACTTTGGTGATGGTTATGAGCAGATTACAAAAGATACCGGTAGTCGAAGAGAAAAAGGGTAACCCCCTGGCCCGGGTGTTCGATGATTTGGTGCGCTTCTGCCGCTCGCGCTCCCTGTTCATTCTCCACTACTGTACCGGCTGCGGCGCGATCGAACTGCCGCCGGCGATGACCTCCCGTTTCGATATGGAACGGCTTGGCATTCAACCCATGGTCTCCCCCAGACAGGCGGACATTCTGTTGATTACCGGCTATGTCTCGATCAAAACCCTGAAACGGGTGATCCTCACCTACGAGCAGATGGGGTCACCGAAATATGTGGTGGGGATCTGCTCCTGCACAGTCAATGGCGGCATGTACTGGCAGAGCTATGCAACCGCGAAAAAACTCGATGAATACATGCCCGTCGATCTCTATATCGCCGGTTGTATGCCGAGACCCGAGGCGGTGATCAGCGGTCTGCAGAAACTGATGGATCGGATCAACAGCGGTGAAGCCGACAGTTGGCAGGACTACTACCGCAACTATGACTACTACCTGGGCAATCAACAGAAACTCTTCGGCGAGGATTGGCAGACCCCCACTGACATCATCACCGAAGCGAAACACTATGAGCTGATGGGTGAAGGCACCCTGGGTCAACACACCCGCCTGCTGGAACAGCATCAGAAACCTCTGGAGGCCCTTGAGATGCGCCTCGGTCACAACATCAAGGAGCCGGTTGAATGAGTCAGCAAGTCGCCCACTGGCTGGACAATCTCCTGAAAGAGATCGAAGGCATCGAAGTTCGTCGTAAAAGCAGTCGTCGGGTACGGGTCGATGTACCGGCAGATGCCCTGCCCGCTCTGTTGGAACTGCTGCAGGGACGCGCCGGCTATATCCACCTCTCGGCAATCAGCTGTGTCGACTGGATCGATGATGACGAGTTTGAACTGGTCTATCACGTCTGGTCCTATGAGAGTCACTCCCTGGTATCGGCCCATATACGCATTGCCCGTGAACCCGGGGTCTATCTCTCGGTGTACGACCTCTATCAGCCCGCCGCCTTTTTCGAACGGGATATCCATGAGATGTATGGCATCCACTTCGAAGGCAGTCCCAATATGGAGAAGTTCATCCTCACCGAATGGGACGGTCCGCCACCGATGCGCAAGGAGTTCGACAGCGAAGCCTATATCAACGAGCACCTGAGCTGGCAGGAGTACAACCCGGAGTGGTTACAGGAGCTGGTCGCCGAAGGTGGTGGTGTGATCATCCCACCGGAAGAGCAGCGCTTCAGTCAGAAGAAGAAGTGAAGAGTTTATAGTCCGCAAATGAACGCTAATAAACGCAAATGTTATTGATGAATTTAGAAAACCAAAAGTTTCGACCATTTGATCAATTTTGTTTGATTGCGTTAGATGAGGTTTGCTTTTGTCTCAAAAGAAAACAACTGAATCCATTTGCGTTCATTAGCGTTCATTTGCGGACCCCAATTTTAAACACAAGCGAAACCATATGAGACCTGAGAATTACGAAGCCCAGCGCCAGCCGCCGAGTAATGAGTATGAACTCAATTTCGGTCCGAACCATCCGGGTATCGAAGGCAACTATGCACTGAAGGTAAAGCTGCATGGGGATATCGTGCTGGAGGCCAAGGCGGATGGCGGTTATCTGCACCGGGGTTTTGAAAAACTGATGGAGCAGCGGCTGTGGATACAGAACATCGCCCTGGTGCCTCGTATCTGCGTACCTGACCCTTCACCGATGGAGCTCTGCTACTCGATGGCGGTTGAAGAGTTGTGTGGACTGAAAGTCCCGCAACGGGCTCAGTGGTTGCGGGTAATGCAGTTGGAGCTGTCACGCATCGCGGCCCATCTGTTCACCTTTGGCGGTCATGCGGCAACCACCGGTATGTACAGCACCATGTATTGGGGCGTGGCCGACCGGGATCTGCTGCTCGATCTGTTCGAGGAGTTCACCGGTGGTCGGGTCTACAGCATCTACAACATCCCCGGTGGTGTGCGCCGGGAACTGCCGGAAGGATTCCTGCAACGCCTGACGGAAACCCTCGACTACATCGAGTCACGCCTGCCTGACTACGATAACCTCTTCTTCAAGAACCAGGTATTCGTAAAGCGGGCCAAAGGCACCGGTGTGATGTCCCGTGAGCAGGCCCTGGAGTGGGGGGTCACCGGCCCCAATCTGCGTGCCACCGGGCTGGCCTTCGATGTACGTCGGGATGACCCCTATCTGGTCTACGATCAACTGGCGTTCGATATCCCGGTTGAAGAGAGCGGTGATGCCTGGGCACGTACCCTGGTGCGCCGCCAAGAGTTGATGGAGAGTATCCGCATCCTGCGCCAGGTGGTGGAGATCCTGCCTGACATCCATGGTCCGATTCGGGCGCCGATCCCCAATCCACTGGCCTGGAATGTCCCTGCCGGCGAGACCTACACCCGGGTTGAATCCTCCAAAGGGGAGCTCTGCTACTACGTGGTCTCCAATGGCGGCCCCAAACCCTACCGGGTGCATGTACGTGGCCCCTCCTCCATGCACGCGGTACAGGTGCTGGAGAAGATGTCGGTCGGATCGCGCATCGAGGACATTGCCCAGACCATGTTCTCCCTGGATGCCTGTCCGCCGGAAGTTGACCGTTGAGATCTATGGGTAATCGCTGATGTCCAAACCGATTGATGATGCCAAACTGAGCAAACAGAACGTGACGATCGAGCATGAGGAGGCCGGCTCCATCCTCAGCCCGCTCAAGGCACTGCAGTTTTTCATGCGCAAACCGGTCACGGTTCCACTGGAACCCCGACCGGCGGCAGACAACTACCGGGGCTTTCATCTAAATGATCATGAAAAGTGCATTGGTTGCAGCTCCTGCCAGAAAGTGTGTGACAACGCTGCCATCACCATGGTCAAGGTTCCCCATCTGCCGGAAGATCCGGTCAACGGAGTACGCAATCTTCGCCCGGCAATCGATTATGGCCGCTGCTGCTGGTGCGCCCTGTGTGTCGACATCTGCCCGACCAGCGCCATCTCGCTCTCCCGTGAATATGTTCATACCTGTACCCAGGAGGAGATCGACAGTTATTTCATACTACCGGATGAAACCGGTATCCATGGCGAGTACTACGGTGAAGGGTGGCAGAAGACCAGTGACTCCGACCTGCTCGATCTGAACCGACAACCGATGGCAGAGCTGGAAACCGAAGAGCGAATCGATAACTTCAATGAGATTGTTGCCGGCTACACCGATCAGCAGGCGGTGATCGAAGCCTCACGCTGCGTACAGTGCGGTATGTGCCACGATGCCTGCCCTACCCATATGGACGCCCCCGAATACATCCGCTCGATCTGGCAGGGCAACCTGGAGGAAGCGGTGCGCTGGATCTATCAGAGCAACCCCTTCTCCCATGTCTGCGGCCGGGTCTGCACCCACCGTTGCGAAGATGCCTGTTCGATCGGTCGACGGGGTGAGCCCGTATCGATCCGCTGGCTGAAACGCTACGCCATGGATTCGGTGGATCATGAACGGATCAAGCAGATTGCTGCGGAGGGTAAAGCGGACTATCTGAGCGGCAGGCAGATCGCCATTATCGGTGCAGGACCGGCCGGTCTTACGACCGCCTATGACCTGGTACGCAAAGGGCACCAGGTCACCGTCTTCGAGGCTCGCAAGGAAGCGGGTGGCATGCCCCGTTATGGCATTCCCGAATACCGCCTGCCCTACGACATGCTCGACCAGGACATCGATGTGATCACCTCCATGGGGGTGAAGATCCAGACCGGTATTCAGGTTGGTAAGGATATCACCATGGCGCAGCTGGAAGCGGATTATGATGCGGTGGTTCTGGCCATTGGTCTGCATCTTGGTCGCTCCACCCGGGTTCCCGGCGCTGACCACAAGCAGGTGCGTAAAGCGATCGATCTTCTGCGCAGAACCACCGATGATGAAGCGTATGAGATTCCACAGAAAGCCGTTGTCATTGGTGGCGGTAACGTGGCGATGGATATTGCCAGAACCCTCGCCCGTCAACAGCAACAGCAGTTTGGTCAGGTTCAGGTGACCGTCACCGCATTGGAAGAGATGGCCAACTTTCTGGCTGACCCGGTGGAGATCAAGGAGTGTCGTGAGGAAGGCATCGAGATCTATGATGCAAGAGGCCCCCAGGCCTGCATCATCAAAAACAACAAACTGATCGGACTGAAGACCTGGAAGGTACGTTCCATCTTCGATGAGCAAGGTCGCTTCGCACCGGAATATGATGAGCAGGATGAGCAGATTCACGCCGCTGACATGGTCATAGAAGCGATCGGTCAGATGTCGGATAACAATCTGCTTGGTGACGATCTGACGGAAGCCCTGGAGTGGCAAAGGGGCCGACTCAGTATCGATGCACAGGGTCGAACCTCAGTCGACTGGCTATGGGCCGCTGGTGATTGCGTCAATGGACCGGATGTGGTCCACGCCATCGCGGATGGTCATCGAGTGGCTGCCAGCATCGATGCGTGGTTGAATCAGCAATAACAGCAGGAGTGGCATCGCCATGTCTGAAGGTCATAGCAGTGGTTACGACAGATTGAAATCGAAAAAAAGCCTGGCGGAGATTCTGGAAGTCGCGATCGAGTTCGAACGTACCGCCCGGGACTTCTACACGGATCTGATTCCTAAAGTCAGTAAACAGATCCGCTACCTGGTAGAGGAGTTGGCGGAAGAGGAGCAACGCCATTTCGATCTGTTTACCGAACTGAAGAACCGTCCCGACCTTGAGCAGCAGGTTCAAGCCCTGGTGGAGATCCCGGCAAGCGATAAAAAGTTCTCCGATGCCATCCACCTTCCGCAACTGGGTGACAGGCCCGACGACCAGTCGGTACTGCAATATGCCTTAGGGCGGGAACATGCAGCCATGGAACAGTACCACGCCCTCGCCGAGAGCACCGGGGATGGTCCGATCAAGGAGCTGTTTCAATTCCTTGCCAATGAAGAGACGGAACATAAGAACCAACTGGAAAAGGTCTATTACGAAACCATTCACAGTGGTGGGGTCTGATCGTAATCAAGATTCCAGATTCGGTTTAAGTCAGGCTCGTTGATCCTGCCGCGGATCCGTTCACTTTTACTCAGTCGATCTGCCTTGCAACCACAAATGTCCTTTTATTGCAGGATCTGCTGCTCTTACTATCTATCACTTATGGATACAGACAAATAGAGCGACGCATAACTTGCTGGAGCACTAGTGGGCCACGCGGTAAATAATGTAACGATCAGAGGCCATCAGAATCATCCAAGTTATTGTCGGCATTGAATTCCGCTTTGTCCGTCAATCTGTTTTCGGATGCGAAGATCAGATTGACCATAATCACATAAATACAACCAAGAAACAGTGCAATCGCAAAATCGCCCCCTCGCCATAGGCTGGCCAGAATCGATACACCAATAATCATGATGGCCATACCACCTATCAGTATCAGAAAGCTCAATCGACTATTGAAGGCTATGTACTTTTTTCTCATTACAGTTTTTATCTATTCGGCTAACAGTAGCGTCGACTTCACCTTTAGATAAGATCAACCGCCCCATCGACACGCTTCTCTATAGTGCCCGCTCTTTTCATCAACACTTCTCGTCTATTAAAAAATCTTTCAAACAGTTGTGCAAATCACTGACCTGATAATCCACATAAAAATTAGGTCATATAACCCGCTTTAGGTCTTTTGACTTAAATCGGAACTCAATTGAATAACATTTAATTATTATATTTCAATAACTTATTCCTTGGCCTTGAAATTGCTATTACCTGGGAAGTCCGCCATGGAGAGCAGTCAGCCGGATATCGGTTCGGACTCGGGAACAGAGATAAAAGTTCGATAACTTTACAACTTTATTCTGTGACTACCTGGAGCATTGAGGTGATTGATCGTGCGGATGATGATCATTACCAACCTTTTAACACGTATAGCAGAATTAAAATTATGAAGTCTTTACCTAAACACAGTATCAACTTTGCACTCTTATCCCTCCTCACCGCAACCACCCAACCTTACGCCGTCGCAGAAGAGACTGAAAACAGTGCTACAGATGAGGAGTTTGATGTCATCAGTGTTACCGCCTCCAGAATCGAACGAAAAACCAAAGAGGTTGCCGGCTCGATCGATGTCATCGACTCGGAGCGTATCGAAAGTGAAAAGATGTTCAACATCAAGGATGCGATTCAGGGCAGCCCCGGCGTTCTGATCAACTCCAAGAATTCAGCCTATGACAGCCGCCTGATTATTCGTGGCGCCGGGCAGAAAGCCAACTATGGCGTGCGGGAGATCATGGTCATCCGGGATGGGGTTCCGATGACAGACCCCGACAGCTTCTCCCGTTTTGATTTCATCGATACCCAGGACATCGAACGCATTGAGATCACTAAAGGGCCTGGCTCACTGTTTGGTGCCGGCTCTGCCGGCGGTACCATCCAGATCATATCCAAATCTGTTTTCGATACAGACAGCAACCGGGTCAAATTGGGAGCCGGTGAGTTTGGACAGCAGAACCTGCATGGCCGCCTGGCGGGTGATATCAACGACAGTAACGCCGCATCGATCACTGCATCCTATCGCAAAACAGACAACGACTGGCGGGACTGGAATGAGTTTGAGTCCAAACAGCTGGCACTGAAACACGGTTTTCTGCTGGACAGCGGTGGCACCCTGGAATCGGAGCTGAGCTACCATGAAGCGGACCTGCAACTGCCCAGCTCAATGGATGAGGAAGAGTTTGAGCGTTATCTCGATAGCGGCGAGCAAAAAGATACCACCAGCAGTCCCTGGCAGCACAGCGGGCGCTACTCCACCATCTGGTTTTTCAACTCCCGTTATGAACAGGAGATGGACAATCTCACCCTGAAGCCACGTGTCTACGCCAATCAGTGGGATCACTACCACCCGGTAACCGGTGCCATCAACGACAATCCGGGCACGACTGTTTTCGGTACCGACCTGGAGATCTCATTGAAACATCAGCTTTGGGGGGAAAGCACACTGGTCGCCGGTGTGACAGCCCGCCGGGATAACACCGAAGATACAAAAAAGTACACCTATGCGGATGTTGAGACAGCCCCGCCACCGGCCTGGAATCCAACCGGACCAGCGACCATTCTGCATACCAACTCCGATCGAGCCGGTGAGCTGCTTGAAGAAGAGGACTCCACCAATACCCTGTACGGCTTTTACATTCAGGAGACCATGCAACCGACTGAAAAAGTAAACCTTGAATTCGGTTTTCGATATGACCGCAACAACTTTGATATCGATAGCACAGCATTTGGTGAATACAGCTATGGCAGTGGAACTTACACCTTCTTTGACACACCGGAACAGACAAAAACCGATAAAACCTTCAATCTTTTCTCGCCCAAGCTGGGTTTGACCTATGCCCTGAACCAGAGCATCAATGTCTATGGTGTCGTTGCTCAATCCGGCCAGGTCCCATCCGAGTCTGAAATCCAGAGCAATCCCAAACTGGATGCGGCCACAGCACAGAACGTGGAAGTTGGTTTCAAGGGACGCGAACAGGCGTGGTCATTCGATCTGGCACTCTATCGCACCACCGTCAGTGACGAGATCGTCTCAACCCTCAACGAGGATCTCACTACCGAGTTTCAGAACGCCGGAGAGACCTTGAAGAAGGGGCTTGAACTGAGTGGCCGTTACGATCTCAGCAACAACATCTGGCTGGAAGGCAGTTTTGCCTACAGTGACTATACCTTCAGCGATTTTGATGAGCTGGTTCGTACCGGACGGACTCAGACGCCGGTCGATCGGTCAGGTAATCAACTCCCCTACATCCCGCGTCAGCAGTATGGCCTGGGACTGGGTTACAACCATCCCCTCGGCATTAAAGCAGTCATCCGCAGCAACAGCTGGGGTAGCTACTACGTCGATAATGCCAATAGTGAAAAATACGATGGTTACGACTTCCTGACCAATCTGATGCTCAGTTATCAGACAGGCTCCCATACACTCTCACTCAACCTGGAAAACCTGTTTGACAAACGCTATGCCACCGAAGTGAAGAAAAGTACCAGTGGCAATAAAACCTATTCGGCTGGCGCTCCTCGCAATGCCATGCTCACTTATACCTATCTGTTCTGAGGATGCACGCTCATGAAACCATCTAAACTGGCAATTCTGGTGGCCGCCGTGATGCTGCCTCCGACCGGGGTAGTCTCAGCGGATGAGGAACAGAACCTCAAAAGCAAAAAGCCTGCGGTCTCTCACGGTCACCGGGGAGCCAAAACCTTTCATATTGATCATCTGGATGGCGCCACGATTACCTATATCAAACCCGACCTCTCAAGCCAGACCATAACGCCGGTAATGGGCAAAGTCACCATGCCGGTAAGTGGTGTGGACAACTATCACGCCCTGGTTGTGGAGAAGGATTGGGGTGACCACAAAGAGGTAATCATTCGTTACCAGTATATGTTCGGCCGGCCCAGTAAACAGAACCCGGTCAAATTGACTGCTGCGCAAAAAAGTGAGTTTGAGATTGTTCCGGATCCACTGCCTAGAGAGCACTACCGCTACCACAGTCAACAGACTTGGGGATTCCTGGCGCGATACCAGGGAGAGCTTTTAAGCAATCACCCTTTGACACTGACCACCTCAAATGGCAGTCAGCAGACGCTCCATACCGATGAACATGGCCGGGTCAGCTTTGAAATCCCGGATGATTTTCCTGGCCTGACAGAGGGTGAAAGAAGTAAGCAGACAGCACAACTCACCATCAGCGGTGAGTACCAACAAAACGATACCAACTACTCCACTCAACTGGTTGCCGACTACCGGGTCAATCCCAGCCACTGGCAATCCACAGAGCTGGGGCTGTTGGTGTTGGGCATAGGCTTTCTCGCCGGTGGCTATCTGGGACAAAACCTGAAGAAACGGGATAAAAAAGCATGAGCACCTTGAATCTTTCCGTGATACGCAAACTGGTGCAGATCAGTGCCTTTGTCTTTTTCGTTTATGGGGGTCTGATTACCGGTTACTACCTGGAAGAGAAACTCAGTGGCGCCCTGCCCGCCCTGAGCTGCGCTTACGATTTCCAGGGCTCGGATCTGTGTACCCTGATTCCCATCCAGCACCAGATGGATCACCGGCTGGGTGAGACCATCGCCAAAGGGGGTAATCTGTTGATGGGTGTGATGCCCACATTGATTACGCTGGGCACCTTTTTGGTATTGTTTGTGATACTCAACAAGGCTTTCTGCGGTTGGCTCTGCCCCCTGGGCACCTTCCAGGAGCTTCTGCAGATGATCGGTCAAAAGATCGGCTTACAGCGCCAGGAATCGCTCTCCAAATCCCAGGTTGCCAAAGTTCGCCCGGTAAAATGGTTTATTCTGGTGTTGCTGGTCTTCGGCTTCCCCTTGCTGACGGGTATGGGGATGTTGAACCATGACCTGGGAGACCCCTTCTGCAAGATATGCCCCAGTCGAATCCTGACCACACTGGCGACCGGCAGTACCGAACAGCTTCATGTGGATACGGCAAATGCCACCACCATCACCCTGACGCTATTCGCTGACTTTCTGTTCGGACTCATGCTTGCATTGGGATTGACCCTGCGCCAACCCTTCTGCCGAATCTGTCCGATGCTGGCGCTGCATGCGGTGTTTCGCAAAATGGGATTGTTACGCTTGATCAAAAATGCATCCCCACGATGTGATCGCTGCGGACTTTGTGCCAAGGCCTGTCCTATGGATATTCATGAAATCCATACTGACATGACCAGTCGGAATGTTACCTTTGAAGACTGCACACTCTGCGGACGTTGTGTTGAGTTCTGTCCTGATAAGGATGTTCTGCAATTGAAGTACGCATTCATACCCGTCTTTCGGGCCGATCCAAACTATTTCAAGAAGCGAAAGAAGGCGCAGACCAATTGGGAAAAACAGAGTCTGCTCAACTGGTTTGGCAATAAGGGAAGCAACAGCAGGGCTGAACCCTCATGATCCCGATCGAACCCGTCAGTCTGAGCTTTGGCTCTGCTCTGTTGCTCGGCCTCAGTTTCGGATCGGGTCCCTGCACCATTGCCTGCCTCCCCTATCTGGGACCGGTATTTACCGGTAGTGATCAGCGCGACTGGGGCGCATGGCGAACCCTGTTGCCGTTCTCACTCGGGCGTATTTCCGGATACACCTTGCTGGCAGCCGCCGCTGGATGGGCTGGGCTTTGGGTGGAAGATCTGGTAGCGGAACCCTGGGTACGCTGGTTTCTCGGTGGCGCCACAATATTGGTCGCACTTTCGATCATTTTTCGTCGCCAGCCCAAAGCCTGCAAATCATCGTGCCAAAACGCCCAGTTGATGACACCTGATGCTTTGACCTCAAGCCTGAAGAGCACACCGTTGGCGAACAAGAGTCTGCCAGGCAGTCTCTATCTGATGGGCTTTGGCATGGCTCTCAACCCCTGCGCACCCCTGACGACCCTGATACTCGCAGCCGCTACCAGCGCCAGTCTACTCAATGGAGCGGTCTTGGGCGCGGGATTTGCGATGGGTGCCGTGTTCCTGCCAACCCTGGTATTTGCAACAGGGCTTGCCCATTTCGGCCGACAGATCAGGCTCCATTTGAATCGCCACCGACTGGCCCTCGAAAACACCAGCATCGGACTACTCATCCTGATCGGATGTGCCACAGCCTTAGGATGGATTACACCATGAACATTGAAGAACTGATTGCAAAAGGAGGCCCTGTCATATGGATACTCCTCGCCTACTCGTCGATCGGTCTGGCCATCGTACTTGAACGATACCTGCTGTTTGTCCGCCTGAGCCGGATACCCAAAGCCTGGCTGTCAAACCTCGGTAAGCTGCTTGAACTTAAAGACCGCCAACAACAGATCGTTGGGTTGAAGGGACCTGAAGCCCGGATCATTCAAGCCATGGTACAGGCCGATAGCGAAGGCGTGAAAGACCTGCAAGGGGTTGGCAACCGGGTGCGCGATGAAGAGGTGCAGCGAATGACATTCGGTCTGCGTACCCTATCGATCCTTGGCAACACCGCACCTCTGCTCGGTCTGCTGGGGACGATCACCGGCATGATAAAAGCCTTTATGGTGATTGAACAGGCCGGTGGCAAGGTGGATGCCCAGGCGCTGGCCGGAGGCATCTGGGAGGCCATGATCACCACAGGTGTCGGTCTTGCCGTGGCAATCCCACTGCTGTTGTTGCTCCACTTTCTGGAAGGCAGCGTGGAACGACGGGCGCTATCGATGACTCGCTGTATCGCACTGCTGCTGGAACGTCGCTCATCAAGCATCAGCCATCCGGAGGAGCCCCAGACAACACATTGGGAGAGTATCACCGATGGGGTATGAGTACCGCAGACACTCCACTCATGTGCTCAATCTGACCCCGCTGATCGACATCGTCTTTCTACTGCTGGTCTTTTTTATGCTGACGGCCCATTTCATCGAGGATGAGGCCATTGACATACAACTACCGGAGGCACTCAGTAGTCAGCCGAGCCAGGACAATGAACCCTTGGTGATCACTCTGCTCCCATCAGGAGAAATTGTGCTTGATGGTGAGCCGACACCGCTGGAGCAGCTCGATGAGACGCTCAGTGCGATGCTTCATGCGAACAGCAAACGTATGGTGCAACTCAAAGGTGATCAGGCCGCCCAGTTTGGCCAGGCCATCAAGATCATCGATGCAGCCCGGCGTGCCGGTGCGGAATCCCTGGATATCCTGACCGACAAACCATGATCGAGGGCAAGCTTTTCAGATACACTGCTGCCATCGCTCTTTCCTTGGGTCTGCATATGATCTTTATGACCAGCTGGTCCGACATCAGGGTTGAACATGCAAAACTCAAAAAAAACCTGACCGATCCCCTACTGGTACAGTTAAGTTTTACTCAACCCGCACCTGAACCCGTTCAACAGAAGCCGGTTGAGATAAAAAAGGTGAAGCAGACGCCCAAGCCGCCTCCCCCCAAAAAACCGAAACCCAAGAAGCGACCGGTTAAGAAGGTTGTAAAGGCCAAGAAACCACCACCGAAAATAGAGCCCCCGCCAATTGTTGAAGCAGCACCGACACCACCAATTGAACCGGTGAACATTGCACAACCGGCTCCACCGAAGGTCCAACCCAAAGCACAACTGTTGGAGGTGTTTCTTGCAGAGATTCTATCCAGCATAGAGCAAAAAAAACGCTATCCGACCCTGGCGCGTCGTAAAAATATTGAGGGAAATGTGCGTGTCAGCTTCAAACTCTCATGTGGTGGAGATATCACTGACTTGGAGATTCAAGGTGCACACGGTTTGTTACGCAAAGCGGCCAATAAAGCCATCAAGGCCGCTCAGCCTTTTCCAAAGATCCCGCAAGCACTGCAGTGTCCCCTGCCCATAACATACGCTATGGCCTATTCTCTGAACCAGTAGTCCATCGGACCATTGAACTGGCTGATGCGCTCGATTGTTGAAGATTCGCCAGACAAAAAAAACCCGCGTGAGGGGAAACACGCGGGTAAGGGTAAAACTACCTGATACTCAATCGTGGTTTATTTCGTTCTCGTGGCACTCCACGCAGCCAACCATATAACCTTTTTCAAAGGTGGCACTGTTTCCATCCGGACAGAATGCCGTGCTGGAATCGCATTCAAGATCCCGGGTTACTGCCATGCGTGAGAGCACCGTACCCAATCCATCTGGTCCATGGCATGCTTTACACTCATCCGGGTTACGCTCTGCCATATCACCGTGACCACCATCGGCGAACCGGGTATTGCCGACAGGATGCATACCGTGGGGACCGCCAAGGGTATTTCCTAAATCACCTTCGTGACAGGTACCGCACTCAATGATGGTGCCTTTATGGCCCTGCAGTTGATTGGCCGCCACGTTGTCGTTGGCATCATCATGTTTGTTTGGCCAGATACCGTGTGTTGCGCCATGACAGGCTTCACAGAAGACTCCTTCATGCCCCACGCTGACACGATAGAGCATGGGATTGCCGATGCGTGGATCATCGGGTCCGGTCACCGCCGGGTTATCCGCTTCGATGGTATTTTCAGCAAAACGCTTATTGCTCGGTACGATCGGAGTGGCCTTACTGTCATCCGAGAGATAGGCTTTGAATAGCCTGATGTTGTCCGGATTGCTGTCAGTATCGGCAGGATTCACCACCGTACCAGGCACACCCGCCATATTATCCATCGCATCACCGGTATGGCAGGAACCACAACCTGGCTCATTGGCCCAGGGCACCCGGGGTTGTTGCGGATCGGCAGTCGTATCATAGAAGTTACCGCCAAGAACGAAGTCTCCTGGATTATCCGGAGTCACCTTATCGGTAAAGTCCCTACCCACCTGCATCATATCGCCATGACAGTCCTGACAGAGCATACCGCCATTCGACATGGCGCCGCGTAGACAATCGGTACGTCTTCCGGGATGACACTGGTAACAGGTCTCCTGCAGTACCTCTCGACGCTCCTGATGATTGGCGACAACACCAAACTCATCCTTGATCGCATCCGGCATGTCAGGAAAGATCAACGCACCACTCTCATCAGTGAGACTGCCGTGGTGACTGTGCATCACATTCGACATACTCTTCACTGAGATCTGATTGCGACCATTCGCAAATCCACCATAGGGATCGAACTCCGGTCCCAATGGACCCAGTTGCGCCAGATCGAGTGCCGGTGTGTAGTGACACTGCTGACAGACCACTGGCGTCTGATTTTCCAGATCGGTGCCGTGCTTCTGATCATGCAGACGGACCAGATTCAGATCTGTCGCATACTCCTTACTGACTTCATCCGGCACCATCTCATACATTGGATCATCCAGTGATGAGGCAACCTCGGTTAAAGCGGCCGTTGCAAGACCGTTACCACCATCCACATCCGCCCCGTGACAGGCGCCACAATTGGCTTCGCCGGAGATTGGCACCACGGTATCCACTGAGGCCAGAACAGTCTCACCCTGCTTGGCCTGGACGCGATAGAGCGGCCATGGATTTTCCAGGCCGAAATCATCAAATGCACTGATGGGAATACCTGGTGCTTCAAACCAATTCACGTCCTCTACAACATAACCGAACTGGAAGTTCCTATTCAGTCCCAGGGCAGGAAACATATCGATGAAGAAGGGCTGATCCGTGACAAATGCCTCGAACTTCTCAAGCGCATTTTCCACATAAGGCCCATGACGGCCTGGCATTGCCTGCTGCTCAGCAGAGAGAGCAAAATCCCCCAGATAGAGTTGCTCTACATTTGGCATGGGCAGACCCAGGTCGAGAATGCCCTCCACCGGTCCGGCTGGATAGAAAGCTGGAAGAATACCGGGTGGATAGAAAGGATCATAGGCATCCCGGGCCACATCCCAGAAGTTGGTCTTGAAGACCTCACCGGTGGTTGCATTCCTGCTCGAATAGACTGGGCCGGATTGGGCTGAATTCAGGCCAGTCGTAATGATCGGGTCCTGTGGATTTGAAGCCGCAGAATAGTAGACTTCCACATCATTCGGCCCCAGGATCTCCGGTTCGAGACCGCGCCTGATCACTGTCGCGTGGAGCACATTGAACGGTGGCAGGATGCTTGAAATACGGGTATCGAAATCACCGCAATGCATGCCCAGGTCATTGACTGCAAAAACACGATAATCGCTGGTATTGATTAGCGGCTGCTCTGGAACCGGCTCACCCGGTATACCGTTCTGGCTGGTTGAATTGATCGATACGGCCGTTGGCTGACCACCTTCCTGAATCGATGCAACGGTGATTACTTCGGTCGCGGCACCCTCGCTATCCTTCACGGTAAGCATCACCTGATAGATACCGGTTTCACTGTAAACATGGGATGGGTTGGCTTCATTACTGGTGTTACCGTCACCAAAATCCCACACATAAACCAGCTCACCCATTTCCGGATCACTGGAACCTTCACTGGAAAAGTCAACCGCCTCATCCGGGCTACCTGAATAGGGCCCATTGGCATTCGCTATCGGTGGCATGTTGCCATCGCCACCTCCCATATCACCTTTACAATTGTCCGGTGCATCCTTGACTCGCATCTCATCCATGGCTCCGTCAGCACTGCGTTTTGCACTGACTTTACAAGGGACTTCTGCGTCATCTTTTATCTTTATCTTGAAACGCCAGTCATCATCCTTGGAAACAACACTCTCTATAACATCCTCGGTTGCTGAATTCATCAGAACAACTTCGAGATCTTCTCCACCTTTGCCTTTTACAATCAGCCGGTTCTCTTCATACTTCCAAATCGCTTTCTTTATGGTGAAATATTCATCCTCACTTTCACTTTTACTTTTGCTTTCGCTTGCAATGAGCGTATTGGAAGTCAGCGCCAGAAACCCTACAGGCAAGAAGGTATAGAAGATCGCCCTCATCCATTTCTTTGCTCTGTTCATAGACTTGATAACCTTTGTAGTCGTTTGTTTACACAGGTTTTACGCCTATATGCAATACATCTGAAAAGCCAGATGTAGGCTCCATGCACGACGTGCGTGGTGAAACAACTAAAGCAAAAATTAGCAGTCTATACTTAAGATTGTCTTAAGTGGGGAAGGAACAGGTTCACAATTAATCCGTGTTCATCTTTACGGTCCTGCAAGGTGATAATTCCCTGATGCAATTCGCAAATTTCCTTAACAATCGATAAGCCCAAACCACTCCCTGATTCTGTCTCTCCAGGGAGTCGGTTCAAGCGTTCAAATACCCATTTTTTCTTATCATCCGGAATGCCCGGACCAGAGTCCTCTACAGCAAGTTCAACACCCTTATAGTGATTCTTTATGAAAACGGAAATCTTGTTTCCACCGGGTGTAAATTTCATCGCATTGGTCACCAGGTTACTCAGCATAATAGCGAGCATTTCCCGGTTGCCATTCAACTCTATCCGATCATCGGCAATCAGCTCCATTTCTACCTGTTTGGTGAGTGCCATTGGTGAGATATCGGACATCACCTCTTCTGCTACAGAGACCAGATCGAATACTTCAAACTGCATTCTTATTTTTTCCGGTTCTATCGATGCGAGTATCAATAGTTGATTGACGACATGATTAAGATGATTCAATCCTTTGTTTATTTGAGCCAATCCCTTTTCTCGCTCTTCATCAGTGCGCCCGGTAACACTCGATTGCATCTGTACCAGCATACCGGCAATCGGGGTACGCAGTTCATGTGCTACATCAGCGGTAAAACGATTATTCCGCTCAATCGAAACCTTAAGCCTTGTCAACAGTGCATTCAGCTCATCGACAAGATCTGCCACCTCTTCCGGAATATGCTCCGCCGTTACCGGATGAAGATAGTCATAATCCCGTTCACCAATCAATCTCGATACCGAGCGTAACGGTCTGAATCCCTGCTGAATGATGAACCAGAGCATGCCTGAAAGAGGGAGTACGATCAGCAGCGGTTTCACCACATCCTGAACGAATGAACTGACCAGTGCTTCACTGACAGCATGACCTCGGGCAACATGAATCCGATAGTTGTATTCTGGAATATTAAGGGTGTAGACCCGCCAACCCTCACCATCGAATTCACTATCTGAATAGCCATCTAGAACAGATGAAGTAAGCACATTATCTGGTGTCCCAGGCCCTTGAATTACCAGTTTATTGTCGTCGGACCATACCTGAAGCAACAAGGGAAAGTCGTATCCCGACTCACTCAAATTGATCTGATAATCCTCAAGATCGAGCTCTTCCAGCTCATGCTCCGTAGCAACAGCCAACAGCTCTGCCACCAACTTCAGTTCCGCATCATAGACCAGATTGATATCTCGGCTGGTTCGCCACCAGGTGAAGCCAAAGGTAGCACCCCATAACAGCAAAATGGAGAGGGAAATCATCACCAACAATCGCAAGCGAATTGAGCGGATCATTATGTCATCTCCCCCGGTTCAACAGTTTTTATCCCGATACCTCGATCAGTCATCCATAAGATGCTGAGAGTACCTTGATTCAGGCATGGTTGATCCACAATAGGTCCTTTGGCGAATTGAACATCGAATTAGAAACTCTAACTCGCATCCCTGTTATTCGCTGGTGGAACACCGATGCTGTATCCCGTTTCTTTATTGTAATCTGCAAGATAATCAGCCAACGTCGCCTCAGATTCAGGTGTGAGGGACAACATCAATCGATAGCATAGTGGTCTGCTCAAACCACTCCATCGATAAAACAATCCTATTTGGGGTTTTTGTTATCAGTAATGAGTTCAATTCGCTTGCGAATTATTCTTACGTAGTATTGTTGCTATTGTTTGTTATTTATCGCTTCGCGAGCAGACCAGGTTTCTCAATCACATAGCCGACGCCTCTCACAGTCCGAATCGGATGATCGCCGAGTTTTTTCCGCAGATGATGGATATGCACCTCGATGGCATTGCTCTCCACATCATCTTCCAGGCAGTAGACCTTTTCACTCAGCTTGCGGCGTGACATGACTCTGCCCATGTTCTCCATCAAGCTATGCAGGATATCGAACTCTTTTGCGGAAAGTGATATTGCGCTGTTTTGAATGGTGACAGTATGCGCAGAAGGATCCAATACCAGATCACCATGCCGAAGCATTTCCGGTTCCTGGCCACTATGACGTCGATGAAGTGCACGAATCCGGGCGCATAGTTCATCGATATCGAAAGGCTTGACTACATAATCGTCAGCCCCACCATCCAGAGCCTTTACCCGATCGACCACCTCAGAACGAGCGGTCAATACAAGCACCGGAATCTGATTACCTTCAGATCGCAGTCTGGCCAGCACTTCCAGTCCAGATAGCCAGGGAATGTTCAGATCGAGTAGCAGAACATCATAATGAACACTTTTAACCGATTTCATCGCAGACAACCCATCGCGAACCCAATCGATGCTCATACCACGGCGCTCCATCACCGTTTTGATGCCATCCCCAAGCATCTCATCGTCTTCTACCAATAACAGGTTCATATCGACTGACATACGTCCCCCGCGCAACAATATGTCACTGACCGAGCAGAGAGGCTCCTTCCTGGACTCAACCCAAACAAGACTTGAGTGCCCTACACCCGGTATTGAATTTGTGCCGTCCCTCCGATTACACGACAAATCTATGGCATACCTAATGTGAAATACCACGTAGTAGCATAGCAAGCCAGCTGGACAGCAGGGTTAATATTGGGAATTATATACCAAAAATATGTAAATTTATAATATTAGAAACGTGAAACAGGCCACAGTACGAAGCCCATTCCTACAAATCGGCACCATAATCAGGCCCCGGTCATCAATAGGAGTCAACTATATCAAACAATTTGAAGATTAGCAGAACCAATCAAACCAGCAAAAAGAAGGCGATCGCCGCTGCGGTAACCAGGCTGATCGTTGTGGGCAGGGTCACCAGCATAACGCCACTGCCCAGCATCAAATAGGCCGTCTCCACCACCAGAATCCCCATTGCGATACCTAAGGCCCTCGGCGTCTGCATCCACTGGGTCACCCCGGCCAGGGAGATAAATGCCAACCCCAACAAGGCGGCCCCCATCATCCCTGCAAACGCCTGATTCACCGGCTCGTTGCTGAAAAAGCCGACAATCAGATAGGGATCCACAATCAGAATCACTCCCCACAGTGTCAACATTACGATCGCGAGCACCAAAGACAGACGCTGCAAAACTCGGTTAGGCATAGTCCCTCCCTAATTATCTTTTAATTATCATGGAATTATAGAAAATTTCTCGACCGAATAACAGGGATAGTTCATGCTTGCTCTCCCTCCCGACATTAACAGGCGATATCAGAGGCTTGCAAAGCAGGCCAATTCCAGACTCTGATCCCGCTTGCCGGTCTGCAGACACACCTGCCCACCCATGGCCTGGCGCCACACTGATTCCGTCATCAATCGGACAACAACAGAGCAACATCTGGAGATACCTTTTGTTCTCATAATGTTCTATACTTCGAACACAGCAGATTGGAACTTTTAGAGAACAGCATATGCTCACAGCCACACAACATAAAACTCTGGCTTTCATCCGCCGCTACCTGAAACGGCGCGGATATGCCCCATCACTGATTGAAATCGCCGAGGGCATCGGCATTACTTCCAAAGGCACCGCTCACCGCCATGTACAGGCGCTGGCCGAAGCTGGGTGCATCCGCCTGATTCCAGGTCGCAAGCGGGGTATCGAACTGGTGGACGACGAGGAACAGTCCAAATACAGCCTGCCCCTGCTGGGCAGCATTGCCGCCGGTCAACCGATCGAAGCCATCGTCGGGCAGGAGCGTCTCGATCTGGCCGAATACCTGGCCGGCGCCAACCGCTACGCCCTCCAGGTCAAAGGCGACTCGATGATCGATATCGGCATCCTGGATGGCGACCTGGTGATTATCGAACGCTGTGACACCGCCCCCGACAATGCCATTGTCGTCGCATTGATCGATGACCAGGAGGCCACGTTGAAGCGACTCAAACGACTCAAAAGCGGTCGTATCAAGCTGATTGCCGAGAATTCTGAGATTGACCCCATGATCTACGCCGCAGAGCGGGTAAGGATTCAAGGGGTACTGGTCTGCCAACTCCGCCAGTACCACTAACCCGCCCTTCGGACCAGCACCCGTTAACACGAATCCCATGCAACTTGACGACACACGCCCAGACACCTGCTGGTCCCGCGCGATTCTTCTGGTGGACATGAACGCCTTCTTCTGCAGCGTGGAACAGATCGACCATCCCGAGTTGCAGGGGGTTCCGATCGGCATCACCAATGGTGCTCAAGGAACCTGCATTATCACCAGCTCCTATGAGGCCAGAACCTTTGGAGTACGTACTGGTATGCGCTTGAAAGAGGCGCAACGCCTCTGCCCCGGATTCAGGCAGGTTCCCGCCAATCCGCAACGCTATGCAGAGATCTCATCACGCATCATGAAAGCACTGGCCGAGATCACCCCCGACCTGGAGATCTTTTCGGTGGATGAGGCTTTTCTCGACGTCACCCACTGCCAACGCCTGCTCGGCACCCCCCAGCAAATCGCTCACCAGGTCAAACGGGCCGTATCCGAAGCATCCGGGGGCATGGTCTGTTCAGTCGGCGTGAGTGGCGATAAAACCACTGCCAAATACGCTGCAAAGCGGCAGAAGCCCAACGGGCTGACCCTGATCCCACCCAGCCAGGCCCGCACCACACTGGCTGAGATACCGGTCACCGAACTGTGCGGTATCGCCCGGGGAATCGGTCGCTATCTGGCTGAACGGGGTGTCTACACCTGCGGTGACATGCAGCGCCTGCCGATCGGCGAAATCGGACGCCGCTTCGGCAACCCGGGGCGACGCATCTGGCTGATGGCCCAGGGGCTCGACCCCGAACCGGTGCAAACCGATGTGGATGCGCCCAAATCCATTGGCCACGGCAAAGTGATGCCCCCCAATACCAGAGACCGGGAGATTATCGACACCTTTCTGTTACACATGACGGAAAAGGTGGCGGCACGGCTGCGACTGCATCAGTTTCGCGCCAGCCACTTCTATATCGGCCTGCGGCTTGAGGGCGGTTTCCTGAGCCGCAAGTACCATTGTGACCCACCCACCGACCACGGCCCGGATATTCTCGCCATGTGTGAGGACCTGCTGAACAACCATTGGGCAGGTGAAGGCTGTTTTCAGGTGCAGGTCACCGCCCTGGACCCCAAACCGACCGGTTACCAGAGAGATCTCCTGAAACCTGCACAACAGCAGCGGGAGCGTCTCGACCAGGCGATGGATGAGGTCAACCAGCGCTATGGAGAGTTTACCCTCGCCCCCACCCGTCTGCTCGGCCGCTCCAAAATGCCTAATGTGATCGCGCCTGCCTGGAAGCCCTTTGGCCACAGAGAGACGATTCTGATGAATCACTCTGAATCCTGAACCCTAATCCTGATCTGACAAGATGTGTACCGCTGTCTACTACACTTTTAACAATCAAGAGTTTCGTACGGCGTTTGCCGATTCCCGCGCCTGCCTGCCGGTGCGAAAAAAACAGGGTGATATCGCACTCCTGCCCTGGGGCAGAAGAAAACAACAAGCCGGCAAGCTGCCGTTGGGCGGATGGGCCAGACTTGATGCCATCTATGGTGGACATTGGGACCGCTGGCGTCCACTCCCTGTGAAACTCGAGATCCGTCAGTTCATGGAGATCGATTTTGAAGGGGCGCGACGCTGGTTCGATGTCACCTCCGGTAAGTGGATTCAGGGGTTAATCGCTCATTGGCAGCATGAACGGCGCGTCTATGTCGTCACCATAACGCCGGAACTGGAAGACTCAGAGTATCAGCGCTGGCCCAGAATACTCAGTGCCGGCAGCCGCTCAAAGTCGTTGATCACAAACCATTTTGATCAATAATCCAGTGCCAATCCGGGAACTGCTCGGTTGGATCGATCGCTTGATTCTATGGGTAGGATTCTGACAACAATCGATTAACCTGGCTGATTGACTCTTCGCTATCCCACTCCACAGGGCCGATCGCCTTAAATCTCAAGACGCCTTGTTTGTCGATCAGAAAGCTGCTGGGATAAACCTTGATACGCCAATCCTTAGTCACTGATCTATCCACATCGAGCAGCACGGGAAAGTTGAATCCCAACTTACTGGCAATACGCGCAACCCGATTTCTGTTCTCATTGACATTCACAGCAAGCACCTGAAGATCATCCATTTTCATTAGTTCAGCAAGCCTGATTAATGAAGGCATCTCCTCGATACAGGGTGGACACCAGCTCGCCCAGAAATTAATCAGCACTACCTTTCCTTTCGCTTCAGAAAGGTTGTACGACACCTGATCAAGGTCACTCAATTCAATTTTTGCCGGCAATGTTGGCGGCTTAACCTCTTCCAGCCATCCTGCGTATCCCAACTGACAGAACAGAAACAACAAAACCCCAAACATCAGCGCATAACCCTGACTGGTGATTGTTCGATTGGCAAAATATCGAGTTCCGGCCATCTCTTACTCATTTAATTCATGATACTAGGGCGCTTATATTACACCGTTCATTTTATGCCAGCTCGGCATTTCCCCATGAGTTAGTCTTTAACAGTAGCAGGTTTTTAGTTTGCTCCAGCACCCTCAGTGAATCGTTTGAAACACCTTACTACTAATTGTCAGTCATATAATTCTTAAAGTTTTTTCAGTCAACGTCGATTATTGACTATGAAAATGGAATCAAATATAGAAATAGGGAGTCTCTGATAATTTCAAACCGGTGCGACCAAAAGCAGTTCTCGTGAAACACCTCTGTTGATGAACATATCAGCGGTTCTTCAAGGAAATCTTCTGGATTCCAGACAAGTTGTAGCAAATTAATAATGCCTACAGGCGGCTTGTAGGGACTCAACAATATTACCTGACTGAAAAATAAATATAACAGGTAAGAAATTGTTTTTTAGGGCAATTCCAGGAGAACGACATGCAAGTTGTCTCTATATTTTCATCGATTAAAACCAAACTATGGCTTGGTTTTGCGCTGGTTCTTTCACTCTTTTCAATCAGCACAGCAGTAACGCTTATCAGCCTTAACGGGGTTAACAGTGATGTTGAAAAGGTTGTCACAGACAGCCAACCCACGCTTTTATTGGCGAAAGATCTCACCTTCCATATAGAACAGGCCACGGCGTCACTTGGTTTCTTTATGGTAACCAAAGAAGAGTACCATCTGCAGAACTACACGAAAGCCGTAAAAAAATATAAAGATATTTTACAGGAACTGAGACAGGCAACTGCACGCAACCCTGAGATTGACTTCAGTCACGCTTTGAACTCCCTTAGAGAGGATATTGGCGCATTTGAAGCAACCGCCAATGTGTTACAACAAAAGACCTCATCCTTCGAAAAGAATTTTCCTGGAATCGATTATGCGAATCAACATATAAACCCGATCAACCGCACGGTCATGCAACTGGCATCTCAAATGATTCTGGCTGAAATGGATGAAGAAGCATCTGAAGAGCGAAAACAGGTGCTCGTTGATCTGAGCGAATTACGCTATAGCTGGAGTCAGGTCATTAATGGGGTTAGAGGATATCTCGCTTTTAGAAGCAGCAATAACATCAACAATATCGGCCTTTATATGACACAGGCCGAATCCCTGCTGCAAAATCTGCTCGAGATGGATGACCTTTTGACACTGGATCAATACGACTCAATCACTGGAATTGCAGAAAGCGTAACGGCTTTTAAAGGCCACTATGCCAAACTGCGTGAGATCCATGGTGGAGACGAGTGGCGTAGCGATGCGGCGCTGGTACGTAACAACCTCCATGTAAACCTTCAGTCGATCCAAGGCAATCTATCCAGCCTTGTCAGTCAGCTTCAATCCTCAATCAACCAAACCAGCACCTCATTGAGAGATAGTACCCAGTTTGTGTTTGAACTGGTGATCGCGCTGTTTATTCTTGGTTTAACATTAGGTATTGCAATAAGTTGGTTTATTGCCAAATCCATATCCAAACCGATCATGGAAACTGCGACCACCATGCAGAACATTGCCGATGGAGATGGCAATCTGATGATCACCCTGGATCAGTCCGGCCGTGACGAATTAGCCCAACTGGCTGGTTGTTTCAATGTGTTTGTGAGTAAAATTCGTGACCTGATCAAGAAGACCGCTCACTCTACTGAATCTGTCATAGAATCAGTAGCTCAAACCTCAGACAATACCAATCAGATAATCAAAGGCATACTCAATCAAGAAGTACAAACTGAACAAGTAGCAACAGCAATGAGCCAAATGACCGCTTGTATCAGTGATGTAGCTAAGAATGCATCGATCGCTGAGCACTCCGCTTTAACTGCAAACAAGGAGGCTCACAATGGATGTACTATCGTTCGGCAAACGTCGGTTGCAGTAAAGGAACTGGCCGACGAGGTAAAACTCGCAGAAGAGTCTATCCTCAATGTTGAACAGGAGAGTCTGAGAATCGGTGGTGTTCTCGATGTCATCAAGAGCATTGCAGAACAGACCAATCTGTTAGCGTTGAATGCCGCAATCGAAGCTGCCCGCGCTGGCGAGCAGGGCCGAGGGTTTGCCGTAGTAGCGGATGAAGTGCGCAGTCTGGCGACCCGAACCCACGAGTCAACGGGTGAGATCGAGAATATGATTCAGTCGCTTCAGAACGGCACTCAGGAAGCGGTATCCGTCATGTCTGCTGGCCGGGAAAAAGTCAATTTAAATGTTCAATTGACCGATGACGCACTGAAATCACTCGGTACGATTAATCAAGCCGTTGAAACAATCAGTGAGATGAACACTCAAATTGCCACGGCTGCAGAGCAGCAGTGTACCGTTGCTGAGGAGATAAACAAAAACATCTGTAGCATCAAGGACAGCAGTAAGTTGAATGCAGATGAGGCCAACGCGACAGCCACTACGGTCAATTCACTGGGCAATTTGGCCTCCACCCTACAGAGCGTAATACAACAGTTTAAGTTCTCAGGAGATAGTGGGCTTGATTTCAGTGCAGCAAAATCGGCCCATCTGGCCTGGAAAGCCAGGCTTCGTTCCTTCCTGGATGGCATGTCATCACTCTCTCACGAAGAGGCGGTCTCCCATCATGACTGTGTGTTGGGCAAATGGTACTACAGTGATGGTTTGGACCAGTATGGCGACATTCCTGAAATGCGTTCAATAGAAAAACCACACCATGAACTGCATGAATTGATCAAGAAGATTATTGAAAAAAAGGAGAGTGGTCACATCCATGAGGCAGAAGCGCTCTATACTAAGATCGCGCCCCTATCCTCGACAATCATAAATCTGTTGGAACAGGTTGAGCGATCAATTGATCATGGTGATAAAGCAGCATGAATGAACTGTGGGATGCTGCAAATTGAGCTTGGGTGACACCCTTGACAGCGTTTGCAGCATCCTACGGTTACGATATTCAAGCTTTTTTAAGGAATTGGCCGGAACTCAGATGAAATTCCATGGAAGGGCCTGAAAGCCATAAACTGATTCAAACTCCTGACTCAGGATGCTCAGTGTCATACTCAAACACTGGGTATTTAACATTTTCCAGCTAACAAACTCGATTTGCAGCTCCCGGCTCTCAACTTTCCGTTTTAATCACAACAGGTTTATGCACCTGAATTAGGTAATCCTTATCATACTTGACTATAGCGCTTGGTATTATTGAAGAATTTGTGACGGAATTGAACTTGAGTTAGACTGTTGCCCTTCAAATGTACTGTTTTCGTATCGCCTTGTCCCAGCGATACTGACTGGAATGGCCCTTTCCCCGCCTCCTAACATTAGAGTTCTTCAACTGATTATTATCTTGTTTGGCCATTCAATTCGCCTCAGATAAAGTGAAATTTGTCATATTGGATAAGTCGATGGTATGTAAACAGATGTATAGGACCTATACCCTGCTCCAGGGTATCAAGCTTGCGTTAAAATATTAAATGCTTATCTGAAACTTTTTACGCTCAGTCAGACGGATAGTTCACTCTTTAAGAATACCAGGTTTTTTATTGTCCATGGATGAATTCACCACCAAACAGATCATTGGTGCCCTCACAGAAGGTATTTTTATAACTGACTTAAGACTGCGTATTGTGGAAGTGAATTCTGTCTTTACTGAAGTCACAGGTTACAGCAGGGATCAAGTGATCGGAAAAAAACCAAAGTTGTTTTCATCCGGTCGCCACAGTGACGAGTTTTACCAGTGCATGTGGAAAACCTTGGAGACGACTGGCAAGTGGCAAGGTACGTTATGGAATCGCAGAAAAAATGGTGAAGTATATCCTCAGTGGCAATATATAACGACGCTTAATGACCCTGACGGTAAGGCAACTCACTATATTTCTGTTTTTTCCGATATCAGCCATCGGGACTCGATTGAGAATCAAATTCATCTCCTTGCCTACTACGATAACTTAACCGGCCTACCAAACAGAGCACTCTTTACAGATCGACTTAATCTATCCTTGACACAGGCCACCAGAGACAAAGGAAACGTGGCGCTTTTCTATCTCGATCTGGATCGTTTTAAACAGATTAATGATGCATTGGGCCACTTCACCGGGGACCAACTTTTAAGTGCCATTGGAAACAGGTTACGCAATAGTCTGAGAGAGTCAGATACGGTAGCAAGATTGAGCGGTGATGAATTTGCTGTCATCGTCTCATGTATAACCAGTATCAATCACGCAGAAACCGTTGCTCAAAAAATACAGCAGTGTTTTAAATCTCCCTACACTATTGACCACAGAGAGCTACAAGTCTCTGTAAGTATCGGTATTAGCCTTTTTCCAGAACATGCGCGGGATAGTGAAACCATGCTAAGGCTAGCAGACTGCGCCATGTACCGTGCCAAGGAGATTGGAAGAAATTGCTATTCGTTCTATTCACAAGAGATCGCCAATCAACACCAACAAAGACTGACTATCGAAAAGGATCTGAGACAGGGCATTTCAAGCGGCGACTTGGAATTGATGTATCAACCCCAGATCTGCTTGAGCACCGGTAAAGTTGCCACCTTGGAAGTAAAATTACACTGGAAACATGCAAAATATGGCGATATTTCCCCATCGCTGTTCTTACCGATTGCGGATGATACTGGACTATTGCTGCAACTCAGTTACTGGACCTTTAAAACAGCTTGTCGAGAGATTGATAGTTGGCGAAAAAAGTATGCACTCAATGTAAATATTGCCATTAACATATTCAGCGTACAGATCGAGTCCGGCATGTTGATTAAAACCATCGAAGAGGTGCTGACAGAAACCGATTTGCCTGCCAACTCAATAGAACTTGAAGTTACTGAAGAGGCAATCATGGAAATGACTTCTGATGAGTTTGCTGTTTTTGATGACCTGAATAGAATAGGTGTAAATATTGTAATCGACAATTTTGGAATCGGTTATTCATCACTTAATAACATCAAACGAATTGGCGTCAGTAAACTGAAGATTGACAGCTCTTTTACAGAAAAAATCAAAAAAGATTGCGGCAGCAACCAGATGATCGAAACCATAATCAATATGGCTCATAATTTAACCATGTCGATAACCGCTGAAGGCGTTGAAAGCGAGTCTCAACGAAAATATTTATCGAGCCTAAATTGTGATTACGTGCAAGGCTACCTGACCGGACCTCCTGGCAAGCTAGATAATTTGATCTCCATATTTCCTGAGAACATCAATTTCAGCATGAAAAATTTAGATCGTTATGGAAACAGTCAACATGAATAATAGTTTAATATTTTTATGAGAATGGTGACTATACAGTGAATTTGATACCTAATATTTCATGATCACACTAAGGCTGCGTTACGGATTATGATTGAAAAAACAAGATTATCGTAAAGTGAATCCTATTGAAACCAATCTATTCACCTCTGCATCCATGCAGTCGACTGATCATTTTCTCCTAAAGTATATTTTGATGACTGAGAAAATCCCAATCAGATCCAAGACAAACAATAGAAACATCGCAATAGATGTTTGTTTGATTCAGTTCTAGAGCATCTAACATGACCCAGAAAAAACTCCTGTTAGTATCAAGTAATGAAAAAAACCTGGACCGACTTAGCAAAATCCTGATCAAAGCTAATTGTGATGTACAGACAGCAAAATCCAAGGAACAAGCCCTACTGATATCTGATCAGTTTACACCGGATCTGGTTTTGCTGGACAACACTTATTACAATGATGACGGATCAGATTTAACTCAGGGGCTATTCGAATCAGGCACACTATTTTTGTTTATCTGTCAGCATGAAATTGAAAAGATATCATTAACTTCTAACAATCCTGACAAGCTACTCGATCTTCTACCTGATATAAATATCACTTTAAAATGGGCAACCGATATAAGACGCTTGAAGGAGACGGAACAGAGATACAGCAAAGCTATTCAAACAGGTAGGGTTGTGGATGTCGTAATTGGTATTCTAATGGAACGACACAATCTACAACGGGAATCTGCGTTTGAGTTATTGCGCCAAAGAGCCAGATCCGAAAGAGTTCAATTGCGTATTCTTGCACAGGAAATACTGGATGCAGAAGAGAAAATCAATGCAATCAGGCCAAAATAGTCCATCATGTTTTCTAGTCAAACTATCTTTTTTTCCAAAGTGACAACCCCACTGTCACCAATCCTAACGCTATACCCGTTGAAAGCACCATTCTTGCCAACCACTCCGGCCAAGCCGGGTTCGGAGTAATTAATGCAAAAATACCAAGCACAGTCATCCAAAATGCAATTTTAGTCAATAGGGCTGCTTTTAACACATCTGCTCCGTGAGCTAAAGTTCAATTTTATTGTCGGTTGATTCAATGATACTTCAATTGAAGTATTTTCTCTGCTTATTAATCCGACGACCCAATAGTTTCATCGCGGCTTTTCTAAATTCATCATCGTGAACGTATGATCCAAAACCTGACTATAGTTCTCAATCAGCAGATCCAAGCGATTGTTCAGCTCAGTTCTCACATACCAGAGCTTTTGTCTATTCTCTATATAAAAAGCCTGATAATGGACAAGCATCTGCTTTCCGGATTGATCAGAGGTTCGCCTCATTGTTGTTATTACCGATAAGCCTGGTATCGTTGTCAATTGCACATGGTATTGATCATCTATTCTGATAAGTCTTTGCTTGTCTTTGTCCGTAAACCTGTAAAACGCCTTTATTGCCCTCTCCTCATCGTTAACGACTGATGAAAAGATGTTTACGGTAATATAGTCTCCTCGCGACAAACCATATAATTTAAGAATATACATTCCCTCACTTTCCAGAGAGAGCCACTTGTTATCCTCCGCCACAACAGGCATGAATGATAATGATATCACTATACTTACTATAAGTTTCATCCTTGATTTCATCATTCCGATCTAACTACTCTTGATTAGAGTTAATACTCGATTATGCTATTACACTTACTGCTTAATTTTTGACAGTCTATCCCTATCTACACTTAACACTCTGTTTAATAGAATAAATTTCTTAGCCTCAATAATACATTGATAACTGGTGTAGTGTAATGTTATTCAACTCTATATCCATATATAATAATCTCAGTCATTATTGGTTAAGTGAAATTTTTTATTTGAAATCCATAGCCGAATGAGTTGAATGCAACATTTATATTACATACATGATCCCATGTGCAGTTGGTGTTGGGCGTTTCGTCCCACCCTTAACCGCCTGTTAGAGAAGTTGCCTTCCGATATATCGGTAAGTTTTCTTTTAGGTGGTCTGGCACCAGATTCTGAGCAGCCAATGGATGCTGACTTGCGCAGAAAAATAGAGGAGACTTGGAAAATAATTCAAACCAGACTTCCTGCTACTGAATTTAACTACGATTTCTGGATTAATAACACACCACGTCGTTCAACATATCCGGCATGCAGGTCTATCATCGCAGTAAGAGAGATAGAGCCTACTAAAGAAAAAGAGATGATTTACGCCATTCAACAGGCCTACTATCTGAAAGCGATGAACCCTTCCGATTCAAATATTCTAGAAAAACTGGCTGGTAGTCTCGGAATCAGGGGCGCTATTTTTTCAAAAACTTTTTACAGTGATGCCACGGCCATTCAACTTCTTGAAGAAATCAAACAATGCAGATCTATGGGCGTTCACAGTTTTCCCTCACTGGTACTCAAAACAGACAATGGTTACTGGCCAATCCCAATTGATTACCAAGATGAAAATACCATTTTAGAAGCGATCTTTCAGATCAGTAACTGAAGTCAATTTTACATGGCATCCAATACTTCTCTGTTATAAACTTAAGTATTTAGAATATCAACTTATATTTCGCAGCATATGCAAGATACCACTAAACTGGATAAACTTAGAAAGGATATCGTATTTTCTGCCGATTTAGCGGGTGAGAAACTTATCTTCCACTCTACGTGGGGCATATTTTCCCCTAAGGAAATTGATGTTGGCACACAACTCCTGGTTAATCTTCTCGAGATAGAACCTGGAGATAGTTGTCTTGATCTGGGTTGTGGATATGGCCCCATTGGGCTGTATATGGCACGACGCGCCTATCAAGGCGAAACCCTACTAGTTGATAAAGACTTTATGGCGGTAGATTATGCTAATGCCAACGCCAAACGCAACAATCTAACGAATGCAAAAGCAATTTTGAGCAATGCTTTTGACCATATAGATTCACAAATCGAATTTGATGTTATCGCCTCAAATATTCCTGCTAAAGTAGGCAAAGAGATGCTATCTCTTATACTCAATGATGCTTACTCGAGACTTAAGCCTGGAGGTAAGCTCTATGTAGTCACCATAAACGGTTTACGTCAGTATATGAAACGCAACCTAACTGATGTTTTTGGTGACTACAAAAAGCTGAAGCAGGGAAAAACCTATACTGTCGCACTTGCTCGCAAGCTGACAGACTAAACTGATCTAAGCTGGTTTTCCAGATAAGTGGCTCAGCACATGCGCCACGGCAACCATTCCAAAAGTTGCTGTTACCGTCATTACAGAACCATACCCCGCACAATTCAGATCACTCTGAAACCCACTGCCTGATTCCAAGCAGGTCACATCAACAGGTGCGCTCTGTTGTTCCGTCGAATATACGCATGGCACACCAAAACGCCGCTTCAAATTAACCGGAAAATTATACTTTTGCCTGAGTAGTTTTCTGGTTTTTGATAGTAACGGATCCTGTTCACTGCGACTCAGATCTATTTTGCGAATTTTTGTGGGATCAAGTTGTCCACCGGCACCGCCAACAGTAATTATTGGAAGTTTTTCTCTTTTACAGTAGGCAATCAAGGCCGCCTTTGTACGGAAGTTGTCAATGCAATCAATTACATAGTTGTAATCTTTACAAAGTAACTGCTGCAGGTTTTTTTCCTCAACAAACTCTTCAATGCAATCGACTCTACATTCTGAATTGATCTGCCCTACCCTTTCAGCAAGAACTCTCACTTTCGCTTTTCCGAACTCACTCTCAAGCGCTTGAAGTTGTCGGTTGATATTTGATTCTGCCACATGATCCAGATCAAATAGACTTATGTTTCCAATTCCACTTCGTGCGAGTGCTTCCACTACCCAGGATCCAACTCCGCCTACTCCAATGACCGCTATATTTGAACTCCGTATGCAACTGACTCCCTGTTGGCCATATAAGCGTGAAATACCTGAAAATCGCCTAGCGTAATCCATTCACTATCACCTGATGTCAGGTAGAAACTGAACTGATAAATGGACCGAAGTAAGATATGGTATGCAGATATACATCAAATAATCGCAGTTTGTTTAATTGATTCTCGTTACTAAACTCTGTAACTCTTCGATGAATTGATCATGCATTGAAATCAGCTCCTCCAATCTTTGCTGCGCATGTTTCTGATTACCACTCGCTGATAAATTTCGTAGCTCCTCGGCCAAAAGGTGTATATGCTCATGGTTTTCCCTGAGTTTACCATACTGCTCTAAATGACCATATTTGAAATAGCCAGCACCATGAAACCAGCGGCCGAAGGGACAGCTGTTACTGTCCAACAAACTTCGAGTGGATTGAGTATCAGCATTGGTTATGGCTTCTATTGATTGAGTCAGCCACTGTTGATGACCAACAATTGCTGACTCCACATCTCTACTACTGTCTATCTCCAGTCTCTTATTCAAAGTTTGCCACGCTGTGTTGTTGCGCCACTCTTCTCTCCAGCGAGTAACATCTCCTGCTGGCATTGGTCTGGCGATTCCGTAGCCCTGACCCAACTGGCATCCAAGCCGTAATAAGGCCGCACCATGCTCTAAGCTCTCAACCCCTTCAGCGATTACCGGATGATGAAATGCGAGGGCCAGTCTAACGACACTCTCGACAATTGCCAGGTCTTGAGGATCCTCCAACATATCACACACAAAGCTTTGATCTATTTTTAATGTGTTAACAGGCAATCGATGAAAATAGGTTAGCGATGAATAACCAGTACCAAAATCATCCAGTGTTATCTGTACACCCATTTCCTGGCATCGCAACAAGGGTTGGATTATCCGGCTCAAGTCCTCAATGGAAGTTGTCTCCAAGATCTCAAGCTCCAGTTTATTAGCTGGAACAGTGTCATATTTTCCCAGCGCTTCCTTCACATGATGAACAAAATCCGAATGTTGAAGATGATGCGGACCGATATTTACACTAACCGTTAAGTCCATTCCTTGAGATTGCCAGAGTTGCTGTTGCTGCAATGCTCTGTCTATTACCCATTTGCCCAACTCGATCTCTAGGTCCGTATCGGTCATTATATGCAGGAAAGAGCCTGGTGCCAGCATACCCTGCTCTGGATGGAACCATCTCAATAACGCTTCCATACCGATTATCTGACCAGTGTACATATTAACTTTTGGCTGATAATAGAGGACAAATTCGTTATCTGTAATTGCTTTGCTGAGACGATCATAGTTTTCCCGAAAGGCTTTAACCTGCCTATCCTGTTCAGGATCGAACAGATGGATACAGCTCTTACCTCGATCCTTTGCTACATACATTGCTTGATCCGCATGTCGCAGCAGTAAATCCGCGTCAGAATCATCTGATGGATAGAGTGTAAAGCCAATACTGGCAGACACGATTAACTCAATATCCTGAAGAATGATAGGCTCTTCTATCACCTGCATGACACGTTGCAGAATAAATTCACAACCTTCCTGACTTTCAAGTTCCGTCAGTATAATTACAAATTCATCACCACCTATTCTTGAGACGGTATCACCACCTCTGACGGTATGTTCCAGTCGTTTGGCAATTTCAACAAGTACCAAATCACCCGTGTCATGACCATATTTGTCATTTATTGGTTTAAAGCCATCCAGGTCCAGGTAGCAAACCGCCACCAGGTGCCCCCGCCTTTTTGCTCTTACTATGGCCTGATTCAAGCGATCCGACTTCAAGAGACGGTTTGGTAGTCCGGTCAAGGAGTCATAATGGGCGATTCTGTCTAATTCAGCTTCAGCTTTCTTTCTATCGGTAATATCATGGATGATTGAGTAGAGCACTTGTTTCCCTCCCCAATCAATCGGCCCTGAGTGCACCTCAACGTCTCTAATCTCTCCACTTGCCAATGCGTGCTGAAAGTAGAAATGATTTCGTTCTTCCCGTTTTGCCAGATCCATCTCGCGGGAAATTTCAGCATCAGTCAAAACATTGATATCGCCTATATTCATACTCAACAACTGATCAACAGAGTAGCCATAGTAGATTTCTGCAGCATGATTTGCTGCGAGAATTCCCCCACTACCCGGATCAATCGTCAACATGGTCGCTTTACTTTTTTCGAACAACATTCTGAAGCGCTCTTCACTGTTTCTTAGCGCATCGGATAGCTCTTTCTCTCTCTCCAGTGCTTCACTGAGACCTGCGTTGCTCTTCTTCAGGTCCTGATTGATGTCTGCCAACTCTTGAGTACGCATCTCAATTCGTTGTTCCAATTCGCGTCCAGATTGTTTCAGCTCTACTATCTGTTTTTGCAGAATTCCCCCCATCTCATGCAAGGAATACGATAGTCGCCCAATCTCATCTTTACTGCGAATGGCTGTTTTCGAATCAAATTTGCCTTTCGCAATCGATTCAGCATAACCAGATAGTTGCTTAACGGGATCAATGACAGATCGCCGTAAGAAGAGATTTAGTAATAAGGCAATTACGACGAATGTAACCAGCACATTGATTATTATTTGTGCAATTGCCTCTTCCACCTTCTGGTCAACGATTGAGGATAGAAAGCCGAGTCTGACAACACCAACATAGTCTTCATCATGATCGAATAACGGTATTGATACATCATAGTATCTTTCACCATCGAATCGATCATAAATCTGCCAGATTGGTGATTTTTCTTTGAGAATTTTTTGCGCTACTGGATCCGTAAAGTGATAGCCGATCAAACTCTCGTCACTGTGGAACAGGACAACTCCAAGCTCATCTGTAACACCGGCATAGGCGATGTGACTGTTTTTCTCGACCACTTCCACCAGTTTATTATCCATACCTGAAAGTGAATCAAGCGGCAGTCCTAAAGCAAGCAATTCAGTTAATAGACTTTCAATGCTATATCCGATGCCGAAACTGCCTGTTAGCAACGCATCTGTGTATTTACTACGAAAACTGATTACATTCAGCATGGAACTGACTAAAAGCGAAATAGCCAGGATGCCGATTGTAATTAAAAGAATTTTTCTACTAAGCCCCATAACGAGTGACTTGGCTATACCTTAATTAACATGTATCAAAGAGAAACTCAGCTCAGAGATCAAAGCAGCTACTTTTGGCAATCCATAGTTTGAAAAGATCAACATTCTCATGTTTTATGATGCTATCCTCGTAGATTCTCATCGAATGATGTTTTCACCAGCAAGTTGCAAAATACCTACTGGCACATTTATTCCAAACTTTTGGGTTTTATTTAAATCAACAGCGTAACCAAAACGTGCAGGCCATCTAGGCTCGATAAATTCAATTGGCATACCATCGAACAGCTTATAAACCATATCACCCAGCTGACGTCCCATACTCTCCAGACAGGGAAACACCACAGCTGTAGCACCCCAGTCAGCAACGACATCTTTTTTGACCAAGCCAATCAATGGTTTCTCGCCGTGAGCCTCTACTACCTCTGCAAAATGCTGTCTCGCCCCTAACTGGTCATTGGGTTTTAAAAAGGCATCTACCCGATCATTCATCTGCTTGATAACGGGAATTGCCATCTTTGCCATCAATTCATCTCCGTCCTCACCCGTTATCAATGGCAAGGGATGAAATATCACTTCAATATCGCTGAAGGCAGGATCATTTTTCAGAAGCGCTTTTATCCACTTATTGTAGCTATGAGATTGAGGCATATTGGCATAGATCAATCCAACTCTCCGTAATTCAGGCATTAATTGACGGAGAAACAAGAACCTTGACTTGACTGGAACAGGATAACTGACACCGGTGAAATTGACCTTTGGTGGTTGATCAAAGCTGTCAATAACACCAATACCGATAGGGTCTGTAGGGGCGCCAAATACAACGGGCACATCACTTTCGTAGAGGGCGTTTTTGGCGGATATTGTGGCGACTGTGCCCCCGACATATACCACATCATAATTATTCGTTATTTCACGCTGTAGAATTTCAACACCCAAAGAGACACTGTTATCAATATAATGATGAGTGATTTCCAGGTTTTCTCCTTGCCGATAGCCTCTCAGTGTCAGTGTCTCAATGAGCGAATTGCGAACATCCTCATAGGGGCTTCCAGCTTGAGAATCCAGAATCAGCAGGCGATAAACTTTATCTATCTCAGGTGAGGAAAGAGCGGTAACGGGGCTAAGACAGCCTAGAATTGCCATCAAGACGCCAAGTGTGGCTTGTAGTGTACTCATCTACCGTCTGCCAAGGTAGAAGTCAGCGCTGTGGAGGTGCCGGCTGAACCTGGCAATCTCATAATGGATCATCTCTATCTGCTCCAGGTATCTCTACCAATCACAACCTTTCGCTGATAAGGAATTTCAAAAATTACTCCTTTAATATCAGCAAGCTGGCTCAACCAGCAAAATCTAGATACAACGGCGTTCCCGATCCAATGGATTGCCACACAAAAAATGAGCGGCGAAAACTTGTGTTAGGCCTACTCATGAACTGAATTATACCCTACCACAGCGACTTTTCACCCGGGAGGCTCCGTAAATGCTGTATATATAGGCATTTAAACCCTAATTTTTCATTTATTGAGTATATTTCCCCTGATATAGCAAATCCTGCCCAATAAATTTATTTTATGATTCTAGATTTTAATTCCCTGTGAATCAGGAATACTTTTCCTATTCCAGACAATGTTATCCGTTACAACTTGTTACATCGGGTTACATCTCAGATAGGATCTTTAACATGCCTTATTCCAGAATATTGACTGTGGCTCATAACACCTATCTGGAGACTATCATGAGTAAAACAGTCATTATCATCGTCAGCCTGCTGGTACTTTTGCTGATCAGTGGAGTCGCCATTGCACGTTACAAGGGTTTTTGTGGCAACTCAGAGGCAAGAATCGGCTGGATGGCAGAGAGATTGGATAAGCACTTGGATCTTACCGATAATCAGAGGGTTCACCTGGACAAGTTTCGCAGCGAAATCATCTCCATGGCTGAGACTCTGCGCAGCGATCGCGAGATGTATGCCAGTGAGGCTGCTGACCTGCTCAATCAGTCAAGCCTCGACCGGGAACGTGCTCATACCCTTCTGATGCAAAAACAGGCTCAGCTGGCGAGCATCAGCAGTGATTTCATCGATGCATTCGCTGACTTTAGCGACAACCTTGACCAGCATCAACGGGACAAATTGCAGACCATGATTCTGCACCACAAAGCTCACCGGCATTGCGCAGCGGATTGTAATACCTCTGCAAAGCCAGATCAGGAATAGTGCGTGGTGATCGTTTCATAGACCCAATCGCCCTACTCCAAGCCTTGATAGGGCGATTGGGTCATCTACACAACTGATTGTCGGATCAGAAAGCGGGACTGGGTTTAACAGTGGGTGTTTGGGTGGTCTCTACCGATTAAGATATGCTTTGGCCTGTAAACAGAAATCTTTGACTAATATGCGGATCGTTTGATGCCTCAGATACTGCTTATTGATGATGACCGGGAGCTGGCAGCACCTCTCAGCGAGTATTTCTCCCGATATGGGCTGAGCCTGACCTCCGCTATCACCCCATCCCAAGGTTTTGAATCCCTTCGAGCTTCCAAACCTGACTTGATCGTACTAGACATCATGCTCCCTGAAATGGATGGATTTGAGGTCTGTCGCCAGATCAGAAAAAGCAGTGATATTCCGATCCTTATGCTTACCGCCAGAGGAGAGGTGATGGATCGTGTTATTGGCCTGGAGATCGGTGCAGATGATTATCTGGCTAAACCCTTTGAGCCAAGGGAACTGGTTGCCAGAATTCAGAACATTCTCAAACGCACTCAGTCTCACCCCGCTCCTTCAGAGACTCATGAGCTCGGCGATATTCAGCTGAACCAGGTACAGCAATGTGCCTCGATTGACGAACGTACCTTAAATCTGACTCATCTGGAATATCTACTGCTTGAGCTTTTTGTCTTGCATCCAGGTCAAGTCTTCAGTCGGGATGAGATCCTAACTGCGATTAAGGGTGTGGAAGCTGATCTCTACACCAGGTCAGTTGACATACTGGTCAGTCGTCTACGTCAAAAAATCCAACCACTGGACTATATCAAGACGGTATGGGGTTCCGGTTACCGTATGGTGGGACCTACCCAATGAAACTTCGGCATAGACTGAGTATTCGCTTGATTGTGCTGTTTATCATTATCAGCATCCTGATTATATTCGTACTCAATACTGGCTTCCGCTATGGTATACGTGATGAGTTCAAACGTCTGGCGGAGCCTCATCTGGTCGAATATGTCGATCACCTGCAACAACAGATTGGTACACCGCCGGATATACTCGCAGCTTCGGCATTGGCCGAAAGACTTAGCATCGATATTCAGATCAGCTCACCTGGTGAACGCTGGTCCAGCAGTGGCGATTTTCTCGATGAAGAGAGCCTGGATTTTCATCAACATCAACTTTCAAGCGGGCGTATTGTTGAGGTCAGTCATCAAGCCAGCCGCTTCATAATGCGACTACAAGAAGGCAATATCACTGCCTTGTATGTCACCAAACAGAAGTTCAATAGCTCTCAATTACCTTTGATTGCTTCTATCACCATCGCTGTTGTATTGCTTTTGATCGCACTGACCTATCACTTTGTTCGACGTCTTTTTCTGCCAATCGAGACCATTCGTCAAGGTGTGGCCAACTTCGGTTCGGGAGACCTGAAATACCGTATCAAACTTCAACGAAAGGATGAGTTGGGTGAACTGGCCCATAGCGTCAACACCATGGCGGATGAGATACAGGGAATGCTGGAAGCAAAACGCCAGCTATTACTCGCAATCAGCCATGAGTTGAGATCCCCTCTAACCCGAGTGAGACTCAATGCAGAACTTGTTGAACATGGTGAGCCAAGGGAACGTATCATCCAGGATCTGAAACTACTTGAGCAGCAGTTAAACGAACTGTTGGAAACCGAGCGACTGGAGTCCAATCATACCAAACTCGATCTGCAACTGGCGGATCCACTGCAATTGATAGATTCGGTTACCAAGGAGCATTTTGCAGATAGCCAGTGGCAATGTCACTTTGATGAGAATATCGGATCAATCCATTTGGATATTGCACGAATCAAGCTGTTGATCAAAAACCTGCTGGACAATGCCAAGCGTCACACAAATCTGCAACATGGCGCGGTGGAAATCCATAGCCATCTAAGCAAGGAAGGCTGGCATTTTCAAGTCAAAGATCATGGAGCCGGTATTTCTGAAGAGCATCTATCACACTTGACTGAGCCATTCTATCGAGTTGACAAAGCCCGCCAGAGATCCACCGGAGGATATGGGCTGGGACTCTATTTATGCCGGGTCATCGCAGAAGCCCATGGTGGACAACTGACGATTGCGAGTCAATTGGGCAAAGGTACACAAGTCTCGGTAACCATACCCCATATTAGGGCCTGTTAACAGGCCCTAAGGCCAGTTGACACGAATCCAATACGCTTAACCGGGCAAAGAAATTCCGGTCACTTTTTTGTACAGTGACACAGCATAAGAATCGGTCATCCCTGAGACAAAATCAGTCAAACGTAACAACCGGGTATAGTCATCCTGTACAGGTATCGCATCCTCTCCAATAAACTGTTCAGGTATCAAGCGAATCATCATCTGACTTCTGGGGGTGGCGCTGGTAGCGTGCTCAGCAACATCATCGATAATTGGTATAAACCGTTCAAGCAGTTCACTGATGACTTGAAAACCGGCCGTCTCTATCTCGATAACTTCCGGTGCAATATAGATCTTCTCCCCAGCCACCTGGATCAGACGATCCATCTCCCGGCGATGGGGAATAGAGCTCATCAAAGGTTCGTCGAATTCACCTTTGAGAATCGCCGGCTCATGATCCAGAAAACAGCTTAGAATCTCACTGATCGCTTTACTGATCACCTTCGCGCGTAAAAACTCAACTTTTTCCTTGTCGCCTCCAATGCGCTTCAGTCGGGATGTCTGAATCGAGGAGTCGCCTAAAATATCACTGTAGAGATCAAGCGCCTGCTGATAACTGAGATGCCCGAGACGGAATCCATCCTCGATATCGATGACCCGGTAACAGATGTCATCCGCAGCTTCCACTAAATAGGAGAGCGGGTGACGATGCCAGATAGATAACACGGGATCCCTTCTGATCAAACCAACCGCCTTGGCTACGGTTTCGAAGTTCTCCTGATCCTGCGCTGTGAAGCCTGGTTTCTTTGCACTGACTCCATCGAAACGCCCTTTGCCGATGCAGGACTCTCTCGGGTATTTGGTGAATGCCGCCAGAGTGGCGCAGGTCAGTTGCAGGCCTCCCGGATTATCGCGATTCTGCAATCTGGTAATCACCCGAAATCCCTGGGCGTTACCTTCAAAATTCAGGAAATCCTCCCGCTGACTGCCATTGAGCACTGCAACGCGCTGCCTGCCATAGTCAGCGGTTTCCGCCCAATGGCGAATTGCATCTTCACCTGAATGGCCGAACGGCGGATTCCCGATGTCATGCGCCAGGCAGGCGGCGGCACAGATATCACCAAAATCGGATGCTTCGTATCCTTTCAGCTTGTGCCGGGCGATGATCTGTTCACCAACCAGGGTACCCAGGGAACGTCCAACGCTTGATGACTCCAGACTATGGGTTAGGCGGGTACGGACATAATCGATTTTGGAGAGGGGGAAGATCTGGGTCTTGTCCTGCATACGCCTGAAGGCGGACGAGAAGACAATACGATCAAAATCCCTTTGAAAATCCGTGCGGGAAGTTGTACTGGTCGGTTGATCTTTCGATCCAAGACGTTGGCGGGATAAGAGTTGTGACCATTTCATCGACATGGGTCGATTCAATCCTTAAATATAATGCTAATGTGATTGTTGATTGGCTGTGAATGATAGCGACAGCTTGCCACAGAATCACCCCAGTATATGGGATTTCCACTGAAATAACCTGTTTCTGCAAACAAGCTGAGCAAAGCGTAAGCTACCCTCAAGGGCTCAGCCGAAACTCAGAGATCGACACCGGACACGCCTATCCAAAACCCGAATATAAGATATTTTTTTGTTAATATTCAGTTTCTTACAGCATCGCTAGCCAATCTTTCATCGGTTTCCCTGCCACCTTTGAGTGCAATTATTCCGGCCAGTCCGATCAGGAACGCACCAAAGATAAACTGCAGACTCAAGGTCTCTCCCCAGAACAGATAGCCATAGGCGGCTCCAAACAGGACGGATGTATAGGTAAATGGGCTTACTCTGGCTGCGGTCGCTATGGCATATCCACGCGTCAACAGCAGTTGACCCAATGTGCCGAATACTCCCAGCAGTGCAAATAACCACCACTCAGTGAAAGTGGGTTGTTGCCAACTCCAGCCCATGGGGATTGCGGAGATCATTGTACTCAAGAGTGCGAAGTAGAAGACCACTCTGACCGAAGGCTCGGTTTTGCCTAATCGACGCAGGCTGACTTTAGCCAATGAGGCAAAGAGACCCCCCAAAAGGCCGATCAGGGCGATTTGATTGAACTCTCCACCTGGATTCAATACCAGAATGACACCGACAAAGCCGATTCCAATCGCCAGCAGGACTGTGCGATACATCGGTTCACTCAGCCAATACCAGGCAATCAAGGGCATGAACAGTGGGGACGTCATCTTCAGCAGCATGCCATCGGCCAGAGGCAGATTGGCCAGCGCATAAAAAAAGCAGTACATGGCGGAAACGCCGGCGACAGAGCGCAGCAGATGCAGGTGAAACACCTGAGTTTTCAGGCGAACAAAGCCACCCCCCCAGACCAGAGGCAGTAGCAGAGCAACTCCAAAGAGATTTCGCATGAACACAGCCATTTCGCTTGGCAGGCTCTGAGTCAGTTGCTTTACCACAGCGCCCATAGAGGCAAACATAAATTCAGAGAGCAGGATAAAGAGCGCTCCCAATAATACATTTTGCTTATAAAACATAAACTTAATTCAGATTCAATCTATTTGAGGCTGACCTGACGGAGAATATTAAATTTGTTTAAATTCCTGTAAATGAGTACAAGTGGCATCGCTTCAATCGTATAGTGTGTGGCAGAATTGCCAATCTAACAGATTCCGAGAGGATAAGTTCAAATGTTTGACCAAACTCGTAGCCCGTTTATCGCCCTGCTACTGATTCTGCTCAGCGGCTGTTCCAGCGTCTATTACGATACGATGGAGAGCGTCGGCTATCACAAACGGGATATTCTGGTGGATCGGGTCGAAGCCGCTAAGGATGCCCAAAGTGATGCCCAGGAGCAATTCAAGTCGGCACTTGACCAGTTTGCGTCGGTTATCCGCCTGGAAGAGAGCGATCTTAAGCGTGCCTATGACGATCTAAACCACGAATTTGAATCGAGTGAGAGTGCGGCCCAAGAGGTCACGGACCGGATCGACAAGGTCGAATCTGTTGCGGAGGATCTGTTTGAAGAGTGGCAGGAAGAGTTGGCACTTTACGAAAATCAAAAACTGAAAGCCGCCAGTAAACAGCAATTGAGCAAAACCAAGAGTCGCTACCAGGGAATGATCAAATCGATGCGTCAGGCTGAGCGGACCATGCAGCCCGTGCTCAATAACTTCCGTGACAACGTTCTCTATCTGAAACATAACCTGAATGCACAGGCCATCGGTTCGTTAAGAGGAGAGTTCGGTAATCTGAAAGCGGATATTACCAATTTGATCAATCGCATGAACCAATCGATAAAACGTTCAGACGAATTCATCCGTGATATGCAGAGTGCAAACTAGAGCCTGTTAACACGAATCGAAGCGGCCCAGGCGTATGGTCTTACCCCTTTTCCATCAGCCAATATGCAGAAACTGTGACCGCCAAGACATACGCTTGCAGAGTGATTCAGGATATCGATATATCGTGATGATAACAGACACAGTCAATACCGATTAAGAAGATGCACTATTTTCGTGGCAGTTCTCTCTCATCCTACCATCCACTTTATCATCTGCATCATCTGATCGCGGTTGTATTCTTAATTTCCATAGCCTTCTCTTCCCACCTGTTTTTCAACGGTTTGGGTGGACATGACCTGATTCTCTTGACTGCCGTAATTTGTGGCTATATGGCACTCAATATCGGGGCGAATGATGCCGGCAACAACATCGGCCCCTTGGTTGGCTCTGCAGTAATCACTCTCTCCGGTGCGGTGGTATTAGCCGCCATTTTCGAGTTTTTCGGAGCTTTCCTTGCTGGCAGTGAAGTTATCAGTACGATAAAGCACGGCATTGTAGAACAACAGCAACTCGGCGGTTCCAGAGAGATTGTACTGGTGATGATCAGTGCTCTGCTTGCCAGTGGCCTCTGGTTGAATATAGCCACCGCCACAGGCACTCCGGTATCGACAACCCACACCATCGTTGGCGGAGTGCTCGGTGCCGGTATTACAATTGGTGGTGTTGCGGTTGTTAATTGGCAAGCATTGGGAACGATCACCATCAGCTGGTTCCTATCTCCCTTGTTGGGTAGCGCGATCGCTGCACTGCTCCTCTATCTGATCAAGCGCAATATCACTTACCAGGTAGAGATGTCTCGTGCTACAGAACGACTGGTTCCGGTGTTTGTAGGCTTAATGGCGTTCACCTTCACCACCTATCTGCTAACCAAGGGATTGAAAAGCAGTTGGCGAACAGATCTAACCACCGCACTGTTTTGTGGTTTGAGTGTTGGCATCGGTATTTTTTTAATTATCAAACCAATCATCAAGCAACATGTAGCGATCTTGCCGAATACAAAATCCGCTGTTAACCGTCATTTCAATATTCCACTTCTCATTGCCGCAGCGTTGTTGAGCTTCGCCCATGGATCCAATGATGTTGCTAATGCAATAGGTCCTGTTATTGCCATAAAAGAAGCATTGGTATCGGACCAGAGCATCAGTCTTACAGCGCTGCCCACCTGGGTACTATTGGTTGGAGCCATCGGAATTCCACTGGGAATCGTGTTATACGGAAAACGCATGATCAAAACCATTGGTAATGAAATTACTGAATTTGATCAAATCAGGGCATTCTGTGTTGTCACCTCAGTCACCATCACGGTCTTGCTTGCCAGCCTTCTGGGCATCCCAGTGAGCAGCACCCATACCACTGTTGGCGCTATTTTCGGTATTGGTTTTCTGCGGGAGAACCTGAAAAAAAGATACGCTGTCTCGATGGAAATCCTGAAGCGCCAAGCAAGCAAAAAAAATCAGCAGGATATTGACAAATTCATCCAACAATTTGATGACTCATCATTTTATGAAAAGGGCAAGCTCCTAAAAAGTCTCAATGACCGCGACATCACCTCGAAGATAACAGAAAAGGATAGAAAGTCACTCAACAAACTCTACCGTAAGGAGTTGGTTAAGCGATCCACATTCATACGCATCCTCGTTGCATGGGTAATCACGCTTCCAGTTGCCGGCCTGCTTGCTTCACTAATTTATACACTGCTGGACTCAACCAACCTGATAGCTGTTGGTTGATCATTTATAACCAAGTATTTTCATACACAATTGAGAACCAATCAGACAGTCATAAAGTTTGCGGAGAATCATCCTTTTGACTAACAACTCTTTTCCTACCAATTTACTGTAGTAAGAGAAGAAACCTTGATTGGGGCAGATTTCAATATCCTTCCTTTCATGTCATAATCAGCTTGGAAGAGTGGAATTTACAGCACACCAATTTATAAACTGCGTTTATACCTACACCGTGACTGTCAGCAGGACGTGGTTAGTTGGTCTCTAAAGGAACTGACCTGCTTAATGACTATTTCCTGCACAAGCAATAAGACACAGTTTCAGTCAGCATCTGCTCGAACCAAATCCATCCATACCCGTCTGTTTCCACCACACTTATTTTGCACGCTGCTAATTGTCTATAGCAGTCAGGCTACCAGCTCTGATTCCAGTCAGGACCAGGAGTTGCATGATCTGCTCTCCTCGCTGGAGAGCCAGACGGAACTGGCAACCAAAAGCGGAATGAACACAGACTATATTCCCGGTTTGGCTACCATTCTCTATGCAGACGAACTTTTGGCTCGAGGTACCAGAACCGTTTGGGAAGCCCAGGGACTTGTACCCGACATAAGTTTACAAGCCATTTTTTTACAATCTGCAAAGCAGTATTATGGATAGGAACAGGCGACAAAATGGACCCTCGATACTGGCTAAGAGTCATAGCCTGATACTGGTTTTTACAGCTCTGGGTATTACCCTCGGAATTTTAATCGGAACTTATTGGTATTTGACACTTGAGCCCAGATTAGTCGCTCACGCACAATCCCAAGCAAATACTCTAGCGCAAGCTCAGGCAACGATTCTGAGCAAACCACTGAGCATAACGAATCAAGCTCTGCTTGAGTTAAAGTTGACGCGGGCTATGGATAGCATCTTATTGATTCGGGATTCATCAATCGAATCACCGTTGATTCAAAGAATTGAAATTGAAGTAGACTCCACAATGGTCAATGTTGCACCCGAGAGTTTCCCCCTAAGCAGAGGAAAAGCTGAGTGTGTGGACTGCTTTGTTTCAGAAGTAACCCTATTCCATGAGTATACCCGTTCGCTGATCGGTATAGCACGTATATATACCGGTCGAGATTTTATCGATAATTTAATCAATAACGTCCAGCAAAAACTCTTGATATCCAGCATCATTCTGATGTTGTTACTTATTCTTGCATGGGCAACCGCTGAGTGGCTGTTATCGAAGTTACGTCAAAGTCAGTCCAATTTACAGCTGATCATAGATTCTGTTGCTGATCCACTTTTTGTCTACAGCACAGAAAGTGATCTACTTTTGAAGAATAAAGCAGCAGAATCATTGGCTTCGTCAGAACTGATGATTAATGGAAACATTGGAAACCCAGACTACTTACCGCCGCGGGAGATGATATCCAGTGTGATTCGCAAAGGTCGGTCGATCAAGTACATTCACACTGTAAAACGATCCCACGGAAAACCACAACGCATGGAACTGCAAGCCAGCCCACTCTCGATCGATGATACTATGGCTGTTGTCATCACTTACCGGGATATTACAGAGCATCTCGAAATCGTTGATGAACTACAGATCAAGAAACAGCAGCTTCAGCAGTTAGCCGAGAAGGATTCGCTGACGCAACTACCCAATCGTTTTCTGTTTACTAAATTGCTCAATCAGGCAATCTCTCGAGCAGACCGTACCAACAGTTTACTCGCCATCCTGTTTCTCGACCTTGATCGATTCAAAGAGGTGAACGACAGTCTTGGACACGATGCGGGGGATGAACTGCTGATCACTACCGCCAATCGATTGCTGCATGCCATACGTTCCGGTGATGTGGTAGCCCGTCTGAGTGGCGATGAGTTTGTCATTCTGTTGGAAAACACCAAGCGCACCGAGGATGCCTCGTCTGTCGCCCGACATATCATAAAAACCATCCGCCAACCGGTCACCCTGCAAGGCAAACGAATACAACCGGCCGTCAGTATCGGCATCAGTATATACCCAAATGACGGCAAAGACGGTGAGCGATTACTGCAGAATGCTGACACCGCAATGTATCGAGCGAAACGTCAAGGTAGAAATACTTTCAGACTGTACAATACGCGCATGACCGAATCGATACAGGAGCGTATCAATGTCATCACAGAACTTGAAACCGCTACCGAAGAGAATAACTTTGTCATGTTGTATCAACCACAAATTGACCTCTATTCAAAAAAGTTGATCGGCGTCGAGGCCCTGCTACGCTGGAAAAGAACGGACGATGATCTGGTATCACCCTACGAGTTTCTTGAACTTGCTGAAGAGATGGGGCTTACTCAGCTGATCGGTCAATGGGTCTTGTACAATGTCTGCCTCCAGACAGCACAGTGGCACAGTGACAACCTGGCTCCACCAAGAGTCTCCGTCAACATCTCTGCGAGCGAACTCCTGCATGATGATTTTCTAACCAATGTGGAGAATATCCTGCACACAACCGGTTGTGCCGGTGAGTGGCTGGCCATGGAGGTGACTGAAAATCTTTTTATACAGCGGTTGGATGAAGCAGCAAAGCGTCTACAGCGATTGAAAGAGATGGGGATTTCAATCGTTATCGACGATTTTGGAATTGGTTACTCCTCATTGGCGCGATTGAAAAAGCTACCGATCGATCTACTCAAGCTCGATAAAGTGTTTTTGGAGAATCTCAATAAGGATAGTGGCAATCTGGCTATCGTTCAGACAGTTGTTGATATGGGGCAGCGGTTGGGTATCGAAGTGCTTGCAGAAGGAGTGGAAACAGCAGAGCAAGAGACCCTATTAATCCTGTCTGACTACCGAATTGCCCAGGGTTACCGCTACGGCAAACCCATAGCCGCCGAGCATTTCCGCGATAGGCTGTTGGACTCATAATCCGCTTTCAGAGCAGATGATGGAGAGGTCAGATAAGTTGTTGTGTGACGCCCATTCAGTCACACAGGGAGAGACCAACCTGGAACTTAACTCTCAGCAACCGAAGGTTTCGCATCCTGCAGAACCGGCAGGTCATCGGGAGGCGGCATACGTTTCACAATTCCATCAGGTACCTCACCTCGACCTGCCTGATATATGGATCCTGACTCAAGCACGAAGCAGATCATGACCGTCAGCAGAGTCGGTACTACCGCAACCCGCGAGATCGCCACCATCATGATCTCCCCTTTGGAACTGCCGGATGTGGCCATCATGGCCATACCGAGAATCACGGCACTGATCGTGTAGCCAACCATCAGTATCCGGGTGCGGTTGGCCGACAATCGCCAGTGTGCGGCCACAAACCAGGGACCTTGCTGTCGGGTCTGCCCAGCTTTGAACCAGATGAAGCTGATTACCAGAAGTGAGAGTGCCAGGGGTATCAGAAACCCCATCAATCCCACATCGAGTACGATTGAGGCCGGTGCGGCAATCAGATGACATCCCACTAAATTCAGCATCGACAGCTCATGTGGGGTTTTGGCACGTTTGCGAATTGCTTCATCTACATCAAATTGCATAATCTTAATCTCTGCGGGCCCGACAAAAGCCAATGCCGAACGGACCGATATCACCTACAACCATTTGAATTATATACTAATCCTGATTTATTTGGCTCAGGTAAAGTACCTAATCACCACGCCAGGATACCTATTAAATATGACACAGATGCCACCTCTCCATCCTTGATATTACGCAACGGAGAGAAAGCCATTCGATCTGTTTCAGTTTAGGCATATCAGGTTATTTGCTGAAAACAATCTTTTGATGCAGGCAATTTGGCTCAATCGCTCCTATTCCTGCCGTCCCTGTTAGCTTGGACAAAGCACCACAGCAACCATTTCACTCCACACATGATCAGCCCCTGGTTACAAGAGAGGAGCCACTTTCACGCGGTATGGTTGGCTGCAGAGCAGACACAACCAGATTGTCTGGAATCCTCTTAACAGACCCTTGCTAATGGTTTTAAACCCGAACTGACATTTTTTCTTAATTTTTGGTTGACCTGGGAGATTTTTCCCTTACACTATCGCGCTCTTGTCTTCGGAGCGGTAGTTCAGTTGGTTAGAATACCGGCCTGTCACGCCGGGGGTCGCGGGTTCGAGTCCCGTCCGCTCCGCCACTATCCCCCTGACTTTTCCAATCGTCAGCAATAGCTACCCCGATCGATAAACGTCCTCATCTCCTGATACTCATTGAGCAAATCGCAAAGCGCCTCTGACAAACCAATTGAGTGGTCGCTATCAGCGCTGCGAAGACCTGGATAGGATCGTCCAGCACAAACCCAGATTGGCCCTTGTATTGGTCAAATTCCCGAAAGGCATGGCCTTCGAGCAACAACTCCACGCAGCTTGCATATATATAGTATCCCTAGTAGGCATTTATTTCCTTGTTCTATAAGATTGCTCTAGTTCGATCAGATTCTAAATCTGTCATCTGCTCGAATTTTTGTTGTAAGACCCTGTTCCTGTGAACTTCTTGATCATGTTTTTTGATACAAACCACAGTATTGCGGGGAAGAACTACCTACCCTTCTTTGCAATCTCATAATCATCCTCCATCTGTCATCATGACATTAGGGACCAGCACAGCAATATGGATGCGTTAAAAAAGATCTCACCCAACAATCTCCTGTATCTTCTTCTCTCTCTGTTGTTGACCGGTTGTATAGAAGAGAATACCGCCCCTGAAGCAGAAAATGATCGTGCCACCCTGTCACAGGGGGATAGCATTCTCATCAAAGTATTGGACAACGACAGCGATGCCAACAGCGACCCCCTGGAGGTTACCAATCTCTCCTCAGCGGAAAAAGGAAGAGTAACGCTTCAGGCTGATGGCTCGGTACTCTACCAGCACGATGGAAGCGATACAGCCGAGGACCAGTTTACCTATACCGCCTTTGACGGTGCGGCAGACTCTGCACCAGCGACAGTCACTCTGATCATTCAAAGCAGTGAAACCAACCCGAATGGGGATGCAGAGGTCACCCCATCCCCAACCACTGTCAATCAACGCCCGATAGCCGCTGATGATCAGTTTCAACTCGAGTCGGGAGCACAGACCTCGCTGAACCTGCTACAGAACGATCAGGACCCTGATGGCGATCCACTGCAGATCACACACCTGACCGATCCACAATATGGCTCTCTGCAACTCTCTGTCGATGGCACGATTGTGACCTATCGTCACAATGACTCGGATGCTGAGCGAGATCAGTTCAGCTACATTATTTCGGATGGCAGAAACCAGTCTCAACCGGCTCAAGTTACCATTCGAGTCAACAGCACAAACCAAGCCCCCCAATTCACCCAGTCAGGGCAGAGTCGTTCGATTGCCATCGATGAACTCTATTCTTTGGTTTTCCAGGCAGTCGACCCGGATGGTGACGAGATAACCTATGCTGTCACGGGTCTTCCCTACTGGCTGGTCTACACCGCAGAGACAAGAACCATCTCGGGCTCCCCTTCCTGGCAGGAGCTGGGTCAGCGATATCAGATTGTCCTATCGGCTTCTGACGGACTCAACGTCACTGAAAATCAGTTCACCCTGAACGTAGAGCAGACAGAAACCGTGACAGATGAAATGGCGCATCGCTTGTTGCTTCAAAGCACCTTCGGCCCGGTACAGAGTGATATGGAACGGGTTAAGAGCCTCGGCATCAGTGGTTGGGTCGACCATCAACTGAATATGAATTCAGCCTATAGCAGCCCAGCAGACGGTTGGAAAACCCAACTGGAACGTACCCAAGAGATTGCAGCGCAGGCAGAGCCCGGTGTTGATTGGTATGAGAGCAATCAGATTTTCAATCAACAGCCTCACAGCAGCTCTGTCAAGGATTACCAGATGGCCGCCTGGTGGGAGAACGCCTTGGGTGCTACAGCACCGAACCGTCAACAGATCGGTAGTGACCAGCTACGCCAACGCGTCGCTTATGCTTTGAGTCAGCTGCTTGTTGTTTCCACCAGCAGCCCGACGATGGTATCTCGAGGTGAATCCCTGGCTGTCTATTACGATCTGCTGGCGAAACACGCTTTCGGTAATTATCGACAACTGCTGAAAGAGATCTCCATCAGTCCCGCCATGGGAGTCTATCTCTCCCACCAGGGCAATCGTAAAGCCGATCCGGATACGGGTTCACGCCCCGACGAGAACTTTGCCAGGGAGATCATACAACTCTTCACCATCGGACTGTATGAGCTGAATCTGGACGGTTCACCAAACAGGGATGGCAATCATACAACTTATCCTGACCAGGGCAGTCATACCGTTGCCACTTATACACAGAGTGATATCGAAGAGCTGGCAAAGGTGATGACGGGTTGGGATCTCGCTGATAATAGTGGATTCGGACGACTTTACGCCAGCAGTGGCAACTATACCGTACCGATGGTTTTCAATCCCTTGATGCATGAGGATGAGGCAGCGGAAGGTGGCGATGGCAGGATTACCCTGATGGGACAAACCCTGTCACTCAATTCAGGTTCGGATCAGAGCGGTCTGGACAGCGCCCTGGACAGGCTGTTTGCCCATCCCAACGTTGCCCCCTATGTGAGTAAGCACCTGATCCAGAGATTGGTAACCTCAAATCCATCGGCACACTATGTGGCTCGAATTGCCCGGATCTTCAACGATAACGGACAGGGCGTAAAAGGAGACCTGAAGGCGGTCGTACGTGGCATCCTGCTCGATCCGGAGGCACGTGATGAGAGTTATCAATCAAACCCGGCCTATGGCAAAGCCAAAGAGCCTCTGCTAGCGGTAACACAGTTACTCCGTACAGCCCATGTCACACCATTGAATGGTTGGTTGAGCAAGCAAAATGTTGCCATGGATCATGTCTATTGGTACCGGGAGCCTGAAAAACAGATCAATCAGGCCGCGATGCGTTCACCATCCGTATTCAACTTTTACAGTCCCGGCCATGTCCCGAGTGATCCCTACTTTACCAGCCATCAACTGGTTGGCCCGGAGTTTCAGATCCAGACCTCACAAATGCTTGTGGACTACAACAATCTGGTCGTGACCCTGATATCAAATCTTGAAAAAAACAGGATCATCAATAACAGTGGAGAGTCTCTGAGCGAGTTTGCCAACTCGCGAAGATACTACAGCCTCTCTCTGCTGACCAACTTCGACACTGAACTCCGCCTGTTCGAACAAGCACTTGAGAACGATTCGAATGGTGATTTTTCAAGCATTAAAGATGACACCACGGACAATAGCGGCAATACGCCAAAATCCAGGGGGATCAATGCGCTGATCGATCATTTGAATCTGCAACTGCTGGGCAGGAAGATGAGCGACGAATATCGTGATGCCCTAAAACACTATCTGATGAGCAGTAGCTATACCAATTCAGGCAGTAATTTCGAAATGGCCAGGCGAATCGTTCAGGAAGCTTTTATTTTCATCACTACCTCCAGCGCCTACATGATTCAAAAATAGGCACCCAGAAAGGAAGTAAAAAAAATGACAATGCATCGTCGTGAGTTTTTGAAATCACTGGCCAGTCTTGCTTGTGTCAGCAGTATGGGCAGCCTGACACTCCCCAGACAGGCCACCGCCGCTGCACCCAATTTCAATGACTACAAAGCTCTGGTTTGCATCTTTCTGTATGGTGGCAATGATGCTTTCAATATGCTGATTCCCACCTCAACAGATGCCAACAAAGGCTACGATCCTTATGCCGAGGTTCGAGGAAACCTGGCGGTCAATAACAGTGATCTCGGTATAGCCCAGGTAAACACCAACGGGGGCAATCTGAACCAAGGTGTACTTGGCGCAGGACAACAGAATCCCTACAATCAAAATCTCAACCAGAACACGGCCTATACTCGGGGCATCTACCCATTGAGTGGTAAAGGTATAGACCTGGGTGTCAACGGTGTCATGCCGGAACTGGCTCAGTTGATCATTGATAACAGAACCTCAATTTTGGCAAACAGCGGTACGCTTGTCAGGCGTGTTACCCGTGATGAAATTATTGATAAGAGTGCGGAACTGCCTGTCTATCTTTTCGCCCACAATCACCAACAGCGCATTCTGCAAACCGGGCAGGCGAATAATCTGAATGATATCGGCTGGGCGGGAAAGATTGCGGATCAATGGCACGACATCAATCACAACAGCCCGCTGGGCTTGAATATCTCCTACGCCGGCAATGACCGCATGTTGATTGGCAACAACTCATCCCCACTGGTTCTTAATCCCGGCAATGTCCCAAAAATCAATCATTTGAGCGGAGACAGCAACACCAACACCGATCGGCGAGCGCTTTTCAATGCCTTGGCGGGTATCGAAGGCTCCACAACAAGACTCCAATTCGGAGCAGACAGGACGGATAGCGTGACAGATCCATTCAGGACGCTCTATAACAACAAGGAGATGAATACAGTCGCGACCTTCGATCAATTGAAGCAGAGTTGGGACAGCTTGGAGATCAACTATGCAACCACTGGATCCTATGGAGAAGCTCTGTTCGATATTCCTACTGCGCAACAACTTGGCTTTAACCAGTCAATTCGTGGCAATCTGATACGTCAACTGGAAGCTGTGGCAAAAATGGTTCATCTCGGCGCATCAGGGAATCTGGGTGGTGAGTTCAATCGACAGGTCTTTTTTGTTGAACTCGGTGGATTTGATACCCATGCCACCCAGGCATCGCAACACCCTCTGCTTCTCAGGGAGTTAAGCCTCGGTCTTTGGAAATTCCAGAAAGCGATGGAGGAACTCGGATATGCTGACAGTGTCACCAGTTTTACCATGTCCGACTTTGGGCGCACCTTGAGTTTCAACGGTGATGGAACTGACCATGCCTGGGGATCACATCAGCTGGTTATGGGTGGATACGGCAGTGGTGATTCCGGAACACTCATAGGTGGACAGATGATCGGCGAATTACCGGAGATGTTATTGTCAGGCAATGATGACTACAGTAACAAAGGACGGATGATTCCTACCCTCTCCCAGGATCAGGTCAATGCACCTCTCACACAATGGTTCGGTGTCGATCAGAGCCTGATTTCAGATCTGTTTCCTAACATCAGGAATTTCCAAACCGGAGCTGGTATCGAAACGGCTTTTGCGCCAATCTTTGCGTAGAGTACTAGTGGGCCACAAGGGCCCGTTAACACGAATCCAATCCGAGGGGATTGTCCGGATCGATCCCCTCCATAAACGGCTGATTTCGTAACCGATGAGTGACCTGGTAAACCAGACCTATCCAGTTACCGATTACCGCTTCTGCCGTATCGTGCCAGGTATTATCCAAACTCTCGATGACCAGTGACTCGGGAAACTCAGGTATCTCCTTAGCCAGTTTTTTTGCCTCATCGATCCTCTCATGATACTCATCGAAGATTGCCTGACTTCTCAGGCTGAAGTAGTTTTCAGGGAATGGAGGATAATCGCTACGAACACCTGAAATATAGAGATTGACCTCACGCTTGTACTCTTTGAGCAGACTGATTGTGTCATATTCAGGATGCCCCTGAAAATAGACCACTCGAAGTCCGTCCCCACTGACGGCCAGATGTACCCCGGCCTCTTCACTCTCGGCCAACACCTTCAGCCCGGCCTGGTCGAACTGTTCTCTTGATATTTGGTTATAGCGTGAATGTGGCACATCAAATCGGGTATTGACATCATTCACCAGAGGGTGCGATGTATCCTTGACCCGATGACTGAAAACACCCCACAGCTTATCACCCATATGAGTTCGTTGCTTACCATGATGGGACTGCACCACGGCGTGGGTCGCAAGACAGGAACATAGCACAGAGGTTACGTTCTCATGGGCCCAGTCGACGACCTCGGTCAGCGGTTTCCAGAAACCCTCCTGAGCCAGATCCGGATGGGTAACATTGGCGCCGGTAATGATCAATGCATCCAGCCCATCCTGTTTGATCTGTTCGAAGGATTCATAGAAAGCATCGATATGGGCTTTTGCTTTTTCACCACGAGGCAGCACATCCAAGGTAAATGGGTGGATAAAGAACTGGGCGATCGGATTCGCCTCACCCACCAGACGAAAAAACTGTCTCTCTGTGGCTTCGATTGCCGCGTCGGGCATCATGTTCAACAGACCGATGTGCAACTCCCTGATATGCTGGTGAGTCGCCCTGTCAGGTGATAGAACGTTCTGACCCTCTTCCCGCAGACGATCAAAAGTCGGCAATTTTGTATGTGCTACCAATGGCATTTCAGGACTCCCGCTCGATTACTTGTTCCAGAAGCGTGAGAAAATCGGCTTCGCTTTTAACTTGTGACAGCTCATGGGTCGTTACCGTGTATCCATATTTTGCCGCTATCGATTCATAGCGTGGTATTCTGGCTCTGAACAGTTTTGGGAATACCCAGCGGATAAAATCATTCGGTTCGATCAGAGAAACATAGTCCACACCTTTGCTTTCCATGTACTCAGCCAACTGTTGATCAAGAAAGGCTTCTCTATAGTACAGGGGCTTCGGATGGGATACTGAGCGAGCAATCAGCGACTGCTCATCATCCTCACTGGCTCTGATATAGAGTATCAGTGAATGTTCATCAAGAAACTCTAACAGTCCCGGTTCATCCAACTCACAAAGACTGCCTCCCACATCGTTGATGAAGTGGTTATAGCCATAAATCAGTTTTGCCTTCCGCATAAACGCAGGCACATCGTACATGGCAGCAATCTCTGCCTGTCTGTGCAGATTCTGACGCCTCTTGAATTCGGTCAAGGACAATCCGCCAAGCTCCGGATCGCCCAACATACCAAGAAAGGTGGAGACAGGATTCAGATTATGAAATGTGACATTGCTGCGGATAAAGATCGAATCCGAGTGGAGCAGATCTCTAAGCAAAGGCACACTCATGGCCTGCTCTTTGATGGTATCCAGAATGGGTTCATCGAGATAGCGGGTACCGATACGATAGTCTCCGGAGTAGTGAAACCAATTACTGCGTCGCAACAGATTGGAGAGCCGTGTCTTCCCCACACCAGACATACCCATCAGAGTGACGCTTTTTCTATCCCACTTACGGAATTGTTCCGGACTCAATCTCACTGCCAGTTTCTCCTATCGCAAGAGGCGCACATTCTACGGAGAAGCCAGGTTGGATGAAAGTCATACAGGGAAAATCGAGATAATGAGAATCATTTTCAAAACGCTCTCGCGTTTTTGATTTTCCCGGGTTTTATCAGAACAGCCTCCAATCGAAAGTGTGTTTGAAGGAAGCAGTGCAGAATCATCTGCTTCCACTGATAGGCAAACAACCTATTTCTTATTATTTTTCATGGTGTTAATAGGCATAGTCAGAATAATTCGCTTAACCAAGAGTGGTTCACGCCATGGTTATGGAACGTCCGCGTGACGATAGGCTTTTCTTCCTGGCAAAAATGACTCTGAACGAAGATTCATACACCACTTCGCAGCCCGATCAGGGCGTGAGATCAAAACAAGCCGGTTGTGGCCTGAATGGCTTCGGGGCGATATCGTCATGATCACCCTTCATCACCTCTTGTTGGGTCTATCAATATCGCACTATTCCAGTAGTCCATTAAACAGCGGTCTCTGAGTTAAGCCAGTATCAGGCATAAGATTTACATCAAACATCACTGTCAACCAACTGTTTTTACTAAATATCAGCTCATGACTGGGTATCGCCTCGAAGAGCGTTCGGACCGGGCCACTGTCAGTATCATCCTGAACTATCTCTTCACTGATGCAGTTTCCATCTGGTAACGGAGTGACGCCACCAACTCTCGTTTTGCAGTTGAGGGATCGTTCTCGTGAGTCAGGATCTATTCAAGGGGAACGTTGATGCTTGAAGCGATGATTTGCCAACTACCCTGTATCGATTGATCCAATTCCACTCGACCGGCCAAACAGAGAGGAGGCCTAAGGCGGATCTGTATCACTGATCACAGTCGTGTTAAATTGTAAAATAAGTTAACATTTCGGGAAGTTAATTCATTATCACTGTATGGCACTTTAGTTCGATGTATCGGACACGAAGACCGTATGAGTCAACAACCATGGCGGATGGAGCGCCAATTTCAATTGGCTGTTGAATTTCTGAATGGACTTCAACAAACGATCAAGCATTGAGACTGTTAGCCGTTATTGAAGCAGACAGGGACGAGCGAGCACTGAAACCACCTAAAGACTGCAAACATCTATCACTATGCCCCATGTACTTATTATTGATGACCAATCAATAACCCGCATGATTCTTCAAGAATTGGTCGGTTCAATTGATGCTGATGTCTCATCGACCTGTTTTGCTGATCCCACTGAAGCGTTGGATTGGGCTAAAACCCATGAAATAGACCTCGTGATCACCGATTACAAGATGCCTCAGATGGATGGCATAAAGTTCATCAAGTGGTTAAGGCGTATACCTGGTTGCAGCGATGTACCCGTGATGATTGTAACCTGCGTGGAGGACCAGTCGGTTCGCTACTCCGCCCTCGAATCCGGTGCCAACGACTTCATCACCAAACCGATCGATCATACAGAGTGCAAGGCCCGCTGCAACAACATGTTGACCATGAGTCATCAGCGAAAAATGATCAAAGATCGAGCGCTTCTGCTGGAACAGGAGATTCGCAAAACCACCCAGGAGCTTCACGATCGGGAACAGGAAACCCTGATGCGTCTGGCAAAGGCTGGCGAATACCGGGATGAGGATACCGGTAATCATATTTTAAGAATCTCCAGATATTCTCTACTGATCGCCAAAAAACTGGGATTATCTCAAGAACGCTGCGATTTGATTGCACAGTCAGCTCCTATGCATGATATAGGCAAAATCGGTATACCTGACGCAATCCTGCTCAAGCCCGGTAAATTGACCGCGGAAGAGTACAACATCATGCAACGACACACACTACTCGGATATGAAATACTCAAAGACAGCTTATCGAAGTATATACAGACGGGTGCGATCATTGCGCTGAACCATCATGAAAAATACAACGGTAAGGGCTATCCAAACAATTTGAACGGCGATGAAATACCGCTGGAAGCCAGAATTGTGGCAGTTGCTGATGTTTTTGATGCCTTGGTATCAGATAGACCCTATAAAAAAAGCTGGTCAATCGAAAAGGCGATTGACTATATTAGCCAAGAGAGAGGATCCCATTTTGATCCAGACTGCGCAGATGCATTTCTCAGTGAAATGCAGGAAGTGGAGGCGATTCACTATGCCCTGCGTGGAAACCTCGAAGGAACGCATTCTTGAACGAGCAAACAGAAACGCCGCAGAGACCTGATACCACCTCACATGAGAGTGATCAGGTCTATTACAGCCTGAGCTTATTCGTCAGTTTTGTCGCATTTATTGGCCTGACTCTGACCTATCTGTGGTCTGCATCGACGCAGGTTGTCCTCATGACACTGGTATTGGCCTGTCAATTCCTGCTGCTGCGTTTTATTGAACACTATAAAAGTCTCTACTCCTTCAGCTCAATTAAACGCAGTTCATCAATCATTCTCGATCAGCTCTTTCTCGGTCTGATCACCTTTGCGGGCGGTTCGGCGCTTCTACTGTTGCCTCTCAGCAGTGTATTGATTTTTGCATCACGTTTTTTTGGCAGATCCTATCTCTGGCTGGGAATTGGATCAGCGTTTACGATGCTGACCACCACACTGCATCTGGCACAGCAAATGGAGTTGCTGCAAGCGTTGCTACTGAGTGTTCTTGCGCTGTTACCCCCTGCCCTTGTATCCATTCACAGATATGGCGCATCGAAACAGGATAAGCAGGACACAGAGAAACTACCCATACTGCCTCAACTGGAAGAAGAGCCCGCAAAACAGGCTGAATCACCTGCAGTGGCACAACGGTTTACCGCTCAGCCTGCAAAACCCGATATTCAGCGCATATTGATATTGTCCCGTAACAAGAGCACTACAGCCCTTCTCTCCCGCCAACTGTTCGATTGGGGGCATGAAACAACAACCTGCAACAACAGCCTGCAGGCATTCAAGCACATGCTCTCTCGCAGTCAGGGAGAGGTCTTCACCCCCTACTCATCCCTCATTGTCGATGGTGAAAATCTGGATATTGAGCCTCTCTCATTGGCACGCCTGATCAAGAATGAATCACTACTTGATGATGTGAGACTGATCTGCATTCAAACATCTTTTTACAATGAAAAGTATGCGCACAGATTGTTGCGGGCGGGCTACCACACGCTACTCGAATCCCCATGGACCAAAGAGCAACTGTTCAGCATCATCAGTTACGACAACAAGACATACGCCTCCTGTGACAATGTTGTAAGCCTGGTTAAGCATCGTACCACCAAGCAGGCCTACACCCGCCAAAAAGAGATTTTACTGGCAGATACACCTTCACATGAGCGGGATTCCCTCAGCCACGCCTTGACTCAGGCGGGCTATAACATTCATTTGGTTGATAACGGCGATCAAGCGCTGGACGCCCTTGAAGAGCACTTTTTTGATTTAGCCATAATCAATCTGCAACTGCCTGTCATGAGCGGTACTCAGGTAGTCAAGCTACATCGATTTACCACCCCGTACAAACAGTGGGTTCCCTTTATCTTTGTGGAAGATGAAGAGAACCCGGAAACCCTCAATCTTTGCCAAAGCATCGGGGTGGATATCTGCCTGTTTAAACCGGTCACACCACAAGAGGTGCTCCTCTCCATTCTTGCCGCACTCGATAAGGGTGATTTGCAGAATTTGACCTATGTCTCACGCAAAACGGATCCTATACAGTTTAAAAACAACAAAATTCAGGATGCCATGCTGCTTGATCACATGACCCTGCTGAGACTGGAAAAACTGGACAGCGGCATCTCATTCATCAATGAACTGTTCAAGATATTCGAATCCGAAGGCCGCTCTATTTTGCGTGAGATGGAGCGCGCTGTAGCCCAGCGTCAGCTCGGTAATTTTCTTGATCAGGCCCAAATACTCCTGGATAGTGCAGGTCAACTGGGAGCCGTACTACTCTACGAACTCAGTCAACAGGCCTCAAAGCTCTCCGCCCGGGAATTTGAATATAAGGGATCAGACCTGCTCAGTGAATTGCAGCAGACCTTCAATCTGACCTTGCATGCTTATGCGCACTATCTATCGCAAAGAGCATCAGCCATTCAATCAGAACCAAGCAGCAACCCCTCCAAATAGCCGATAGATCATCCACTCTGCAGCTAGGGCTACCTATTGAGTGTTATGTTGTTGGTTATGAGGTCCATGAAAAGACCAATCTATTGAGGGTTCTTGGTATTCAGATAGTGACGCAACGCCTGACAGGTTAAGCTATAGGTTGTAGAGATCTGAGTCATCTGCTTAATACCTTGCTGTTTCAGCCCGGACGGTTCAATGCGCGAAGCTGAAGCACAAATCGTCATCAAGGAGTAGGCCCCGATACCTGAGGCGTTGTCGGCCAAGGCATGGGCACAATCCTTAAATCTTCTTGCGTCATGCAACTCGATTGCATCACGCATTGTGCCCATTAACGCTTCAGAATCATGCAGAAAACTATCTGCCAAGTGCGACATGAAATGTGGATCCTTACTCAACGACTCGAGACCTTTCAGTGTGTCCACATCCAGAATTCTTCCACTCTTTTCCTGATTGGCTGCACGAATCGGAAGATCGATGACGGTGTCGGTTATCACTTCAGTGGCGTCCCCTCCCAGGATCTCTTTAACCACATCCAACAGATGCGCAGACCTGACAGGTTTGGTGAGATAGGCTTCGACACCGACCGCCTCGCACTCTTCCGCCGCTTCCCGAGTGGCATTTGCGGTAAGAATGATGAAGGGTATGGCGGGCTCCTGCTTTTCCATCAAGCGATAGGCTTTAATAATATCGATCCCCCCAATATCGGGCATTTGCAGGTCAAGTATTGCCAGATCAAAGGTCTCTTTTTTCAGTAAATCAATGGCATCCTGTCCATGACTGACCACCTCAATCTGGTGCCCTTGTAGCTCAAGGATTTTTTTCACTACCTTTTGATTGATCGGATTATCCTCTGCAAGCAGGATACGGGCATGTTTGGCAATGCTATGTTCAGCAGAGGTGAAAATCCTGGGTGGTAAATTAGAGCTGGATTTGCGCTTTAAGGCATATTGTAGAACATGGCGTACCTTCTCCGGTGTAATCGGCGTGGTGACCACCGCACTGAAGCCTTCATGACACAATCGGTTCTCATTCTGAAGATTTGCCGAGTAATCGGTAACACAAACCAACTCAAGATCATCCAGGCTTTGTTCAGCACGAATGGTATGCACCAACTCCTCATCCGGGAGATCACTATGAGTCTCATCCAGTATTGCAATGTCATAGGGTTCCTTAACCTTAACGGCATTGAGCAACTCCAGAAACCCTTCCGAAAGGTTTGTGTAGACGTTTACATCCAACTGCCACTCCTGCAATCCGTCCAATAGATCCTGCTTTTCTGACAGGAGGTCGGTGAACAATAACACCCTGGCGTCCTGAAAGCGTTCTACGTCAATGGGGTTGTCACTGGTAATGGCTGGTATCTGAAACCAGAACCGACTGCCTTCCCCCAAACGGCTCTCCAGCCCGATGGTCCCGTCCAATAACTCGACCAACTGTTTGGTAATCGTTGTACCGAGGCCGCTGCCAGTGTAGCGACGGGTTGCGGAATCATCCCCTTGTTCAAACCATTCGAAAATTCGTTTTTGCTGAGTCTCAGAAATACCGATACCTGTGTCTATGACTTCAAACATCAATCTAGGAACGCGATCTTCGCCTTCCCCTGAGGTGTAAGGCGTCACCTTCAGCACGATACCGCCCTGGTCGGTGAATTTGATCGCGTTGTTCAGCAGATTGATCAGTATCTGCCGAAGTAGCTTGGGGTCGGTTTTGATTACCGGAGAGATATCCAGGTCTATCCAGCAGTTCAGCTCGATACCTTTGGTATCGGCTGTCGGCTTCATCATCGATATCACACTATCCGTCAACTCGGACAGGTCCTGGTCAGCAAGCCTTACTTCAACCTTGCCTGCCTCAATCTTGGAAAAATCGAGAATCTCCTCGATTAGATTGAGCAGTGTCTCCGCAGATGCCTGGATGGTCGACATGATCTCTCGTTGCTCCAATCCCATCGGTGTTCTCGCAAGCAGGTCGGTCATCCCGACCACACCATTCAGGGGGGTGCGTATTTCGTGACTCATGTTGGCCAGGAAACGACTCTTTGCCTTGCTCGATGCTTCAGCACGCTTTTTTTCACGCTCTATCCGCAACAGTAATAGCGCAACATAGAGTGTTGTAATCAACAACCCGAGTAACAGTCCAATACCCAGAACAGGTTGCTGTTTCCAAAAGTCGCTGATCAACAGCACTGAAGCAAATCCTAATGTGGAAAGCGCACTTGTAAAATAGAGGGATGGAGTACCAAAGCGGAACCCATTTCCCAGACTGATCCACAGATAGAGAACATAAAGCATGGAGGTGCTCTCACCACCAATCCACATAGCCAGAGTTATCATGCTGACATCAAACGACATCGTGACTGTGCGGCGAATACGATAGGCCTGGGGCTTCCAGGCGATGACCATGATGACAATCAAGCTGCAGAAGGTGCAGAACAGTACAAAAAGCAGCAGTGACGTCGCTCTCTCTGAGGGCATGAACAGATAGATGTAGAGAAAATACAGACACATCACCAGAGCGACGATCAATCTGACAATCGACTGCTCAGACTCCCGGTCGGGCGCCTGATTGAACTGGTCTCTATATCTATTCCAAAATTTTGACCACATCTTGTGCTATTCCGATATCTTAACCCTTAAACCAAGCTTCGCTTGACATTCAACCGCCACCGCCCGACTTACGGGGCTTCGCCCTGTGAGTTGCTTCAGCAAGCAGAGGATTATCTGGCCAATAGTGCTTAGGATATCGACCTTTCAGCTCTTTTTTTACCTCAGCATAGGTTCTTTGCCAAAACCCGGCAAGATCATCAGTAATCTGTATCGGCCGCTGTGCCGGAGAGAGTAGGTGCAGCATCACCGGTACCCTGCCCTGGCAGATCCTTGGGGTGTCATTCAGCCCAAACAGCTCTTGCAGTCTTACTGCCAACACCGGTGCTTCATCGGCGCTATATCGTAACGGGATTTTTGAACCACTGGGAACGGTAAGATGCGTTGGCACCAGTGACTTCAGGGTTTGTTGCTGATCCCAGGAGAGCCGGGCCAGCAGAATTGCTTGCAGATCCAGACGCTGCAACTGCTGTTTGCTCTGAATCGTTTCAAGCCATGGTGTTAACCAGTTCTCAAGATTTTCATAGAGCCACTGATCCGATAGATCCGGCCACTCCGGGTCATCCAGACGGGCCGCCAGCCATGTCACTCTGAGTTGCCATTGGCGCACGCTCCTGGACCAGGGTAACACCTCGATTCCCATAGTCCGTATCCCTTCTAACATGGCGTTCCTGACGGCTTCCGGATCGGGATTGGTGAGTTTTCTCTGACTCAATACCAAAGCACCCAGACAGGTCTCAGATGAGGCTCTTACCCGCTCTTCCTTACGATCCCAGCAAGTAACCGACCTCTCTTCGAGTGGGATTTCGGGCAGGCCATGCAACGCCTTCAAGTCGATGGATGCAGCCAGTCGGATACGCCCTTCATTTTGCCCGGCATCTAATTGAACGGCGACCAAATACGCTTCCCCGGCAAGTGGATCATCTTCCGCCAGTCGCACCGCGCGACCGGTGACCAACTTGTAACGACCATGTGCGGTTCGTTGCGCGATCCGATCAGGAAATGCCAGCGCCAGCAGCTCCCCTACCGATAGCAGACCATGGGACCTGGCTTCCCCGCTACGGCGTAGTCGTCTCATCCAATCCCTACTGATCCGATCAAGCTGGCGGCAGGCACTTTTATAGCGGGATTCTATGAGGTTCTTCTCCCGCCACTGCTGCAACAGAGCGATTCTCAAGGCTAAATCACTACCATCCTCTCGGCTCGATAACGGGTCCCGCTCGGTAATCAGAGCCACCAGATCGCTCACCAGTTGAAACTGATCTTCCGCAGCATGAATCAACATATGCGCCAGACGCGGATGGGTAGGTAACTCAGCCAAGCGCCTGCCCAGTTTTGTGATCATTCCCTGCTGATCGACCGCACCGAGTCTCTGTAGCAGAGTCACAGCCTGTGAGAAGGCTCCCTTTGGAGGCGGATCAAGCCACCGTAACTGAGCTGGTTCCGCAATACCCCAGCTGGCCAGTTGCAGTGCCACTGGCGCCAGGTCGGTCTGCAAAATCTCCGCCGGGTGATGGGGTAACGACTGATTATGGGCAGACTCACTGCAGATCCGATAACAGACCCCGGGAGCCAAGCGACCCGCCCTACCGGCACGTTGGTCTGCAGCGGCTTTTGAGACCGCAACTGTCTCCAACCGAGTCAACCCGAGCGCCGGTAAAAACCGCGGCATACGGGACCAACCACCATCGACCACGACAGTGATACCCTCGATGGTCAGGCTGGTTTCCGCAATCGAAGTGGTCAGTACAATACGGCGTCTGTTGTGTGGATCGGGGAGTATGGCGCGATCCTGATCCTCCTTTGCAAGATCTCCATACAGGGGAGAGATAACAACAGGCTGGGTTTGGTTTTTCATCTCTGTTTCGAGCAGCTTTTGAGCACGGCGGATTTCACCGACTCCAGGAAGAAATACCAGTATATCGCCCTGCTGATCCTGCCACGCCCTGATAATTGCCCTGACAACCTGTTCGGCGATGTTGCGTTTGTCTGCTGTTTGGTCAAGGTAATGATGGGTTACCGGATATTGCCTCCCCTGCGCCTGAATCACAGCAGCATCATGCAGCAATCTACTCACAGCTTGCTGATCGAGGGTGGCCGACATGACCAACAGACGCAGGTCTTCACGCAAGCCCTGCTGTGTATCCAACGTCAGAGCAAGTGACAGGTCGCTGTGTAGATTGCGTTCATGAAATTCATCGAAGATCACCAGCCCTACCCCAGGCAGTTCCGGGTCCTGTTGCAGTCGGCGGGTCAAAATTCCCTCGGTCACCACCTCGATACGTGTGTTGCGGGAAACTTTTCGCTCTAGACGGATTGAATAACCGACTCGTTCACCAATCGGTTCACCCAGCAGACTGGCCATTCTGGCGGCAGCCGCCCGAGCGGCGAGACGCCTTGGTTCAAGTAACAGAATCGTGTTTCCGTCCAGCCAGGGACTGTTCAGCAGTTCAAGGGGTACCAGGGTTGTCTTGCCGGAGCCGGGCGGTGCACTTAGCACAGCCCGGCCCTGAGTCGCCAGGGTATCAGAAAGTTCGGTGATAACCTGTTTTACTGGTAGTTCTGACACTCAACTCTATGCCACCGGCAACTGGTCAGTATCCCGGTCGCATTGAATATGCAGATCGAATTTCAGATCATCGGCAAAATCCTGTGCGACGATCCAGATCTGATTCAGCTCTTCACTCAGAGTCGGCAGCACAGTAAGTGAACTGCGGGTACGTTTTTCATCAAAGAAGGCAAAAGGCTCATCAAGAAACAGAAACTGTCCCCCTTTGACGGCACGAGCGACCAGCTCCTGGGAGAGTGCCAATCGAACTGCCAACATAATCTGCCGCTGTGTTCCACTGGAAATCTCATCCAGATCCATGAAATCCCGCTTCTCGCTGGAGAAGGCTCGCACTGTCAGGTCATCATCGATCTGCAGATGCTCATATCGATTTTCGGTAAACAACGGTAACGTCTTGCTGACCAATCCCCGCAGTTTACGATTGAACTGGTGTGAGACTTCCCGGGTGGTTCCCCGAATCAACTCATCAGCCAGATCGCAGGTCTGAATATACTGCTTTCGCTCATCGATCTTCTCATTCAGACTCGCCATCATCTCTTTGAGTCTTGCCGCCCGATCCAATCGTTCCTGTTCTATGCCAATCGACTGATTGAGCTCATCGGCACGTAATCGGAATTGCTCCAGGTTGCCATTCAGCTGGTCCAGCTCACCGGCAACACTATCCCGGACTTCCGCAACCGAAGCTGACCAATCAGTGACCCGGGAGACTAACCGGCTACGCGCGGCCCGATCAACAATTGCAGGAGCCTGAGTCTCTTCAACCTCAGCGCTATCGGCAGCGGTCTCTTCCTGATCGGTTTCAACAGCAGACGAATCCGCATCCGGCGCCTCATCAGGCACAACTGCTGATGGCACCTCATCCAACCGATTGAGAACGTCAGCCAGGTTTGCAGCGGTCTCTGAATAGGCTGCGACTCGACTCTTCAATGCCCCGCGACGAATCAGAAAGATCAAAAACAGCAGGCCGGATCCAGCCGCTGCATATAACAACCAGGGCAGTGTTGCCTCACCCCAGTCCGGGACCATCTGTACAAGCCACTCACTTAAACGGCCTGACAACTCATGCTCCGGCATATTGGTCAACATGTACCAGGCACCACCGGCAACGGCGGCGAGCAAGAAAAAGAGCAGGCTGAAAAATCCTGCGCTGCCAGCCTTGGAAGTCGATTTGGCACGAATCGGCATGGCATCCTGATAGGCCGAGGATGCCGTATCCAGCTCTTCCATCAGTTGTTGCGTATGATCGAGTCGCTGGGCAATCGTCTGACGCTCACTCTCGAGGCCTGGCATCAGTGCCGGATCGATATCCAGCTCAACCATCTGTTGTTGTAATCCATCCAGCTCCTGCTGTCGTTGGCTCAACTCATCTTCCGCATCATCCCGATCCTCCTGACAAGCCGCATCACAATACTCCAGGGTCACCAGACCAGCCATGGTCTTGACGGCATAACTGTGTGGATGGGGGGTCGTGATCTCCCGCTGTGCAAGATAGAAGGATTCGACAAACTCTTCGTATTCGAAGCCGATAAGCTGATAGATTCTGTCAGCCACCTGCTCAATTCCGCGTACCACCTGATCCTCATCGTTGACACCGGCAGGGGCCAGGCGGGCACTGTGATTTCCGCTATCATCGAGAAAGCGCTCCAATCTGTAGCGCACCCCATCTCCGCAGGTGAATTCAAGCTGCGCCTCGCAATGGGTTTCACCCCAACGGATGACTTTGGTCAACTCTTCAGGTCCCAATGAAAAGGTTCTGCCGAAGAGTGCAAAACAGACGGTCTCTCCGATCGAGCTTTTGCCTGATTCATTGGCGCCGGAGATGGCTATCAATCCCTGCTCAGGGATATCCGGCAATTTCAGACTGCTGTATTTCAGAACATTACTGGCATTGACTGAATGTATGATCATGACCAGCCCTCGTCAGCCAGAACCCGAAGCTTGTTCAACACCATCTCAATGGCCTGATCAAAGGTCTGTTCGTCAAATGACTCCCCTGAATTCAAGCGACGTTCCCGCTCAGCATTGCAATAGTCCATAAACTCTTTCGCAGATGGGCCTATTTGCATCATTTCATCCTGGGTTGCCTGTTCAGACGTCGACATACGATCCCCCTTTCTTGTTGTATACCGTCAGCCCCACCACATCCTGATAGCAGCGACCCTGCCAAGTATAGGGAGTTCTGGGCGAGAGGTCATCATTCAGGCGTTACAACTTGTTACACCGGGATACAGCTGAGAAAAGATTTTTCCCCATTAAGCCTCCACAATTCCCTCAAGATGGTGATTCAGGCGGGTCAACAACACTACATTCCGTAGGTTTGACAAATTTGAAGGGTACATACATACTGGTTGGTATGTTCATTATCAGCGAGCTGTGAAAAACCATGGCAGATGCCGATAAAACCCGCCAAGCGCTTCTCGAAGCGGCCTACGAAGAGATCTACCGACATGGATTTCAGGCGGCCAGCCTGAACACCATACTGGAGAGAACCGGCGTGACCAAAGGCGCGCTCTATCACCACTTCGGCAGCAAGCAGAAGCTGGGATATGCGGTAATCGACGAGATAATCAGTCAAAAACTGGATCGGGAGTGGCTCACTCCCATACAGCAGGCAGGACACCCGATCGACGTCATGATCGAAGTGATTCAGCAGGCCGGGCAACAGATCACCAGCCAGCAGATCGATCAGGGGTGCCCTCTCAACAATCTGGCGCAGGAGATGTCACCGATCGATGCGGGGTTTCGCCAGCGGATCGATCACCTCTATCAAAAATGGCAGGAGAGTATTGAGAAAATACTTCGCGATGGACAACAGGGCGGTACGGTTAAACCGTCCATCAATCCTGCCGATGCGGCGCTGTTTATTCTGGCATCGCTAGAGGGGTGCATGGGTATCGCAAAGAATGCGCAAAGCATCGATGAGTTGAAACGCTGTGCGCAGGGTCTGTTTGGCTATCTCGACAGCCTGCGTTGCTGAGAACCATACAGCTGGACTCGGCAAACATTAGCAAAAGTAATCATGGATTGAACGTCATAATATCAACAAGATTTCTTCAACAGGGTGTAGATCATGAGTGAGTCCTTTTTCAGGTTTGTCCTAAAGCACAAAATCCTAGTGATCCTATTGACTGTTGCAGTCAGTCTGATGATGGGCAGTGGCGTACAACATCTACGCTTCAATAACGACTACCGGATGTTTTTCAGTGAAGAGAACCCACAGCTGAAAGCATTCGAAATGTTACAGAACACCTATACCAAGAATGACAACGTGTTGTTCGTCATCGAACCACAGGATGGCACAGTATTCACCCGTAAAACACTGACTGCGGTCTCGGAGTTGACCAAGGAAGCCTGGCAGATCCCCTACTCCATCCGAGTGGACTCGATCACCAATTTTCAACACACCTATGCCGAAGGGGATGACCTGATCGTAGAGGATCTGGTACTCGACCCCACCTCTTTGAGCGATGAGGAGTTGGCCGCAAAACAACAAATCGCCACTAATGACCCTCTGCTGAGGAATCGACTGATCTCTCCCTCTGCCCACACGACCGGGGTGAATGTCACCGTACAGCTTCCCGGTAAGAAATTGACGGAAGTGCCGGAGGTCGCGGCGAAGGTTCAAGAGATGGCGAAGAATCTGGAGGCCAGCTACCCGGACATCAAGGTACATCTGACCGGCATGGTGATCATGAATAATGCATTTCCAACCGCCTCCCAGGATGATATGAAGAGTCTCTATCCGATTATGTTCGGAGCGGTAATCCTGGTATTGGTCCTGATGCTGAGGTCGATTCCTGGCACCATTTCCACTCTCATCATCATTGTCCTGATGATTATCGCCACCATGGGACTGACCGGTTGGTTAGGCATCAAGATGTCGCCCCCAACCACCACGGTACCGATCGTCATCATGACCCTGGCAATCGCAGACTGTGTTCACATACTGGTCAACTTCCTCCATTTCATGCGTGAAGGTGAAGCTAAATATCAGGCGATGATGGAAAGCCTGCGGATTAACCTACAGCCGATATTTCTCACTACCCTGACCACTGCCATCGGATTCCTCAGTCTCAACTTCAGTGATGCACCACCATTTAGGGATCTGGGTAATATGGCGGCCATGGGGGTTGTATTGGCTTTCCTGTTATCGATCACCTTTCTCCCAGCCATGATGATGCTGCTACCGGTAAAAGCGTTGAGTGGCGATACCATGGGCAGTCTTGCCATGGTGAGATTCGCTGAATTCGTAATCCGTAATAAAAAGCAGCTGCTGTGGGGAATGGGCATACTGATACTGTTCCTGATCGCCCAGATACCCAGCAATCGCCTGGATGACCGATTTGTGGAGTATTTCGATGAAACCATCGATTTTCGCCAGGATACCGATTTTGCCACCGAGAATCTGACCGGCATCTATCTGATAGAGTATTCGCTGGAGAGCGGTGAAACAGGAGGCATCAGCGATCCCGGGTTTCTGCAAAAAGTTGATGCCTTTGCCCAGTGGTACCGGCAGCAACCCCATGTCCTTCATGTCAATACGATCACCGATATCATGAAGCGCCTGAATCGCAACATGCACGCTGACGATGACAGTTGGTACCGCCTGCCGGATCAAAGGGATCTCTCGGCACAGTATCTGCTGCTGTATGAATTCTCCCTACCGTTCGGCCTGGATCTCAACAATCAGATCAATGTGAAGAAATCCGCCACCCGCTTCACTGTCACCCTGGAGAGCATTTCGACCCAGCAGCTGCTTCAGATAGAAGATGATGCACAGCAATGGCTGTTGGAAAATGCACCTGAGATGCGAATTGACGGTGCCAGTCCCTCAGTGATGTTCGCCCATATCGGCAGCCGTAACATCATTGCGATGCTGAAAGGTACCACCACCGCCCTGATCATCATCTCCCTGATTTTGGTGGTTGCCTTGCGCTCGTTGAGAATCGGTGGCATCAGTCTGATCCCGAATCTGGTGCCCATGGGCATGGCATTTGGACTGTGGGGATTGACCGTGGGTGAAGTGGGGTTGGCGCTCTCCGTCGTCAGCGGCATGACGCTTGGTATCGTTGTCGACGATACGGTCCATTTTCTCAGCAAGTACCTGAGGGCCAGGCGTGAAAAGAATCTGCCGGGGGAAGATGCAGTACGTTATGCCTTCTCTACCGTGGGAACAGCGCTTTGGGTAACCTCCCTGGTACTGATGGTCGGGTTTGGTATTCTCGCCTTCTCCCACTTCCAACTCAATGCCGGCATGGGATTGCTGACTGCAATCACTTTGGGCCTGGCGCTGGTTGCGGATTTTCTTTTTCTACCCCCGCTACTGATCTATTTCGGAGGAAAAAAACCATGAAGCTCAGCTTGATATTAGCAACGCTTTTACTCACACCGGCAGTGACCCTGGCTATGACAGCCGAAGAGCGGGGCCTTGAGATCGCCAAAGAGGTCGATAGCAGAGACACCGGTTTCCATGATTTCAAAGCCAGTATGACCATGCTGCTGAAAAACCGGCATGGTGAAGAGAGCCTGCGGGACATGCGGAATCAGACCCTTGAGGTGGAAGGCGACGGAGACAAAACCCTGGTGGTCTTCGATGAACCCAGAGATGTCAAAGGCACTGCACTGCTGAGCTTCTCGCATAAAGTCGGCGATGATGATCAGTGGCTCTATCTACCGGCACTCAAGCGGGTCAAAAGAATAGCCTCCAGAAACAAGTCCGGACCCTTCATGGGTAGCGAGTTCGCCTATGAAGATATCTCTTCACAGGAGGTTGAGAAGTACACCTATAAGTTTATCGAAGAGAGCGAGCACGATGGCATCGCCTCCTATCTGGTGGAACGTTATCCGGTTGATCCCAATTCAGGCTATACGCGCCAGCAGATGTGGGTTGACAAGGCGCGTTACATTCCGATCAAGATCGACTACTACGATCGGAAAAATGTCTTGCTGAAGACCCTGGTGTTTCGTGGCTATCAACAATATCTGGATCAATACTGGCGTGCCGATGAGATGTTTATGGAGAATCATCAAACAGGCAAAAGTACTCTGCTGACATGGAAACAGTACGACTTTCGCAGTGGTCTCACAGATGCCGATTTCAATAAGAACAGCCTCAAGCGGGCCAGATAGGAGTATGATACCGTGAGATTGTGGCGCTGGATTGTTTGTCTGATGCCTGGCCTGTTATCAGCAGGTGAGTGGAGTGGCTATGCTGAATTGCAAGGGCGTTACTTCCCTCAGGACGCCGCTTACGAGAATCAATCGGACCATCTCATTTCACTGGCATTTCAGCCCGAATACTATCAACGCTGGGACAAGGGTAATCAGAGTCTGCTGGTAGTACCCTTCTTTCGCTGGGACAGCGAAGACAAGGAGCGGACCCATGCTGACATCCGCGAGCTGATCTGGACCTATGCCGGCAACCGTTGGGAGGCACAGGCCGGTATCGGCAAGGTCTTTTGGGGGGTGACCGAAGCCCTGCATCTGGTGGACACCATCAACCAGACCGACCTGGTGGAGAACCCTGATGGTGAACAGAAGCTTGGCCAGCCTCTGATCAAGCTCTCTCTGGAGCGGGATTGGGGTATCCTCGATTTCTACACCCTGATCGGATTTCGTGAACGAACCTTTCCCGGCGAAGAGGGACGCTTAAGATCCCACCCACCGGTCGATCAGGATCATGCCGAGTATGAGTCGGACCGGGAAGAGAGACACCTGGATTTCGCACTGCGCTGGTCACACTATATCGGTGACTGGGACATCGGTCTGGCACATTTTAACGGCACCAGTCGGGATCCCCTGTTTATCCCCAGAATCAGCAATCGGGGAGAGATCAAACTGATGCCGTATTATGAGCAGATGCGCCAAACCAGTCTCGATCTGCAGGCCACCAAGGGGGATTGGTTATGGAAGCTGGAGGCGATTCATCGATCAATCGACAGTGGCAGTTACAATGCCGCAACCGGTGGATTCGAGTATACCCTGGTCGGCATTGCTGACACCGATATGGACCTTGGTCTACTCGGTGAGTACCTGTATGACGACCGCGGGGATGAGGCGACCACACCATTTCAGAACGACATATTTGTCGGCTTTCGACTCACCGCAAATGATGTGGATGGCAGCGAATTGCTGGCAGGTGTGATCAAGGACATGGATGAATCGAGTTGGATGTTCAATCTTGAAGCCAGCCGCCGCATTGGCAGTGATTGGAAAACCAGTGCGCAAATCCGCTTATGGTCGGATATCGCAGAACAGGACCCGCTCTACTCCATGCGCCGGGATGACTATGCAGAGCTCACCCTGACACGCTTTTTCTAAAGAGAATAAACCGCCAATGAACGCTAATCACCGCGAATCTACGCCATTAGACTCCTCTATGTGAGATTTTTTTGCGGCAATTTGCGGTGATTAGCGTTCATTGGCGGTTAATCGCTTAGGGTCACCCAACTGCCTTAAGTAAGTGCCATTCGTTTAGAGACTGTTTGGACTAATTTAATCAGTGGTCCTGCCCTTTGTAGACCCACATTGACTCGGTGTTACCAGCCGACTGAACCCAAGCGCCTGATAGAAGCCAACCGCATTTTTGTCCGAGGTCAGCATCTATTGATTAAATCCTTGATGAGGAATCTATCGATTATTGTAATTCTTCACCATTCAAGAAGTGTGATTGATTCATCAACAACGGTTTTTTACAGTTGTAAGAATCAGATCATTCGTTAATGCCCGCAAAAAAAGATAGCTCCATGTCCAGACGCAAGTCTTTATCAAATTCCCACCTCGATGACATGATAACGGCAGCGCCGATCGAAAAACTGCACAACCGGCGGGAATTTCTCAGTCTGATGGCCAATGGACTCGGCTATTCGGCGCTTGCATTCACCCTGCCGGGTTGTGGAAGCAGTGAGGAGGAGGATGACGAACAGAGTGAGAACGATCCCGTAACCGTTGAAACAGAGATTCCTCAAGCCTCCGCAGCCTATAGCGTATTGAAGCGAACAAGTTTCGGGGTGCATCGGGATCAGCTTGAGAGCATCAACAATCTGGGTATCGATCAATACCTGGAGCAACAACTGGACTATATCAATATCGACGACGCCAATTTGGAAAGCGAGATTCAAACCCGCTTTCCACTGATATTCGAATCACCGAACGAACTCTATGCCGGGTTCCCAGAGAATATTGAAACTATTGTCAGGCAGATGATTGGGGCAACCCAGTATCGACAGATCTTCAGTCGTCGCCAACTCTATGAAGTGATGGTGGAGTTCTGGACAGACCATTTCAATATCCATCTGATCAATGGTCTTGAGCCCACCTTGAAACCGACAGATGACCAGCAGGTGATACGCACCCATGCTTTGGGTAATTTTCGTGATCTGTTGCATGCCTCAGCCAAAAGCCCGGCGATGCTGTTCTACCTGGACAACTATAACAACCTCGCCAGCGCACCAAACGAAAACTATGCCCGGGAGTTGATGGAGCTACACACCCTTGGTGTTGATGGCGGTTACACGGAGACCGATATCAAAGAGGTGGCCAGATGTTTTACCGGATGGACAATTGAGTTTCCTAACAGCGGGACAGCTGAGTATGGCGTCTTCAGATACAACGACGCAATTCACGACCAGCAAAGTAAAGTGGTATTGAATCAGACGATTGCCGCTGGTGGAGGTCAGCAGGATGGTGAGCAGATTCTGGACCTGCTGGCGACACACCCTTCAACCGCAGATTTCATCGCCACCAAGTTGTGCCGAAGATTTGTCAGTGACGATCCGGACCAGGCAATCATTGACCAGGTGGCCGAAGCATTCAGCAACAGCCAAGGCGACATCAAGCAGACTCTTCGAGCCCTGTTCACCAGCAATGCCATGCAAGCGAATGCGGATCAAAAGTTGACCCGACCCAGCGAGTTTCTGGCCGGTTTGGTACGCGCACTGGCGCCGGATACCGGCTATCCGGCAGACCATGGAGAGTTGTACTTTTTTGCCCAGGCGATTCTTGGACAGCTGCCCTACTTCTGGTCCACACCGGATGGTTATCCGGATGTTCAATCCTACTGGTCCAGTACCGGCGGGATATTGAATCGCTGGCGCCTCTCTTTTTTCAGCTTTGCTCCAATCTCCCTTTCCAACGACATCATCTTCATCGACTATCTACCGATGTTGAACGGCGCAGAGAGCCTGGCCGCCATCACGGATGCCTTGACCGATGCGATACTTATGCGGCCAATCTCCTCGGCAGATCGACGCCACATTATCGACTGGCTGACGGCTGAATACCGTTATGATGAAGATGCCACACTACCGGATGGGATACCTGAGCAGATTGCACCATTGGTGGCCGCTGTATTGGTCAGTTCAGTCTATTTTCAGCTTCGTTAAGAGATGACTCCATGAACGGATACAACGACTACGCCAATAGACTCCCCACAGACAAAGACCTGCTTGTCTGCCTGTTCCAGCGAGGCGCAGCCGATGGCCTGAACAGTCTGGTCCCCTACACGGATTCTGAATACTACTCTCAGCGGTCCAACATTGCGGTGCCTGAACCTGGTGCTCAGGGTGGTGCTATCGATCTGGATGGCCGCTTTGCACTGCATCCAGCCTTAGCGCCACTCAAAGCTATCTATGACTCAGGCCAATTGGCCCTCATACACGCCACAGGCATTCCCCACAACTCCCGCTCTCATTTCGTCGCCCAGGATATCGTGGAACGTGGCGTGTCGGCCAAGCCACTGCCGAGCAGCGGTTGGCTTGGTCGCCATCTCAGTCTGGATCCTGTCAGTAACGGTTCCGCTTTTCGTATCGTATCGATCAGTGGCAATGTGCCGGTCTCACTGCACGGCGCCAGTGAACCACTTGCGATCAGCAACCTGAGCGAATTCGGCTTTAGCCAGGAGATCATTGACTCGGGTTATACCGAGGTCTTAGGCAACCTGTTTGATGATCAAATACCCTTTGCAGCACCGGCGCAGGCAGCACTCTCCGCGCTAACAGAACTGCAGGCCGCAGAGTTGGAGAGCATCTTGCCGGAACATGGTGCAAGCTACCCTGACACCGAGCTGGGTAAAAAAATGCAGCAGACAGCTCAGTTGATCAAATCGAATCTACCTGTCGAAGTCATCTGTATCGACGCAGGAGGCTGGGATCACCATGAGAATCTTCCCGGTAATCTGCAGCAATCCCTGACTGACCTGGCTGATTCATTGAGCGCTTTCCATACGGATATGGCTGATTTGATGCAGCAAATCAGCCTCTTCGTAATGACCGAGTTCGGTCGACGCGTTGCGGAAAATGCCTCGGTGGGAACTGACCATGGTACCGGTGGAGTGGCTTATGCCATGGGTGGCGGAGTGAACGGCGGGCAGGTGATTACCGATTGGCCCGGTCTCTCTACAGCGGATCTGCACTTCGGGGAAGACCTGGCGATTACCACCGATTTGCGCACCCTGCTTGCAGAATTGTTGAATAAACGACTGGGTGGTACGGATCTGGCTCAGGTTTTTCCCGGTTTTGCAGGTCCGACCACGGCGAATCTGTTTTTGGACTGACCCGCTCTGCAGCAGATCGAGTCAGAATCTCTAGTCAGACAACCATTCCCCTTTACACACCGCAAAGCGGTTTCAGGATACAGTGACCGAATCCTGCAACATGCTCGTAAAAGCCTCTGCCGTCATCGGTTTGTTGAATAGAAATCCCTGGGCATGATCGCACCGCATACTCTGCAGTTGCTTCAACTGATCCTCTGTCTCCACACCTTCGGCAATCACCTCCAATCCCATTCCATGGGCCATCAAAACAGAAGCATTGACCAGTTCCCAGTCGGCTGCATCGACCATCAGATCACTGATAAAGCTGCGATCAATTTTCAGCACATCAAAGGGATAATTGCGCAAATGACTCAAAGATGAGTAGCCGGTACCAAAATCATCCATCGCCAGACCGATGCCTTTGCTATGCAGCCGATCCAGGGACTCAACGATCTCCCGCTGCCCACTCATCAGGACACCTTCGGTAATCTCCAGAATCATCGCCTCAGGCTTAAGTCCACTGCGCTGCAGTAGTTCCGATATAAACTCCACAAGCTTGGTATCCCTGAACTGTCTGGGGGACAGATTGATGGATATTCTGAAATCGTAATCAATCATCTCCTGCCACTGCAGGGCATTGATCACCGCCTGCTGCAGGACATAGCGACCGATATCAAGAATCACCCCGGTCTGTTCAGCAATCGGAATAAACTCGTTCGGTGAAACCATACCAAGGGCGGGATTGTTCCAGCGTAACAGAGCTTCAGCGGCAACCACCCGATTGCTCCGCATATCGATTACCGGCTGGTAAAGCACTGAGAACTCCTGCCGCTTATGAGCGCCCTGAAGCTGCTCTTCGACTTCCAGACTTCGGGAGATGTTCAAATTCATCTCGCTGGTGAAGAAATTGAAAGTGTTACGCCCCTGCTCCTTGGAGTGATACATGGCGGTGTCTGCGTTACGCAGCAGTTCTGTAGGGGTAACGCCATCACTGGGATAGATGGAAATGCCGATACTGGTGGTTACCACCAGCTCCCTTTCATCCAGGGTGAATGGACTGCGAAACTGTGCAATCAGATTACCTGCCACCGCTTTGGCATCGGTCAGTTCCGATAGATTGCGCAGCATGACGACAAATTCATCTCCACCGAGACGACAGACGCTGTCCGCATCACGCACCGCTGATTTGAGACGCTCCGCTGCCTGAACGAGCAAGCGGTCGCCGGTTTCGTGACCCAGGGTATCGTTGACCCGTTTGAATCCATCGAGATCGAGAAACAGAACGGCGATCATCTGATGATCCCGGTCTGTCTCTTTTAGCAGCTGAGTCAGTCGGTCCATGGCCAGAAACCGGTTGGGCAGACCGGTCAGCCCATCGTAATGGGCCTGTTTGAGTATGTGTGCTTCCTGCCTCTTCTTTTCGGAGATATCCACATGGGTTCCGACCGTGCGAATGGCGTTACCCTCCGCATCACGCACCAGAAAAGCTCGAGAGAGAATATCCACCCAATGACCATCCTTGTGCCGCATCTTGAACTCAATATGGAAATTATCCCTTTTTCCTTCAATATAGTCAGTCAGCATGACCCAGGATCTCTCCCGATCCTTCTCTTCTACCAGATCCTCCCAGGTTGAAAAATCGTTCGCCAACTCATCGTCTTCATAGCCGAGCATTTTTTTCCAGCGGGGTGAATAGTAGATCTGGTTGGTCTTCAGGTTCCAATCGAAAACTCCGTCATTGGCGCCGCGCATGGCCAGTTCGAATCGCTCCTCACTTTTGCGCAGCGCCGTTTCTGCTAACTCCCTTTCACTGATCTCTTTACTTAGCGCACTGTTTTTCTCTTGTAATTCAGAAGTACGCAAATTGATGGTTGCTTCGCGATTTCTGACCTCTTCGCTGAGATTATCAATGAGTTGTCTGTTCTGTACCTCAAGGTTTATGTTTTCAACTAGGTTTCGATGTATGTTGCGGGTAAACAAGGTGGTCATCACCAAGTAGGCAAAGGTGGCAATGGCCAGAATGTTGTGAGTAAAATCACCGTAAAAAAGTAAAGTCGCAATCAGGGTAAGCAGTTGAGGATAGACATAGCCCACGAATGCCGGCAGATAACAGGAGAGAATGACAACCGCAGAAGCAACGATACCGAACAACAGCATGCACAAGCCGATTGCAATGGTAAGATTCTCAGTCAGATAGATATGGGGAACGATCAAACTCCATGCCACCCCGACCAGAAGACATCCAAGCAGATAGGCCCGCCGCCACTGAATCGTGGTCATTTTCTGCGCGTCGCGTTTTCTCAACCACCAGAGAGCCAAACGAAAGCTGGCTGCAGCAAACAGCGAAACCACCCAGATTTCCACGATCCCCGTATCGATATGAGGAATCAAAATGAAGTAGAAAAGCGTGGCGACTGCAAAGACCGTTGCATTGGAGATCGGCGCCTGCTGAAACAGAATCCTGGTCTGCTCTTCTGCAATTAATGTTTCGAGACGCTCTGATTGTTCGCTTTTATTAGTTTTGGACATGGTCCTTCTGGTCGTGACGCTCTTAGATGATATTTGTTGTCCCGCCTTGGCGTAAAGAGTGATTATTGATGAATAACGTTCAGGAACGATCCCTTGTCGTTCAAACAGAACCTAAAGCACAAGTCGCAATAAGCCGTGTTCAAACCCATTTTTAAAAACCCCATGGCTCAAAATGATTATCTCAAGCCGCTGTAATTGCTTACCGTTATCTAGTTTTTATAGCACACTCTACCAACCTGCTTTGTGCAAATTCCCTATGATCCCGGAAAACTCATTGTTTAAATAAAAAATCAATGATTTACGGCAGTTACAGAGGCATACGCTATCAGAGAGTTGATAGCGCTAAACCACATTGTTACAAGGGTAATGAAAGGGAATTAAAACCCTTCAGCGAGCTTACAAGCAGAGAGGTGTTTTGGCGTTGTATCAGGTTGTTTGATTGGCCAGGTAGTAACCAAAAAAGGCTATAGCGCCAATTGCAACTCTGCCAGATTACCCATGCTCTGCTGAATCTCTTCAATCGAGGGTGGTTGAGTCGCCCACATATCGTCAAAAGCGCCCCTGCAGGAGAGACGACGAACCTCGGGCTGCTGGCTGGATTCAAGCCAGAAATGGTAGCCCTGAGTAACCATCGGTGTACCCTGATCATCCAGGCCAGCTGGAATAAATCTGTACTCCGGTTTTCTATCGACCACTTGCACCATCAATCCTTCTACCCTTTTGATGGTGAACGTTTGAGGCTGTATGGTCTGTACGCCATCGGTCAGCGACGTGAGTTCAAAATTGCAATTCGCCTTGTATCGATCGAAATCTTCGAGTTGCATCGTCTCGCCCAGTTGCAGAAACAGGCGGGTGCGATGGGCCGAGACCTCCAGTGGCTGTTTCAGTACGACTTTGGAACCGACCGGTATCTGGTGGTAGGGGCTCGCAGGATTGAAGCTGGTTTGAAAGTTGGCGCTACAGCCGCTCAGGCAGAGTGCAATTACGACCCATCTCATAGTTGAAACACCTCAGGTTGTTGAATCGAAACACCTTAGGACCTGTTAACACTAATCCAGACCCAGCAGGGCGTATTGGTTTAGTGTTAACAGGCCCTAGAACACGACAGCAGGATTTAGAAACCCGGCAGATATCAACCCGTTTTCAGACAATTCTGAAATAGCAGCTGAGATCGGCAATATCGATCTCCCTGGGTTTCAGTTTGACACTGTCATTGAGTGAAAAATCACCTCGGATCCGCAGCTTGGCTTCATAGGCGATGGATGGGATCAAGACGGTAGCCCGCTCGCCCTCCTGCGCAACGATGACACCTTCACCCTGCCACTCCGGACGGTCTCTCAAATAGATCAGCCGCCAATGGTTGTTCGACACCCGTTCGGTCTTTCTGTTCGCCATGCTGCCCATTTCCGACTCAGCGATGCGTTGGGAAATCGCCGCCAGATCGAGTAAATCCTCACCTTTCAAATGGGCTCTCAGCTGCTGATGGGTCAACAGATCCGAATAGCGGCGCAATGGACTGGTCGCCCGACTGTAGGCCGGCAACCCCAATCCAGAGTGCGGTTCGGCTTCGGTTTTGACCTGAGTCGGTTTGAACTGACGCCGGTAAGCATACATAGCAGCAAGATCCTCTGGCTGTTGTGCATCATCCGGTGGCGCCTGGGTGGCAAAAGGTATCGGGATATCACGCTGCAGACAATAGTTTGCGATACCCTCCCCGGCCATCAGCATCAAATCGGTTACCATTTCCCGGCTCTTGAGCTTCTCCAGAGGAATGATCTCCACCTGATCGTTGTGCGCTTTGATCTTCACTTCGGGCAGTTGAATGGAGGCCGAACCTGCCGCCTTGCGCCGCGATCTGTAGCGTTGGCACTTCTCCAGCAGGGTGTTGAAAGGCGCCTCATCCAGGCGCCGTTCCGCCTCGCCATAGCTGATTCGTTCCACCTTCAGCCAACTGGGGTGGATCTCCACCTCACTGACCTCCCCCTGCTCCGATAGCTGAAAGGCGATCGAGAGTGATGGGGATCGTTGCTGCAGGCCCAAACCCAACAGATCGGTGACTCTCGGTGGCAGCATGGGAACGATCCGATCGGGCAGATAGAGATTGGCGCCCCGGCTCCTGGCATCGAGGTCCATCTCGCTATCCGGTTTCACCAGTGCCGCCACATCCGCCACATGCACCCAGAGTCGGTCCCCGTCGATACTGATCGCATCGTCCGGGTCCTGATTATCCTCGTCATCGATCGCAAAGGCTTGCAGATGGGTCAGATCCAGGCGCTCCTCCTCGATCAACTCCGCGACTGGGTGGTCTGGAATGGATTCGTCAATCCCCATTCGTCGGGGATAGGGGTTTTCGTTCCGTGTCCAATAGCCGGTTTTCACCAGTAGCCGGTGGGCACTGACCGGGTTTTCCTGCAGCTTCAATGCCTGCAGAATTCGGCTCTTATCCCTTTTCTGCAGTGCCAGCGCTTCCACCTCGCCGAGTGTTTTTCGGTCCTCTTGAATGATCTCACCCTGCCGGACACGGTCCATGAAGCTGTCCCAGGCCGCCTCTTCAGCCGCCTTTTTATCTCGTGACTCGATTTCGCTTGTTACCGCCTCGGCGGATCTGGGACGGATCGCCTGCGGCTCCCCCTCAAAGTAGACGCCTTCGGATACCAGCATCCAGGTCGCCCAGGCCATGGCTGGGGTATAGTCCCCGAAGACCAGTTCACTGAGCTCTTTGATGTCAGTCTCAGCCCCCTCCAGCAGCTCCCAGTTCTCCTCTACCTCGCCTGACATCGGCTGCAGGCTCTTCAGATTGTCGAGGGGGCCTGGATGCAGCAGAACCACATCCTTGTCCCGAACCCGTTTGCTTTTTCCCCCTTCCAACTCAATGGTGATCTTATCCGCCACTTCCGTCACCTTGGCTGGACGGATCTTATAGAGCACCAGAGCCCCTGCCTTCAAATTACTCATCACTGTTTCCGAATCATTCAACTCGCTGATTGAGATGCCTGCAACCCATTGGGCCTCTCATTCAAACCTAAAAAACACGTCACCAGGGGGATTTCGTACCCCGTGGGATCGGGTATGATACGCAGAGTTGATCCCCAAACCCAGGAGCTGTTCCTGATATGAATGAAGAATGGACCAAATTTCTGGCATCAAGAAGTGAGAATGACCCGCAGGGTGCAGAATTGAACTGTGCTCTAAACGACCTCTCCCATCTCGGACTGATCCGGGTCTCCGGTGAGGATGCGGAGGCCTACCTGCAGGGCCAGCTGACCAATGATATTCGTGAAGTTACCGAGTCTCACAGCAATCTGGCGGGTTGGTGCAACGCCAAAGGACGCATGTTGGCCAACTTCCGCTGTTTTCGCCGTGCAGACGACTACTACCTGCAGACCCCGGCGGAAAACATTCCCGGCGTGGTGCAGCGGTTGGGGATGTACATCCTGCGATCCAAAGTAACGCTGAGCGATGTGAGTGACGAACTGATCAAAATCGGCTTGACCGGTGAGTGCTCAGAGGCCCTGTTACAGCCCTTTTTCGATGAAATGCCTGAACAGCCAAATGATGTTCAGCAACAGGATCAATTGACTCTGATCCGACTTCCGGGGAAGAAGCCCAGATACGAGATCGTTGGACCGATCCAGCATCTGCAGGAGATCTGGCAGACGGCTGAAGGTCAGGCCCAATCCGCCAGTGCCGATTTCTGGGCACTGCAGGAGATCCAGGCAGGCATCCCGACGATCTACCAGGCAACCAAAGAGGCCTTCGTCCCGCAGATGACCAACATGCAGTTGATCGATGGGGTCAGCTTCACCAAGGGCTGCTACACAGGTCAGGAGGTTGTCGCCCGCATGCAATACCTGGGCAAACTGAAGCGCAGGATGTATCTGGCCCATGTGGAGTCCACTACCTCACCCCAGCCTGGCGATGAACTGTTTGCCCGGCTCAGCACCTCAGGACAGGGTACGGGTAAGGTCGTCGAGGCCCAGGCCAATGGTGATGGCTACGATCTCCTGGCAGTGATCGAAATCGCCAGCGCGGAAGAGGATCAGGTATTGCTGGGTGAACAGGGATCACCCCTGGAGATCGTCAATCTGCCCTACCCTTTTGCCGAGTCGTGATCCAGGGGAGCACTCCCCATCTGCATTAAGATATCGCAGATTCTACCGCTAACGGTGAAAGACCCTGCAGTCCAGGACAAGACAGCAATATGATCGACGAAAAACAGTTCTTAAGCGACCTCAACGAAGCCATCGACAGTAACAAGCTCACCCTGCCAACACTCCCTGAAGTGGCACTGAAAGTGCGGGATGCGGTAGAGCAGGAGATGAGCAGCGCCAACGAAATTGCCGACATCATCGCGTCGGATGCGGCTCTCTCCGCGCGTCTGTTGCAGGTGGCCAACAGCCCGCTCTACCGGGGAAGAGTACCGATCGACAACCTGCAGATGGCGGTTGCCCGTCTGGGTGTTCGCCTGGTACGCAGCCTGGTGATCAGTCTGATCATGCAACAGATCTTTCAGGCCACCAATGACCTGCTGGATGCAAAATTCCACCAGATCTGGGAAGAGAGCGTACAGATCGCCGCGATCAGCCGGGTTCTCTCTTACAATCTGGATCACCTGGATAAGGAACAGGCAATGCTGGCCGGTCTGATCCATAACATCGGCGCCTTACCTGTGCTGGCGATGGCAGAGACCCGGGACGAACTGGTCCAGGATGCGGCAGAACTCGATCGGGTGATCGATATCCTGAGCCCCCAGATCGGCCAACGGATTCTTGAGATGTGGGATTTTCCTGAAAGCCTGATCACGGTACCGGCTAATTTTCTGAATCTTCAGTACGAAAGCGACGGAGATGGGGATTACTCGGATATTGTGCTGGTTGCCCGTCTGCAAGCCAATCTGAACCACAATACGGACTTTGAGATGCCGGATGTACCCGCCATGAAGAAACTGGGGATGGAACCTGAAGTCAATATCATCGAGATCGAAGGTGTTGCCGAAGATATTCAGAACATAGAAGTCATGTTCCACAACTGATGCGTGGCGAGCGGCTGATTCGAGATGATTGAGGCACAAAACCTCTGTAAACACTATCCTGGTGTGAAAGCGGTCAACGGGGTGAGTTTTCATATACCCCGGGGAGTCTGTTTCGGACTGCTTGGGCCGAACGGAGCGGGGAAAACCACAACCGTGGAGATGCTTGAAGGGATCATCACCCCCTCATCCGGAAAGATTCTCTATAAAGGCGAACCCCTGGGACAGAGATTTCGCAATGAGGCGGGGATCATGTTTCAGCACACCGCGTTGCAAGAGTTCATTCAGGTGGATGAAGCCTTGCGGATGTTTCAGCGCTTCTACCCAAATCCCCGCTCGCTGGATGATCTGGTTGAGGCCTGCGCCCTGGAGGAGTTTCTGACCCGGGATACCCGCAAACTCTCCGGTGGCCAGAAACAACGATTGCTGTTGGCGATCGCGCTGATCAACAATCCTGAAGTGGTGTTTCTGGATGAGCCGACAACCGGACTCGACCCCCAGTCCCGACGCAATCTGTGGGGTCAGGTGCGTCGTATCAAGGCTGAAAACAAGACGCTGGTACTGACCACCCACTATATGGAAGAGGCCTTCGAACTATGTGATGAGATCATCATCATGGATCATGGGTTGATTATCGCACAGGGCAATCCGAAAGCACTTCTCGCCGACCACTTCGACAACTCAGTGATTTCACTACCACGAACGGCATTACCTGAAAATTTCAGCCTCGATGATGGCGCTTCGATTCATCCACAGGGAGACCTGGTGGAGATCATGTCGAAGGATGTGGATAGCACCATCCGTCTGCTGACAGCCAATCAGATACCCCTGAAGCAGTTACAGGTGCGCTCCCCTACCCTGGAAGACCTGTTCCTGGAGCTAACAGGACACCATCTGCGCAGTTAGTGTCTCTCAATAACCCGGCGACTCCACATCTGGTGTTCAAGGTTTCAAGAGCAAAGTGAACGGATGGTTTTTGGATTTGTCGAGAAAAGAGTGTGGGCTTACGCCATGCGTTGTCATCACGCATTAGTATGAGAGAGGAGTCTGAAGGTATAGTGACGCCTTATCGTGGCCTTGGGGTCAGGACTAGCCAACCCAACCAATCCTGCCCTGCCAGTTAACCAACCAATCAGTTTGCGACCGAACCCAGAATACTATGTCAATACGCCGTTTTCTCGCCGCCCTGCAAGCACGCAATCTGGAGTTCCTGCGGGATCGCACCGCCCTGGGTTGGAATCTGATCATGCCGGTACTGATCGTAATGGGGTTTGCCTTTGCCTTCACAACCGGTCAGGAGGAGCTCTACAAGGTGGGACTGTATGGCGAAACCGATACTGAGCAACCGATCCAGGCCTTTCTGCAGACCCGTTATGTGGAGTTCATCGAGATCGAGGAGCTGGACAAGACCATCGAAAAGGTGGACCGGCACCAGATCGACCTACTGCTCGACCTGGACAACCAGCGCTATTGGGTGAACAGCACCTCACCGAAGGGATATCTTCTTGAAAAAGTCGTTGCCCCCTACCAGTTTGAGCGGGTTGCCCTGTCCGGCTCGGAGATTCGCTATGTGGATTGGGTGGTACCCGGCGTACTCGGCATGAACATCATGTTCAGTGCCCTCTTCGGCGTTGGCTATGTGATCGTCCGATACCGCAAGAACGGGGTTCTCAAGCGGCTCAGAGCGACGCCATTGAGTGCATTTGAGTTTATCTCTGCACAGATCGCATCCCGTCTGCTGATGATCGTTACGGTCACCACGCTGGTCTATCTGGGTACCGATCTGCTGGTGGATTTCCGTATGGTCGGTTCCTACTGGCTGCTGCTACTGATCCTGATCGTCGGAGCCCTGAGCATGATCAGTGTTGGCTTGCTGGTGGCTGCCAGGATAACCAGTGAAGAGGCGGCGAATGGCTTACTCAACCTGATCAGCTGGCCGATGATGCTGCTCTCGGGCGTCTGGTTCTCCCTGGAGGGCTCCCATCCACTGGTTCAGAATTTGGCGCTGGCACTGCCATTGACTCATATGGTGGATGCCGCCAGAGCCGTCATGATTGAGGGTGCCGGCATCAAAGAGGTTGCCGCTCCCCTGTTGTCCCTCTGCCTTTTTACTCTATGCTTTGTCACAATAGGTTCTAAAAGCTTTCGCTGGGAGTAGGCAGGCAGTGGACCAGGATCAACGATTCATGGAACAGGCGCTCAAACAGGCGCAGCAGGGCCTGACGCTGGGACATGGCGGTCCATTTGGTGCCGTCATCGTGCTGGAGAATCAGATCATCGGTGCGGGCTGGAATCAGGTGGTACATCTCAATGATCCCACCGCCCATGCTGAGATGCAGGCAATCCGCAAAGCCTGCCAGCATCAGCAGAATTTCAATCTGTCGGGTGCGATACTCTACACAACCTGTGAACCCTGCCCGATGTGTCTCAGTGCCGCCTACTGGGCTAGAATAGAGCGACTTGTCTACGCCGCCAATGCTGAAGATGCTGCAGTCAGCGGATTCGACGACAGTCTGATCGCTGCGGAACTGTGCAAACCATCCGGGGAACGCCAGATGCCCAGCCGACAGATCATGCGCGAGGCAAGCCTGCGGCTGTTCAAAGCCTGGCAAACCAGTGATCAACGCACCGATTACTGAATCAATAATAAATACTGACAATCGACCAGGGAGAAATGGATCTGATGGCAGTCACACTTCACGTCAATGGTTCAGCAAACCGGGTTGAGGCAGAAAGCGATATTCCCCTGCTCTGGGTATTGCGGGACCAGCTTGGCCTGACCGGCACCAAATACAGTTGCGGTATCGGCGTTTGCGGCTCCTGTATGGTATTGCTCGATGGCATGCCGGCAAAAGCCTGCCGGATCACAGCAGCAGAGTGTGCCGGCAAAAAAATCACCACCATCGAAGGGCTGGCTGAGCAGGCTGACCACCCACTGTTGAAGAGCTGGCTTGAGTTACAGGTTCCCCAGTGTGGTTACTGCCAATCCGGTCAAATCATCATGGCCTATGCCCTGCTGAGTGAGAAACATGATCCGAGCGCGGACGAGATTGATCAGGCCATGTCTCAAATCTTATGCCGTTGCGGCACCTATCCGCGCATACGCCAGGCCATTCAACAGGCGTCCGAAATGATGCGTGCGAAGGAACCATCCTGATGAAACCGTTCAACCCGGAGAGAAGAGATTTTCTGAAAAAGAGTGCCCTGTCGGCCGGCTCTGCCCTGGTGCTGGGTATCACCTGGAGTGGCGAAATCGTAGCCGAAGCCGATGCCACACCAGAGTTCAAACCAAACGCCTGGTTGAAAATCGATACGCATGGCCTGGTGACACTCTACATCGCAGAGTCGGAGATGGGCCAGGGTCCCTTCACCTCACTCTCGATGCTGATTGCCGAAGAGCTGGAAGTGGATTGGCAGAAGGTTCAGGTGGAGCATGCCCCCCTCGACCCGGCTTACGGCTTTCAGGGAACCGGCGGAAGCCGCAGTGTCAGAAGAAACTGGAAGACCCTGAGGCAAGCCGGCGCCGTTGCCAGGCAGATGCTGCTGGCGGCCGGTGCCGAGTATCTGAAGGCACCGGTCGACAGCTGTCAGGCGCAACGCTCCCGCATCACCCACCGCCCATCCTCGAAATCAGTCAGCTATGCAGAGCTGGTGGGGCGGGCCGCCGAGATGCCGGTACCGAAAGGCGTAACACTGAAACAACCCGAGGACTTCAAACTGATTGGCACCCCGATCACCCGTTTGGACCTGGCGGACAAACTGAATGGTAAAGCGCGTTATGGTATCGACACCAAACTGCCCAATATGGTGTATGCCACAATCGCCCAGTCCCCGGTGTTCGGTGGAAGGGTCAAAAGCTTCAACGACACGGAGATCAAACAGAGACCCGGCATCATCGACTGCTTTGCGCTTGAGGAGGGTGTGGTCGTTGTGGCACAGGGCACCTGGCAGGCCTTCCAGGCCAGAAAAGCCCTGAAAATCGATTGGCAAGGAGGCAAAACCGGCCAGTTGAACAGCGACAACATCATTCAACGACTGAGTGACGAAACCGCACAGAAACCGACTCTGATCCTGGAGCGTGGAGAGCCCATCGCTCAGCTTGCTTCGGCTTTGAAATCCGTTGACACCGAGTATCGACTCCCCTTCCAGGCTCATATGACGCCTGAGCCGATGAACTGCACGGTGGGTGTTGAAGATGGCCGATACAGAATCTGGGCACCGACCCAATCCCCAACCAGCGCCATGACCACTGCTGTCAAGACGCTGAAAGCGTTGATGCCAGAGCTCAGTGAGGCTGAACTGGAAGCGAGGATTGAGATTGTAACCCCCCTGCTGGGCGGTGGATTTGGACGTCGAATCAAACAGGACTATGTGACTCAGGCGGTTAAAATCGCCCATCATCTGAAACGCCCGGTACAACTGATCTGGCCGCGAGAGGAAGATGTCCAACACGATCACTATCATCCATTGACCCAGCATCGACTGAGGGGCAGCCTGGATGAGGCCGGTAACCCCCAAGCCTGGCACCACCTGATCACCGGTCTGCAGTCGGGCAAATATGGCGCGGACGCTCTGGCCTACGATATCCCCCATGTGCGGGTAGAGTTGCTACGACTCGACTCACCAGTACCGATCGGTCCCTGGCGATCTGTCTCCAATCACTACAACGCCTATGCCATTGAACACTTTTTTGATGAACTTGCCCGTGCTGGCGGGAAGAACCCACTGGAACTGCGCCTGAAGCTGCTGAAAGAGGCCAGATTGAAAGCGGTTCTGCAAAGGGCAGCGGAGGCCACCGCCTGGCACCAGCAGGATCAACAGCGGATATTGGGTTGTGCGGTACACTCCAGTTTTGGCAGCCATGTGGCTGAGATTGTTGAACTGATCAGGCTGGATGAGCAGAAGCTCAAACTTGGCAAGATCACCTGTGTGATCGACTGCGGTGTTGCGATCAATCCGGATACCGTCAAAGCCCAGCTGGAGGGTTCGGTGATCTATGCGCTGGGTGCTGCACTTAAACCGCCGATCATGTTGAAAAACGGTCGCGTCGAACAGCACAATTTTCATGACACGCCGATCCTGAGTTTTAAGGAGACACCCCCCATCGAGGTAATCATCAGCCGCAGCCGGCTGGATCCGGGTGGTGTCGGTGAACCTGGGGTACCGCCACTGGCTCCGGCACTGGCCAATGCCTTGCTTTCCGCTCATGGAAAACCGGTAACCCGCATGCCGATGAATCTCAATGGTGCATCCTGATACGGCAATCACTATTCGTCGTGCATACCCGCAGTGCCTTCCAGGGCCGCTTAATCTGCCCTAAAACACTGTTTTTATAAAAGTAGTCCAGCCGACACCGGATTTAACAACTCACCCTATCGGCAACACCCCTTGGAGCATGTTAAAGTCCCTGACGCAGGGCGCTCAGGCATCCAAAACCAACCGCCCTGTAACATCCGATTGATAAAGGACCAAAAACAAAAAATGTGCGGTATAGCTGGCATTCTGAATCTCACCGACGCTGCATCACCCTCCAGGGATGAACTGGAGCGTATGATCCATGCGGTCCATCACCGCGGGCCGGACGGATATGGCTTCTTTAGCCACAACCGGGTTGGATTGGCCCATGCGCGACTCAGTATCATCGACCTGGCCGGGGGTGATCAACCGATCCACAACGAGGATCAGACCATCCAGGTTGTATTCAACGGTGAAATCTTCAACTACCTGGAGTTGCGGGAGGAGTTGGAGAAACTGGGTCACCAGTTCTATACCCATTCGGATACCGAGGTTATCGTCCACCTCTATGAGCAGTATGGCGACAAGTTCGTCGATTCGCTCAACGGCCAATTCGCCATCGCGCTTTGGGACAACAACAAGCAACGATTGGTGATTGCCCGGGACCGGGCCGGTATCAGACCCCTGTTCTACACCGAAACCGCTGGCAGGCTCTATTTCGCCTCAGAGGTAAAATCCCTTTTCGCGCATCCCGCGATCAGTAAAAAGGTCAATCTCACTGCTCTGCAGGAGGTTTTCACATTCTGGAGCGCCCTGCCGCCAAACTCCCTGTTCGACAACATACAGGTGTTGCCGCCCGGCTGCATGATGGTCATCGAACAGGGTGAGATCCACATCGATCGGTATTGGGATTGGGACTTCCCCAACGAGCAGATCGATCACGACAAATCAGCCGATGAGTGGGCTGAAGAGCTGCGCTCGCTGATGATCGACTCGGTGCGGCTGCAACTGCGCTCCGATGTGCCGGTCGGAGCCTATCTGAGCGGCGGACTCGACTCTTCGGTACTGACGTCACTGATCAAAAACTACACCGACACACCTCTGCGTACCTTCTCCATCGGCTTTGAGGATGAGGAGTTCGATGAGAGCAGTTTCCAGCGGGATCTGGTGGATTACCTGGGCACACACCATACCCATGTATTGTGCAAGCGCTCAGATATCGGTGAGGCTTTTCCCAGAGTCATAAGACATGCCGAAACAGCGATCGTACGCACTGCCCCGACACCGTTGATGCTGCTCTCAGGTGCTGTGCGGGAAGCGGACTATAAAGTGGTTTTGACCGGTGAAGGCGCGGATGAGGTATTCGGCGGCTACGATATCTTCAAAGAGGCCAAGGTCCGGCGCTTCTGGAGCCACGCCCCGGACTCCGAGTGGCGACCACTCATCCTGCAGCGTCTCTACCCCTATCTGAAGCACTCACCAACAGCCAGTGGCGCCTTTACCCAGCGCTTTTTTCAGCAGGGTCTGGAACATCTGAAAAAACCCTTCTTTGCCCATATCCCCCGCTGGGCCACGACCCAGCGTATCATGCAGTTCTTCTCCGAGGAGGCCCGGGCAGCCGCGCCTGCGGTGGGTTTCTCCAACATCGAAAGGATTCTGCCGGAAGGTATTGAACAATGGAAACCGCTTAACCAGGATCAATATATCGAAGCTCACACCCTGCTGGCCGGCTATCTGCTCTGCTCCCAGGGTGACCGGGTCGCGATGGCCAACTCCATCGAAGGTCGTTTCCCGTTTCTCGACCACCGGGTGATTGAGTTTGCCGCAAAACTGCCCAGTCGCTACAAAATCATGGGATTGAATGAGAAATACATGCTCAAAAAGACCATGAAGGGCCTGATACCGGAGAGCATCCGAAGCCGCAGCAAGCAGCCCTATCGGGCCCCGGACAGCCAATCATTTTTCAAGGATGGCAAACCCCTGGACTATGTGGAAGAGCTGTTCAGTGAGTCGCGTATCAAGCAGGCAGGCTATTTCAATCCAAAAGCGACCAATATGCTGCTGAAGAAGTGCGCCAGAGGCAAGGCGTTGGGATTCGGCGACAATATGGCCTTTGTCGGTATCCTCTCAACCATGCTGGTTGATGATCAGTTTATTCGCGGCAATCCAGAGTAGATCGCTTCAGTTAACACGAGATTGTCCGATAAGAGCTAGTGGGCCACGCGGTAAATAATGTAACGATCAGATGGCCTCCCTTCGGGCCGGCCCACTAGTGTACTGTCGCGTGTGATTATTTAACGTTTTTTTGAGCTTTTTAATAAAGTATCATTCCGACATCAAACAATTATCAGACCTTTAGGAATACCCATGTCAGCAGAAGCGCAGATCAGAAACTATATCCTGGAAAACTATTTGTTCACCGACGACCAATCAGCCCTGGATAGTGGGGACTCCTTCCTGGATAAGGGCATCCTCGACTCAACCGGTATTCTGGAAGTGATCTATTTTCTCGAAGATGAATTCAGCATCAAGGTCGAGGATACGGAGATGGTCCCGGAAAACCTTGATTCCGTAAACAATATCGTCGCTTTCATCGGACGCAAGAGCCAATAGAGTGACAGCTGAGGCGTTGCCATTGATCGATCGTTTCACGACGATCGCGGACAGCTACCCGGACAAACTCGCAATTGCGGATGCATCCGGCCAATACAGCTACCGCCAGCTACAGGAAAAAATTGCCCAGGTTGCCGGCTATCTCGCCGAAGCAGGCCTGAAAAAGGGTGACAGAGTGGCCATGGTGGTCACCAATTCGGCGAATTATGCGGCCGTATTCTATGCCATCTGGGCAGCTGGCGGAGTCACCGTGGCACTCAATACCCAGGCAAAAGCACGGGACATCCTCAACTGGACCACCCACGCCAATGCCGGCTGGCTGTTTGTCGATCAGGGGCATGGGGAGTTTGCCGAGATCGCCGCCAGACTGGATCAAGACATTGAGCTGATCAGTGTTGCAGCGCCCAAGTCGGAACCGCCGACAGTGGCGCATACCCCCTGGAGCAGAATAACCCAGAACCAGGGCTCGATGCCCGAGATGCCACTCTCACCAGGCGACCTGGCCTCGATCATCTACACCTCAGGGACCACCGGCAGCCCCAAAGGGGTGACACTCAGTCACGCCAATCTCAGTGCCAATGTGGATTCGATCCAGCAATATCTGCAACTCAGCAGCGAGGACAGTATTCTCAATGTACTGCCCTTCTACTACTCCTATGGCAACTCAGTGCTGCATACACATCTTGCCGTGGGTGGATCGCTGATTCTGGAGAACAACCTGGTCTATCCTCACCGGGTGGTGGAACGTATCGCCAACGAAGCCGTGAGCGGATTTTCCGGGGTACCGTCTACCTTTGCCCTGCTGCTCGGGCGGGTCAACCTGAGCGACTACGATCTGAGCAAACTGAGATACCTGACACAGGCCGGTGGCGCGATGGCCCCGGCACTTGCCGACAAACTGCTGGCGGCTCTACCCGAGACCCAGATCTTCATCATGTATGGTCAGACCGAAGCGACTGCCCGGCTGACCTATCTGCCGCCGGAACAGATCCGTGAAAAGCGGGGTTCGATTGGAATTGCCATACCCAATACCACAATCGAGGTGAGGGACAAACAGGGTAATGTCGCCCCACCTGGGGTGACCGGAGAGATCTGTGCCTCTGGCGAAAACATCATGCAGGGTTATTGGCGGGATACGCAGAAGAGTGCCCAGGTATTGAAAGATGGCTGGCTCTATACCGGCGATCTGGCGCATACCGATGAGGATGGCTATCTCTACATCGATGGCCGCTCATCGGACATGATCAAAAGCGGCGCCAACCGCATCAGCCCGAAAGAGATTGAAGAGGTGATCCAGGAGCTCGACTCAGTCCTGGAAGTTGCCGTTGTCGGGGTACCGGACGAGATGCTGGGTGAAATCATCAAGGCTTTCATTGTCCCCAAAGACGCCCAGCAGACAGACAAAAAAGTGATTCAGCGACACTGTAAACAGAACCTGGCGATCTACAAGATCCCGAAGAGTATTGAATTCATATCGAAACTACCGAAAACTGCATCGGGAAAGATCCAGAAGTTTCAACTGCAGAAGAAGCAGGACTAAGGGACAGGTTGTAGAAGTACCCTGGGATGGCGACCGGTAACGATACAGGCAGTCGGTAATTATTGAGTTTTTAAGCATTTGGAAATTAGCATAACCTAACCTGTAGCACTGTCAGTCGCATACCGGATGGGTAATAAACAGAATCAAGGGGAGAATCAGCATGCAATCCTTTTCAGAACGGTACGAAGCGGAAGTTCTCAATTTCGACCGTGAACAAGCCGCAGAACATATCTGTGAAACCATGCGTGAACTGTTGCGCAGCAAACTCAGAAAGCGTGGTTTGGTGGTTGCGGTTTCCGGTGGTATCGACAGCTCGGTCTCGGCGGCACTTGCGGTTCGGGCAATCGGACCCAAGAAGTGTTTTTTCATGCAGCTTCCCGAAGTGGATTCAGCGGAAGATACCCAATCCAGAAGCAGCCAGTTGATCCAGCACCTCGGTGTTGAGAGCACCCAGCACAACATCGCCTCCACCCTTGAGGCGATCGGCTGTTACGATGCCCGTGATGAAGCGATCAAAAAGACCTTTCCGGAATATACCGATGGTTGGAAAAACAAGATCGTGATCAAAGGCGGTATCGACGGCCAGGTCAACCATTTCATGCTGGTGGTGCAGGATCCGTCAGGCAATCTCCAGGAGAAGCGCCTGGACCTGCGGGAGTATCTGCAGATCGTTGCCGCTACCAACTACAAACAGCGTATTCGTAAAACCATCGAGTACTATCATGCTGACCGGTTGAACTATGCGGTGGTCGGCACTCCCAACCGGCTCGAATATGATCAGGGCTTTTTCGTCAAGAACGGCGACGGTTCCGCCGATGTGAAACCGATTGCCCATCTCTATAAAACCCAGGTCTATGCACTGGCGAAACACCTGGGACTGCCCGACTCGATCTGCGACGCCATTCCCACCACCGATACCTACAGCCTGCCCCAGGGTCAGGATGAGTTCTACTTTGCCCTGCCCTACCAGGAGATGGACAAGGCTTTGTGGGCACATAACCATGGCGCCACTGCAGAAGAGCTGGCGGAAATGCTGGGCATCAGTGAAGATCAGGCGAAATTCGTCAAGCAGGATATCGACAACAAACGCAAAACCACCCACTACCTGCATGCCAAACCCTATTTGATCGATCCGATCGCTGAGTTGAATCTGTAGTAGCCTTTTAGCACGATGGGTTGGTTCAATCGAGCCAGCCCATCCTGATTAAAGAACCATAACGCAGAACAAGGGTCTGCTTGAAGCCTGAAAGTGAACTATTGGGTCACCGGGTCGATATATACCCGATGACATCCATTACGGATTGTTATAGATCTTCTCAAAGCCTGCTTCACTGAAGCCATTCATGCGTCGGTTACCCACCAGAATAACAGGCACTCCGGTAGCCCCCATCTTCTTATACTGCCGCTTTGCCCGGCTGCTCTTTTCAATATCGTATTCGGTATATTTAATCTTTTTCCGTTTGAAATAGCGTTTGGCTTTCTCACAGTAGCCACACCACTCAGTACTGTAGATCACCACTTTCTTGCCGAAATTGAAGATTGATCGATCAAAGCTGACACTTTTGATGGTATTGATCTTGAGTTTGACTTCGCTGGCATCAGCATCGGCTGGCGGTTTGTCGGTGAAATGGACCTTTCCATGCTCATCGGTCCACTTGAATATCTCTGCTTCAGCGACTGCGGCTGATAACAGTAGAATGGGCAGCAAAATCCAGTTTATCTTGGCTGACTTCATATTCATGATGATCTTCTGAAATTAACCCCTGTCCTGGCTAAGTAGCGGCCATCGGCTATTGGGCTTGAATCAGCCTAAAAACATGGCGCGGTTAAACCGCACCATGTTGGCACTCACTCTGCACTCTACTGAAATTGCAGGACCAGAGACTAGGGCCTGTCAACACGAATCCAATTGGCCCTAACCTCAACCGTTGGTAACAAAACAGTTGATACGAGTCAGTAACTCACTGGGTGGCGTATCCTTTGGATCGTTAAGATACTCCTCGAAGGGTGGAAAGTCCGCTGCCTCATAACCGCTTTGCGGCAACCACTGGCCGAACAGCCAATCATAGGGTTTCTCCAACTCTGCATAGGAGCCTTTGAACAACAGACTCACACAGGTACCCCCCGGAATCTGATTCGAATCCGGAACTTCATCGCCTTCCGGCAGATCCGTTTGATCGGTCACTGAAATGGCGGCGAAGGCCCTCAGTCGGTTCTGCTCGACAGTTTTCGGATCATCAAAATAGAGACCGATTGAACGCGTCTTGTCACTTAGCAGGTTATGACTGGAGGCATAGACAAAGAGCTTTTCAAAAGTTCTGCCAATCTCCATGTAGTCACCCTGATGGGAATAGCCAATCAGATTGACCGGTTTGAAATCGACAATTTCCACATTGTACATGTCACGATACTCCTCTCTCTCGCTCGGTAGCATAGCCACAAAGGGCTCGCTGACTTTCCTGTGATGCCTTGACTCCCTGTATTCGGTGGGTGATTCACCGAACTGATGGGTAAAAGCACGGGTGAAAGCCTCTGGGCTGCCATAAGTGGCCAAGGTGGCTATGCGGAGAATCGGCTTGGTTGAACTGATCAGTTAAACAGCCGCCCGTTGGAGGCGAAGACGTCGGATGGTTGCATTCAGGGTCTCCCTGGCCATTTCCCGATAGATGCGGTGAAAATGGTAGGGCGACATGAAGGCGACATCCGCCAGCAGGTTGATATTCAGGTCGTCATCCAGATGGTCGTGGATATACTCGATCACCCGGATAACCCGTTGTCGGTAATTCTCTGCTGTTGTCTTCTTCATGTTGTTACCTCCTGTGATTCAGCCTAATCAATCCGGTCTGATAATGTTTGCTGTTTTGTGGATCGATGAGTATGCACAGAAGGTGCTCCTGTGGTGAAGTGACTGTGTTTGGGTCAACCTCGCGATCAGCCAACAAATCCAAGCCTTATAGCCCCTCTCCCGCAAGGGGAGAGGGGAGTTACACACTGTTCGTGCTCGGTACGGTGATATTTATTTTTATTCGTGTTGCTTATGTATAACTCAATACCAGTGAGAATGACCTGGAAATCCATCCGCTTAATTTTGCTGTAGGCTTTGGGTTGCCTGATAGACCTCCCCCGTCATCTCATTCGACCAGCCGATCAGGTGTTTTTTCAATTGTGCCCTGTTTTGCTCATCCAGAAACGCATGCAGTGGCTGAATCCCCTCATCCAGATTGCGCCACATCACCAACAGCTTCTCCAGAACGTCAAGATGGGTGATCCCCTCCACCTCCGCATCACAGGCATAGATATGTCCATGGGGCAGAATATGCTGGCTCTCCGCATAGAGATACTCATGCACATTCTGTAGATTGATCTCTCCCCCCTGTCTGAGTAGCTCACTGATCGTGGGCAGAGTGGTCGGCAGTTGCGGGCAGCTCGATTGGATGTTCTGTAACAGCGGCAAAAAAGCACTCTTACCCCTGACATCGCTGGCATAGTCGAAGCCCAGTTCCTGTTGCAGACACAGCAGATGAGGATTGGTTTGCCAGCCAGCGGATGCCATACAGTTTGGCCGACTACCAAACAGGTCAGTGTAGCTGTCGACAGCCTTCAGCAATTCCTTGCGAGTCCAGGCTTCGTCGGCATGGGCCAACCCTTTGAGCCAACGGCCACGATCATGACAAAGGATGCCTGTCTCGTGCCCGGCAGCAGCGACTGCCAGCAGCCTCTTGCCGGCTTCTTCGACGATCGATGGTGGTTTTATCAGCAGGCCGTAGAGGCGGGAACTCAAAGGCAGATGAGCGTACCAGGGCTGCTGACTCCGATTGGTCAGCCGACCGCTGATATCCGGGCCTGTGGCGAAGAAGAAACTGGCCTTGATCTGGTATTGGTCAAAAAGCTCGAGCAGTGCGGGCACACCCTGAACTGCGCCAACCAGTGTGTTGACCGCAATCCTCAGCCCAAGCTTCATGCGGAATCAAGGTATCGGCAGAGCAGCCCGTTGGTCACCGTTTCGGCCGGTAATTCAACCCGTACCTGATAACCCCCACCAGGCGCTTCATGCATCTGGTTGCCATGTCTGTCTTCCATTCTCTCCAGCACGAAATCCCGATTACCATCGGGTGTCATCAGCTCAAGCCGGTCACCGACCCGGATTTTGTTCTTAACATCCATTTCCACCAGACCACTCTCCGGATCGATACCGGTTATCTCGCCGACAAACTGCTGGCGCTCCGTCTGGGAACTGCCAAACCGATAGTTCTGCAGTTCATCAGACTCATGTCTCTGGTAGAAACCATCGGTATATCCCCGATTGGCCAGACTCTCCAGGTCCGCCATCAATGCGGGCTGGAACGGGCGACCGGCCAGCGCATCATCGATCGCTTTACGATAGACCTGAGTGGTACGGGCCGTGTAGTAGTGGGATTTGGTGCGACCCTCGATCTTCAGACAATCGACACCGATCTCCACCAGCCTGGCTACATGCTCAACGGCACGCAGATCCTTCGAGTTCATGATATAGGTGCCGTGCTCATCCTCGAACACCGGCATCTGTTCCCCGGGACGCCCCCCCTCTTCCAGGTAGTAGACCTGATCCGCGGCACTGTGCCTGACAACATCGGCCGGCCCCGTATTCAGCTCAGGCCCGGCAACCGGCTGAGAGAGTTTGTAATCCCAACGGCAACTGTTGGTGCAGGTTCCCTGATTGGCATCGCGATGATTGAAGTAGCCCGACAGCAGACAGCGTCCCGAATAGGCGATACAGAGAGCGCCGTGGATGAACACCTCCAGCTCCATATCCGGACAGTGCTGACGAACCTCCGCCACTTCATCCAGTGACAGCTCACGGGAGAGTATTACCCGGCTCACCCCCTGCTGTTGCCAAAAACGTACCGCCTCCCCATTCACCGTGTTCGCCTGCACCGAAAGGTGAATCGGCATCTCCGGCCAACGCTCCCGGACCATCAGGATCAAGCCGGGATCGGACATGATCAGGGCATCCGGTCCCATTGCAATGATCGGTTCAAGATCCTTGATGAAGGTCTTCAGCTTGGCATTGTGAGGCATCACATTGCAGGCCAGATAGAATTGGCGTTGCAATGCATGTGCCTCGGCGATTCCGGTAGCCAGGTTTTGCTCCAGAAAATCGTTGTTTCTGACCCGCAGGCTGTAACGGGGCAATCCCGCATAGACAGCATCGGCACCATACGCAAAAGCATAACGGGCGTTTTTAAGGGTGCCGGCTGGTGCCAGCAGTTCTGTTTGTTTAGCCATAATTGGTTTGATCAGCCTAAGGAACTTGTGAATAGGTCCGGGGCGAACAGTGTGACGATCTGAATGCGCCGACTCAACCTGTTTGAGCGGTAGATTCAGCCATCAACAGGTTGGCTCATGACCGATTCATTGACTCCTCAGCGCAGTGTGACTTGATAGGTCTCGACAATGGTGCCCAAAATCAGCCGCTCCCTTTTGACTGACAACTTGACCACATCACCGACCTCCCGGTCCATCAGGGCAATGCGCAGATCCGCATAGCTCTCAATCGGTTGATCATCCACGGATACCAGAAGGTCTTTCTCTTTGATGCCGGCTTCCGCGGCACCGCTGTTCTCAACGAATCCATTGACACTGGGCGGGGAACTCTCCACATCCAGGAAAACCCCCAGTTTACCACTGGGTGGCAGCTTTTGTTGATCGGCCAGGATCAGATAATCGGCCAGTTCAGGATTCAGCTCGGGGAGTGAATTCACATTCAGCACAATCGCCTGACTCGCATCCACCCGACGTGACAGACGGCTTGGAATCCCGTCCCCATAGATCAGATGACCCGCCCCGGCCAGAATCACCAGGTGGCCCTGGGGATTCTCCTGGATCCACTCCGCCGCACGCTCCGCCATCGATTCATCCCAGAGCAACTGGACGTCGAGAAAACGCTCGAAATCCCGCCCTTCCCGATGGGGGTGTGCCTCATAGATGGTTTTCAGGCGTTCATGATAGCTGTCGTTATCCCGGGCGATCTCAGAGGGTAATCTGGCCTGCTGTTCCGGGCTGAGGCTCTCGATCCCCTCCCGGCTCACCTGATCGGTGATCTCACGCTCCAGATTGAGTGCGATCATGGGAATCCCATGCTCCCTGGCAAAACTGAAAATCGGACGGTAGAGCCGATAGTCGAAGCGCCAGCGATTGAAATAGTCTGTGCCACGGATCAGATCGGCTTCATCGATCTCACCGGCAATATATTGGTCAAGCACATTCTGGTAGGGTTGAAAAAAGAACTCCAGACCGATCGCCAGGTCCGGATGCTTGGCATGCAGACCCTTGATGATCGCCAGCTGGTTGAGATGGTGCTGGTACTGATCGTGGGTTTCGCCCACATAAACCACGCGTTTATCCGAGACCTTCTCAATCAGTCCGGAGACATCGATCAAAGCGGACATATCGACAACAGAATCCTGGGTTTTCTCCTCAGCCAGGGATCCTGTCATCAGGCCGGTGAGAAGAATGAAAAACAGAGTGTTACGCAGCACGATGATCTCCGGCAGCAGAAGGCTGTTTAAATTGTTGTGAAACCACTTTTTCAGTTGAACAATGTTACGCCTCAGAGGATTCTATCCTACTGCTGCTCCAGTACAACTCGTGCCCGGTTCAGACGATTCGCCCAATCATAGCAAAGTAGTCGCGAAATATGGGGGTTAAGACCAGTAAATGGACAATACGTTTCATATCCCTCAGCCGGCAAAAGCCGTCTCAGAGATTTTGACCCAACTCTGATACGCTCATGTAAGTCACACTCATCAATGGAAAAAGTCAGTTTGTTATGGATACACGTTTTGACGCAAACCATTCAACATGGAAACTGGTCGGGTTTTTACTGCTGCTCTCACTATGCCCCAGGCTGGTGGCGGAAACACTCCAGATTGACCTGCCCAGACAGCGTCTCACGGCAGATCAGCTGGCGGTGGTTGTCAACGATCAGGATCCCCTCAGCCAGCGAATCGGTAACTACTATGCAGAGGCGCGGGGCATCCCCGCTAGCAACCTGCTGCAGGTCAGCTTCAAGCCTGGGAAGAAGACGCTTGCACCACAGCAGTTCCGCGAGCTCCGGCAAAAGCTGCTGGAAATCACACCACCGGCGATCCAGGCCTACGCCATCACCTGGGTGGCTCCATTCCGGGTCGGCTGTATGTCGATCACATCCGCACTCGCATTCGGCTATGACAAGGCCTGGTGCTCAGATCACACCTGCGCCTCAACCCGACACAGCCCCTACTACGACTACCGAGGGGTCACCCCCTACGACGACCTCTCGATCCGACCCAGTATCACCATTGCGGCAAACAGCTTCGCAGAAGCCAAAGCCCTGATCGATCGAGGAATCGCTTCGGACGGCACGCTCCCACAAGGGACCGCCTATCTGATGAGTACCCAGGATAAACAGCGCAATGTCAGGGCAAAGGACTATCTGATGACCAGACGTCTGATGCACAACTGGATCGACACCGAGGTATTGAGAGGCAATGCCCTGCGTGATCGCGAGGATGTGCTGTTCTACTTTACCGGTCGAACCCATATCGATGGACTGGAGACCTTGAAATTTCTACCTGGGGCGATTGCCGACCATCTCACCTCCAGCGGCGGCGTACTCAGCGGCAGTAAGCAGATGAGCGCCCTGCGCTGGCTGGAGGCCGGCGCCACTGGCAGTTTTGGCACAGTGGTAGAGCCATGCAATCATCTCGCTAAGTTCCCCAATCCCCGTCTGGTGATGGAGCACTACAGTCATGGTCAGACCCTGTTGGAAGCCTATTGGCGCAGCGTGGAGCAACCCGGGGAAGGGCTGTTCATCGGTGAGCCCCTGGCTGCGCCATACGATAAGGTGGTTTTCAAAAGGCGTGCGACAGGCACCCGACTGATTACCCGAAATCTCACCGCTGGTCTCTATCGGCTGAGTTACTCAACCACACCGATCGGGCCGTTTCGGCAAATCCAGCGCTTCCGGGTCAAGCCCCATCAGCAGCGTTTTGATCTGTCTGGTGGCGAGCCGGGCTACTACCGGATTGAGTCACTGTAACTCTGTCCAATGATCAAACGAGCAGTTTTTTAACCTTGATTACCCCGATGCGGTGTTGGCAGTGGAGTCGATCGTCTGTTTTCTCAATCCGCTGCCAAACAGACCCAAGCCAATGCCCTTCAACACAGACTTGAGTTTTGCTGACTTCTGTTGCTCGAACATAACGATCCTGAACAGATCCATCAGCGCAGCCAGGAAGTCGAACAGGACAAAACCTGGGAAGCGAAACAGCTGCTCCCGCCAGATACGGGTACGGTTACGATAGATGGTAAAACGGCGCCTGGCCGGGTGGTTCCAGGCAAAAAAATGACGGCCGAGAAAGTGGTGTTTGGTCTGTTCACCAAGATTGTGGCGTAAGACCGCATCCCGCACGGCGACGATCCGGTATCCGGCCTCGATGGCTCTCAGACAAAAATCCACATCCAGATAGTCGATGTCGAAGGATTCCCGGATCATACCGATCTCATTGAACAGCTCTGCTTTTATGAGGCTACCGGAACTGATGGCAATGAAGATATCCTGCAGAATCGGCTGGCCGGAAAAACCGACTTTGGCAAACCTGGGCCGATGGTATTCTCCGCCAGGAGCTGTGACAAACAGGGCCTCTCTGTTGACACTCTGTTCCAGGTATTTGGGAACAACAATCCCGGTTCCAGGCTCGGTTGGATAGATCTGGTTGGCTTGAACGAGTTGCTCAACCATTTGCGACTCGGCACTGCTGTCATCGTCCATCAGCAGAATCCACTCAGCGCCCTCGTCAAGCGCACGTCTTATGCCCAGGTTCTGGGCTTTTGCCAGCCCCAGGTTATGCCCATTCTGAATCAGAGCAATCTGCTCTGGGTGGCCTTGTGCAATCGCACTGACCCGGCTTTGTGCCTCCGTCTCGGTACTGTTATCGACAATTACCACCAAAGCCACCTGATGCAGGTAACTCTGCAGTGACACTGCGAAGCTTTGATCGATATTGTAGGTGACCGTGACAGCGACTATTTTTGCAGCAGAAGATTCAGACATCAGACTATTATCGCTGATCTTGGTAAGCTGAGTCACATGGGAATTTCTGTCGCTGGGATTTCACTCGGTTAGCAGGCATCTGCTTACCGATTTGCTCGCCTTGCTTATAAATAGAAGAAGTTTAAAAAACCAATGCTGAAGCACTGGAGAGCGACGATTATTACAACTATAATGCTAGTTTGAGACAATACCAATCCAGCTTAATTCATTGATAAACCTAGAATTCTGAGAGAGTGAAAATGCCTGAAAGCACAGACGATATGCATCTGGAAAGCAGTTGTGATGCTGTCATCAAATCGAGCACCAGATTCAGCCCCGAATCATCGGACGAGGTCCGCCAACTGGTATTGCAGATCGACGACCCGACCTTTCGCTATGCCGCCGGTCAATCCATCGGGGTACTGATCCCAGGTCCTCATGCCTTCGGCAATGAATATCACCACCGCCGCTACTCGATTGCCAACCCGATCCAGACCGGTAACAGTGAAGCCATCGAGCTGGAAATCCTGGTAAGACGCTGTTTCTACCTGGATGAGATCTCCGGTGAGCAGTATCCGGGTATTGCCTCCAACTACCTTTGTGACGCCAAAATCGGTGACAAACTGAAGATTACCGGACCGTTCCGCAGCCCCTTCAAGATTCCGGCGAACAAAAGCAGCAATCTGCTGATGATCGGGACCGGTACCGGCATTGCCCCGTTCCGTGCTTTTGTGCGTCAGATCTACGATAAGCACGGCAGTTGGGATGGCCAGGTACGCCTCTTCTATGGTGATAACGGTGGCATGAATCTGCTTTACATGAATGATGAGAAAAAAGATCTCGGCCAATACTATGACGACGAGACCTTCAAGGCATTCAGTGCTTTGACCGACAGACCCATGGCCGGTGTGGAAGCAGGCCTGCAGGACAGCCTGACTGACCATGCGGAAGAGTGTAAAAAACTCATCACCGATCCCAATACCTATGTCTTTCTGGGTGGCCAGGAGAAAGCTGCGGAGGTTTTCAACAAGGTGATGGAAGAGACCTTTGGATCAGCGGATGCCTGGAATCAGCAGAAGCAGTCATTGATCGAGAAGGACCGCTGGGCCGAACTGCTCTATATCTGAGCGACCTGCCAGGCCGCATGGGTAATGCGGTAGAGGCAATGTTGTCGTAAATGATGCCCGGGGGGTATCGCCGGATGCTCAAAATTCTCGGCGCTATCCCCCATCCCCAACCGCTCCATGACCCGCCGTGATCGACGATTTGCCACAGCGGTAAAAGAGACCACTTCCTCCAAGTTCAATTGATCGAAAGCCACCTGCAGTGCGGCCCTGCCCCCCTCTGTGGCATAGCCACTTCCCCAGTGGGTTTTAGCCAGTCGCCAACCGATTTCGACGCAGGGGGAGAATGGCAGATCGGCACTCGGCACATGAAGGCCGAGAAAACCGATGAATGTGTCACTACTCTTGTGCTCCACCGCCCAGAACCCCCAACCTCGCTGTTGAATCAGTTGTTGGCAGCGTTGGGCTAAATCATCGCTCTGCTCACGACTCAACGTATCCGGAAAATAGGACATAACCTCGGGATCAGCATTGAGCTGGGCAAAGGGTTCCAGGTCGCTGCTACGCCACGGCCTGAGCAAAAGACGCTGAGTGGAGATCTCAATGGGATTTACCATGTTATTCCAAACCACTTTCTCAGACTGATAGTGTCACCCTAGGGCCTTGATTGGCGCTTTTTCAGGCGCAACAGGGCGCATTGGATTCGTGTTAACAGGCCCTAGTATAAAACAATGCATGCATCTTCTTTTGACTACCACTCAAATATTTTATTGATTGTCTGATAGAGAGACAGAAGCATCAACACATACCAGACTTCTTTACCTGAGTTTTGCGGCAGATTGTCCGGGATCTCCGAGGAGAGTATCTTCTCCCGGTGTCGATAGCCCTGTATCCAGAGCACGATGGTTGGAACAAATGCAAATCCGATGAAATACATGAATACGGTCAGACCATAAAATATGATCGGATTACCTTGAAACGTATTATTTATGATGGCAAAGGTACTAAAGATCGCCAGACTGAAAGTCACAACCAAACTGAGCAAGATAAATGCAAGAAAACGAAACGGATGTGGGTGTCTTGCCGCATTATAGTAGTGTCGGATATAACCTAAATAGTGGTATCGACGGATACGTTCTAAATAGTCTTTGATGATCTGCCCCATACTACGGACCAATGAGACTATTTATGGGACTGGAGTGATACTGGACGCATTCTTAGACGCTCAATCACCGATAACGATCACTCGATGATTATTCTTACAATCTGATAGATCGATAGAAAAAGTAGTATGTACCAAATCTCACTGCCCGAGTTCTGAGGAAGATCGTCCGGAATCTCCGAGGAGAGTATCTTCTCCCGGTTACGATAGCCCTGTATCCACAGTACGATGGTTGGAACAACAGCAAATCCCATCAGATACATCAATGCAGTCAGACCATAAAAATAGATCGGATTACCCTCAAACGTATTATTGATGATGGCCAGGGTACTAAAAATTGCCAGACTGAAAACGACCAAGGAGCCAAACAAAAGAAAAGCAAGAAAACGAAACGGATGGGGATGCCTTGCCGCGTTGTAGTAGTGTCTGAGATACCCTAAATAGTGGTATCGACGGAAACGTTCATAATAGTCTTTTATGACCTGACTCATACAACGTATCCCATAACATTTGCAAACAGTTAATCCCTTAATAAAATGCCCTTTTAAGGCCTTACGCTACCACTGTTTTCACCAAACAGATCATTGTAATATCCGCTTGCTGTTTTCTGAATATCGTTAACCACTTGCGATCCTATTTCAACAGCAGAATCGACGATATCCAGACCGACCTCAACCCCGGACTGCACAACAGGCCCAACGGAGTTATCGACAAAATCATCAAACTGTTTGTCAGCACCGATCTCTTTGTAAACTTCATCTGCCAGCATACCAGCAGCTGTACCAGCAGCGATCGCACCAGGACCAGTAAGTGATGTACTCGCACCCACGAGGGTACCGGACACACCACCAACAACTGCATTGTCTACAGTTTTGACAGCACCAACTATGCCTGCAGTTATCTGCTCTGCAGTCGTTGCATTCTCATCCAGCTTGGCCACTTCCGATATGGAACCTATGACAGGGCCGGCAACTGTACCTACAATACCGGCCTTTTTAGCCACCGACTCTGCCATATCGATGGTCTTTGAGGCTTTGTTGAGATCGTTGGCCAGCTTGTTACCGATGACTGATTTGTCACTGAGCACCCGATTTCTGGCGGCCAGGGTTTTATCCAAATCGTACTCAACCGCATCCGGGTGGAGCGCCCCTTTCAGACCACCGGGCCTGTTCGCTTCACGCAGTGCCTCGGCTTGGGCCATTTGCGCCGGATCTTTACTCGCCTCCAGCCGGCCGATCGCATGCTCCACAGGTCCCTGGATCGCATTTTGTTGTACGCCAGTGGCAACTGCAGTAACGGCGGAAGTGCTGACAGTTGTCACCGTACCGGCAATACTTGCAGCCTTATCGATTTTGCTCTGGTCTACCGCTTCCGGATTGGCTTGAGTCGGTGCTGCCTGCTGTTCGGCAAGCGCTTCTGCGGTTGTCGGTGAACTGAGAGCCGAACCCAGCGCGGTTTGAGAACCCTTCAGACCATCTTCCGTGGTCGGGCTGCCGGCAAGCTGCTCACCGGTCGTCATGGAGTCGGATAGGCAGGCACCGCCCGACAGGCCACCGCCCATTGATGTGCCGGAATCCGATCCGCCGATGTCCGAACCACCCCCCATGGAACCGGCTGAATCACCACCACCTACGCCACCTGCTGAATCGGTCATAGCCAATAACTCCCTTTACTGTCAGCCACAAGTCACTGTTATCTTGCTCAGTTGTTTAAAGTCTCAACTGTTGTGTGTGCTCAATATAGCAACTGCAGATCACCAATTAACACTAGTGATTACCCTAGGTGATCAACAATTCACATCTCTTGTGACCACTTCATCAATAAAGAAGAATTAAACACGGATTATTAATCAGCAATCCTGCATTGCTGATTCAAGCTCATCAGATGGATTCCAGCTTCCTGCCGAATGAGGATGACTGCATGACCTCAACTGTGCCAATTGACGTCACACCATTTGCGTTTATTCGCATTCTTTTGCGGAGTGATTGAAACCACAATTCAAGCTTTGCGGTATCGGGTAGGATCGACAACCCCGGCTTCCTCAAACCCCCGCGCTCGCAAGCGGCAGGAGTCGCAACTGCCACAAGCCTCTCCCTGCTCATTCGCCTGGTAGCAGGACACGGTCAGACTGTAGTCGAGCCCCAGCTTGATCCCCTGCTGAATGATCTCCCCTTTGGTCAGATCGATCAAAGGTGTGTGAATATGAAAATCCTTGCCTTCCACTCCCGCCTTGGTTGCCAGGTTGGCCAATTGTTCAAAGGCACGGATAAACTCAGGGCGGCAATCGGGATAACCGGAATAGTCCACCGCATTCACGCCGATGAAGATCTCCTGGGCTTCAAGGACCTCGGCCCAACCCAGAGCCAGTGAGAGAAAGACGGTATTTCTTGCCGGCACATAGGTCACCGGGATGCCATCAGCGAGTTGCTCCGGAACCTCGATCGAGGTATCGGTCAGCGCTGAACCACCGATCGAGTCGAGCCCGATGGACATCACCTTGTGATCGACCGCACCGAGTGACTTGGCAATTTTGCCAGCGGCATTCAGTTCAGCGACATGGCGTTGCCCGTAGGACATGCTCAATGCATAGCACGCATAACCCTGACTTCTGGCAATTGCCAATACCGTGGCGGAGTCGAGACCACCTGAGAGTAATACTACAGCTTTCTTATTCATCGCCCGGGTTGATCATCCCATAACAGTTTGTGGAGTTGCATTTGAAACCTGACATCCAATCGATCCTGCAGAATCCACTCGGCCAGTTGGGTTGGATTCTGTTTGCCATGTACGGGAGAGAAGAGAATTTCACAGGCGCTTTCCAGATCGTGATCCTTCAGCATCGCCCTGCTCCACTCATAGTCAGCCCTGTCACTGATGACAAACTTGAGCTGGTCACTCACTCTCAAACAGCCCAGATTGGCCAGGCGGTTTTTTTTCACCTCACCGGAACCCGGCGTCTTAAGATCGATGACCCGCTCCACTCTTGGGTCAACCCCACTGATATCGAGTGCACCACTGGTCTCAAGTGAGACCTCATATCCTGCATCACAAAGCTGGCTCAACAGTTCCGTACAGGCCGCCTGGGCCAGCGGCTCGCCACCGGTGACACAGATCCGCCTGGTGCGCAGTTCAGAGATCTGCTGCAGGATCGACTCGATCGGCATTTTTTCACCACCACTGAAAGCATACTCAGTATCACAGTAGACACAACGCAGAGGACAGCCGGTCAAGCGGATGAAAACGGTCGGCAGACCGACCGTGTTTGACTCCCCCTGCAGAGAGACAAAGATCTCAGTGATGCGTAGTTGTGACATTTCCAGGTAGAGCCAATTGAGTACGAGAGATTATCGTGCGGTAGGATGGATAGATATTTAACAGCTGATGGTGAGAAATGCAAAAAGGGTGCGGATAACCGCACCCTATCGATCAAACAATGCACCACAGGATAAACAAAGCAGAGTGTTCTGCTGTGCTTCAGCGCCCCTCTTTGGTGATCCGCTGAATCCGCTTCTCGGCGAGGCGGGCCTCGGTGGTGGCAGGATAGTTGAGCTGAAGCTCACGCAGGATCTTTTTCGCTTCATCCCACTGCTTTTTTTCGTAGTGGATGTAACCCATCTTCAACATGGCACCCGGAACCTTTGGGCTCTGGCTATACCTCTCCCGCACCTTGGTGAACTCCGCCAGGGCGGTGTCGAAATCCCGGTTCACATAACTCGCTTCCGCCAGCCAGTACTGGGCATTGTCCTCATAAGTACCACCGGAGTAATCCTTGAGAAATGCGCTAAAGGCGGTAATCGACTCCGGATAGCGCCCCTGCTTCAACAGATTGAAGGCCTCCTGATAGACCATCTCCTCCTGTTGAGGATCCGGCGGCGTTACCACTGCGTTTGCCATCGTATCCATCGATGCTACCGGCGCTGTAGCACCCTGCTGGGGCATCGGTGCTGCTGCAGGTGCTGGAGCCGGCTGGGAGACCGGTGGTGGTGTTACCACTCCACCCGACTGAAAGCGGGACAATCTTTGATCGATGTCCAGGTAGAGATCCCGCTGCCGGCGGCTCATGGCATCCATGGTGTGCTTCTGCAGCTCCACATCGCCACGCAACTGCTGTACCTCTCTCTGCAACTGCTGAAGTTGCAGCACCAGATCCGCCAGACTCTGATTTTGCAGCATCCGCTCAATCCGCTGCAGACGCTGCTCCATATTGGGGCCATTTTCTGCCGCCAGCATCGGCGTACTCGTCCCCAGCCCGATCGCCAGGCCGATAATCACCAGTCTGATGCGTGAGTTCATGAGCCTCTCTCCAATCAGTAGACCAGTTCAACACGTCGATTGAGGGCCATCGCCTCATCGGTGTTATCGAAGGCGGATGGTCTCTCTTCACCATAACTGACAACCACCATCTGGTTATCCGCCACACCCTGAGCCATCATCAGGCTGCGCACGGAGTTGGCACGGTTTTCACCCAGACCAAGATTGTACTCACGGGTACCCCGCTCGTCGGCATGACCTTCCAATCGAACCACAGCCTGTGGATTAGCGGCAAGGTAGTCGGCATGTGCCTGGATTACTTCCAGATAGTCGGAACGCACCACACTCTGGTCGTAGTCGAAATAGATCACCCGGGTAGCCAGCAGGCTGTTGGGATTCTCAAGTGGATCGCCGTACCACTCTTCACCCTGTGAAGCGGCAGAGGTGGACGCTTCACTGCCTTCTGCACCCATTTCGCTTCCAGCACCGGTGGATTGTTCAGATACCTCGGCCCCGCCTTCAGTGGTTGGGGTTGAGGAACAGCCGATCATCAACAACAGAGAGAGTGTGATGGTGGCAGATAGTGACAGCACTTTTTTCATGGAAGTTCTCCTAATTCACTCGTGCATTATTTCTTAAAAGGTGACCAATCCGGTTCGCGTACATCCCCTTCCTGCAAGGCAAGACGCTGTCTGACCCGCCCATCGGTCGAGACTGCCGCGAGTACGCCACGCCGTCCAGCCTTGGCGCCGTAGATAATCATACTGCCGTTGGGTGCAAAGCTGGGTGACTCATCCAGTCTCCCCTGACTCAATACCTGCATCACGCCGGTTTTGAGATCCTGCACCGCAATCCGATAGTTACCCTCGTCCTGGGTGACAAAGGTCAGCAGTTCTCCATCCGGTGAGAATGAGGCCCGGGCATTGTAACGGTTTTCAAAGGTAACACGTTGCGCCTTGCCGCCAAAAGCGGATACCCGGTAGATCTGAGGTCTGCCTCCGCGGTCAGAGGTAAACACCAGACTCTTGCCGTCGGGAGACCAGGCAGGTTCGGTGTCGATCGAGTAGTGGTTGGTGATCTGCTGCAGCTTGCGGTTGCGCATATCGTAGATATAGATATCCGGATTTCCCCCCTTCGACAGGGTAAGAGCCAGCTTGCGTCCATCCGGAGACCAGGCTGGTGCCCCGTTGATCCCTTTGAAAGAGGTGACTTTCTGACGCTTGCCGGTATAGACACCCTGAACATAGACCGCCGACTGCCCGCCTTCGAAAGAGACATAGGCAATTTTCATCCCGTCCGGGGACCAGGCCGGTGACATCAGAGGCTCGCTGGAGGTGACGATGGTCTCTGGGTTGTGACCATCCGCATCGGCAACATTCAGACCGATCCGGCTCTTGCCGTCAGCCAGCCGGGTTGAGGTGATGTAGGCGACCCGGGTGGAAAATGCGCCGGGAATACCCAACAGACTTTCATAGATGATATCGGCGATACGGTGGGCCGTATTGCGCAGGTTGGATGCGGTGGTGGGGATGCTGTAGCCGGTGAGTTGCTGTCCCCGATAGACGTCGAGCAATTGAAACTGCACCTGATAGGTTCCCGCCCCGGTCGACTCCACTTGACCGACCACCAGATTCTCCACACCCAGCGCCCGCCAGTCTTTGAATTCCACCTCCCGATCTGAGGTGGGACGGGAGAGCATATCGGCCCGTGGTATGGTCTTGAAACGTCCGCTACGTTGCAGATCCGCATTGATCACCTCAGACAGATCCACCGCCGGCTGTCCTCTGCCCGGAGTACCGAAAGGTACCACGGCAATTGGCAGCGCACCTTCAACGCCTTCGGTTATCTCAATGGTCAGTTCAGCCTTCACTGCGGAGTGACAAGCCAAAAATACCAGCAACATCAAAACTATTTTTTTCATATTAACAATTAGTTATTTATTCGGCTTAAAGTTTAATCTTAATGAGCGGAACGATTCAAACAGAGCCCCACTGGGTACCGGCAGCGGTGCCGCCTTGTAGACCGCCGCTTCAACCGAACGATCAAAAGCCGCATTACCGCTGCTGCGGATAATGCTGACCCCACCGGGAACCACATCCCCGCCGGGTATCAGCCTGACCTGCACCACACACGAGAGTCCTTCCGTGTTTTGCGCCGGCTTCAACCAGTTGCGCTCAATCTGCTGCTTGATCACCGCACCATAACGATCGATTTCACGACTGTTCTGCTCAGCCTCAATCTGCGCCTGGAGCGCCCTTTCCCGTTCAGCCTGCGCGCGACGCTTTGCTTCCGCTTCCGCCTTGCGCTTGGCCTCGGCTTTACGCTTTGCCTCAGCTTCGGCTTTGCGTTTCGCCTCCGCTTTACGTTTCGCTTCCGCCTTACGCTTCGCCTCCGCCTTGCGTTTGGCTTCCGCTTTTTTCTTCGCCTCAGCCTTACGCTTGGCTTCCGCTTTTCGCTTGGCCTCTGCTTTCTTTTTCGCTTCCGCCTCACGTTTCTGTTTTGCTTTCTGCTCAGCGACCCGCTTCTTTTCAAGCGCCTGCTGACGTTTCTTCTCTTCAGCCTGACGTCGCTTCTTCTCCAGCTGCTGTTGCTTCAGCTGCTGAGCCTTTTTCTCCTCGGCCTTTTTCTCATTGATCTTGTCCAGATCGATGGTGTGCGCCTGCACCACATTGGCCTGGGAGGCGATCGGTTTCGGTTTCTTCTCCCAATCGACGCCAAACACCAGAAAGAATACGATCACAAAATGCAGCAACAGCGCCAGCATCACCGAAAATGGATTGCGTTTGAGCACCCCTAACACGACTACTTCTCCGGTGATTCAGTAATCAGACCTACACTCGGTGCGCCCCCTGCCTGAAGCAGCACCATCGCTTCCACCACTCGACCATAGGGTACGCCTCTGTCACCACGTACCATGATCGGAGTCTTGGGTTTGTATTTGAGTACCGCCCGCACCCGCTCGACCAGGGCATCCTCTTCCACCGGCTGATCCTTATCTTCACCAATGTCGATAAAAAGATCCCCGGCCTGATTGACTGTCACTACCAGGGGCTCGTCTACTTCACTGGAGAGGGGTTCCGCATCCGCCTGGGGCAGCTCCACCTGGACCCCCTGGGTCAGCAGCGGTGCCGTGATCATGAAGATAACCAGCAGCACCAGCATAACATCAATGTAGGGGACCACATTGATCTCGGACATCGGACGACGACGATTTTTGCTGCGACTCATCTGCTCTCAAACCCGATCAGGATACAGCCTGCCGTTGCAGGATGGTTGCAAACTCTTCCACGAAGTCGTCGTAACGGTTATTCAGTCGTTCCACATCGTTGGAGTAGCGGTTGTAGGCGATTACCGCAGGTATCGCCGCAAATAGCCCGATCGCCGTGGCGATCAGGGCTTCGGCGATACCCGGTGCGACCAGCGCCAGGGTGGCCTGCTTGACATTACCCAGCGCGGTAAACGAGTTCATGATGCCCCAAACGGTACCGAAGAGCCCCACATAAGGGCTGGTGGAACCGATGGTTGCCAGGGTTGAGAGATGACTCTCAAGACGATCGACCTCCCGGTTCAGAGAGACCCGCATCGAGCGTTGTGCCCCCTGCACCATCGCCATCGGATCCTTGTGACCCTTGGTTCTCAATCGGGCAAACTCACGAAACCCGGCGCGAAACACCGAGGCCATCCCCGATTCATCATCCGTTTCCCGTTCCAGCTGGCGGTAGAGTTCTGCCAGGTCACCACCCGACCAGAAGCGGCTTTCGAATTCGTCCGCATCTCTCATGGCGCTCTTCAGCACCCGCATGCGATCGAAGATCATGCTCCAGGAGCTGAGTGAGGCAAACACCAGCAAGGCAATCACGAACTGCACCACCGGACTGGCGTTCAGAATAAGATGGGTAATGGAGAGGTCAGTCGACATCCGCAATCTCCAGCAAAATATGTTTTGGAATAGGTGTTGGGCGCATGGTCTTCATATTCACACAAGCAATCTTGATCTCTCCCTGGCAGAGTATGCGTGTATCCTCAGCGCGTACCACCTCCTGGTAGAAAGTCAGGCTGGCGCGCCCCTTCTGTGACACGGCGGCAGACACCTGCAACGCATCGTTGAAGCGGGCGGGATGATGGTATCCCACATCGACATGACGAACTGCGAAGATGATCCCGTCTTTCTGCAGCAACTCATCTTGCTCGAAGCCTTTGCTGCGCAGCCACTCGGTCCGCGCCCGCTCCATGAATTTCAGATAGTTGGCGTAATAGACCACACCACCGGCGTCGGTATCTTCGTAGTAGACCCTGACCGGCCAGATAAATCGATTTTGACTGCTGTTCATACCCCAAAGACCATTATTCGACCGATTCCGCTGGCGAAACTAACCTACTATGATTGTGTGATGTTATCCGAGTTCCCTGAATAATCCGTATTCGCTATTACCAACCAGACCCTAAAACAGTTCATCTTCCGATGGCAGATGGTCCCCGGCTCTGGGGGTCAAGCCAAAATGCAGATAGGCTGCCTGTGTGGCGACTCTACCCCTTGGCGTTCTCATCATAAACCCCTGCTGTATCAGATAGGGCTCCAGCACATCCTCGATCGTGCCCTTCTCCTCGCCGATGGCCGCCGCCAGATTATCGACCCCGACCGGTCCACCATCAAACTTCTCAATCACCGCCAGCAGCAATCGGCGATCCATGCTGTCGAATCCGTTACTGTCCACTTTGAGCATCTTCAACGCCTTGTCTGCAAGCTCTGCCGATATATGGCCATCCCCTTTGACCTGGGCATAGTCACGAACTCTTCTCAGCAGACGGTTGGCGATTCTTGGGGTTCCCCGGGAGCGCCGTGCGACTTCCCCTGAACCTGGAACGTCGATACCGATATTCAGGATCCCGGCGGAACGACTGACGATACGCGCCAGCTCCTCAGCATCATAGAACTCCAGACGCTGCACGATGCCGAAACGATCCCGCAGCGGTGAGGTCAGCAGGCCCGCTCTGGTGGTTGCACCGACCAGGGTAAAGGGAGGCAGATCGAGTTTAATGGAACGGGCGGCGGGACCTTCACCAATCATGATATCGAGCTGAAAATCCTCCATCGCCGGATAGAGCACCTCTTCCACCACCGGACTGAGGCGATGAATCTCATCCACAAACAGCACATCATGGGGCTCCAGATTGGTCAACAGGGCCGCCAGGTCGCCGGGTTTTTCAAGTACCGGCCCGGAAGTCTGTCGAAGATTGACCCCCATTTCGTTGGCGATGATATGCGCCAGCGTGGTCTTGCCCAATCCCGGCGGGCCAAAAATCAGGACATGATCGAGCGCCTCTTCGCGCCCTCTTGCCGCTGTGATGAAGATCTCCATCTGCTCTCGCACCGCGGTCTGGCCCACATAGTCAGACAGCTGTTTGGGTCGGATGGCCCGCTCCAGCAGATCATCATCCCCCGTAGCCGCACCATCGATCAGTCTGGATTCTTCGTTCACCGGTGATCCTGTCATTTTTTCGCCGTAGCCTGAAGAGCGGCCCTGATAAGTGCTTCACTGTCCATCTCTTGCTGTTCCACGCTTTTCACCATACGGCTGGCATCCTGGGGTTTGTAGCCGAGCGCCACCAGTGCCGCCACAGCATCCGCATTGGCTGACGCCGGCTGATGCGCTGCAATCGACTCTCCCGCTGAGCCGGAGAGACTGAAAGCGGACAGTTTTGCCAACCGGTCGCGCATTTCGATGATCAACCGCTCGGCGGTCTTTTTACCGATACCCGGCAGTTTGACCAGCGCTGCGAGATCCTCGAATTCGACGCATCGGGCAAACTCCTCGGCACTCATACCCGACAGTATTGTCAGCGCCATCTTGGCGCCTACACCGTTTACTTTCAGCAGGTTGCGAAACAAAGTTCGTTCAGTTTCATTACTGAAGCCATACAGGACATGAGCATCTTCCCGGACAATCAAATGGGTCAGTAAGGTAACCTTCTGGCCAATTTCCGGGAGAGAGAATATGGTCGAAAGCGGCGCTTCGATTTCATATCCTACACCACCCACATCCACCAACAGATGGGGCGCCTGCTTCGCGGCGAGCTCACCTCTTAGACGACCAATCACGGCTGAAAACCTCTCATACCATTGCTACGCTTTGCATATCCAATCCTGCTGGTGTGGGCATGACTCAATGCCACAGCCAAGGCATCTGCTGCGTCGGCCTGTGGTTTTTTCTGCAGCTTCAGTAACATCTGCACCATGTGCTGAACCTGGGTCTTTTCCGCCCGACCGGTACCCACAACCGCCTGCTTGATCCCTCTGGGCGAGTATTCCGCAACCGACAATCCCTGATTGACCGCAGCGCAGATTGCCGCACCTCTGGCCTGCCCCAGCTTGAGTGCCGATGAAGCGTTCTTTGAAACAAAGACCTGCTCTATCGCCATCACTTCAGGCTGGTACTGGTCGATCACTTCACTGATGCCGGTAAAAATCTGTCCGAGTCTGGGCGCCAGGGCTTCACCCTCGAGGCGTAACACACCATGGAACAGATGGGTGGTATGCACACCATCGGATTCGATCAATCCAAATCCGGTAATCCGAGAGCCCGGATCAATGCCGATTATCCTCAGCATTCAGCCAACTGCATCGAGAATTTCGTCTGAAATCTCTGCATTGGTGTAGACATTCTGCACATCATCGAGGTCCTCGAGCATATCGATCATGCGCAGCAGTTTGTCCGCATCCCCCTCATCCAGCTCCGCCTGGGTCGAAGCCACATAGGTAACCTCATCATTTTCCGGCACCAATCCGGCCTGAACCAGGGCATCCTTGACCTCGGAGAAACTCTCCGGTGTGGCGATCACATCGATGGAACCGTCATCATTGGTGACCACATCCTCAGCGCCGGCCTCGAGCGCGGCATCCATCACCTGCTCCTCATCAGAACCGGCTGCAAAGCTGATGATGCCCTGCTTGGTAAACAGATAGGCTACCGATCCATCGGTTCCAAGGTTGCCGCCCAGCTTACTGAAGGCGTGACGCACTTCTGACGCTGTGCGGTTGCGGTTGTCGGTCATGCAGTCCACCATCACGGCAGTGCCACCGGGCCCATAACCCTCATAGCGGATCTCATCGTAATTCTCACCATCGCTGCCGCCGGCACCCCGCTTGATTGCCCGCTCAATGGTATCTTTGGGCATGTTGGCACCAAGGCCCTTGTCCATTGCCAGACGCAAGCGGGGATTGGCATTGGGATCACCGCCCCCCATGCGGGCTGCGACGGTGATCTCACGGATCAATTTGGTCCAGATCTTGCCGCGCTTCTTATCATTTGCAGCCTTCTTATGCTTGATATTGGCCCACTTACTGTGTCCTGCCATACAAACCTCTCAATACCGAATATTCAAACCGGTTAGTTTAACACCCCCCCGTTCCCGCAGAAACCAAGTAATTTCCCCTACCGGTGAAGAGTCAGATTACGGCTTGCCGGATCAATCAAACCTTGCCAGCGAATCTGATAGGTTTTATCTTGGAGCGATAAACTAATAACCATTGGGGCGTTTCTGGATGCAGAAAACCTCATCAACCATAATACTTGCAGGCTATGTCCCAGACCGTTGAAGAGTGGGTACGACAGATTTCGTCAGATCCCCTCCCCGTCATGCAGCGCACCCTGACCCAGGTCAGGGACCTACTGAATAAATCCAGCGTGAATCATAACCGACTTTCGGAAGTGATCTCCCGCGATCCGGGATTCAGCCTCTACGTGATGCAAAAGCTCAGTCAGCTGCCTGTTCAACCCAAGGAGCCGATCACCCGAATCTCTCTGGCGATCCCGATGTTGGGAATGGAACTGATCGAACAGGCCAGCAAAACCCTGCCATCGCTTGAGGATAAACTGAAGGGCCCCCCAAGGCGCGGTCTCTACAATTGCTACAGCCGGGCAGCCCATGCAGCACGCTATGCCCGTGGTCTGGCGAAGATCCGTAATCTGCCGGATACGGATGGACTCTATACCGGTGCACTGCTGCACGAGATCGGGGAAATGGCGCTGTGGTCTGTGGTTCCGGATGAGATGCAGCGTGTGCAAAGTAAAATCCTCGCGGGTGATGACCGGGAGAGCGTCGCCAAAACCGAGCTGGGCTGCACATTCGAGACCCTGAATATCCGCTTGAGCGAACGTTGGCAGCTACCGGATCTGATCATCGAGTCACAGGGCATCTCCAACAGTTTTCTACCAAAACCCCTGTCGGTGATGCTCTCCTCAGCAATCGCACGGGAGACCAGCCTGGGTTGGCAGCGGGAAAAGACCATAGGAGATCTGGAACTGCTGGCCGAGTTCCTGGAAATTCCCCAGGAAAATGCCATCTCAACAATGCACCGGCTGGCGGCGGAAGCCGCAAGGGATCTGCACACCCTTCCTCTGCCCCTGCCGGGTTTCTATATCATCAGCGGTGATCCGAAGCCCGACACCAAGCCAGCCAGTAAAAAATCGGAACAACCAGCCAAGCGCCCTCCCCAGCCGAAAAAGGCTGCAGAGGAAAAACCTCAAGCAGCGCCAGCTCGTAAGGCTGAACCCAGCGCCGACAAATCGGCACCTGAAACGCAAGCGCCAGCAGCGAAACAACAAAAGTCTACCGCCGCCAGCGACACGCCAGCGCCACCGGCACAAAAGAGCAACCCATTGCAGGAGATGCTCAGCAGTGCACTGCAGCAGATGCATGAGGATCTCGGCCTGAGCCGTACCATGTTTGCCATGCTTACCCCCGACCGCACCATGATCAGATCCCGCCTGGTCATAGAGTCGGAACAGCAACTGTCCCTGAAAGGCTTTGCTCTGGATACAAAAAAACCAAGTTTATTCAAGATTTTATTAAGCAAACCTCAAGCTGTTATCTTAAATAAGGATAATGCGGAAAAGTACCTGCCCATGATCCCCCAAGAGGCGCAAGAACAGATCAACACCAGTGGATTCGTCTCCATGTCGATCTTCATCCGTAACAAACCGGTGGGACTTTTTTATGCGGATAACGGCTTGAGCGGGCCAGGCGTGACACGCCAGCAGTTCGATAATTTCAAGGTAATTTGCCAGAAAATAATGAAGACCATGGGTGGCGGTAAGTAAGCACTGCACGATTACTTCAGATCGCCACTTTGTAGAACCCGGCCCGCCATCTGCCCTCATAAATTCAAATCCTAGTTGAGCTGGCTCTTCTGTCTCTAATGATTGTCTTGACCAAAGTCATTGTGTCGCTCTATTCAAACGCTAGGATAGCCTCTCCAAACTCACTCTATGAGAGCACCGTGCAACAGCAGATCAGCTACCAAATCGGCAACAATCTCTATCTCAGCATTACCGACCGCTGTACCCTGGAGTGTGCATTCTGCCCCAAGACCCAGGGTGACATGACGGTACAGGGTTATGACCTGACGATACACCACCGTCCCACTGCCGAAGAGGTGATCACATCGATTGGGGATGTCTCCAAATATGATGAGGTTGTCTTTTGTGGTTATGGGGAACCGACACTCAGGCTCAATGTACTGCTGGAGGTCGCCCGCTATGTCAAACAGCAGGGCGGTCGTGTGCGGGTCAATACAGATGGACTTTGCAACCTGGTGCACAAACACGACACCCTGCCTGAACTGGCTGAATGTGTCGATGCCCTATCGGTCTCGTTGAATGCACAAAACAGTGAGATTTACGATCTGCACTGCCGCCCCAACCTGCCTGGCTCCTATCAGGCGATGCTGGCATTTCTCGATCGGGCCACGAAGTATATCCCGGATGTGACCGCCACGGCGATCGATGGTCTGGATGGGGTTGATATCGAAGCCTGCGAGGGTATCGCAAGACAATTGAAAGTGAAATTTCGTCGCCGCGAACTCAATGTCGTGGGTTGATCCACATGACTACCCTGGCCGAACAACTCCCCACTTTCGGGCAATATCTGCTCAATCGGTTTGGGGAGAGAGTGCATAAAATTGCGCTCGATACCGCATTTACCTGCCCCAACAGAGACGGCACCAAAGGAGTTGGCGGCTGCACCTTCTGCAACAACGTCTCGTTCAGCCCCAATGGCCGCCACCCCAAACCGATCAGCGAGCAGTTGCAGGCCGGCCGGGAGGTTATTCGAAAGCGTACCGGAGCAAAAAAATATCTTGCCTATTTTCAGGCATATACCAATACCTACGACTCCCTTGAGCGACTCGCGGAGCGTTATGAAGAGGCACTAGCCGAGCAGGATGTCATCGGACTCTCAATCGGTACCCGACCGGACTGCGTTCCCGACGGGGTATTGGAACTGCTCGCCGGTTATCAGGCGCAGGGTTATGAGATCTGGCTGGAACTGGGTCTGCAATCCGCTTTTGATGAGACCCTGAAACAGGTCAATCGGGGACATGGGTTCGCTGAATACCAGGATGCGCTACTCAGAGCAAGAGGTCGCGACATCAAGGTCTGCACCCATTTGATTGCAGGTCTGCCCGGGGAAACTGCCCAGCATAATCGGGAGAGTCTGCGGCGGGTTACCGCCCTCGGTACAGACGGCCTCAAGCTGCATCCTCTGCATGTGGTGAAAGGAACCCAACTGGCCAACAGCTGGCGAAGTGGCGAATACACCCCATTGACGATGCACGACTATATCCAGATCGCCGCCGATCTGGTGGAACAGGCGCCCGACAACATCGTCTGGCACAGACTGACCGGCACCGCTGCCGAAACAATTCTGCTGACACCCGCCTGGTGTGCATTGAAATGGCAGGTGTTGAACGGAATCGCCCGTGAACTGCAGCGTCGCCGCCAGAGCTGCCGAAATGTTGCCTGAATTTATATGAATTGCTCGCTGGATTATTAACTATGAGAAGCAATATGGAACTGGTCTGCCCTGCCGGCAATCTGCCCTCGCTGAAAGCGGCCGTCGATAACGGCGCTGATGCGGTCTACTTTGGGCTGCAAAATGATACCAACGCCCGCCATTTTCCCGGGCTCAACTTTAATCTGAAACGGGCTCGTGAAGGGATCAGTTATGCCAAATCCCGGGGTAAACGGATCTTCATGGCGATCAACACCTATCCCAGGCCTGAAGGTTGGCAGCGTTGGTGTGAGGCAGTGGACAGCGCTGCATCACTGGGCGTTGATGCCTTGATCTGCGCCGATATCGGCATCCTGGGGTATGCCCATAGCAACCATCCCGACCTCAACCTGCATCTCTCCGTTCAAGCCTCGAGTACCAACTATGAAGCACTGGCCTTTTATGCCGACTCGTTTGGCATTAAGCGAGCCGTTCTGCCGCGGGTGTTATCACTCAGCCAGGTCAAGCAGGTGATCGAAAACAGCCAGGTCGAGATAGAGATTTTCGGTTTCGGCAGTCTCTGTGTGATGGTTGAGGGACGCTGCATACTCTCCTCCTATGTTACCGGTGAATCACCCAACACCCACGGTGCCTGCTCCCCGGCTCAATTTGTCGAATACCGGGAGACCAGTGAGGGCCTGGAATCCCGCCTCAACGGCATCCTCACCGACCGCTATGGCCAGGATGAGCAGGCCGGTTATCCCACCATATGCAAAGGTCGTTTTGCCGTGGGTGACAACACTTACTACGCCATCGAAGAGCCCACCTCCCTGAATACACTGGAGCTTCTGCCACAACTCTATGAGTCCGGCGTCAGGGCGATCAAAATTGAAGGTCGACAACGGGCGCCGGCCTATATTGCCCAGGTCACCAAAATCTGGCGTGCCGCCATCGACGCCTGTCAGCGTGACCCGCAGAACTATCAGCCAGAAAGCGCCTGGCAAAGTGCCCTCGACCAGGTTTCAGAAGGCAACTCAACCACCCTCGGCCCCTACTACAGACCCTGGCAGTAATCCATGAGCACCAATCCAAAGTTGTCACTCGGACCCATTCTGTTCTACTGGCCGAAAGAAGAGATCTACCAGTTCTATGAGCAGGCGGCAGAAATGCCGGTAGACATCATCTACCTGGGTGAAACCGTCTGCTCCAAGCGACGCAGCCTGAAGACCCAGGATTGGATCGACATCGCAGTCAAACTGAGTGAACAGAGCGACAAGCAGATCGTATTCTCCACACTGGCGCTGCTGGAGGCTGAATCCGAACTGAAGACCCTCAGAAGGATCTGTGAAAACGGCCGCTTTACCGTCGAAGCCAACGACATTGGCGCTGTACAGATTCTGCATCAAAGAAAATTGCCATTTGTTACCGGCCCAAGCATTAACATCTACAATGCGGAAACCCTGAAACATCTTGCTGCGAAAGGTCTCACCCGCTGGGTGATGCCGCTTGAGCTGGGTAGGGAGACATTGCAGCTAATGCAACAACAACGACCGGAAGGTGTTGAAACGGAAGTTTTCTGCCACGGACGCATGCCACTGACGCTCTCGGCACGCTGCTTTACCGCCCGCTCTCACAATCTGCCCAAGGATGACTGTCAGTACAAATGCATCGAATACCCTGAGGGGAGACTGCTCTCGACCCAGGATGGCGAGGCTCTGCTGGCCATAAACGGCATCCAGACCGTGTCGGCAAAAAGCTGCAATCTGCTGCCGGAACTGGCGGAACTGAAACGACTCGAAGTCGATGTTCTGCGCATCAGTCCTCAATACAGACACACAGAAAAAATCGTAACAGCCTACTCCCAGGCTCTGGCGGGTGATCAGCCGGAAGATTTGCAGCCATACATTCCGCTTGGCAGCTGCGATGGCTATTGGCATGGGAACAGCGGCAACCTGTAGCCCACGTATCCTGCCTGGCTTCACAAACCCTTGGAGCCGTCGTATCTCACACCAAGGGTCCTGATTGGCGTCCGTATGACTGCTTGGCCATTGGATGGCCGATTTCGAGTAGTATTTAGATTCCGACCAATTCCCTACCAATCACTGTAAAATTGTCTTAACCTCAGCACTGCTGTCGTGAATTCTGTGGTAAAGCCTATGGTTGTGGGTGATTCCGCTCCAGACCGACCGCTGAAAAGTTCTGTTGTTGTATACAAAATTATTTATGAATCAATGACATTCAATACAGACGACCATCTGTTGGAGCGACCAGTTAGTCATGGATGAAATTACCAATTAAATCCATTCAAGGCCTTCGTATGCTGAAAATCAAACACCACCCCCATTTCATATCAAATCTGTTGTGTACTGGGGCACTGCTCTGCTCAGCCAATCTCTCTGCTGATAATCACCTGGACAACTTCTCAGAAGATTACTTCTACGACGATCTTCCCGTAGTGCTCTCTGCCACCAGATTGAGTCAGTCACAGGCGGATACGCCGACAGCCATGACCGTTATCGACCGAAAGATGATTCAGGCCAGCGCTGCATTGAACATTCCGGATCTGCTCAGACTGGTACCTGGATTTACCATCGGCTTCTATGCAGGATCAAGAGCGACTGTCACCTATCATGGCCATGCGGATGAATACGCCAGAGACATGCAGGTGCTGATCGATGGCCGATCAATCTATGACCCGGTCTATGGCGGCATACCCTGGGCGGAGATTTCGCTGAGTCTGGATGAGATCCTGAGAATTGAGGTCATTCGTGGACCGAATGCGGCCGCTTATGGCTCCAACTCCTATGCCGGGGTGATCAATATTGTCACAGACCGAATCCAGGACATGCCTAACACCATGGCATCGGCAACCATTGGTTATGGTTTGACCCGCTATATCGATGCCGCGCATTCCGCGGAACTGGGAGATTTTGCCTATCGGCTTTCTGCCAGCTACGAAGAGGATGAAGGCTTTGACAATCGAGATGATGCCAGCCGTTCAAAATGGCTGAAATTCACCAGTGATTATCAGCTCGATGAGGACAACTCATTGAGTGCTGAGTTGGCTGTTGTGGGTGGTGATTATGATGAGGGACACGCTAATCTGCTGCAGGAAGAGAGAGAGATTGAATCCAAGTACAACTACCAGTCCATCGCCTGGAATCACTTTATTTCCCCTGAGAACAAGATAAATGTTCAGTTCTACCACAACTATTATGAAGTGGATGACATCTACCACACCCCAACAATATCTGAACAGATCAATGCAATCGACGAACTGCAGGGATTTGATGAATCCATAAGAGCTGATCTGTTTGCCGCCAACCTTTCAGGTGGAAGATACGATTTCGAGTCCCTGCTGCAAGCATTGAATATGACCGACTCGCCATTTGTCTTCTCCTGGATCGGACTTAAATCACATCGTTATGATTTGGAGATTGAGAATACGCTTGAACCGATTGATGATCTTCGAATAGCCTGGGGAGTGGGCGCACGCCATGACCGGGGTGAGAGTCCCTGGCTTTTCCAGCAGGATAAAGCAATCTCCAGAGATCTATACAGACTCTTTCTGAACAGTGAATGGTATGCCACCCCCAGCACGGTGATCAATGCCGGTGCCATGCTTGAGAAATTCGAAGGTAAGAAGGAGGTCTTCTCTCCCAGACTTGGAATTAATTATCATTTAAACCCAAGCAATACCATCAGAATAAGTGGTTCAAGAGCTTACAGGATGCCAACCATTTACGAAGACAATGTTAATTTGGCAGTTTACCTGGGAGATCAGGATGACCCCCTGAACTCCTGGGTGGTCAGCACAGAGGAGTTGGATCCACAGAGAATCGATCGCTTCGAAGCAGGTTATTTCGGCCACATAACCGATTACGGATTAAACTTTGATATCTGTCTGTTTCACGAGGAATACAATGACATCATAGATCAGTATGGCAATTTCGATCTGCCTGATCCCGACAGAGGAATCACCGACCCTGTTGATCTTGAGATTCTCTATCAATTCAACCGATTCTATCAACGAGGTGCTTTCACCTATACCAACTTTGGTACAGTTGAGATCAATGGTATCGAGTTTGAAATGAATTTCCGTCCGACAAGCAGAGATATGGTGTTTCTCGGATTCAGCTATCTGAATGTCAGTGGCAATGAGATTAAGCGACTCAAAGATGGTGTTTTCAGTTATCGGGAGAATGCCGATGAGAAAATCCCCCAGCGCACCTTCAGTCTGTTGGCCAGCCATACCTTTGATGACGGTGTATCAATGAGTTTAGGCTACTATTTTACTGATGAAATGGAGTGGCCTGGTGAGGGTGACGCCGTACCCAACTACAGCCGACTCGACCTGAAATTCAACAAGAGATTGAACCTGGAAAAGGCAAAAATGGATATCGCCCTGATTCTGCAGAACATTCATAAGGAGAATTTCGACTTCTACCATAGCGACAGCGCTGACCAACACAATATCTGGGAAAGAAGAGCTTATTTACAGGCCAAATTAAACTACTAGTTTCACTTTATATGACCGGCACAGAGACACATTCTGCCCAGCATCTCTACCCAGGTAGCGTGTGCCTGTGCGCTTTTAAACGACCGGTTAAAGAGAATCACAACAAACCTCTTTCCGGAACTTTTTCGATCCTGGCCCTGTTGTTCAGTTTGCTGAGTTTGCTGCCTGGTAGTGCACTATCTCAAAACGACTATAACAATATTCTGATCCTTCTCAGCGACAACAAGGATGTCTACCTCGATGTTGCCACCACCATAACCAACACAACCATTAAATACTGTCGCAACCATGAATTGAGCTGTCAGAACAACAACTACGACATCGTTCACATCTCCTCCTACGATCAACAAATACACAAGAACTACAAAGCGATCATCACACTGGGCACTCATGCTGCGATTGTTTCGGGAAAAAATATCCGCGACATCACCATAATCTCCGCCCTGATACCTAAAAACAACGTCATGATCCAGGAGACTCTCACAACCAATCCCAAGCAGCATTTCCTCTACCTCGATCAGCCTGCAGGCCACAGCCTGGCTCTGATCAAGGCTCTATCCAGCCGATTTGAGGATATTGGTATCGTTGTGGACAGCAAAGATCAGGCCACCGTGGAGTCGCTGCAGAATGCCGCCATGCGCCTGAAACTGAATTTACTTATCGAGCAGATTTTCTCCAATGACCAAGTCGGTACAGCAATCAATAATCTTTTGGAAAGAATCGATATTTTTCTGACCACGCCGGACACAAATATCCATAACAAATCCACTGTGTCGAATATATTGCTGTCCACGTATCGAAAAAGAATTCCTTTAATCGGCTTCTCCTCGGCCTATGTGAAAGCGGGAGCACTGGCTGCTGTCTACTCCTCACCGGAAGATATCGCCTACCAGGTAAGAGACAATATCATCGCTCACTTCAGCTCAGAAGAGATCCCCTTAGAACAACAGATGGGCAAATATTTCTCGGTTCTTTTCAATACCGATGTCGCCCGCTCTCTAGGTTTTCCTATCAAGTCTGAATCAAAACTGAAATCACGCATGATGGACTATATACAACATGATTTTGACTAAACTCAGATCGCTGAAATTTCAGGCATTGATGATTGGCCTATTGCCGGCCTTTATTCTGGCTCTGATGCTGACGATATACCTGATCAGCACCCAGTTGGAGCAGTTGAACGAACTCTTCAACGAACGCGGGGAATCCATCGCCAATCAATCTGCAGCAATCAGTGTATATGGCATATTTACCCGTGATAAAACCATTCTGGAGATGAGCCTGCGACCGGTATTTCTCCAGGATGACGTTCACAGCATCAAGGTATTCGACGCCTCAGGCGCCCTGCTCTCCCACATGAACAAGAAGGTGGTTGAAAAGAGCAGCAACCTAACCCAGTTCAGCGCACCAGCAATCTATATCATTGAAAATATCGAAATCACCGATTACCCCGACCAACTGCAGGAGAGCAGCACAGAAAGCACCAAGAGTATGGGTAATGTGATTCTTACCCTGAGTAAAACCAGACTCAATCAAAACAAGACCAGCATCATCAGAAATACCATTATCATGCTGGTAGTGGGTCTGGTTGTTACCGCCTTTTTCTCACTCGCACTCAGTCGCTCGGTAATCAATCCGATTGCACGCTTGACCCAGGCCGTCTCGCGCATGCGTGACGGTGACCTGTCTGCCCGTGTACCTGAGATATCAAAAGGCGAAATCCGCAGCCTTGAGGAAGGCTTCAATGCGATGACCAGTCGGATTCTGCACTCTCACGAAACCATGCAGCAACAGATCAACCAGGCCACAGCAGAGCTTACTGAGACCATGGAAGCGATTGAAATACAGAATGTGGAACTGGATCTTGCAAAAAAACGCGCCCTATCGGCCAGCAAGGCAAAATCTGAATTTCTGGCTAACATGAGTCATGAAATCCGCACACCGATGAATGGTGTACTGGGTTTTACCAATCTTTTGCTGAAGACCGACTTATCCCAACAGCAACGCGACCTGGTCAGCACCATTTCCAAATCCGCCATTAACCTGCTAGACATCATCAATGAAATCCTCGACTACTCAAAACTGGAATATGGCAAGCTCGAGCCGGAAACCGCTCCCTTCAATGTAAGAGAGTGCTTTGAGGATCCTACCGTTCTGTTGTCACCCTCGGCTCATGACAAAGGGCTTGAACTGGTATTGCTGGTCTACTCGGACGTACCGAAAATTCTCATCGGAGACGAACCAAGAATACGACAAATCCTGGTCAACCTGATCAGTAATGCAATCAAGTTCACTCATCAGGGTGAGGTCGTCATTCGGGTAATGATCGATGCTGAAACCAACAGCCGATGCGTTTTGAAGTTTTCCATTACCGATACCGGAATCGGCATCGATAATAAAGCACAAAACATGCTGTTCGAATCATTTCAGCAGGCGGACTCATCCACCAGTCGCATGTATGGTGGAACAGGACTTGGCCTGAGTATCTGTAAAAAACTGGCACAGTCGATGAATGGTGACATTGAACTCTTCAGCAGCCTTGGTAAAGGTGCTAATTTCATCGTATCGATCCCCTTGCCAAAACCGACCAACAACAACCTGAACAACGAACAGGCATTCGGCTTTCATAAACGCGCCATATTGATCGATAATCACCGTCTCTCTTATCTGGCGCTGAAACACACCTTGGAGTCCTATCAGATCGAGGTGATCGACGGGCAGTTTCCGATAGACTGCACGGCTGATATTCAACTGATCGTGCTCGGCTTTTCACATAAGGAGATCACCTCAGGTATTGCAGAATTTGAAATTCAACGCCTGAAATCCCGCTGCAAGATACCGATACTGACTTTTCTCAGCGCTTCGGAAAGAACCGTCATCGAACAGTTTCAGTCATTGAGTAACGACACCTACCTGTCAAAACCCTTTAGCACCAGTAAGCTTGAAGAGAATCTAAGGACCATTTTCGCCACCAAAGCGCAGCAACCGGACTTTCTCACCAAACAGAGCACCGACACCACTCAGCCAAGCCTGGAAAACTATAATATTCTGGTGGTCGATGACAACGATATCAATCTCAAACTGATCAGCACTTTAATGAGAGGTAAAGGTGCAATCGTTACAGAGGCCTATGATGGTTTAAGCGCCATATCGAAAACCCAGAACAATCGCTACGATTTGATCCTGATGGATATTCATATGCCGAAGATGAAAGGCACAGAGGCCGCAGAGATCATTCGACGAAATGAAAACGGTTCGAGCCACACACCGATCATTGCGTTGACTGCAGATGCTGTACCTGCGACTCGAAACCAGATAGCGGAATCGGGCATGGATGGTTATCTGCTGAAACCGATTGATGAACCCCAAATGTGGTCCGTGATCAATAACATCTTTTCACAGGACTCCACCGATTCAATGATCGTTTCTCAGCAGCTGGCAGCCGAGCCGGTTATGTCGTTCAATGAACTACCGGTCAGGGATACGGATAAACTGCTGGCAATCACTGGGGGTGACCAACAACTTGCCGATGAGATGTTCAAACAACTCTGCCTGGAGTTGCCTCAGCAGCTTTTAACCATCAAAAAACTCATCGATGAATCTGACTGGAACAACCTCAAAGAGCTTGCTCACAAAATCCATGGTTCCACCTCTTCATGTGGTGTGCCGGCACTTGACTATAAAGTCAAAGAGTTTGAAAAGGTCTGCAAACAGGAGGACACAGATCAGCTCCTCAGCAGCTATATACAGCTGGAGCATGAGATTGAGAGGCTATTGAAATATGAGGTTGGTGATGCCGTCTGAAGCAGCCATTGGGATTTTCGATTCAGGCATCGGCGGTTTATCGGTACTGCAACATGTACGCGCTCTTCTACCGAACGAGAATCTGCTGTATGTCTCGGATCGGGCTCACCTGCCCTATGGCGAGAAAGACAAGGGTTTCATTCTTCAAAGAAGCCGGGTAATCACTCAATTTTTGATTTCACAAAATGTCAAAGCGGTGGTTATCGCCTGTAATACCGCAACGGCTGCTGCTGTCAGGGATCTACGTGAGACTTACAGGTTGCCGATCATCGGCATGGAACCGGGCGTGAAACCAGCGATATCGCTCAGCCAAAGTGGCATGGTTGGCGTATTGGCCACCCATGGCACACTCAGCAGTCATAAGTTCAAAGCCCTGCTGCAGCAGCATGCCGATGGATCGGAAATCATCATCTGCCCCTGTCATGGCTGGGTGGAGGCCATCGAACGGAATGGTCACGATCACCAGACAACCCGGCAGATCGTCTCTCAACAGTTACAGCCGATTCTCGAGCGTGGTGTCGATACCCTGGTGCTGGGCTGTACCCACTACCCTTTCGTGAAACAGATGATTGCCGATGAAGCCGGAGCCGGCATATCGATCATCGATACCGGGCCTGCTGTTGCCAAACAACTTCAACGGCAGTTGTCTGCACACGATCTGTTGACAGAAGCAGCGGAGCCGGGTCGTGAGGAGTTCTGGTGCAGCGCCCCTCCAGAGCAGACTCGGAACAGGATAGAGCGCCTGCTGAAAGTTCCGGTCGAAGTACAATTGCTGCCTGAATTGGATTAGCGACTATTATCAACCCGGCGACTCAGTATGTCGTATTCAGCCGGAGTGTGCTGGCCTACAGCAAGGCAGAATGAACTTGCTGTAGACCTAGCTGCAAGAGTGGATGCCCCGCCATTCAGGCAGGTTGCAGTGGTTTCAAAGCACCCGTTCGTAGAGCCTCAATCCACGCTCCACCATCGCTCTGAATTCCCGCGGTATGGGCAGCTCTTCAGGCTCCACTGCTGCCAGCATATTCTTGAGATGAACGCCCAAACCGGTATCCCCATCCATCACCAGGTGACGTTGAAAAAACAGGGTATCGGGATCCTCCCGGCCAGCGATCAACAACAGATAGTCGTAAACAGAACCGGTAATCGTCAAATCGGCCGGCTGACCTCCCGCTTCGGCGAGTTTGCCATTCTGCATGGTCAGGGCATAGTTCAGCGCTGCATCACTGACCTTGATCTGCACCACCTTTGCATCGAGAAAATCGAGCTCACCCTCAGCGATCTGTATGCGGAACACCCGGTTGAGTAACGCACTCAAAATCAAACCATGGGCTTTAACGGGCAAAATCTTCAACGGCAGTGTCAAAGCTTTTGGCATCAATGGGCGTCTGGATACAGCGTGCATGACAAAGAGCCTCATCAGTAAAATTGATCTTTCGTTTATCGGGCCATTGGGATTAGTGTTAGCAGGCCCGGCCTAACCGCAGTATCATATCAGCACTTCATTGAATGTGCGAAGATCCGGACCATGCCAAGCCAAGCATTATCACCATTTAACCCTGATAATTCTGACAGTTATGCATCCTGGCGGGATGCAAAACTGAAGCACTACCCGAGCTCGCTGGAGGCTCTGATCGTAGAGATCGGCGACCCGCGTAATATCACCCAGGCAGAGCATGACAGACTCCAGCAGCTTTGCTGCAAGTCGAATATGGCAATCTGGGCGGGACTCTCAGGGCATGATGCGGACAAACAGATCATTCGGCAGCTGGGCAGTCGTTTCGGTCTGCAGCGCCTGGATCACAATATGTGTGCCGACAATGACGCCATCAGCTCATTGACAGTACAGTCCGATGCCCTTCACAAAGGCTACATCCCCTACTCCGATCGACCGATCGCCTGGCACACTGACGGCTACTACAACGACCTGCAGCACCAGATCCACGGACTGCTGCTGCATTGTGTCAATCCTGCCGCAAAGGGTGGTGAAAACGACCTGCTGGATCATGAGATCGTGTTCATACGTATCATGGATGAAAACCCGGACTACATCCGCGCATTGATGCATCCGCAGGCCATGACGATTCCAGCCAATGTGGTCGATGGGAATGAGATCCGGCCAGCCCGCAGCGGCCCTGTCTTCGCCATCTATCCCGATGGTCATCTGCACATGCGTTATACGGACCGGAGTCGCAGTATCGCCTGGCGTGAGGATGCCTGTTTGAGTGAAGCGGTCAGTTTCCTGAAATCGATCCTCCACACCCCATCGGAGTGGCACTTCAAGGGTAAACTGATGGCGGGTCAGGGGTTGATCTGCAATAACGTCCTGCACACCAGAAGCGGTTTCGAGGATGGGGATAGTCCCAGACTGATCTACCGGGCACGCTATTTTGACCGTCTGCATGGCTGTAGCGCCTTATGAATGACGGGCCGCCAATGGACGCCAATCACCGCAAATACGCGCCAATAATAGCTTGGAACCCAGTAATTACGATCTCAGTCAGACTGGCGGATGCCGATCAAAAGCGGAAAGTGTGTTGAACGACTGAAAGCCAGCCCGAATGGGGAGCGCAGCGACCAAGCCAAGAGCCGCCCTCAGAACGCCATCAGAGCGACCCAACTCAGCAAAACCATTCGCGTTTATTCGCGTTCATTGGCGGACTGATTTTCTTCTCTTATTCCGGATAGCAGCGGGCATACGCTGGATTCCATTTAAATTAGCGTGCTGAAGATTTGACTAGCTATCGTTATGCAGGTCGATGATACTTCTGTCCGCCATCTCAGTCTGGGACTTGGCACCATCGTTACGCAACAGTTCCAGCTGCTCCAGATAGGTATCACTCACATCCCCCGTGACATAGTCGCCACTGAATACCGATGTATCAAATCGATCGATATCGGTTTTGCCCTTCTTCATTACCGCATCGATCAGATCCTGTAGATCCTGATAGATCATGCGATCAGCGCCGATGATCTCCTCTACCTCTTCAACGGTGCGGTTGTGTGCAACCAGCTCACTGGCCGAGGGCATATCGATGCCATACACATTGGGGTAGATTACCGGTGGTGCAGCAGAGGCAAAATAGACCTTTCTGGCCCCGGCATCCCGTGCCATCTGCACAATCTGCTGAGAGGTGGTGCCACGCACCACGGAATCATCCACCAGCAGCACATTCTTGCCTTTGAATTCCAAATCGATGGCATTCAGTTTCTGTCTGACCGATTTTTTGCGCACCGTCTGCCCAGGCATGATAAAGGTACGGCCGATATAGCGGTTTTTTATGAAACCCTCCGTATAGCGCACCTTCAGCTCGTTCGCCAGGGTCAACGCGGCGGTTCGGCTGGTATCGGGAATCGGAATCACCACATCCACATCGTGATCCGGCCACTCCCTGAGAATTTTCCTGGCCAGTTTTTTACCCATTCTGGAACGGGCTTTGTGCACAAACACATTGTCGATGATCGAATCGGGACGGGCAAAGTAGACGAACTCAAAGATACAGGGGGATTTGACTGTATTGGCGGCGCACTGCTGGGCGTAGAACTGCCCCTCTTTGCTGATGAAGATCGCCTCACCGGGCTCCAGATCCCGTACCCGTTCAAACCCCAAAGCATCCAGAGCAACGCTTTCAGATGCAATCATGTACTCCGTACCCTGATCCGTTTCACGCTTACCATAGACAATCGGTCGTATGGCGTAGGGATCACGAAAACCGATCAGGCCGACACCGGGAATCATTGCAACCGCTGCATAACCACCCCGACAACGACGATGCACACCGGCAACCGCCTTGAAGATGTCTTCAGGCGCTATACGCAGTTTGTTCTGCATCTGCAGTTCATGAGCGAAGATGTTGAGCAGGATCTCGGAATCCGACGAGGTATTGATATGACGCAGATCCTCGACGAACAGATCCCTTGTCAGCTCCTTGGCATTGGTAAGATTGCCATTATGCGCCAGGGTGATGCCATAAGGTGAGTTGACATAGAAGGGCTGGGCTTCCGCTGAAGAGGCACATCCGGCGGTGGGGTATCGGGCATGCCCGAGTCCCATATTGCCTTTCAACCGCAGCATATGACGGGTATGAAACACATCACGGGCGAGTCCGTTTGCCTTGCGCAAATAGAGTTTGCCCTTATGGCAGGTCACGATACCGGCAGCATCCTGACCTCGATGTTGTAGCACCAATAACGCATCATAAAGGGATTGATTGACCGGTGTCTTACCGACAATACCCACGATACCGCACATGTTCAGTTCTCCAGGGTCTGCAAGGGAGCCGGCGATGACCGGGACAGTTTATCGAGTCCTTGGCCAGCATAATTTCCCAAACCATTCATTTCGACCAATCCCTGTCACTCAATAGTGGAAGTTATCAGCAATGTCGCTCGGCAGAAAGCCTTTCAACCAGAGCGCCATCTCCTGAAAATAGGGAATCAGGCGAGATTCACTCCACCAAGGATCATTCGGAAACGGCGTCAGACCGGCCAATAGCACCAGAATTGCCACCATGACCGCACCACGGGCCACTCCGAAAAAAATCCCGATCATCCGGTCCGTACCGCTCAATCCGGTTGAGGCGACCAATACCTTCATGAAGTGGTTGATAATCGCACCAAGGATCAGGATACCGATCAGAATAAGGCCGAAGGCCACACCAAGCCGTATCGAAGGCACATCGATCCAGGGAGAGAGTTCCAAGGCGAGGGGACGAAAGAAGAGCCAGGCGATTGTGAATGCAGCGATCCAGGTGGCAAGAGACAACGCCTCCTGCACAAAACCTCTGATCAGGCTGATGATAGCCGAGAGCGCAATGATGGCGATAATCAGAATGTCGATCCAGAGCATACCGCTACCCCGTCGGGCAATCGAGAGATGACCTTGAGAGGTCAGCTTAACCCTGAAAAAGATAGCCCGGAATGAATCCGGGCCAATCTTAATCAAATTTGGTGGAGCCAGGCGGGATCGAACCGCCGACCTCAACACTGCCAGTGTTGCGCTCTCCCAGCTGAGCTATGGCCCCAGAAAGCCGGGCATATTAGGGGATAATCCCCCGCTTGTCCACTGATTTTTTTCACATCTTCAGCAGATGTTTCGGTACAAACCCCTGCCAATCAGCCGACAGGGGAATTTGCAGCGACTCCGGCTGCGATCAGCCCCTTGCCACGGGGCAAACCCCCTCTACAGCCGCTGTTCGTCCACAACCCACCTGAAACCACAATTGGGATCGATCTGGTCATGCCGCTATTTAGCGCCGCCTTTTTCAATTTTCGCCCAGGAGTCCCGCAGGGTGATCACCCGGTTGAAGACCATCGGCTGGCGACCCGCTTCAACACTGTCGAGAATGAAATAGCCTTCCCGCTCGAACTGATAGGCCTGTTCAACCTCTGCATCGGCCAGTGCAGGCTCGAAATAGCACTCTGTCAGGGTGCGCAACGAGTCCGGATTGAGGTTATCGGTAAAGCGACCACCCTCTGCAACCTTATCCGCATTCGCCTGCTTGAAGAGACGGTCATAGAGTCGCACCTCACCCTTCACCCCATGCTTGGCGGAGACCCAGTGTATGACCCCGCGAACCTTACGTCCTTCGGGGTTTTTTCCAAGCGTATCAGGATCATAACTGCAGCGAAGCTCAACAATGTCACCCTGATTGTTTTTCACCACCTCTTCGCACTTGATCACATAGGCATTTCTCAGCCGTACCTCGCCGCCGGTTACCAGACGCTTGAACTTCTTGTTCGCCTGTTCACGGAAATCGGCCTGATCGATGATGATCTCCCGGCTGAAGGGGATCTGGCGAACCCCCATCGACTCATCCTTGGGATGGTTGGCCGCCTCCAGCATCTCCTGCTGATCTTGCGGATAGTTCTCGATCACCAGTTTCAGCGGATGCATCACGGCCATACGTCTGGGTGCATTGGCATCCAGATCCTCGCGAATACAGGTCTCCAGCATGCCGATCTCCACCAGTCCGTCGGATTTGGTGATGCCGATGCGTCGACAGAACTCCCGGATCGAGGCAGCGCTATAGCCCCGTCGCTTCATGCCGGCAATTGTCGGCATGCGCGGGTCATCCCAGCCCTCCACAAAGCCCTCTTCCACCAGCTGAGTGAGCTTACGCTTGCTCAATACCGTGTATTCAATGTTGAGTCGAGAGAACTCGATCTGCTGAGGGTGGCATGGGATGGTGATGTTATCCAGCACCCAGTCGTAAAGGGGGCGATGATCCTCAAACTCCAGGGTACAAAGGGAGTGGGTGATCCCCTCGAGGGCATCGGAAACCGGGTGGGTGTAGTCATACATGGGATAGATACACCAGGCTTCACCCGTCTGGTGATGAATCACCCCGTGGCGGATCCGGTAGAGCGTCGGATCCCGCATGTTCATATTCGGTGAAGCCATGTCGATTTTGGCCCGAAGTACCCGCTCTCCGTCAGCAAAATCACCGGCTTTCATGCGCGCAAACAGATCCAGGTTCTCCTCCACGGAGCGGCTGCGATAGGGGCTCTCCTGGCCTGGCTCTTTCAATGTTCCCCGGTAGGCACGCATCTGCTCCCCGTCCAGGTCACAGACATAGGCCTTGCCGGCCTTGATCAGCTCGACGGCAAAATCGTAGAGTTGCTGAAAATAATCCGAGGCATAGAAAAGACGGTCCTGCCAATCGTATCCCAGCCAGCGCACATCCTGCTGAATACTCTCGACAAACTCCATGTTCTCCTTGTGCGGATTGGTGTCATCGAAGCGCAGATTGCAAAGCCCCTGGTAATCCCTGGCGATACCAAAATTGAGCACGATCGACTTGGCGTGGCCAATGTGCAGATAGCCGTTGGGCTCCGGTGGAAAACGGGTGTGTACCCGACCATCGTGCTTACCCTGCTCCAGGTCCTTATCGATGATCTGTCGAATGAAGTTTGTCGGTGTGTTGTCGCTCTGATCCAAATCGCTCATTGCTCTGGCTTCTTGAAAGTGGTTTCTCTACGAAATTTCGCTCTTGGGACGTCTTATCAACCCGCCGACCAAGCAGCTCGGGTTAACACTCTAACCTGCAGCCGCTTCACGCTGGGTAATGTAGTCCAGGGCCTTATCGATACGCCTCAGGCAGGCCTCTTTACCAACCAGGTAGAGGGTTGTGTCGATACCTGGCGATGCCGCCCGGCCCACTACGGCCACCCTGAGTGGCTGGGCAACCTTCCCCATCTTCAATTCCAGCGCCTCTGATACCTGCTCCACGACGCCATGCAGGGCCTCTTCCTGCCAATTTTCCAATGCGGAGAGGGCATCACGCATCCGTTCCAGAGGCTCTCTGGCCACACCCCGCAGATGTTTCTTCGCCGCCTTCTCTTCGAACTCATCATAATCCTGATAGCAGAAGGCACTCATCTCCGCCATCTCCACCAGGGTCCGGGCCCGCTCCTGGTGCGCCTCTGCGACCTTGGTCAGGTCAGGCCCCTCAGCCGGGTCGATGCCCAGATCCCCCATATGGGGACTCAACAGATGCGCAATGCGTTTCGCATCATCCTGCTTGATGTAGTGCTGATTCAACCACAGCAGCTTATCGGTATTGAAACTGGATGCCGCCTTGTTGACCCCATCGATATCGAACAACTCTATCATCTCATCGATGGAAAAGATCTCCTGATCCCCATGAGACCAGCCCAGACGCACCAGATAGTTGAGCAGAGCCTCAGGCAGGTAGCCATCCTCCCGATACTGCATCACACTGACCGCACCATGGCGTTTCGAGAGCCGCGCTCCGTCATCCCCCAGGATCATCGGTACATGCCCATATTTTGGTGGCTCAGCATTCAGCGCCTTGAGGATGTTGATCTGCCTGGGGGTATTGTTCAGGTGATCGTCGCCACGGATCACATGGCTGATCTGCATATCCAGATCATCCACCACCACCGTCAGATTGTAGGTGGGGGAACCATCGGTGCGACGGATAATGAGATCGTCCAACTCCTCATTGTTGAAACTGACACGGCCACGGATCAGGTCGTCGACAATCACCACCCCCGTATCCGGATTGCGGAAGCGGATTACGTGGGGTTCATCGGGACTGACATCGCGGTTCCGGCAGTGGCCATCGTACCTGGGCTTCTCCTTACGATTCATCGCCGCTTCCCGCAGATCGTCGAGCCGCTCACGGCTGCAGTTACAGCGATAGGCCAGCCCCTTCGACAGCAGCTCTTCGATCACCTCGTGATAGCGATCGAACCGTTTGGTCTGATAGAAAGGCCCCTCGTCATACTCCAGCCCCAGCCAGGTCATCCCCTCCAGAATGGCATTGACCGACTCAGCGGTGGAGCGCTCAAGGTCTGTGTCCTCAATACGCAGTACAAATTTCCCACCATGCTTACGCGCATAGAGCCAGGAAAACAGTGCGGTGCGAGCACCGCCCACATGAAGATAGCCGGTTGGGCTGGGGGCAAATCGGGTACGAACAGTCATGATCCGGTGAATTCATCCAGTTGCAGCAAATCGGGGATTCTATCAGACCCACACTGATTCTGAAGCCGGTATCACCACTCAAATGATAAAAATGTCTAAAAAACCACCGATTGACCTCACTTTGACAGCAAACTAGAATGCGCCTTCCACTGTTCAGGGCGCATAGCTCAGCTGGGAGAGCGCTGCAGTCACATTGCAGAGGTCACAGGTTCGATCCCTGTTGCGCCCACCACTCTCTTTTTTTCTTTCAGCCTTTGTGCATGAACTGCCCTACCAGGTGGCTGAGCTGTTCAATGGTGCCCAGAGTCTCTCGGGTCTTTTCATCAACCTGCTTTGCGTCAACCGCAGTGCTATCGGCTACCTGACTGATATTGAGCACATTTTTGTTCATCTCTTCAGCCACTGTACTCTGCTCTTCGGAAGCGGTTTCAATCTGAGTGTTCATCTCGGTGATCGTATCGATCGCCCCGGAGATCGCTTCCAGGGCCTCTCCTGCCTTGGCAGCCAGATCGACACTCGATTCCGCTTTTTCACGATTCTTGTCCATCGCGCTGACCGCCTCTTTACTGCCATTCTGCAGCAGTTCAATCATCTCCTCGATCTCTCTGGCGGATTCCGTGGTACGACTCGCCAGAGTACGGACCTCATCGGCCACAACGGCAAAGCCTCGACCGTTCTCACCGGCTCTCGCCGCTTCGATGGCGGCATTCAGGGCAAGCAGATTGGTCTGTTCCGCGATGCCCTTGATCACTTCCAGTATCTTGGCGATCTCTTCACTGTGGGTAGAGAGTTTCTGAATCACCTCCGAGGTGTGTTGGATGTCGACAGCCAGCACATTGATGGCTTTGATCGTCTTCTCCACAACATCCTTGCCGCTACCGGCCTGTTTCTGCCCGATCCGGGTTGAATCCGCCGCTGCCGAGGCATTGGCGGCAATCTCCTGTACCGTGGCAGCCATCTCGGTCATGGCCGTAGCGACCTGAGTCAACTCATTCTGTTGAGCATCCATGCCCTGGCGGGTCTGTTGCGAGGTCTGCACATTGATGTCGGCCACCGCATGCATCTTCTGGGTGGCATCGGTCATCCGTCCGACAATGGCATTGATCTGAGATTCATACATCTTCAGAGCCAGTTCAATCTGTGCGGTCTCATCGTCAGATCCGGTGTAGATATGGCGCATTACCGGTTGATCGACCACCTCCTGGCTACGCTGCACCAGTTTCCTGAAGCCAGCAAGCAGAGACCAGTTGATTCCCATCGATAGTAGCGCAGTCAGCACCAGACCCAGCGGACTGAATGCGTTCAAAGCCGGTATCAAGAGAGTCAGCAACACGGGAAGCAGAGCCACCAGATTACCAATGATCAGTTTATTGGTCAGCGACAGACTGGAGAGGAAACCCGCTTTGAAGCTCTTGCCAGCGAGCAGCGCTTTGTAGATTGGTTCGGCCCGCTCCACCCAATTGGATTTGGCCCGGTAACGCACCGACTGATACTCCACCACGGCACCATCCTTGAGAATCGGCATAACAAACGCGTCGATCCAGTAGTGATCGCCGTTTTTGCAACGGTTCTTGACGATTCCCATCCACGGCTTGCCCGCTTTGATCTTTGTCCACAACTCCTCAAAGGCCGCTGGCGGCATGTCCGGATGGCGTATGATGTTGTGATTCTTGCCAATCAGCTCTTCATTCTGAAATCCACTGATATCAACAAAATCCTGGTTGATATAGGTGATACTGCCCTTGAGGTCCGTGGTCGATAAAATAATTTGATCATTACGGACATCAACATTTCGATTGGTGACTGGAGTATTGATTTTCATGGCACGCTAGTTATTGATGTTGTCAATTAGGGCCTGTTAACAGGCCCTAGAACCCAAATAAATCTTTTCAGCTCTACTCGTTATCGTAACGGCAAAAACGATAGAAACTTAATCTTGAGAGAGCCTGAAAAACATTAAATAAACTAGGCTTTTAGAAATGAAATGACGTTCAGAAACAGGCCGATTCCCTGCCGACCCGAAGCGGATCAGCCGTTGCTTGATATCAACAGGATTATCCAACCTGACACCCTGCATGAACGATTAATTCATGCAGGGTGGGCGCCTACCGTGTTGTCTTTGGCCAATTTTTTCAACCACCAATAGACAAGCCCGGTGTCAGTACATGTGTTGTCCACCGTTTATCGATAACGTGGAGCCGGTGATGAAGCCTGCCTCATCGGCAACCAGAAACAGTACCGAGCGGGCAATATCTTCCGGCTCACCCAGTCGGCCTACCGGGATGGTCTTGATGATCTTGGCCAGTACATCTTCCGGCACAGCCCTGACCATATCGGTTGAGACGTAACCTGGCGCCACCGCATTGACGGTGATGCCTTTGGAAGCCCCCTCTTTGGCCAGAGCCTTGGTAAAACCATGAATACCGGACTTGGCTGCAGCGTAGTTCACCTGACCGTACTGTCCCGCCTGTCCGTTCACCGAACCCACATTGACAATACGTCCGAAGCCTCTTTCACGCATACCGTTGATCACCGCATGGCAGGTATTGAAACAGGAGGCCAGATTGGTCTGAATCACCCTGTCCCAGTTTTCAAAGGACATTTTATGCATGGTTGAATCACGGGTGATGCCCGCATTGTTGATCAGCACATCGATTGGCCCGAGCTCTTCTTCAATCTTGTGAATCCCTGCGGCAACTGCTTCATAGTCACTGACATCAAACTTATAGGCCTGAATACCGGTTTCCTGGGTGAAGGCCTCTGCTGCCTGATCATTACCCCCATAATTTGCAGCCACCGTATAACCAGCCTCTTTCAGTGCCAGGCTGATCGCCTCACCAATACCCCGGGTACCACCAGTCACGAGCGCAACACGTGCCATAAGTCTGTCTCCTCAAGTTTTGTGATTATCGTTGTTCAGAAATATAGCTCACCCTGCACATGGTGTGCCGGAAGTATCAATACTCCCCTCATCAGGCTATTAATTGTTTGAACAAGCTTGTTTGGGACTGTCAAAACGAATCCAATCGATCCTGCTCTCCCTGAAAGTGCGCAAGGATAGAAGTTTGGCTATGCAAGATGTGCGGTAAGCATCGCTGAGCAGTGCTGTTTCAGGCACCACCCTGAGGGCTGATTGGATTCGTATCAACTGGCCCTAGCCCTGATTCTAGTCAAGAAGCATAGCCAAAGCTACGCAGCACAGATTTGGCTTGATTTAACCTGAAAGGAAGCAAGGTTGAATGATCAGACTAGGTGGATTATCGATCACCACGGCTGAGACTGATCTTTGCCCGTCGGTTGGCTGCCCTCGCCCGCTCACTCCGCTTCGGGATCGCCGGCCTCGATTCACCATAGTGACGTTTGCGGATTATGCCCGCATCGACACCTTTTGAGACCAGATAGTTGGAGACTGTCGTTGCCCTTCTTGCGGAGAGTTTTTTATTGTATCGGCGAGTCCCCTGATCATCTGCATGGCCGGCTACCGTGATACCCACCAGCTTTTCGTCCGCCAGGATATATTTAACCAGGCGATCCAACCGCTGTTTGGCCTTTTTGTCCAGATCGTGTACATCCAGGGCAAACAGTACGGTTGACTCTTTCAGCGTCTCGAAGCCCTCTGTCGAGAGTTTGCTGAGACACTGCTTAAACTCCCGATAGGGTTTCTGAAATTTCACCGGTGAGAGGCGCACATGCACCTGCCGGCGACTGTCGTCCCAATCGAGAAAATCAAAACTGCCGACCTGCCCCTTGGAAAGCGAGGTCAACAACCAACCGGCCGGTTTGCGTCCCAACCGGATAGGCCGCATACCTGTGTGGATCACCAGATGCTGTTGCAGATCATCCGGTAAGTGGTGCTCCCAGGCGGGAGAGACCTCTCTCAAGGTCCCTTGCAGTTTTTCGGGAATCGGCTGGAAACTGTTGATTCGAAAAAACAAATCGTCACCGGCAATACGCCGGAAGATGGCCTGACCGAACTGAGGTACTTTGTGTCGCAGTTCGCAGCTGATATCGGAGCCGGCAAATACCCATTCTGATTCATGCAGGCCTGCCATATAGATCTGCGATTCCAATGGCATGGCACCAGACAGGGCCAAATCGGGCCTGCTAAGCATCAGCAAGATACCCAGAAAAACAAAACCCCGTCCTTTTGATTGCAGAGAAGCCAACATCGCCCGACCAACCTAGAAATGGATAGAAAACCGCCGATCAATATAATCCGCTATTTGAATAACCTATCGGCCAGCCTGCATTGATCCTTTACCGTGGAAAGCCGCAACGGCTGCAGTCGTGCTGATCGATCAGGAGTTGTCAACACTCATCCAATCAGCCCTTCGGCTTGCTCCAGTGGCATTGCAATGGAAGCAATGCCGGATAATCCGGCTGAAACCCCTGATTGGTTAGCAATTCGGAACCCTACTCATCCTCATGGGCTTGCAGGTAGTCGATCAGACTGCGGAAGCGATTGTAATCCTGACGGTGGAATACCGGATCTTCGCCATGAGTGATCTCTGCCTCGAGTTTTTTCCAATCCTTGTCACTCAACGCCTGCTCCACCAGAGGGAATACCTCCTCCTCTTCCAGATCGATATGCTGACGTTGCAAGGCGACAAACTCCCGTCCCTGCGTCTCCACTTCATCACGAAGCAACACTTCACCCTGCATCGCCCCCTCCAGGGTGGTTCGGAAACGGTTGGCCAACCCTAACAGGCTGACATGTTCACGACAGATCCGTTCATAGAGAGCCGCATGGGGTTGCATCGATTTTTTCTTGAAGGCGACCGCGTTGATCTGATCTTCAGTAGGATGATGAGACTGTTCGGCATAGTGCTCGATGTAATCCAACATCTCTATCTTCAGATCGAAGTTCGATTCGTGACCGGCAGCCAGTGCGTCCAGTTCCGCAGAGAGCAGGTCGAGTAGACGAGCGAGATTGATGTGGTCTTTATGCAGTTTTTCTAGTAGTTGACTCATGTCACCTCTCTTTTTTGCAGTCTGCGCCAGATCCAACCCTGTGGTCTGGTCTCACCCGTTAGAATATAGTTCAAGGCGTTTTCATTTTGCAGGGTCCATTCCATCCTGTGTTTTGCCGACACCCTGCCGCAGAAGAGCAAACGGTCATCTTTTTGCACCACCAGATCCGGCCCCGGCAGCAAACTGAAATCGTTGTGCCTCAATAACATCAGCGGAATACAGGCTAATGGACTGGTGCGATCCCGGGGGTCGGTGCTCAGCTCTCCCAGAGTCAGGTTGCGTCCCTCCCGAACATACTGACAAACCGCATGGGTATCCTGTTCAGTGAAAGCGACTTCCCAGACATCCGGGGCATGCTCGGTAACCAGTGCTGAGATACGACTGATCAGCTGACAGGCCCACTCGTCATCCTGGTGCATCGCCAGCCTGACGAACTGATGCTGCATCGGGACGCCCAGCAACACCCGGATTCTGTTGGCGATGATATCACTCGGCAGCATCACCATATCGGCTCCCACCGCCTGAATCACCGGATCATTATATTTACGGTTCTGCCGCAGGATCACAAACAGATCCGGATTCAACTCCCGGGCTGTCATGATGATCGACAGATTATTGGCATCGTTGTCGGTACCGGCCACCAGCCCAACGGCTCGCTCGATACTTGCTTCCATCAAGGTATCGGCCTCCGTTCCCCTGCCGACCACCAGTTGCGTCTGCGGAGTGCCGGTCTGACTGGGCTCAGCCTCGATCACCACCACCTCAAGATCCTCTTTGACCAGTTTATCGTATACCGCTTTACCAAAACGGCCATAACCGCAAATCACCCATAAGCCTTTCTTGGGTGGATGAATCGGATCACTGAGTAGATCGTTGAATCCCAACGAGAGCCAGTCCTGCATCAGGCTGAGACAGGGTGCCTGGATAGCCGTTGCCAGATAGAGGGCGAACGCATCGAAGGGATCGATGATGTAGTCGGTACCGAATGAGGCCATATTCTTTTCAATATCGTGGGAGTCGGCCCGGCAGATCACCTCGATATCGGGATGCAGCAGTTTGGCGGTAATCGCGATCTTCAGATTGGTTTCATTGGAGTTGGTCAGTGCCACCACACCCTCACACAGTGGATGTTTCAAACCAGCCTCCAGCAGATGCTCCGGCAGACGCGCATCCGCACACAAACCGGGCACATACTCACGCAGGTTCTCCAGCTGCAGCAGATTCACTCTCTCCTGCAGAATATCGATCACCACCGCATGTTGAGTGCGATCGGTTAACGCCTTGACCAGCGCCTCCCCGGTTTGCCCATAACCAGCAACCAGATAAAAAGACTCCCTCAATTTACTGATTTTTCTTGCAAATCTTCGTTCTGTTAAAGCCCTCTGGAAGGTTTCATCCTTGAGCAGCGCCAATACGGTACCGATGGAATAGAGCCAGACGACCACCGTGAAAAAGATCGACAGACTGACCCACAGGCGCTGAGCTGCAGTGAAAGGATGGGGCAATTCGCCAAATCCGATGGTGCTGGACATATAGCTGACAAAATAGAAGGCGTGCAGAAAATCCATGTAGTAGACATTGCCATCACCATCCCGGCCGGGTATCAGAACCAGACCAAGCATCGCCACCGAATAAGCCAGTATCAGGGTCAGTAGTGGCGCCCGCATGCGCCGAAAGATCAGAAAGATGATGTTGTTCATCGTTTGCCGGCGTCAGCGACGTAACATCACCGTTTCGATGATCAGAAGAACCACGGAAACCACATTCGCCAGCATTGCGCCACCGGAGAGGGAAACGATGCTGGCCATGGTGACGGTGGTCAGTCCGGATTCAGTGACATGCACAGCGACAGTCCACACCAAAGCCGCGGCAAAAAGCTGTAACAGCGCAACCAGACTGGTGGCCAGCAGCACCGCACCCATCTGGGTGCGATCACCGAACTTGAGAACGGTGGCAACCAGGTTTACCACGACCACAGCAAACAGCTCATAGACATGATGATGGTCCGGATTGTCCAGTTCGCCGACAAAAAAACCGAAATTGAGGGTCAGGGCAAGTACAATAAAAAAACCAAACAGTACCTTTTCCGGATTCACACGTATTCTCCTCTATTTAGCTGATTGCCGCTTTGCTATCGGGCCAGGCCCTGGAATCATCGAAGTAATTTGATCTGAAACCGGCAAAACCGCTGAATTCGCTGATCTTGGGGTAAAATATAGCCTTTTTCCAGTAATTTATCTTCAGTTATTAACCGAAATCATAAGAATTCCCCAACCGCTTGGATTAGAAATTGAGATTCTCTCATGCAGAGACAACTGTCGGCTTGCCAGGATTGGCCTGAGGAAGCGGCTGCGACTAAAGCTTTGGCCAAATCGACCGCTACAAACATCAGTCGGGAAGAGTCATTATGTCGTGCTCAAATTACCCACAATCCTGAAATGCGACAAAATTCTGAGTAACTAAAAATGTCCAATTTTATTAAATCTGTAGACGACCGCACACGCCTTGCCGGTACCAATCGTTTAGAGGTTCTCCTTTTCAGCCTTGGAAAGGATGTCAGAACAGGTCGTGAAGAGACCTACGGTGTGAATGTATTCAAGGTGCGTGAAGTGATGCTCGTGCCGGAGATTACCCACGCACCTGACATGCCGGCATCGGTGGAAGGCATGGTCAGTTTGCGCGGTAATATGATTCCGGTCATCAACCTGCCAGACTTCTGCGGCATACAGACTGAAGAGAAGCCAGGCATTCTGATCGTCACTGAATACAACAAAAATGTTCAGGGCTTTCTGGTGCATGCCGTGGATACCATCGAACGTCTCGCCTGGGAGGATGTAAAAGTTCCCCCGCCGATGATGGCCCAGCAACATGGCGGCCTGGTTACCGCAGTGACAGAGCTCAAGGATAGTCGTCTGGTCATGATCATGGATGTGGAGATGGTACTGAGCCAAACCTCAGGATTTGGTCAGGGCTCGGATATCTTCGACGGCATCAAACAGGTTGAGGACAGCGATGTCACCCTGCTGTTTGCCGATGATTCAGCCGTGGCCCGGGATCAGATCATGCGTACTCTCGATCATATGGGCATGAAATACATCAGCACCTCAAATGGCGCGGAAGCCTGGAATAAGCTCAAGGAGATTGCCGAACGAGCCAGTGCCACGGATCACAGACCGAGCGACTTTGTGCAGATCATCCTTACCGATGTTGAGATGCCAGAGATGGACGGTTACGTCCTGACCAAGAAGATCAAAGAGGATGCCCGCTTCAGCGACATACCGATCATCATGCACTCCTCGCTCTCCGCCGATGCCAATATGGCCTTGGGTAAAGGGGTTGGTGCAGATGCCTATGTGCCCAAATTTGAACCCAATGAGCTCTCCGCAAAACTCCACGAAATGGTCGATAACATCAACGGCCAAAAATAGTCAAAACGGGGGACGCCTTGAATGGGGCGTCCCTCTGGCTCTGCCTGAATAACCTCAAGACGCCTCTCCCCGGCAGATGACAGTTGTTACCTTAAGTAACAACTGCTAGGCTTCCCTAATGCCTGATACGCCCCCGGACCGACAGATTGACAGAACCCTGGCGCTGGTTCTGCTGATCATATTGCTCTTCTCCACGCCAGTGATGATGTGGTGGACCTCTCCTGGGAGTCACTGGTATCTGCCCTACCTGCTCTGGTTGGCTGTCATCTTCTTTATTGCCTGGGTAAACCGTCGACGCCATGAACCATGAACTCTGGTTACTCTTCGGCATCAGCGTTGTCTATCTGGCAATACTGTTTCTGATCGCGTTTGCCGCGGACAGTGGCAGAATTCCTGAAAGGTTTATCAGACATCCCAGCATCTATGTATTGTCACTCGGTGTCTATGCGACATCCTGGACCTACTATGGCAGCGTCAGTTTCGCAGAGACTCAGGGCTACCTGTTTTTAACCATCTATCTCGGGGTGACTCTGGCATTCGCCTTCACCCCGATACTGTTTCAGCCAATTCTTCGCCTGACCCGAGAGTACCAGCTTACCTCACTGGCGGACCTGTTCGCTTTCCGTTATCGCTCTCAGCTCGCCGGTATACTGGTCACTCTGTTTATGCTGTTGGGCACCCTGCCTTACATCGCACTGCAGATCCGTGCGGTCACCGATTCACTTCAGGTTGCCAGCCAGACCGTGGCACCGCGAATTCTCGCTCTGATCTTCTGCAGCACGCTGGTGCTGTTTGCCATCCTGTTCGGTGCAAGACACAGCACCAGCCGCGAGAAACACCGGGGACTGGTGCTGGCCATCGCCTTTGAATCGATGGTCAAACTGGTTGCCATGCTGGTGATTGGAGCGACCGCCCTGTTTGGCGTATTCGGTGGTTTTGGCGGCTTGGAACAGTGGCTGGCCGACCACCCGGAGGCTCTGGAGAAACTCTATGCACCGGTACGAGAGGGGCCCTGGGCCACCCTCATATTGCTGGCATTCGCGGCGGCGTTTCTGTTGCCCCGTCAATTTCATATGCTGTTCACCGAAAACCTTGAGCCCAAGGCACTGCGCACAGCCAGCTGGGCATTCCCCCTGTTTCTGCTGCTGATCAATCTGCCGATTCCGATTATTCTCTGGGCGGGAAGAGCGATTGAACTGCCGATTCATCCGGACTTTTTCGCCCTTGGCATCAGCCTGGAACAGGGGCCCAGCTGGTTACCGGTGCTGGCCTTCATCGGCGGGGTCTCATCAGCCAGCGCGATGATGATCATCACCACCCTGGCCCTCTCGTCGATGACCCTGAATCACATTCTGTTGCCGACCAATTTTCCCGACCCGGCGGTCAATCTATACCGCTGGCTGCTACTCGGCCGGCGCTTGTTGATCGCACTGATCATCATGGCCGGTTACGGTTTTTATATCCTGCTGGAGAAACATCAGGGCCTGGTGCAACTCGGCCTGATCTCCTTCGTTGCGGTCGCCCAGTTCCTGCCCGGTGTTGTGGGTCTACTCTACTGGCGCCGGGCTACCCGGTTGGGTTTCATCCTCGGTTTGCTGGCCGGCATTGCGGTCTGGTCTGCCACCCTGCTTCTCCCGCTGCTGGAAAATTCCGGTTTTGTGCGTACCGAATTCGATATCCCCGGATTGAGACTCGCATCGGGGATGGACCAGTGGGAGTTTGCCACCTTCTGGTCGCTGGCCCTGAATACCCTGTTGTTCGTCTTCGGCTCTCTGGTCAGTAATCAGACGCTTGGAGAGAAAGAGGCGGCCAACGCCTGCTGCAGTGAATCCCTTGTGCCCATGGGCGGTATGGTGAGCGCCGGTTCAACCGCCCAATTCACCACGCAGCTCTCCCAGATGCTGGGCCATGAAGCGGCCCAACGGGAGGTGGAACAGGCCCTGCGCGATCTCAGTCTGACCCGCTCGGAGACCCGCCCTTCCCAGTTGCGGCGCTTGCGCGAGCGAATCGAACGAAACCTCTCCGGACTGCTGGGGCCTCAGCTGGCCCACATGATCATCAACCGCCGCTTGCAGCTCGATATCCATACCCAAACCGCACTGGCGGATTCGATGCGCTTCATCGAGGATCAACTGGAGCACTCCCGCACCCGGCTTCGCGGTCTGAGTGCGGATCTGGATAACCTGCGCCGCTATCACAGGCAGATCCTGCTCGATCTTCCGCTTGGGGTCTGCACCATCGACAGGTTGCGGACGGTTACCATCTGGAATCTGGCGATGGAGGTGATGACTGGCGTGAATGCCCGCGATGCAATCGGTGTCTCGCTGCACCGTCTGCCTGAACCCTGGGGTCATCTGCTGGGTGGTTTTGCTTCAGCGGCGGACGAACATATTCACCACCTGGAAGTGACCCATGGCAATAAGAGCCGCTGGTTCAATCTGCATAAGGCCGCCATCCCGGCACCGCTGCCAATGGACCATCCGGTGGAAGAGGCTCGCACCAGCCAGGTCATGCTGATGGAGGATCTGACCGACCTGGAGACCCTGGAAGCGGAGCTGGCACACAGTGAACGACTCGCCTCCATCGGCCGTCTGGCCGCCGGTGTGGCACATGAGATCGGCAATCCGGTAACCGGCATCGCTTCATTGGCACAAAACCTACGCCATGAAGATGATCCCGAGTTGATCAAGGAGAGTATCAACGAGATTCTCAACCAAACCCAGCGAATCACCGACATCGTCAAAACCCTGATGAACTTCAGTCGCAGCGGTGGGCTTGGTGCGGACACACAGAGCTTCATTGTGCACGATGTTGTCGAGGAGGCGATCAGGCTGGTCAAACTCACCCATGACGGCCGCCAGATCCGTTTTATCAACAACTGCGACTCAGCGTGGTCGATCGAGGGGGACCGGCAGGCGATCTCCCAGGTGTTGGTCAACCTGCTGACCAATGCCTGTCACGCCTCCACCCCGGGATCATCGGTGGAGATCAAAGCCGATGAGATCGGAGACCTGATCAGACTGCAGGTCGTCGATCAGGGTGAAGGCATATCCGAGGAGAACCTGGGTTATCTGTTCGAGCCCTTTTTCACCACCAAGGCACCAGGAGAAGGAACCGGTCTCGGATTGGCAATCGCCTATAAAATCGTCTCTGATCATAAAGGTGCAATCACCATCGATTCAGACCAGGGAGAGGGTACCCGGGTGATTATGGACCTGCCCAGAACCTTTCATGACAAAGTGGTATAGCATTGCTCGGATAATCCCATGAACCAAATATTGATTGTTGAAGATGAATCCGTCATCCGTCGGGCCGTGAAACGCTTGCTGGAACGCAACGACTATGTGGTGGTCGAAGCCGGATCGGTGGAGGAAGCCAGACAACTGCCACTGAAGAATTTTGACCTGATCATCAGCGATGTCCGCTTACCGGGTGCACCCGGTACCGAAATCATCGATATCGCCACACCCACGCCGGTATTGATCATGACCAGTTACGCCAGTATCCGCTCAGCGGTGGATGCCATGAAGCTGGGCGCCATCGACTATATCGCCAAGCCTTTCGATCACGATGAGCTGTTGATGGTGGTCGAGCGGGTGATAAAACAAGACCGCCAGCTTCGGCAACAGGAAGTACTCAAATCGGAAGTGGAGAAGAGCTATCCGGTTCGTGGCATGATCGGAGAGTGCTCGGCGATGGTCGATGTCTTCCGTCGCATCGATAAAGTGGCACCAACCGACGCCACGGTATTGATTCTCGGTGAATCGGGAACCGGCAAAGAGCTGGTTGCCCGGGCACTGCACGAACGCAGCCACCGCAGCCAATCACCGTTTGTGGTATTCAACTGTGCCGCTTTGCCGGAACATCAGGTGGAGGCGGAGCTGTTCGGTCAGCAGGACGAGCGACACAACGGACGCGGTGGCCTGTTGGCAAAAGCCCAGGGCGGCACCCTCTTCATGGATCAGGTTGGTGAATTATCGATGGCCGCTCAGGCCAGACTGTTAAGGGTACTGCAGGGAGACGAATACGCACCCCGCCAGGAGGGTGACCAGAACAGTTCGGACATACGCATCATTGCCGCCACCCATCAGGATGTCAGAAAACTCGTGCAGCAGCAGAGTTTTCGCAGCGATCTCTATTTTCGCCTGCGGGTGGTGGAGATGACCCTGCCGCCTCTTCGTGAACGGGGCAACGACATCAAGGCGCTGGCTAAATATCTGTTGAGCAAATCCTGCAACCAGCTGAATCGTCCCGCCTTGAACATGAGCCGCAGTGCACTGGAAGCGATTCGACGCTACCACTGGCCCGGTAATGTCAGGGAACTGGCCAACACCATCGAAAGAGCCGTGATTCTCTGTGAAGGTGAGAGTATCACTCCGGAACTGCTGGCAATCGATCATCACATCACCAGTGGTCAGCATAAACTTGAAAACGTAAACGATAACCTCTCGCTTGAAGAGTACTTCAGACACTTCGTGCTGGATAACCAGGATCATATGACAGAGACGGAACTGGCGAAAAAACTGGGCATCAGCCGTAAAGCCCTGTGGGAGAGACGTCAGCGTTTCGGTATTCCCAGAGAGAAGAAAGGCAAGAAAAACTGAGCCGGCAGGCCGCCGACTCAGTCGTTCCATGAGGTCAGGATTGGTTCTTGATCAACTTGATCCAGTTCGAGCTCTGCGCCAGGTGACGCTGTTTACTCTGCAGATTGATGCCATGATTTGCCTGCGCAAATCTCAGCAGCTCCTCACTGCCCTCAGCATCTTTGGGATATACGGAGGATCCGATGCTGAGCTGGGGTGACAGGGACTGGCCATTGATCACCAGGGATTTGCTCAGACCAGCGCGAATCTTTTCGGAGATATGGATGGCAGATTTTTCCTGCTTGATATGCGACAGCAGCACAGCAAATTCACTCCCATCGACACGCGCCAGAATGTCTCCCTTGCGAACCAGCTTTTTCAGTCTGGTTGCCAAATACTGCAGGTAGTCATCTCCGACCGAGTGTCCATAGGCCTCATTCACCTGTTTCAAATCCACAACCACGATATTCAGAAGACAGAGCATATCTGCCTCCTGCTTGGCCTGGGTCAGGGCGAAACTGAGATAATCATCGAACAGTACCCGGTTGGGCAAACCGGTCAGGTTGTCATGGAACTCCTGATACTTGTTCAGCTCTTCCAGCTTGTTGTACTGAGTGATATCCCTGGCGACCCCGTAGGTACCGAAGAAGACCTTTTTCTCACCACTGCGTGAGTAGAGTCGCTTCGATTGCAGTGCCACCAGAATACTCTTTGACTTGGCCTCATTCTGCCCGTTGGGTCGGTCATAGCAACGTAATCTCAGTTCGACCTCGGGAAAACGATCAGGACTGCTGCGGCGCTCCTCGAATACATGGTGAATGCGGTCCACCTGATCCGATTCCACCAGCGAACTCCAGTGTTGACCGAGAATCTTCTCTTTCGGATAACCGGTAACCTTGGTGAAAACGCTGTTCACCATACGGAACTTACCCTTGGTGTCGAGCAGAAACTGTATGTTCGGAGCAACATCGAACATCATGCGATGTAAAGTGGACTGAATTTCGGCCTTCTTCTTCACCCGATTCAGCTTTTCGTCTTTGACCTGTTTACGCAGACTCTCATCGATCGCCTTCAGCAGATCAACCGGAGTTACCGGTTTGCGGATGAAGTGATCGGCACCCTTTTTCAGGGAATTGATGGCGTCATCAAGGGAGGGGTCACCGGAAATCGTGATGATTCGGGTATGCAGGCTGCGCTTGCGGACAAACTCCATCACCCGAAAACCATCGGCAACCGGCATATGCAGATCGAGCAGAACCAGATCGAAGCGACGCGTCACCAGCAATCCGGCCGCTTTGGCTCCGTCCGATGCCGTAGCGACCTCGTAGCCCCAGCTTTCAACCATGGTGGCAAGGCTTTGGGCATGCCGTGCTTCATCATCGACGATCAACACACACCCTTTTTTGGTGGATGTCCCCTTTTGACCGCCGGTTTCACTCAGATTAGACATAGCTTTGCATCTTCAGTGTGTTCTTATGTATACGGAATATACCATGAACTGAGACGATTGATGGGAAAGGGAGTCACCAAACTGCAAGGAACTGTGGAAAACCCCCTTTAATCAGACATAACCCGATGTTTTGCAGAGATAAAGTCTCCATGTGAGACATGGATCAAATCGGCCAGGCGGCGGATCACATGCTCCTCATAATGGTGTAGCTGCCGGTCTGCAAAAGCGACCTGCCATAAGCTCTCAATGATCTGGATCTTCTGCTCATAGCTGTAGTTTTTGTTGATCAGGGTAGTGAATTGAAAATAGTCCGTTGAGTGACGATGCTCCTGTTCAGCGAGATTCATCAGAGTCTGAGCCTCTTCAGACTCAAGCCCGAATTGATGTTTGATGCTATGCAGAATGGCCGACTTCTCTTCCGGAGCCCGTTCAAAATCGGACTCGGCAATCTCAACCAGTAAAACCGCGACCGCCAATCTGAGTTGTGACTGAGTCTCCTCGGCAGCGGATTCCGCCTGCGGAAGAAGATGTAAATTAAAATATTCTAAAACACTTTTCAGCATAAACTTTCACCTGAAACAGACGATCGATGCGGTTTTGCTGACAATGGGATTATTCTCAGCAGGAACAATTAGATATCTCATTCATCCTGTTTTTTGAGCGGCGCTTTTTCGAGTCCGGGGCTTGATCGGGCTGTGCCGCTCGCAACACGGCATTGGAATAACACGAAATCAAGCGGGTTATCCAGGCAAAAAAAAAATTTTCTTACCAATGGAAACGTAACACGATCCTATCGGTAACGCACACCCTCAACAATGCTACCTTAGGTAACACTTATGCTGCCATGCAGCATAAGAGAACAGGAGTTAAGCTATTGTTTTATTTGACTTTATAGACACCAGCGCCACAAAATAGTGCAATGTGTAACCCATTTTCTGCGGTAACACACAAGTGGGTGTCAATCCCACCGTCTCGCTTCAGTAGTCGATAGAGCGTATGTCGGTACGACAGGACGTCGAGTGGGATCACAGACACTTTCATTGAATGACAAATACTTGATTAATTACGGCGGAGTGATCATGACATGAACAAAACTGCTGAACAGTATTGGAAAGCCAATATTCGCCTGGTATCCATATTATTGGTGATTTGGTTTGCCTGCTCGTTTCTTTTCGGCATCATCTTGGTTGAGCCTCTCAATACCATCAAAATCGGTGGTGTCGGGTTGGGCTTCTGGTTTGCCCAGAACGGCTCTATCTATACCTTCTTGGTGCTGATCTATGTCTATACAAAGCGTATGAACGCTCTGGATGTCGAATTCGACGTCCATGAGGATTAACGGGGGTAACTGATTCATGGATCTGCAAACATTAACTTATATCGTAGTGGGCTTTACCTTTGCCCTCTACATCGGCATCGCCTTCTGGGCACGTGCCGGATCAACCGGTGAATTCTACGCGGCCGGTCGTGGTGTACATCCCGTTGCCAACGGTATGGCCACCGCTGCTGACTGGATGTCCGCTGCGTCTTTCATCTCCATGGCCGGACTGATTGCCTTCAACGGCTATGGCGCCTCCGTCTTCCTGATGGGTTGGACAGGTGGTTACGTTCTGCTGGCTCTGCTGCTGGCACCTTACCTGCGCAAGTTCGGTAAGTTCACCGTACCTGAGTTCATCGGTGATCGTTACTACTCGCGTACTGCCCGTATCGTTGCGGTTATCTGCCTGATTCTGGCATCGGTAACCTACGTAATCGGTCAGATGAAGGGTATCGGTGTAGCCTTCTCCCGCTTCCTGGAGACTGACTACGACACCGGCCTGTTCATCGGTATGGGTATCGTATTCATCTATGCGGTAATGGGTGGTATGAAAGGTATCACCTACACCCAGATCGCACAGTACTGCGTACTGATCTTCGCCTACACCGTACCTGCTGTGTTCGTCTCTCTGAACATTACCGGTAACCCGATCCCTCAGCTGGGTATCGGCAGCACCATGGCAGACGGCTCCGGCACCTTCATGCTGGATAAGCTGGACCAGGTGGTAACCGAACTTGGCTTCAAGGAGTACACGACCCAGGTGATGGGTAGCAAACTCAACATGTTTGTCTACACCCTCTCGCTGATGATCGGTACGGCTGGTCTGCCTCACGTTATCATCCGTTTCTTCACTGTACCCAAGGTTAAGGACGCGCGTTCTTCAGCCGGTTGGGCACTGGTCTTCATCGCGATCCTCTACACCACTGCACCTGCAGTAGGTTCCATGGCTCGTCTGAACCTGATGAATACCATTCAAGTCGGTGAAGTCGGTACTGTCGAAGGCAACATCGAAATCGCCAATGTACCTCAGTGGATGCTGAACTGGGAGAAGACCGGTCTGCTGCAGTGGGAAGACAAGAACGGCGACGGTCGTATCCAGTACTACAACGACAAGAATGCCGAGTTTGCGGCCAAGGCTGAAGCCTGGGGCTGGAAAGGCAACGAGATGACCAAGGTTGACCGTGACATCATGGTTCTGGCCAACCCGGAAATCGCGAAGCTGCCTAACTGGGTAATCGCTCTGGTTGTTGCCGGTGGTCTGGCGGCTGCGCTCTCTACCGCGGCTGGTCTGTTGCTGGCGATCGCTTCCTCCATCTCTCATGACCTTCTGAAGGGTGTATTCATGCCCGATATCTCAGAGAAGAATGAGCTGATGGCCGGTCGTATCGCTATGGCAGGCGCCATCGGTCTGGCGGGTTACTTCGGTCTTCATCCACCGGATTTCGCAGCCGGCACCGTGGCCATCGCCTTCGGTCTGGCGGCCAGTTCCATCTTCCCTGTGTTGATGATGGGTATCTTCTATAAGAAGATGAACCGCGCAGGTGCAATCTGGGGCATGATCTCCGGTATCGGCGTAACCATGCTGTATGTGTTCCAGCACAAAGGCATCATGTTCGTACCAGGTACTTCCTTCCTGGGTGACATGGGTCCCAACTGGTTCCTGGGCATCTCCCCGAACGCCTTTGGTGCGGTAGGTGCTTTGGTCAACTTCGCGGTTGCCGCCATGGTATCCAAGGTCACTGCTCCACCACCAGAGCACATCCAGCATCTGGTTGAGGACATTCGTGTACCTAAAGGCGCAGGCGCTGCTTCTGATCACTAAGATCTAAAGCCAAGTCTGCAAATCGGCCCCGCTTCGGCGGGGCCTTTTTATCATCAAGGTAAAGAATCTCAACGTATTGGCTTCTGATTCTCTTCGGGCCTGTTAATATAGCCCCAATACGTTGATATTTTTTTTATGTAAACAAACCTATTTGAGTCAAAGCCATGGAAATCGAACTGATCGAGATACGTGACTTTCTGGCTGAACGCCCACCCTTCGATGCCCTCACCGAGGAACAGCTCGACCTGCTGCCAAAACAGCTCGAGATTCGTTACCTTCGCCGCAACAGCGCCTTTCCTCCCGAAGGCACGACCGGCAACTATCTCTATATCCTGCGCAGCGGTGCGGTAGAACTGCTCGATGACGATGAGAACCTGGTTGAGAAACTGGGGGAAGGTGGCATCTACACCACCCAGTGCCAGTTGATCGATATCAGCCGGGCCTCCCAGGGTGTTGCGACCGAGGATACCCTGCTCTACGTGATGTCCTGTAAAACCTTGCAGAATCTGCGCGATAGCGAGCCATCCTTTAACGAGCATTTCAGCGAATCGATGCGCGACCGCCTGAAACAGGCAGTCAAAACTCTGAAGGTCAGCAACAACAACAATCCCCTGGAGATACTCACCGGTGAGATTAAGGGTCTGCTTCAAAAAGCGCCGGTCACTGCCGATGTGGAGAGCAGCATTCGTGAAATCGCCCTGGTGATGAGTGCCAAGAATATCTCCTCCATGATGCTGATGAAGGATGAACAGCTTGTCGGCATGATCACTGACCGGGATCTGCGCAAACGCTGCGTCGCCGCCGGCGTCTCCCCTGATGCCCCAGTCAGCTCGATTATGACCGCCGATCTTACAACGGTTCAGGAAGACACGCTGATTATCCAGGCGCTGATGATCATGACCAAATTGCGGGTACACCATCTTCCGGTAATGCGCGGTGACAAGGTGGTGGGCATGGTGACCGCTACAGACCTGGCCAGACACCAGTCGACCAACTCGGCCTTCTTCGCAGCAGACATACGTAAGGCCGAAACCCTGGATACACTGGCGAGCATAAGTGAACGCCTGCCTGAACTTCAGTACCAGTTGGCCTCGTCCAGCGCTACCGCGCTGCATATCGGTGATGCCATCTCCTCCCTGACCGACTCGATAACCAGCCGATTGATCGAACTGGCACAGATGGAACTCGGACCTGCACCGGTACCCTACGTCTGGCTAAGCGGTGGCTCTCAGGCTCGCAGGGAGCAGACATCACACTCGGATCAGGACAACGCCCTGTTAATCTCCGATGAGATGAGACCGGAGCATGCGGCCTACTTCGAAGAGTTGGCCAAGCGGGTATGCGATGGCTTGAATGCCTGCGGTTACATCTATTGTCCTGGCGATGCCATGGCAATGAATCCCAAATGGCGGCAGACACTGCAGATCTGGAAAAAGTACTTCAATACCTGGATCAACAAACCGGAACCCATGGCGCTGATGCTATCCAGTATCTTTTTCGATCTGCGACCGGTCCATGGTGAATTTGAACTGTTTGAAGAGCTGCAAACGGAGATACTCGGTAAAACCCGAGGCAACGGTATTTTTACCGCCTATATGGCGGCAAACGCCCTGCAACATCGACCACCGTTGGGCTTTTTCCGTACCTTTGTACTGATTCATGGCGGTGCTCATGACGATACCTTCGATATCAAACACCGGGGCATCGTTCCGATCACCGACATTGCCCGGGTTTTCGCCCTTGATCGAGGACTGACACAGGTCAACACAACCAATCGACTGCGGGCCGCAGCGGAGACCCCGATTCTCAGCCAGGAGATGGGTGAGAACCTGATCGATGCACTGGAATTCATCGCCAGCATGCGTATCAACCATCAGGCGGAACAGATCGGCAATGGGATTGACGCGGATAACTACATGTCTCCGGACGAACTTTCAGATCTGGAACGCAGGCATCTCAGAGACGCCTTTCGGGTCATTCAGGATATGCAGGAGACCCTGGAGAACCGCTACCAGGGAGGTCGATTCCGATAATCATGTTAGATCGATTTCTCAGCAAAGAGTCTCAACGCAAGCGGGCCCTGAAAAAGGTCGGAGACGGGGTATTGCATGACTACCTGTCGACACCGATGGTCAACAAGAATACGGTTTGCGAAGATCTGATCATCGTTTCACTCGATCTCGAAACCACAGGGCTCGACCCGAAGAAGGATAAGATCCTCAGCTATGGATTTGTCGAAGTCAGCCACATGACCGTCAGACTGGCCCACTCAAGCCATCAGCTGATCTCCATCGAAGAGGAGATCCCTGAGGAGTCGGCGGTGATACACCAGATTACCGATGACCAGGCAGCCACCGGCATCCCTTTGGAAGAGGCGATGCCGATTTTGCTCCGTCAATTGGCGGGGAAAGTGATGCTGGTCCACTACGCCTCGATTGAGCAGAATTTTCTCGATGCGGCCTGCCGTAAACTCTATGGCGCCCCATTCGTGATCCCGATCATCGACACCCTTGTGCTGGCAAGACGCCTTTTTGAACGACGTAACCACACCTTTCAACCGGGCAACCTTCGTCTGTTCAATCTGAGACCACAGTACAATTTACCCAATTACAAGGCACACAATGCCTTAAGTGATGCTGTTGCCACAGCAGAGCTGTTTCTTGCTATGGCGACAGATATGTTTCCTAATCCCAGTCAATGCCAACTGAGACGTTTTATAACGCAATGACGAGGAATAGAATGAGGGGTTGAGCAAAAAAGTAACTATTAGGGTTTTTTAACGATCATTACTGAACCCTAGCGTGCTTGATATAGAGCAATGCCGAGCAACCGCTAGCATTGTTTAAATAGCAAGCTGAAGCCTAACCCGGCAGTTGATAACGAAAAACCACCATTGAGGAGAATTCAATGTCTGAAAACAAGGTCTACCCCGTCCCGGCTGATTTTGCAGCCCAGGCCAACGTTAACGATGCCCAGTATCAAGAGATGTACCAACGCTCCATCAGCGACCCGGAAGGATTCTGGTCTGAACAGGCCGATCAGTACATCAGCTGGTTCAAGAAGTGGGATAAAGCGTTGGATTGGAGCTTTGGCAAAGACGATTTGCATATCGAGTGGTTCAAAGGTGCAAAACTCAACGTCTCTTACAACTGTCTTGATCGCCATCTGGAAAGCCGGGGAGACCAGGTTGCGATTATCTGGGAGGGTGACAGCCCGGATGAGTCCCGCAACATCACCTACCGTGAGTTGCACCAGGAAGTTTGTAAATTTGCCAACGTCCTGAAGTCACGTGGTGTCAATCGGGGCGATCGTGTCTCCCTCTATCTGCCGATGATTCCGGAAGCGGCCGTTGCCATGCTGGCCTGTACCCGCATCGGCGCCGTTCACTCGATTGTATTTGGTGGCTTTTCTCCAGATGCGCTGCGTGACCGGATCCTAGACTCCGACTGTAAGGTGGTGATCACTTCCGATCAATCCATGCGTGGCGGTAAAAAAGTACCATTGAAGGCCAATGCAGATAAATCTATCGCTCAATGCCCCAATGTCCACACCAGTATCGTTGTCCAACGTGGTGGCGATCCTGTGGAATGGGATAGTGATCGTGATGTCTGGTACCACGAAGCGATGGCCGATGCGTCCGACGACTGCCCGGCAGAAGAGATGGAGGCGGACGATCCGTTGTTCATCCTCTACACCTCAGGCTCTACCGGTAAGCCTAAAGGTGTACTGCACACCACCGGTGGCTACCTGCTGCAGGCTGCCATGACCCACAAACTGGTGTTTGATTACAAGGATGGCGAGGTCTACTGGTGTACCGCCGATGTGGGCTGGGTCACCGGGCATACCTATATCGTCTATGGACCGCTGGCCAATGGCGCCATCACCCTGATGTTCGAAGGTATCCCAACCTATCCGGATATCTCTCGTTTCTGGCAGGTCTGCGACAAGCACAACGTTGCCACCTTCTATACGGCTCCGACCGCCATCCGCTCCCTGATGGGTGCGGGCGAAGAACCGGTGAAAAAGACCAGCCGCTCAAGCCTGCGTCTGCTCGGCACCGTTGGTGAGCCAATCAACCCAGAAGCCTGGGAGTGGTACTACCACGTGGTCGGTGATGAGCGCTGCCCGATCGTCGACACCTGGTGGCAGACCGAAACCGGCGCACATATGCTGACTCCGCTGCCTGGTGCTACACCTCTGAAGCCTGGATCAGCCACACGTCCATTCTTTGGTGTCGATCCGGTACTGCTGGATGACCAGGGTAATGAAATCGAAGGCAATCCGGCCGAAGGCAACCTGGCGATCAAACAGCCATGGCCATCCATGATGCGCACCGTCTACGGTGACCATAAACGTTTCTTCGAAACCTACTTTGCCATGTATCCGGGTTACTACTTCACTGGTGACGGGGCCCGTCGTGACGAAGACGGCTACTACTGGATTACCGGTCGTGTGGATGACGTTCTCAACGTATCCGGTCACCGTCTGGGTACTGCTGAAATTGAATCTGCACTTGTGTTGCATGATTCCGTAGCCGAAGCTGCGGTTGTCGGTTATCCCCATGATCTGACTGGCCAGGGAATCTATGCCTATGTCACCCTGATGGCTGGCATAGAGGGTACAGATGAACTGAAAACCGAGCTGGTAAAGCTGGTGCGTTCTGAAATCGGTCCGATCGCAAAGGTCAATCTGATTCAGTGGTCACCAGGTCTTCCGAAGACCCGCTCCGGTAAGATCATGCGTCGTATTCTGCGCAAGATTGCCGCCAACGAACTGGATACTCTGGGGGATACCTCAACCCTGGCGGATCCCAGCGTGGTCGACAATCTGATCGACAACCGGGAGAACAAATAGTCCGGTAACCCTGACTGAGGGCGGTGATAATCACCGCCCTCCTCATCCATCACGCTCCAACGATCGCGGAAACAGCAACCAGATGAATTTTAAAGTGCCGACTCTATATAAACGCCTGCTGGCTTTCGTAGCAGTGATCGGGCCGATTTTCTGGTTGGTTTTCACCGAAGACGGTCAACGCCGAACCGACACGGTGGTGTTGACCCTTTGGGGCGAGGATGAGATCAAGCTGAACCTTCAGGCTCTGGATAACCAGGTCACTGAAGAGGAGTTCATGAAAGTCTTTCCCGACATCGAGTGGCAGTGCCAGGATCAGGTAAATCCATTTGGCAATCGCCTGTGTGCTTCAAAGATCGGTGTCTTCAACGGTATTCCTGCCCACTATGTGACGGTCTTTTTCCATGATAAATGGGTCAATGGTGTAAAGGTCGGTTATCGTAAAAAATACCACACCCAGCTCAAGACCCAGCTCTGGCAGCAGATGGGCAGCCCTATCCCGGAAGGCACGGATCAACCGCAAGTCAAAAGGGGACCTGACAGCGTACTACACTGGTCGACCAATACCGGTCATGTAATCCTGAAAGAGGAGCTGGCAGAAAACGAGGAGCCCTCGTTGATGTGGTTACCCTTCTCAATGCTACCCAACAGTTCTTCTTAGGGCCTGTTAACACTAATCCAATTGGCCCTAACTTCTCATACTTTGAGCGTCCCCCAGCAACCGTACATCCGGTTGTATTGTTTACGCACCAACAATAATCAGCCGCACGACTCGATTATTGACAAGGCAACCAAGCCCACAAGTGAATCCTTTCATCTGAAAGCGGGCATGGACAAGACAAAGTTGCATCGTGTATTGATCAAATCGCACTCAATTCCAGTGTAATTTACTCTACAGTTGCCGAGTCACTCTTGCCACTACCCAGCTTTGGGATAACTTACACCTCGATCAGCTTTGTCTGTGCTCAGATGGCCGGCAGGATTTCAGGCGCTCACACCCAATGGTCGGCTAATTCTTAGAACTATTTGCATTCAGTTGTTTGATGGTATCCCGGGTCAGCCAGATAAAAAATCCGATACAGACAACACTCAAGACCGCGTACAGCCAGAACTGAATCTCAAACCGTTGATGGTGCGGCTCGAGTTGTTCAAACGCTGTCTGCCAGGCATTGAAAAGGGATAACTGCGCAAAATAGATTCCCAGGGCAAGTGAGCCCAAGGCCATGATGACTCTTAATAAGAGTCGTTGATGTTGAGCTGAGCCGGAAGACATAAGGCGGTTACTTCACGGGTATTTGAGGACCGGTCCGACAGCGGTTGACCACGCTGTATGCATAACTCTGACAATTATTGTGCAAACCGAAACCGCCTTGTGATTTGTTGAGCTCATCATCGAGAATGCCGTTCACACAGAGCTCATTGACATTATTCATTGTCGTACAATGCTCTGGCGTGTCTTTCGAGTGGTCGATCACATAGGTCTCCGTGGCGTAGGGACTCTCATAGGCCTCACCGGGCACCAGATCGGGATTTCCACCAAGCCCCACATCCTTGGTATCGGTACGTACCCAGCAGTGCTCCACCAGACCCAAGGCAATCTGAGCGGGACGGCAACAGATCTGCACATTATCCTGTTTGGGATTTTGTTTGGCGGCTTTACTCGCTTCCTCCGCTGCTATCATACTGTCTGCAGGCTTTCCGAGTGCCCGATCCAATTCAGTTGGCGTGGATTTCAAGCGATCTTCCGTCGTCATACCATCCACTGCCTGGGTGGATTGAGGCGACTCTGCACTACTACTGTTTCCCTCGCCTGATTGTCCGATACCGCCGCTGGAACCTGATACACCTTCAGTCATAATCGCTTCCCTTTCCCTGATTTATGCATACACACTGCACTCAATATCTCTGTCAAACAAAAAACTAACACCTGCAAAACAATTTCGATACTAGGGATAACGCGTACTAGGGAAATTCCCAGCTTGTTGAGAATGGCTTTGGATGAATAATGAGCTTCGTGCATTTTTAATATCAAATACAAAGGAGTGTAAGCATGTCCTCTTTACCCCCAATGAATGGACTCGCGAGCGCCGGGCTAAGCGCTCTAGCGGACAAGCAGGGCCCGATGAACTTCTCTCTACCCTCGTTATTCAAAATACGTTGCGGCAGAATCCCCCTGCCCAGGCCCCATATGCCACAGCTGCCGGGTTGCATGCCTGGGCCAAAGCTACCCTGTCCACCCGGAGGACAACTGCCTTTTCCACCAATGCCTGGACCACCCATACCTCCCCCGTTCATACCCTGTCCTCCTGGGCCTACACCGCCGCCTCCCTCTCCTCCGGAGCCAGGGCCGGGACCCTGTCCCCCTGAGCCGGCACCACCGGAACCAGGACCGGCACCTTGCCCAATAGATCCAGCACCACCTGAACCGCCCTGCCCGCCTGAACCGGCACCTCCGGAACCTGGTCCTGAGCCATGCCCACCCGAGCCTTGTCCTCCTGAGCCCTGCCCTGCCGACCAGGAATGGACGGTGACCCAGCAGTGTGACGGTAAGGCCACCATCGACCTTGGGGATCAATATGAGCTGGTGCTGAATGAGAACAAATCACAGATCATTGTTCGCAACAAGGAGACCGGGGAAGAGACCAACATCTGGGGTGATCCCCATGTGGATTGGAATGGCGATGGCAAGACCGATGTCAATTTCTGGGAAAAGACCACCTTTCAACTGGAAGATGCAACCAAGATCACCATCGACACTGAGAAGTTCAAAAACAATGATATGTATGTCGCCAATGACATTACCATCACCAAAGGCGACAAGGTGATCCAGGTAACCGGTCTGAGTCAGAATGAAAAGGGTGACATGCAGATTCACCAGAGTGACCGGGGTGGGCAGTTGATGGACCTGCTGGTCACGGATGGTTTTGTGGTTCAGGAGAATCCCGATGGAGAAGGATGGATCAATCCAGAGACCGGCGAAATGGCCACTCAAGAGGATTTCAATGTCACCAAACCCGGTGCTGAGAAACCCTATGAGTTCTGCCAGGAGTTCGGTCGTGCCCTGGGACTGTTTCTGACCACGGGTCTGATGAACTGGAATTGGGATCGTTGATCTCTACTAATCTGTAGATGTAATCCCCCCTGCAATGGCAGGGGGAGTATACGTAAAGTCCTCAACCGTTTGACCAGAACCTGTTATTCAGGTGGGTCTTAAACAAGATTTCTGGCATCGAGAGAGGTATCAAATCCGTCCAGCGATTCGGCTAGAAACAGTTTGAAATGTCTCATGATCTGTTTGGGTATGCGTTGCTCTGCGGTTAATCTCAGATCATGCAACTCCTGCATGATTCTGGCATCACTTTGGGTTCTGGCTTTGTCTATGATGTTGTGCACAACCTGATCGAAGATCAGACCTGGGCGATCCTTGACCACACCATAAATCGCAATCAGTGTAATCTGCTCTTCCAAACCCAACTTACTGTGATTATCAAGGATTGCCAACATTTGGGCGGTGACACAATCGACCTGCAGCGGGTCCAGTGAGACATTCTCGACCCACAGTGCAGCTGGATGGGGGGCATCCAAGCCCGCAATAGCGCTCTTCGATAGCATAGTTTTACCTGTCTACCTAAAATCCTTTGTAATCTGCATCGAAATGGTCTGGCTCAATCAACCTTAGGCTGTCGCCATGAGGTCCATGAGCCCATCAAACACAGTGCTTCCTTGTCCTGCAATTATCCTAAACTCAAACGCTTTACGCAACAGCTGAGCCGCTGCTGAAAAGTGAATTATTCTAGGGCCTGTTAACACTAATACCGGGTCAGGATGCGAACCCCTATTGATGACGAAGCACATTCAAATTGATCTCCTGCCATCCCTGTGTTTTATAGAATTCGATTGCTGATCGATTATCCCGGTCAGCAACCAGCTGGACTCTTTTTATCCCTCGGCTCTCGACCCAACGGTTGATGTGGGATAGCAGAAACTCTCCAACACCCTGACCACGATGGTCCGCGTCGACAACGACATCCTCCATCCAGGCAACCAACCCACCCTCTGCAGTGGAGACAACCAACTGCAGGGTTGCCATCGCGACAACCTCCTGGCGAGCACTTCTGACAACAAAGATCTCGGCTGCTTCAGACTCCTGTAGCAGTTCCAAACCTCGCCTCTGTTTATCCGGATCTACATTAAAATCCGCTTCAATTGAAAACAGCTGTCGCAGCAGATCAACCATTTTGTCAATGTCACTCCTCTGCATGGAGGAGATGGTATAACTGCCGTTACTGCTCATAGATCACACCCCTTTTGTGTCAACTGTTTGTATTTAATTCCATTCCTGGAATGAGATAAAGCGGGATTTCATCAATCCGTCACTGAAAAAACCTCACTTCATTCACCTCACATTGCGACACTGAAATCATTAAAGATCATAAAGAGAATTCATCAGTGCACCTGAAGCCCTATCGGCATCCAAGCAAAAGTCACAATAGGAGATCTTCAGAGAGTGAACGCAAGCCAAGCAAGGATTATCCTGGTACTTGCATAACAATTTACTTCTATCCGACTGAAAAAGGATAATCTTCGGCTATCTGCAGGGAAATGTGGAGGCAGTGAATGTAGATGATCAACGGGAGTGGAAATCATCAAGCTTTTATCGACCCGGTAAAGAGAGATTACCGGGCCGATAAGCTTTTAACTCGATGTCAGCCTCTGCGGCTGATTGATAAGTTCAATTTATCACTTAAGGCAGATCCAGGCTGTGCTTCTGATTGCCCTCTTCATCAACCACCGCCAGACGGGTGTAATCACCTTTGGCAACTTTCAGATAGAGACATGGATAAGTGATCATCTGCACCTGTGCCATACCAGGCTCCGGTTTACTCCACTGCAGTGCAAATGTTGCCGTCTGTTCCTCGATGGCCAACTTGTCAGAGAGCAGTTTCAATCCATAACCGCCGCTCGGCTGCTGCCCCATGTCGACTCGCACCAGCCAGCTGTCATCTGCCTCAGACTTAGCCTCCTCGCCGGCTTTGAGCGATTTGTCACTCATCACCACGCCGCCGCCGACGTTTTTGATGACGCCCTCTTTAACCAGATGCATACCGGCTGCCTGGTTATTCGAGCAGACAACACCGTCTTTGACGACGGAAACTGAATTATCCTGGGTATTACAAGCGGTCATAGTGATCATCAGGGCTGAGAGCCCCAGCCATTTCAATGTGTTAAATCGTTTCATCTGTTATCCCCTCAGTCCTGACGTGGGTAGACCATCAGCTCTTGAACGCTCTCTTCTGCAGAGAGTGCGCTGGAAGTTGGCGTCTGATACTCATAGGTTGCTGAAAAATCCAGCCCGTTGACTGCTCCTGACCCAACCGTAACCACATTGGGTTGGGAGAGGGTGGGATAGGCACCACAGGACTCACCGTTGTCACAGATCAGGTTATCCATATCCATGTCTGAACCGGCAACGATGTAGTAGTCACCCGAACTTACATTACTGAAGCTGTAACTGCCGCTACCAGTATTGGTATTCACCTCATCCTGCTGTACCGGCTGACTGGTTGCATTATTGACCAGCAGTACGTAGTGACGACCGGCATCTCCGCTAATCGAACTATCCAGTACCTGCATGATCACGTTCACATCGACGCTGGAGGTTCCTGCACTCACCTGAATCGTACCGGTATAGGTTGCCGGCGAGAGTCCACTACGATCGACACTGACGGTGTAACTGCCGATACCTGAACCATTCACCTGATTTGCCGCAACCGACAACCAGGAGATGTTTTCAGTAATCTGGACCGTTCCGACAGAACCGCCGATCTCTTCCACGAACAGTGAAGTGGACTGCAGTGAGTTAGAGAAGTTGAGGCTCTGAGGATTGACACTCAGCGCGGGATCCGTGGGTGTATTACCACCACCCCGCTGTTGTGCGGCCACAACGGCTTTGTAGGCATCGATCAGACCGTGCCCGTAGAGATCGTCCCGGCCACTGTTACCGATATCGTTCGTCAGCTCCCCGGAGGAGAGCATGCTGTCGAACTCGGCCGGCGTCAGACCCGCGTAGACAGATTTCATCAATGCAGCAACACCCGCCACATGAGGCGCCGCCATCGAGGTGCCCTGGTAGAAGTTATAGGTAAAGCTGGTGCCACCCTGAGAGTCATCACCCAGGGTACTGAGAACACCGTCAGCTCGACCGTCACCATCCACGTCAGCCTGAGTGTTACCACCAGGTGCCGCCACATCGATCTCGGTACCGTAATTCGAATAGGGTGCCCGGGTACGGCTTTGATCAACCGAGCTCACCGAGACCACACCGGTATAGGATGCGGGATAGGCCAGTTGTGAGGTGTTTTCATTACCCGCTGCGGCAATCACGATAACCCCGGCGTTGCGCGCCGCCGTGATCGCATCAAAACTGGCCTGGTCGGGAGAAGCGCCACCCAGACTCATGTTGATGACATCCGCTCTCTGGCTCGGTGTCGTTCCGGAAGCATTGGAGAGGCCGGCTGAGAAGAGAATACCCTCGATGATATCGCTACTGAAACCGCCCTGCTTACCCAGCACACGGATCGGCATGATGCGCACGTTCCAGGCCACACCGGCCACACCAGTGGAGTTGTTACTGCTGGCGGCCACGGTTCCGGCCACGTGGGTACCGTGAAAACTGGAGACGCCATTCTGAATCTCGTCACCGGCATCATCCGGATTGGCATCGATGCCGTCGCCGTCGTTTGCATTGCCCGCATCGGAGATGAAGTCATAACCGTTCACCAGCTGACCGCTAAGATCAGGATGGTTCAACAACACACCGGTATCGATGACCGATACGATGACGCTGGTATCACCGGTGGTGATATCCCAGGCCTGAGGCAGGTTGATCTGATTGTAGTGCCACTGAAGACTGTAATACTCGTCATTCGGTGTCGCCGAGGCGTGATAGATATAGTTGGGCTGAGCATAGACCACGTCACTGCGCTGGTTGAGCTCTTTGATCGCCATGATGGTATCCAGCTTCAGCTGGGCTTCGCTGTCCATCTGAGCATAGATACCAGGCCGGGCCGCTGCACGACTGACGAACTGATCATTCAGAGTCAGCCGCTGGATGCCGATCTCATTCTCGGCAGATTGGCTGAAGCTGTAGTGGCTCAGGCCGGTATCCAGGGCTTTCGCCTGGGCGGAAGCACTATCGAACTTCACCAGTACCTCACCGGGCACAAAATCATCGGTGATGCTCATGCCACCTTGCGGAAGGATTGAAGAGGAGGTCAAACCAATCGACAGGAGATAGTTTGAGGCGCCGCTGTAGGCGTGCACGATGACATAGTACTGTCCATCGGATGGCACCACGATGGTTTCAAACTTCGATGTACCGATTGAACTGGCTACCGGATTGCTCAGATTGTTCACATCGAACAGGTAGAGATCCAGATCGACACCACCCACATCGATATCACCGATATTCAGTACCAGGGTCTGTCCCGAAGTCAGATTGACCAGGTAGTAATCATCCGGGTCACCGGAAGCCCTCAGGTTACCGGCGGCCCCTGTCCCGGCAACATTCACATAACCACCGATGTTGACCGGGTTGGGTACGGACTGCGCATTGTTTGCAGGTTGATTGGCGACCGGCGTGGTTTGATCATCATTGACGTCACTGTCGGTAACCACATAGCCGGGAACTGATATCTGACCGCTGATACTGCCGCTGGAGCTGCCACCATCGCCACCATCACCGCCGTCATCATCATCCGAACCACCGCCGCCACCGCCGCCACATGCGGCGATGATCCCGGAAACCAGCAGGGTTAGAACTATTTTTGACAGTTTTTCTGTGAGTTTCATCTTTGCCACGCCAATTGTCCCCTTTTTTATTAATCCGTTATGATTTGTATCTGGCTGATTTTAGAGTATTCAAACATCATTTCAATGGTGAATATGTCACCTTGATCCTGTGAATTGGTGATTGTGCAATACTAGTGTTTGTTAACAACATTCCAAGTAAGAATGAATGGTTTTCCATTAACAGTCGCTGAATGGCATTAATTTGAAGAATTGGATTCTTAATCCGATGCCAGTAACAAATTCTTAACCGTCACCCTCTCATTCAAATAGGCCATGGGAAGATACAGACCACCTGCTCCACCGAAATCACCCTATATCACACTAGGGGGATATGAAAGCCTGAAAACTGAACAGCAGGAATTATGGCTGCGGCGTCGGGATGTAACCAAAGCCCTGGCGGCGGCGGCAGCGGAAGGTGACCGATCGGAAAACGCAGAATACATCTACCGTAAGAAGGAGCTTCGCGAGATCGACCGCAGAATCCGCTATCTGCAGAAACGCCTGCCCAGCCTGAAAGTTGTCAATCAAGCACCGACCAATTCAGAGCAGGTCTTCTTTGCCGCCTGGGTTCAGCTCGAATCCGAGGATGGCGAGGAACAGGAGTATCGTATCGTCGGACCGGATGAAATCGATCGTCACCCCAGTTACATCAGTCTCGACTCGCCACTGGCACAAGCGCTTTTGAAACGCAATCTAGACGATCAGGTCGTTGTGGAGACACCGGCTGGGGTAACCCGATACTGGATCACCGATGTACGCTATGAGACTCCTGACTAGGACCTGATTCTACCCTGCTCTAAAACCCTGGGTTCTCCGGGAAATAGAACAGCATCTTTATTAACCTTCACAAACGCTGCGGATAGCCTCGGTCAGGTCACTTCATGTGATTCCACCCTGCTGCAGCGGCAGCAGACACGCGGTCAATTTGAGCGACACCTAGTAACCAGACTGGAGTGATTCGATGAGTTCAATCAAAGCCGGCTGATCCCATTCACGTTCCCCTATCACCTGATAGATGATCTGTCCCCGTTTGTTGAGCAACAATGTGGTGGGTAGCGCTTTGATTCGCCAACGCTGACTGATACGTCCCCGTTCGTCCATCAGCACTTCGAAATCGATGGGATAGTCGCGCAGGAAAGCGCTGACCGCCTCCCTGTCCTCCCCCAGATTGATCGCCAGCATTGCCATCCCGCTCGATTTCAGACGATTCCAGGCCCGGTTCATGGAGGGCAGTTCGTCCCGGCATGGGGTACACCAGCTGGCCCAGAAGTTGACCAATACCACCTTTCCCCGATAGTCCCGGAGCTTTTTGTAGTCGCCATCAAGGTTCTGCAGCCTGAACGGCAGTGCCGGTATCGGCGCAACCGGTGTCAGCCGATTTTCAGCGGCCCCCAGGGGATTCGGGAAGAATGAGATCAGCAGCGAAAAAAACAGGATCGACCAGGTTAAACCGGATAGAGCGCTGCCGAGGAGACATAACGGATTCACCGGATACGTCCAGCGTCTGAAAACCGGTCAACCTCTCTGGTCGAACCTTCAGAGAGAATTGAACGAATGTTCATTTCTGTCAATTCGCAGGGAGGCAACATCTTGTTCAACCATCCCCGGACAACATGCCCCGTACCACATCAACGATGTGTTCAACCGGCATACCATAGGGAATAACCGCCGCCAGTGCCCCCTTCCGATCGATCAGATAGAGATTGGCTGAGTGATCGATACTGTAGCCTCCCCCATCCTTGTGATTGCGCTGATACTTCACCCGGTATTGTCGTGCCACTTCATCCACCGCGGTTTCAGTACCGGTCAGACCAACAATTCCACTGTTGAAGTAACCCACGTAATCACTCAGAACAGCCGGGGTATCCCGATCCGGGTCGAGGGAGACGAAGAGTCCCTGAAGACGATCCGACTGCGCTTTCAAGGTATCGAAAACCACCGCCAGCTTAGCCAGTTCGGTGGGGCAGATATCCGGACAATAGGTGTAGCCGAACGAGAGCATCACCAGTTTGCCCTGCAGCTGACTCAGTCTGAAGGTATCGTTGTTGTGGTCCGTAAGCGTGAAATCCCCACCGATCTCGTCTGTCGCGGCAGATGCCATGGTGACAGACAGAAGAGTGAACAGCAGAACCAGCCAGAGCTTTTTGTCAGACTGCGTCATCTAACGCACCTCCACTTCGCTGCCATGCACCCAGCTGGGATCCCCTTCCCCAACATCGCCTACCGGTGCGTCGAATGCATCCGCAACCAGGGTATCCACATTACTGCCGGTGAGGGACTGCATAAAATCAACCAGATCCGATTTCTCCTGTGATGAGAGACCGAGCGGACGGATCAGAGGGTCGAGGAGTTCATTGGGCACCCCTCCCTGATCATAGAAATCGACCACTTCGTGCAGGGTACTGAGTGAACCGTTATGCATATAGGGTGCGGTAAGCGCCACGTTACGTAGACTGGGGGTCTTATACTTCCAACGATCATGAGGATTCTGCGTCACCTCATAGCGGCCCACGTCAGTGGCTTGTTTCTCCCCCACCTGATCGATAATCGCACGATCGATATCGATGGTAATCCCCGGGGCAACTGTCACCGGCTGTTTATCCGGAAAAATCCCCATCGACTCCCGGTAACCGATGCCGGTGTTGTGCAGTTGATCATCCATGAACAGGGCACTGCGTTCTCCGATTGAGTGGCAGGCAACGCATCCCGCCTTACCGGTAAAGATCTCAAACCCCCGCTTAGCCGAATCGGAGAGCGCTGTCTGATCGCCCGCATAACGCCATCGGTCGAATGGGGAGTCGGCGGAAACCAGAGCCCGCTGGTAACTGGCCAGCGCCATGCCCAGTGTCTCCATCGACACGCCTCTGCCATCAAAGGCTTCTTCAAAAAGACCGCGGTAGTCCTCGATCTGACGGACTTTGTTCAGCACATAACCGATCGATGGATTGGCCATTTCGTTGTTCGCCAGCAAAGGTCCCCAGGCCTGTTGTTCCAGATTCTCCTCCCGGCCATCATGGAACAGCAGATTACTGTAAGCCGAGTTGTATACCGACGGAGAGTTGCGTCGTACCGAGCGTCCTTCGATACCCACTGCCATGGCCAGCTCATTGCTGGTAAATCCCTGTTCCGGGACATGGCACATGGCACAGGAGAAGGTATCGTTGAGCGAAAGCCGGCGGTCGTAAAACAGCTTTCGACCCAAATCGATCTTCTCCCGGGACAGAGGATTGTCAGCCGGCACCGGGATCGCCGGCAGTCCCAATGGTGGATTGCTGGCAATCGACAGCAGGTCAGCCTTGGTACCCTTTCTCAACTCCAAATCCTGTGAATCGGTGACGTAGCTGCTGAGTTCATATCCCAGTTTATTGTCACCCGGTTTGGAGAGCTGGGAAGTTTGCTGAGAGACCATCGCCAGCTTGATGGTCTGATCGCTTGCCTGCTCTTGTTGAAGAATCGTTTTCAGATCATTGATGATCAGATCGTGATGCAGGAAATCGACACTGTAGATATTACGAATATTCCTTTCTGGATCGATGAGGAATACTCTGAGCACATGACTGTATCCCACATTGGTCCTGCCACTGCTATCGGTCTCACGTAAGATCACCTGATTATAGGATTTCAGAATCGGATCCAGGCTCTGCTGTGAGGCTGTGGTGACGAACTGCCACTCACCGGCGCTGCCTGCATATCGAAAGTTATTGCCATACAACTCCATCACCGATGGGGTATCGACTTCCGGATCGAAACTGAGACTGATCAATTTCAGCCTGCTGGCCAGTACTTGATCCCGTTTCATTGCCGATTTGATCTTGTAAAAGACATGAGATGTCAGCGGACAACCGTTAACATCACTGCACGTACTGTAGATAAATGCCAGCAACACATATTTGTCATCGAAAAGCTCATACAGGGTTCGTGTTTGACCCTTGGCGATCAGAACCTCACCATTCGATGCCTCACCCAAGGGTGGCAGCTGATAACTGCCGATCGCCGGCAACTCGTAAGCCAAATCACCATAGCCCGGTGCCGAGATGATCGCAGGGTTGACCGAATCGGCGTCGACCGTTGATACGAGTATTGTCGCAATCAGAAAAAGTTGGATAAATCGAAAGACCATAAATGCTCCCAGGCGCCGACAATCCCGGCCCACAGAGTTGCAGCCGGGATTGTCATTTGCGGATCCCGATCAGAGATCCGCATCGGACAGAGACTATTTGCCTGTGGTATCCAGACCGGCTACAGAGATCTGCCTATCCTCAGGTCTGACCTGACCGTACAGGGAGTAGGCACCGAAGCGCATCTGATGTGCCCGACCAAGCTTGAGCGCCTTGAAATCGATCGCGAACTTCTCAACCAGCTGCTCTCCATTCCAGACGTAGCTCTTGAAGTACTGCTCATTGTCGTCACCCTTCTTGTCCCAGTTGGCCAACAGTGAAGAGGTGTAGTAGATACGGGTGCTGTCCCAGCTGGATGAGGCCATGTTGACCTGCCGGCCGATCACCTTCTCATAGACCTGTTTGGGTTGATGGGGATTGCTCATATCGAACAACCGGGTCTTACCATCCATAAACGTGTTGACCCAGAGGCGACTGTCATCAGAGCTGATCGAGATATCCACCGGCAGAGGCACTTTCGAGGCATCACCCACATCGGCAACCGCCTCTGCCTGCCATTCACCCTGTTGATCCTCATAGATCAGCCAGATCTTGGAGGTCAAAGCGGTGGTGGTGACGCACCAGTTGTTGTTGGGTTGCCAGGCACAACGGATCTCCAGTGGCGCACCGGGAACATCAAAAACCTTTTTAGGCTTTTTAGTGTGCAGATCCCAAAGCACCACCGTATTACCGAAGCGCTTCATCGCCTCTTTATCCTGCAACATTTTACCGAAATCCATCATGTAGTTGGACCAGCCGGTAAATGAGGAGGTGAGCATGATGTTACGGCGAGGCAGTACACGAAGGTCGTAGTTGTATCCATCGGCATACTTGCCGGTTTTCTCCGCACCGCGCAGATTCTGGTCGGTGGGCATCCAATGGGTGGCGATATACTCGCCTTCATTGGTGTATTCAACCAACGCGGTACGACCACCATGATCCTTATTGTTTGAAAGACCTGTGATCATGATACGTCCAGGCAATGCGTAGGTCGTATGGGGACCGACCACACCGCCGCTTTTCTCGACAAAGTCGGTGACGACTTTATACAGCGTGGGTTTTGCCGGGTCTGTATGGACATCGAAGATGAAAAGTTTGTTGGTATCGAGACCGCCCGCCCAGAGGTAGCGACGATCGTCGGTAAATCCTGAATGGTGCGCTTCATTGCGTCCGCCAACGGAAAGTGAATCGACCACTTTGCCGTAGTTGGCCGATTTGGGATTGACATCGACAGTGACAAGTTTGTCCTGACCATCGCCCATCCCTTCAATACCCAAGGTCCAGACATAGACAAAATCTTCCTGGCCGACGATCTTGGCCATGTAGGGTGACTGACAGGTCTCGTCGGCCTGCAGCGGAAGCGTGGCACCGAACAGGGTGGTGCCAACAGCCAGGGCTGATGCCAGGGCAATGGATTTGGCAGGCTTATTTTTGAACAGCCTCATGATTAAAACCTCCTAGTGGTAAAATTTTTTTACTGCTATTCAGCCTTACCTCAGCCCTGCCAATGCAGATGGCCAACCCCGGACTGATCTGAATATCCAGTCCGGGTGGGTACTACTCAAAAAACTTGATTGCCAAAGATCCCTAGGCACAGGAGCCGTTCGACCCTCCGTAGTCCTGCTGCGATACAGCTGGCAGTGAGGTAAGCGGCTAAATTGAAGGTAGAATGAATATTCATTCTTGTCAAATTTTTTACTATGCTATGGTGGTGAAAGGGTGGAAATGCCGATTCACTTCATGATGCATTAGCCCAGGGATGCCCCCTGGGGAATAAGGCTTGGCGCATAAAGAACGGCATTCCCATTTCAAACGGCGGATCAGCGTAGTCAGGGCCTTCCTGTAGCAAACGGTGAGACACCAAAACTCAGCTAATCCTGAGTAATAGAGCTGTTTCATAGGGGGCGCGGCATGGCGGGAGATTCACAGCAATCGAGATTAAAACCCTCCGGTGGGTGCCTTTGTACCTTAGGCCACACTGGATATAATTGATCAAAAATGGCATATGACAGGACCTGAGATAACGAATCCGATTGGGCCTGTTGAGTCTGGAAAACGCCAATCAAGGCGTGAGGAGATAAGTTTGGCTGTTCCCTATGAACGACAAGCACCTGAATCTAATACTTTTTCAAGCGACTCACCGCTAACTTCGGGAGGCGGAGAGATCGTCTCCCAGGTTGGTGCCAGCTATTCATCCTATTTAGTCACGACACATCACCCACTCCGCCTTGCTGAAGGAAACCATTGTTTCATCAGGGCTGATCGAATTTGCCTTAATCGGCCCTGGCAGGTACCCACATGCTCCATTTGAAAAAAACCGCGACGGAAGATCTACCGGTCTACGACCGCATCCTCAGTACAGCCCTCGATCTGTTTGTCGAACGCGGTTACCACAATGTATCGATTCATGACATCCAGAAGATGGCGAATGTCAGTATCGGCTCGATCTACAACCATTTCGGGGGAAAGGAAGGGGTCGCAAAAGCCCTCTACTACCACTTGATCAGAGAGATGGAAGAGCTGGTTGCCGATGTGATCGACGAAAACCTGAGCTTTCGTGAGAGCTGCAACCGGATTATCTCACTGCTGTTTGAGTATACCGAGAGCAAGCGTAATATCGTCGCCTACGTACTGCATGCCAAACACCAGGAGTTTCTACCGGATGAGCCTCCGATCTGCAGTTCCACCCCGTTCAAGACGATGCGCAATATCGTACAGCGGGGAATGGAATCCGGTGAGATCCGCGATGGGGACCCCTGGGTGGTCGCCTCGGGTGTCTTTGGCGGTGCGATACGCTTGATTCATCTGCGGCTGGATGGGGTGCTGAATGTCCCTCTGCCGGAGCTTTACGATGAGCTGATCGATTGTATGTGGCACGGCATGGAACCCATTTCCATAGAGGAAAGCGTGGCTTGAGTCAGTGCTCGTCTCCACGCTCAAAGCCTGAAAAGCCTGCCAGCATCCGCCCTATTGCCCTGTCAGCTATAGACAAGGGGTGGTTCATCCATCTTCGCAAGTTGTTCACGCAGCGTGAGGATATGGTCTTCCCAATATCTCACTGAATCGAACCAGGGAAAGGCCGCTGGAAAGGCCGGATCGTCCCAGCGTTTGGCAAGCCAGCCCGCATAGTGGACAAGCCTCAGGCTGCGCAACGCCTCCAACAGATGGAGCTCGGCTGGATTGAAATCATAGAACTGGGTGTAACCATCCAGTAGATCAGCCAGACGTTCGGACATATAGCGACGATCTCCAGAGAGAAACATCCACAGATCCTGCATGGCAGGCCCGCTTCTGGTGTCGTCAAAATCGACGATCTGCGGTCCGTCATCCCGCCAGAGAATATTTCCGGGATGGCAATCCCCATGCAGTCTTATGGTGGTGAAATTGCCTGCCTGGCTATAGCAGGATTCGATTCGCTGTTGCAGATCTTTGATAATCGTCTGATAGGCGCTCAGAAGGTGCTCCGGTAGAAAATCGTGCTCCAGCAGGTAGTGGCTGGGTCGTAACAGATAGTGCTCGATGTCGATCTCTGGACGATGGTTAAAAGATTCAGATGCACCCAGCATATGAATCCTGCCGATGAAGCGCCCCAGTTGTTCCAGATGTGACGGGTCATCCAGTTCCGGCGGACGTCCCCCTCGACAGGGATAGAGGGCAAATCTGAGCCCTTGATGGTGGTGCAGCGTTGCGCCGCTTTCATCAGCAGTCGGTGCGATCACAGGAATCTCCTGATCCGCCAACGCCAGGGTAAATTCATGCTCTTCCAGGATCGCCTCATCACTCCAGCGATTGGGACGATAGAACTTCGCCACCAGCGCCGGCCCCTCCTCCATACCGACCTGATAAACCCGGTTTTCATAGCTGTTGAGTGCCAGAAACTGTCCACTGCAGACAACCCCGGTCGACTCGATGGCATCGAGCATGGTATCCGGCGTCAGGGAGGCAAACGCGTGTTGAAATTCGGACTCACTCATCAACGCGATTCTACTGGGAGACCAGCTTCAGAGACAATGACCAAATGAACCGCCCTTCAGGCGTGGTATCGCTGGCCAATCAACCCACTATCAGCGTTTGCGCGCCAGAATATAGCGAATCGGCATGCCAACCTCATCCAACTCCAGGTCAAAACCATGCTTGTCGAACAGACCCTGTAAATCGCAATTGTGCCAGGTGTTGAGAAAAGGCTCATGAATCGATTTGGCAAACCAGCTGAAATAGAGCCCTTTCAGACCAAAACGGCGGATCATCTCCCAATACCCGGTGTAGGCCTGGACCGGAGATGGCTCACCGATGGCCAGCAGACTGCCCGGCTCGAGTATTCGGTTGATCTCCTTGAGACTCAGTTCGAAGTACTTGATCGGCATTTCGTGGAACAGAAATCCCGCGGTAGCTCCTTCAAAGCGTCGGTCAGGAAAGCCTGTCTCTTCAATAATGCCCTGCACAAACTTGATGTTGGGGTACTCATCAGCGCCATATTTGAGCAGATAGGGAGAGGGATCTATGCCCCAGATATCCTCGACACCCAGAGCTTCCAGCTCAGCCGCAACACCGCCGCCGGAGCAACCGATATCCAGAACCCGATTGGCGCCTTTGAATTCCGAAGCCAGACGTTTTCTGAGTTTTCTGATTTCACCCAACATGAAACGGTCGAAATTTTTGATATAACGCCGTGTCATCACCTTCGAGTAGTTGCCGTTGGGAAAATTGTGGAATTCCCGCAGCACATACTTGGGAATCATATCCCGTCCGGGCATGCCTTCAGGAAGCTCAACCGTGGGACGCTTTTTGGCGGCTATCAGCTTGAGCAGGGAGAAGAATCCCCCGAAGCTACTGAAATTAGATAGATCAGGCCAGGCATCCGGCATCTCCATGCTCCGCCAATCCGGAACGACTGGATCCTGATTGCCCCCGGGGCCTAAGTCAGCAAATGATTTATCAACAGTCATGCCCATCTTCATAGATCTCCCTATCTCTATACTCCGCAACCCTATGGCTTCACATCGTGTGAGCCAAAAAACCCTAAAAACAGACAGTATTATACCAACCCTGATCGATTTCAAGCAATTCCCCAGGCTATTTTTTTAAATCAAAAAAGGCAAATCAGAGAACAAGTTAGCTTACTCTGATCCCGGTTTTGCGGAATCGGTCAGATGGATTCTGCTTGCCAACTTGTGCAAACAAAAACATACTCCCAAACAAGCCATATGACGATCAGCAGGACGATAGATGAGCAAATCCACCACTGAACTCAGAGCGCCCAATGAGAACTGGCTGCAACGCTGGGAAGATGACAATATCGGTTGGCACCATGTGGAGTTCAATCAACATCTCCTGAATTACTGGCACACCCTCTACCTGCCGGCAGGCTCTCTGGTACTGGCGCCGCTTTGCGGTAAGAGCCGGGATATGTTCTGGCTGGCTGAGCAGGGATACCGTATTCGCGGGATTGAGCTAAGCCGATTGGCGATAAGCCAATTCTTCGATGAACACAATCTTCAGCCTGCTGTAGAGCAGAGCGACTATTTTGAGCAGTGGCGTCAGGGACCGTTTGAGCTTTTATGCGGGGATATCTTCGACCTGGCGCAGCATGATACATCGGATGTTGATGCGGTCTACGACAGGGCTTCATTAATAGCTCTCAACCCTCAACAACGGCAACAGTTTGCCCACCTGATCATTGAATTGCTACCCAGTCACGCAAAGATCCTGCTGGTCACTCTGGAGTATCCCCAGGATGAGATGGATGGCCCACCCTACAGCGTGGGCGAAGCGGAGGTCCGGGAGCTTTTCGGACAACATTTCACCATCAACCTGCTGCATCAACTGGATCTGCTGCAGAATACAGACCGCTATCAACACCACGGGGTGAGTAAGATGGTGGAAAAGATCTATCTCTTGAAGCCGGCAGGAAATCCCAAGTAACCAACCAGCCAGTCTGTCTCTTCAAAAACATCTATTGCCACGGCTGCAGCTCGATCAGTAAGGTTGTTTGATCGTTGCCCAGCCACAGCTGGCCCTCCTGTATGGTGGCGTGCAGCTGCATATTGCGCTCAGCGAGATCATCCAGCTGTTGCATATCTTCAAGAGCGAGGTTGAAGACACTTAAATTCGCAAAGCGACTGACCGTCTGCTGCATCTGCTGCCACCAGACCGAGGCGCTTCGCTCCGCGTAGGGATAGACCACTACCCGTTTGGATCGGCCGCAGGCGCGTCTCAGCCGCTTTTCGTCCGGCTGCCCCAACTCAATCCAGAGCTCGATCTCATCACTCAGACTCTTCAGCCAAAGATCCGGCTCGTCATCGGTGCTGATCCCTTTGGTGAAGCTGAGTTGCTGATTGGCATTCAAGGCGAAAACCGCCAGACGCAACATCATACGTTGATTGGTTTCCGATGGGTGTCTCGCCAGCGTCAGGCTATAGGTGTCATAATGCTGCTCATCCATATTGGATACTTGCAGTTCCACTTTGAAGATTGTTGATTTAAGTGCCACTTCTCACTCCGTAACCTTGCGTCTCAGCGCCTTCTGTTTGCCACGCTTGTTTTTTGCATCCAGGCGACGTCGTACTGATGCCTTGGTAGGCCGGGTCTTGAAGCGTTTTTTCGGTGCTGCCATCGCACTGCTGATCATAGAGTGCAGCCGTTGCAGAGCATCCTTACGGTTCTTCTCCTGATCCCTATAGCGTTGGGCCTTGATCACCACCACCCCGTCGCGATTGATTCGACTGTCGGCGCGGGCCAGCAGCCGCTGCTTTATCCGTAGAGGCAGGGAAGAGGCCTTGATATCGAAACGCAGATGAATTGCCGTAGCGACCTTATTGACATTCTGGCCACCCGACCCCTGGGCATGGATGGCACTCCACTGAATCTCAGCGTGCGGAATTTCTATCTTGTCGCTGACTGGAAATGCCATTCAATTATCAAGCTATTGGTTGATGGATAGCGTGCAACCATCTTAAATCTATTTCATCGGATCCACAATTCAGAGAGTTTGCCGACAAAGCAGGTGATTGGTGATCCCAGGTTTGTAGCAACCCGGTGCGAATTTCTGCCTATCGATCCGCCAACTCAACACATTATTAAAAACAGGCACTAAACTAATTCAATTGAGCAGACTCGAAGTAACTACCAGATCACGATAGCACTCGCGGCAAGGTCTGGTTTTCAATCATTACGACATGACCAGAAATTGGTTTCCTGAATCCTGCTATACAGCGGGCCAATGAAACAGGATTATTCTGAGGTAGTTAAGGTGCATCTTATGAACACAGCAATGGTAGGCTCCATATCCTTTCTGTTATTCGCTTGTGCAGCACAGCCTCTTTTAGCAGACAGGGCCATCAAGACAGAAAAGCAGGCGATCGGCTATGAGATCGTGACGCAGCAGCTCGCCAATCCCTGGGCGATGGCATTCCTGCCGGATGGGGCCATGCTGATCACAGAGAAAAATGGCAAACTGCGTTACCTGGACGCAGGCGGTAAGCTCGATCCCATACCAATACAGGGGCTACCTGAAATCCGCTCCCATGGTCAGGGAGGATTGCTGGATGTCACCCTGCATCCGCAGTTCGAAAGCAACCGTTATATCTACATCTCTTACGCCGAGCGTACCGGCAACCGTTATGGCACCACCGTGATGAGGGGAAAGTTGAAAAACCATGCCCTGGAAGAGCCGGAAGTGATTTTTCGTCTATCGAACAAAACAAAATCCCGCCACCACTTCGGCTCCAGGCTGGTGTTCGACAACCAGGGATTTCTGTTCATCACCTTAGGCGATCGTGGTGACGGCCCAAGGGCACAAGATCTTGCCGATCATGCAGGATCCCTGATCAGGCTGCACGATGATGGCCGTATCCCGAGGGATAATCCATTTATCGATGACGCTCAGGTCAAACCGGAGATTTACAGTTATGGACATAGAAATATCCAAGGCGCTGCCTTGCACCCGGTCAGCGGATCGCTTTGGACACATGAACATGGCCCTCAGGGTGGGGATGAGATCAACATCCCCAACGCTGGCCGTAACTATGGATGGCCGATCATCACCTATGGCGTCAATTATGTAATCGGCACGAAAATCGGTGAAGGCACTCATAAGGCCGGCATGGAACAGCCTGTACACACCTGGATCCCATCCATTGCCCCGTCAGGTATGGCCTTCTACACAGGCGAACAGTTTCCACACTGGAAAGGCAATCTGTTTGTTGGTTCTTTGAAATTCCAGCAGCTGGTGAGATTGGAGGTCGACAACGATAAAATCACTCATGAAGAGCGTCTATTAACCGATGAGCTTGGCAGAATAAGGGATGTACGCCAGGGCCCCGACGGCATGCTCTATCTTCTGACAGACGAACGAAATGGCAAACTGGTGAGAGTTATTCCCAAGGGCGCAGCTGGTCCGGATAGCCAATAACCCGCGTTCAGAACCAAAGATCCGCCTCATCCACTCGGCTTACCCTGAGCCATGCCCGGTATCCATATACCCAAGCGACAGGCATCATACTGCTCAAAATCAGCTAAAAGCGTAACAAGTCTGTCGTTGATTTTCTGATTACAAAAAAACAAGAAGTTAATTCCCTATGCGTTGAGGTAACATAAAGATAAAGTCTCGATAACGAACGAAAATTCTAAGTTGACGGACCATTTGCACAAAAACACACTGCGTACGACCCATTTAAAAATTGATCTGGAATAATGACAATCTGTGATGACTTTTATAGAGTCAGCTACTGCAAGTAGCGAATGATGCAAGCCCATTAACGGACTAAAGTAATTAACAAATAATGAGTGAAAAGCCTGAGGCCTATCGCCCAAAACAGTCTAAACCGCAGCGTGAGGTGGGTTCAGACGATATAACCCGTCATGAATTTCACCAGGGGCTGGTCCGCCTGTTGTTTATCAGTCTATTCACCACCTACATGTTTGCGGTCAACAGCTTTAACCCTGACAGCGACAAGGTAATACAGCTGCATCTCTATATGGGGTTGGGATATACACTCTTCTCACTACTCCACCTGCTGAGCTTGCGGATCGTTGCAAAACCCTCGGCTATCCGCAGAACCATGACACTGCTGGGAGACAACGGGATTGTCTTTTACGGTCTGCTGACCATGGGTGAGTATAGCCCGCCACTGTTTGCCATCATGCTGCTGATTACCATTGGCTATGGCGTTCGATTCGGTCTCGGATACCTGTATGGCGCAACGGTTCTTTCAAATATCGGATTTCTGATTGCCATCCAGACAGCCGACTACTGGTCGACGTCTCCCCTGTTGAGTTACAGCCTGCTGATAACCAATATATTGATACCGGTTTTCGTATCCTATCTGCTGAAACACTTGACAACCGCCAAACTGGAAGCTCAATCGGCAAATGAGGCCAAATCGAGATTTTTGGCCAACATGAGCCATGAGATACGTACACCCTTGACCGGCATTATCGGCTTGAGTGATCTGATGCTGAGAGAGGAGCACAGCACAGCCATGCACAAGAATATCAATGCCATTCACAGCGCATCCAATCACCTGCTATCGATCGTCAACGATGTTCTGGATTTCTCCAAAATTGAAGCCGGCTTTTTAAACATCGATAAACAAGCATTTGACCTGCATGCCCTGATCAACCAGGTCAGTAACCACTACCGACCTTCGGCGATGGGAAAAGGTCTGGAGTTCCGTATCGATCTCTCCCCCAGCGTTCCCTTCTATCTTCTTGGCGATGAAACCAGACTACGCCAGGTTCTGATGAACCTCTTGAGTAATGCGGTGAAATTTACCGATGAAGGAGAGATTGCCCTGCAAATCAGCCTGGAGAACCGAAGAAACAACAGTGCCAGCATCCTGTTTGAGGTGCTGGATACCGGTATCGGCATCACAGCGGACAAGCAGAAACAGGTCTTCAACCGCTTCTCACAACTCGATAACTCGGATGCCAGAAATGTCAGCGGTACCGGCCTGGGAACAACCATTGCCTATGACCTGGTCAAGCTGATGGGTGGCGAGCTTGCTTTCTACAGCATGCCTGATAAGGGCAGCCGGTTCTTTTTCAAACTTCAATATGAGGTGCTGCCCTACTCTGATCAGGAACAGTTCAACGATCGTGAGGTTATCTCCATCACCCAAAGTAGCGAGATATCGAAACTGGTGGAAGATGTTTTATTTGATTGGAATATCTCCCATCGTCTGCTTGACGAGAAACCGGACATCATTCATGTGCTCTATCACAATCCGGTAAAGTATCAACCGCAACTGGTTGTTCTCGACGAGAGCTGTCTTCTTCACCGAGGTCAGGATTTCTATCAACAACTACTCTCTGACCCGGGAATCTGCAGTAATACCATTGTTATCCGTACACAAGCACATCAGGCAGATGAAATCATCAGGCAGAATCCTGTCGGCGCAATCATCGATTCCCCTTTTGAATCCGATGCATTACGCAATACACTTCACTACATGTTGACCAGATCAAACTACATCAATATTGGTGGAACACTAACAATACCCTATCAGGATGCGGGTAAGAATAGACATATTTTGATTGGTGAGGACACATCCATAAACAGATATCTGCTTGAAGAGATATTGGTACGCAGCGGATATAAGGTAACCATGTGTGAAACCGGCGAATATGCTTTGCGCCAGTTAAGGCAAAATCCCTTTGATCTGGCAATACTCGATATGCAAATGCCATCTGTCACCGGGGTGGATATCATCAAACACATTCGCAGTGAAAATGGACAGAACCAAGCCATTCCGATCATGATTCTCACCGCCAATGCAACAGATGAAGCAAGAGTTCAATGCCTTGAGGCCGGTGCCGATCTGTTTATGACCAAACCTTTCGAAACTTTGGAACTGTTAAGAACGGTTGAGATGTATCTGGCACCACCAGCCGATATAAACAACGGCGAAGCGAGAGACTATACCCAGGATCTGGAAAACCCGGCGACCAATTAGACCCGCTTGACGCCGAGCTGCTGGATGTACGAATTAGAGTGCATCACTTGCTTCGCTGCCATTTCCCCTTACTGTTCTGATACCAATACCCCTTAGGAGCCTCTTCAATCCATACACGGGCAAAAATATCGCGAATACTCTGCTCCCACTCCGGATGACCATTGGCTCTGGCAATCTCTGTATAGAGTGAATTCCGATCTCCGTTTTCATCTGCAACCAGCTTCTTCACCCGGTTTCTGTCCTTCAACGGGATCTTTTTCAATTCACGTATTGTAATCAGACCTTTGTTGGTAAAACCCAAAGCACCGGATCGATAAAAACCGGTCAGCTTCGACTGCCGCTTTGACATGGAAGCACGCAACTTGCGTATCGAGGGTGACGAGATATCGATGTTGGGTTGTGCCGCATGGGCTGGTGGTATGACAAAGTTGAGTATCGTTTCAGCAGCCGATGTCAGCTTTGTGCTGTTGAATGGATAGATGGATTGGTCATCATCCTGCTGCGTTTCGGGTTCGGACTTCTGAGGCTGATCAGGATTGGCTTCATCACCCAGTACATCCCGAACAATTACCCTGGCCGCCTCTTCAGCAGCTGCGGCCGGAAAATAGATATTGATGGTGACACAGGCGGCCAGGCTCAATGCGATCAATAGATATCCAAAAAAAGACCGCAACATAACTGTTCGCTTCATCATAAGTCTGAGTATCCTCATCGTATAGGTTATCCTGAATGTTCACTCTTTCCGATACAGATCGAAACCGCTCCGCTGGTGTTGCCGGATTCCGACAGTTGGTGAAATGAAGAAGCGTGACTCAATCAGTGTTTGCTTGCGGCAAAAGCCGCTTACTGCACTTCCATCCCTTCGACACGGATATTTTTCAGACGTTCCACCAGTGTCTTCCAGGCCACCCGCCGATTGCGGGCTATGACATCAATTCTTGGTAAACCGGCCCCTTTCACCAGATAGTAGCCCCCATCGGGATGGTCGATACCACCCAACTCGGCAAGATCCCCATCAAGGGTGGCTCGTAACTCTATTCGATTGTAGCGAAACTCTTTGAAAATACCCAAGAAGGTATTCTGTAAACTGCCGCCTACGCCATTTCCGATGGAGGTAAGATTATCCACAGCCCGCTGACTGATCCGATGCGGCAGATCGTCATCTTCTGGCGAATTGAACTGAGCCTGAAACGCCACAGGCTCCCAATTCAACAGATGTAAGTCGTTGACCTTCCCCTCCAGCCCCCCCTCGATATGGCCAAACGAGAAGGTCCGGGTGATCTGTTCCAGGTCCAGTCCAGTCAACTCAGCAGACGCAAACAGCTCTGGAACCCGACCCAAAGGCTGTTTGATCTTCAATTGTTCAACTTCGATCCTTCCACCAAATACATCCACCTGCAACGCACCATCAAAATCCAGAGATTCATCCTGATAGTGCATCCTGGGCAACCTACCATTCAACTCACCGCTCAGGATTGGCCAATCGAAAGCGGTAGAGAGCTTCTGCAAAGAGAGGTTGACTACTTCCGCACCGGTCTCCCATTCGGGACTACCGTAAAACAGATTTTTCGCTTCCAGTCGATCGATGATGATATGACCTCCCAGCAGTTGGATATCGAGAGGTTTCAACAAGCTGATGCCATTGGGCAGAGCTTGCAGATTGACACTGAGCGGTCCATGGGGAATTTGATACAGATGTCCCTTTTGCACATCGAAATGGCTCGCGTGACCATTTTCACGATTTGACCAGGCTAACAACCCATGCAGATCATAGAGTGCGAACACCCCCCGCAAATCGTCCACATCGATCGACTTAAGTTCAGACCTGAACAGTGTCACCTCACCATCAACGAGTTCCATCTCTCCCTCTATACCACCGGTAATCTCCAGTTCATCGGCCATGCTGCCGATCACCATCGGTTGGATGATGGATTGATAGAGTTGATCCAGATGGTCGGTTGCAAACTCTATGCTTGCCTGCTGGAGTGCCAATTCAGTCAGGTCGATCTGCGCACTCCCCTGCACTGCCACAGTAGGTAACCATTGTAAATCGGCCTGTTTCAAGTGGAGTTGATTCTGCTTAGCTGACCAATCCCCCTTGAGTGTCAGATTAAGAGGTGATTCCGTTAGATCAAGATAATAAGGGTCAGAGTAGTACTGACCTTGGTCGAGCAGCAAACGAGCCGAACCAATCCATCGCTGATCACGCTTCTCGGCTTTAAAATGGAGGTTTCCTGAACCCCCCTCCGCAACCTGCAGGCCTTCCTCGTCCGCATAATTGAGCTGTTTGATTTCCGTCCTGACTTCAGCCTGTTGCAGTGTCGATGCGGTACCGGACAGCTTGGCTTCGATTGATAAACGGCCCGCAAGATCCCACGACTGCGGGATTATATCCGTTGGCAGCAGCGTTCTGAGCTCATCTGTATTCAAGTCCGTCCCAGTCAGACTCAATTGCCAACTGCTATCTTTCAGTGTCAGATCAAAACTCACTCCCCCTTGCGCAATAATCAATCCATCCAGTTTGATCTCAATATGCTCTGAATCGATATAATTCAATTCCATATCCGCCTGTTGCCCACCATAAGGGGATTCGGCGATCGATAACCTTCCTTGTGGGCAGTAATAGCTGTGATCAACCTGCTGCACGGCGCTACAACGAAACTCAATACCTTTCACTGATCCAGGGAGTGCCTGATGACTGAATTCTGAAAGGGTCAAATGGAGACTCAGCCCCTCTGCCGTTTGATTCAGATTCAGCACTACTCCCTCTGCGAACCACACATCGGACATTAACTTATCCGTCTGTATGGAAAAATCACTCAACGAAACAGCTGTTCGGGAGATCGACAGCAGAGACGCTCCCAACAACAGACAGGTGAGACTTTTAAACAACAACAAACCTGCGTGCCGTAACCACAGACGGCTGAAACTGAGCCTCACTTTATGCAACTGGAATTTACCCACAGGTTGTATCCATTATTTATCAGAGGTTCCTTTATACTACGCCATATGTTTACCCCGAAATCTGTCTCGATCATATTGATACTGTTGTTCATTGTTGGGATTGCCTCTTGGTCAAAACTCAGGTTTGTCGATCCGGAAGATCACCAGGAACAGCGCTGGCGTGTCGACCAGTATCCGGGCTTCAAACAAAACCCATAATCTTGCGCCCCATTCTCGGGTATCCGGAAAAAATCGAGGATAATGCGCCGACAAACTGTTTCGCCCCCTTCAAATCTTCATAATATTTTCCCCCTTAATAACAACAAGTTATACATTTTTTTATGATCACTAGAAAAACCATAAACAAAACTAATTATATTTGTATATTACTATTTGCTAATTTTGCGGACCTAGGGGATTCTTATTCTTAAAAATAATGCGCCAGTACGCCCCACGCGCATCGCAATTCGAGGGCTACACCATGTCCAATTCAAAACACGCTATTGAACCATCTAACGTGGCTGAAAATTCACCGGACAACACTTCTCAGAAAAAACTCATACCGCTGGAATCCGGCAGCAATACCGCATCACTGCCCAATGAACTCAACAACAAAATTGGCAAGATAGATGCCGATCTTGATGATCTGAGAAGTGAATTGAGCAGTGCCAATAAAGGCGTTAAGTCAAAACTTCTCGATCTGAGTGAAAAAGGCAGTGATCTGACGAGCAAAGTGTCAGAAGCCTATCAACAACTCGGCGAACTGGATGATGCCTACAAATCACTCTCCGGCAAGTCGACCCAAATCAGTAGAGAGATCAGATCGGTTACCAAGCAACTGACACAAGTCAGTGAAAAAACCGAATCGGAAATGGGGACATTGAATGAAGGTCTTTTGACGCTGATCGAACGGACAGATGAGCTCTCGAAAAAGTCCAAATCAACCACCAAAGCACTCAATAAGAGTATCAAGGACAATGCCAAATTGTTGCATGAACTCGAAGGGGAGCTGCTAAACGAAATCAATACTCTGGCAACGGACACTCAGCAACGGGATGATGCACTCGATAACAAAACCGAGGTAATCAGCCAGGACCTGGTCAAGGCTGAAGAGGAGATCAAGGCCAGCCAGGCGCGCCTGCTAAAGATGCAGGAAGTGGATCAGGCCCTGGAGAAACGGATCGCTCACCTCGATACCACGGCGCAAGAGCTGACAAACAAGAGTCGTGAGCTCACCCGCTCCACGACAATTTTGAACAACCGTACCTCCGAACTTGCCACTGCCATCGAGGAACTGAGAAATCAGACCGCAGAGCACACTGAGCAAATATCGGATCTGCAGGATCGTGCGGGACAGACCGCCAGGGCTCTCTACAGCCTGATCATGGTCGAGAAAAAGCATTTCCGTTTTCTTGGCAGTGCCATCGCCTTGTTGTTGGTCGCTCTAGTGGGCTTCTACCTCTACAACCAGTCAAACTGGACAGCCGAACAGCTGCACAACCTGCAACTGCAGAGTGGTGTCACTGAGAATAGCCAGCAGTTGGTGGTGAATGAGAACCTGATGCTCCAGCTTGGCGATAAATCCCTGCAGAATGATAAAATCATGCAGCAGGAGATTGAAACACTCAATCAACAGATCTCCCATATCGGCGATCAGGTGGATACGCTCGATGGCCGAGTCAACAACATCCGTCCAAACAGATCCATAGGTAAAGATGGAGTCATCCACAGCGGACAATGGATCGCACAGCAACCGGCTGAAAACTACACCATCCATATAGCGACGGTGACGGACAAACAACAACTCTACAAACTGGCGGAACGCTACAGCAAACAGTTGCAGGATGAGCTTGCCTACCTTCCTGTTAGCGTTAACCAATCCAAGCAGTTTGCCCTTGTTTACGGTAACTACGCCAGTCGTCAGGAGGCCGAAAGCAGACTGAACGGATTGCCGCGCTACATTGAGCGGAAAAAACCCTCTCTGCATACCATGAAGCAGGTACAGTCTTATCTGATCAACTAGCCTGTCGCGACCGATGGGCCCGGAGAACGGGCCCATCATCCCGCTGCCTACTTCTGCTTCCGCTTCTGATCCAGTCAAAGGGTGGCTGAAAAGCTATTTTCCAGGCCGAACCGAAATCCCCGCTGTATACAAACACTCGCTATCTCTGCCAACCGATCCCGGGATCACTCAATGTGATTGAATAAACCGGTGATTCAGCTAAAGTATTTGTGATCCACAATCATAAAAAACCAGGTTGAAGAAACCGACTTAAAATCAATACCTTTGAGTGATGCAATGAAACGACCTTTACTCTTCTCTCTGTTACTTCTGATCACATCCAGCGTTTTCGCCGAAGCTGAATTTCTGGTGGACTCGGACTGGCTATCCGAACATATCGATGATGACAATCTGGTGATTCTCGAAGTCCGCTATCATCCACACCGCTACCATACCGTGGGGCATATTCCTGGTGCCATTCAGGTACAACGATTCAAAGATCTCGGCGACAATCAGGCCTACCCATTGATGCGTTTTCCATCCAAAGATCAGTTCCAGTCCACCTTACGCCAGTGGGGTGTCAATGATGACTCCACCCTGCTCCTCTACGACGACTCAAACACCGCTTTGACAACACGTCTCTTCTACCTGCTCGAACTCTATGGTTTCAATACTGAACAGGTAAAGATTCTCAATGGGGGTACTGTGGATTGGAGTGCCTTCGAAGAGATGACAACAGATCCCACACCTCAGCCACAACCCGGCAACGTCAATCTGCAACAAGCCAATCCTGATTTGTATGTGGAATGGACCGATGTCTATGACAAGATCGTATCGAGCCGCGATCCGAATTTTGTCCTGCTCGATGCCAGGCCGAAGGATATGTATACCGGAGAGGTGGTCAAGCACTCCATATCCGCCGGCCATATTCCCGGGGCAATCAACATTGTGAGTCTGGATGGCACAAGCGCCCAAAAGTGGCGGGACGATGAAACCATTGCCTCACTCTATAAAGAGATCGCCAAAGACAAGACCATTTATGTCTACTGTCACGACGGCTTTCGCATGAGCCTCTCCTATCTGCAACTCAAACACCTCGGTTACAGCGATGTGCGACTCTACAACGGCGGCTGGTCTCACTGGGGGAATCGCCTGACCCTGCCTGTCGTTGAAGGTGAAGAACCCTACGGCGGTGAGTACGCTCTGTAATCGGTAGCGGTTAGCAGGTGCCGGACGACACCCGGAGAGTCACACCATCCTCCATGAGGATTGTCATTGAGCCTGACGAGCAGGATTCAATATGCTGTCGGTTTTCGGGAGCAACACCATGAGTCTTGATCGCGGCACCAAGATCTATGCCGGCATCTTGGGCAGTCTGGTCGGTTTGAGCCTGTTGGCCTGGCTGTTAACCCTTGACTTCAGACTTGCAGAGATCGATGAGATGCTCAAGCAGGATAAGCAAATTGCAGCCTATCCTTATACCTTCAGAGCATTGGAGATCAAAGGGGCAACAGCGATTATCTCAACACCGAGAACCAGCGCTGTGCCGGCGGTGAAATTTCTCAGCATGATCTTTCCCCGTTTGAGTCGCAAAAGCGAACAGGACCCGGACGTGATAGCGGCACAAAAACAGCTGGGTGAAATCCAGGGAAAAGTGCGCAAACTGGTCCTCAACAGAGAGGATATCGAGCGGGTCAGCTGGCGCATTGACAAAGACTGGTATGCCCAAAAAGGGGTATTGATCGATTGAGAATGGTTTTTCGAAGAGACGCTGAATGGCGCTGCACTGCTTCAGTCTTGGTCGTTCAGACAGACCATCCGTTTCCAATACGATGGTAGAGGATCGGGATCTGCATGGCCTGATCAGTCACTCAATCTTCCCGGTTGCGCATAAAATCCGCGGTTTTGAAAAAAGCCTGGAGCAACTCCTGCTGTAGTGACTCATCCATCGACATCTGCTGCATGGCGGTTTTCATACATTGCATCCATTGGTCCCGCTCTTCGATGCCGATACTGAAGGGAAGATGGCGCGCTCTGAGTCTTGGATGACCATACTTGTCAGTATACAGCGATGGGCCGCCCAACCAGCCAGAGAGAAACATGAATAACTTCTCTCGAGAGACCTTGAGGCTCTTGGCATGCAACTGACGTAATTCGGTGAGATCGTCCTGCTCATCCATCAGGTCATAGAAGCGATCGACCAGTTCACGTACCGATTTTTCGCCGCCCACTCTTTCATAATGTGTTGCTGCTGGTTGCATGATCTCCGATACCCGATAATTAAGCCAAACAGTGGATATCAATCCGAACGATTGAGTCGGCAAATAAAACAGAATTGATACCCTGCCTCAAGCAGAATAGTCAATCGATCCAAATGCTTTCCTTTTGTATCTCCATAACACACTGATTAAAAAGAATTACTCAGCCAGTCTAAGGAGAATTGCCTGAAGCCTGTCAAGACCAACCCAATGCACTCTGCCAGGCAATAAAAGCCACTCAATCCCAGGGTAATTCTTAACGTACAAATCTCTAAAAATTATTGTACACTATGTATAAGTTTTAACATTTCAAACAGGTTCATGAAAGAACAACCCTCTTACAAAAACGGTTTTTATCCGATTCGAAAGGTCTCCGAACTGACCGGCATCAATCCCGTAACGCTGCGCGCCTGGGAGAGACGCTATGGTCTGATAAAACCGGAGAGAACCCCGAAAGGACACAGGCTCTATACCGACGATCATATCCATCTGATCCGACAGATCATGGATTTTATCGATCAGGGTATCTCGATCGGCCAGGTCAAGAACCGGCTCTCTGACGATGGTACGTTACTGCAAGCCGTGGATTCACCCCAGGCTGAAGAGAGTGATGTCTGGAAAACCTATCGCAGCAGAATGCTTCAGGCGATCGCAGAATTCGATGAAAACGCCCTCGACGGCAGCTACAATGAGGCGCTCTCCCTCTACCCAATCGAACTGGTAACCCGTCTGCTACTGCAACCCATGCTTCACGAGTTGCAGCAAAGGCGAAGCAGTCAGCCTTTGGCAGAAGTGGAAAGCCGCTTCTTTCATACCTACCTGCGCAACAAACTCGGCGCGCGCTTTCATCACCAGTCCGCACAAGCCCGCGGTAGGCGACTGCTGGGTGCCTGTCTGCCGAATGAATACAGTGAAGTTGAACTTCTTCTGTTCAGCCTGAAAGCGATGACTCAGGGATACAGGCCCGTTTTGTTGGGACCGGATTTGAGCTTGGAATACCTGCCGATGACAATCAACCGCGCCCACAGTGAAGCCTTGGTCCTGTTCGGCAGCTTGGAACCTCCAGTGGCTCTGTTGCAGAGTCATCTGCCTGCTTTGGTGCAAAAAGTGAATGAGCCGGTATTTGTCGGCGGATCAATCACACAGACCCATCAAGCGGAGATATTACAAGCGGGCGCAATACCACTGGCAGTGGATTTGGCTGCGGCTGTGGTTCAAATCGATGACAGATTGATGATAGGCCACTGATCATGACCCGGTCGATCCTCTGGTTAAGAAGGGATCTGAGGTTGACCGACCACCCGGCCCTGCTGGCCGCCATCCGTGATGCGAATTATCTTCTACCAGTCTACATCCATGCGCCAGAGGAGGAACAACCCTGGCAGCCTGGTGCAGCATCCAACTGGTGGCTGCACAACAGCCTGATCGCACTGGATAGGGATCTGCGCAAGCTGGGATCCGGCTTGATCATCGCCAAAGGATCGAGTCGTCTGGTGTTACGCAAGCTGGCTATCAAACATCAATGCCAACATCTGTTTTTTACCTGTCTGCCCGAACCTGCGTTGATACAACGGGATAGCCGGGTCTGCCGTGAACTGACCAAAGCGGGTGTCAGCTGTCATCAGTTTCACTCCTATCAGCTGTTGGGTGGTAACTCGATCCGACGAATCGATGGCGGCAGCTACCGGGTGTTTACCCCCTTCTGGCGTGCGCTACAAAAACAGGGCATGTTGCAAAGGTCGACGGAACCAGCACCAAAATCCCTGCCTCCGCTGCCCGACGAGATTGATTCGCTGGAGATAGACAGCCTGAAACTGCTGCCAAGCAACCCCTGGTACCGGGAGTTTCACAATCACTGGCAGCCCGGTGAAGCGGGCGCCTTTAAAAAGCTGCATGACTTCATGCAACAGACGGTCAATGATTACCATACCGGCAGAGACAGGCCTGACCTTTCCGATACATCCCGTCTATCTGCTCATCTTCATTTTGGCGAGATCAGCCCGGTACAGATAGCCAACGGCTTGTCGGCCCGAATTGGTGGCACACCGGCATACACCGACAATGAGGGAGCCAGCCAATATCTGCGCCAATTGGCCTGGCGTGAATTTGCCATCGATCTATTGGCAAACAACCCCGACACTGACCGATTGCCCTTCGACTCCCGGTTTGCAGACTACCCTTGGCGGTCAGACAAGCAAGCCAAAAACCTGCTGCAAAAATGGCAACGGGGAGAGACCGGCATACCCATTGTAGATGCGGGTATGCGGGAACTGTGGCAAACCGGCTGGATGCACAACCGGGTGCGCATGATCGTTGCCTCCCTGCTGACTAAAAACATGGGCATTCACTGGTTGGATGGGGCCCGCTGGTTTTGGGATACGCTGGTTGATGCGGACCTGGCAAATAACAGCCTGGGTTGGCAGTGGAGTGCCGGCTGCGGTGCAGATGCGGCACCCTATTTCCGTATTTTCAATCCGGTGAGACAGGCAGAACGGTTCGACCCCAACGGAAACTACATCAAGCGTTGGCTGCCGGAATTGTCCACGTTGCCCAGCAAGAGCCTGTATGCCCCCTGGATGGCAAAAACAAGCGAACTGTTCAAAGCGGGTGTGCAGCTAGGCAAAACCTATCCCGAACCCATTGTCGACTTACAGAGCTCAAGAAGAGAGGCGCTGCAACGTTGGGAGAGTGTCAAGCGTCGATCCAACACCGCGGGTAGCAAGTGATGAACCAATTCGATACAACAAAACCGATCATCGGACTCAGTGCCTGCCTGCTGGGACACCAGGTGCGATATGACGGAGGCCACAAACGGGATCGTTTCATTGCCGAGACACTTCAGGAATATGTCGAGTATCATCCACTCTGTCCGGAGACCGGCATTGGCCTGGGCGTGCCTCGCCCTACGATCAGACTGATCGGTGATCCAGACAGCCCCCGCCTGGTCGGGGTTGCGGATCCAAGCCAGGATTTTACCAAGCAGATGCAGGCATATACCCTGCAGCAGACCGAGCGGCTGGACCATTTGAGCGGCTATATCCTGAAAAAGGACTCCCCCAGCTGTGGCATGTCTCGGGTTAAGGTTTATTCCGAACAGGGAACCCATGCGCAGCGAAAAGGCAGTGGCATCTTTGCTCAGCTGTTAATGGAAAAACTTCCTCAACTTCCGGTGGAAGAAGAGGGCCGACTCAACGATCCGGTACTGCGGGAGAACTTCATCAACCGCATCTATGTATACCACCGCTGGCAGCTGCTTCGACGGCAAGGTTTCACTGCCGCAAAACTGATCGACTTCCACACCAACCACAAGTACCTGGTAATGGCACACTCTCAAGCTGCTTACCAGAGGCTGGGACGACTGCTCTCAAATCTCGCCGACGAGGACCTGGATCTGATCGCAGCCACCTACATTGAGGCCTTGATGCAGACACTCAAACGCCGGGTCACCCGTAGCCGTCATGTCAATGTGTTGCAACATATTATGGGCTACTTGAAAAAACGCATCGACACCGACGACAAGAGTGAACTTGTCTCCTGTATTGAGGCCTATCGACGCACGGAAACCCCCTTAGTGGTGCCGATGACATTGTTGAAACACTACTTCCGACTCCACCCGGACGACTACATGTCGAGACAGATCTATCTGCAACCCCATCCCGAGAAACTTGGTCTGCGTAATTTGATTTAGCCTCCCGCATAGGGATTTCAATAACGCCAAACACTCGATATCTGAATAAATCGATCAATTCTGCTTATCCCGGAATCACCGGAAGCAAATGGCTTGATGCCTCTCCAGAGCCTTTCCACTATCAGACCGGGTAACCAGTGAAGATCGAAAACGTCGGGATACTTTACACAGCCTAAGTATGTGCTGGTTGTTTATAACTCAGGCAATTGATTACAAGAGAATTATTTTAATGGCATTGTAATTGCACAATGTTACTGGGGGCAATCAAATCAGAGTCTTACTCACTGCCAAGCAGTTTCCTATGAAGCGCTTTTTGATCTTACTGCCATTGATCGTGTTTATCAGCTCTACTGATATTCTTGCGGAGCATCCTGCATTATTGCCCATGGATATTACATCTCAACGCGCCAGCCCAGGGGCTGAACAGAGCCTCTCTCTGACTCTGTTCGAGACAATCTTTCTGATGAACGAAGGGACAAACCCTTGTGCAAACCCCTATCAGATGAAAAGCAGCTGTATGACCCTGTTTCGGGACGAGAGTAACAATCAGTTGCTCCAGCCCCTCTCCCTACTATTGATGGCACTGGGCCTGATCGGTTTGGCTCTGGTCACCCGCATCAAGTGAAAAACGGTTGATGAACAGACGCTGATCCGCCTCACTTAAGCGTCGACAGACCTCGCGACCAAGATTCATATAAATCATCAGATACTGCTCGTGATCAATACCGTAGAGTTCTGCCAATTGCGCCGCCTTGATCTGAATTGCCTGACAATCCTCCAGGGCCTGAACTGCTGCACTGCGTGGCTTGCAATCCATCAAAGCCATTTCGCCAAAACAGTCACCGGTTTCCAGGCTTCTGAGCATATAGAGCCGCTCCTGCCAGGTTCTGTAAACGGCCACCCGCCCCTGCTCCAGTATATAGATCGAGTTATCCAGGTCTCCCTCCTGAAAAAAATATTGATCTTTTTCAACCTCGATAATGGAGGCCTTGTTGATTAACAGATCCAAGGTCTTCTCACTGACACCGCCAAAGATCGGCATACCCTGTAGCATGGAAACTCTTGATTGGTGCATTGGCCGCCCCACTGGTCTTCAGAATTATTGTTGGAACTGTCCCAAGTCTAGTTCGATTTGTAAAAACTATAAACGTCAATCCCCCTCGCCTCTAAGCCGCCTGCAGGTAGCGCTTGCGAATCCAGCTTAGCACGCCACCAAGCAACGGCAGTTTTTCGTAGACATATTCAGCGGAATCCCAATAGTCGATATGTTCGATCACCTCACCCTGAGGATTGAATCGAACCTGACTGATACCGATGATCGTTCGGCTTTCGCTACTACCCTTCGCGCGATAAAGAAACTTCCAGTGTAGATAGCCCTGATCGCCACTGCCGCAACTGTCGCTCACTTCAAACTGACAGGTTTCACACACTCTGAACATATGTCTGAACACCTGTTTTACCGATTCGATGCCGACAACATCATTAAATGGATCCTTGAAACGAATCTGCTGGTTGAACACTTGATCAAACTGCTCAAGTTTCGTTTTGTCCAGCGATTCGAAAAAATCACTGTAGCGAGACAACCACTCTCCTATGTTACTCATTTCAGCAATCTCCGCGTCAGTGCAAAATAGACTCTGTATGGCATCCAACTGAGTAATCTCATTATCCATGAAAATATGGTCGGAAAGCGGATTTCAAAACGCTTTGACATAAGCTGATCTTTAATCGCTTTGGCAGCCATTGTCGGGGTAATCAAAAACGGCATCTTGAAATCATTCTTATCTGTGAGATCTGTTGCCACAAAACCGGGATTGATCAAGCGGATACGAATTCCCAACTGTAACAGTTCCGGCTGTAAAGACTCGGCCAGATTGATCAATGCCGCCTTAGTGGCACTGTAGGGAGCAGCACCTGGCAATCCACAATACCCGGATAGACTGGCTGTTATCAGAATCTGACCCTGGGCTCGTTGCCTCATACCCGGTATCAGCGCCGCGATACAGTTGACCACGCCGAGGTAGTTGACGTTGTTAAGCCTGCGAAACAGCTCCGGGTCGAAATCACTCAATCTCATTGGTGAGTAATCACCTGCATTCAAAAATGCATAATCTACGCTTCCATACTCTCGCTCGATCTCGCCAATCACATCGTTGACGGATTGCGCATCAGTCACATCCAGCGCAATCTGCCGAATCGTGTGTCTATCAACGGCTTCTGCGGTTCTGCTCAACTTCTCCCGATTACGCCCTGAAATCACTACAGTCCAACCCATGTCACTCAACTCGTGAGCCAGCGATCTACCGATACCACTGCCGCCTCCGGTGATCCAGGCTACCGGGGATCTATTCTGTTCATCATTCCTGGGATGCACCATAAATTATACCTTTTGTATCAATTTGCCAGACTCATCTTTATTTGCGTATTAGCTACATCACATTGTTTTTAATAGATTTATTCGCTTTGAAGCTTAATAAACCTAAAATATACAATGTCATTGTATAAATATTATAGTTGTTTTTTGTACAATTTTGTACAAATATTACCTGTAAATCGATCTGCAGGTATTTACTGTGAAACAAAACGAGATAAAACGAATCGGGATTGTCGGAAGCGGTATCGCAGGCTTGAGTGCGGCCTGGCTGCTTAAAAACAGATATCAGGTGGATCTGTACGAACAAAACGATTATGTGGGTGGCCATACACATACCATCGAGGTCCAGGAGGGTAACGACAGGATTCCGATCGACACGGGGTTCATCGTCTATAACGAACCCAACTACCCACTGCTGACAAAATTGCTGGATCACCTTCAGGTAGAAACCCAAAACACCGATATGTCGTTTGCCGTTTCGATCGATTCCGGCTCGCTAGAGTACGCCGGTGACAATCTGAAGAAATTGTTTGCCCAGAGACAAAATCTGATTAATTTTCAATTTTTGTCCATGATTAAGGACATCCTACGTTTCAATAAGCAGTGTCAGAACCACACTCATCAAGATGACTACAATATCAGTCTTGGTGATTTTCTCGATCTGCATGGTTACAACCATCAGTTCCGTTATAACTACCTGCTGCCAATGGCAGCGGCGATCTGGTCATGCCCGACCAATACGATGCTCTCATTTCCATTCAACAGCTTCGCTCAGTTTTTCAGAAACCATGGTTTGGTCAGAATCAAGAATCGTCCGCAATGGAAAACCCTGGTTGGGGGCAGCTGGCAGTATGTAAAGGTCATGGCCGGTGCATTGGGTAGCCGTGTTAAAACCAACCAATCCGTCGCATCGGTAAGGCGTACAACCGATGGTGTGGAAATCACCACTGAATCGGGCCATAAGGAGACTTATGACGCACTGATTATCGCCAGCCACGCGGACCAGGCCATTTCCCTGCTTGAGAACCCTAACCCGCTCGAAGCCGAATTGCTGGGTAGATTCAGATACCAGGACAACACCGTCTATCTACACACCGATAGCGCATTGATGCCCAGACTACGTGATGTCTGGTCCTCCTGGAACTATATCGCTGAGGATGACCTGAAAACGCAACAGCGGGCAGTATCTGTCAGCTACTGGATGAACCGACTGCAACGACTGAATGCAGAAAAGGACTATTTTGTCTCATTGAATCCGCTTCAATCTCCTCAGGAAGATCACCTGATCGAGAAGATGGTCTATCAACATCCTGTCTTCGATAGTGGTGCCATGTGGGCACAACAACAGTTGGCCGAGATTCAGGGAAAACAGAAAATCTGGTACTGCGGCAGTTACTTTGGCTACGGTTTTCATGAAGATGCCTTAAGCTCCTCGGTACAAGTTGCAGCCAGCCTTGGGGTTCAGGTGCCATGGTCGAAACAGTCAGAGGTAACCACGCTGCAACCTGACATGGATCAGTTGGCATCTTTGGCCAGAAGCGTGGGTGTCTGAACCGATGTCTGACCAGCAGAGTAAAATCTACCTGACCCAAGTGATGCATCAACGGTTCTTTCCTGTGGATTACCGTTTTTCATACCCGGTATTCAGTCTGCTGTTCGACCTGGATCGAATAGAAGCGGAGAGTCGGAGTCTGTCGCTCTTCTCAATCGACCGCTTCAATCTGCTCTCCTTTAACCGCAAGGATCATGGACCGAGAGACGGCAGCTGTTTAAAGAGCTGGGCAACTCAACTGCTCTCTTCCCAGAATATCGAAATCGGGGATGGTTCGATTAAACTGCTCTGCTTTCCACGCATATTGGGTTATGCATTCAATCCGATCTCCATCTGGTACTGCTACCACAAAGACGGCAGTTTGAAAGCGCTGATTTGTGAAGTGAACAATACCTTCAAAGAGCACCATTTTTATCTGATTCACAATCATGGAGAGAGTCTGAGCTGGCCGGTGAGTGCCGTAAAACAGAAACAATTCCATGTATCCCCTCTGATAGGCATGAATGGAGAATACCATTTTGCTTTTCACAAACCTGGTAAACGACTTGGTGTGGTGATTCGTGAATATCAAGATGAACGCTTGATGCTCACCGCAAGTCAGGCTGGCTACTCATACCCCCTTAAAGACAGTCGATTGCTGTATGCGTTGATTCGAACCCCACTGATGACCTTTAAAGTAATGTTTGCCATCCATTGGCAGGCATTGAAGATTTGGCTTCGTGGAGCTCAGTTTTTCCCAAAGCCCAAACCGCCTAAGGAGCAAATATCCACATGAGCACACTACAGACTCAAAGCTTAGAACGCTTCAATCTCTACAAAGGCGTACTCGAAGATTTCCTCAGTCGACTGGACTGCCTCGAGCAGGGAACATTGGAAATTCAAACCAATGGACGTCTGTTTATTTTGAATGGCAGAGTCCCTGGCAATACGGCTCGAATCAATATTCGGAGTTTTGCTGCATTTATCAAGCGAATCTACGGCAAAGGGGACATAGGTTTTGCCGAATCCTATATGGCTGAAGAGTGGGATACTCCAGATCTCACCGCGCTGCTGGTACTACTGGGTGAAAACCGACACCGTTTCACCCGCCTGCGCAGGGCCTCACGACTTTCAAATCTGGCAAACCGGATCCATCACTGGTCAAACCGTAATACCCGCGAGGGAAGCAGCAGGAATATTGAGGCGCACTACGACCTGGGCAATGATTTCTACAAGCTCTGGCTTGATGCGGGCATGACCTACTCCTGTGGCCTGTTTGACAGTGAACACGACTCACTTGAACAGGCACAACAGCGAAAATACCAAAGGATACTGGATCTTATACAACCTCAAGTTGGAGCCTCTGTGCTGGAGATTGGTTGTGGCTGGGGTGGGTTCGCCGAAATGGCAGCGACAAATCAGCTCAATGTAGACGGTGTCAGCCTATCACCATCCCAACTTGAATGGGCCAATCATCGAATCCAACATCAGGGCCTGGATGAATCAGTCGAGCTGAAGCTGACTGACTATCGTGATCTGAGTGGGCAATATGATCATATCGTATCGATCGAAATGTTCGAAGCAGTTGGTGAAGCTTACTGGGATGAATACTTTGGCAAACTCAATACGCTCCTGAAGACCCAAGGAACGGCTGCCTTACAAGTCATTACCATCGATGAAGAGGCTTACGCCAGTTACCGGAAGAAGCCAGATTTTATCCAACGCTACATCTTTCCAGGCGGCATGTTACCACCGGTCTCGCGTTTAGAATCGCTTGCGGAGAGACACGGGTTCAAACTGGTGGAAAATGACTCTTTTGGACTCGACTATGCGAAAACCCTGGAAAAGTGGCAGTTCAATTTTAATCAGGTTAAAGAGCAGGTGCTCAGTCAGGGTTTTGATCCACAATTCATCAGAATGTGGCAATACTACCTGAGCTACTGTGAAGCAGGCTTTCTGATCAAGCGCTTGAACCTGCATCAGATTCTGTTACGCAAAGCCAGCTAGTGAGATGAACTTCAGAGGCAAGCAAATATACCTGTATGGCCTACCTGGTTTGCCATTGGCATTCCTCGGCTTGCCTCTGGTTGTATTTCTACCACCAATCTATGCAGAAGAGTTCGGCCTTGGGCTGACCGCAGTTGGTCTACTGCTTATGATGTCCCGCTTCTGGGATCTTTTTTCAGATCCGATCGCCGGATATCTCGGTGACAGAATTCTTACCAAACCGGGACGCAGACGCTTGATGATCTACAGCGGCGCCCCATTGCTGCTGGTTTCGTGCTACATGCTGTTCATTCCCAACACCACTCCTGGCGGGCTCTATTTGCTGGTTTGGTCAGCGCTACTCTATACCGGTTGGTCGTGGGTGGTCATACCCTACAACGCATGGGGAGCAGAACTCTCAACCGATTACTATCGAAGATCACAAATCACATCGGTACGGGAGATCTATGTTCTTGCAGGAACAATTACGGTCGTATCCTTGCCTTTTCTACTCAATACCTTGAAGGATAGCGAGATACTCGCATTGATCGGTCTGGTTTTCATCACCTTATTCATACTCTCCATGCCAGGTCTGATGTTGGTTCCAGACTTGACATCAACCATGAGACGAACCGGATTCTCGGAAGGTTACAATCTCCTTGCGAACAACAAACCGTTAAAAAAACTACTGGTTGCCTATCTGTTGAATGGAATTGCCAATGCGATACCGGCGTCACTTTTCTTACTCTATGTGGAGCATGTCCTTCAGGTGGACGAAAGCCGTTGGTTGTTGCTTGGTATCTACTTCGCATCCGGCGTATTAGGACTATTGATTTGGTTACCACTCGCCAAGCGGGTGCAGAAACACATCGCCTGGTCTGTTGCCATGCTGTTCTCCTGTTCAGTTTTTATTTGGGTACCCTGGCTGGCACCCGGCGATTTCTACCTTTTTGCATTGATCTGCCTGTTAACCGGACTCAGTTTGGGCATTGACATGTCAATACCAGCCGCCATACAGGCCGATGTGATCGATATCGACCGGGCTGGTGGAGGCGGTGAACGGGCAGGTCTTTTTTTCGGTTTGTGGGGAATGGCAACCAAACTCTCACTGGCTCTGGCGATTGGACTCGTCTATCCATTGGTACAACTGAGTGGGTTTGATCCTGCCCTACCCTCAACAAGCGGCATAACGGTCCTGGCCTTGGCCTACGGACTTCTACCGATACCATTCAAAGTTTTTGCCGCTTGGCTGGTTTGGCATTTTCCATTGGACAGCCGTCAACTCTCGATCATACAGAGGAGCGAAACAGGCGATGAATCTGAAGAAAACCTGGCTGGCAGGCCTTATGTTACTGATAACCCTGGGTTGTTCAAACATGAAACCGGTTGACTACGCCAACACTGCTCCTGAATTCGATCTATTTGAGTTTTTCGAGGGTGAGCAGCAGGCCTGGGGAGTTTTTATCGATCGTTTCGGGAAGCTTCGAAAACGGTTTCAAGTCACCATTGTCGGCACGATAGAAAATGACCAGTTAAAACTTGATGAGTGGTTTAACTACGATGATGGAACCACTGAACAGCGTACCTGGTTGATAACACGTATCGACAAACACCAGTATACCGGCAGCGCCAATGACATCATCGGCACCGCTCATGGTGAAACTTATGGCAGCGCACTCCAGTGGCAGTATCAGATGGACTTGACAATTGGTGGCAGTGATTGGCGTGTGCACTTCAATGACTGGATGTTTCTGCTCGACCAAAACACGATGGTGAACAAAGCGGTAGTAACAAAATTAGGTTTCAAACTTGGCGAAGTCATTCTCTTTTTCAGAAAGGAGTAAATCATGATTCAACGTAATAAAGCAAAGTCAGTCGCACTATACACTCTAATGATATCCCTATTGAGCATCGCTGGTGTTGCCAATGCAAATCAAGGTATCCAGATCAAGGATATCTACTTTCCGCAGAACCACACTTTTGAGAGCCACCAGCTCGAACTCTCAGGTGCCGGAATATTGACCTGGGGAATCCTGGTCGATCTGTATGCGGCCGCTCTCTATACGTCTCAACAGGAGAAGCGAGAGGATCAGAGACTGGTGATTCACTACCTGATACCGATTAAGGCAAGTAAGATCAAGCAGGTGGCAGAATCATTCATCCGCAAACAGCAAGGGCCTGAGAAACTTGAGCGAATGCGTCCTGCCCTGGATCAACTGCACGATGCGATGCAGGATGTAAAACCGGGTGACCGATACGCTTTGACCTTGAAGGATGACGATCGACTGATATTGGAGTTTAATGATTCAGAGGTCATCACACTCAATGATCCTCTACTCGCCAAGGCCTATCTGAACATCTGGCTGGGTAAGGACCCTATTGATAAATCCTTAAAAATTAGCTTGTTAGGTCAAACCTGATTGATTTACCCGAAATTATTCGGTTATGTCGGAATCCAAACTGGGCGGTCCGGGATTCCGGCATGACTCGTAACAGAAAGAGAAATTGACCCAGGTTCTGCAAGACCAAATCACCCACCCCAGCTGGCCTCTGTTGCTACATGAGCATTGTGGGTTTGCCGGAAGCACAGATAGTACAGAGAACAACCCGATTATCCACACAAGAGCAATAACCACATCTTGATTTTGGGCAAATTATTCCCCAGTATCTTGTGACACCCCTTCTATCAACCCAATGGTTGTCGTAGAATCAGATGTAAAGAGCGCTGTATCATACTGATACAGGCTTGAAAACCAGAAAGCACAAGACTGTTGGAATAGAACGACATGAAGCATTTACCAATCAGTTTGCAACTGCTCAAGCAAGCTATAGATACTGCGAATGATGGCTTGGTGATCGCGGAGCGTGAGGGTGATGACACCATTCTTCTCTATGTCAACGAGGCATTTGAAAGACTCACCGGATATGAAGAAGAGGAGATTCTCTACCAGGATTGCCGCTTCCTTCAGGGCGACGATCGAGACCAACAGGCCCGCCAGTCGATTCGTGAGGCCATAGAGACCAATCAGCCTTCACGAACAAGGTTACGGAATTACCATAAAGATGGTTCGCTTTTTTGGAATGAGTTGAGCATCACCCCGATCATCAATGAAGAAGATGGCCTGACTTACTATATTGGTGTACAAAAGGATGTTACCCGGGAGGTCGAAATAGAGCTTAAGCTTGAGCAAGCCCAACAAGAGATTGAGAGGTTGCAGAATCAACTCTCAGAACAGCATTGAATCAAAAACTATTGAACTCTCTGATTCATCCTTCCAACGTTCTGTGACCACGGATTGATATACAAGTATGTCTCTTCTTGGGAATAGAGGACACCAGGCTGAGACCAAATCCTGAGACACTCTATTTTCACTTGAACAAAACCATCAGGCTCTCCCAACTCTATCCACCAATCGAACATCATACTCCTCAACTGGCAGGTATTGCGTGAATACATATTTTGGCCTGATAGTGATTGGCGATGAAATTCTATACGGTGACCGAGAGGATCGTCACCAAACCCATTTTCGCTCATTACTAAAAGAACATGGCAGGTTGCTCCACAGATGTTGGTTGATTCCTGATCAGCAGGAGAGCCTGGTCAAACATCTTCGATTTTCAATAGCGGATCAGTTACCCGTCTTCGTCTGTGGTGGCATCGGCGCCACCCCCGATGACTTAACCCGCAGCTGCGCTGCTGAGGCATTTGAGACCCCGCTTCAGCGACACTCGGAAGCGAAACTGATGATCGAATCTCAGTTTGGCGAAGCAGCCTACCCGACCCGTATCAAGATGGCCGATCTGCCTAAGGGATGTGAATTAATCCCCAATCCGCACAATCAGATACCCGGGTTCTCAATCAATCATCACCACTTTCTCCCGGGTTTTCCCGAGATGGCATGGCCCATGGCTGAGTGGGTTTTAAAGCAGAAATACCCGCAACAGGAGAATCGTTTTACGCAGAGATCACTGCTGGTACTGAATACTCCGGAAAGCGCTTTAGTCTCACTGATGGAGGATATCAACCATCAATATCAGGGTCTCAAAATGTACAGCCTACCCCGCTTTGGCAGCCAAGGCAGCATAGAGCTCGGCTTGCGCGGAGATGGGGATATCGATGGTGCTTTTGAACAACTAAAACAGCAGCTCACCAAGCAGAAAATCGCATTTCAATTATCGATCTGACAGATTATCCGCCTGCCATTATTTTTTGAAGCTCTTCATACATAAACCGGCCGTGACCTTTGGCTTTCACGCTTCGGTAGATTGCTGCAATATCTCCCTGCGGATTGATGATGAAACTGTCTCTTTTTGCAACTTTGAATGGCCCCAGCCTGAAGAGTGACCCATAGGCCAATGCAACCCTGCCCTCCCGATCGGACAAAATTGGAAATTTCAATTGATGTTTTTCGGCAAACTTTTGATGACTTTGACGGCTGTCCGTGCTGATACCGAGAAGTTCTACCTGAAGAGTCTGTAGGCCGTCATATTCGTAATTGAAATCGCATACTTCGGCGGTACACCCGGGTGTATTATCCTTGGGATAGAAAAACAGAACCACCCATCTGCCCAGACAATCACTCAACCGATACAAATTCTCCGATTGATCGTAGAGTTCAAACCGGGGCGCAGGCTTGCCAATTTCAACCACACTCATTTTTCCGTTTACTCTGAGAATAAAGTCTATTGGAGTGTACCATTTTTTCCACCTGCCGGATCAATCACCAAGCTGATAGTTACCACATTTTCACCATGCTCTCTTGCGCCGTTTTTGCGAAAAAATCGGGACATTTCAGACCAATCAGCGGTCCTATAAATAAGTCTTATATTCACTTCCGGAGAGGATAATGAAAATCGCTATTTTGGGTGGCACTGGATTTGTCGGCAACTATCTGGTGACAGAACTCATAAATCAGGCAGACAACCCCAGTCTTCTCATCAGGAACGCCTCGGAAAACCGTCATGGGAACAGTGACAAGATCACCTGGTATGCCGGAAGCCTGGACGATACAAACAGTCTAAAAGCCATGCTCGAGGGTATGGATGCGGTAATCTACAACATTGGAATTCTCAGGGCATACCCGGCTCAGGGAATTACTTTTGAAAACCTGCAATATAAGGGGGTCGTAACAACCGCCGCATTGGCCAAGGAGATGGGCGTCAAACGCTTCATACTGATGAGTGCCAATGGGGTGGATCTTAAACTGACCCCCTATCAGCTGAGCAAAGCTGCGGCAGAAGATCACATCAAGCATACTGATCTTGACTGGACCATATTCAGACCATCTGTGATTTTCGGTAATCCCCATGGCCGAACTGAATTTGCCTCGATGCTGAAACGGGACATCATCGACCCACCCTTTCCGGCACCACTGTTTTTCGAAGGCATCAATCCGCAACATGCCGGAGAGTTTCAACTCTCACCCGTGCATGTAGAGGATGTGGCCAAGGCTTTTGTTCAGGCCCTGCATCGACCGGAAACAATTGGCAAAACCTATACCCTGGGAGGTCCCGAGGATTTGAGCTGGAAGGAGATTCTAAAACGGATTGCTCAAGTCAACGGCAAATCGAAGATTATGCTGCCAGTACCTGCGATTGGTCCAAGCATGGCGGCAATGTTGCTCGATCGCTATAGCTGGTTTCCGATCAGCCGGGACCAGATACGCATGCTGACCAAAGGCAACACCTGTCGTGGTGATGAGATTTTCAATCTTTGTGGTATCGAGCCCAAATCGTTCAGTCCAGACCATCTCCAATACCTCCTCAATAAACCTACCACTGGAGAGGATAAAACAGCATCTGCCTACTAGAGCCTGTTAATAGCCATCATGGGACAAGAATCAAACAACAAAACCATCCAGAGTCATGTGCCTGAAAGCCGAACCGGCCGTCTACTGAAGTTGGGTCAACTTGCGGGTAATGTTGCCGGCGGCGCACTGACGGAAGGGTTCAAACGAATACTATCCGGAGGGGAAAAGAGTGCGCCTAGCCTTCTTCTAACCCCGGAAAATGCCAACCGACTTGCAGATCATCTCGCCGAGATGCGGGGTGCAGCCATGAAACTGGGACAGATGATCTCCATGGAATCGGGCGATCTGCTACCTGCGGAGTTCAGTAAGATACTTGAACGTCTGCGCGAGGATGCTCACCATATGCCTCTTGGGCAGGTGGCGATGGTGTTGGACAGCAATTGGGGTAAATTATGGGAGCGGCAATTCAAGCGCTTTCACTTCACACCCATGGCAGCAGCCTCCATCGGCCAGGTCCATGAAGCCGTTACCAAGCAGGGTGAACACCTGGCGATCAAGATACAATACCCGGGCATTCGAAACAGCATTGACAGCGACGTTGACAATGTCGCCACATTGCTGAGATTGTTTCGATTGATTCCCAAGGAACTGGACCTGAGCAGCCTGCTTGCGGAAACAAAAACTCAACTGCAGAAGGAAGCTGACTACTTAAACGAGGCTACCAATACAATCGAGTATGAGAAGAGGATCAAATCCCTGAAAGGTTTTCGAATACCCTCAACCGATCTGGATCGTTCCACTCACGAAGTACTGGTAATGGAGTATATACCGGGAAAACCATTGGATGAGTTGGCTTCTGAGCCTGAAGCGGTACGCAGAAGTGTTGCCCAGCGATTGGTGAAGCTGGCACTGCATGAGACATTCTGCTGGGGTGCAGTCCAAACCGACCCGAATTTCGCCAACTACCGCTATGACAGTCAAAGTGACCGACTTGGATTGCTCGACTTCGGTGCAATTCAATTTTATGAGGAACATCGCACCCAGACATTCAATCACCTGTTGCAGGCAGCACTGGAAGGGAATACCGAACAGATGCAGCTGGCCGCCATGGATGTGGGCTATCTGGATGAACAGGCGCCAGATCAATATAAGACTGCGGTGATTGGATTACTGAATTGCGTTACAGAACCGATAAGAACGTCCGGTGAGTATGATTTTGCCAATTCAGATCTGATGACCCGGATGAGCGAACAGGCCATCGAACTGCGCTTGAATCAGAAATATTGGCATCTGCCACCCCATGATGTGCTGTTACTGCATCGTAAGCTTGCAGGCCTCTACCTTGCCTGTGTAAGACTCAAGGCCAAGCTTAATGTAAGAGCATTGGCACTTGAACTGTCGATCTAGAGAGCCTTGGGGTCATTATGAGCAGATATGACGAATCCGAAATTATTATTCCTACAAATTAACTCTGAAATGTATTCTTTGATTGTGACTTCATATAGTTAAAACTACTATGCGTAATAATAATCTTTGTAGTTTTACCACGAAGAACACGAAGTGCACGAAGGGACCATACAACTATTTGCCTTAAAACCTTCATCCTTCGTGTCCTTCGTGCCCTTCGTGGTTATATAGAACAGCCCGAATACAGTTCAGACCAGGTTCATGATAAAACTAGACTAGACACCCGCCACAGCTGGGGAATTACCCATGCCTATCATTCTCATCAGTAGATGGATTGAACCATTTGAGCAGCAATAGGCCAACCACCGCGGACAGCCCCGATCCCAACAGGATGCCCAACCTATCGCCAACAATCAGGGCATCCTCACCTGTCTGTTCAAACGCCAGGGAAGCAATAAACAGACTCATGGTAAAACCGATACCGCACAGAACCGAAGTTGCGAACAAACCAAACCAATTGGATCTGGTCGGCAACTTTGCAAAACCCAACAGAATTGCGCCACCACAAAACAGCATGATACCGAGCGGTTTACCAATAAACAGCCCTGCGGCGATACCCAGGGGGACTGGATCCATCAGATCGCCAAAACTCAGACCGGAGAGTGAAACACCTGCATTGGCAAAGGCAAAAATCGGCAGGATCAGAAAGGCGACCCATTGATGCAAACCATGCTCTACTTCCCGCAAAGGTGAGCGGGTTTCATGCTTCGGATCACTGATCGGAATCACTAATCCCAGTACCACACCAGCCAGGGTCGCGTGCACCCCGGACTTCAACACAGCGATCCAGAGGATGATCCCCACAATCACGTAGGCAGACAGGCGCGTTACATGCATGAGATTGAGGATTATCAGTAATGCGATCATGCTGAACGCCAATACCAGACTGTAGAAAGAGAGATCCGCCGTATAGAAGATTGCGATGATGATGATCGCCCCCAGATCATCAAAAATAGCCAACGCCATCAGAAAGACCCGCAAAGAGACCGGCACCCGGCTACCCGCCAGGCTGAGAATACCGAGTGCAAAGGCGATATCGGTCGCGGCTGGAATAGCCCAGCCATTCAGCGCCAGCGGATCATCAACATTCAGCGCGTAGTAGATGGCCGCCGGTACCAACATACCACCGACTGCGCCTAACCCGGGGAGGACAATCTGATCGGCCCTGGACAACTCACCTTCAAGGAATTCCCGTTTCACCTCCAGGCCGATCAGCATAAAAAACACAGCCATCAAGCCATCATTGATCCACAACAGTAACGGCTTGGCCAGATGCAGCCCACCAATGCGTATCTCTACCGGTGTACTGAGAAGTCCGTCATAGACCCAACTCAGCGGCGAGTTCACCATCAGTAGTGCAAATAGCGCAGCAAAAATCAGAATAATGCCACTGGCAGAATCCTGACGCATAAAATCCTGAATCCACCTGGAAAAATCATCGGCATATATATACTTATTTTTCATCGTTTTGTACTTCAAATGTATCTCTAGCAATCAGCATTCTGGGATCACTGCCCAAGCCGCCTCAACGGACATTGTCAGGAATACCCCACTCCATTCAATACCCGAAACCCTGATTTTAACCTGAGATTATCTAATGGTTTGCATCGACTGATTGCGCGAATGATTATGTGCTCTGTCCATTATGGACAAAATCCAGGCAGGTGACATCTATTAAAGCGGCATACGAGCAGCCGCCGAAACAATAGGAGAATTCGATGGGATTGGCACTAAACCAAATCAAAACTCCAGCCAAAGTGGCCGAATACCCTTTCAAGCCACTACGATCTGGTAAAAGTGTGTAGTCATCTGAGAAAAATTAGAGTTTGGTCGATGCTGATATTTGCAGATCGATTGCGGACGATCCAGCGGACTAGACAACTACAGTAATAATCCGCCGGTCAAACCTCACAGGAGATCTTTTATCGCATTCACCAGCTCCTGGCTTTGCGGTTTTGTCCGGCTTGGAAAGCTACCGACCAGCTCTCCCTCACGATTGAGCAGATACTTATGGAAATTCCATGCAGGGTACTCTCCAGCCTTGCGGGCCAGCACTTCATAGAAGGGATCCGCATTACCCTTACGTACCCTGGTCTTCTCGAACATGGGGAATTCAATACTGTAGGTATTGCGGCAAAAGGATTGAATCTGTTTCTCGCTGCCGGGCTCCTGCGCACCAAAATCGTTGCTTGGAAAACCCAACACAACCAGTCCCTGCTCCTGATAATCCCGATAGAGCTTTTCCAATCCCTCATATTGGGGCGTAAAACCGCATTTGCTCGCACTGTTAACGATCAGTACAACCTGACCGAGATAGGCCTCACAGAGATTGATCTGATTTTCACCAGCGAGCTGGCGTTTATTGAAATTCAATGTCTCCGGACAGTTGCTCTGCGCTGAAACCTGCCCAGCAAGTACCATCAAACCGAGAAAAAGTACCTTAATCATATCAGCAGATCCTCTCTAATATTAGCCAAACCCTGGTTGAGGCCGATCCAACCAGGACGCATAAGCGCTGGCTTGGCGCTATTCAGTATTGGGGAAGGCTCGACTCTCTCAAATAACTCGGGACGCAACTGCTGCAGGTAACTCAACGCTTGTTTCAGTGACATAACCACACTGCGGGAGGTCACAGTGGCGCCGGTGATCTGATCGAATTGACCACCATCCCGTTTCACCCCCCACCGATCCTCAGCGGGTGAACTCAGCGAACGGCCATCAAACTGCCTCAGCCAGTCCGAACGTCGTGATTCAATTTTGTCACCCAATCCGGGCGTCTCGCGATGGCTGACCACTTCCACACCAGACAGGGTTCCGTTGGCAAGTATCCCCAACAACAGAGTGATACTGCCGTTGTAGCCCTTCTGTGCATCGATACTCAAAAGCGTTGCTACGGGTTGTCCCGCTCTTTTCGCCGTGTAGATGGTGATCGGTTCTCCACCATTGAGCCACTCCACCGCAGCCAGCTGGGTTGGATGGTCCAATGGTCGGTTGTCGTATGGCTCTCCGCGTAGCACCCGATCAAAAGCCCGATAGGTCTCCTGAAGCCGATTGTCGGCGATCTGCTGGGCCGTCTTTTCATGCACCAGAGTCACCATGGCAACCCCGATTACCGTGAAGATACCCAGCACCAGGCCCGCTGCGACCAGTTTGTACCAATGCTGATATTCAAGCTTCATGACAGATAACCATTAAATCCGTAACGCCTCTCCACCGCCCGCTGGTGATGTAAATCAACCTTTTGAAGTGGTTACACCTCAGGGCCATAAACAAGAGAGCCGCAAGCATCGCTCTCTAAAGTTTTGTTAAGGAAACCCTATTAAATGCACAATAATTAAATAATAAAGTTGTACAATCTGTATAAGCTAAAGATTAGCTATCCAGGGAGAAAAATCCAATTGAGAATGCCATGTAAAAATCAAGGAACATCGGATTTGTAAAAACAGTTCCACACTGCTCCAGCTTCCCAGTCGGTCTTGTGATAATTTCCAGACATTTTTCAGACTTATGATGGAGGCAAAAAAAGGGGTGCCTGGCGGCACCCCGAAAGAAACCGGTAGAGACTACCGGCGGAGGATCATATGGATGAAACTATTTAATGCGCTCGTCGAGCCACTTACCGATTGAAGGTGGAACCTCTTTCTGCGCTTTTCCGCTGACGTAGATACCAATATGTCCGCCAGGGAACGACAGCTCGGTATAGTCCTTACTGCTGGTCAGGCCGCGCAGCGCTCTGGAAGCATCCGGCGGCACCAGGTGATCTTGTTCCGCATAGATGTTGAGTACCGGACAGGTGATGTTCTTCAGATCGACCTGTCGGTCGCCGATCTTCACGCCACCTTCGAGAAAACCGTTCCGCTGGTAGAAATCCTTAGTGAACTGACGGAAAGTCTCACCAGCCTGATCCGGGCTGTCGAAGATCCACTTCTCCATTCGCAGGAAATTCTTCAGTTTGTCCTCATCTTCCAGGACATCGACCATGCTCAGGTATTTCTGACCCGTGAGACTGAAAGGTTTCAGCGAGAGAAATGTCCAGTTGAGCAGCTCGCCCGGTACATTACCCAGGGTATCGATGAGCAGATCGACATCCATGTGCTGCACCCAGGCAGAGAGCATGTTGTCGGGAGTTTTGAAATCGACCGGAGTCACCATGGTGACCAGGTTCTTCACTTTATCCGGGTGCATCGATGCATAGCAGAGGCTGAAGGCACCACCCTGGCAGATACCCAGGATGTTGATTTTATCCAGCTTATGACGCTTACGGATAACATCGACACAGCGATCCAGATAGCCATTGATGTAGTCATCCATGGTCAAGGCGCGATCCGCCTCATCCGGATATCCCCAATCCACCAGATAGACATCCTGACCTGCGGCCAGAAGGTTCCTGACAGTCGAGCGATTCTCCTGCAGGTCGGTCATGTATGGACGGTTGACCAACGCATAGACGATCAGTGTGGGCACTGAACTCTGCACCACATCCGCCGGGGATTCATAACGATAGAGGCGCAGTTTGTCTTCACTGTAGACCTCCACTTTCGGCGTTACACCTGCATCAATCTTGTCTGCATTCAGCAGATTTTCGACACCTTTGCCCAGCTTGCGGCTGTAGTCGAGCATCTCTTCGGCCAGTTGATCGGGCCGCATGTTAAATGGTTGCACGTCTGTTCTCCTCAATTCCTATCACTTGATGTGTACAGGGATAACCTTAGGATGCATCAGCTTTTGGCTGTGCTTTCTTGGTTGCGGCCTTCTTTTTTGCGCTGGCTTTCTTCTTCGCCGTCGCTTTCGGCTTGGCAGCGGTTTCCGCCACAGCCTTCGGCTGGCTAGTAGCCAATGAGCGCATCTCGATCATCTGCTCTTTCAGCAGTTCGATCTCGGCTTTCATCGCTTTAGCCTCACGACGGGACTCCTGCAGTCGATCCTGCAGAGTGCGAAGCTCGCGACGGGTAGGCATGTTCAGGCCACCCAGCGCTTCGTCAACAACATGGCCCAGACGCTGTTTCAAATTCATCAGGCTGTTGACCAGGGTGCCGTGAATCTTGGCGTACTCAGGCGTCATCACCTGCTCGCCATATACCTCTTCACTGCTGCTGACCCAGAGATCGTAGAGCCCGCGGGCGCTGTCAATCTGCTTGCCGCTCTCAGCGACATCCTGAATCTTGTCCTTCATGCGAGTGGCAGCGAGCAGTCCCAGGTTGGAGAAGAACTTCATGTACTCACCCAGGTTGCGCTGGTAGTTGACCACCGCATGGGTCAGTTTTTTGTACTGCCCCTCCTCTTCGCGCATATAACCCAGACCAGGGGCACTCAGGAATCGCTCCAATCCATCCTGATGGGGCATGTTGCGCAGCAGGTCACCAGGCATCAGCGACAGGGAGGAGACCATGCGCTGCCAGTTGTCCATGGGCATCTCCCAGAACGCCATCATCTTGTGCATGGCGTCGTCACCGGCGGTCTCCGTGCCGTTGTAAACACTCTCCAGGCTGTTGTTGAACATGCTCTGCATGTCGCTCACGGTGCGATTGGCCGCATCCAGCCAGTTGTTGCTGTCCTGAGCATTGCTGAAGTAACCCTCAGCCAGACGGAAGTAGCTCTTGGTCTGCTCCATCATCCTGCCCATGAAATCACGCGACATGTCACTGGCTGATGGAGAGACGGCCTGCCACCAATGGTCCATGGCGTTTTCCAATGGGGACTTGGGAGGCTCCATGCCCATCGCCTTACGGCTCATATTGTTCCAGTTCTCCCAATAACTCTGCTGGATTTTCATCCAGTCTTCGTTCCAAAAAGCTGATTCACTCATGGTATGGTCTCTTGTTTATGTCTCAATAGTTCTTTAGGTGTTTCGTCAGGGTTGAACTGCATTAATCCAGGCAAGGTTGTCGTACAGAAGACAAAAGACTATAAAACCCAGCAGAGAACACTCATGCCCAATAAGCTAGCAATAAAATTTGTGCGCTGCAACATTTTTTGTTAAAACATACGCCAAGGTTGGCCAATTCATAACGCAGTTCGAGTGTTTCAGCCACCAAACATCGGTCTATCGAACAGACAGATCTCTACAAACAATATAATGTGAGGATTAACCAACGTGAGCGAAAACATAGTCATCGTAGGGGCGGCCCGCAGTGCCATCGGTACCTTTGGCGGCAGTCTGGCGAAAATTCCCGGACATGAGCTTGGCGCAACTGTCATCAAAGGTCTGCTGGAACGTGCAGGCGTCAAACCCGACCAGGTTGATGAAGTAATTCTTGGTCAGGTACTGACGGCAGGAACCGGCCAGAATCCGGCCCGGCAGGCCAGTCTCGCCGCCGGCCTGCCGGTCGAGACCCCAGCTCTGACCATCAACAAGGTCTGCGGCAGCGGACTGAAAGCCGTACACCTGGCGATGCAGGCGATTGCCTGCGGCGACGCGGAAATCGTCATCGCCGGTGGTCAGGAGAACATGAGCCTGGCACCCCATGTCCTGCCCAACTCCCGCAACGGCAGTAAAATGGGTGATTGGAAGCTGGTCGACACCATGATCAAGGATGGCTTGTGGGATGCCTTCAACAACTACCACATGGGTACCACCGCTGAAAATGTTGCAGAGAAATTTGGTTTCAGCCGTGAGGCGCAGGACGAGTTCGCCGCCGGTTCTCAGCAAAAAGCAGAGGCTGCGCTGAACGACCAGGTATTCAGTGACGAGATCGTGCCGATCGAAATCCCCCAGCGTAGAGGCGATCCAGTGGTTTTCGACCGGGATGAGTTCCCGCGTGCCGGCACTACCGCAGAATCCCTCGGCAAGCTGCGCCCCGCCTTCTCCAAAGAGGGATCGGTAACCGCGGGTAATGCATCGGGCCTGAACGACGGTGCTGCAGTGGTTCTGGTGATGTCTGAAAGCCGCGCCAAGGAACTTGGCCTCACCCCGATGGCCAAAATTGTTGCCTTCTCCTCAGCCGGTGTGGATCCTGCGATCATGGGTACTGGCCCAATTCCCGCATCCACCAAGTGTCTGGAAAAGGCTGGTTGGAGCGCCGATGATCTGGACCGTATTGAAGCCAACGAAGCATTTGCCGCTCAGGCGATGTGCGTCAACCAGGAGATGGGTTGGGATACGGACAAGGTCAATGTACACGGCGGTGCGATCGCCCTCGGCCATCCGATCGGCGCTTCCGGCTGCCGGGTATTGGTAACCCTGCTGCATGAGATGCAACGGAGCAATAGCCAGAAAGGCCTGGCTACCCTCTGTATCGGTGGTGGACAGGGTGTTGCCATGGCGGTGGAAAAAGCCTAAAGCCTGATCCTGACCCAGCCCTGTCGGGGCCGGGTTGATCCCTCCCCCAGAGGCGCTTCTCTGCCCTCTGGGGGTGCTCATCGCCGGTCAGCATGGGCATTCTCTCTGCCATCATTCACACTCATACCCCCACCAATCAATCCGACCTGTTTTAGCGGGATGTTTCATCATTCCGTGCTGCTCGAGTGAGATCTTGCAATCGGGGAAGATAAGAACCACGAATTGATAACCCGGATCGGTCTGTTACGCCAGATACTCCCGCTGAACTGCGGATTCTAGGTTCAATGGCCTGATTGTTGTAAACTGGTGCAATGGTTTAAGCAACAGTGTCAGGAATATGTCAGATCGTCTCATCAAAAAGTATCCCAATCGCCGGTTATACGATACTGAGCAGAGTAAATACATCACCCTTTCACAGCTGCGCCAGCTGATCGTTGGTGGTGAACTGATCAAAGTCATCGACTCCACCACCGAAGAAGATATCACCCGCACCATACTGCTGCAGATCATTCTGGAGAGTGAGTCCGGTGGTAAACCCCTGTTCACGGCCAACATGCTGTCACAGATCATCCGCTTTTACGGCGGTACCCTGCAGGGCATCTTCGGTAACTATCTGGAGCAGAGCCTGGGGCTGTTCACCGCCCAGCAGGAGCAGATCCGCAAAAATATGGGTGAGGATCCTTTTACCGCAATGACAAATCTGGCCCAAAACAATATGAAATTGTGGACCGATATGCAGAAAGATTTTTTTTCCGCGGCCGGTTTTTCCTCCCCTAAGAAAGAAGAGAAGGAACAATAACCCACCACATCCCGCAAAACCCAAAGACAGATAACTAACTGTTTTTATTATAATTAATTCTCTTCAAACTGATCATTAGCTCGAGTGCACAGCGTCTGGTGCACGAAATCGAAAAAAATATTGTGCGGCGCACAAATTTTTTCTTGACATGCCCTCGAATCTGCCTTATGCTGCACCGCAACAATGCTGCAACGCACAACCAACTAGGAGCACATACCATGGCAAACGCAAAAGAGAGCATCGAGATGATCAATGAGTTCAACACCACCGGTTACGACAGTTTCCGTCAGCTGACCGACATCAGCCTGAAAACCTGGAACCAGGTGATGGAAGCTCAGATGGATACCGTCACTTCCCTGATGAACACCAGCATGGAACAGCTGAAACTGGTTTCTGAAGCGAAAGATTACCACGAAGTCGTTCGCGGCCAGATGGACCTGACCCGCAAGCTTGGCGAAGAGCTGATGACCAAAACCCGTGAGGCTGTAGAAATGAGCCAGAAGACCGGTGAGGAAGTCCGTAGCTGGTACGAGAGCAACCTGGCTACCGCCAACGAGCAGATCAGCAAAGTCGCTGAGAAAGCTGCTTAATCGAAAGCTGAACAGCTGCCGTGAAAACCGGCGCCTTGTGCGCCGGTTTTTGCATAAAGAGCAGGCTGACTGACGATTCCCGAGATTCTGCAGTCACCATTCACAGGATGCTTAGGCTCAAAGAGTCGTCCTGGAATAGCAGAAACATGCGGTAGGGATTACCGAAAGTCGTCACCAAGATGTATTTAGATAATTCCCAAGATGAGGACATAGAATAATGAGCTGTAAAGACAAACTCGCAGTTGTCACAGGTGGTCTGGGCGGTATCGGTACCGCTGTCTGCCTGCGTCTCGCCGAAGAAGGTGCCAAGGTTGTTGCTACTTGTCATCCTGCCGAAGCCGATCAAGTTGACGCCTGGAAAAAGGCCCAACAGGAGCAAGGCGCTCAGGTCGAAGTTGTTGCAGGCGATGTTTCCACACCTGAAGGTGGTGAGAGCCTGATGAGTGAGATTGTCGAAAAGTTCGGTCAGGTCGATATTCTGGTCAACTGCGCCGGTATCACCCGTGACACCACCATGAAGAAGATGACTTCCGATCAGTGGGATGCGGTTATCGACACCAACCTCAACAGCGTTTTCTATGTTACCCGTCCAATCTGGACCGGTATGGTTGAACAGGGTTTTGGCCGGATTATCAACATCTCCTCGGTCAATGGTCAGCGCGGCCAGTTTGGACAGACCAACTACTCTGCCGCCAAAGCCGGTATGCACGGCTTCACCATGGCCCTGGCCTACGAAGGTGCCGCCAAGGGCGTTACCGTCAATACCGTTTCACCCGGTTACATCGAGACTGCAATGACCGCGGCTATGCGTGACGATGTGCGCGAAGCAATCGTCGGCGGCATTCCGATGCGTCGTATGGGTCAGCCGGCAGAGATCGCCCAGGCTGTCGCCTTTCTTGCAGACGATGCAAGCACCTATGTGACCGGCGCCAATCTGCCAGTCAACGGTGGACTGTTTATTCACTAATCATCACTTCTCCCTCGAAAGTGATTTTTTCAACCCGGCATCCCCTGCCGGGTTTTTTTTGTCTTTGAAATAATGCGCACTAACCCACCCCATGGGTACTCCCCATAAAACTGGAATTGGTGGACGCAGGTGAGGTCGGAAGATAGTCCGAACGGGACTTACGACTAGGGTGTTAAGGCAGGCATGCAACCGTTAGATAGCTACCCATGAAATAGCAGAGAGTTGGATATCGTTGTGATCCGTTAACGGCGGATGTCATAGGGGTCATCACCAAAAGGATCTGGCCATGCCGGGTCCTCGGGCCATGCGCTAAGTTGTTGATTACTGCTTAACATCTTGTCTCTCCGATTGGTTTTCTTGCTTCTATACTCGCAATATCGGTGCCACAAGAAATAACTGTTTGATTTACATCAACAAAGATAATTGAACAGTTCACAAAAAACCGCATGTGTAAATTAATTCGACGCCAATAGCGTCAAAAAACTACGGGATTTCGGTAATATTCAACAAAAGTTCTCTAGGTAGTTGATTAATCTTAGTCAGAGCATCTAAACAAAATGTTAAGAATTCCGACACTTTAGGGCCTATTTGCAAACTCCAGCAGCGAACTACTCACATAATTCAAAAAAGTCATTCTGTTTTGCTAACACATCCCGACATTGAGCTGTCGCATAGGTAAAGCCGCCGGGAACTGAGAACTTATCCTGCTTTTCCATGGTTACCAGCTGATTGGCTGCTCCACAGGATTCCCGCTCAGCGCACTGATTCTGATTACCGCATACCTTGAGTTGCAACTTCTCACAGGGTGTCTTCTCCCCGGAGGATCGCTCACAGGATTTGAAAAACTCTTCGTTTCCGAGCCCCTCCAGGCAGTGGGTGGAGGATTCCAGCACCATACCCGCCCAACTCTGGTTCAGCTCTTCCCTCTCCATGGCCAACAGTTGACGGGCGGGATCACAAGCGGGTTGATCACTGCACTCATTGTGTTCACCACAGACCTTTCTCACCAGCTGCATGCAGGCCGCATTCAGCCGGTCGCGCTCCTGTTCACGCTGTGCTTCGATGATTGCCACATCTTTGATGACAACCCCGTTACGCACGATGATCACCGCACCATTATCCAGGCTGTGCACCCCATCCCAGAGTGGTGAGCTGATCCCCTCAGCGGTACGAGTGACCTTGTTGGTATTGGGATCGATGGAGATTTGACTGCCATCCTGCAGAGCACCCTGCCAGGTATGACTGTCCGCGAATCCAACGCTGGCAAAAAACAGCAGCCCAACCAGGGCGACCGCCAGCGGTGGGGTATGGCGGCCAGCTACCCGGCGAGATCTCGCTTCAGGCCGGTATTCTGTCTCTGTCTGGTGCCGTGATATCAAAAGAACTGTTCTGATCATGCGACGCAACAGCATGGTTTCACCTCATCAGGGTTCTGTCGACGAATCGGGAGCCGACAGAATATCACAGTTCACACGCCGTCAGAGAACTCGTTCAACCTCTGCGCCAGTCATGAAACCGCTCCACCCAGGCCAGTAACCCCTCCGGTTTGTGGGCGCGCTTCCATGATCCGGCGGCATACTTGTTGGCCTCGAACAGGGTTGGGTAGATATGGATGGTGCCGAGTATCTTGTTCAGGCCGAAACCGTGCTTCATGGCGGAGGTGAATTCTCCGATCAGTTCACCCGCGTTCTCCCCCACGATGGTGGCGCCCAGCACCCGGTCTTTTCCGGGCGGTGTCAGTACCTTGACCATACCGTGTGCCTCCCCTTCAGCAATTGCACGATCCAGTTCAGCAAGATCGAAGCGGGTCACTTCGTAGTCGATGCCCTGTTGCTGGGCCTCCAACTCGTTCAGCCCCACCCGGGCCACTTCCGGATCGGTAAAAGTGGCAAACGGGATCACCGAATAGTCCACTTTGAAGCGGCGAAACAGGCCGAACAGGCTGTTCACGGCGGCATACCAGGCCTGATGTGCTGCGGTATGGGTGAATTGATAGGGACCAGCCACATCACCACAGGCGTAGATGGTGGGAATCGAGGTCTGCAGATACTCATCGGTTGCCAGGGTTCCGTTGGGGTTGAGAGCAACGCCCAGCTCTTCCAGACCAAACCCGGTTGTATTGGGTTTTCGCCCTACCGCGACCAACACCTGATCGAAAGCCACTTCCACCTGCTCTCCATCATGGTCACAGATCAAGACCTGTTCCCGGTCCTCCTTGAAAAACTCCACCGCCTTATGACCGACCAACAGCTGAATACCCTCTTGCCGAAAACGTTCAGCCACCAGTTCGGCCACATCTTCATCCTCCCTGATCATCAATCGCGGCATCATCTCGACGATGGTCACCTGACTGCCGAATCTGGCAAACGCCTGTGACAGCTCACAGCCAATCGGACCTCCGCCCAACACCAGCAGGCGTTCCGGCTTCTCCCTCAACTGCCACAGATTGTCGGAAGTAAGATAGTCAATCCTCTCGATTCCCTTGATCGGCGGTACAAAGGGTCTGGCCCCCGTGGCAACGATGATATTCGGCGTTCTGAATTCGATGCCGTTCACTTCCACACTGTAGGGTGAGGTGATCTTTGCCTCACCCTCGACCACATCCACACCCAGGCCGGTATAGCGATCCACAGAGTCGTGAGGCTCCACCTGTTTGACCACCCGCTGGACCCGCTGCATGATCTCACTGAAATCATACTTCACATCGATTGCATCGAAGCCCCACTCCTGAGCTCGTCGGGATTGATTGAGAATACGGGAGCTGCGAATCAGCGCCTTCGAGGGCACACAGCCTGTGTTGAGACAATCTCCCCCCATCTTATGCTTCTCGATCAAGGTAACCTTGGACTTTACAGCCGCTGCGATATAGGCAGAGACCAGACCTGCTGAGCCGCCGCCAATAACCACCAGGTTGCGATCGAAATCCGTTGGTCGCTGCCACCCTTTCAGGGCTTTTCTCTGTTTAATCATGGCAACCGCCTTTTTTGCCAGCAGTGGAAACAGTCCCAGTAGCACAAACGAGCCAATCAGTGCCGGCGAGAGTATGCCGGAAGCACTCTCCAGCGTGGCCAACTGAGTACCTGCATTCACATAGACAATGGTACCGGCCAACATACCGAACTGACTGACCCAGTAAAATGTCCAGGTACCCAATGGGGTCAATGCCATCAACAGGTTGATCACAAAAAATGGAAATATGGGCACCAGGCGCAGTGTGAAGAGATAGAAAGCACCATCCTTTTCGACCCCTTCATTGATCGCTTTGAGACGATCCCCATATCTGGACTGAACCGTATCCCGTAACAGGAACCGGGCGATCAGAAATGCCAGGGTGGCACCGATGGAGGAGGCAAAGGAGACCAGGATCAGTCCCCAGACGAAACCGAACACCGCACCCACGGCCAGGGTCATAATCGCAGCACCGGGCAGTGACAGCGCGGTCACCGCAACATAGACCACAAAGAAGCTGACACTGGCCAGAAGCGGTTGTGCATCCTTCCAGGCGATGATTGCATCCCGCTGGGATTTTAAGTAATCGAGGGTCAGGTATCGGTCAAGGTCGAAAGCGAAAAACAGAATGACGGCAATCACGATAACCGACAGAAGAATAAGCTTGCGTGAGTTCATGGAATAAATTCCTTATCAAATTTACTTTTTGTTATTGAACTACGCTCTATCCTAGCAGATGGATTCAGACCCTATCTGAGGCAAAACCATCGATATGTTGAGAACCATGGGTGACGGACGAGTAGAAGGTTAGAGTTTCTTTCAGGCCGCGAATGGACGCCAATCAATTAGCCGGGCCTGTCGATTAAGCCCTCATCATCCTGGTGAATGCCGGAACGGTTGATTACAGAAAAAACAGTTTTTAAGCCAGGAGATGATTACAAGTCCTGTTGCGCACGTCTTGCGGTGCTTTGCGTTCATTTGCGGAATCAATGATCTGAATGGTGCCAGCTTAAACCCAATTTGGTGGGGCATAGCCCCACCAAATACACTTTGACTAAACACCGTCACATTGATTTTTCCGGACAGCCGTGAGTATTCGCCACAACCCGGAAAAGTTATTGGCGTCGTCGGTTCTATTTCGTATTGTCTGATCCATTCAGCAGACTGGCATGCGCGGCAGCCAGACGGGCAACCGGCACACGAGGCGCCGAACAGGAGACATAGTTGAGACCGGCCCGGTGACAAAACTCGATGGAGCTGGGGTGTCCGCCGTGTTCACCGCAAATCCCCACACTCAGCTCCTTCTTGTTCTGACGCCCCCACTCCACAGCCAGCTTCATCAGTTTGCCAACACCTTTCTCATCCAGCACCTCAAAAGGGTTGTCCTTCAAAATGTCGTTCTGGTTGTACATCGGCAGGAATTTGTTCTCCGCATCCTCCCTGGAGAATGAGAAGGTGGCCTGAGTCAGGTCATTGGTGCCGAATGAGAAGAACTCCGCCTCTTCCGCCAGTGAGTCGGCCCGCATACAGGCCCGTACCACCTCGATCATGGTGCCGAAACGGAAGTTGAGCTTATGTCCGGATTTCTCCTCCACATCGGCGCGAATCTCATCCACCATCTCGCGCACCTTCTTCAACTCTTCAACCGTACACACCTGGGGCACCATCATTTGCGGATGCACTTCCAGGTCCTTGGCGGCACACTCGGCAGCCGCTTCCAGAATGGCGCGGATCTGCATCCCATAGATCTCCGGAAAGGTGATGCCAAGCCTCACACCACGATGTCCCAGCATCGGATTGGTCTCCGTCAGGGCTCTTACCTTGCGCAGCATGGTCTCCTTTTTCTCGATCGCCTGTTCAACCAGAGTCTCATCCACCATATGGCGCAGTGAATCAGCCTCCTGTTTGGCATTCTCCGGATCCTGCAGCAACATCATACTGCCGGCCAGGACGTTCATCCCCCGTACAGAATTCCGCAGATGCTGCAACTCCTCCAGATCGAGCAGCAACTGCTGTTCAGTCGGCAGAAACTCATGAATCGGTGGGTCCAACAGTCGGATGGTCACCGGCCTGGGTGACATCACCTCGAGGATCGATTTGAAATCGCCCCGCTGCATGGGCAGCAGTTTGTCCAGCGCCGCCTGACGCTGTTCCGGAGTTTCCGCCACGATCATCTCGATCACCACCGGCAGTCTGTCCACCGCATTGAACATGCGTTCGGTGCGACAGAGCCCGATCCCCATGGCACCATATTTGAGCGCGCGCTTGGCATCGGTTGGGGTGTCCGCGTTGGTCATCACCCGCAGGTAGGCAACCTCATCGGCCCAGCGCAACAGACGATTCAACTCCTCGGTAAAATCGGGTTCCACCATGGGAATCTTACCCAGATAGACATTGCCGCTGCTGCCATCGATGGTGATCATGTCACCCTCTCGAATCACCGTCCCCTTGGCAATCGCCTCGCGTCTCTGCACATCCACACTGATGCCCTCGGCGCCTGCCACACAGGGCTTACCCATACCCCGGGCGACGACCGCCGCATGAGAGGTCTTGCCGCCACGACTGGTGAGAATACCCTCCGAAGCAAAAAAACCATGGATATCTTCCGGCTTGGTCTCCTCGCGCAACAGGATCACCTGCTGTCCCTGATCATTACCCATCATCTCAGCCCGGTCCGCATCGAATACCGCCACACCACTGGCGGCGCCGGGTGATGCGGGCAACCCCTGGGCGACCGGCTCGGCCTTCACCACATTGTTCAATCGGGGATAGAGCATCTGCTCCAGATAGGCGGGATCTATGCGCAGCAGGGCCTGTTCCCGGCTGATCAGCTCCTCTTCCACCATCTCCACCGAGGTGCGCACCATGGCGGTGGCATTCATCTTACCGTTGCGGGTCTGCAGACAGTAGAGTGTGCCCTGTTCGATGGTGAATTCGAAGTCCTGCACCTCTTTGTAGTGCTCCTCGAGCTTCTGTCGCAAAGTCTCCAACTGGGAAGCCATCTCCGGCATCTCGTCGGCCAGACGGGCAATTGGCTTGGGGGTGCGGATACCAGCCACCACATCCTCTCCCTGAGCATTGACCAGATATTCACCGAACAACTTGTTCTCACCGGTACCTGGATTACGGGTAAAAGCTACCCCGGTAGCCGAATCGTTACCCCGATTGCCGAACACCATGGTGCAGACATTGACCGCCGTACCGTTGGCCATATCGGGCGTGATGTTGAACTGGCGGCGATAGTCCACCGCCCGTTTGCCCATCCAGGAGCCGAACACCGCTTTGATGGCGATCTCCAACTGCTCGTAGGGATCTTCCGGGAAAGGCCGCCCGGTCTGCTGTTCGAACACGGTCAGAAATCGCTCGCTGATCTCCTTAAGATCATCCGCGGAGAGGCCCACATCCTCATTCACATGGGCATTCTGCTTGACCGCTTCGAACTCCTCATCGAAGGCTTCATCGGGAACCCCCAGGGCAACCTTGCCGAACAACTGGATGAAGCGACGATAGGCATCGTAACCAAATCGAGAATCACCGGTCTGTTCGATGACCCCCTGCAGGGTTTTGCTGTTCAGCCCCAGATTGAGGATGGTATCCATCATTCCGGGCATCGACATGGCGGAACCGGAACGCACTGAGACCAGCAGCGGATTGGCCGGATCACCGAAACCCTTGCCGGTGGACGCCTCCACCTGCTGCATATGAGTACGAACATCCTCCATCAGTTCGGTGGGCAACGCTTTGTTTTCGGTTGCCAGATAGTCGAGACAGGCTTCCGTACTGATGACGAAACCCGGTGGCACATTCAAGCCGAACTGGGTCATTTCACAAAGGTTTGCACCCTTGCCCCCGAGCAGTTTCTTGTCCTTTCCGTCACCCTTATCGAATGCAAAGACATGTCGTGAAGTACTCATGGTGTCGCTTCTCCCCTTCGTTTTTATAGTCGCCTAATAGTGTTCAGGTCTGTTGTGAAGCTTTGATCAGCGCGATGAAAAAGACCACCCTCTCCGGTCCTTCTCGTCGCAGCCAGATTGCATCATCTGCCGTGGGGACTGTTAGCGCTGATCCAATCGGTGCTGCTGGAATATTTATCCGGGACAACACAAACAGTTTGGATTAGTGTTAACAGACCGGTGTTCAAGCAGGTTATAATACTCCTTTTTTGTTGCTAGACCATTAAATAGATCCATGGAAAAAACCTATAATCCACACGCCATTGAGCAAAGCTGGTATCAGACCTGGGAGGAGCGCGGATATTTCGCACCGACCAAAACAGACGGTGACAGTTACTGCATCATGATTCCGCCACCCAACGTCACCGGCAGCCTGCACATGGGGCATGGGTTCAATAACACCATCATGGACACCCTGATCCGCTATCACCGGATGAAAGGGGACCAGACACTCTGGCAGCCTGGCACCGACCATGCCGGTATCGCCACCCAGATGGTGGTGGAGCGCCAGCTGGAAATGGAACAGAAAAAGCGCCACGACCTGGGACGGGAGAAATTCATCGAAAGGATCTGGGAGTGGAAGCATGAGTCCGGTGGCAATATCACCCGGCAACTGCGCCGACTGGGCTCATCCCTGGACTGGCAGCATGAGCGCTTCACCATGGACGACGGACTCTCCGATGCGGTCAAAGAGGTGTTTGTCCGACTCTACGAAGAGGGACTGATCTATCGGGGCAAGCGGCTGGTCAACTGGGATCCCAAGCTGCACACCGCGGTCTCCGACCTGGAGGTGCTCTCCGAAGAGGAGAACGGCCACATGTGGCATATGCGCTACCCGCTGACCAACGGTCAGGGGCATCTGATCGTCGCCACCACCCGTCCGGAGACCATGCTGGGTGACTGTGCGGTCGCGGTTAATCCGAGCGACGAACGCTATAAACATATGATCGGTGAGTTGCTGGAGCTGCCGCTGACCGGCCGCCGCATCCCGATCATCGCCGACGAAGAGCATGTCGATCCCGAATTCGGTACCGGCTGCGTGAAGATCACACCGGCCCACGATTTCAACGACTATGCGGTCTGGCAGCGTCACCGGGACGAGATCAACATCAGCGAACAGATCCACGGTGGTCTGATCAATATCTTCACCATCGATGCGGCAATCCGCGACAATGAAGCGGAGGAAGGCAGTCTGCTGCCGCAGAAATATGTGGGCCTGGATCGCTACGAGGCGAGAAAACTGATGGTGGCCGACCTGCAGGAGCAGGGATTGCTGGAGAAGATCGAGGATCACAAGCTGATGGTCCCCAGAGGAGACCGTTCCGGCGCGGTCATCGAACCCTTCCTTACCGATCAGTGGTATGTGAAGATCGCCCCCCTGGCGAAACCGGCCATCGAGGCGGTGGAGAGCGGTAAAATCCGTTTCGTCCCGGACAACTGGAAAAACACCTACTACGAGTGGATGCGCAATATCCAGGACTGGTGCATCAGCCGCCAGATCTGGTGGGGACACCGGATTCCCGCCTGGTACGACGACGAGGGCAATGTCTATGTGGGTCGCTCCGAAGCGGAGGTGAGAAGCAAGCACAATCTGGCGGATGACTATCTGCTGCGACAGGACGAGGATGTGCTCGATACCTGGTTCAGCTCAGCCCTGTGGCCCTTCTCCACCCTGGGATGGCCGGAACAGACCGAGCGGCTGAAGGATTTCTACCCGACCAACGTACTGGTCACCGGTTTCGACATCATCTTCTTCTGGGTAGCCCGAATGATCATGATGGGCCTCAAGTTCATGGACGACGTTCCCTTCAAGGAGGTCTATGTGCATGGCCTGGTGAGGGATGGTGAAGGCAACAAGATGTCCAAGTCGAAGGGCAATGTGCTCGATCCCATCGACGTTATCGACGGCATCGATCTGGAATCCCTGGTGAGCAAGCGTACCAGCGGAATGATGCAGCCTCACCTGGCGCAAAAGATCGAAAAAATGACCCGCAGAAGTCTGCCCGACGGTATCCCTGCCTTCGGTACGGATGCAATGCGTTTCACCTTTGCCGCGCTGGCTGCCACCGGCCGTGACATCAAGCTGGATATGGGACGCATCGAGGGCTATCGCAACTTCTGCAACAAGCTGTGGAATGCCGCCCGTTACGTGATGATGAATGTGCAAGGAGAGGATTGCGCGATCGGCGAAATCAAGCCTGGACACTCAGCGGCGAATGGTGGCCTGCAGCGCTCCCTGGCGGACCGTTGGATCCTGTCGCGCCTGCAGAAGACCAAACAGGCGGTGGCCGATGCCATCGACGGTTACCGCTTCGATCATGCCGCCCAGGCGATCTATGAGTTCACCTGGAACGAATACTGCGACTGGTATCTAGAACTCTGCAAACCGGTACTCAACAATGAGCAGGCCAGCGACGAGGCGAAACGAGGCACCCGACGGACCCTGGTACGGGTACTGGAAAACCTGCTGCGACTCACCCACCCGGTGATGCCCTTCATCACCGAGGAGATCTGGCAACGGGTTGCACCGATTGCCGGTGTGATTCCAGCCACAGAGGGAGACACCCCGGCTGAATCAACGGCAACTATCATGAATCAGCCCTACCCGACTGCGCGTCACTCCCTGATCGATGAAGATGCTGAAAGTGAGATGGCCTGGGTGATGCAGTTCATCCTTGGGATTCGAAAGATCAAAGGTGAGATGAACATCGCTCCCGGCAAGCCGGTACCTGTGCTGCTGGCGAATACCAGTGAGAGTGACAAACTCTATGCCGAACGGCATCGCCCGTTTCTCGATTTTCTGGCGAAGACCGAATCGATCGAGATTCTGACCCCGCAGGACAAGGAGCCGGAATCCGCCACCGCTCTGGTGGGTGAGATGAAAGTGTTGATCCCCCTCGCCGGTCTGATCGACAAGGCCGCAGAGATTAAGCGACTGGAAAAGGAGATCAACCGTCTGCAATCCGATGCGGAGCGTACAGACAAAAAGCTCTCCAATCCCAACTTTGTCGACAAGGCGCCGGAAGCGGTGGTTCAGAAAGAGCGAGACAAACTGGCGGAGAGCCGTAAAGCGCTGGAGAGCCTGCAGGCTCAGTTGGAGAAGATACAGCAGCTTTAACTGATAGCCGCGAATGAACGCAAATCACCGCGAATAACCGCAAATACTACTGTTTTTATTTGCGACTCTTATTTGCGTTTATTAGCGTTCATTTGCGGACTAAAGTGTCTTTATCAACAGTAATTTCTTTAGTGGTGATGCATAAGCGCCCATTCGCTGCCAATCAACCACTCAACGAATCGGCGTCATACTGTAGCGACGCAGAAAAGCCGCGAACTCCTGCAACGCCTCCACGCCGCTCGCCTCCGCCTGGGCGCACCACTGACTGAGCGCTTCCAGTCGCTTCTCATGGCTCGATGCCTGCTGCTCCCAGATCTTCTGTAGCCGCACTTTGAATTGATAGACATTGTCCAGCGCACTGTTGTGATCGAGAATATCCCTCAGTTGCTGGCGATCATTATCGCTCAACAGCATCGCATCACGCCGCACCAGACGCAGCGCATTCCGATAGAGCCGGCGCAGGGGCTTGTCCGCCTGGCGAATCTCGGCACGGAACACCGGCTTCAAAACCCGTCGACGATAGTCACTGAAAAGCTGCAGGCGATTCACGGTCAGGGCTTTGATCGCATCCAGGTCAAGCTGAGGCCGCTCCGCTACAAAGGCCCGTTTGGGGGCCACCTTGAGTACCTTCGCCAAACGCAGATAGGAGAAGAGCTTGATATAGAACCAGCCCAGATCGAACTCAAACCAGCGATTGGACAACTTGGCTGAACTGCCAAACGCATGGTGATTGTTGTGCAGCTCTTCACCGCCAATCAGAATGCCCCAGGGAAAGATGTTGGTGGAGGTGTTGGGGATCTCAAAATTCCGGTAGCCCCAGAAGTGACCAATACCGTTGATCACTCCCGCTGCCCAGAATGGAATCCAGATCATCTGTATCGCCCAGATGGTGATACCAGCCGGCCCCAGCAGAATAAACTCCACCAGCAGCAACAGGCTGATACCTAAAAAGTTGTGGGGTTGGTAGAGTTTTCGTTCGATCCAGTCATCCGGGGTGCCTTTACCGTAACGCTCCAACGTCTCCTGATTGGCCGCTTCCGCCTTATACAGCTCAGCCCCCCGCCATAACACGGTGCCCAGCCCCCTGGTCTGAGGACTGTGCGGGTCACTTTCGGTTTCGCATTTTGCATGGTGTTTACGATGTATGGCCACCCACTCCCGGGTCACCATACCGGTGGTCATCCAGAGCCAGAAGCGGAAAAAATGGCTGACCAGCGGATGCAGCGTCAGGGCCTTATGGGCCTGGTGTCGGTGCAGAAACACAGTCACCGAAACAATCGTGATATGGGTAAGCCCCAAGGTCAGAAGAATATATTCAAGTAGAGATAGATCGAACAACCCATTGAAAATCATTTAATAAGTACCTACAAATGCAAGCCGACCCCAACCCCATGACCAAGTATGTCATTGATTGATTACCCCAGTCAGCCGGTCGACAAAAATCCCCCTGGGTCAATTTCGGCATCGACCCTCTTACACTTTATAGCTTATAAAATGGACTCTGTGTTCAATTAAATGCTGCGTGATGGACGAGCGACGAATCATCATCTCAGGCCAGAGAGAGCAAGGCGGAAACCAGCAGATTGGCATCATAGTTTGGGGCACTCTGCGGAGTGATCAGGGGGACATCGATCAGCTGAATACCCCATTTTTTCCATAACGCATGGCGTTGGTCCGCACGCACTGTACCGTGCCGGCTGTCCAGCATGACGAAATTCAACAGACGCTCCGGTTCGACGCCATTAGAGGTCCCGGCCTGGAGATAGCGCATCAACTGCTGCAGACTCTGATTGAGGTTCATCTTTATCTGCTCAGGGTCCTTTCCCTGATTGGGCACAAACACTTTCGGGCAGTCATTGACTGCGATCGATACACCAACCCCCTGTGGCAGCAGGTTGGCAATCAGACTCGAGTAGAAACTCCCCGGGGGATAGCAGATCAACTCAGCCTGCTCGATAAGCCGTTGATTCTTTTTGCGCAGCTTGGCCTTGACCGGTTGATAATCTTGCAGCGATTTTGACAGGGACAGATCGGTAACATTCGAAGCCAGCGGAGCCACCTCTTTCCCGGTCAGCAGATGCTGTCCGATCACCTGACGTCCATCCGCCAATTCAGCCGCCAGATGGTAGTCTGCATTGACAATGGCGCGCACCGTGCCCTGTACCCCGACCAGCTTCTCAAACAGAAATATCACCGGATCGAGATGTTCGTGATTATTCAGATAACCACCGGTCAGAATCAGGTTGCCGATACTTGCTCCCTTGAGATTGAAATCCACCGGCATGGCATCGTAAAAGTAACCCAGCAGATTACGGATGATGCGCCGCATGGGATTCGGCACCGGCTCAATCATCGGGTGGCGTCCCCGGATCATCATCTCCAGCTGCTTAATCAACTCAGCCCGTTTGGAATTGCCTGGAAAACGATAGTTGAACAGCTTGTAGATCTCGGGATGACCGGTCACGCTCTCATCCGCCAAGGCCATCAAACGACTGCGCAGATCACCAATCGAGGGCATATTGAAGGCCTGGCGCAACTTGGCAGAACTTCCCCCGGAATCAAAAGAGGTGACCAGATGGATCGAGTTATGGGTGTAGTTTTTGAGTACCCGGCTAACGCTGTTGAGTGCCGTACCGCCGCTGAAAAAGAGTACTCTTGGGCCCAGTTCCGGCAGCCGACGATAGCGACTGATCTTGATCGGGTCGGGGATGGTAATTGATCGGGTAACCCGAATCTTGCTGTAGCTGGTCAACTGATCATCCACTGGAATTGAGGCCTGTTGGTTTCGAAAACACACAGCGCTGTCGGCGTAGGATCCAACAGGGCCAAGAGTGTGAGCTTCCGTTGCATCACATAATTGAATAATAAACCAGTTGACGAAAAATGTGCCCTAGAGTTTTGCCGGTTCGATCAGCTTCGCCAGTTTGGCGGCGTCGATAACGACCACGGCACCACGTCGGGTCTCCACAGCCCCTTCAGCGACAAAGCCCTGCATCAGGCGGGCGATGACCTCGCGAGTGGTCCCCAGGTGTCCTCCCAGTGCCTGCTGGGTCATGCGTAATACACCCTCTTCCGAGGCATTACTGAGAATGAAGTTGGCGAGACGCTGATCCAGATTGCAGGCATGTACCTGCTCCAACTCCTCCATCAGGCGGAACACCAGGGAGGAGAGTGCCTTGACGGTCAGATTCTGCACGGTCGATTCAGCTTCGAACAGTTTGCGATAGAGTGCACCGGGAATCACATCCACATGGGTATCCCCATCCGTCTCCACCCAGGCGGGGTAACGAAGATCATTGAACAGGCAGTTCAGCGCCAACACACAAGTCTCTCCTGGATCAAGAAAGTAGAGTGTTGCCTCGCTCCCCTGGGGTGTGTATGTAAAGACCCTCAAACGGCCCTGGGTAACCAGATAGGCGCCGGATACCGCCTGCCCTTTGTGAATCACCGCGGTGGGTTTTGAAAAACATTTTCGCACCACACCGTTTTCAAACAGCTTCTGACCGGATGGCGTGAGCTCGAGAAATGTTTCAGCCACATCGACTCCTTTGCTTCTGAGAACAGAAAACCGCCAGCCTGCATCAGCAGACCGGCGGTAGAAGATGTTAACCCATGCAAATGGGCCGGGCAAAAAGCAATCTTTGCGTCCAGGTGATGTATGGATAGGGTCAGCTGATTGGGCGGTTATATGACCACTTCAGCCTAACTCATCCGGCGGTTATCCGTTTGAAACACCACCCTACTTCTTGGGATTTCGATTATTGGGAAACTAGGGCTTCATCCCTGCTCCCTTTGGCGAGTTTGATCCGTTCGAGGAGCGTATCGCTGCTGAGCGAATGCAGAAAAGCCACAACATCTTCGATTTCATCATCACTCAGTGCGGGTCGATCAAGCTTGGTCATGACCTTGTGGTCATCCGACCAGACCAGATAGCGGCCGGTATGACCCAGTTGAACACTGGACATGATTCGCACCACCTCTTTCAGTTCGCTCACTGAGCCGTTATGCAACCATGGGCCGGTCAAGGCAACATTGCGCAGTGATGGCACCCGCCAGCTGCCGCGACCACTCCCCGCCATCGCAGCGCCTGTATCCCGGGTCAACTCATACTTCTGCTCAAATGGCGTAGGATAGATTGGAAAAATCCGCAACGGTGCGCGGGAATCAAACAGACTGGCGCCACTGAAATTGGGGCCAAAGTGGCAGTTGACGCAGCCAAGGGTTTGAAATGATGCCATCCCCCTTAACTGTTGGGCCGAGAGGGCGTTCAAATCACCCTCAACAAAACGGTCATAAGGGGTATCCGGTGTGATCAATGTCCTTTCATAGCTGGCGATTGCCTCAGCGATCCGGTCGATATCGACCACTGTGTCGGCTCCGAAGGCAGCGTCAAAAAGAGGCTGATAGGCTGGGTCTTCAAGCACCCGTTGTTCCACCTCTTTCCAGGAGGGCATACCCATCTCGATCGGATTGATCAGTGGACCTTTCGCCTGCTCTTCCAGTGAAGCGGCCCGGCCATCCCAGAACAGTACCGACTGAAAGGCGGCATTCCAGACAGTTGGCGCATTGCGACCGCCCATCTGATCGTTGATACCCAGTGAAGTCGGCACTCCATCATCCCCACTGCCACCGATGACATCATGGCATGAGCTGCATGAGAGTGTCCGGTCCCAGGAGAGATTCTTGTCGAAAAAAAGCCTTTTACCCAGCACGACATTTTCAGCGGTGATAGGATTATTTTCCGGCTCTGGAGCCCGATCAGGCAGAGTCTGCCAGACATAGGGGGACGAACTCCTGACAACCTGATCACCCGAGACGGGTTGTAAATCCAGCGACTGCCAGAGAAATCGTTTTGAGGCCGGGACACCCAGCAAAGGATCGTACTCAGAGATGACTGGTTCCACCTGTGGCTGCTCAATCAAGGGGTCGATCACGGCAGCGGGGAAATTCGTCACAGTCAGAATAATCATCAGTTTAACTGCCAGAGACAGAATCCCTGTACCCAGAGCGGTCGCCAGGAACCACTGCCCACTCTTTGCCAGCCGACCTTTTGGCCCAAGGTCGTAGCGCACCATGGTGAAAAGCACCGCGAGCCCAACGACTAAAGCAATCAGCGCCACACTCAGAAAATTCATAATTGTGAGATTCAACATCAGCTCACCCCTTTCTCCTGTATCTACCTCCTCACCACCAGACCACTGCCTGGCGGTGGGGATACTTGCAATACCCGATATGGGTCTCATGATTGCCGGTCCAGATACCTCGATTCAGACCACAGATCCTTACCATCCACTCCCTACAAAAGGAGACCTCTGATATGAATGCTGGGTGAATTGCTGGTACGATCCCGGCTCATGCCTGCCGACGTTGAAAAAAAGTATCGCCAGGTGTCACCGTTTTAACTTCGGTGATGGAGTCGAAAGGCAATCCGACCTTTTCGTGAGCTCGTTGAACCGATTCCGCATCCGCTGCCATGGTGAAACAGAAGGCACGGGCATCCTCATAGTTCAAATGGATGCGCAGTGGAACCACATCCTCATCCATGCAGGCCTGCTCGTAGGCGGTGTAGAAAACCTCGAATTGCTGCTGAGTCAGACCAGCAGGGAATGTTTCACTTTCCTGACTATGGGTATCGATAAAGAATTTCATGGGTTTCATCTCTAATCACCTTTGCTGTTTACCGGTGATAGAAATTACCCAAGCCTGAGCAGCTCTTCAGTAGCAAATGCTACACAACCCATCAGGCACTGCGATCAACAATCCACGCGATCCCAGCTGATGAATCTGATGTACAATGGTCTCTTGATACTCAACCTTGCCGGTAACCGAGTCATGTTAACTGAAGCGAACCTTCAACCATGAACAGCCCCACTCAAGATCAACAACGGAACCTGGAACGGGAAGTAACACTGACCGTTGGCGTCTACGCGCTACAAGCCGCCTCCTTCCTGTTTGTGATCACCCTCCTGATCGGTGTCATCATAAACTATGTCAAACGGGATGATGTCAGGGGTACCTGGCTGGAATCTCACTTCCGATGGCAGATCCGAACCTTCTGGTTTGTCCTTTTGTGGTCAATCATAGGCTTCATTACCACAGTAATTTTAATAGGTTACGTGATACTTTTTATCAACGCGGTATGGTTGATCTATCGCATCGCGAAAGGCTGGCTAAGCCTCCAGGATGAAAAAGGGCTCTACCCTGAGGATGGCGTCGACAGTAACCGTTAACAGTTTTCAACAAGCGGCCGATTACTATTCATAGGTACTCTAGCAGGCCAATAAGGCCTGTTAACACAACACGACAGTTTCACAATGATACGAATTAAAGAGGCGTTGATTCGAGGTGCTATCTGGGCATTTATCGGTCTGCTCTACGGTATGCTGTTTGTCTTCTTTACCGCATTTGCCGAACACTGGTCGTTGCCGATAAATCCTTACCTTTTTGCCGGGGTACTCTCCGGCACCCTGGGTGCACTGATCTATAGCAGTATGCGTCTGGCGGTGCTAATGACCATTATCACCTCACCACTCTGTATCTTCTATTTCATACTGGCCGACAAACCTGCCAATCTCCTGGCGATACTGATCATCGCAAGCGTGGTCGGAGCGATCGTGGGGGCCTTGTACGGTGTATTCTCGATGGGATCCAGGGTTAATCGTGCCGATGCAAAAACCCTCACGGGATTCAGTGCCGGCTGGCTTGTCTCACTCTGCTTTCTGCTCTTTTCAAGCTTTTTCGAAGACGTTTCGATTGCTTTGATTGTGGCAATCATGTGCCCCTTGACCGGGATAGTGTACGTCTTTTTAGTGCCGGGATTTATCAAACTCTATGACAATCTATTGCCACCAATCGGTGATGGCCTGATGGTTGGAGTCGGTGTCTCCAGTTTTGTAACCCTGAGTTTCTTTATCATGATCAGTTCGATCGATAATGAAATCGCCGGTTCATTGGTCAGCGTGCTGCAGACGATTCATGAGGGACTCCCTGGGGCCATGCTGGGCGGTGTGATTGGCGGTGGTTGTGCAGGCATTTTGTCAGGCATTCTGCTGACTGAATGGCAGGACCTTTAAGCTACTGTTGAACCACACAAACGGGCGTTACAGCAACGAACCCGACCCATCAGAGTGTAAAAGATCACGATTCCAGCCACTCGCTATGTACGAATCCCCAGTCAGGGTGATCGGTTCGCTCATAGGTATGCGCACCAAAAGCGTCCCGTTGCGCCTGAATCAGGTTTTGCGGCAGACGCTCAGTACGATAACTGTCAAAATAACCGAGACAGGCAGCCATCACCGGCAACGGAATACCCACAGTCAGCGCAAACCCGGTTACCCGACGCCAGGCTCCCTGCAGCCCTTGCAGTTGATGACTCATCTCCCCATCGATCATCAGATTGGCCGGTTCGGGATGGTTGGAAAAAGCTGCCCGGATCGGATCGAGCAGACGCGCTCTGATAATACATCCGCCTTTCCAGATCCTGGCTGTTTCAGCCAGGTTCACCGACCACTCATAGCGGTCTGAGGCACTGCGTATCAAGGCCATGCCCTGGGCATAGGCAGTGATCCTCGAAGCGTACACCGCACCATGCAGGTCGGCCAACACGGCTTTGTGATCCACACCGGCCGAAACGTCAGGCCCCTTCAACAATCCGGCTGCGACAAGCCGTTGCTGCTTCATCGAAGAGAGCACTCTGGCATCGACCGCTGCGGAGATTCCAGGCACCGCCACCCCCTGCTCCAGCGCGGCCTGAACAGTCCAGCGCCCGGTACCTTTCTGCCCCGCCTTGTCCATCACCAGGCTGACCAGCGGCTTGCCGGTCTCATCGTCTTTCACCTTCATCACCTGAGCGGAAAGCTCAACCAGAAAAGACTCCATCGGCCCCTGATTCCACTGATCAAACACCTCCGCAATGTCCTGTTCCTGCAAGCCGAGCCCACGCGCCATCAGATCATAGGCTTCCGCCAACAGCTGCATGTCGGCATACTCGATGCCATTGTGCACCATCTTGACAAAATGGCCGGCGCCGTCAGGTCCTACATGAGTGACGCAAGGACCGGCTTCGGTCTGTGCCGTGATCGCTTCAAACACCGATTTAACCTCAGCATAGGAGTCTGCAGAGCCTCCCGGCATCATTGAAGGACCGTGCCGGGCACCCTCTTCACCACCGGATATTCCAACACCCACATAGTGCAGGCCCAGCGCCCTCAGACGGGCTTCACGCCGTTGGGTATCCTCAAACCAAGAGTTGCCTCCATCCATGATGATGTCACCGGGCTCCAGCAGCGGCAGCAGTTGTTCGATCACTTGATCAACAGGGTCGCCAGCCTTGATCATCAACAGGATGCGCCTGGGGCGTTCCAGCATGGCGATAAAACCGCTCAACTCCGCATGACCACCAAACCGCTTGCCCTGATTCTCTTGCAGAAACTCATTCAAGCTACTGCTGCGTCGGTTCCAGACAGCGACAGGAAAGCCCTTCTCCTCCATGTTGAGGGCCAGATTTCTGCCCATCACTCCCAATCCGATAAGACCGATATGAAACTGTTGTGAATCAGACATTGAGGCTTCCTGTATCTCTAACTTCGAATTAAAACGATTCCGCCGGGGAGTTTACAATGGAGCGTCCAGCCAGACTGTCCAATAACCAATCCCCATCTTTTGCCAGGGCAGCGGGCACGCTGCCATCCTGCAAGGCCCAGCGCACCGCATCGGCTTTATCATCCCCCTGCACCATAACCAGCAGATGGGTTGCCTGTTGGATCACCGGTGGCGTCACGGTAAGACGCTGCATTGGAGGTTTGTTGCCAATCACCGGCATCACCCTTCGACTGACTTCATCCAGCGCCGCCGAGCCGGGAAACAGGGACGCGGTGTGGCCGTCCGCTCCCATACCGAGCAGTAGCACATCGATACGCTCAGGAAGTATCGATTCATAGGCCTGCGCCGCTTCATCCGGTTGATCCTCACCACACATTCGATGGATGGTAACCCCTTCCGCAGGACCGCTGGGAAAGAGTGCTCCAAGCACACTGTAGCCATTGTTTTCCGGCGTATCATCCGGCACACAGCGCTCATCACCAAAATAGAGAATCAGGCGGGACCAGGGGATATCGTGATCCTGTGCGAGCTGCCGATAGATGGGTAGAGGTGTGGAGCCACCGGCCAACATCAGATGACAGTGGTCAGCTTTTTCAAGTACCTGCTGTATGGTTGAGACAATCCACTCAACGGCACGCGTGTTGAATTCACTTCGATCGACAACCATGCGTTTGCCAGTCACTGTTTGATCTCCCGCCATTGCCGGCTGTAGCGATCCATCAGCTCGTTCGCCTCTTCAGGGCCTTCACTGCCCTCGGCATAGAATCGTGGCTGTTTTTTACTTTCCGCCTGCCAGCTTTGCAGGATCGGAGTCACGAACCGCCAGGCAAATTCAACTTCATCCCGGCGGGCAAACAGGGTTGCATCCCCTTTAACCGCATCCAACAGCAGCCGTTCGTAGGCATCCTTGATCGGGTGCTCGTAGGTTTCCGAGTAGTTGAAATCCATTTCAACGGAGCTGACTTCGAGATCGTCCCCCGGCTTTTTACTGCTTATCTTCAATGCCATACCCGCATCGGGCTGGATGCGGATCGTCAAAACATTGGGCTCAAGATCCTGGCAGACATCATCCCGCCCGAACAGACACAGCGGTACCGGCCGGAAGAACACAGAGACTTCGGTCATTCTATGGGAGAGGTGTTTGCCGACTCGAAGAAAGAAGGGCACCCCCTGCCAGCGCCAGTTATCGATATAACACTTGATCGCCGCATAGGTGGGCGTACGTGATTTGGGGTCGACATTCTCCTCGTCCCGATAGCCCCGATACTGTCCAAACACCACATGCTCGAAAACCTCACGATTCTGTAGACTCCGCAAGCCACGCAACACCTCCACACGCTTGTCGCGAATATCATCCGCAGCGAATGAGACTGGTGGCTCCATGGCGCACAGGGAGAGCACCTGCAGCAGATGGCTTTGTACCATGTCACGCAATACCCCGGTATTGTCATAAAACCGGCCACGCCCCTCGACACCGATCGATTCTGCCGCCGTGATTTGAATATGATCGATATATTTACGGTTCCAGAGCGGTTCGAAAATGGTATTGCCCAGGCGTGCAACCAGAATATTCTGAACCGTCTCTTTACCCAGATAGTGGTCGATCCGGTAGACCTGGTCCTCTTGCAGAACTTCACCCACCACACGATTCAGTTCGATTGCCGATTCGAGATCCCGGCCATAAGGCTTCTCCATGATCACCCGTGTCCAGGGAACACGGTCACCCTGCTTACCCAGCAGACCCGCCTCATCCAGGCGGTGGAGAATGATCGTGGCCGCCGAAGGGGGGGTGGCAAAATAGAACAGCCGATTGCCTTCACTGCCGATCTGCTGTTCATATTTCTCCAGAGCGTCACGCAACCTGTGGTAACCTTCCGGATCTTCAAAATCCCCTTCCACATAGGCGATCCGTTGACTGAACTCATGCCATACCCCCTCATCGATCGGCTGGGATCGGGAGTGCTGCTGGACAGCCTGAAACAGTAATTGCCGGTAATCATCGTCACTTTTTGTTGAGCGACTGTAGCCAATCACGGCGAACCGCTCATCCAGCGCCTTTTCCCGCACCAGATTATAGAGAGCCGGAATCAGTTTACGCCGGGTGAGGTCACCCGCTGCACCAAAGATCACTAACAGACAGGGTTCCAGACGATCAGCCTGCAAAAACAGCTCGCTCGCCTTCAAACCTTGATGGGCGGGAAAATCAGATAACATCGCTATCGGGTCCTGTATGCGTTTTTATTATGCTTAAGTCCTACAGAAATCAGCGTCCATGGGACGCCGCTTCACTTAACCATATTAGGTCATATCCAGGACTTCAAGATTGGTTTGCTAAAAAATCAACCGGTTAAGCTTCTAGGGCCTGTTAACACTAATCCAATTGGCCCTGTTGTGCCTGAAAAAGCACCAATCAAGGCGCGAGGAGAGAGGTTTGGTGATTCCAAATGAACGACGAGCAACGCCGAGTGGCGCTTTTTCAGGCGCAACCCGGAGGGCTGGGGCTA
>NAUB01000007.1 GCA_003676145.1 gamma proteobacterium symbiont of Stewartia floridana | reverse complement strand
CCCTTCGGGGCGCCTTCGCTTCGCTGCGGCGTCTGCGTCACTGCGTTCCTTTCGAACGAAGGGTTCGAATCAATCCTCTCTCTCCGCCAATAAAAAAGGGCCCCGAATGGGGCCCCTTTTTTATTGGCGGAGAGAGAGGGATTCGAACCCTCGATACGCTATTAACGTATACACACTTTCCAGGCGTGCTCCTTCAGCCACTCGGACATCTCTCCAGATTTGAGGAGCGCAAGATTAAACTAGTTTGTACCTGGAATCAAATGGCTAAGCGGTTATCTGGTCGATAGGAAGTTGGATCTCCATGAAGAAATCAGCTGTAAAACGGCATATCCCTGTTGATGCACTGTTTTTCAGCTGATTTCGCTCCGGCCAACAAATGGCCCCAATGGCCAACCAAGCTCATCAGAGGGTTAGATGTGGTAACTGAACTCACCCATAATCGCATTCTCTTCCAACTCCCGGAAGGAATCGGTACTGAGATGCAATAATTTTCCGTGATCACCACTCTCGAAATAGAGATCGGGTTGCTGCAACAGAGCCACATCGACCAGGGTCTCTATCCCATAGGGATCGCCAACCGGCGGCACGGCGCCTGTCTCACAATCGGCAAAGGCCTGCTGTAGCTCTTCTTCCGATATCAGAAAGAGATTGCGTCCGGTCAGTTGGGTCAGATCATCAAAATCGATGTGATGGGTTGCCGGAATGACCGCTAACATGTAACTCTCGTCATCCCCCAGCAATACCGACTTGGCCATCCTGTCCCCGGGAATGTGCGCGGCTTCCGCACTGTGCAGCGTGGAACTGGTGCGCCGGTGATCGATGACCTCGTAATCTAAAGCGTGATTCTGTAAAAACTGCTGGAGTGTAATCGCAATTGCCATAACACCACCTCTTCTCTCTCGTCCTGATAAAACGAGTATAGTTGGAGTTTTCATCTCCTGTGGAGATCAGGGCACCCCTCTCCATAAACGAAAACTGTCACACTTCATTTTGGGATTGTTATTTTTAATCTGCCTGAATCCGTCCGTATAAGCAGGCACCGTTCCACCTCTGAATTAAAATGTGATGGCTCTCTGAGCATCCCCTTTTCAATCGAGGCACAAACCTAACTCGAGTATTCACCCAGAACTGACTCAATCGATTCAATGATCGAATCAGTGATCTTCGGATTGAGGGCATCGGCATGAGGCGAGGCGAAGCTTCCGGTATCGTTATCGAAATATTTGCCGTTGGCCGTTTCAAACTCTTCCGACAGTGCTGCCCGAATGAGAATATCCGCACCGATGTTGATATCCTTGCCGGCCACACCGAACGCCTGCTTGACCATCTTGCTGGCCAGCATCGAACCGGGATTGACAGAGATGATTATCGGACCCTGTCGGTTGTCCATCTCCGCCAGGTAGCGGGACCAGGCGGTGATCGCCAGTTTGCTTTGTGCATAGGCTTCAAAATCACTATCGATTCGCTGCTGTCCCATCAGTGCCTGCAGATCCACCGGAGACTGGGCCGCAGAGGAGAGATTGATGACCCGACCGCTCTGCCCCATCCGTGGCAGCATTTTTTTCGTCAGCAGATAGGGCGCAATGGTGTTGACCACAAAGCGCACATCCAGCCCTTCCGGGGTAACAGGTTCGGATGTTTTGAAGATACCCGCGTTGTTGATCAGTACATCGAGTTGCTGATGGCGTTGTGCAACCTGGTCTATCAGCTTATGCACCTCGCTCAGCGCCGACAGGTCGGCGAGATAAGTTTCCACTTGGCCACTGTCAGCCAGGCTCGATAGCTCTTTTTCAAGCGCAGAGAGCTTTGTGGGATTGCGTCCATGCAGCAGCAGGTGATGCCCCATGCCGAGCAGCTTTTTTGCGGCGGCCAGACCGATACCATCGGTGGCTCCCGTGATCATGATGGTTTTCTGCATTGATTTGCTCCGTTATTTACCCGACAACTAAGTATATCCTGTTAGTAGCGCTGAAATTCAGGCAGGATTTCTGCTGACAGATGCTTCAGTGTAGTCTCGATATCACGCTGATTGAATCGTAGATTGAGTGCTACATGGTTGATGCCGATCTGTTCCAGAGACTTCAAATAATTGAGCAGATGATAGGCACCCAGTTTCTTTAACCAGGCCTGTGTAGGTTCCTGCGATGCGCTGGCGATGGATGATTAATCCAACCACCCTCCATCTCCTCTTTGCGCTTTCCTCAAAAATCCTATAGTCACCACATCAAACCTGTTTTTTTAGCATAGCGATAGAGAGCTTGATGGGGTAGCATTCACTCTTTGATTGAATGACAACTCCAACCGCACTGATAAAAACAGCAATGGGCAAACGAAAAAAGAAAACCCAATCCATCGCCGATACAGCAGACCGTCACCATCTCTACGAACTCTCGGTGCAATGTTCCGAAGCCGAAATCGATTTCGTCGATGAGACCTTCAAAAAGCTCAAGGGGCGTCGTGCCAAACGCTTGCGAGAAGACTTCTGCGGCACCGCCAACGTCTGTTGTGAATGGGTGAAAAGACGCAAGAGCAACCAGGCGATCGGGGTCGATCTCGATCGCGAGGTTCTGCAATGGGGCGAAGCGAATCAGCTCGCAAAGCTGAAGTCCTCACAGCGCAAACGGGTCACTCTGCTGGAGGAGAATGTACTGAATGTTGAGACTGAGCCGATGGAGATCATCTCAGCCATGAATTTCAGTTACTGGCTGTTCAAGGAGCGAGCCCAGTTGAAAAGCTACTTTCAACGGGTCTATCAACAGCTCTCCGATGATGGGGTACTTTTCATGGATGCCTATGGCGGTTATGACTCCTACAAGGAGATCGAGGAGGAGCGTGACATCGAGGATGGTGACGCCACTTTCACCTATACCTGGGAGCAGGAGAAATACGACCCGATCAGCGGCACCTTGATCTGCCATATCCATTTCGATTTCGAGGATGGCTCACGCTACGAGAAGGCCTTCAGTTATGACTGGCGCCTGTGGAGTCTGCCAGAAGTCCGTGAACTGCTATCCGAGGTGGGATTTGAGAAGATCACTTTCTATTGGCAGGGATTCGATGATGATGGTGAACCTGACGGTGTCTTCGTTCCTGTTGAAGAGGGGGAAGCGGATGCCGGTTGGATCTGCTATATGACGGCTGAAAAAAGTTGAGTACAAACTAGCTCTGCAAATTACAGTAGTTTGTAACAAATTGCGCGATCTCTTGCGGATTATTCAGATCGAGCTGGGGTAGTTCACACGGATGCCCGATGGGTGCGTCACTGGCAATTGCGATCACTGAAGAGTCTTCGGTAAACAGCAACGGTTTACCCAGTGCCGGACGGTGCAGTTCGATTTTCGGAAACTGCAGATGCCTGAAACCTTCCACCAACACCAGATCGAGGCTGCTGCAATCCAGTCGCTCCAGTAACTCAGGCAGTTGCGGCTCTTTCGCTTCTGCCTCATCCACCATCAGCGCCCAATGCTTCGAGGTCGCCAGCAGAACCCGCCCTGCCCCGGCCTTGCGCAGTTCGTAACTGTCCTTGCCCGGCTGGTCGACATCCACTTCATGATGCGCGTGCTTTATCACCCCCAGGTTGATAGAGGACTTCCTCAGCAGTGGAATCAGCTGCTTCAGGAGGGTTGTCTTACCGGTACCGCTGTAGGCGGCAAAGCCAAGCAGGGGTGTACTACTGAGCTGTCTCATGCATCTTCACGCTTTGCACCGTGAATCATAATGATCAGATCCGCCGCATCCCGACTGATGCCCAGTTCCTGAATCAGCTCATCAGGACCGGCACCGGCCCGCACCATGCTGATGGCGTCGCTGTAGGGAGGATCACTCTGCAGGTTGGACTGTTCGATATTCTCCTGACGCTCTTCCAGGTCCCGTCCCTGCCGCTCCAGACGATTGACCCGTCTGTCCACCCCAACCGCACTCGAACAGAGTGCTGCCACGGTCTGCTTGAGGGTCTGAATCTCTCTGCTCTGCTGCGCCAGCAACTCCTTCCTTTTGTGGTCGATGAAGAACAGATATCCGAGAAATCCCGCCAGCAACAGGGCCAGCGGAAGCAGCACGAACCAAAACAGATTTAAACTACCGGTCATCGTCTACCCTGGCGTTTTGCGCTGCATTCGATACCAGGGTGAATAGAGGGGCGTGGTTTGACCATTAATGATCCTCTGAATAGTTCTATGTCGATGAAAATGTACCGATTCAGCGCGCGGATTGCACGTAATAGCCCACATTTAGCAAATTTTACTTCATAAAACCGTATGGCTTGGTGGTGAAATGGGGGCCCATGACTTGTGCAGTGGTTCCTCATGCATACTCATCGATGTGCGGCTTTCCATTGTCATCTTCCTGATCAGGCTTCTTCCGTTCCTGATTCGGCTGCTCATCCTTACGCTTGGGGCGCTCACGGCGCATGGGAGGCTTGCTCGGTTTAACCGGATAGAGCGGGGTAAGCGGATTTTGATCTCCAATTTCAGGCATATCAGTTGCCCTGTGTGAACCTAGTAAATTAATTCACTACTGTTCCGTATAGTTTAGTTAATTTTCAGCCCAACGCATCTCCCACGGATCCCAGCGGCGGTGGCAAGGTGACCAACCGCACGCTCAGGTCTATCAGTACATGCTGATTTCCTGCCACTCCTCATCCGTCAGCAGCTTGTTCAGATCCACCAGGATCAGCAAGCGGCCTTCCTGTGTCGCCACACCCTGGATATAACGGGAACTCTCTTCAGTACCCACGTTGGGTGCGGCATCGATCTCATCTTCACGCAGTTCAACGACTTCGGCAACCGCATCAACCAGTATGCCGACGACCTGCTTCTCAGACTCAATCACAACAATACGGCTGTTATCGCTGACCTCCACCGAAGGGAGCCCAAACCGCTTTCGGGTATCGATTACCGTCACCACATTGCCGCGCAGATTGACGATACCCAGGACATAACTCGGCGCCCCGGGGACAGGTGCAATCTCAGTCACTCTCAAGACTTCCTGTACCTGCATGACGTTGATGCCATAAACCTCATCCATCAGGATGAAAGTTACAAATTGAATCAGTGGGCCACCGCCACTCTCGTCATCATCTACACTCATTATCTACACCTCTATGGCTTGCAGACTTTTATCTATTGGTTTTTAGCGCGCAGCAGATGACTGCTTCACAACTGTCGTTTGTTTGATCAACGAAGATCATCAAAACCCTAAGCCGCCAGCAGTTGCAAAACCCCATCCACATCGAGCAACACACTCAGCTCTTCGACTATGATGCCCGCATACCAGGGTTTATTGTGTATCCCATTACGCCAACGTACATCTTCCTTTACCACACTCATCGTATTGCAAATGGTATCCACCGCCAGCGCACGGTCGCCTTCACCGATCAATAGCAGTTGCTGCGGTTCGCTGCGTGTCTCGGCCGTCAATCTTTCCGGCATCAGTAAACGCGCACTGTCGATTACCACCACCTTTTCATCCCGATTGACAATCACTCCCAGGGACCAGGCCGGTTGTCCAGGCAACTGACTCGCGTCACCACTGTAGTTGAGAATCCCTTTCATGGCGTTCAGCGGTATCCCCATGGTAATACCGTTCACCTTGAATAACAGCACCTGAAACTCATTCTCCACCCACTCCGGAAGCGCAGAATCCTGTTGCTGTTGGGTTTGTATTGATTGCTCGAGTTTCGGCTCAGATATCTGGCTCTCTTCCACCTTGATATCGGCCACCGGAGGTGGCTCTTTAACCACCACACTTTCGCTCGGGATTGTCTCGATCTCAAGCAGCAGGGTATCCAGATAGCTTTTCAAGGCATGATCCGGTTCCTCTACCTTTTCGCTAACCGGTTTGACTCGATTCTTGTCATTTCCCAAGCTCATCCACCTGCTCCTGCCTGGGGTAGTGACTCGTGATCATTCAACAGCTCATCCACCAGTTTGCCGTAGGCCAATGTGCCATGACTCTGGGGGGCGAAGAATGCCGGGGGTATACCCGCTTTACTCGCCTCCCGAAACTGGGTATCGACAGGAATCAGGCTGTGCCATACATGGTCCGGATAGCTCTCCCGCATCACTTTGAGGCTGTCTATGGAGGCGCGGGTACGTTGATCGTACATGGTCGGCACAATATGGTATGGCAGTGGTACGCGTCTCGATTTGGTCACCATATCGAGGGTATGCAGCATACGCTCAAGCCCTTTCAATGAGAGAAACTCAGTCTGTACCGGAATGATCAGATGATCACAGGCAGCCAGCGCGTTGATCATCAAAACACCCAGGATCGGCGGGCAATCGAGAATCACGTGGTCATAGCGATTTTGCAGCTGTCCCATCGCCTGCTTGATGACCAAGCCCATACCATCCAGCTTGCCGGCCTGTCGATCCAGTGTTGCCAGTGCCATTTCCGCCGGCATCAGATCGAGACCTTCGGTACCGGTTGGGTGTATCAGACTCAGAGGATCCACCGTCTGGTTTTGTGCCACACCCTTGAACAGGCTGTAGACACTCTCTTCGAGCCCATCCGGATCGTAACGGAAATAGCTGGTCAGAGAGGCGTGGGGATCGATATCGACCAGCAGGGTACGCAGTCCCCATTGCGCCAACAGACCACCCAGGGATACGGTGGTGGTGGTCTTGCCAACACCGCCTTTCTGATTGGCTACTGTCCAGACTTTCACTGGCCACTTCCCGGCAGATCGATGACCCGGTCTGCCTGTCTGTTCATACCCAGGATAATCAATGTGACGCGACGGTTTTTCGCCCGCCCTTCCTGAGTGTCGTTATCCGCCACCGGACGATGTTCCGCATATCCGACAGCGGACATACGCCCAGGATCGATGCCGGTACGGGTCATCAGATGCACCACACTGGCAGCCCGTGCGGCAGACAGCTCCCAGTTGGAGGGAAACTCTTCCGTATTGATCGGACGATTATCGGTGTTACCTTCCACCTGCACCTGATTGGGCACCGTCTTCAGCACCCGGCTGATTTCACCGAGCGCTTTGACTGCTGCTCGGGAGAGATGCGCGCTGGCGCTGGGGAAGAGCATCTTGTCCTTCATGTTCACCACCACCCGGTCTTCACTGAAACTCACATCGACCAGATCCCGGTCGACATAGTCACTCAGCATATCCTCGATGGTGGCGGCAAGAAAACTGAGCCTCTGCGTCTCATTGCTTGGCAGGTCGGGGATCACCTCTTTTCCAACGGCCGAATCCCTGCCCAATTGATTGTCGATACCTGGTCCCTGACGCAACTCACCCTGGATCAAAGCATTCTCATCTCCCAGACCGGGGGTATCTCCCCGACTGCGGGAGAGCTCACCGACCTGAATCGGATCGAGACTGCGCTGAGACTCCTGAAAGGCATGGGTCAGGGTCTGTGACAACACCCGGTATTTACCCTCATTGACCGATGAAACAGAGTACATCACCACAAAAAAGGCAAACAACAGTGTCACGAAATCGGCGTAGGAGACAATCCAACGCTCATGATTGACGTGCTCTTCCTGACGTTTGCGTCTTCTAGCCATAGCGGCCTCTGCGGTGATCGTCACACCTTTCAAAGCGACAGGGGATCATTGCAGAAACCCCTTCAGCTTGGTTTCAATACTGCGGGGGTTGTCACCTTCCGCAATACCGATAACACCTTCGATAACCATCTCCCGAAATTTGGAGATATGTTCCGACTGGGTCTTGAGCTTCGCGGCGATCGGCAGTAGAAACAGATTGGCCAGGCCGACACCATAGATGGTGGCAACAAAGGCGGTTGCGATACCACTGCCGAGCTTGCTGGGATCGGCCAGATTCTGCATCACGTGAATCAATCCCATGACCGCGCCGATAATACCAATTGTAGGTGAGTATCCGCCCATCCCTTCGAATACCTTGGAGGCCTGAATGTCATACTGTTCACTGGCATCCACCTCCATCTCCAGGATCGAACGCAAAGCATCCGGCTCACTGCCGTCGACCAGCAGCTGCATCCCCTTACGGATAAACGGATCCGGCTCTTCGTCGGCGATGGTCTCGAGGCCGAGCAGACCCTCTTTTCTGGCGATATTGCTCCACTGCACCAGTTTTTCGATAGTGCTTGGCATATCAAGTCTGGCAGGCAGAAACACCCGCCCGGAGAGACGCAGGGCATGCCAGAAGACCGGCACCGGAGTCTGCAACAGAATGGCACCGATGGTGCCGCCAATGACAATCACCATGGCCGGGCCATTGACCAGGGAGTCCATATGTCCCCCCTCCAGCCAATTGCCGCCCAGAATCGCCAGAAAAGCGACGACGATACCGATAAAGCTCAGAAAGTCGACTCTCATTTCACTCTCGCCATAAGTGGCCCAATCTCATCGATACTCAACACCTTGTCACATAGACCTGCCTTCTCGACTGCCTGCGGCATACCATAAACCACACAGCTCTTCTGATCCTGACTCCACAGGGAGGAGCCGTATCGCTTGAGCTTTTTCGCACCCTCCAGTCCATCTGATCCCATACCGGTGAGGATCAACGCAAGCGCTTTACCCCGGTAGCTTTCCGCCACCGATGCCAGCATCTGATCGACACTGGGATGGTAGATCTCTCCCGGCAGCGGGTTGGAGATCCGTACCTGATAACCACCGGCACCACGTACCACTGTCGTCTGTTTTCCGCCAGGCGCGATCAGCGCCACACCGGGCTGCAAGACTTCACGATCCGTTGCCTCCTTGACCTTGATTGCACAGGAGCCATCGAGACGCTCCGCATAGGCCCGGGTGAAACTGCCCGGCATATGCACGGCGGCAACCACCGGCAGAGGATAGTTTCTCGGCAAGGCACTCAATACCTGTCGCAATGCCACCGGTCCACCGGTGGATGCGCCGATCGCCACCATTTCCGGACTGCTTGAGAATGTCGGTGCTGTCTGACCCACGTTGGCGACCCGTGAGGGTGATGGGGTCAGGTACTCCTTCATACTGGCTCGCGACAGGGAGAGTGGGGATTTAGCCAAACCCCGAACCCGCTCCAGCAGCGCCTTGGAAGTCTCTTCGGCGCCGGCTACCGGATTGCTCATCTCTTTGGGCAGAAAGTCCATTGCCCCCGCATCCAGTGCATCGAGGGTCTCTTTGGCGCCCTCGGTGGTGAGTGCTGAAAACATCAGAATCTTGGTTGGTGTCTCAGCCATGATTCTGCGAACGGCGGTGATTCCATCGATCACCGGCATCTCCACATCCATGGTTACCACGTCGGGCTTGAGGCTCCTTGTTTGCCGGATCGCCTCTTCACCATTGGCCGCAAAGCCAATGATTTCCATATCTTGTGCGGATTGCAGTGCAGCCGCGACACGATTACGAAAAAAAGCTGAGTCGTCGACAATCAGTACTCGCACTTTGGCGCCCATAGTCCCTCTTCAAAGTTGACCTTAGCCTTAGAGACGGACTGCAAGCCAAACCTTGCCGAAAGAGTGCACCAGACCGTCAATGACCGGTTTGTTAAAACTTCTTAACATATTTTCGCATCAGACCAGGTACATCCATGATCAGAGCGATCTTACCGTCGCCGGTTATGGTGGCGCCCGCCATACCTTCCAGGCCTTGCAACAGCGCCCCCAGGGGTTTGATCACCACCTCTTCCTGACCGATCAGATGATCCACCACCAAACCCACTTGAATATTACCTACGTTTACGATCACCACATGACCGTTGCCCTTCTCCTCATCGGCCAATGGGTTGTTCGGTCTCAACCAGTTGCGCAGATAGAACAGCGGCAGGGCACGCTCCCGCACCATGATCGTCAACTGACCATCCACCACATTGGTCCGTTTCAGATCGAGATTGAAGATCTCCACCACACTGGCCAGCGGCAGGGCAAAGGGCTGATCGTTCAACAACACCATCAGGGTGGGCAGAATCGCCAGTGTCAGTGGCAGCTTGATGATGATGATACTGCCCTGCCCCCATTCGGAATCGATCTCAACCGAGCCGTTCATCTGGGCGATTCGGGTTTTTACGACATCCATACCCACGCCACGACCGGATACATCGGAGATCTCGGTCTTGGTCGAGAAACCCGGCGCAAAGATCAGATTGAAACACTCTTTGTCATCGAGTCGGGCGGCAGCTTCGGCATCCATCATGCCCTTCTCCACGGCCTTTTGGCGGAGTACATCGGGATCCATACCCTTACCGTCATCGGCGATCGAGAGCAGAATATGATCACCCTCCTGAGCCGCCGAAAGAACCACGGTGCCTCGTCTTGGCTTGCCTTTCGCTTCCCGATCCTCCGGCTGCTCGATGCCGTGATCGACCGAGTTGCGCACCAGATGCACCAGCGGATCAGCGAGCGCTTCGACGAGGTTTTTATCCAGATCCGTATCCTCACCCTGCATCTCGAGATCAATCTCTTTTTTCAGGCTGCGGGCCAGATCACGCACCACTCTGGGAAAACGGCCGAAAACCTTTTTGATCGGTTGCATGCGGGTCTTCATCACCGCAAGCTGCAGATCGGAGGTCACCACATCCAGATTTCCAACCGCATTCGAGACCTCTTCATCATTCAGGGTCGCCTTCAATGTCGCCAGGCGATTTCTCACCAGCACCAGCTCACCCACCATGTTCATGATATCGTCCAGGCGCTGGGTATCGACTCGTACGGTTGTCTCAGCCGGGGGCTTGTTCGCCGCAGCGGGTTTTGCCCCTTTGGCTGCGGGTTTGGCGGCGGCTTTAGCCGGTTTCGCGGGGGCCGGTTTAGCGGCTGGCTCAGGTTTCGCCTTTTTCGCAGGCGCAGCCTTCTTCTTCGCAACCTTCTTTTTCGCCACCGGTTTCTTGGCCGCTTGCGATTTCGCTTTGTCCTCAGTTTCCTTGCTTAGTTTGTTTGGATCGAACTTACCCTCACCATGGATCTGATCGAGCAGATTCTCGAACTCATCCTCAGTGATTTCGTCACTCGCCGGGGCACCGGTTTTTTGTGGTTTGGCAGTTGGTTTGGATTCGGCCTCAGTAGGTTTGTCTGGCAGTTTGCCCGGATCGAATTTCCCCTTGCCATGGATCTGGTCGAGAAGATCCTCGAACTCATCTTCCGAGATATCATCGGAAGCGGCTTTGGTCGCCTTTGGCGCCTCCTGCTTCGGCTTACCGGAGAATTGACCTTTGCCGTGCAGTTCATCCAGCAGTGATTCGAACTCATCTTCGGTGATTTCATCACTGGCAGCCGCTTTGGGTTCGGGCTCCTGGATGGCATCCAGCAGCTCTTCGAACTCATTCTCGCTCAACTCATCCTTGCTTTCGGCACTCTGCTCAGCGTTATCGGCGACTTCCGGTTCCGGCTCTTCGACAGTCTCTTCTACAACCTCTTCCTGCTGCTCCTCGGCTTCCTCTTCCTCTCCTTCCGGCACGGCGTATTGATTGAGTCTCTGAATCAGGCTTGGGTCGGCATGGTCCGGCATGATGCCCTGGCGGACCTCATCGAACATGACGTTGACCACATCGAGCACCTCCAGCACGGCATCCATCAGATCGGGGCCGACGCTGCGCTGTCCCTGGCGCAGTACGTTGAATACATCCTCAGCACGATGACAGACCTCAACCAGAGGCTCTATGGTCAGAAATCCAGCGCCACCTTTGATGGTATGGAAACCACGAAATACCGCATTGAGCAGATCAAAATCATCCGGCTGTTGCTCCAGATCGACCAATTGCTCACTGAGCAACTCGAGAATTTCACCCGCTTCAACCAGAAAATCCTGAAGGATTTCGTCGTTGACATCGATGCTCATCTATAACTCCCGGTAACACTGCCGAATATTGCCATTCTTATTGACTGATATATCGGTCTGAACTCGAATAACTAAAATCCAAGACTTGAGAGCAGGTCATCCACGTCATCCTGACTGGTCACTTGATCACCTTGATCGAGTCCAGGAATTGCCGGGCCAGCCAATTCTTCCTTCTCCTTCTTGCCAGAATCGTCTTCAAGCTTGTTGCCGGTGATGCGGACCAGCATGACCAACTTCTCTTCCACATCATGTACCAGGGTGATTACCTTGCGGATAATCTGGCCGGTAAGGTCCTGAAAATCCTGGGCCATCAGCACATCCGACAGGTTATTGTGCAATGCTGCCGCATCCTCCTTTGATTTGATCAGATACTGAGAGAGGTCACGACTCAGATCGGCGAACTCATCCTTATCCAGCATCCGGGAACGCAGTCGCTCCCACTGCTCTGAGAGTTCAGTGGACTGTTTTTCGATACTCTCGATCAGCGGCATACTTTTTTCCACTGCCGTGAGGGTACGATCCGCTGATTGCTCGGTCATGGTTATGACATAGGTCAGACGTTCCTTGGCATCGGGTATTTCCACCGTTGTCATGTCACTGATTTTGGCATCAAGTAAAAAACCGTTTATCGCTTCATGCAGTTCACGGGTCAAACGACCGACTTCGAGGAATAACTGATCGTTACTTGCGGGGGTTGTTAAAGAAGCAATCAGTCTCTCAGACTCTTCTTGATCGCCCGATTCCAGGCTGGCCACCAATGCTCTTGCCGTCTCTAACCGCTGCTGGTTATCCTGATTTTGCCCCATATTGATAAACTCCAGGCGATTGAAGCTCAACCCACGCGTTCAAAGATCTTGTTGATCTTCTCTTCCAGGGTCGTAGCGGTGAAGGGTTTGACGACGTAACCGTTGACGCCGGCTTGAGCCGCTTCGATGATCTGCTCACGTTTCGATTCGGCGGTCACCATCAAAACCGGCAGACCGGCCAGTTTTTCGTCCGCCCGCACAGCTTTCAACAGATCGATGCCGGTCATACCCGGCATATTCCAGTCGGAGACCAGAAAATCGAAATTACCACTCTGCAGCATCGGTAGTGCTGTCAGACCGTCATCTGCCTCCTGGGTATTGTTGAAGCCCAGATCACGTAGCAAGTTTTTGATAATACGCCTCATGGTGGAGAAATCGTCCACGATGAGGATCTTCATGTTTTTATCCAATGCTCACTCCCTCCTGCATATCACCGGTAGATTCCAATCTCGGCACACACAGGCCAACCAATTACTACTCTTCGTCACGGACCAATGAGAGCCAGTCCGTCAAACGTGAACGTAGACGCAGGGTTGCCTGACTGTGTATCTGACAGACCCTGGATTCACTGACACCCAGCACATGGCCGATCTCACGAAGATTCATTTCATCATCGTAATACATCGCGATGACCAATCGCTCCCGCTCCGGCAGACTTGCAATCGCCTCTGCCAATGCCTTCTTGAATGCATCCTTCTGCAAGCCATCGAACGGGCTGTCCATCGGGCCTTCCCTGGTAGCCGGAAAACCGTCACTGACAGCGGTCAGTTCATCCAAACTGAATATCCGGCAGCCGGTCGAGTCCTGGAGAATCTGGTGATACTCCTCCAGACTCATATCCAGGGCTTTCGCCACTTCCACATCCCGGGCGTCCCGGCCTTCGTTGTTTTCGATCTCACGCATCGCTTCCGCCACCATGCGTGCTTTACGGTGCACGGATCTTGGCGTCCAGTCGCTGCGTCTGATCTCATCCAGCATGGCGCCACGAATACGGATGCCCGCATAGGTTTCAAAGCTGGCGCCCTGCGTGGGATCGTAATTCTTGCTCGCCTCAAGCAGCCCCAACATGCCGGCCTGGATCAAATCATCAGACTGCACATTGGGCGGCAGCCGGTTCATCAGATGATAGGCAATCCTCTTCACCAGTCCTGCATGCTGATCAACCAGATCATTGTAGCTCTGCTGTTTTTGCACGGCGGTGTATGTCGCTAAACCGTTCACCGTCTTACTCCCCATATTGGCTTGAAAATTGGATCAGGCGTTCGACAAAAAACTGCAGATCCCCACTGACTCCGGTTGGTACAGGCCAGTTATCGGCCTTTTTAGCTAAATTCTTGAACGCCTGCGCTACTCTGGAGCGGGGAAAGGCCTCTACAACCGGTTTTTGGCTCTTTACCGCTTTTCTGAGCTGCTCATCATAAGGAATACTCCCCATGTAGCTGAGCATAACATCAAGGTACTGATCGGTGACACGACACATCTTGTTGTAGAGGTCCCGGCCCTCCTGGACGCTCTTCACCATATTCGCCAGTATACGAAATCGACTGATTCCATGCTCACGATTCAGCAACTTAATAATGGCATACGCATCGGTGATCGAGGCCGGTTCGTCACACACCACCACGATCTGCTCCTGAGCCGCCCTGCTGAAGCTGATCACCAGATCGGAGATGCCGGCTGCGGTATCGATCAGCAGCACATCCACATCGTTGGCCACCTCGCTGAACGCATGGATCAATCCGGCGTTTTCAGCACGCGACATCTCAGCCATATGCTGCATGCCGGACGCCCCGGGCACGACTTTCATGCCTTTCGGTCCGGTAACAATGATATCTTCCAGTGAAGACTCCCCCCGCATCACGTGGGAGAGATTGTGTTCAGCATGTAATCCGAGCACCACGTCCAGATTGGCGAGCCCCATATCCGCATCCAGTAGCATGACCCTTCGCCCGAGTTCTTGCAAGGCCACACCGAGATTGGCGGAGATATTGGTCTTACCCACCCCACCCTTGCCACCGGTGACGGCAATCACTCTGACGGGTTCTGGATTCACCATTCTGCGCAATCCGGTAGCCTGGTCTTCGATCTGTTCAGACATTTGCATGTTCACTCGTTCCTCCGAAGGCCATAGCCAGATACTCCTCATCGGGTTGATGCTCTGTCTGTTGCGTCATTTCAACAGCCTGCCGAACTAGTCTCTCTGCCCGGGCGACCTGGATATCTTCAGGAACCCGCTGACCATCCGTGGTGAATGCCAAAGGCAGTCGACTCTCCAGTAACGCAGAGACCACACCACCCAGTGATGCGGCTTCATCCATTTTGGTCAGGATCGCACCAATCGGAGCAATCGCCCCAAATGAGCGAATCGCATGGCTCAGCGCTTTGCGCTGGGTGGTGGCGGAAAGGGTAAGTAACGCTTTGACCGGATGATTGCCCTGCCTCAGCAGGCCCAGTCGCTCGGTCAGTTTCAGATCCCGTTGTCCCATGCCGGCGGTATCGATCAACACCAGGCGTTTTTCGGAGAAGGCGTGCAGTGCGCTGCTCAGCTCCTCGGCAGTCGCGGCGCTGCGAACCGGTACATCGAGGATCCGACCGTAATTCTGTAGTTGTTCCTGAGCACCGATGCGGTAGCTGTCGGCTGAGATCAGGGCGAGGTGACGATTGCCGTGACGCAGACAGAATTTGGCAGCCAGCTTGGCGATGGTGGTGGTTTTGCCCACACCGGTAGGTCCGACCAGCGCCAATACTCCACCCGCATTCAGCAGGTCGTTGCTCTCCACCGACAACTCTCGGCGCAGGTGATTCAGTGCCTGATGCCAGGCCTGTTCAGGGGATTCCGCATCTTCGGCCCGATAGGCCAGTTCACGACAATGAGCCGCATCCAGGCCCAGGCCCATCAACTGTCGGATCAACTCCTGGGTCTGGGGGCGACGATGACCGAGATCACGCCAGGTCAACTCGGAAAGCTCGTTCTCCATCATTCGCCGCAGCGCCTGCATCTCCTGACGCATCTCCCGTAAAACCGGATCCTGACTCCACTCAACCCGAGGTCTCTCCAGGGAAGGTTCCGGATCGTAGTCAGCCTTTGGCTTGATGCGATCGGTGGCGGGCTTGATCTCTTCCTCGAACTCGGTGTAGGCAGCGGTTGCGAAGCTTCCGCTTACAGCAGGCTGGGGCTGGGTGGTGGACTCTTCGGTCTCGATCGCGGTTGGCTGGGTGCTGTTGAAGGCGGACTCATCGTAATCCACCGCGGCCACCAGCTCGACACCCCCTTCCACACCCTTGTTTGAGAGGATCACTGCATCGGCTCCCAAAGCTTCTCGAACCTGACGCAAGGCTTGTCTCATGTCAGAAGCGAAAAAACGTCTTATTTTCATAATCCGTAATCCCCGGCAGTCACCCGACTTTGGGCTTGTGCCTGTTAATCTGCTTAGCTTAAAACATCGCAGCTATTTGTCCCGGGTTAGCTAAAATTGAGCCGGCAGTAACCCGTCAAACTCTCCCCACACACGGCTCCTAATGATCATATGCAACAACCATTCCAATCGTATAAAGGGATTTTTGGATCAGGAATATTATCGATTTTACAATGAGTTGGAAGAAGCGCCCTGATTTACCACCTGGTCAGCCAAGGCCCCCACACGCCAGGGTATTGACTCCTTACAGAGAGCAGTGCCAAGGTTTCGGCAGAGCGGATTCGGTCAAAAAGGCACTTTGCAGTTGCAACCGCTGTTCGACTGAAATGGGTCTGGATCAAGGGGGGATTCGGGGCTGGTCAATCGCGGCGAGATTGATCCATCGAACAGAGTTAGTTGCCTCTCATCCCGGCCAGTGTGAAACCGGCCGAGGAGAGTCTGATGAAAACCGGAAAAGCGGCCAATCAGAAGATCGGTACCAGTTTGTGACCTTGTGTCTGCCAACCGATCAGGGAGATAAAGCCATCTCCTACGACCTCCATCTGTGGCAGCACGTCCTCATTCTCAACCTTGAAGACACGATTCGCAATCGCGCACACCTCCATACGCACCCCCTTCTGTTCGAGAATTTTGGCGGTTTCGGCAATGGATTTGAGATCGTCGCCGAACTCCATTTCCAGGGTATCGTCTGGCTTGGTGGAGAGATAGCGTACCGTCTCACCAATGAATACCAGCACCATATTCGGTGTAACGCCCTGTTTTACAAGGCCTTCATGGGTACCACGAATGATATCGAGATAGAAGGCCGTCTTACGCGGGTTGGTAAAGTCGATGAGAAACACACTTTTGGTCGCTTTCACGCCATTCAGTGCCGCTGAGTCATCGATTGCCTTCTCTGCCTGAACGTTAACGGCGAATAACAACAATGAAGCGAACAACATTCCTGCCCAAGCGTGGGCGCGATTACAGAGAGAGATCAATTCAGCCACCAAGCGGTTAGATTAGAGGAAAGACAAACATAAAATGAATGTTCATTTCAGTCAAGTCCCTTGATCATTTTTACGATTTACCTTCACAAAGTCATATCGTTACGATCGCAACCAATTTGGCTTACCTCACCTTGAGAGTGTCATCAAGATCAATAGGCTGGTTTCTTACGGCAGGGTTTGGCCTCTACAATACCCGGCTTACAGACCAGCCTGCACATCTGCCGAAGATAACGTTTCCAGGAAAACCAGCCCATCTCCTGCCCTCTCTTTTTATCATCGAAATTTGATAGTGATTTATGGGAGAGCAAAACCGTGATCCCTATGACCAGTGAGGTAAGTGGTATTGAAATCAATCCTGCCAGGACCGTATATTCGGCATAGTGGACAAACGGATGCCTAACCACTACTCCCAGCAGTGAGAGACTGCATGAGAGTAGGACAAGTGAAACTTGAAACAGTGTAATCAGCTTATGAATTTTATGTATACCTTTCATCTTTATTTTTCCCTGATATAAATTCTACAAATTCGTTTCCCTAGCACGCCAAACTCAACAACCACAATATCCACTCATTAGCAGATCGGACCTTAACCAAGAGTTGCTGTACGGTTATTTTTGACGGTTGGTTGTTGAATAAAAATTCAGCTCATCATTGATCAAACCTCTAATCAGGCAAAGATCCTGAAATTTTTCAGTCACTCTGATCTGGTTTAATCAATCATTGAATAGAGATTTTCGAACGAAGAATGGAAGCCCGGCAGCATTCGATTGAGTGGTCTTTTCAATGCAGCTCTTTCTATGGTTTATGTTTGACGCAGAAAAAAAGATTCTTTGCAGTAACTCCACTATCTCTGGAGTTTGGTTTGAACATATCACGGTATCCCTCCAGGAATGGCGTTCCTATTTTTTTCTGGCGTGAGATTGTCAGATGACCCAATAAAATACAAGATCAGAACCGATGATATTTGTTGCTATTGTTTAAAAAGCGGCAATTCCAACACTTAGAATTATGTTTAAAAAAGCAATACTAACCCATAGGCAATATCACTGATTCATGCCCCTATAATTCATAACTGAAAAGCAAAGTAACAATAGATTAACTCAAGCAGTTCAGGAGTAACCTGACAGCCCGTTAAATAAAGATTGTTGAGTTAATCTTCACAGAGTGACCTTCATTTAATCTGCCTTTTGATACTTATCCGTTTTACGTTATGACATAAAACTAGGCACTCACCGCCGCTTCACCATTCCCTATGGTTGAGATCACTTTGATCTGTCGGTTATCAGGCACTTCGTTATAGGAGAGAATATGCATTCCCGGCGCTGTATGTTTGGCGAAACGGGCCATCCAAGCACGGATCGGTGCAGCCACCAGCAACACACTCTGTTGACCTTGTGCTTCCATCGATGCGTGGGTCTCCGCCAGCGCGGTCTGCAGCCTTTCTGCCAGGCCAGGTTCGAAACCGGCCTGCCCTTCTTCAGAAGATTGTAGTGTCCGTTGTAACAGCTGCTCCAGACCTGGATCCAGCACCGCGACTGGAATCTCGTCCGTGGTACCTATCAGCTTCTGTACTATGCCTCTGGACAAGGCCACTCGCACAGCCGCTGTCAATGCACCGGGATCCTGAGTTCTGGTGGATTGCTCTGCCAGTGTTTCGGCTATGGTGCGGAAATCCCGGATCGGTACATGCTCCGACAGCAGGTTCTGCAGGATCTTGGTGACCACACTTAAGGAGAGCGTCTTCGGTACCAGATCCTCGACCAGTTTCGGGGTATGACGGGCCAGCATATCGAGTAACTGCTGGGTCTCTTCATGACCAAGCAGCTCATTCGCCTGTGACTGCAGAATTTCACTCAAATGGGTTGCCACCACGGTACTTGCATCCACCACGGTATAGCCCAGTGTCTGCGCATGGTCCTTCTGTTCCGGATCGATCCAAACCGCATCCAGACCGAAGGTGGGATCCTTGGTTGGTGTACCCTGCAGTTGACCGAAGACCTGTCCCGGATTGATCGCCAGCTCACGATCCGGAAAGATCTCCACTTCAGCCACCACCACACCGTTAAGAGAAATCCGATAACTGTTTGGCGACAGATCCAGGTTATCCCGGATGTGCACAGAAGGGATCAGAAATCCGAGCTCCTGAGAGAGTTTTCGGCGAACCCCTTTGATACGGTTCATCAGCTGGCCACCCTGATTGCGGTCAACCAGAGGAATCAGACGATAGCCAACTTCCAGACCCACCAGATCGACCGGCTGTACATCTTCCCAACTCAGATCCCGCTGTTCTGGTTGCTCAACCGGCTCTTCGATCAACATCTCCTCTTCAGGCTCTTTCTGTCGCTGCCAGATCAGCCAGGCGGCGCCGGCTGCGGCGGCGGCGAGGGTAAGAAAGGCAAAATTGGGCATACCGGGAATCACACCCATCACCAGCAAGACGGATGCAGCAACGGCCAGCGCCTTGGGACTGGTGAAAAGCTGACTGATAATCTGCCCACCCACATCCTGGGTACTCGCCACCCGGGTAACGATGATCGCTGCGGAGGTGGAGAGCAGTAGTGAGGGGATCTGCGCGACCAGGCCATCACCGATGGTCAGCAGCACATAGTTCTGCAGTGCGGTGGAGAAGGCCAGATCGTGTTGCGCCATACCGATCGAGAGTCCACCGATGATGTTGATAAACAGGATCAGAATACCGGCGATGGCATCACCACGAACAAACTTACTGGCACCGTCCATTGCGCCGTAAAAGTCCGCTTCCTTCGCCACATCCTCACGACGTGCGCGGGCTTCGTCCTGATCGATCAGACCGGAGTTGAGATCCGCATCGATGGCCATCTGTTTGCCGGGCATGGCGTCCAGGGTAAACCGTGCACTGACTTCCGACACACGGCCGGCACCCTTGGTGACCACTACGAAGTTGATGATCACCAGGATCAGGAACACCACCAGACCGACTGCATAGTTACCGCCGATGACAAACGCACCGAACGCCTCGATCACCTTACCCGCCGCATCGCCACCGGTATGTCCCTCAAGCAGCACCACCCGGGTCGACGCCACATTCAACGCCAGACGCAGCAGTGTGGCGATCAGCAACATACTGGGGAAAACGGAAAACTCCAACGGGCGTTTCGTGTAGACGACGACCAGCATCACCACCAGGGAGAGGGTGATGTTGAAGGTGAAAAACAGATCCAGGGCGATCGGTGGCAATGGGATAACCAACATCGCCAGCAACATCAACAGGACCAATGGCGCACCCAGGCCTCGTGCCCCAAGCTGTTTGACGTTGTCTAAGATTGTTGTGCTATCCATCTATCTATTCCGCTTTATGCGATGCTTGGGTTAATGTCACTCACTGTGCCGGAACTCTTCCGGCACATCGATATCGTCAGGCATCTCCGGATAGATGCCACCTTCTGTATCGTAGGCTTTGAGTTGAAATACATAAGCCAACAGTCTGGCCACTGCCATGTAGAGACCGGCCGGGATGAAGGTATCCAGTTCGGTATGGAAATAGATTGCTCTGGCCAACAGCGGTGATTCAACAACCGGCACCTTGGACTCCGTACCCACCTTACGGATGTTCTGCGCAATCAGATCGACACCTTTGGCAACCAGCTTGGGAGCGTGCATGGTCTCCGGATCATATTTCAAAGCCACTGCATAGTGAGTCGGGTTGGTGACGATCACATCGGCCTGTGGCACTTCCTGCATCATCCGGCGCTGCGCCATCTCACGCTGCAGTTGACGAATCCGGCCTTTCACTTCAGGCCGACCTTCTGTCTCCTTCATCTCATCCCGGACTTCCTGGCGTGTCATCTTCAGTTGGCGCTTGTGATCCCAAAGCTGAAATGGCACATCGATCGCCGCAATCAGAATCATCGTGGCACTCATCAAAATCACCGACCAGCCAATCAGCGAGTTGAGATGTTGCAGCGCTGGGGAAATCTCCATGTTGTGTAACGCCAGAAACTGCTCCAGGGAGGTGTATAACAGAAATACGGTGGTACCGCCGATCAACACAAACTTTGCCATCGCCTTTAACATCTCCATCAGGCCCTTGGCGGAAAACACCCGTTTCAATCCTTTTAACAGGCTCAATTTACTCAGTTTGGGAGTCATCGACTCGCCGCTGATCGAGAAACCGCCCAACGCAACGGAACTCAAGATAGCGGCCAGAATCACCATCAGAAAAAACGGGATCAGCGCAAAAAAGGCCTGCCCTACCCCCTCGCCCAGGCGCGTGGACATGGCACCGATATCGAACATCTGCTCCCGGGTAATGACAAAGCTCTCGCTCATCATCTCGGATACCGAATCACCGACGGAACCACTCATCACCACCAGACTGATGACGCCAACCATGGTCACCGCCATACTGTTCAGTTCTCGGGAACGGGGTACCTGGCCTTTGCGTTTTGCGTCTGCAAGTTTTTTCGCCGAGGGTTGTTCTGTTTTTTCCTGGCCATTCTCATTTTCAGCCATGCTTCACCTCACAATCCGCAGTGTCTGCATCAGATGCTGAAAAGCCTCATCCTGCAGATCGGTGAAGACAGACATCGCGTTGGGCAGACTCACCCAGATCAGCGCGAAGCCCAATAGCATGGTAATGGGAAAACCGACCGAAAAGATATTCAACTGAGGTGCGGCACGCATCACCACACCCATGCCCATGTTGACCATCAACATCGCACCGACAATCGGTAGCGCGATGATCATGCCACCGGCAAAAAGCCGACTGCCCCAGGCGACCAGGTCAAGCAAGCCGTTACGTGAAATGCCGTCCATTGCCACTGGCATGGTGACAAAACTGTCCGCCACCAGTTCGATGGCGTGCAGGTGTCCGTTGAAGACGAGAAACAACAAGGTAGCCAGAATCAGGTAGAACTGGGAGACCACAGGCACCTGCACACCATTCGCCGGATCGACCATGGAGGCAAAACCAAGGCCCATACTGTAGGCAATCACCTGTCCGCCAAATACCAGCGCACCGAAAACCATCTGCAGAATGAAACCCATCATGATGCCGATCAACAGCTGCTGCAGCATGATGATCATGCCGCTGTGGCTGAGTACATCCGCCGGTGGCATCTCAGGCAGCGTGGGAGCGACCAGAAAAGCGATCATCATCATCAGTACCAGCCTGAAGCGTGCAGGAACCTGACGTGAGCTAAACAGGGGAGCGGCGAGCAGCATGGCGCTGATACGCACCATTGGCCAGAAATAGGTGGCAATCATGGCATTGAGTTGAGCTTCACTGAAGATCATGATTTTTCACCAAGCTCCCCGCGTATCCCTCTCAGCCTAAAGAATCAATTCAGGAATACTCTCAATCAGATTGATTGAGAAATTCATCAACAACTGCAACATCCAGTTCCCCGCCCACATCAGCACCAGTCCGGAAACCACCAGCTTGGGGATGAAAGTCAGGGTCATCTCATTGATCTGGGTTGCCGCCTGAAACATGGCGATGATCAAACCAACAGCAAGGGCGGGTAGTAACACCATGCCTGAAAGCAGACCGATGATCTCGAGGCTGTTCTGTCCGATGGCCATTACGGTGTCAGGATTCATGGATCTTTCTCCTGCCTATATCAGAAAACTCGATGCCAGGGTACCGAACACCAGAGCCCAGCCATCGATCAGTACAAACAACATAATCTTGAAAGGTAAAGAGATGATCATCGGCGACAGCATCATCATGCCCATCGACATCAGAATGCTCGCCACCACCAGATCGATCACCAGAAAAGGAATGAACAGCAGAAAGCCGATCTGGAATCCGGTCTTCAGTTCACTGGTGGCAAAGGATGGCAGCAACAGACTGAACGGCACCTCTTCCGGCCCGTTGAATTCACCAAAATTTCCGATTCTGGCGAACAGTGCCAGATCATCTTCTCTGGTCTGCGCCAGCATGAAAGACTTGACCGGTTCCGCCGCTGCTTCAAGCGCCTGCATGGTATTCATCTCTTCAGACAGATAGGGTTGCAGTGCGGTCTGATTCACTTCGTTGAAGACCGGCATCATGATGAACAGAGTCAGAAACAGTGCCAGGCCGATGAGAATCTGATTTGAGGGAGTACTCTGAGTACCCAGTGCCTGTCTCAGAATTGCCAGTACGATGATGATCCTGGCAAATGAGGTCATCATCATCAGCGCCCCGGGTAACAGGGTCAGGGCGGTCATGAAGAGCAGCACCTGAATGGTCAGGGTATAGGTCTGCCCACCCTCGCCGTCGGGTGCAACACTGAAGGCATCCACACCAGGTGCAGCCTCGACCAGACCAGTCACCAGCAATCCGATGAAGAGTACCCAGTATTTCATTGTGACGGCTCGCTCTGCGGGTTATCAACCGACTCCTGCTGTTCCAACCCTTGCAGATGCTCTTGGAAACTGGGGGACTCGTCACTCAGCAGATGCAGCATACGCACCTGGCCGGGCGCCACGCCAAGCAACACCCGGGTATCTTCAACCTCAACCACCACGACCCGTTCTCGACTGCCGACCGAAGCACCACCGAGCACTCTGACCATGCCCTTGCCACCCATCGACATCTGCCCGTAACGTTTGAACAGCCAGGCGGCGCCGACGATTACCGCCAACACAATCAACAGGCCACTGAAGGTATTCAACAGGCCTTCGGCTCCAATTGACGAAACATTGACGCCAATCTGCTTGTTGCCCTCTTCCGCAGCCATCAAGGCATTGCTGAAAAAGAGACCAATGAGCAGCCAACGACACATCAACTTAACCTCTTGACCCGCTCGGAAGGACTGATGATGTCAGTCAGGCGCAAGCCGAACTTCTCATTCACCACCACCACTTCGCCCTGTGCAATCAGGGTGCCGTTGACCAACACATCCATCGGTTCACCGGCCAGCCGATCCAGTTCGACCACCGAACCCTGATTTAGCTGAAGTAGATTGCGAATGTTGATCTTGGTCCGTCCGATCTCCATCGAGATGGTTACCGGTACATCCAGAATGGCATCCATATTGACACTGCCGGCAGAGACAACAGCTTCATCGGTCAGCTCATCAAAGCTGGCCGCTTCGGTTGCCGATGATTGTTCACCATCCGCCTGATCTTCGAGAGCAGCAGCCCATTCATCCGCTAATGCTTCATTGGGATCTACAGTTTTCTCATCACTCATCTTTTTACCCTCTTTGGGGATTCAACCTAGGCCGTTGAAAGCAGTCTGACTGCTGCGCTGTGCCGGCGACATTGCCGGCAGACCGCTCAGGCCTCTTGCTCCATATCCAGATAGTCATGCAACCCTTTGCGTTGATTGCTGACGATCCACTCACTGATCTTCAAAGCGTAATTGCCATCGGAAACACCCAGCCTGGCACGAAATACCGGCACGTCCGCTGCTTCCACTTCCACCTCTTCCGGCATCTCAATCGGAATCACATCCCCTGCCTGCAGTTCGGCAAGTTCCTGGAGGCTCATCTGCACTTCAGTCAGATTGCTGCACAGTTCAACCTTGGCAGCCAGAATCTCTTCCTTCAGGGAACGCTCCCAGCGCTCATCTCTTTCACCCCGGTCACTCTGCACACCGGCATCCAGCAACTCTCTGATCGGTTCCAGCATCGAATAGGGCATGCAGATATGAAAGTCGCCGCCACCGTTTTCCAGATCCACATGAAAGGAGGTCACGACCACCACTTCCGATGGGCTGACGATGTTGGCGAACTGGGGATTGACTTCTGAACCGCTGTATTCGAAATCGACCTGGAACACGGGTTTCCAGGCGGCTTTCAGATCCTCGAAGGCACTGTTCAGCAGCAGCTGGATAACCCGGTTTTCAGTCGGTGTAAAATCACGGCCTTCGATCTTGGTATGAAAACGACCTGAACCGCCAAAATAGTTATCCACCACACTGAACACCAGCTTGGGATCGAAAACAAACAGACCCTTGCCTCTCAAGGGAGGTACTTTGATCATGTTCAGACTGGTCGGTACAAACAGACTGTGTACGAATTCAGAAAACTTCTGCATCTGTATACCGGACACGGAGAGATCGGCAGTCCGTCTCAGCATGTTGAACAGACTGGTTCTGAACAGCCTGGCAAAACGCTCGTTGATCATCTCCAGAGTCGGCAGACGTCCGCGTACGATTCGATCCTGACTGGTGAAATCGTAGGAAACGGTACCACCCTCATCCGCCACATCAGACTCTGTGGCGACATCCCCACTGTCAACGCCGTGCAACAGGGCATCGATCTCTTCTTGTGATAGCAGGTCATTGGCGCTCATCTTGTATTCCTATCGGGTTGAATTACTGCATCACGAAACTGGTAAAGAAGACCCCATCCACTTCGCCTGGCCCCTCCAGCTCCTTGACCACCTTATTGAGTGCCTCAAGCATCTCGGCCTGCAACGCCTCTTTGGCTTCACGTGTTTTCAGGGATTTGCCATCTTTGGTGGAGAGCAGGTCCAACAGATGGTGGCGGATCATCGGATCGTTATGCCGGATGAACTCGGCCATCGGCTCGGAATAGACCCGGATACTGACGCCAATCTGCAGCAGACTCGGGCGTCCTGGCATGTTGACAACAAATGGGGGTTTGAAATCGAGATATTGTGCCGGTCCCTTTGCCTCTTCCACCTGCTCTTCGGCAGCGGCTTCCTCTGCGGCCTCTTCTTCGCCTCCGAGCAGAAAAAAGGCCGCCAGGCCACCACCGATCAGCAACACCGCCACAATGGCTATAATGATAATCAGCTTGGATTTTCCGCCTTTCTCTTCGCCAAGATCCAGCTCTTCTGATGCTTCTTCATTTGCCATTTTTTATTCCTCAATGAGACTACTCAGTATGGAATGCAAATAAAGTGCCATGCAGTAAGTAAACGATTTTACAAGAAAAAACAATTAGTTATGTTTTGTCATTCTGAAAAAGACAATTTCTTGACTCTCAATAACAAACCAACCAGGCAATTTTCCGTCAGCTGTTTTTTAGGAATCTGTTTCCACCTGAGTGGGAAAGGCATTCCTGCTGCACAGGCATTTCCCTAGCCGAATCGAAGAGGATTCAGACTCTGATTATGTCAAGGAAGAGGAGACAAAATGGACACAATGGCAATTGCACAGCATCATTCAGATCATGCAGCGCTCTGAAAACGCTTTCATTCAACTCGATTAAGTGCTATTAATTACCACAAGATATTGACGTAACTTTATAATAAACTTGGTATTTACGTGAGCACACTGAACCAAGACAACATGGTCGACGAAAAATTCTACGATCTGCCATCCCCTCCAGCCATACTCATTCAGCTGATCGATAGCTGTAATGACCCCAATGTCAGTTTTGAATCCTTGAGTGCAATCATTCAGCAGGATGCCGCAATCACCTCACAGGTTATGGCGGCGGCAAACTCCCCTTTCTATCGGCAGTGGAACGAGTTCACCAGCCTGCATCGCATGTTGGTGGTGCTGGGAATCAGCAGCGTTCGAACCATTGCCATCAACAGCGCCGTACAACAATATTTCTCCAAACTGAGCGACACCATCGGACAGAGTCTTGATCTAATCTGGTCCAGATCCCTGTTCTGTGCCTTTGTGTGTCGCTCACTGGCTGACCTGACGGCCTACAAAATGCCCGAAGAGGCCTACCTGGCCGGCCTGCTGCATCGTTTGGGACAGCTCGCTCTGTTGCAGAAAGATGGCCAGGGATACCAAAAGCTGGTCGACGCTAATTCAGAGATCGACAAACAGCTCAAGCAGGAGTTGAAACAATACGGGGTAAACTATCCATTGATCGGCTCGCAGATGATCGAGCAATGGCAACTCCACAGTTTTCTGGCCGATGCGCTTCGCTATCAGTATGAGCCGGCGGATCGGATCCTGGACAGTGCAACACTGGTAAAACTGGTCAACCTTGGTAGTCAACTCGCCCTGGGAGAGACAAAGCCGGAAGAAGCTGTGCTGACCCAGGCCGACAATCTGTTTGGTTTAAACCAATCGGTCATAGAGGAACTCACCGCCGACGCCTTCAAACAGGCAACCGAGTGTGCAGCCAGCCTGGGTATTCCTTTTCTGAAAGTGGAACTGGATGATGACGATGAGGAAAATTCATCCGCACATCGGATCGCACTGGCAGATCGGGTACAACAGGCCGCACTGTTTGGCGGCAGCCTAACCCCTACGCCAGACAAGGCAGACCGCCATACCACTCTGCAGCAGATTCACCGGGATCTTGAACTGCTGTTTGGACTGAAACGGGCCTGTTTTCTGCTCAAAGCCGATGAACAGGCTCTGTTACTACCCTACTCTGCTGCGTCTCGCGGCAGACAGAAGCAGCTTGAAGAGCTGAGCTTCGGCACAGAGACGGACCGCAGCCTGGCCGCCCTGGCCTTTAACAAGCAGATGAAGGTCATATCAGACGATGAGGAGCATCAGGCAAGCCTGACGGTCGCAGACCAGCAACTGATGGGATTCATCGACAGTGAGGTCCTCTGCTACCTGCCACTGACAGTACAGCAACAAAAGCTGGGGGTTTTGGCGATCGGACTGATGCTGGATCAGGTACCGCTGTTTGAAACCCAGCTGCCCATGCTGCATCTGTTCACCCGGCAAGCTTGTGAGACACTGCTGCGCCAGCAGGAGGCGCGCCAGTCCCAACAGCAACTTCTGGAGGATGAACGCGCCGCCTTCCACCTGGAGGCACGCAAGGTGGTACATGAGGCGAACAATCCTCTGGGTATCATCAATAACTACCTGCACATCCTCGGCATGAAACTGGGTGAAAACCACGAGGTGCAGGAGGAGTTGGACATCATCAAGGATGAGATCAACCGGGTTGGGAAGATCCTGCTGCGTATGCGTGACATTCCAGAAGAGCTGGAACAGCAGGAAAAAGGCTTGGATATCAATACTTTAATCAAGGATCTTCACAAGCTGTTCCAGTCATCTCTGTTTGCCACTCACAACATCAACACAGAAGTTGATCTCGATTCCGATATCCCGTTAATCACCTCCCGGCGCGGCCATATCAAGCAGATACTGACCAATCTCATCAAAAATGCAGTCGAAGCCATGCCAGAGGGGGGGAAACTGAGTATTGCCACCAGGGACAATGCCTATCTTAATGGTAAGGCACATATAGAAATAGAAGTGGTCGACTCGGGACCTGGAATCGATGCGGAGATTATGGATCAGCTGTTTTTACCCGGCAAAAGTACCAAGGACAGCAGCCACTCAGGATTGGGACTGGCCATAATCAAGAGCCTGATGGACGAACTGTCAGGGGTGGTTAATTGCACCTCCAACAGCAACTCCGGCACCCGGTTCCAACTTTTTTTACCGCGTTCGACTCGAGAGTAAACAATGCATCCATACTATCCAACACCTTGGCGGGGAATTGAGGGTGATATATCCACCATACCCAATGGCGCCAACAGCGAACGCAAGCAACAACTGCATGCGCGTATCCTGATAGCGGATGACGAACCCCGAGCCAGAGCCAGCCTCAAGGAACTGCTGAGATTTACCGGACATGAGATCACCCTCGCCGAGAGTGGACGTGAGGCGATCGACCTACTCAACAGCAACAACTTCGACCTGATACTGCTCGATCTCAACATGCCCGATCTGAATGGCCATAAGGTGATGGAGCATATCGATCAGTACAGTATCGATTGCGACATCGTGATCATCAGCGGCGAAGCCACTTTTGATCACGCCTCACTGGCGCTACGAAACGGTGCAAAGGATTTTCTGCGCAAGCCCTACCAGCCTGAAGAGCTGTTGCGCACCATCGACAACACCCTTGACCATCGCCGTCTGAAAATTGAGAACAAGCTGATCAGTCAGCGTCTCAATGAGTCGGAGTCGCTGCATAAATTCATCGTCAACAACTCGCCCGACATGATCTACCTGCTGGACCAGGAGGGTCGCTTCGCCTTCATCAACGACCGTGTCGAGGGATTACTCGGATATGAGCCTGAAGAGATCATTGGGCAGCACTTCTCGAAACTGATCTTTGAAGAAGACATCAACCAGGCCAACTTCACATTCAACGAGCGACGCACCGGTGACCGGGCAACCCGCAGTACGGAACTGAGGTTGAACTGTAAAATCAACGATGGCCCTCGCTACTTTGAATCCAGATCTGTACCCATCGAGCTGAGTTCCATCGGCATCTATTCGGTCGACGAGGATAATCAGAAGTCTTTTATCGGCACCTATGGGGTTGCCAGAGACATTACTGAGCGCAAACAGGCGGAAGAGCTGATCAAGTATCAGCTGCATCATGACCTGTTGACCAACTTGCCAAACCGTACCCTGTTCCGCGATCGCCTCAATATGGCCATGGCCCACTCCAAGCGTAGCGGTAAAAAGCTGGTTGTGATGTATCTGGATATGGACCGGTTCAAGATCATCAACGACTCACTCGGCCACTATGTGGGAGACGAGCTGCTGAAAATGGTGGGGCAGCGTCTGCGCAGCGAACTGCGTGAAGCGGATACCCTGGCGCGCGTCGGTGGTGATGAATTCAATCTGTTGATACCTGAGATCAACGATATTCAGGATGCACGCAATCTGGCTGAGAAAATTTTACGTCTCACCGCAGAACCTTTCCTGATCAAAAACGAAGAGATCTTTATCAGCTTCAGTATCGGCATATCGGTCTATCCATCAGATGGCGACACCAAAGACTCTCTGATCAAGCATGCCGATATCGCCATGTACAAGGTGAAAAACTCAGGCAAGAACGGTTATGCCTTCTATTCCGACAGGATGAAAAGCCATTTTGCTGCCTCCCTCGACATTGAAAACGGTCTGCGCAAAGCCATCTCCACAGATGAGCTCTGTCTCTACTATCAGCCGCAATACAACACCACGGAAGGCAAAATTGTCGGTGTGGAGGCGCTGGTGAGATGGCAGCATCCGGACAAAGGCATCATACAACCCAGCGAGTTCATCAATGTCGCTGAAGAGTCGGGGCTGATCGTACCGCTGGGCGAGTGGGTATTGCGCAAAGCCTGCCAGGATATGCAGCGCTGGCAAACCGAAGAGAACATCAAACTGAGTCTGTCGGTGAATATCTCCGTGCAGCAGCTCGAGATGGATCAATTCGTCAATAAAACCCTGGCGATCATCAAACGCCATAACCTGGATCGAAATGTTCTGGAACTAGAGATTACCGAACACGCCATCATGCAGGATATGGAAAAGGCCATCGATACCCTCTCCCGGTTGTCCCACAGAGGCATACGGATCGCTATCGACGACTTTGGCACTGGATACTCCTCCCTGGGTTATCTGCAATCCCTGCCGATCAATACCCTGAAGATGGACCGCTCCTTTGTCGAAGGCATCAAGTCCAAGGGCGACAACTCCATCGTCACCGCAATCATCTCTATGGCCCGAGGGCTCAATCTGGATCTGATCGCCGAAGGGGTTGAAAGCCAGACACAGATCGATCAACTCAACAGTGCCGGCTGTCATCTGGCACAGGGTTTTTTCTACAGCCGTCCCCTGCCGGAAGAAGAGTTTCTGCAGGTATTCAAGTCTCAGCCAAGCCCAATCAACTGAACGACACCGATTTGCGGTTTCCTTGTATCAATGGAAGAGGCCTTCTTATCGACGGTTGTCTCACCATCAACCAAGGCAATCCAAATTTCTCAGAGCGCTTTGTCTTTGAAGCATCGAGCATCAGTATCGAGACGGAAAACTCGGAAGATATCGATTTTGAAACCTGCCTGACAAGCTCTTCAAAGGCCCTAAGGTAAATCTACCTGCCGGCATAGTCTCATGGTAGGATAACGGCCGAAAACTGGTCGGCAGAACCACACCCAGATCAGCGTGTGATTCGTGGGCCACACCACAACAGTCAATCTAGATACAGGTTCCATGGCCCAATACATCTATACAATGAATCGGGTGGGCAAAGTCGTCCCGCCGAAAAAGCAGATTCTACGGGATATCTCACTCTCATTCTTTCCAGGCGCCAAAATCGGCGTACTCGGACTCAATGGTGCCGGTAAGTCGACCCTGCTACGCATCATGGCCGGTGTGGACACGGATATCGAAGGTGAAGCCCGTCCCCAGGCCGGTATCCGGGTGGGCTACCTGCCCCAAGAGCCCCAACTCGATGAGTCCCAGGATGTTCGGGGCAATGTGGAGGGAGCACTGGCTGAAGTGAAACAGGCGCTGAGCCGTCTCGACGAGGTATATGCCGCCTATGCCGAAGCGGATGCGGATTTTGATGCGCTGGCCAAAGAGCAGGCTCAACTTGAAGACATCATCCAGACCTGTGACGGACACAATATCGAGAGGCAGTTGGAGATTGCAGCCGATGCCCTGCGACTGCCACCCTGGGATGCGGATGTAAAAACCCTCTCCGGCGGTGAACGACGCCGGGTCGCTCTCTGCCGATTGCTGCTCGAAAAACCGGATATGCTGCTGTTGGACGAACCGACCAACCATCTGGATGCAGAGTCGGTCGCCTGGCTGGAGCGATTTCTCCATGAATACACCGGCACCGTGGTAGCGGTGACCCATGACCGCTATTTTCTCGACAATGTGGCCGGCTGGATACTCGAACTGGATCGGGGCTATGGCATTCCCTGGGAGGGCAACTACTCCTCCTGGCTGGAACAGAAGGAGCAGCGCCTGGAGCAGGAGTCCCGCGAAGAGGCCGCCCATATCAAAACCATGAAGGCGGAGCTGGAGTGGGTGCGCGCCAATCCGAAAGGCCGACACGCCAAAAGCAAGGCCCGCTTGCAGCGCTTCGAAGAGCTGCAGTCTCAGGAGTTTCAGAAGCGCAATGAGACCAATGAGCTCTACATACCGCCAGGCCCCAGACTGGGTGACATGGTAATCGAAGCCGAATCGCTGAAGAAAGCCTTCGGTGATCGGGTACTCTATGACGACATTACCTTCAATCTGCCAAAAGGCGGCATTGTTGGCATCATCGGCCCCAATGGTGCGGGCAAAACCACCCTGTTTCGCATCATTACCGGACAGGAGAAGCCTGACGGGGGTGAGATGCGCATCGGTGAGACCGTCCAGGTCGCCTATGTGGATCAGAGCCGGGATGCATTGGATGGTGACAAGACCGTCTGGGAGGAGATCTCAGACAGTCAGGACATCATTACGGTCGACCGCTTCCAGATGCCCTCCCGAGCCTATGTCAGCCACTTCAATTTCAAAGGTTCAGACCAACAGAAGCGCATTGGTGATCTCTCCGGCGGTGAACGCAATCGGGTGCACTTGGCAAAGCTGTTGAAGAGCGGTGGCAATCTTCTGCTGCTCGATGAGCCGACCAACGACCTGGATGTGGAGACCTTGAGAGCCTTGGAGGAGGCGCTGCTCTCATTTCCGGGCTGCGCCGTGGTGATCAGCCATGACCGTTGGTTTCTCGACAGAATCGCCACCCACATCCTGGCCTTTGAGGGGGACTCCGGAGTGGTATGGTTTGAAGGCAATTATGCCGACTATGAAGCAGACCGAAAACGTCGCCTGGGCGCTGAAGCCGATCAGCCGCACCGGATCAAATACAAACGTTTGAGTTAACCAGAATCGCCCCCACTTTGGGGGCGATAAATAGATTGATCAAATGTGTTGTGGCAGCCTAGCTGACAGCATCTATAGCAACAGACTCAGCGCTGCTCCGTGGAGCAGATTCACCTCCCAACCCATCGCCTGTAACTGATAAACCAGTCCCCGGCTATCGATCTCGCTGACGATGCCTCGCCGCAGGTGTCCGCAGCCACACACCACACAGACTTTCGCCTTGTGAGAGGTCATTTAACAGCGGTTGCATAGGCTGCCGAACTATCATTCCAAGCGCCGCACTAACCTAACCTCGAACATTAGCAGACGAAGAAGCCCCTAGAACGCAGAAATTCGAGTATATGCTCCCGTTTCTTACCCTGCATGGCTTGTGCGGTGGCACTCGACCAGTCGCTCAGTTTCACATTGGAGCCACGACCGGCATAGTATTTTGACATCTGTTCATCGTACTCAGCCAACCTCTGTGGATCCATATCCTGATAACGATCCTGATGCAGAATGGACTCAACCGGCATCCTGGGTTTCACCTCGGTATTCGCATCCGGCCAGCCCAGACACATGCCAAACAGTGGCACCACTCGATGGGGCAGATCCAGCTGCTCCACAATCACTTCAGGTTGATTGCGAATACCGCCGATAAAGACCCCTCCCAAACCCTGGGATTCGGCGGCCAGCATTACATTCTGGCCCATCAGTGCCACATCGATTACCGCAGCCAGTGCATGTTCGCTATACCCTTCCAGGCTACCCTTGCCGGCAGCTTCACAGGCCTGGCTGATGCGCCTGAGGTCAGCACAGAAAACCAGAAACTCGGCCGCCTTCTCAATCCATACCTGACCCCCTGCGGCAACCGCAATCGCCCGCCTCTTTTCCGGACTTGTAACCCGAATGACGGAATAGGCCTGGATAAAACTTGATGTCGCCGCAGCCTGACCACAACTGATCAACGCCTCCAGCTGCCCGGGCTCCAGAGGTTTATCGAGAAACCGCCTCACTGAGCGGTGGTTAATCTGTAGTTGCTGTGTTGCTGTCAGTGTCATGGAAGATCGGCCCCCATAAGAATCCGAGTAACTTAACCCAAGTTATCTGTTTGCTGATAAAAAACATCCACAAGGGTAATCAATAAGTTTTATGATGCGATGGAAATGCGATTCAAATGGAAGCTGGAACCTCAAGTAATAATCCATTCAAACGCTATATCTAAATAAGCGCTCTATATCGCCAGCAGGTTCACCGGTGGAACAGGCAGTTCAGATTTAGTGCCCAGTGGCAGACCCCACTCCGCAACATCCTGCTGCCAAGTGTAGCTAAGCAGTCAAAAAACAGGTCGACTGATGAAACTTGACCGAATAATGAAACGGATGTTGCCATGTTGATACGACTATTACAATCCACATACTACTGGATATTTCCAATCATATTCTGGCTGGCACTGACCCTGGTCTCGTTGATTTGGAATCTGAGCGTTATCGACAACTCTGTAGAGAAGATCGCCTTTGAGCGCGGCCAAATCATGTACGAGATGGTCAGGCTGACAAAAATCAATCCGGTATTGATGGCAAATGACCCCACCCTCTTCAAAAAGCAGAACGTTAAGGATATTCAATATCGAGCCGTTTCATCCAAACCCATGAATCCGGAAAACATCTCCGATGCGTGGGAGAGTCAAGCCCTGGATCAGTTTGAGCAAGGCACGAGTTTCAAATTCGAAGCATTTCTGAATCAGCAACCGGCCTACTTCAGATACATTGGCCCGGTGTATATGCAGGAACAGTGTCTTCAATGCCATGGGTATGAGGGTAAAGTTGTCGGTAATGTACGTGGCGGCATCAGCGTAAAAGTGCTGGCGGAACCGATTATTGCCGCCCAGGGTGAAGCCAAGCAGAACATGACACTGCTACACTTCATCGGGTTTCTGTTGATCGCAGTGACCAGTAATTTTCTTATGAGTCAATTGAGAAAACACTGGCTGACACTGAAACTGACACAACATGACTTAAAGGATAAAGAACAATTCCTCAGTGACGTCACCAACAGCATGAGTGAAGGTTTCGTAGTACTGGACAATGGTGGTGTTGTGAAATATGCCAACCCCGAAAGTGCACGACTGATCGGATGGACTAAAAATGAGATGCTGGGCAAGCAGTTCAGTCAGATTGTCTATGGAGAGAAAAAACCGGCTAAAGAGAAAAATGTCAAAACGATCGTAATGGATACATTAAAGGACGGTGTCATACGTGCTGACAATGATGATCTCTTTACACACAAATCCGGACATGAGATCGATATCGTTTTTTCAGTATCTCCCATGCTGCAGAGTGGAGATGAAAAACGGGTAGTGTTGACGTTCAGTGACATCTCGGAACGTAAACGTGCCGATCGAGAGCGCATGGATCTGGAGCGTCAACTGAATCAGACCCATAAAATGGAAGCGGTGGGACAGTTGGCCGGGGGCATCGCCCATGAGATCAACACCCCGATACAGTACATTGGTGACAATCTGAAATTCATCAAGGAGTCACAGCAGGATATGCAAAACCTGTTGCAGGACTACGCCGAACTCTCAAGCAAAGCAAAACAGCAGCCTGAACTGCAAGCCGAACTGGAAAAAATTGACGAAACCATTGAAGAGATCGACTTGGAGTATCTTACTGAAGAGACCACCAATGCCATTGATCAATCCATAACCGGCGCCTCGCAGGTGGCCAGAATTGTATTGGCAATGAAAGAGTTTGCTCATCCAGGCGGTAAAGATATGGCTTTGGCCGACCTGAACCGTATTGTCAGTAATGCGGTAGCGGTATGTAAGAACGAGTGGAAATATGTTGCTGACACCCAGTTGCAACTGAGTGATAACCTGCCAGACGTGAAGTGCCTTGCAGGCGAGGTATCTCAGGTTGTACTGAATATCATCGTCAATGCAGCCCACGCCATTGAAGCAGCCAAGCGGGAAGAGAAAGGCACCATCACCATCACCACAGAGTTAAAGGACGAGCAGGTGGAAATCCGTGTCAGTGACACCGGAACCGGCATCCCCGAAGAGGCCCAGGAGTATGTATTCAATCCATTTTTCACCACCAAGGATGTGGGACGAGGTACCGGCCAGGGCCTGGCTATCGCCCAGGACATCATCGTCGGTAAGCATCAGGGAGAACTGTTGTTTGAAACAGAACAGGGCGTTGGCACGACTTTCATCATTCGCCTACCGTTAACCAGCGAGATGGCATGAGCGGAAATACGATATACGCTGCCTAGGGCCTGTTAACACGAATCCAATTGGCCCTGTTGTGCCTGAAAAAGCGCCAATCAAGGCGCGAGGAGAGAGGTTTGGTGATTCCAAATGAACGACGAGCAACGCCGAGTGGCG
>NAUB01000008.1 GCA_003676145.1 gamma proteobacterium symbiont of Stewartia floridana | reverse complement strand
TTCGCTCATGTAGAACAACTACACGTCGCTCATTCTGCCTTGCTGGACGAAAAAATAGCCCCAGCAGGGCCGATTGGATTAGTGTTAACAGGCCCTAGGCTGTTATGAGACTCTCTCTTCGGCCTACGGCCACAGTTAAAGGCGCATGCTCTGTGAATCAATCTGGCAGACTGCAAACAGCGACGTCGATAGGCGCCGATCAACCATCAAAGTTACTCATTGCCAGTTTATTTCTCTCTCTCTTCGTTGTGTTGGGCACGGGGTGTTCGTCACGTCCTGTCACAACTGAAATTCTGGCGCGGGATAGCGAGTTTATTGTACTCAGAGTGGGAAATGAGGATGCCAGTGAGCTTGCGCGTCGCTATCTGGGTGATGAGAATCTCGCTTGGCTGATAGAAGATGCCAACGAGCCTCGATCCATTGCATCTGGAAATGAGATCATTATTCCACTGCAGAATAACAATCCGATAGGCTTCGAGTTTGAAGGTTATCAGACCGTTCCCATATTGTGCTATCACCGCTTTGGTAACAAGGGCGGTCGACTGGAAGTCAGTGCGGAACAGTTCGAACAGCAGCTCGCCTATCTCAAGCAGCATGACTACAGAGTGATCCGCCTTGAGGATCTGTATGGTTTTTTGAAAGGTGAGCGTGGTTTGCCAAAGCGATCAGTGGTGTTAACCATAGATGATGGTCATCGATCCATCTATACAATTGCCTATCCACTGCTGAAAAAGTTCAATTTTCCTGCAACGGTGTTTGTCTACAGCGATTATATGAATAACGGTGGATTGAAAACAAAGGAACTGAAAACCATGAATGCCAGTGGTTTGATCAGTTTGCAGCCACACTCCAAGACGCACTCTAATCTCGCGCTCAATGGGCTCGAGGAAAGTGAGTCTGAGTATCGCAAGAGAATCAGGGATGAGGTTCGTATACCCAACCGTAAATTGGAAAGTACATTGGGGAAAGCCCCGAAATACTATGCCTATCCATTTGGTGATACAAACCCTCAGGTGATTGAAGAGTTAAAGGCCAATGGTCTATTGCTCGGTCTGACAGTTCAGCCCACAGCCAATGCCGCATTTAACTATCCTTACCTTCTGAACAGAAGCATGATCTTTGGTGACCGGGGCATGGATGATTTTGTTGCAAAGCTGAAAACCTTCCAGACCCGGTGATGTTGTGATCAGTTTTCTGCGCACTTTTTCGTTGTTACTTGTCACGCTGTTTGTTTTGTCCAGTCTGGGGTGTGCTAACAGACAAGTGGTAAAGAGTGGTAGTCCGGGAAGTTACTCGGATCCAGAGCGTTTGATGCTATCAGCAGCCCAGTATGAGCAGAAGGGGGATCTCTATAGGGCACTGATGGAATATCGTATTGCTCGTACATTATCAGTAGACAGTAACAAACCGGCCAGAGAGGTCAACAGGCTGGAAAAACTGATCACACAGAAAACAGATAAATTGATGTCGATAGCCGAAAAGAAGTATGCGCGAGGTAAATTGCAAAGTGCGGAGGTGTTGTATTTCAAAATATTGACCCTCGATCCAAATTACAGAGCTGCCTTTGACAGACTGCGTGATATCAATAAGAAGCAACTGCATAGGAAAATGAAGCAGAAAGTGGCGCTATCCCAGCGTTATCGAAAGAGCAGTCATCGTAAAAAGAACCGACAGACGGAAGATGAGGGATATACTTATTCCCGTCAGGCCATTTTACAGGCGGAAAACCGGGCCAAGGATGTAGGAGGGTATATCGCAGAACTGGAAAAACATATTACAAAGTATCCAAGTGACACGGAGCTCAAAGAGATGCTTGTGAATGTTCGGATTGTTCAAGCCCGAGCCTCTTTTGGAGACTCGGATTATGACAGATCGCTGAGCCACCTGGCTGCAGCAGAAGGGCTGTTCAACAATGATGAAAAGTTTCTGAAGAAACTGTCGGATGCTCGAAAAGAGTTTGCTAAAGAGCTCTATTTACGAGGATTGAGAAGTGTCCGTTCCGAACCGGGCAATGCGATCGTACTTTGGAAGAGGGCATTAAAGTTTGATCCCGATGATAAACGGACTCAATTGAGGATCGATACGTTTGAAAAGCGCCAGGCCGAATAGATCAAGCAGCACTGGATAGAGCAGAATTTCTGTTTACTGCGGTGGTTTACCGTTCCAGGGTACTCGAAGGAGCTTTAAGGTGCCGAAGGGAATGACCAACAACATCAGAATGATGAACATCTCGTACCACGCCAGGCTGGTGAGTTGAGTGGTAGCCGGATAACGGGCTTCGAGGTAATTAACAAATAGCAACAGAGGCAGAAACAGAGTGCCTATGGCAAAACTGGTCAGCGCTATTTTGTAGAGTTGTTCCATCATATTTGATAGCCAAAGGTAAAAAACTTCAGTTACGAATCAGCTTACACTCCTGTAACAACGTAACCAGTGACATATCCATCTGCCTGAGTTAGCGACTCATTTCACTGCTTCTGAAGCCAAAGGGCTTTAAAAAACAGCAACATGTGAATAAAATTCCGTGTAAGATTGATGCCCTGGGAACGGAATTCTTTTTTTGGATTTCAATCACCCAGTGACAACGTCAGTGATCGTGGACGGGCACATTTGATGGATCAGGACCAGGGTTTTCATACAAAGGTCTGTTTCCGTTAAATCAGCTTGTTATGCCTGTAATTCAAAGCTGTAACTGTTAAAGGTGACGATACTGGGCTGGATCTTTTTGATTAGGGAGATGGATTATGGATTTGTGGGTCAGGTTTGAGTATTTGGGAAAGCATGGATTTGGCACCTTAAGGAACGATCATATTGCCGTCTATCAAGGGGATATGTTCCAGGAGTCAAAAGCGACGGGCGAATTTCTACCAGTTGCGGATATTAATCTTTTAATTCCCACTCAGCCGTCAAAAATGATTGGATTGTGGAACAATTTTCGCTCAAGGGCAGCAAAAGAGGGCTGGTCTCAGCCTAACCATCCGCTCTATTTCATGAAGGCCAACGGTTCATTTCTGGCGAGTGGACAGACCATTAGACAACCGGAAACCTATGATGGACCTGTAGCATTCGAAGGTGAGCTAGGCATAGTGATCGGGGAGCGTTGCAGCAATATCAACGAAGATGAGGCTGACAAGTACATTTTTGGATACACCTGTGTCAATGATGTTACCGCCAGGGGTCTGATGAAAGAGGATCCATCATTTGTTCAATGGACCCGGGCAAAGAGCTTTGACACCTTCGGGGCTGTAGGGCCGGTAGTTGCCACAGGACTCGATGTTGACTCATTGACTGTGCGAACACTGGTCGATGGTGTAGAGCATCAGAACTATCCGGTCGATGACATGTTTTTCTCCCCAAGAGAGATTGTCAGCCGGCTCTCAAGGGATATGACGCTCAATCCAGGAGATGTGATTGCCTGTGGCACATCATTGGGTGCGGGACCTATGTCTCAGGGGGCCACGGTCGAGATAAGAATTGATGGAATAGGCTCTTTAGTGAACCAGTTTGAGTGATTGTCAGGCTATTTTAACAACAGAGAGATTCCACTGACGATCAGCAATATGCTGATTCCCCGTTGAAAGGTCTCCTGTGAGAGGTTGCTGTGTATTTGTCCACCAATGTACATACCGATGGCCATCAGAGGAACCGCAACCGCAACGACTTTGAGTAACGCAAGGTCAAAGAATCCGGTTGCCATGTAACCGATCAAGCGTCCAATGCCATCGATCAGAAAAATCGTCGCAAATGTCGCACGAAATTCTGTTTTGTTGAGTCCCCTGAGTTTCAGATAGAGAACATAAAACGGACCGCCGGTACCGAAAAGTGTGCCAATGAAACCACCCAGGGTTCCACCTGGTGCAGCCCATAGCAGAGAGGGTGCAGCGTTGGGTGTGATACTGAAGAGTGAGTAGACAGCGAATAACAGCAGAAAGATTCCCAGGCCATAACGAAGAACCTGAGCATCGACTGAGTTGAACAGATAGAGAGCCATCAAGACCCCGACGATCGAAAATGGCAGCAGTGGCAAAATATCCCGCCAGCAAATCGCTTCACGATGCTTTACACCATGACTTGCAGATGCAATGTAATCGAGTAACACAATCAAAGGTACTGCGATTGACAAGGGGAGCATCAATGCAAGTAAAGGTATAGCAATCAGACCTGAGCCAAAACCTGCAATACCTCTAACCAGATAGGCAGAACAGATGATGATTGCGGCAATTATTATATTTGTTGTTGAAAGTGCTTCAAGCACATTAAGTCCGTTTTGCTAGGTACCAATCTGAAACTTATTGCTGCGAACTGACGGTTCCATGAAAGATCACATAAGGATAAGCAAAAACTCTGCTTTCAACATGATTCCATTCGAGATTATCCCGCAAACAATTTCAAAAAAAGTATTGTGAGATCCAAGAATTTATTCAATAGATCGAAATACTTACAGTGTATTATTCATGCTCTAGTAAAGAAGTCAATTGAGCAATGTCAATAGAACTAAAGCATAGCTCATCAGCATAAAAAATTATGATTAAAAGCATTTTGTTTTATGCAACACCAACAAGTATAGGAAATAAAATCGTGTTCGCAATATTGACTCGATCCATCCCGGTTTAGACATTGATAAGCATGGGAATAAATTAGAAAGAGTGTGACAAAGTGTCATGAATTCATGAGCACTTGTTACTGATGAAATGGATCGGTGCAATGGCTTTGGACTGTAGGAGTTAACAGCGCGCGTTATTCTTTATGATGATTTGGAGAATGACTGCATAGCGTTAATTGATCAGTGTTTATATCTGCTGCAGCAGTTATTGAAGCATCGTTAAACCAGCTTGGTTTTCACTACTCCTGTTGATGCAATGGCTTTAGCTGAGCATGACATTTTCAGTTACTGACTGGATCAATGAGTCCAGCCAGGGACTTTTTTTCCGCCTGTCAATTGGGCTTCGAGTCTATCCTTTGAAGCTGTTGCTTCATCTCCAAAGCGCGTGCTTTGTAACCTGGGGCGAGGGAGTGATTTGGGTCAAGTTCAAGGATCTTATTCCAGAAGCCAATGGCTTCATCCAGTTCCTGCCGGCGAAACAGCTGCATGGCTTGACGATGGTAACTGTCAGTCAGTTGGTTTCTTACTCTGATTTGAGACTCTTTTGCGGATTGATTGTCAGGATCATAGGTCAAAACCTGGCCATAAGTGCGATAGGCGGTTTGATACTGTCCACCACGCTCTTCATTCTCTCCTTTTTGCAGCAGCTTGCGGGCTTCAAGCTTGTCTTCCACATAGATGAGTTGATTGATTGCGTTGTTGTCGGAGGCATCGAGGATGATCAGCTTTTCCAACGTCTGTCGGGCACTTTCCAGATCATCCTCTCTGATCAATTGATTTGCATACTCGGTGTAGTAACTTGCCAACTGGGTACGTACCTCTGATGCTTCCGGGTTACTGTTGTTTTCACTCTCCAGCAGATAGATGGCTGCTGGCAGGTCTTTTTCCGCATGCAACTGGCGGGCAGAGCTCAGTGTGTCGTCACTGCTTGGGATGCTCTCAACAAGTGTGTCAGCTGTCTCTTCCGGCTGATCGAGTTCAGTTACTGGCTCCTCTGCCAGCGCTGTCTCTGAAGGTGGGTCGACTTCTGTAACCGGTTCAGTCATTGCTGCCGGCGCTGGCTCATCTACCTGAGTAGACAGGTCAACCGGATCAGTAGACATCTCGGGTTCGGCTTCACTCTTTACCGGTTCTTCAGTCAAAACCACATCAGGCTTCGGCTTGGCTTTGGGTTTTGCCTTGATTTTAGGCTTTTCCCGCATTACCCCCGGCACACGAATACGCTGACCCGGAGCCAGTTTGCTGGGATTGTCCAGGTCGTTGTATCTGGCGAGAATGACGAATTTATAGGGGTCATTGAGAAAATTCTTGGCAATCAGGGATAGTGAATCACCCGGCTGCACATCGTAATAGAAATTTTTAAGTCCGAGATACTCGATCGGGTCAGCATCCATCTGTTCCAGCAGGTGGTTGGCGCGCTTGTGATCGGGGTCATCCATCAAGGCCCAGTTCAACTGGTTACGGGCATTCTCATAGTCACCCTGCTGCAGATCCTGTAGCGCTTTTCGTACCCGCTGATTGGGGGTCAGTGAATCGGTTGGTGGAGGAATAGCCTCTTCTAACGGTTCCGGCTCCATGGCTACCGGTTGAGCCTCTTTTTTGGGCCCGGTCAATTGACAGGCACTCAGAGCCAGCACAGAAATGACAATGAATAGGAATTTGCAGAAATCCCGAAATCTGGTTACCTCATTCACTTCTTAGATTCCTTTTGGCTGCGTGTAGCAATTAGCTGAATTGTCATGTCGATCAATATAGCAGATTAGATTTCATCGGGCTGTTGGTTTTGTACGGCTTTCGCTTGCACCATGACCAGTGTGACATTATCTCTGGCGCCTCTCTCCATGGCCAGGCCAATGAGTTGTTGTATTGCATCCTGAAAGCTGTAACGTCCTAGGATTTCAGCGATTTCTGTATCCTTGACCTCCTTGTTCAGGCCATCACTGCAGAGTAAGAAGAGGTCACCGTCGCAAGGCTCCACCATCTCCGCATCCAACTCAAGAAGCTCCGCAGCACCGACTGCCCGGGTGATGTAGTTGGCGATGGATGACTGCTCGGCTTGATCGGAGGTGACCAGACCCTGTTCGATCATCTCCTCAATCTGGCTGTGATCGCGGCTGAGTTGCTTCAGATTTCCGCGACGATAGAGATAGATACGGCTGTCTCCAGCCCATTGATAGATGCAATATCCATCATAGGCCAGCAGGGTAACTACGGTTGAGCCGATGATCTCACCACCACGTTGATGGGATTCCAACAGCAGGTGTTGATTGACCTGATGCAGTTTTTGTTCAACGTTTCCGGCAAGCTCACCAATCGAGTTACCGGGATTGACCGATTTCAATTCACCCACAATCATGCCTGAGGCCAGATCCCCGGCAGCATGTCCACCCATTCCATCGGCAACCACCCAGATTCCCAGGTCAGCCCGATCGAGGCAGGCATCTTCATTGATGCTGCGCACTTTACCCTTGTCAGTCAAGTGGGCAGAGACCCAATAGAATCGATTCTGGGTCATAAGGATTCTGGTGTTTCTGAAGTGGCGAATCCCATGCTGTAGGCACCGGTCTCTATCTCTTCCCAGCCATGCTCTGTCCAGGCGCCATCGATCAAGGCACTGGCACCTCTTATCTGTGGCAGTCCCTGACAGATCAACAGGGAGGGGGAGATTCGCTCTGAACCCTGCGTCCACCAAATGCTGTAGGCAAACAACAGTTTTTTCATCAGGTGAGGCATGAACAGGGGATAGAGACCACGCAATGCGGACTGTTCCTGCAACTGAGCATGCCAGGCATTGTTCAGCGGTGTAACGGGTGCATCCGGATGAGACAGCTCTTCACGCTCCGCCGTTGGCGCGCCGAGCTGTCGCAACTGTTGCTCCAATGCGTCCATCTGGAAATCATCCTCCAGGCAGGATAGGGCAAGCTCTTCCAAACGGGCAAACCAACTCTCCGACTCTTCCATGAATAGAAAAAGATTGAACTTAGGATCGAGCTTTGCTGCCAGGGTAAACGGGTAGTAGCGACCAACCCGGTCGACGCTGGGCATCAGGATACCTGCCCACCCCTGTTCACCGCAGATGCCGGGAGAGAGGGCAAAGCGCCACATCGGACTGGTCAAATAGTTATCCAGCCAGAAGTCCCCCAACTGCTCGCGGCTGTTGGCGATTGCCTCCTGCATCCAGGTCTCCCAAGGGGCGATGAAGCCACGTGGAAGCCGCCGGGTGACAAAATCCCCGAGTGATGGAATTTTACCGTAGAGGCCTGGAAAGTCCTCGTTCTGCAATGAGTTCAAAGTCTGTTCGGACACCGGAAGTCTGCCAATTCTTTTAACTGGAATGGATTGAGTGCACCGCTTGCGCGCAGTGCAAAACGGGATTTACGACCACCCACATCAAAGGTCACATTGATGGTTTCAGGGGTGTTGGTGGCTTCACTTGCAGCCTGATCGATCATGCGGAACCAGCCCCAGGGTCCATCCTCAGTCAGACCGGACGGTTTGTTGCCTGCCGGTGGTGCAAGCAGGATCTTGGCGTCGCTGATGCCGGAATCATCCGGCCAGGTGAGTCGGTTCCAGCGGGTCGGCCCATGGTTGTATCTGACCCGCTGCTGATTGAGTAACAGGGTGATCTGAGTAATCGTGGTGTCCATGCTCAGCGGTTTGATTTCGAAATTGATTTTCGGCTCTGGGCTACTGCCGCTGAAGAAGGCGTCCCGGATCACCGCTGCTCGCTGGAACTGTCGCAGGGTACTGGTGGGTATGCCCAGGGTTTTGTTGCCGGCCGCATTCCAACGCCAAACTCTGCGTGAGGTATCGACGAAGTCGATCAGGTAGGTATTGAAAAAGTTCTCCATCATCCCGCCTGGACCGAAGAAGCGTCCAAAATCACTGATTGTCACTTCACGGACGCTGTTGCGCTCCAATGGATAGCGTCCCGCCAGACTGCGCTGACAGAAAGGCAGAAGCTGGGTGTTCCAGACGGAGTTGAGATGACTTCTGACTCCGGAGACGGTCAGATTGGAACTGCCGTCCGCCAGGGTATTGATCATGTCGGCCAATGGGCCGGGTTGACGCTGTGCCTCCAGTTTCAGGCGGCTGATCACACCACCGGATGCCGGATCCCGTGCGGCGTTGAATGCCTGACTCGACTGATTACCGGCGGAGGCAATGGAGTTCATGTGGGCATACAGCTCGTTGAGCATCTCCAGGGTTCTCTCCAGTGGAGCCTGCTCACCCTCCTGGGCACTGATCATTCGGTTCATGTCAGCAAAATGTTGATCCACCGGTGTACTCAGCAGCTGCTTTTCAGGCTCCTGCTGGCTCTCATCCGGTGATACCTGAAGGATTGAAGCCAGCTGTCTGGTAATGCCTGATCCGTGCTCGGCCGCCAGCTCAGCTGCCTTCTGCGCACCGCCCGGCAGGCGGGAGAGGGTGGTCTGTTCCTGCACCAGCTTCAGATAGCGGCGTAGCGGCGAGGTTGGCCCGGAAAGGACATTCAACACCTCGACAGCCTGACGCATATTGTTGAAAGGTTTTACCCGTATGTCGGCCAGTAGCTGTTCCCAAATACGGATGTACTCGGCGTAGTAGAGATCCTTGACCCGGCTGCTGAGCCTGGCCAGGTCGGTCTTGCCGACGATCTTTTCCAGATCGGGGCCGAGAATCCACTTCTCCTCGAGCAATTTATTGGCGATCGACAGGTGATCCTTGAGGAACAGTTTATGATATCCCTGATAGGTAAACAGGCTGGGGATCTCCTTATCCAGTGGTTCACCTGAGCGTCGACTGAAGACCAGTTCCGCATCCGGCCCAATCTCCTGGGTCAGTCGCAAGGCGGCGATCGAGCCACCGGCGGTGGTGCGTTTCATCCGGTCATAGACCCGGTCTGCCAGCGGTACTCTGAGCAGGTCGTTACGTACCCGGCTGATCAGCGTTTCATCCAATGGAATGGTTGGCGGCATCGGCATCTGGCTGAGCAGGGCGTCCAGATGGCCCGCCAGGGCCTGGCGTGCCTGGGCGTTTTCACCACCCGGCAGGCTGAGTTGCCACTGCAACAGCATCCAGGTCTTCACGGTCTCGGCATCGTAATGCTCCTTGTCATCGAACATCAGATAGACCTTGAGCGCCTCATACAGATAGTCAGGGTTGTTACCCTGCTGTTTCAACTGATCTTCCAGGCTGAGAATAATGCGTGGCAGGAACAGGTTCTTAAGGCTGTTGTGGTAGGCACTGATCGCCTCGCTGCCCAGTTTATCCCCCTGGTAGAGGCCGAGTCCCATCAACCAGGGGATCTCTTTCTCCTGATCCTCATAGCCGCCGGGGATCCGTCGCACCAGTTCCAGGGCGGGTACCACGTTGGTCAATGTCAGATCGTCAGCGGCAACTGCGTTGACTTTCTCGTCTGCGGCATTGGCCTGAATGGCAACCTGATCGATATAGCTTTGATTACGGCTGTAGCTGGTGAACCAGGCGATGCCGGCCAGCAGAGCCAGGGAGATGGCCCCCACATAGGCAATCCGTTGCAGCCAGGCCCGCTGTTTCTCGACCCGGGTGTTGATACCGGCCAGATGGGATTCGGCAAATATCAGGTCCTTGAACAGTCGGTTGATGAAAAAACTGCGACCGGTACCGGAAAAGGCTGGGGCAATCTGACGGTTTAGGCCAAACTCCTGGGCCATCGATCCAAGCAGACGATCGATCGGCGTGCCCTCCTGAGTACCGCTGGTGAAGTAGATACCCCTGACCATCGGGGTCTCCTGAAAACGGTTCTCGCTGAAGGCCTCCTGGAGGAAGGTCTCCGCCGCTTCACGCAGTGCACTGAACTGTTGCGGAAAGGAGTAGATCAAGACCCGACGTTTGACGTCCCGTTCCTGTTCGAGCCGGTCCATCAGGCGGGCGTCGATGCGCTGTTCCAGGGCTTTGAACTCACCCTTGAAGTGCTTGATCACATCATCATGGCTGTCTTTTTCATTGAGCGGAAAGGTCATTCCCCAGACCTGGTTACGCTCATCCCGACTCAGATTTTCGAAAAATTCATTGAAGCCCGCCAGCAGGTCGCACTTGGTGAACAGAACGTAGATCGGGAAGCGGATACCGAAGTGATCGATCAGCTCCTTGACCCGCAGGCGTATCGCCTTCGCGTGATTGATTCTCTCAATGTCGGTCAGCTGCAGAATGTCCTCTACGCTGATTGCCACCAGAGCGCCATTGATCGGCCGGCGTTTGCGATGTTTTTTCAGCAGATCGAGAAAGCCCATCCAGGCGGCCCGGTCCACCTCTTCGTAACTGTCCTGGGTGGTATAGCGACCTGCGGTATCCAATAGCACCGCATCATCGGTGAACCACCAGTCACAATTGCGGGTTCCACCGATACCCTGTACCGCATCGTTGCCCAGTTTGTCCGCCAGTGGAAAGTGCAGTCCCGAGTTGAGCAGGGCGGTGGTTTTACCGCTTCCTGGAGGACCGATGAACATATACCAGGGGAGCTGGTAGAGATATTGGCTATCCTGTTTACCCCCCAGTTTCGACTCTTTGAGTATGCGGATGGCATCATCCAGCCGTTGCCCGAGAATCTGCACCTCTTCCGCCGACTCCTGGGTCGATACGGAGGTCTGCTCTTTCTGTCCGACCACGGACTCCAGCATCTGCTGGTTTTTCTTGCGTGCTGCAAACAGCCGTCTCGCCTGATTGGCTGCCCAGAGCAGAATGATCACGCCGATGGCAATCAGTCTGGCCATGGGCGAGGCGAGGGGTTCGCTGCCGGCAAAGCCGAACAGGGGACCGATCAACCAGATGATCAGCGAGATGGCGATCAGTCCCAGGATGGCGACAAACCAGCGGTTCTTTATGATTCTCAATATTGCCTGCATGGTGTACGCAATACCTATTGTTTTACAAGAGTGATCTCCACACGTCTGTTACGTGCACGTCCCTCTTTTGTGTCATTGGATGCCAGGGGCTCTGCCGAGCCGCGCCCTTCACTCTGAATTCTTGCAGGTTGGCCTAAATCCAGCGCCAACAGTTTGGCCACGGATTCAGCACGCGCCCTCGAGAGGTGCCAGTTGGAAGGGTAACGAAGACTGCGTATGGGAATGTTGTCAGTATGACCAACCACCACAATCTGTCCCTCGAGTCTGTCCATTGCCGCAGCGATACGATTCAGTAGTGGCAGGAATTGACTGTTGACCGCCACTTTGCCTGAAGCGAACAGACCATCCCCGGCAATTCTGACCGTACCCTCCAGGTGATTCTCCGCAACGCTGACCAAACCTTGAGTGATCTCATTGGCGAGCAGAACCCTGAGCGAGAGTTCCGGTTTGGGAGGCGGCGGCGGGGCACGTTCAACCACCGTTTGTACATTTCGGGCAATGTTGTGCAGTTCGGCGTGTACCGGATCGGATTTGACATTCAGGCTGAGGCTGAACCCGGAGAACATCAACATCAGTACCACACCGGATATCGCCATCACCACCCATAGTGGAACATATTGAACCAGGGCATTCTGTTTCAGTGGTTCTCCCTGCCAGTGCCCAGAGAGATCCCTTTCATACTCATCCCGGTGGTTGCGCAGGGTGCGGTATAGATTGTCTTTCAGGGTCTGCAGCTGTGCATAGCCATCCGGAAGCGGGCGATAGCGACCTTCAAAACCGAAAGAGAGACAGACATACATCAACTCCAGCAGTTCAAGATTCTTGGCGGGATTCTGCAGAAGCTTTTGCAACAGCTGAAAGAATTTTTCCCCACCCCAGGCCTCCTTGTGCAGGGTGACCAACAGGCTTTGATCGCGCCAGATGCTCTGATTGCCCCATGGAGTGGTGAGAACCAATTCGTCGGTTACCGTACAGAGAACATAGCGGGCCCAGAAGGTGGTCTCCTGTTCCACACCCTGCTCCTGGGCTCTGTTTTCGAACGCCCTGATCTTATCGATGATGGAATTTTTCAGGGACACCGGATCCGAGTGAGAAGGGGTGTCTCGCAGTCGACCCATCATCGACAACAGGGAGGAGGCAGCAACTTCAAGCTTATTCGCCCCATGACGCATCGGCAGACTCGGGGTTGGGCCCAGAGGACGCTGTGGGGGCGGCTGACTGGTCGGTGCAGCCTGAGGTGAGGGAGTGGCAGGGCCCTTACCACCCGGTCTTGGCCGGATGACAGTGCGATCGCCGGTTTCGTTGGGCTTCATGCCAAATGGGTCATCGTGATCCATGGTCAATTACCTTTTATCGCCCAAAGTTCAAGTTCGAGGCCCGGAAATTCACCTCCTATATGTATGGCACATCCACCTGAGGTTTCAAGCAGGTTCCAATAGTCGTTATTCTTGTCCAGCTCGAAATAACTGAAACCCGCATTGTAGGGAATTTGTCGTGGGGCTACGGAGAGAATTCGCAGCCCGATACCGGGCAGTTGCAGATTGACCAGATCGCGGATTTTTTCCACCGGGCCAATCTTGGTTTGTGAGGGAAAGCGTCGTTGCAGCAGATCCGCCGTCATGCTGGCATTGACTGCCAGTACGAATACCGCATCGCTCAGCAGGGCGCGGTCCGAGACGGTTGCAACGCGGATGCCGTATTTGCGTTCTTCCAGAGGTATGGATACCGCTTTCTGTTCCAGCACCATGCTCAGGGATCGACGCAGCTCCCGGATCACCGGCAGAAAGGTCTCATGCAATAACTGATGCTGATAGAGCGGAAAGGTGGGTGGTCGCTTGTTGCTGCTGGTGAAAGTTGCCAATTCACCGGCCAATTCCAGAGCAGCTTCATAAAAGCTCACTGGATGCAGCGGCACCCGATTGCAAAAGTGGGTATACAGCGGTTCATATCGGTTGACCACCTGCAGCATCAGAAAGTCCGCCACTTCCGCAATCCCTTTACCGCCATCCACCAGTCTGGATGCAATGGCATCGGCTCGGTGATGCAGCAGGCCTTCGATCTCCTTCAGGTAACCGGCAAGTCTGGGGGATACCTGGCAATCGAGACAGGGAGGAATGAAATCCTCATCCAAAACCAGCATATCGTCAGATCGACGCTCGATGATCTTGGTCACGGCAAGGTGGGCAAACTCCTCCAGCTCCGCATCTCCGATCAACAGTCGCATGGTTGGTTTGGCAACCTGCAGGGTGGAGCTGTTGGAAGAACCGGCAATACCATCCTTGATGTCGATCTCATCCACCAGATAGCGCTCCAGACCCGCTTCCTGATCAGAGAACCTCACCTGGGCTGTGCCCGGCCTTGAGAGGGGCAGTGCCAGGTAGATGATCGCGCCTTTGTGCTCGGCCGGGATCTCCAGAGGAGGCGGGGGATTGTCGTGTGCCGGGATATCGAAGGTGGTGCCATCCGGCAGGACACCGCGACAGGATTCTATCGCCAGACGACCGAGCGCCAGGGCCTGGCGATCGATTTTCAAATGGGTAAAGCCCCAGCTGAAGGGGGTAAGATCAGCACATCGGGTTTCGATGCGGTGCTCTAAAAACCGCTCCTGCTGTTGAAAGTGGTGAGGTCTGAGGAACATCCCCTCCGACCAAACGATCCTAGACATCCAAGACATGGGCTTCTCTTATTTGTTTTTCAGGATGTTGATGCCGCTCTTACCGAACTCTATCACAAAGGCTGTTTCATCGTTCACATCGATCTCGATGGTACGGCGCCATGTGGCGTTTTCGATATCCCGGTAGGCACCAATGACGCCAAGGTATCTGGTGTCAGGCTGCAATTCACGCTCAAGCAATTTGCTCTCTCCTGGCTGAAAGTGAAGTTCATCGCGCATCAGCATTTCATCACCCAACAGGGCCACATCCTGTTCGAAAAGATTGAAGAAATCCGCATTATTGAAAACACTCAGCGACTTCAATTCGTAGATTCTTGCAACGATAGGTGATGGTCTGCCATTGATATCCGGGTTGACCCCCTTATCGGCATTCAGAGAGGCCTTTACACTGGATACGCTGGAACAACCTGATGCAATAAAAATTGTTACAAGTCCAATAACGAGCAAGAGTTTTTTCATCATCTCTTTCTTTAAAACCTTTTATCTAAATTGGGATCAGTATGTTTCAGAGCTTCCAGGCGTCGGATCTGCTCTTCATAGGCCTGGGAAAAAGTGCGGCCGAACAGCTGGTGGAAGTCATCTTCCGCCTCCACAGCGATTTCGCTGTAGAGTTCAGTGAACAGATCCCAGGTTTTTGCGTGACGATAGAGAGGCAGCTTCTCCAGCAGTGCGGATTGACCAAGCCGCTTCTCCAGAATCTCCGGTTTAAAGCGCTGCAACACCACTTGCAGGGCGGCCTGCATACCGACCATCACAGCCAGCATGTGGGCTTCGATATCCTCATGCGCCTCTTCAATGGCATTCAGGGGTGGAAGATAGCCACTCTTCTGGCTGGGGTTGACCAGATGCCGTAGGGCATCTTCAGTATTGATGGAGAACTTGAGCGGGTTATTCTCCACCGGCTGAATCATGGTTTGCGACATGCGGAATTCACCCTTCATCTGGGCTCTGGCGCGCAGAATCGACATGGTGCCTTCAACATTCGCCCGCATCGCACTGCCCAGATTCCCTAACAGATCAGCCAGGGAGATTCCCTCCAGGTAGGACTCCGGGACACCCAATCCTGACGCCAGCGCCTGGCGTAAACCCGCGTCATCACTTGCCGTGCCAGCTGTGGCAGTGACCGGTTTAGGTGCCGGCGGCGGGCTGCTTTGGGGGGCGCTCTGTGGTGGGCTGCTCGGTTGCGCCGGCGGTTTTGTCTTCAGGCCCGGGCGTGGTATCGATTCCTGGGAAAGCGCCGGAGCGGCCGATTCCTCTTTGCCAACGGCTTGGGAATCGGGAAACGGGGCCTGGGATTCGGCTTGATCGTCCAGTGGCGGCAGGATCTCGGCTGAGGGGATTGGCTCATCGGCCGGTATGGCGCCAGACGGTGATTCATCCAGATCCCAATCTTCGGGGATCGGTGTCGGTTGGTTGAAATAGGCATTCAGATCAGACGTATGATCCGTTTGTGACAGGGGAGTAGGGGATACCTCATCGCTTGACTGCTCGACCACCAACTCGGAAGGATCCGGTTCATCCAGGGTATAGACGGGTTCTTCGGCAGGTTGGTGCAGATCTGCCGCTGTGTCAATGGGCGGCGTTTCCACGCTTTCTGGCTCACCGGCCAGTTGCTCTGACATCTGCGCAAAGGGATCATCCAGGTTATCGAAATCATCCGCTGCCAAGCTCTCAGCCTGGGGTAGGGATACGCTGATCTCATAGTCACCAATCCCAATGGTGTCCCCATCCTCCAGTTTGATGACATTGTCCTTACCCAGGGCAGTGGCGGAACGATTGATGAAAACCCCGTTGGAACTGGTATCAGTAAGATGAAAGGCATTTTCACTGTAAAAGATCAGTGCATGACGCCCGGAGATGAAACGCTCAGGATCGGGCAGCACCCAATCATTCTCATCTCGTCGCCCGATCGAACCACCCTGTTGGTCAAAGGTGGTCGACATGGGTTGCGCCGGCGCAGAGCCTGCTTTGAGGCTTACCGTCAAGGTGATGGTTGCACTGTTGCTGTCAGAGTACATCGATTTCGCTGCTTCTATCTACTGTTACTTGGCCTTAGGAAAAGTTATAGCTGAATTCATCATTCTCCACACCAATGCGGATATTGCCAATTGATCGGCCCTCCATCTTTTCAATCAGAATATGTCGGCTGATCTCTGGCAGCATGGTGTTGGTGAGAATCGCATCCACCATTCTTGCGCCACTCTCCACTTCAGTGCAACGGCTGATGATCAAACTGATCACATCATCATCGACCTGCAGCGGAATAGCGTGGTTTTCAAGGATCCGGGATTCGATTCTGCCCAGTTGCAGGCGGACTACTTTGGCCAGTACTTCATCGCTTAATGGGTAGTAGGGGATGACCACCAGGCGTCCCAGCAGTGCGGCCGGGAAGACCTTCTGCAGAGGATCCCGCAAAGCGGTGGCGATGGCACCCGGCTCAGGCATCAGCTCCGGGTCCTTGCACAGGTTGTCGATCATCTCTGTGCCGGTGTTGGAGGTCAGCAGAATCAGAGTGTTTTTGAAGTCGATATGCCGACCCTCACCATCTTCCATCCAGCCTTTGTCGAATACCTGGAAGAAGATCTCGTGCACATCCGGGTGGGCCTTCTCCACCTCATCCAAAAGCACCACACTGTAGGGTTTGCGTCTGACCGCCTCGGTGAGAATGCCGCCCTCGCCATAGCCCACATAGCCGGGGGGTGCGCCTTTCAGGGTTGAGACGGTATGGGCTTCCTGGAACTCACTCATGTTGATGGTGATGACATTTTGCTCGCCGCCATAGAGGGATTCTGCCAGGGTCAGGCCGGTCTCCGTCTTACCCACACCGGAGGGGCCGCACAGCATAAAGACGCCGATCGGCTTATTCGGATTGTCCAGGTTGGCCCTGGAGGTCTGCACCCGGCGTGAGATCATCTCCAGCGCATGATCCTGTCCGATCACCCGTTTCGCCAGAGTGTCACTGAGGTTGAGGATGGTTTCGATCTCGTTCTTCACCATTCTTCCTACGGGAATTCCGGTCCAGTCACCAACCACAGAGGCGACTGCCTGGGCATCCACACTGGGTAGAATCAATGGGGATTCGCCCTGCAACTCATTGAGCTTGCTTTTGACCTCGTTCAGGCGTTCCAGCAACTCTTCCTTGCTGGCTGCCGGTGCCTCCGGCTCCTCGGCAGTTTCCTCGGAAGGAGTGGCTTGCTGTTCAGCGTCGTCAGTCGTTTGATCACTCTCAAGCGGTTCCCCTTTGAGTTGCCGCTGTACGTTGAGCAACTCTTCAACCAGTCCTTTCTCTTCATCCCAGCGGGCGGTCAACTGTTCGAGACGTTGTCGCTCCTGGTCGAGTTTCTCCTGAGTCTCCTGTTCACGCTCTTCGGTGTCGAGTCCAATGGCTTTTTCCCGGCCGATAATTTGCAATTCGGTCTCCAGCGCCTCGATACGTCGGCGGCTGTCATCCACCTCGGCGGGAACCGCGGCCTGACTGATGGCCACCCGGGCGCAGGTGGTATCGAGCAGACTGACCGATTTGTCCGGCAGTTGGCGGGCGGGTATATAGCGGTGAGAGAGCCTTACCGAAGCGTCCAGCGCTTCATCGAGTATCTGTACCTGGTGGTGATCTTCCAGGGTTGAAGCCATACCGCGCATCATACGGATCGCCCGATCCTCATCCGGTTCATCAACCTGCACCACCTGAAATCGGCGGGTCAGGGCAGGATCCTTCTCGATATACTTTTTGTATTCAGCCCACGTGGTTGCAGCGACGGTTCTCAAGGTGCCTCGGGCCAGAGCCGGTTTTAACAGATTGGCCGCATCACCGGTACCGGCACTGCCACCAGCGCCAATCAATGTATGGGCCTCATCGATAAACAGAATGATCGGCTTTTCCGAGGATTGCACCTCTTCGATTACCTGTTTCAGGCGGTTCTCAAACTCACCTTTCATGCTGGCGCCCGCCTGCAACAGCCCCACATCGAGCACTCGCAGGCTGACCTCTTTCAGTGGAGGAGGGACATCACCGCTGGCGATCTGCAGCGCGAAGCCCTCGACGACGGCAGTCTTACCCACACCGGCCTCACCGGTCAGTATCGGATTGTTCTGCCGTCGGCGCATCAGGATATCGACGATCTGACGGATCTCATCATCCCGGCCCACAATCGGATCGATTTCTCCATTTCTGGCCCGTTCAGTGAGATCCACTGAGAACTGCTGCAGTGCCTGTTGCTTGCCCATCTGAGCCGGCGCCATGGCATCGCTGGCCTCACCAGGTGCAGCACCGCCGCCCACCTGAAAACCGTCGTTGGAGCGCATCGCCTCTTCGGGTGATCCCTCGACCACTTCATTGAAACGGTCGGTAAGGGTTTCGATATTCAGCTTTTTGAACTGATCAGAGATCCGCAACAGGGCATTGTGCAGGCTGTTGGTCTTGAGGATGCCGATCATCAGGTAACCGGTTCGAACCTGGGAGTCTCCGAACATCAAGGTGCCGTAGACCCAGCCCCGTTCCGTAGCCTCTTCCACATGGGAGGAGAGATCGGAGATCGAGGTGGATCCCCTGGGTAAGGTGTCCAGGGTTTCGGTAATGTCTTTCGCCAGATGGGAGGGCTCCAGGTTGAACTGCTTGATGATGCGGTGCAGATCGGAATCCTGCAGTTGCAGAATCTGGTGGATCCAGTGAACCAACTCCACATAGGGGTTACCGCGCATCTTGCAAAATACGGTTGCACTTTCGATGGCCTTGTAGCCCAGACTGTTCAGTTTGCCGAACAGGGCGGCACGATTGATTTCGCTCATGAGTGAAGACCTCTAAGTTCAAGGGGTTGCAGGAACAGGTCATCACCATCCCGCCCCAGGGGTTGTTGTGCTAGCCAGCTGGTCCAGCCGAGACGACTTTCGCCATTGAGACAGAGTTGTGGTACCTCTGGCTGTTGAAGAATCAGGTTCAGCTCCCAATCCTGTTCATCACCGATATAGTTTTTTACCACGGAGATCAGCCGTTTCAGGCTTTTGCCGCCGGGTAACATCCGCTGGTAATCCTTGAAGCTCAAGGCACCCAGTACGATGCGGAATTTCTGCTGTGCCTGCCAGACCCGGTCACCCAGGATGATATTCGTTCCAAGCATGCTGATCTCCAGGGATTCACCCAATCGACAGCGGCTGTTTTCAGGCAGGTCGATCCAGGCACCGATAAACTCATCGATGCGCACCGGTAGCTGGAAAAAATCCTGCAATACCGCCTCCAGACCCTCCGCATTACGGGGATGGCTGGCGAAGCGACCGGCATAGTGGAGCTTGGCGAGATCCGGCATCTCATCCCGCTCTCTGAGATGGGGTGAGCCGATACCGATCATCGATCCCAGATAGTCGCCGAAGCGGTCATTCTCAGGCCGATCAAAACTGACCGTGGGTTGACAGTCTGCCCAGACTCGATAGAAAAGACTCAGCAGGCGGTGATGAAAATGATCGAGAAAGGCGACCTGGGTCGGATCATGTTCGTTGTGCAGACGGTCATGGACAAATTCGGTTAAATGCAGAGGCAGTGGACCATTGGGACCGAACAGGCCGAAAAAGTAGACACCCAGGCGCGGTGGCAGGCTCCCTTTACCTTGTCGAAATGAGTTCAGGGTAGAGGGTTGAAAGGCCATGGTTGGGTCCTGACCGAGGCGGATCTTGTCCCGTTTGGCATGTCTGGACTGCGCCAATCGGGGCTCATCCGGATAGGCGCACTCCAGGCGTCGCATGGCTTGATAGAAATCGAAGCGATAGGGCGCCTGTTGCAGTCTGTCAAACAGACTCAAAGGGTTTTTCTCAGACCCAGCCTTACTGGCCATCGTTTGATCTCTCCCCTCTGTTGTGTGACGACTACGGTTTCGGTAAATGAATTGATTGCGGTGTATTTTCGGAAAAACTGCTCCATCACAGCGCCGAACAGAAAGGCGCCACTCCCTTCGAATGCCAGATCATCAAGCGTCAGGGTGATCTCCAGACCGTGGCCGAAGGCGATTGGGCCAGGGCTCGGCAGGCGTCGGTTGACCGGTTTGGAGTCGATGGAAATCACGCCCTCGATCAGCTTGCGCATCGAAGGATCATTGGTGTCTGCATAGAGCTGTAGAAAGTCTTTCAGTGCCGCTGTACTCTGCTCCCGGTCCTCACTGGCCAGGGAGAGATAGTTGAGTGAAAGATGGTTGATCAGGCGCCAGCTGATTGATCCCGGCGGTGTGGTCGGTTTTGGTCTGGTCGGTGATCCGATGCAGCGAATGTGATTGACCGGCGTACTGCTCTCCAGGGTGAATGGGGAGCCGCTCTGGCCCAGCGGGATATGCATTGGCAGATCCCGGTTTGTGCACAGCGTGCTTACTGCAAGCTGTCTGAGATCCGTGTTAAAAGGCGCTTCATCCGCATCGACGATTGCGATATAGATTTCGCTGCCGATATACCCGGAGCGAGCCCCTTCGCGTTGCTGTTTGGACGAGAGCAAGCGGGGTTCCCGCCGGTTGGTGTAGTAGGCGCGGGGTTGATCCGAGGCGATGAAATCATTACTCGCGTAGAAGGCCTGAAAGGTCTGGCGTTGTTCCGTGTTGGTGCCGAATCCGACCACGTTGTCGATATCATAGACCTCATAATCCATTGGACGTGTCCGATCGGGCAGGATGTGGTATTCAGCCGCCTTGTCGCTAAGGTGTATTCGGTCCGCCCGTTTGGGAAACAGATTGATGGCCGGTGAACAGTTGAGTAGAAAGTTGGCATCACTGATACCGCTCTCCAACTCCGGATCACTTTCGTCCAGCAGCAGCAGTAACTCGAGTTGCTGTTGGTCACACCCCTTGATCACAGACTGCAAGTCATTCAGTTCCACGAACATGAAACGTTCCGGCAGGGTGAAGTACTCAGACAAAAATCGGTAACCCTGAAAAGAACGCAGGCTATGGGGCAGCAGTGACTCATGCTCCTCGAAGCCCATGATGCGGACTGGTGGTGAAGTGGTGGTTCTGTATTCATCCGAATCAACGGCTCGCCCGACGATCTTCATGGTATGGCCGGCAACTGCTTCAAACGCACGCATACCACTGTCACCACCCGTAAAAAAGATCGGTAGCTTGTCCAGAGTAAGATGATTGAAGGGAATATCACCGGAGGTCTTGAGTCTGAGACGGATTGCCGCTCTGGCACCGTTCTGTTTACCGATACCGGACAAGGCGATGGCTGCCGGTGTTGGCAGATAGTCGACGCTCTGGATTTCGATCGGCCAAAGTGTCACATCCTGGGCTGTACGATAGATACAGGCGGTGTGGCTGCCTTTGCCTACCCGGCTGCGCATGGTGGAGTGTCTGGGCAGCAGAAAGCCCTCAGTGAGCGAGGGTTCCAGCATGTCGACTTGAAACTGTACCACCATCATCGATGGGGTGGGGCAGAGATAGTGGGGGAAAACCCGCTCCATCAGGTGCTGGGTGAAACGGGGAAACTCTTCATCGAGTTTCAGCTGTATCCTTGCGGTGAGAAAACTGAAACCCTCCAGCAGACGCTCTACATAGGGATCGGCACACTCGAATTCATCCAGCGAGAGGCGACTGGCGATTTTCGGGTAGGCATGGGCGAACTCCGCGCCCATCTCACGCATGAACTGCAACTCCTGGTTATAGTATTTGAGCAGGCGGGGATCCATCTGATTACTCCATGCCCGTACTAAAGGCGTCAGCAAGGGTAACGCCACCCTCTTCGAGGTCTATCTGGGTTTTGATCAACAAGTGGGTCGGAGTGGGCACCGCCCAGAGTTGCCCCTCGATCTCAAACATCAATTGATTATGGCTCTCCTTACTGGCATCCCGGACCGAACGCACCTTGACTGAATTCGGCAGAATGCGCGGCTCGAAATCCTGAACGGCCTGACGCACCATTCTCTCCAGTCGGGTCAAATCCAGGCCGGAAACCAGATGTCCGGATAACTCGGCCAAACCATAGTTGAGGACCGAGTGGCTGACTTCCGGGTAAGCCTCCAGATCCTCGGTGGTCTCCAGATTGGTGGTATTCATCAGCCAGGCCAGATCGCGCAATACGGATTGACGCAGACGGCGCATGGAGATTACCCGCTTATCCTGGGACTCTTTGGTCTTGCCGGGTTCATCATCGATCAACCGGTCAAGCAGGGATGGTTGCAGTTGTTGTTGGTTACTGGCCTTCAACTGAGTGGTATCTCCGCCTCATTGACTCATTCAATTTCGCTGTCCGTTGCGGATTGGAATTGTATCTCCCTGACATTGAGCAAGGGGTAATCATCCTGGTCGGTGGCCAGCATCCGTTGGCCAAGTCCAAGGTAGACACCTTCAGCCGGTGTCTGCCACTCTGTTTTATGAGAAAGTTTAAGTGCCGGTTCCGAGGCGCTCTCGGTACCTGGATAACGGCTTGGGATCAGCGCCACGCTTTCACCTTCATTTTCAAAGGTCAATTGGGCCGGTGTCCAGACCATGTCACGCAGATCCTCTGGTGCCTCCATGGTGACTTTTTTCAGACGCTGCATGGGGATCCAGTAGTAGCGACCATTGACGATGGCTTCGATCATCGGGCCGAGGCGTGAGTCCGCATCGGCAATCCACTCAAATGCCTGCCCGTCGATTGTGCCGGGTGTGGTGGGCGCCAGTTCAAAGGCCTGATTGCGCAGGCTTTCAGCCTGGCTGTACTCCCCTTTGCCGGTATGTTTCATCGCTTCGACGAGAAACGCGGTCCATTCCGGGGGATCACCGAAAATCAGAGGCGTTTTGTCACCACTGAAGACCTCCTGTCGGAACAGTTCACAGCGAATTGCTTCACGATAGGTCTGGGCCATGGGCAGATTGAGCGAGTCCATGTCACCGGCAACCTGAAGCTGACTGAGTGCCCGTTCCCAGGCACCCATCACACAGAGTAGCTGAAACAGGAAGACTCGCAGCTTGGTATCGGAAGGTGCGTTGCGTATCGACTGCTGTAGTGTTTCCAAAGCCTGGTCTAATTGACCTTGTTGTAATAGTTCTTTTGCGCCCGTCATGGTGTTTTTGTCTTCTCTGTGTTTTGAGGCAATCTGCAAGATCCTTAAACTACCGCCGGCAGATCGATAAAGAGCGGATCAGTTCGAATTGATTAAAATTGAATATCTCCAGTGTCTGATCTGAAACTTCGCACAATTACTGTAATTCCAGCGTAAACGTCGATTAAAGTCAGAGACTCTGCATTCAAAACCCATCTCTCATCGTGCATGAGAGATGGGTGTGTTGAAGCATTGTCGGCGCAAGAATCAATCCTGCTTGTTGGTTTCCAGGTTCCAGGTTCTATCGGTTGAGCCACCCGGCTTACCGTCTTGACCCAGTTCTGTGTACTCCCATTTGATCTTGCCGTAGGCGAAGCTTACGGTTTCCATGGGCTTGATGTCACTTTGACTGCAGGTCGGCATGACCGCCTGAACAATGATGTTTTCCATGGTGTATTTCATGAAAATGTGCTTGTCGCCGGCGGCTTCACAAAGATGGACTTCAATCTTCGGAATGTGCTCACCCTTGGCACACTTAATGTTCAGATCGGGTGTGCCTTTATCGATCTCCTTCATTGCGGTAAAGGGTTCGAAATCAGCTCGACCACCAGTACGGCCACCCGTGCCACTGGCGCCGGATGTGGGTTGAGACACGCCGTGACTGATACTGACCAGTTCAATCCAGCCTTTATGTTGGTCATCGGTACTTTCGCCATCGATGCCATCAATCTTCATAAACATATCAACTGCCATGATTTATTCCTCCAATAAGTGAGATTTTGTGGACCTAAGCTGTTTTTTCAGATGGCAGCTTAGAGACCAGACGTAACGAGACTGTCAAACCTTCCAATTGATAGTGGGGCCGCAGGAAAAACTTTGATGTGTAGTATCCTGGATTCCCCTCAACTTCAGCGACAACCACTTCAGCCGCAGCAAGCGGTTTACGTGCTTTGTCTTCTTCTGAAGCTGTCGCCGGGTTTGGTTCGACATAGTTCATAATCCATTTGTTTAGCCATTTTTCCATGTCATCACGCTCTTTGAATGAGCCTATCTTGTCACGCACAATACATTTCAAGTAGTGTGCGAAGCGGCAACTGGCGAACAGATAGGGCAATCGGGCAGCTAAATTCGCATTGGCTGTTGCGTCAGGATCGTCATATTCCGATGGTTTTTGTAGTGATTGCGCGCCGATAAAGGCGGCAAAGTCGGAATTCTTACGGTGCAACAATGGCATGAAGCCATTTTTTGCCAATTCGGCCTCACGTCGATCGGAAATTGCGATCTCTGTGGGACATTTCATATCCACACCACCGTCATCGGTGGGGAAAGTGTGAGTCGGCAGTCCTTCGACGGAACCGCCTGACTCAACACCGCGGATTCTTGTGGTCCATCCATACAGCTTAAAGGCCCGGTTGATATTGACGGCCATGGCGTAAGCTGAGTTGGACCAGGTGTACTTGTTGTGATCCGCACCTTCCGTGTCCTCTTCGAAGTCGAACTCTTCCACAGGATCGGTCTTGGCCCCATAGGGGAGGCGAGAGAGGAATCTCGGCATCGCCAGACCGATATAACGGGAATCATCGGACTCTCTGAGAGAACGCCAGGATGCGAACTCCGGTGTCTGAAAAATTTTGGTCAGATCTCGTGGGTTTGACAGTTCCTGCCAGGAGTCCATCTGCATCACCGTGGGTGCTGCACCAGCAATAAACGGCGCATGGGCAGATGCGGCAATCTGTGCCATACCATTGAGCAGTTCCACATCCGGTGGCGAGTGGTCGAAATGGTAGTCTCCTACCAGGCAACCGTAAGGTTCACCACCAAACTGGCCATACTCTTCTTCATAGACCTTTTTGAAAATCGGGCTTTGATCCCAGGCAGTACCTTTGAATTTCTTCAGGTTCTTGCCCAGCTCTTTCTTCGAGATGTTCATCACCCTGATCTTCAGCATCTCATCGGTCTCGGTATTGTTGACCAGATGGTGCAGACCGCGCCAACTGCCTTCGAGCTGCTGAAAATCCTCATGATGGAGAATCAGGTTGACCTGTTCAGTGAGCTTTTTGTCGATTTCAGCGATGATTCCCTCAATCGTCTCAACCGCATCATCCGAGATGGTGCCGCTCTCTTTCAGGACCTGTTCGGCAAGGGTTTGCACTGCACTGGTGACCGCTTCCTTGGTCCGTTCGGTCTTCGGTTTGAACTCCTGTTGCAAGAGTGCTGAAAATTCATCCGGTGCGACACTTTCCGCCGCTTCGCCCGCTGTTTGTTGGGTATCTGTTTCAGCCATGTTTTACTCCTCGCCGCTTGAATCTTCAGATGATGCATCGTCTGCGTTGGGGGAAGATGCCAGGGACTGAAGCAGGGTTGGATCGTTCAAGGCCTTGGTAATCAGTTCTTCCGCACCGGCCTTGCCATCCATATAGGTCAACAGGTTGGCCAGTTGGGTACGCGCATCCAGCAGTTGGCGTAGTGCACCAACCTTTTTGGCGACTGCAGCGGGTGAAAAGTCATCCATACTTTCGAAGGTGATATCGACGCTGATGTTGCCCTCACCGGTGAGGGTATTGGGTACCCGGAACGCAGTACGGGGTTTCATGGCTTTGAGCCGCTCATCGAAGTTGTCCACATCGATTTCCAGCATCTTGCGGTCAGCGACTGGGGGAAGTGCCTCTTCGGGTTTTCCCGAGAGGTCCGCCATAACGCCCATGATGAAGGGCAACTGAATCATCTTTTCAGCACCATAGAGCTCCACGTCATACTCTATCTGTACCCTGGGGGCTCGGTTTCGGGCTATGAACTTCTGGCTGCTCTCTTTTGCCACGGTCTACCTCTCTTTAATGTGCTCTGTACCTTAATTCGGTATGTTTGTTATCTAATTAGGGCTTATGCCCGGATCCACAATCTATCTATCTTCCTGTTTCCACAGGAAATCGAAATGGGAAGAACCACCTGGCGCCAGATCCTGGACAATTTCATAAAAATCCATTTTTACCAGTCGCTTCGCCCGATCCAGTAGCAGTGGAATTGGGCTGGATGGCTCATTCTTCTCGTAGTATTGAGTAATACGTTCAAGTGTCTTGATGACGTCATCGCGGTTATTGATGGTGCCTGGGGCAGCCGGTTGGTTCTGCGCCGCTACAGATCCGTCAACTGCGGTCTCTGATGCCTCAGAGGCGCTCTCCAGGCCGCAGCGCTGCGCCACTTCATCGGCTATCTCCTTCAACAGCTTAACAAGGGTGCTGAGATTCGGTGCCTGGTCAACTCCGACCAGTTCATTCAGGCGGGATTCGATACCCTCCACAGTCTCTGCTGATGTCGTGATCAGATCCAGTGTCTGTTGGTTATCTTCATCGCTGGCCTCCCGAAAAGCGGCATCGACCTGGTCCAGGGACAACTCCTGAGAATCGCCTTCAGAGGCTTGAAGACTACCATTGGCGATCTGAATATCCCTGAAACTGAATTTTCCCATGACAGTGGAAGAGACCACTGGAATCTTATTGATGCCGGCCAGGTAGTCGAAGGGATCACAGATATTGATCAGAGTATTGATCCTCAATGTTGGATCGTTATCGTCATCCGGATCGAGTTGAGGATGGACTGAATCCCAGTAACCATCCAGATAACCTTTGATCAGCGCCAGACCATCGGCCAGGCCACTAAAGCCGTCGGTATGAATCAGTGCCCGGGTCAGATGAATGGCTGCCCGCAGGTCTCTGCTCTTGCCTGCCACTTCGAGGGACTTTTTCTTCAGTTCCCGCCAATCCGGGTCTTCGGCTGGGATGATGGTATCGCCGAACTGCTGCTCCTCTTTACCTTCGGCAGCTCTCTCCATCTCGCCAAACAGGGGATCGTACTCCAAATCGGAACCGGCAGGCTCATCATCAGATACTGCACTGAGAAGTTGGTCTAGATCGAGTGTGCCAGTCAAGCCTGAATCCCCCGTGGGTTTGCACTGCAATGCGTCTGCAAACCTGAAACTGAGTTGATATATAAAGTAAACATACCTGTCAATCTTATTTTTTGGTTATTAAGCCTGACTCCGTATCGGTCCGTCAGGTTGTTTCGTTTTGCGATCTTACCCTTTCATTGGGTAGGTTTAGCACAAAACCCTTGTACTTGATACTACACGATAAATAAGTGAACACTAGTGAAATAATACCAACCTATGTTGTTGATACTACCCAGATAGTGATCAGCTTATCGTCAGCCTGGCACAATGATTTAGTATCGCTGATCATCACAGCAACGATTACAGTCGTCGGTACCAGGGTATCCTGACCTGATTGCTGCGCCGGCTGCCTACGATTGGCACCAGTCCAAGCTCAACCAGAATTTCCAGTTGTTGATCCGTGAACAGGCTTTCTGTACAGGGCTGCAGGTGGCTTTCACGCTCTTTGAGATAGGCAAAGGAGGGGCAGTCGGCGAGTGCCGCGGCGTCCTGCTGCCGCTCCGACTGATTATCCGCTGCCAACTGGATGGCCAATGCAAAAGCGGGATTGCCCCAGAGCAGTTCATCACTGCACCATTCATCATCAAGCTCTTCAAACTGGAATGATTCCACAGGATCATACTGCTCGCCATAGGGCAGGCGCATTAAAATCCGCGGCAGCACCAGACTGACATTCGTTGCGGCAGCGCTTTGTTGAAAGCTTTTCCATGGCTCCAGGGCCGCAGGGCCTGAATCCACACTGGATAGGAGCCCGCCATCAGTTGCGGCCAGCAGTTGTGCATCCAGGCGTGTGCCCAGTTCTGAGAAATTTTTCAGCAGATCGGTATCCTCAATTGAGGAATTAAAATAATGATCGCATATTAGAATAAACTTCTGTTCTGATGCTTGCTTTTCGCTGAAACGTTTTAATAACGATTGATAGTATTTGGATTGTTTGAATTCCAACTCACTCTGGGTAGAACGTTGCCACTCATCCTGGCTGAGGTCTACTATGAAAACCTCATTCAATTCGTCTGATTCCAGATTGCGAATCAGCCAGTCCAGGCCACGCCAGTTCGATTCCAGGGTTTGAAACTCAGAGTGGTGGATGACATTTTTCAACAGACTGCCGTGGTGTTCACTGTGACCGGTCTCCTGCTCGGAACTCCCGGCAGTGTGTTGCTTCAGTGAACCGTCAATCAGGCGTCCAACCACTGACTCAACCATTGTGCGGTTGGCGTTGGACTTTCCGGCATGTGATGATGGTGTTGTGGCGGTACCATCTCCCAGTAGTCTTGACAGAGTCTGTTGATCTGACTCCTGAGATCCATTGGAGGCAGAATCAGACTGGGTATCGGTCTGATCCGGCTCTTTACGCTCAGCAGAAGCGCTTTCCTGCGGTGTCGGCAGCTGTTTATGCAGCTGGTCCGGATGAAAGTCATCGAGGCTGCTGAATCTGAGCTGCAGTGGTTCTGTCAGTTCACCCAAGTCAATTTTCAGACAAGGCTGCATCTCACTGATCAGATCATCGAAATTGTCGAGATCCACCTTGCATACGTCTGGCAGTGGATTGAGCTGCGGATCGGACAACTCCTGGTTGCCGGAAAAACAACCCAGGAGTATGAATTTCAGTCGTTGGCTTTCGCTACTGCTGCGATCTCCGCCCTGGTGCTTTTTTCCAAGTTCAACCGATAGATTTAATCGTTGTGCCATATCGTTTACACCTTAATTAAACTGACTCTGTCATTTCGGCAGGCCCTGGCATTTCCCTGAGTCTGAGCGACCAGATCAACCCTTGTGACAAAGTACCGTCATGATTTCATTGACCGCAGTGGCTCTGACACACATACTTTATCTCAAATAGCTACAATTACCATCTCGATTTGGCAGTGACCAAAAAATGTTGAACCGGGGTGTTTTCTCACTAGTGGTATAAGTTAAAGCCTGTTTGTCAGAAGAGTGTCTTTTTCTTTGCTATGATTGTTCGATTGGGTAGGAGTCTTGAATGGCGTTTACACAGAGTAACCGGCAGTTACAGATAAAAACCCCGTTGGGTCCAGATGAACTCCTGATTCTTCGCATGGAGGCGAGAGAGGAGTTGGGGCGACTGTCTGAGTTTACTGTAGATCTGCTGAGCGACAATGAAGAGATTGCTCATGACGATCTGTTGGGTAAACAGATGACCGTGCAGATGGATCTGGTGGATGGTGGAAAGCGATATTTTAACGGCTTTGTCAGCCAGTTCACCCAGATAGGTCATATTGCCTATTTTGCCCACTATCGGGCCACCCTGCGTCCCTGGCTGTGGTTTTTGACCCGCACTTCCGACTGCCGCATATTTCAGAATAAGAAAGTCCCCGATATTATCAAAGAGGTGTTTCAGGAGAACGGCTTCAGCGATTTTGAAGACAAGCTGAGCGGCTCCTACCGTGAGTGGGAATATTGCGTTCAGTATCGGGAGACCGACTTCAATTTTATCAGTCGGTTGATGGAACAGGAGGGCATCTACTACTACTTCGACCATGTGGATGGCAAGCATACTCTTGTGATGTGCGACGGCTACAGTTCGCACAGTCCTCTCGCTGCTTACGCAGAGATTCCTTATCTGCCGCAAAGTGAACAGGGGAGTACCCGCTGGAAAGACTATATCCACGCCTGGAAATTCACCAAATCGGTGCAACCAGGCAGTTTTGCCCATACGGATTACAACTTCACCAAACCCAAATCGGATCTGTTTACCACCGCACCACTGCCCAGAAGTCATGCCCATGCGGAGTATGAGATCTTCGACTATCCGGGTGAATACGAAGAATCGGGCGATGGCGACAGTTACGCCCGCCAGCGCATTGAAGAGATCCAGAGCGGCCACGAAGTGCTTGAAGGAGAGGCGATCGCAAGAGGGGCTGCCTGCGGAGGACTGTTTACCCTGACGGAACACCCCCGGGGCGATCAGAACAGGGAGTATCTGATTACCGGAACTACCTGTATTCTCCACTCCGATGCCTTTGAAACGGTACCGGAAATTGCCGAAGAACCGATCTTCACCTGCGAATTCAAGTGTTCAGTAAGCAAAGAGACTTACCGCAGTATCCGCAGTACACCGAAACCGATAGTCCAAGGTCCTCAGACTGCTGTGGTTGTGGGTAAAGCCGGCGAAGAGATCTATACGGATGAGTATGGCCGAGTGAAGCTTCAGTTTCACTGGGACCGCTATGGGGGCAGTGATGAGAACAGCTCCTGCTGGGTCAGGGTATCCCAGGTCTGGGCCGGTAAAAACTGGGGAGCGATGCATATTCCGCGGATTGGCCAGGAAGTGGTGGTGGAGTTCCTGGAAGGCGACCCGGATCGTCCGATTGTTACCGGGCGTGTCTACAATGCCGATCAGATGCCACCCTATGGACTGCCTGCGAATATGACCCAAAGCGGCATCAAGAGCCGCAGCACCAAGGGAGGTTCCGGAGAGAACTTCAATGAAATCCGCTTCGAGGACAAGAAGGGGGATGAGCAGGTCTATATCCATGCGGAGAAGAACCAGGACAATGTGGTGGAGAACAATGAGACCACCAGCGTTGGCGTCAATCGCACTGAGACCGTCGGCAATGACGAAACCATCGACATCGGCAATGATCGGACCGAGACGGTTGGCAACAATGAAAATATTACGATCGGTGTCAACCGGACCGAATCCGTAGGCAGTAATGAAACTGTCTCCATCGGTACAAATCGCAGCGTCAATATCGGCAGTAACAAGAGTGAAACCATCGGCATCAACAAGACTGAAACCATAGGCGCCGCCAAAGCTTTAACCATCGGCGCCGGATATCAGGTGACGGTCGGTGCCGGAATGAATGAAACCGTCGGTGCCTCCAAGGCAATGCAGGTTGCGTCAAATGTCAGTGAGGATATCGGTGGTGGCCAGGCTGTCAATGTGGGTAAGGATCAGGCTGTCAGTGTTGGCAAGAACCAAGCTGTTACGATCGGTGAAGATGGCTCGATCACAGTGGGTAAGAATCTGGTGATCGAGGCGGGAGATTCGATCACGATCAAGACAGGCAAAGCGTCCATCACCATGAAAAAAGATGGCACGATTGCTATTCAGGGTAAGGATGTTACCGTCAAAGGTTCTGGTGCGATCAATGTTAAAGCCTCTAAAAATGTTGTTGTAAAGGGCAAGAAGATCCTGCAGAACTAATCCAAATAAATTTTCACAAATGACGCAAATGACAATAGCTGGAGGGTAGAGACATGCCGAAACAGAAAAATGAGTTAGAGCCAATCTCAAAACCCCATGACCAGGCCGCAAAATTCGATGGTGTGGTGATCGGTATTCTCACCGGATTGAACCAACAACGTGAACCACTGGTTGTCTATCCGGGCAATCCGAATAGCGAGAGTACAATTGCCAAATCCACGATTCAGTTCAGTGAAGAGGATTTCGGTTGCGAAGTTGCACTGCTGTTCGAAAATGGTGATCCGTTGAAGCCCATGGTTATCGGACGAATTCAACATCCTGAACGCAAAAACAGTGATAATAAAGAGCAGTTTGCCGAAATCGATGGCGAGCGCCTGGTGCTCTCGGCTGAGCGGGAGATCGTCCTGAAATGTGGCAAATCAAGTATTACATTGACCCGTTCCGGAAAAATCATACTCCGAGGCAACTACCTTTTAAGTCGGTCATCAGGAGTCAACCGTATTAAAGGCGGATCGGTACAGATCAACTGATGCTCGGTAAAATCGACTCTGCTCATACCGAGTCATCAAAGTGGATGCCTTTCACCCTACAGAGAGGCGGATTTGCACCACGCCTTAAAATAAATAGAACAGTGAAATTCCAGTGATTATCGAACACATTGTCTCGCAGCACGCCGAAGAGTCAGCCTTCCTCTGGCTGCTGCGCGACTCAGCCATACGCGAACCACACTACGATCTTGCCGATCTGCAGGAGCTGGAATCGAGGGTTTCGGCCCATCTGGATGGACTCCATGTGGCTGGTGCCGAAGCCTGGCCATTCTGCGAGGCTGGGCTCAATCAGGCGGAATCCGGTGAGGTTTTCACTGCGGCCTATGTGGCACTGGACCAGGCAAACAGTGAGTGGCTGGAGCAGACTCTGGCCGTCGTTGCGGAAACCCCCCAGACTCTCAGGGGCCTGGTCTCCGCTTTGGGTTGGCTGCCACAGGAGAAACTACAGGGCTTTGTCGTCAACTGGTTGAAGTCCGAGCAGCCGCTGAATCGATTGATTGGGCTTAGCGCCTGCTCCATCCAGCGTGTGGATTGTGGTGGCTACCTGAAGCAGGGAATCGAGGACAGTGATGTTTCAGTCTGTTCAAGAGCGCTGCGCAACGTGGGCGAGATCCGGCGCCGGGATCTGTTGCCTCAGGTCATTGAACAGTTGAACAATGAGGATCCATCCTGTCGATTCTGGGCCGCCTGGTCAGCAACCCTGCTGGGCGATGAGAGAGGCTTGAATACGCTAACTGACTTTTATAGTGAAGAGAGTGATTTTCAGTCTCGTGCTCTGTCACTCGGTCTTCGCATGATGGATAAGGAGCTTGCCGTTAATTGGGTTCGTGATCATGCCAAAACGGAAGGTTATGAGAGGACGATCATCGAGGCGATCGCAACGATTGGGGATCCGGTGAGCATTCCCTGGCTGATTTCGATGATGGACAAACCTGAGTACAGTCGATTGGCAGCGGAATCCTTCGCAGCGATTACCGGTCTGGACCTGGCCTATGAGGATATGGACACAGACCAACCGGCCGGCTTTGAGTCTGGTCCAACCGAAAACCCCGCAGATGAAGAGGTCGATCTGGATCCGGACGAAGAACTGGTGTGGCCGGATCAACAGAAAATCAGCGACTGGTGGAGCGCTCAACAGAGTCGCTTCAGTGCAGGAGGACGATATTTGAGTGGCGCCCAAATTACCCGGCAGCAGTGTATTGAGGTGCTGAAAAAAGGTTATCAGCGTCAACGGCGCGCAGCGGCTATGGAACTGGCGATATTTGATCCGCAACAGCCTCTGTTCAATACCTCTGCCACGGCGATCCGACAGTCTCAACTGCTGGGATGAGAAGCTGAGACGATGGCGTTCTGGATGCCCATAATTATTGCCGCTGTGGCCCTGCTTAACGGTCTGCTGGCGATCTACAGTTATAAGCAGTATCACTCCTGGGGCCATCCGGCTGTCAAGGCCCGTATCAGAGTGACCGGCGTGATGCTTCTGGTCAGTCTGTTTTTGTTTTTCTATCTCTAAACAAGAGCTGAACAAATCATGAATCGATATTTTGCGGCGAAAATGGACCACTTCAGTTTGATTGACACACTCTCTGTGCCGTATCAGTTCAGCACGCTATCAATGTGAATTTGCCATGTGTGACACCCCTTCACCAGCCCGAAGAAATCGACCGGTAGCCAGTGGCGCTAACCCGGACACACCTCACGCCGGTTTCACTGCGGCACAACCTGCAGGAGGCGGGACAACACCCCAGGGTGGACCGCGGCTTAGCGGTTGGCCAAGGCAACTGGCCTGGTCAGACTTCACGGATATTCAGAGTCGTCCGAGCGGGGAATCCGAAGATGCGACCATTGCAATGGCCATGCATCCTGGCCGTTTGCGATTCCTCGAGGAGGGCGGACAACATCGATTGGGCGATGTGGCATTTCAAATGCTCTTGAACGAGGCTGGTACCTGGGTGGTTGCTTCGGCCAAGACGGCAGAGCTGCTGCGGCATGAACAGGGTCATTATGACATTGTCGGTCTCTGCTACCGGGATATGGTAAATGAAATCAGGGCTTTGAGAGAACGCTCCCGGAACCGGTTGGTGCGAGCGATACGCCGGGTAATGAGTGCCCACGATCGTCGTGCTGACAGCCTGACAAGAGACTACGATTCCGAACAACAGACCAATCATGGCCGTAACAGCGCCAGACAACAGGCATGGAACCAGCAGATTGAGAGCTGCCGTCGCAGTGGTGCCAGGTTGTCAGTCCCCGATTGAGCTGACTAAAGCGATAGTTTTAGCCTGGCCACGGATCATATTCCCTGGTTGAGTAAGGGTAATCCCGGCTTGGTTCTTCGTGCGGGTTGGACTATCTTTTGCAGAGGCGTTCAGCAAACCAGTTGATCGCCTCTGGCTAATTCACCTTAGGTTTTCCCATAGGGTACCGGGTTCCTGAAATATCAAGCACCTCCGTTTCAGTATCTCGCGTAGTGACAGATTCATCTGGGGTTGATTAATAATAGGAACGAGTCACAGATGAGCGCTGACTCATGACAGCAGACCACTGTCAATGCTAATGATTTCGACGATAAAGGAATGAGGGGAGATATGAGATACAGAAGCTTTGCTGTTTTGGCAATGGGGCTCTGTTCTGTACAGATTACTCAGGCTGCAGAAACCAATCTCGGCAGCTACGGGCAGACACAGCTGCAACAGGATACCGGTGACTCGGTGCAGAGAACCTGTATCGGCTTTGTCATGTCAGGTGCTCTACCCGGCACGATACCCCTTTTCGATACCTGCAGCGCCATGGTACAGACAGCGAATGAACTCTCGGATATCGGTTCGTTTGATAGCAGTCTCGGTTTGGACGCCGATGAACTGGCCGATGCTCTGCAGCAGATCGCCACAGAGGAGTATACGGCGACGGGTACGCTGGCGAATGAGGCAGCAGGCACACGAATGGACCCTCTGATCTCCCGTCTTACGGAATTACGCTCTGGCGCGAGAGGATTCTCCATTTCAGGCCTGAACATCAATAACAGCCAGACACTGGTCAACAGACCGGGTTATGTGGGGCAGGGAGGCAGTGCCGGTGATCCTCTCATGGATAATGCACTGAGTGGATTCGCCACGATCAATTCAGGGGTTGGCGAGAAGGATGCCAACAGCAGTTCGGCCGCTTTCGATTATGATAATTATCGCCTCACTGCTGGTATCGACTATCGTCTCAGCGAAAATCTGGTGTTTGGCGGGGCGCTGAGTTACAACCGGATTGATACCGAGTTCGACAACACCGCAACGGTTTCAGGTGGTGATCTGGAGACCGATGGATGGGGTGGCGCCCTGTATGGCAGCTTTTACAAGGATCGATACTATCTTGACACGATGGTCAGTTACGCCACTTCAGACTATGACATGGTGCGGAATATCTACATTCCATCCAATACCGCCGTTGCATCGATCAACGAATCGGCCAAAGCGTCCACCGACAGCAGTGATTATGCCTTCAGTATCGGTGGTGGATATACCATCAATCAAGGTCCCATCTCTTTCGGTCCTTATGGCCGTGCCACCTACATGCGAGTCGATATCGACAGTTATGAAGAGCGTGGCGCCGATGCTTCCGGCTTGAATTTTTCAGTCGATGATCAGGAATGGACCTCGTTGACCTCTGTCCTGGGGGCGGAATTCTCCTATGCGATCAGTAGCCAGCAGGCGGTTATCATTCCCCAGGCCAGATTGGGCTGGGTCCACCAGTTTGAGAATGATCAGAGCGAAATAACCGCCAGTTATATCAATGATCCACGCAATAATCGCTTCAGAGTCCTTACCAGCGAACCCGACAGAAACTATTTCGAGTTGAATTTGAGCGTCTCTTCCGTGTTACAGGATGGTCTGCAGCTGTTTGTGAACTATGACACCCTGCTTGGACTGGAAGACCTGAGCGACCATCAATTCACCTTGGGCGGGCGTCTGGAGTTCTAACCTGCCAGGGCCTGTCAACACGGATCAGCGGTTGCTTGAGAGCAGTCAATCCTTGATCAGCGTTTTCGTCATGCGATAGAGGCCTGGATCGGAATCAGGTATCTCGATGATGGGAGCAATTTTACGATAGAAGTCGCTTGAGCTTGGCATGCCAACGATTGCATAACCATAGCCCTTCAGATGCATCTCCCTCAGGCAACCAAGTGTCAATCGTCGCCCGACCCCCTGGCCTTTCGCCGCTTCAGTGACACCCAAAGGGCCAAAGTAGCCCAAAGCCGTTGCATCATAACAGGCAAAACCGATGATCGTGCTCTGTTGTTGTGCGATGTAGCAGGAGCAGGGTCTGTTAGCCAGCGCGGTTTCGATTTCACTCAACCAAACATCGGGATAGTGTTGTTCTGCCCATTCGATCAGCAGCCGTCGATCAGTTCCGATCGGTTTACGTACAGTAATATCTGGATTGAGGCTGCTCGAACTCAGTAACTGGTCAAAATTCATCTCATAGAGTTTGATGAGAAGATCATTGTTTGCCATCAAATAACTCTCTTTTAACGCTTGATTCAGTTTTCAAGAAGCAGTAGGTTCTGTTATCGATCTGGCATCATTTGAGATCTCCCTAACGCATCAGGCATGGCCTTCAACAGATTCTGTTGCGCAGGTGATTGTTGATACCGGGTTTCATCATTAGCATAGCGGAAAAATTCCATCCGCCCTATGACCAAAGAATCAGATAAAGGACTGAGACATTGAGTGACCCTGAGCAATCACCTACCGAATCAATCAGTGCTGAACTGCGCATAGGTAGTGAGAATTTAAGGTTTTCAGTGGAGATAACCAATGAGCCGGTGCATATTCATGATCTACTACCATTTTTCCAGCGAATCACAGACAAGGTAGTCGAGATTGGTGTCAAGGAGGCCGAACAACAGGGAAAATGCATCTCCTGTAAAAAGGGTTGTGGCGCCTGCTGTTCTCAGTTGGTGCCGGTGAGCCGGGCTGAGGGTTATAATCTACTCAATCTGATTGAATCCATGCCGGCAGAAAGACAACAGGTCATCCGAGCGCGTTTTGCGCAAAATATCAAAGTATTGAAAGATGCGGGCGTTCTTCAGATGATGGAGCAGGCGGTCAGTAATAACGACAGAATGCAGCTGCGTGAAGTTGGGGTCAACTACTTCAGACTCAATCTGGCTTGCCCTTTTTTAGAAGATCAATCCTGCTCGATACATCGGGATCGTCCACTCAGTTGTCGTGAGTTTCTGGTTACCTCCGATCCCGTTCATTGTGCTGATACCAACCCTGAGACCGTTGAAAGTCTGAGCTTGCCAAAGCGTATATCACCCATCATCTACAGGATGAGCCGCGATCTCAACGAGGCAGGCAGAGGTTATCTACCTCTGATACAGATCCTGGAAAGCGCAGAGGCGTTAAGCTCGAATCAGGCCAGTGAACCAGCCATCGATCTGATTAAGCAGTTCCTGCAGAATCTTACACAGAACTAGGGAATTGACACTTGAGAGAATAGACCGCCAATCAACGCCAATCACCGCGAAGCTACGCAAATAGTGGCTTTAAAATGAAAGTTATTCGCGCTATTTTGCGGTGATTGGCGTCCATTCGCGGTTAACTTCATTAGGCTGCGCTTAATACGGCAAGGTTTGTTACTGCCCGCCTTTCGGCGGGCATTTCTCAGGCTGATCAGAACTCGCTGCGCAGACCGACGCTGACGGTATGTGCCGTCCAGTCGTCGTGGGCGAGGATGGTGCTGTAGTCGATGAAGCCGACCACGCCGTTCTTGAACTGGGCGGAGGTGCCGAGTC
>NAUB01000009.1 GCA_003676145.1 gamma proteobacterium symbiont of Stewartia floridana | reverse complement strand
GAATTGATAATTATAGAATGTATGCTTTTCCTTCGCCATCTTCTCACCTCGTTTCTCATGTTGAAAATCGAGGTGTCAATTATTTCGGGGTAGGTTCAGGCCTAATATCTGTTGTTGTTAGATAGATTAAATCGAAGTTAACATGCGAAAAAAATGGGAAAAGTAATAACTGTAATCTTGATGGTCACTTTTTTATGCGCATGCGCAGAGTCTAAAAATGACGACCTTTATAATGGGTGTATACAGATCGGCATGGTTGAGCAAATGGAAGGCATGAATGAAAGTGATCGACCTTCAGTCAAGCATGGAGTAGAGCAGGGTTGCAAAATTGTAACTAAAGAATGTACTGACAACCCGGACGGTAAATTGTGTAAAGCTTTCAAATTGAAATTCTTTAAATAATCCAATGGTAAATAACATGTTAAGAATAATGTTTTTTGCATTCGCAGCATTCCCTTGTCTTGTGTTAGGAGATGTAATTTCTGAATCAGATATAATTGGTGATTGGGAGTGGTTAGGGAACTCAATAGAGAGGTCAAGTGATTTAACTGGCCTTACTAGAACTGGTCCTAGCATTCATAGATATCATTCAGATGGGAAATATGAATATATTTCTGTTCTTGACGGCAAGCTAGGCAAAGAAGTCGTCGGAAAATGGCGTTTCAAAAATGGCATCCTTTCTGTAACTCGACCAGACAACGGAACTTTCAACAATAAAGCGCTTGGCTTTGAAAATGGTGTTCTAGAAACACAGGATGATTTTCTAGGAGCCTACATGTATCAAAAGAAAAAATAGATATCAAGGCCAAGAAACGTCAATTGTTGTGCTTTTGTTGATAAGTTTCTCAAACCCACTAATGAAGGTGGCGCCTAACTGTACAATCAATTATACAGGTTTGGTTTCAGGTTTATACCAATCATATTTGGCTCAATTGAGCACTCCACTGTGTTGAGGCATGATAAGTGTAGGATCAGCTTTTTCTTCCAGTAGCTTTGTAAACAGTTTCAATCGTTCTGTGACGGTTGCTGATTCGAGCAATAGCTGTTTGCTGTGCGCGTCAAGGTTTATAACCAATACTAAATTGTTCACCACCTGCTCAATGGGATTTTCAGTCAGAACCTTCCAATCCACTTGCATGTTATGCCTATCGAAGTAGAACCGGAGTTTTTGTTTGAACTGGTCAACCAAGCTTTTCTCAACCTCTTCGTTGATGTAATCATTGGCAAAATCCCGCCAATTAACATGGCTGATGTCTCTGCTGTCGCTCTGATGGAGTTCATCGATGATCCTGAATCGACAGACTCCTGTGAGCATGACGTTCAAGCGGCCATCTTTTCGCTCGCGGTATTGGCGTATTCTTCCTGCACAGCCAACCTGATAGGTTTTGAGTTCAGACTGTTTCCTGGGTTGCACGATACCAATCAGCTGATCACTCTTAAGGGCTTTAAAAAAAAGCAACAACTCGTCAGGTTTAGATATTTCCAGCGGGAGTTCACCACCAGGAAGCAAGGCATTGCTGAAAATGATGATTGGTATTTGATCAGGTAGATCGTCAAAGCTTTGTGTGAAAGGATGTTTAGGTTTCAAGTTGGGATACTCCAGTGCATTGGATGAGCAGAAGTAACCTGTCAACTTGATCTTGACCCTCAAACACATTTTCTACTTTCAGTTGCAAAGCCCGATTCCCACAGCTAACCATGGAACTTGTGTGAAGAGATAAAAACCTTGGGTTACTGCTCTTTATCTGTGGCAAATAAAATAAAGCCTCATCGGAGTCATGTGATTCAGCTTGGCGGGAGTCAAAAATTCATATTCAAGCGCTCGAAATCACCGCTTATCGGGATGAGGTATCTATCTCTGTCAATTTGGTTTGTCGAGATTCGCCAAGCTTACGAAACACAATTTCCATGTTGGGAATCCAATAATCCCAGCTATGATTCCCCGGGGCTGGAAAGTAACGGTCATCCGGGAGTATCTCACCAAGCATCTGAACATCAGGGAAGAGTCTGTCTTCATCTCCGCACATAAGCCATACCCGTTGAAGTTTATTACTGTCGCCGATCCAATTTTGCGCCATCTGCCAGACCAACCGGTCGTAGTTGTCCTTTACCATCACTTTGGATGTGTCGCCGGAATCCCAGGATGCGAGACCACCAGCCTCACGAATTGAATCGGTTACATCGCCGCTACCCATGTAGGGAGAGATCAACACCAGCCCGTCCACTTCACCAGGGTGATTCCATTCATACATGAGGGTGCCCATCCCCCCCATGGATCCACCCGAAAGCCAGATCTCAGAATAGCCCTGCTGGCGCGCTGGTAGCACAATATCATCATGCAGCCGTTTAACTACCTCTCCTTTGCGGTAGTAGTTGATGGTAAGGTCGGCCATCATAATATCCGGTTCAGGCCAGCCGCGGTGGATGGCATCAGGTACCCCCTCTTTCTGCATGTGTTGCGCATCACTGAGCATGCCCGGTAGCAATATGATCAGACGCTCTTTGCTTTGCTGGGTACCCTCGACCAACGTTCGCTCCACTCGATCAGGCAGCGGGCCAAACACAGAACAGGCTGACAGCATTGATACAGACATCAGTATGATTATTAATGACGTCGAGCTAGGTGTAATAAGTTTGCTGCGGAGGTGTTTCATAGCATTCTTCGTCCGATCGAATATATTCATACAATCTGTAATGTTAAGTCGCGTTATTCAGTATGCGGCTGCTGCAGCCCGGAACCAGCGGGCTTTTGAAGATCGGTCTAGCAAGTCGCCAATCTACCTTAAAAAAATAACAGGAGTCTTATGGATATCAATCTCATAAAATAGAGGGGAGTTTACAAGACAATTGAGAAACTGACGGTTAATCGCCCCAGGCGTCTGTGAACCAAAATGGTGCAGACAGAGTTGAGGTTACAACAGAATGCTTGGTTATTCTTTACAAAAACAGATGATAATAAGATATCAGCCATGCTGACATCTGACCGGGAGGTATTTGTTTGTCATAGCCATCAGCTCCGAGAAGGAGAAACTCTTCTGATTGATATCAGGTTCAATGGCCTATTGGAGTCGAGTGTCGTGCTGCGCCATCAGGAGAGGGCTTACGCCTACCTCAATCGCTGTGTACACATGAACAAACGCCTTGATTGTGAACACACTCAGTTGTATGACAGTAATCTAGAACTGCTACGTTGTTCCATGCATAGTCTGGTTTTCGACCCCGCCAATGGAGATTGTGTAAGCGAAATCTGTGAGGGAAAAAGACTCTGTGCACTGAAACTGGTGGAGTCAGATGGCAGGCTCAGATTTCGCGACAAGCGGATATCATCGGTGTAATGGCCAGAAGCCCATATTCGTCAGCACTCGTGCAATTGATCCGGTGTCCGTTACGGATATGGCAATTATCCTGATCGAGTTGCTGCATGAACCCGGATTCTTTGTGGATATCATTGTTCGAAACTCCACGGGCATCAAGTTTTTTTACCAATATCAATATCATCAGGGGTTGCTGTCTGTGTTAAACCATAACCCATTTACCGGTATCACCAGGTTACACCATTATCTCAATAGCTCCGAAATGATCGATCCAACGAGCTCAGCTTCGAGTAATACTTCAAACAACAATGCTGCACGTGCGTAGAGTGAGGTACCCAAGAGCTTGAGAAACCGCTGCCACAGGTGGAAACGGAGAAACAAATCCCAATAAAAGGCTACCGCTCTCTTGATGTCGGACTCGTTGAACAATTCGCGCGAATTCGGCGTCTCGTCTACAATTCATTGGACCAGCAGTAATTCGTACCAACAAAAGCCTGGAAATAGTGAGGATAATAACAATGTCAGATAACAACACTTTAACTGATCGCCGTGAATTTCTTGTCGGAAGCGTTGCAGCTTTGACAATGGCTGCCATTCCAACGACGGCTTCAGCCATGAAAGACCATCATCAACACCATCATCACCACCATGGTAAACACAAAGACATCGTGGATGCAGCCGAGGAGTGCATCGCAACCGGTAAGACCTGCTTGAACCACTGCCTGGAACTGCTGGGCGATGGTGATACTTCGATGAAGGAGTGCTCAAAGAACGTCAATGAGATGGTTCCTGTCTGCGAGGCGATGGCAACGCTGGCTTTATCCGATTCAAAAAATTTGAAACTTATTGCGCAGGGTTGTCTGGCGGTCTGTAAGGATTGTGCGGCCGCTTGCGAGGAACACATCGACAAACACCAGGAGTGCAAGGATTGCTATGGGGCCTGCAACAGCTTTGTAAAAGTCGTTGAAGCGTATTTGAAGGCAGCCTGAACCTGGTCAGATCTAATGGGGCGTCCATTGCTCTTGCGCCATTGTAGTCAACGGTTTTAATCAAACCAAATGGCGCAAGAAATGGACAGATCATAGCTCCGCCTCTATCGATCCAAGCAGGACTGATCTCACCCTGTTTATTGTACATCTCAACAATAGGTTAGTTACGACTAACACTACGCCATTCAGGCTCTGGCTACCCCCTATATACATTCTTAATAGATCTTAAGTGTTTTCTGGTCGTCAATAAAAGTTGACGCAGGGCTGTTCGTCAACTAATATTGACGCATGCCAAATCTAGATCCACTGCCTTCCGCTGAAGAACCCGAAGATGCTCTGGCTGCGGTTGTTGCCTTGCGACATATGGCCGATCAGTTGGAAAGAAAAGCGGTCAAAGAGGCGATTGCGCAAGGCTGGAGTTGGTCACAAGTGGCGGAAGCACTGGGTGTATCGAAACAGGCTGCACATAAACGACACGCGCTGCATATCAAATCGGCAAAGGGAGCTATAAAGGGATAATGCCATGTTCAATAGGTTAAGGTTACGGTTTCGTGACATGAGAACCGTAAGTAAGCTGATCGCTGGAGCGGATAAGCAGGCCTGTTTGTTGGGTGAAGAGAGACCGGGCGCAGAACATTTTGTATTGTCTGCGCTTAATCTTGAAGATGGTACTGCCAGAAGAACATTTGAAAGGTTGGGTACGGACTCCGGCAAATTTCAGGCAGCTGTAGAAAAACAGTACAGTGAGGCCTTAAGTCACATAGGAATAGATCCACCCTCGTTGGATATTCGGCCAGAGCCGTTAGCGATATCAAAAACTTTTCAAGAGTCTCAAGCGTCTGGTCAGGACTTGATGAAAAAACTGTTTGATCTGAAACAGAAAGACAAGCAGTATCCTCTTCTCGGGGCTCATGTTCTGTGTGCTGTGGCAGATATGCAGCACGGCGTGGTATCCCGTGCGTTCAAGGTCATGGGGATCAAGCCGGAACAATTGATCCGGAGCGCCAGAGAGGAAATTCACGGCAATCCACGTTAACCGGTTCTGCTTGCATAGGGAACAGTCAGTCTGATCAATCGTTCTGACTGAAGACCAGGAGGGATGAACAGCATGAGCGCCTATATTCCAGTGGCTATTTGGTTTGTCAGCGCATTTATATGTCTCTATATCGCAAGAAGGCGACATCTCAGATTATCTTTCCTGAGAAAACTTATGGTGGTGCTGTTGGGTCCGATTGCAATACCCGTTGTAATGCTGATCAAAACGGACACACACCAATCATGAAACTTGGATTCAGAACACTGAATTGCTGAATTGAATCTGAAGCTGGTCGATCTATCCACGAAGTCTAATTCTGTATCGTTGGTTTGGATGTAGTGATCTTCTACCAGCTATTTACCTATGAATAGGGCAGTAATTTTTAGCAATCTATGGCTATAGTCTTAATATCGATTTTACCGGGCTGGGTACCGGCTCGCAGTCTTAGTAAGAGTTTGGCTTCAATTACAACAAGTTGCTTTTTTCAACACATTCAGTCAGATAGTGGGTGCACATGGGCAAGAAACAGGTATTTCGCTACAAAGGCTCAGAGATCGATGTCACTTGGGACGAACGTCTCTGCATACACATTGGTGAGTGTGGCTATTCCCAAGGTGAACTCTTCGTTGCCGGAAGGGATCCCTGGTGTCAGCCCGACCTTTCATCCCCGGCTGAGGTGGAGGAGGTCATCGCGCGCTGTCCCAGTGGTTCCCTGGTTTGCCGAAACAGACAGGACCAGGTGACTGAAACTGCCGCTGCGGAGAACACGGTAACGGTCAGTTACCAGGGGCCCTATTTTGTGACGGGTGACCTGGCCATCGAAGGGGCGCCTGAAGATATGCCCGGTGTTCGGTTTCGCGCGGCCCTGTGTCGTTGCGGTCTGTCGAAAAACAAACCCTATTGCGACAACAGCCATGAAGGCAACTTCAAGGATTATGGTGCGGTTGGTGAAACCGGCGAGCCTCTGAAACAGCAGGCCGGGGAGCTGAAAATCACTCCACTGGAGGATGGACCCTTGCTGCTCTCGGGCCGTGTTACCGTGAAAGCCAGCAGCGGGCGCAGTGCCTGGCAGGGCGAGAAGCTGGCCTTGTGTCGATGCGGTGCCTCCAAGAACAAACCGTTCTGCGATGGCACCCACAATGGAATCGGCTTTAAGACAGAGTAGTCGGCAGTCGCCCTAGCTTGCGGCGACCTTATCGACTTCGTTTTCCCGATCCGCTTCCTCCTCTCTCAGTACCTTGAGGGTGATCTCAGCGGTTCTCATGATGTGCTGTTCAATCGCATCGCAGGCCCGCTGTTTATCCCTGGCCAGGGTTGCGTTGCGTAACTCTTCATGCTCCTGGTGGAGATCCCGAGGGATTTCGGTGCTCAAAGCGATGTTACGATAACGTTTGTGTTGATCATAGAGAATGCCATAGAAGCGGCGTAGCCATTTCGAGGTGCAGGCGGCGATCAGCGCCTCATGGAAATCGTGATTGCGGATCTCCCACTCGGCCTTGTCTCTCTCCTCGGACTGCTCAACCTTCTCCAATTGATAGAAGGTCGCCACGATCTGCGACTCCCAGGCATCGTCGCCATGCTCGATGCTCTGTGACAGGGCCTGCTTCTCCAGCAGGATACGCATCCGGGTGATGTCGGCCAGATCCGCCTCCGACATGGGGGCGACCCGGAAGCCGCGCTGACCTTCCGCAGTGACAAAACCGTCTGCCGTAAGGCGACTCAGGGCTTCCCGCAATGGGCTTGCGCCGACCCCATACTCCTCCCTGAGATGCTCGATACGGAGTTTCTCTTCCGGTTGCAGCTCTCCGTGAATGATGTCGGATCTGAGTTGCAGATAGGCCTGATCGGTCAGTGTCCTGCTGCCGCTCGGTGAGTTCTGATCTTTGTAAGTTCTTGGCATACCTGCATTTTCCACTTGTTGGCTGACTCTTAGGCCGGGTCTTATACCCTACCCGTTATTTATATGATCAACAGTGACTTTTATCAATATTCTAGTCGCTAAAAATATATTTACAAAAAATATCGATAATTTTCTTGCATATCGACAGAATATCGCTATTCTTGTGTTTATCGATATTTTGGAGCGATCACCATGTCCTACCAATTAACCATTGAACCCACCGGCGATGAGCTGGAGGTCGAAGAGGATCAGAACATTCTTGATGCCTGTCTGCGGGCCGGTATCTGGATGCCTCATGCCTGCTGTCACGGTCTGTGCGGTACCTGCAAGGTTGAGGTGATCGATGGGGATGTGGAGATCGGCGATGCCTCGAATTTCGCTTTGATGGATTTGGAGCGGGATGAGGGCAAGGTGCTGGCCTGCTGTGCCACGCTGCAGTCGGATGCGGTGATCGAGGCGGACATCGATGAGGATCCGGATGCGCGGGTGATTCCGGTACGGGATTTTGAGGCCGAGGTGGTGCGGCTGGAAGACCTGACCCACGATGTGAAGGGTGTGTGGCTGCAACTGGATGGCGAGGGTATCGACTTCCAGGCGGGTCAATACATCAATCTGTCGGTGCCCGGTGTGGAAGTACCGCGGGCCTTCTCTCTGGCAAACAAGCCTTCCAAAGGCAATCTGATCGAACTGCATATTCGACTGGTGCCCGATGGCGAGGCCACCCCGGTAATCCACAACCAGCTGAAAGTCGGTGACAAGCTGAATGTGGCCGGGCCTTACGGTCGCTTCTTCGTGCGTAAATCGCGCACCGATCCGATGATCTTCATCGCCGGCGGTACCGGTCTTTCCAGCCCGAAATCGATGATTCTCGATCTGCTTGAAGAGGGCTGCAGCGCACCGATCACCCTGTTACACGGCGTGCGGGCGAAGAAGGATCTCTATGACGACGAGCTGTTCAGCGACCTGGCGCAACAGCATGAGAATTTCAGCTACGTGCCGGTGCTCTCGCAGATGGAGGATGGCGATGACTGGTCGGGTGAAACCGGTTTTGTTCACGAAGCGGCACAGCGGATTTTTGATAACAGCTTCAGTGGCAGCACCGCCTATCTGTGTGGTCCTCCTGTGATGATCGAGGCCTCGATCCGCGCCCTGATGCAGGGGCGTCTGTTTGAGAACGACATTTTCACCGAACGCTTTCTCACCAAGGACGAAGAGAGCCGCAAACGCAGCCCGGTATTCAAGAGGCTGTGACCATGGCTTTGCGTTATGAGATCTATGTGGAGGACAAGGATACCCGTTTCCATTGCGCAGCGGAGCAGCGTCTGCTGCACGCCATGCAGGCCCAGGGGCTGGGTTCCATCCCGGTGGGTTGTAAAGGCGGTGGCTGTGGTGTCTGCCGAGTGCAGATCACCCAAGGTGATTACGAAACCCGAAAGATGAGCCGCAACCATGTCTCTGAGGCGGAAGAGGGTCAGGGCATCGTGCTCTCCTGCCGGGTTATTCCAAAAAGCGATTTACGTTTGAGACTGGCGCCCAAAGCGCACCAGACGACATCCGAGAGCGCAGCATAGCGTTCCGTTAATACAACAAAACACAAAGCACAACATCAACGAATTCGGGTAATGGCCCGGCAGGAGGATCTCATGGCAGTGACAACGAGCGATCAGGCAGTCCGATTTATCCAGATCACCTTTGGTGAGGTGGGTGTCAGTCGGGATCAGTTGAGTATCGATGGTTTCATCGAGACGGATCATCAGGACAACGCCCGCCACTTCATGAAGAGCTGGAGCGAGTTTGAAGGCGGTAGTGATAACCGCTTTGAAATTAACAAGAAAAGCTGACGATGGTTGAGACCACTGTCGGCGTTAACCAGTCCGTATCGTGCAAGCGCTGTTTATCAAGTGCGCTGTTAAGCCGGACTGATCGCAATCGGATTGCTGAGAAACGAACGAACCCCCGAGGCAACAACGGGAAAACTTAGGACATTGGCGTAATGACGGTGAATTAAATGAAAGAGGTCAAACACTTCATCAATGGTGAATTTGTCGGCTCTGCCTCAGGCAAGCTGTTCGACAACATCAACCCGGCAACCGGGGAGAAGATCGGCATCGTACATGAAGCAGGGGCGCCGGAGGTGGATGCGGCAGTGAATGCAGCCCGAGCGGCCATGCAGGGGGATTGGGGACGTATGCCATTGGCGGAACGGGCCAACCTGCTGCACAAACTGGCGGATGGCATCACTGCCCGCTTCGATGAGTTTCTCGAGGCTGAATGCCTCGATACCGGAAAGCCGCAGAAGCTGGCCTGTCATATCGACATCCCCCGAGGTGCAGCCAACTTCAAGATCTTTGCCGATGTGGTGAAGAACGTACCCACCGAGAGCTTCATGCTCGATACCCCGGATGGTGCAGGTGCGCTCAACTACTCGGTGCGCCAGCCCAAGGGTGTGATCGCGGTGATCAGCCCCTGGAACCTGCCGCTGCTGTTGATGACCTGGAAGGTCGGTCCGGCGCTGGCTTGTGGCAATGCGGTGGTGGTCAAGCCCTCGGAAGAGACCCCCTTCACCACCACCCTGCTTGGGGAGGTGATGAACGAGGTGGGCATTCCGAAAGGGGTCTACAACGTGGTACACGGTTTCGGCCCCAACTCCGCCGGTGAGTTCCTGACCCGCCACAAGGGTGTGGATGGCATTACCTTCACCGGTGAGACCGGTACCGGCGCGGCGATCATGAAGGCCGCTGCGGATGACATCACCGACATCTCATTTGAACTGGGCGGCAAGAACCCGGCCCTGGTGTTTGCCGACTGCGATATGGACAAGGCGGTCGAGGGTACTCTGCGTTCCGCCTTCGCCAACTGTGGTCAGGTCTGTCTGGGTACCGAGCGGGTCTATGTGGAGCGTGAGATCTACGACACCTTTGTCGAGCGCCTTAAGACAGGCGCTGAGGCCCTGAAGCTGGGCCAGTGGGACGACCCGGAGACCGACATGGGCCCGCTGATCAGTGAAGAGCACCGCAGCAAGGTGCTCTCCTACTACCGTAAGGCGGAAGAGGAAGGTGCCACTGTGGTCACCGGTGGCAGTACACCGGAGATGCCCGATAGCCTCGCCGGTGGTGCCTGGGTTCAGCCTACCATCTGGACCGATCTGCCTGACAACGCCGCCTGTGTCCGGGAAGAGATCTTCGGCCCCTGTTGCCATGTCCGTCCCTTCGACAGCGAGGAGGAGGCCATCGCCCTGGCCAACGACACCGACTACGGCCTGGCCACTGCGATCTGGACCGAGAACAGCTCCCGCGCCCATCGGGTGGCGGCACAGGTGGATGCAGGTATCGCCTGGGTCAACTCCTGGTTCCTGCGGGATCTGCGCACGCCCTTCGGTGGCTCCAAACAGTCCGGTATCGGCCGTGAGGGTGGGGTCCACTCCCTGGAGTTCTACACCGAACTGAAAAACGTCTGTATCAAGCTTTGAGGAGTAACCGATGCTGAATGAACAACGCATCAATGAACTGGGGGATGAGCTCTTCGAGGCTCTCTCTCAGCGCAATATGATCGACCCGCTGACCGAACGGGAGCCGCAGATCACCATCGAGGACGCCTACCACATCTCCCTGCGGATGGTGAACCGGCGGGTGGAGAGTGGCGAGACGATCATCGGTAAGAAGATCGGCGTCACCTCCAAGGCGGTGCAGAACATGCTGAATGTGCACCAGCCCGATTTCGGTTATCTGACCGATCGCATGGTCTACGGCAACGGCGATGAGATGCCGATCAGCGAGCAGTTGATCCAGCCCCGCGCGGAGGGTGAGATCGCCTTCATGCTGAAGCGGGATCTGATCGGCCCTGGGGTCAGCAATGCGGATGTGTTGCGCGCTACCGAGGCGGTGATTCCCTGTTTCGAAATCGTCGACTCGCGCATTCGCGACTGGAAGATCAAGATCCAGGACACGGTGGCGGACAACGCCTCCTGCGGGCTCTTCGTGCTGGGTGACAAAGCCGTGGACCCCCGCAAGGTCGACCTGGCCACCGCCGGCATGGTGGTGGAGAAGAACGGTGAGCTGCTCTCCACCGGCGCCGGTGCGGCGGCACTCGGCTCGCCGGTGAACTGTGTCGCCTGGCTGGCCAATACCCTGGGCAGCTTCGGCATTCCCCTGAAAGCGGGCGAGGTGATCCTGTCGGGTTCCCTGGTTCCCCTGGAGCCGGTGGTGGCGGGGGATTTCATGCGGGTGGAGATTGGTGGTATCGGCTCCGCTTCGGTCCGTTTCACCTGAGCCAACAACGAGGTGCCGAGATGAGTCGCCTAACTCCCTTGCCAATCGATCAACACGAAGCGCTGGCGGAACGTTTTGCGTTCTTCGAGCAGACCCTGGGTTTCGTGCCCAACAGCCTGCTCACCATGCAGCGCAAGCCGAAGCTGGTGGATGCCTTCATCCAGTTCAGTGCCGCGGTCTACGACCCGGACGGAGAGGTGGATCTGGGTTTCAAGCGGCTGGTGGCCCATGTGGCCAGCAGTGCCGCGGGTTGCCAATACTGCAAGGCGCATACCGCAGTGAGCGCCAAGCGCCATGGGATTCCGGTGGAGAAGCTGGAGGATGTCTGGAACTACCGTGAAAGCCCTCACTACAGCGAAGCGGAACGGGTGGCCCTCGATTTCGCCCTGGCGGCCGCCTCCCAGCCGAATGATGTGACCGACGAGCTGTTCGCCCTGCTGCGGACCTACTGGAGCGAGGATGCGGTGGTGGAGATGCTCTCGGTGATCGGCCTGTTCGGCTTTTTCAATCGCTGGAACGACAGCCTGGCCACACCCCTGGAGGTGTTGCCCATGGAGACCGCACAAGTGCACCTGACCAAGGGTGGTTGGGAAGCCGGTAAACATATGAACAAGGGCTGAGGCCCGGTTAAATCTACGAGGTTAGGATTCATGAACAAAATCAACGCCGCCCTGATCGGCTCCGGCAACATCGGAACCGATCTGCTCTACAAGGCACTGCGCAGCGACTGGATCAATCCGGTCTGGATGGTGGGCATCGACGAGGCTTCCGAAGGTCTGGCCAGAGCCCGCGATCTGGGTCTCAAGACCACCCATGAGGGGGTCGACGGTCTGGTGCCCCATATGCGGGAGGACAACATTCAGATCTGTTTCGACGCCACCTCCGCCTATGTGCACGGGGAGAACAACCGCAAGGTGCAGGAGCAGGGTTCGATCATGATCGACCTGACCCCGGCGGCGATTGGTCCCTTCTGTGTGCCACCGGTCAATCTTAAAGACCATGTGGGCAAGCGCGAGCTCAACGTCAACATGGTGACCTGCGGCGGGCAGGCGACCATTCCGATGGTGGCGGCGGTCAGCCGGGTACAGCCTGTGGCCTATGGGGAGATCGTGGCGACGGTTTCATCCCGTTCCGCCGGCCCCGGTACCCGCAAGAACATCGATGAGTTCACCCAGACGACTTCCGGCGCGGTGGAGAAGGTCGGCGGTGCCAAGAAGGGCAAGGCGATCATCATTCTCAACCCGGCGGAACCGCCGCTGATGATGCGTGACACCGTGCACTGCATAACCGAAGGCGAGCCGGATCAGGCGGCCATCACCGAGTCGATCGAAGCGATGATCAAAGAGGTGCAGAAGTATGTGCCGGGCTATCGCCTGAAGAACGGCCCTGTGTTCGACGGCAACCGGGTCTCCGTATTCATGGAGGTGGAGGGGCTGGGTGACTACCTGCCCAAGTATGCGGGCAATCTGGACATCATGACCGCGGCCGGTCTGCGCACCGCAGAGATGTTCGCGGAAGAGATCATCAACGGCACTTTGAGTTTAGAGGCCGCGTCGGCCTGAGGTAGAGACAATGAATTTATCCGGAAAAGAGATCACCATCCACGACATGAGCCTGCGTGACGGGATGCATGCCAAACGCCACCAGATAACACTGGATCAGATGGTCGCTGTGGCCTCGGCCCTGGACGAGGCGGGTGTGCCGATGATCGAAGTCACCCACGGCGATGGCCTGGCGGGCGCCTCGGTCAACTATGGCTTCCCTGCCCATAGCGACGAGGAGTATCTGCGCGCGGTCAGGCCTCATGTGAAAAAGGCGAAGATCTCGGCGCTGCTGCTGCCGGGGATCGGTACTGTACCTGAACTTGAGATGGCGGCGGACTGCGGGGTGGATACCATCCGTGTCGCTACCCACTGCACCGAGGCGGATGTCTCAGAGCAGCATATCACCAAGTCCCGTGAATTGGGGCTCGATACGGTTGGCTTTCTGATGATGTCCCACATGGTCGGACCTGAGAAGTTGATCGAGCAGGCCAAGTTGATGGAGGGCTACGGCGCGAACTGTATCTACGTCACCGATTCTGCCGGTTACATGCTACCTGAGGATGTGACGGTTCGACTGGGTGCGGTGCGGGATGCCCTGCAGCCGGAGACCGAGCTGGGTTTTCACGGGCATCACAACCTTTCACTCGGGGTAATCAACTCCCTGGCGGCGGTGGAGGCCGGTGCCAATCGTATCGACGGGTCCGCTGCCGGTATGGGTGCCGGCGCCGGCAATACCCCCCTGGAGGTGTTCGTTGCCGTGGCGGAGCGCATGGGTGTGGAGACCGGGGTCGATCTGTTCAAGCTGATGGATGTGGCGGAGGATCTGATCGTACCGATGCTGGACCGGCCGATCCGGGTCGACCGGGATGCCCTCACCCTGGGTTACGCCGGGGTCTACTCCTCCTTCCTGCTGTTCGCCAAACGGGCCCAGGAGCGCTATGGCGTCTCCTCCCGGGATGTGCTGGTTGAGCTGGGCAAGCGGGGCATGGTCGGCGGTCAGGAGGATATGATCGAGGATGTGGCGATGGAGATGGCCAAGGCTCAGGGGGCGAACTGATGGGTACCCTGACACAAGCACAGGTCGCCGAACTGGCGGAATACCTGGAGAACAGCGAACTGGAGGCCAGGGACGCCACCAAGATCACCGACCGGTTCCCCGATATGGATTTCGACGACGCCTACGACATCCAGTTCGAGATCCGTCGTCGTAAGGAGGCGAGAGGCAACAAGATCATCGGCCTGAAGGTGGGTCTCACCTCCCGGGCGAAGATGAAACAGATGGGGGTGGAGACCCCGGTCTACGGCTTTCTTGCCGACTACTTCGACCGTCCGGACGGCGGCGAGATCGAGACCGATCAGCTGATCCATCCCAAGGTGGAGGCGGAGCTGGCCTTCGTCACCAAGGCGCCTCTGAAAGGTCCTGGCTGCCATATCGGCAATGTGCTGGCAGCCACCGATTTCGTCATTCCGGCGGTCGAGGTGATCGACTCGCGCTATGAGAATTTCCGTTTCGACCTGATCAGCGTGATCGCCGATAACGCCTCCTCATCCCGCTTCGTGCTGGGTGGGCAGATGGCCGATCCGGCGGATGTGGATATGCGCACCCTGGGTGTGGTGATGGAGAAGAACGGTGAAGTGGTTGAGCTGGGCGCCGGTGCTGCGGTACTGGGTCATCCCGCCGCCAGTGTGGCGTTGCTGGCCAATATGCTGGGTGAACGGGGTGAGGAGATTCCGGCCGGAACCCTGATTCTGACCGGCGGTATCACCGCCGCAGTCGCCATGGAGAAGGGCGACTGTCTGAATGTGAGATACCAGGGATTGGGCAGTGTGGGGATGCGGTTCGTCTAAGACGGCAACAGACCGTCAAAGCCGAATCTCCTGATCCTTGGGCAGGGCCTTGGTTGCCCTGTCCCTAAGAACATGCCAACCGTCCCCCCGGGGATGGAGATGAGAGGATGAGCAGATGAGTAACCATCATCGACCTGAACGACGCAACCCCTGGCGCTACACGCCCTGGTTGCTCCTGGCCCTATTGATCAGTGGATGTGAAGCACCTCTCGATCTGACCCTGGTGGAGCGGGAGATCAAGAAGCCGATCTACCGTTTCGATCAGTTGAAAGCGGCCGCCTCCAATCACCGACGGATCATCGCGGTTGGGGATTACGGTACGGTTCTGACCAGTCTCGATAAAGGGGAGACCTGGCAGCGTACCCAGTTACCCACCAAGTCCTCTCTGGTGGCGGTGGCGAGTTGTGAAGATGGCAGTTTTGCCGCCATCGATACGGTGCGCAAAGTCTGGATCTCCGATGCCAAGGGTAGTGAGTGGCAGGCGACCCAGCTGGAGACCATGGAGAGTCCGATGGCGGTCACTTGCGACCCCCGTGGTCGCTTCTGGATCACCGCCAGTTTCAGCACCCTGATCCACAGCGATGAGAACCAGAGCAACTGGCAGGAGATCTCCCAGCAGGAGGATATGCAGTTCACGGCGATCCAGTGGCTCGATCGGGACAACGGTGTGGTTACCGGTGAGTTCGGCTCCCTCTACTTCACCCATGACGGCGGCGAGAGCTGGGAGCGGGGCAATGACATCCCCAATGAGTTCTATCCGATGGCGGCCTGGTTCCGTTCCCTGGATGAGGGTTGGGTGGCGGGCCTTAGTGGCACCATCCTGCATACCAGGGACCGGGGTGAGACCTGGCAGCGTCAGGAGTCGGTGAGTAAGGCGCCGATCTACAATCTGATTCCCCAGGGTGAGCGGCTCTACGCCACCGGCGATAACGGTACCCTGTTGCAACTGCAGGGCGATCGTTGGCAGCGGGTGCCGGAGGCGCCGCGTCTTTTCTCCTATCTGATCACCGCCATCCCCCAGGATGATCGCCTGTTGGTGATGGGTGGGCGGGGCACCATCAGCCCGATTGAGACCCCAGTTGAAGGAGCCGTCCAATGACCATTCATGCCTTCTCCCACTGGTTGAAAAACGTCGACAATCTGGTCTTCAGATTTCCCAAGATCTTTCTCGCGGTGATCGCGGCGCTGACCATCTTCTTCGCCTTCCAGGTGCCGAAGGTGCAGATGTACTCCGACTTCGCCGATCTGCTGCCCCAGGAGCATGAGTACATCAAGCTGCACAACTCGATCCGCGACACCTTCGGCGGCGCCAACAATGTGGTGATGGCGGTGGTGGTGGATGAGGGTGATATCTTCACTCAGGAGACCCTGGCACGGATTCACCGCATCACCCAGGCGGTGGATAACGTCAGCGGCGTCAACCACAACCTGCTGGCCAGTCTGACCCACCGCACCTCACGCAAGGTCTGGCTGACCGATACCGGTGATGTGAACTCCCAGCCCTACTACGATCCCCTCAAGGAGAGCTGGAACGAGACAGAGCTGAACAAGCTGCGGGACGATGTGATGAGCAACCCGCGGGTCTTCGGCCTGCTGGTCTCGCCCGATCTCAAGGCGGCGCTGATCAAGGCCCAGTTCAACGAGGGGCAGCTCAACTATGGTGAGATCTTCAATCAACTGCAGCAGATCCGGGAGTCGGAGAATGCGGACGGCGTGTCGATCTACGCCACCGGTCAGCCCATGTTGTGGGGCTGGGTCTACAGCTATCTGGATCAGCTGTTTCTGATCTTCACCACCACTGTGGGGATCATGCTGTTCCTGCTGATCATCTATTTCCGTCGTGCCTACGGTATTCTGCTGCCCCTGTTCGGCATCACCATCTCGGCGATCTGGGGGCTGGGTATCCTCTCCCTGCTCGACTACAACCTGGATCCCCTGACTCTGGTGATTCCGTTCCTGATCTCGGCCCGGGCGATGTCCCATGCGATCCAGCTGGTGCAGCGATTCTATGGTGAGCTGGAAGAGGTGGACGATCCGCGGGAGGCGGCCCATCGGACCTTCGACTCCTTGTTCCGGCCCGGCAGTCTGGGTATTGTCTCGGATGCCATCGGTCTGCTGCTGATTGCGCTGGGCTCGGTGCCGATCAATGTGAAGCTGGGTATTTACGCTTCGCTGTGGGCGGTCTGTGTAGTGTTTACCGTGCTGATCGCTGTGCCACTGTTGCTCTCGCTGCTGCCGAAACCGAAGCCTGCTGCGAAGCGCCTGGCGGCGGAGGATGCCCTGTTTGGCCGGGTCGCCGCAGTGGTCGCCAACCGTCATGGTGGCCTGATCATTCTGAGTCTGGCCGGTGTGATTCTGCTGATCGGTGCCCAGTTGAGTAGCCGGGTGCAGATCGGTGAGTCGGAGCCCGGTTCGCCGATCCTCTATCTGGATCACGACTACAACGTCTCATCGAAGGTGATCAACGAACGCTTCCCCGGCTCGGAGGAGCTCTACATCGTTGCCCGCACCGATGAGAAGGGTGGTATGAAGCGTCCGGAGGTGCTGCAGGCGATCGAAGCGTTTCAGAACCATATGCTGCTCGATCCGGAGCTGGGCGGTGCCAAGGCGGTACCCGATCTGGTGAAGCAGGTGAACCGGATCTTCCACTCCGACGATCCCCGCTGGGCGATCATTCCGGACACCGAAGCCTATGTGGGCGGTCTGATGTTCGCCTACATGGCCTCCAGCCCGGTGCCGGGTGCCCTGAAGGAGTTTGTCGATACCGACGACCAGGTGGCCAACATCGTCTTCTTCTACAAGGATCACCAGGCGAAGACCATCCGCCGGGCGATCCACCGGGCCAAGGAGTGGATCAACGAACCCGCCAATCAGGTAGAGGGTTTGCACATCGAGCTTGCCGGTGGGCTGGTCGGAGTCACCGCGGCGATGAACGAATCGGCCTATGAGAGCAATATGCTGATCATTCCCCTGGTGCTGGCCCTGATCTTCGTCTTTGTCACCTGGTTCTACATGTCCCTGCATGCGGGTCTGATCATGTTCCTGGCGATGATGTTCTGTACCGTCTCCACTTACGCCTATATGGGGCTGGCGGCAATCGGCATCAACGTCAATACCGTGCCGATCATAGCAGTGGGCATCGGTGTCGGCATCGACTACTCGATCTACATCATGGACCGGATCCGTGAGGAGACCGCCAAGGCCTCCGGGGATCTGCAAACTGCGGTGCTGAGAGCCATCGCCACCACCGGCAAGGCGATCGGTTTCACCGCCGCCTGCCTGATCGGCGGGGTGATCATGTGGGTCTTCATCTCCGATCTGCGCTTCCAGGCGGATGCGGCTCTGCTGCTGGTGGTGATGCTGATTCTGAATGCGCTGGCGGCGATGTTTCTGGTGCCCTCCTGGGTGATGATCTTCCGTCCCGGCTTCATCGGCAGTGCCCGTTACGACGACGACGGCGTGCTCTATGCGGACAAGCCTCAGAGTGGTCTGGCGCATACTTAACAGAATGAACCGCCAATGAACGCCAATCACCGCGAAACGACGCAAATCGTGCCAACAATGTGGCATTTATTCGCGGCATGTTGCGGTGATTGGCGTTCATTAGCGGTCAATCTCTCAGGTGAAGCCTGCCTCCTCAAGCAACATTGGGGCGAGTAGCCTTAAGGAAGCACCATTCGTCTATGACATGGATCGCTGAAAGCTTTTGATCCCTCCCTCGGCCGGAATTGATTTCCGGCCTTTTTTTGCCCGTTAAAAATTATCGAAATAATAACAAATTATCATTTGATCAATTAAAATATCGATATTTTTACGATATCCGTAACCGGCTCTTTTGGGCTTCAAATATAACTAATAAAAACAACAACTTATAACTTGGCACGGCTGCTGCATTAATAAGTCTTGCTTACATAATTCAGAATGAGGAGGAGGCTAGGATGTTCCTAGACAGTCACAAACAACAACCGGGGAGGAAGCGTCCGGTCATTCAAGCCACACTGCTGGCGGCTGCGATTGCAGCCTGTCTGAGCGGAGGCCAGGCCCTGGCCTATACCTCCGAAGACGGCTCTACGCAGGTCAACGGATTTGTTGAAAACGCCACCTACAGTCGCCGTAACGTAGGGCTGAGCAAAATGCGCAACACGGTGTTGATCGAAGGCTCCAAGGATTATGGAGAGCAAGGGGCATTTTCCAACGTCAGCTTCGTCGGTGCCTTCCGCGCGACCTACGACGGTGTCTACGATCTCAATGACGATGAGTTCGGTGAGAACGCCGGTGGTGCCATCAACATGCAATCGGTGGGTGGCGCCGGCACTACCGCCTGGGGTCAGTCCGACATCTCGACCGGTGTGTTGGGATTCGGTTTCGATACCACCGAGAACCCAAACGAAGGTATGGTCAATCTGGGCCACGCACTGCACGACACGGATGGGGGTGTCGGCCTGGGTGTCCCGGTGCGTCCCTGTGATGTGGACTCCCGAGGCTGTATCGATGACTATCTCGATTTCGACGAGAGCGATCTGAAATATCCGGAGTTCAACGACCGGCTCGATTTTCTGCGCGAAGCCTATCTGGACGCCACGCTGCCCACCGAGAGTGCGGCAACCTGGAATTTCCGCCTTGGACGCCAGCAGGTGGTCTGGGGACGTACCGATCTGTTCCGGGTTCTGGATGTGATCAATCCGGTGGACTACTCCCGTCACAACATCTATGACGAACTGGAGGATATCCGTATCCCGATGTGGATGGCCACCGGTGAGTACCGGATGGGCGCCACCGAGACCTTCGACGACCTGAACATGCAGTTCGTCTGGAACTTCGACAAGTTCCGTCCGAACAGCCTGGGTCAGGGCGGCACACCCTACGCGATTCTCGATGCGGGCAGCTTCTTCCGCGCCATGAAGAACTGTTGGGATAACGGCTGCTCCGTATCCAACTTCGCCGGTGGTGCGCTCTCCACCGACTTCCCGAAACATGTAATCGGTATCCGCGATGTGCATCTGCCTGACTGGTCGCTGAGCAACTCCCAGTTCGGTCTGAAACTTGAAGGTGACTATCAGGGGGTTGGCTTCTCGCTGAATGCCTTGACCTACCGCTCCCAGCTGCCTTCGCTGCGCGCCGTGGTGGACAATGCAGACAATCCGTTTACCCCGGAGATCGAATCCCAGAGCTACGATTATCTGATCGCCTTCGATATGTACTTTCCCAGGGTCAACCTGATCGGCGGTTCGCTCGACTTCTACGTGGATGACATCAAGTCGGTATTCCGTGTCGAAGCGGCCTACACCGACGGTGAGGAGTTTGCCAATACCCTGCGTCCGGAGCTCTACTCCGAGTCTGATGTGTTCCGTTACGTCATTGGTTGGGATCGTCCCACCTTCATCCCGTTTCTCAACGAGAAGCGTGCCTTCCTGATCTCCGCCCAACTGTTCGGCGAGTATCTGGTCGATCACGAGCGGGAGACGGTCAACGGTATCGAAGCGGGTAACCCGAATTGGGAAATCAACCACGTGGGTACCCTGCTGGTCAAAGGCTGGTATCAGAACGACCGGGTCAGTCCCCAGGTCATCATGGCTCACGACTTCAAGGCTCATGCCAGTGTCATCGCTCCCTCGATCGACTGGTTGATCAGCGACAACCTGCGATTGACCGTCGGTGCGAATGTGAAAGTGGGTGACGGCGAGCAGGAGTTTGACGACTGTCGTGCCTGTAATCCCTTTCCCCCGTTTACCGGGGATGGCGAGCCGGGTGATACCGCCCTGCGCAATCTGGCAGGTTATGAACCCCTTGGTCGTTTCCGTTCCGGGCCCATCGGTATGGCCCAGGCCGAGGATGAGTTTCAGATCACCCTGCGTTATCGCTTCTAAGAATTTGAATGGAGGTTTTGAACATGCGTTTGCTTAATACAACGCTGGTTGCGGCTCTTTTGATGGCCGCCAACCTGCCCGCTCAGGCGGCAACCAATGAAGATGTGGATAGCAGCTTCTTCCCTTATAAGAACGGTGTCCCCACCCATGATGGCCTGAACGCCGGGGTGGTGATCGATCAGTCCAATGTCGGACAGTTCAAAGAGGTCATCGACCCGGCGATGTTCGAGTTCATCAGCCAGGGGTGGACCAAGATCACGGTAGGTGAGACCACCTCCTTTGATCTGCATCCCAACTATATCCAGGCGACCCGTGATGGTCTGGGTAAGGTGAAGCTGGGTGAGAAGTCCGGTGAGATCGAAGGTTTTATCGCCGGTCGGCCTTTTCCCGAAGAGCCGTCGATGGACGATCCCCGTGCCGGAGAAAAGCTCGCCTGGAACTACAAGTATGGTTACAACTGGGGTGACAACGCGGCGATCTATCCCTTCTACTGGAAGTACAAGGATATGAAGTCGGGCAAGCTGGAGAGAACCATCAAGTTCAACTTCCACTTTCTCAACTACATGCATCGGGTGAATCAGGAGCCGCTGCCGGAGATCACGCCGAATCCATCCAAGCTCTACCGTGCCATCTATGTGCAGGCATTGGAGCCGTTCGACGTCAAGGATACCCAGCTGCTGATCCATCGTTACGAGAACGATCTGAAACGTGACAGCGCCTGGCTCTATCTCGGTTTCCAGCGCCGGGTGCGTCGTCTGGCTTCAGGCCAGGTCACTGATGCGTTCCTCGGTTCCGATGTCATGATCGAGGATTTCGAAGGCTATAACGGTCGCATCAACGACATGGAGTGGACCTTCAAAGGAGCCAAAAACATCCTGGTGCCATTCTACAACCACAATGCACTGCCGAATCTCTCCGAAGAGCACAAGGAGTCGGATGGTTACCAGTTTGTCGAGATGGGCGACAAGGGTGACTGTTTTCCACAGATCACCTGGCAGTTGCGTAAGGTCTATGAGCTGGAGAACAAGCCGAAGGATGCCAACCATCCGATCAGCAAGCGTGTCCACTACATCGATGCGCAGACTTTCACCATCCCGCGTACATTGACCTACGACCGCAAAGGGGATCTGTGGAAGAGCTGGCAGATCGGTCAGGCTCATCCGGATCACCACCTGCCGAAGAACAAAGGCACCGGTGTGGCGATCGATGACTCCTTCACCATGATCGATGTGCAGGCGATGCACTGCACCACCGGGCAGTTCAAGGGACAGGTCGATCCCTCTCTGAACCCCGCCAGAAAATTCACAGTACAGAACTTGAGAGCTTCCGGTCGTTGATACCGTGCTTTTGTCTGGCGGCGCCAGCCGCCAGACATTTTTTGGTCCTATAGGAAAACTGCTGGTAATGAGTGTGCTCTTATGACTCTAAACGTTTTCCCATATGGCTAAAGTTATGAAGTATTAGTTTGAGTGGCGGTTATCGAAGATTGAGTGAAACAAATATCGCTGTTGGGAATAGCTATCTTATAGTTGGCGCAAAGCTTTGGGGTCCTTGAATTTGAAGAGAATATGATATGACAGTAAGTTGAAACCAAAGATTCTTAATCTGCAGAAGGTGATTTTTCATAGGATTCGAGGACGTCATCGTTAGTAAGACAGAAAGCAGAAGAACGTGATGTCAAGGATTTTACCCCAATATGGTGCGGCAAGCCGCACCCTAAGATCCTAACTAGTGTGTAGGGTGCGGCTTGCCGCACCATTAAGGGTAGATAAGTAATATAAATTATCTTGTTGCTGCGGATTTTTATGCAACGTTAAGGGTAACAATGATGTCCAGGTCAATAGTGAATTTGTTCCTAGCAGGAATAGGCGGGGGTTGGGATGAAGAACAGTTGATAAAAATGAATCTCTCAAATTAAGGAGCTTGATGATGGTTGAGCCAGTCGATGTCTACTTTTATTTCAACTTCCGCAGCCCCTACTGCTATCTGGCGACCAAGACCCTGTGGCCCATATTCGAGGATTATCATACCCGCCTGGTGTGGCGTCCCCTGGGTGGCTGGGATGGCCGCTCGCCCCCGGAAGTGGCGCTGAAAAAACTGCCGATCGCCAGACAGGACATGGCGCGCTTTGCCAGGCGACTGGGGATACCGGTCAATCCACCCCCCAAGACCACTGATCCGACGCTGGCGGGTGCGGGGTCGTTGTTGGCAGAACGAAAGGGCCTGTTGAAACCCTACATCAACGAGGTGATGCGCAAGGAGTGGGCGGAAGGCGCCGACATCGGGCAACTCGAGATCCTGTTGCAGGTCGGTGAAAGCATTGGGCTCGATCGGGACGAGTTGGCCGAAGCGGCAAATGATGCGGATAATCAGGCCCAACTGATGCGTAACTGGCATGAGGCGGATGAGAAAGGCGCCGTGGGTGTGCCGACCTTCATCATCGGTGAAGAGATCTTCTGGGGCCAGGACCGGATCGACTTCGTACTCGAACACCTTCGTGAGCTTAGGCTCTCCCGCCTATGAGCTCGCAAACTCTGCTCTATGATAAAGAGGAGTGCCCGTTTTGCTGGCGGGTACGGATGGCGTTGCACCACTGCAAAGTTGAATACCAGCGACTGGCCTATGATGAGTGTGAAGCGGAGTGGTCCCGATTGACGCCAAGCGGCACGGTACCGCTGCTTAAAGCAGGCGAGATGGTACTGCACGATTCATCGGTGATGCTGGAGTATCTCGATGAGCGATATGGCGGTCTGTGGCCAGGTTTGCCTGAACAACGGGCTGAGGCGCGGTGGATCGCCCTCTACGCCGACAGTGAAGTGGGCAGGCCGGTAAGGGATCTGGTATTTCAGCGCCGCGACAAACCGCCTGCAGAGTGGGATGAGGAGGTGATTGCCAATGCGATGGGAGCCTGGCATCAGGCGATGCCCTATCTGGAAGAGTGTTTGGCACAGCGGAGTCACTTTGTCTCCACCGGCGGCATCACTGATTTTATTCTGGCAACGCGCTTCGGACTGGCGATGGCCTACGATATGCCCTCGCCCCGCAGTCCCGGTTTGATGGCTTGGTTCGATCGAATCGCCGAGTCAGCGGAGTTTAGGGAAACGGCACCGAAGATCGTGATGGAGAAATTGGACAGAGGTTGGTTGAGATGACAGAGAGCAATACGCTTGCAACGGATGACAACCTTGAGGGTGATCCACCGGTGACCGTGATGGTGACCCGCAAGCCCATCGAGGGTAAAGAGTCGGAGTTCGAAGACTACATCATCGGTATCACCAATGCGGCCATGCAGTGGCCGGGGCATATGGGCACCAATGTATTCAGACCGAACAAGCCGGATGGCAGTTACCGCATCGTGTTTAAGTTCGATCACCTCAGCAATCTGCAGAGCTGGGAGAACTCACCCGAGCGGGGCGAGTGGCGAGAGGTCGCGGAGCAGGTGAGTCAGCCCAGGGAGATTCAGACCATCACCGGACTCGAGGCCTGGTTCACCCTGCCGGATTGTGCCATCAATGTGCATCCGCCCAAGTATAAGATGGCGTTTCTGGTCTGGTTGGGGGTGTTCACACTGGTGACCCTGCTGAGTCTGTTGATTGGCTCTTACATCGAGGATCTGCCGTTGGTTGTCAGGACCTTTACCTTGACCATTATCGTGGTGCCGACATTGACCTATTTTGTGCTGCCTTTTCTGACCCGGTTGTTTTCCCGTTGGCTCTATCCTTCCGGCTCGAGTTGACGAGTGGATTTTTTTAGTCCGCAAATGAACGCGAATAAACGCTAATGGTTATTGTGTATCAGAACTTCTGGCGTTGTTTCAAGTGGTGAAAAAAGTCAGTCAGAATGAAATCCTCGATCCAGCTTAACCTTTAGCGGACATGTGTCATCTAGTCGGAAAGTCCCTGTTTCGCCCTCCTGGGCGAGTCACTTTTCTTTTCTCGGCAAAAACCGGCAGGCTTGAAACTCACTGCGCTCAAACAGTCAGGCCCGCTGGTCGGTTTTTGCCTGCGCTTCTCGCTCGTGCCAGAACGGGGTTAAAGAGGGAGTGGCCCCAGGTTCATCGCTCGAAACTAGTGTGTGGATTGTTTTTTCATGTATAGAATCGGTGTCTCTGAGAATCACAGCTATAGTTTTTAACAGAGTGGGGTTGTGATTGGGGGATTGATTGGGCATGTTTAAACTTATCAAAAAGCTGCTGTCGTCAGGCGAGCCGCATGCTTCTGTCTACTCCCGTGATGAGTTGGACAAGCATATCGAGATGGCTGTGGAGCAATTCGACTCCCGTCTGAAACTGATTCCGGGCTATCGTAAAAAACTTGCGCCGGTGGTTGAAAATGCCCTCGCACATAACGATGCATTGATTGCGGAGCTTCCCGGTCCAATCGATTTGAGTCGCCAGGCCTACTCAAGTGATCCCCGTGTGAATGCCTACTTCGGTTCTGCCGATCAAATCGAGCATCTGTTCAGTCACTCAGCGGATTTCCGTGAGTTTGTGAAAAGACCGGAGAGTTTTTCTCTGACCCATGGCTACGCCCTGATGGTGATGAGCCGGCAGGAGAAGAGTGTTCTGGGTCATGCGCAGGTCGGGGATATGATCCAGAGCGAGGTGATGCAGCGGGTGGTCAATTTTACCGGCCATCAGCTGGTCAAGCCGGCAGACTCCGAGGAGCGTGTGCGCTACGATTTGCGCGAGAGGGCGTTTCAGCATCTGATTGCAGAAGCGGTACTCAAGTTGGCCAGGCACACCGAGGAGAAGGCGGATCTTAATCGTGAGCGGATCCATCTGAAGATGGAGCTGAAGACTCTGCAGGCAGAAGATGGTGCCCTGGATTTTGGCACGGCAGAGGCAGATCAGACCCGCAGCAGAGCCGATCAGTTGAGAAAACAGCTGGCCGAGGTTGAGTTGAAGCACGATAAAGCCTCCAGTGGGCTGGAGACCATCAATGACTATTTCGAGTTGCTGGTCACTGTCCTCAACCACTCGGATAACTACTGTGGCCTGAAAAACAGAACCGACTGTCTCGGGCAGCATAATGTTGTGGTCGATTCGAATGACGGCAGCGAAGTCCCCTATGCGGAGATTCGTATCGGCGACCAGCAACGTTATGGTGTGATCGTGAAATACCCTTTGAGTGAACTGAAAGAGCAGAGTCGTATTGCCAGCCAGATGAACTCGATCTATGGGCAGTGAAGAGGGCTTCAGCTTTTACTTCGGTGAAAGACTTTGGAGTCACAGCCAAGTCGGAACTAATCAGGAATCAGAACCGTACTGCCGGTTGTCAATCTGTTCTCCAGGTCGTCATGAGCCTGTTGAGCCTCGCTTAAAGGGTAAGACTGGCAAATGTTGATTTTCACTTTGCCGCTTTTGTAGATATCGAACAGTGACTGAGCGCTGCGCTGAAGCTGATCGCTGCTTTTCACATAATCCATCAGTGTGGGGCGGGTGATATAGAGCGAGCCCTGCTGGCTCAGTCTGGTGATGTCGAAAGGGGGTACTTTACCGGAGGATTGGCCGAAAGAGACCAACAGGCCTCTGGCTGCGAGACAGTTCAATGAGGCTTCGAAGGTATCCTGGCCGACAGAGTCGTAGACAACCGGCAGGCCTCTGCCCTCGGTAATCTCCATGACCCGTTTTTCGATGTTTTCATTGCGATAGTTGATGGTGTATCTGCAGCCGAGCTTTTCTGCCAGTGCCGCTTTCTCCTGATTGCCAACCGTACCGATCACGCTGGCGCCAATCGCGGATGCCCATTGGCAGAGAATCTGTCCAACGCCTCCGGATGCCGCGTGCACCAGGATTGTCTCACCCGCTTTCACCTGGTAGGTGCGGCAGATCAGATATTCAGCGGTCATGCCTTTCAACATCATCGCGGCCGCTTGCCTGGCGCTGATCTGGTCGGGGATTTTCACCAGACGTTGCGCCGGTATGTTACGCGCCTCTGCATAGGCGCCCAGCGGACCGGCCCCATAGGCAACCCGGTCGCCGACTGAAAATCCATCAACCTTTGAACCAACCTCTTCAATCACGCCGGCCCCTTCCATGCCAGGTATGAATGGCAGTGAGGGAGGTGGGTAGAGGCCGGTACGGTGATAGACATCGATGAAGTTCAAACCGATTGCCTGGTGGGCGATTCGCACTTCGCCCTCGGCGGGTTTTTCAAGCGGGATATCTACATAGTGCAGCTTGTCGCTGGCACCATGTTCACTGATCAGGATCGCCTTGCTCATCGCTCTCTCCGTTTAATGCATCCAGCATAGTCGAGTAGAACCACGACTAATGCAGCCTGTATGTGTCGTAAAGATTCAGCACCAGAATCGATAACAGTACCATCACTACCCCATACAACCCGTTCCACTTCAGGCTGTCTCCGCTCTGTTGCGCATAGCGGCCCTGCATGGCCAGATTGATGCCGGAAAAGGGGCTGGTACCGGTAGCGATCGCCCAGGAGGCGATGAAGGTCATGGCCAACAGGGAGGGGTCCGGACTCAATGGCGCCAGCAGGGTACCCAGAGCCGCAATATTGATCACCGGATGGACCCCCAGAATGGCGGTCGCGACCATGAACAGCAGCACCAGTGCCGCTTCGGTTCCGCTGAATTGATCAAACGGTAGCCAACCGCCAAACACGGCAAACACCGCATTCAGCCCGGCTGCCATGACACCGGCTGCGAGAAACAGGGTCAGTTCATTCTGCATGCCGGGAAGATCCGTGGTGATATGTTGAAGTGCCCTTGAGCGGGGTTGGGGATGGCGCAGGAACAGAACCGCCAGAGACAAACCGGGAGCCAGTAGAGCGATAATACCCAGGATATGCCAGTCGCTGTGCCACTGGTGCAGCAACAGCACGCAGATGGCCAGCACCCCGGGTAGCAGCAGTGCCTGTGGGTGCATGGGATAGCCGGTGAACTGCTGGTTGCGCTGGCACCCCAGGGCGGTAAACAGCAGGGCCGCGACCGCCAGGGGAATGCCCATCAGCCAGATCTGCGGCAGTGATGCGCCAGGGGCATAGGTCAAAGCGGCCGCCATGGCGGCAAAGAAGGGCGACCAGAAGGCCGCTGCGGTAAAACCACGGGTCAGAATCACGGTTTGTGCCTGGTTAAGGCGACCCTTACGGCTGATCCGGTCACCCATGATGAAGACCGATGAGAGATTGATCACGGCACCGAACAGATGTACCCCGAGCAGGGTCGACCAGACAGCGCGTTTTCCGGAGGGTAGACGTTCGCCGGCCTGGGTGTCCGGTCTGGTGATCAATCGGAGAAAGCTCACCGCAGCCAGCATACTCAGCAGCAGGGCGTTGCCTGACAATATCAAGTGCCAGTCCGGTGAGATCCCCTCAACAAGACCCCAGCCGATGCCGATCCCGCCGATACCGATCAGGATCAGGATCTGTTGCCGGGTCTGGGGTGAGATCTCCGCGATCAGCAGCAGTCCGGCGCCCCAGGTGAGTAGGCCAATCAGGGTTTTGGGAAAGCTCGGAATCAGGGTATGGATCACTGCGCTAACGATGGCGGCTGAGAGCAGCCAGCCGGCCAGGGCGCGCCGGTTCACAGGATGAAGGCCAGGGCAATGGGAATCACCGCCAGACTGGCGAGATTACCGAACGCCACCATGGCGGCCACTTCGTCCGCGGACCTTTGATAGCGTTCCGCCAGTAGAAAGTTCATCACCGCAGGAGGCAGTACAGAGAACAGCAGCAGGATCTTGCTCATCTGTTCGGAGGGTTGCAACAGAGCGATCGCGATAATGGCACTGATCACACCGCTGGCCGGACAGAGCAGGGCGCCGGCCAGCCCGGCCCGCCAGTGGCTCAGATCCACCTGGATCAGGCGAACCCCCAGGGCTACCAGCATCAATGGAATGGCGACCTGGGAGATCATCTCCAGGCCCGGTAGAAGTATTGCCGGAGTGTGCCAGTCGCCGATATGGGCAGCGATGCCGGCGACCGTTGCAAGAAACACCGGATTCTTTAATAGCACCATCGGATGCAGGCGGCCGCTGACCAGCCAGATCCCGAGGCTGAAGTGGAGGCTGGTGGAGACCACGAAGGCAACCACCGCAAAGGGCAGCATCTCCTCGCCAAAGGCCAGCGCCGCCAGGGGCAGGCCCAGGTTGCCCGAGTTGTTGAACATCATGGGAGGAAGTATCACCCGCGAGCGAAAATTGAGCAGCTGTGCCAGAGGCCAGCTGAGCAGCCCGGAACCCACTACGATGATCACCGTACCGAGCGCAACAGAGCGCCATTCAGGGGAGTCGGGGATCTTCTCCGACAGCACATAGAACAGCAGTGCCGGCACGAACAGATTCATGTTGATGCGATTGGCCGAGTCCATATCGCTGCCGTTGAGCCGGCCATAGAGGTAGCCGAGCAGGGCAATGCCAAATACAGGCAGGGTGACTTCGAGTATCTGGCTGAACATTCAGACTGTCTCGTTATGATTGAGGTGGCGGCTTTGGGTTTGTGAGTGGTTGGATATCATTTTTTATCAAGTCCGCAAATGAACGCTAATGAACGCAAATAAGAGTCGCAAATTGAAATTGTGTAGGGGATTGTTTGCGACTATTCGCATCCAATCGCGGTACGAATGAGCTGCTCCAAACCGACCTGACACAACAAAAACCATTAGCGTTTATTCGCGTTCATTAGCGGACTTAATAATCCAAATAGCCCTAATCCCCATCCCGCTTTTTCAAACGATAGGCCAGTTGAGGACGGGTCATGCCGAGCAGTCTGGCGGCCTGGCTGAGATTGCCGTTGGCCTTCTCCACCGCGGACTCCAGTATCAGTGTCTCCACCGCCTCCATGCTGCCGGATTGATCCAGTACCTGGGCGACCAGTGAGTCGAGTGGCAGGGGCTCCTGGGGGTTGCTGGGCATCAGGTTCGGGGCATCCTTGCTCATGTTGAGACAGGGGAACAGATCCTTGAGATCGATGGCTTCGCCATTGGATACGATGATCACACCACGCTCGATCATGTTCTCCAGTTCACGGATGTTACCCGGCCAGTTGTAATCGTAGAGGGATTGCAGTGCCGGTTCGGTTACACCGCTGACCCGCTTGCCGTGTCGAGCGGTGTACTTCTCCAGGAAGCGCTCCACCAGCAGCTCGATATCATCCTTACGCTCTCTCAGGGGCGGGATGATAACCGGGTAGATGTTGAGTCGGTAGTAGAGGTCGGAGCGAAAGCGTCCAGCGGCCACCGCCTCCTGCAGATCCACATTGGTGGCGGCGATCACCCGCACATCCACCTTGCGGGTCCTGGTGTCACCGACCCGCTCGATCTCTCCCTCTTGCAATACCCGCAGCAGCTTCGCCTGGGCGTTCATCGACAGATCGCCCACCTCATCCAGGAACAGGGTGCCCCCATGGGCGCGCTCGAAGCGTCCGGGTCGGGACTGCAGGGCGCCGGTATAGGCCCCTTTCTCCACACCGAACAGCTCCGACTCGATCAGCTCTTCCGGGATGGTGGTGCAGTTGATGGCGACAAAGGGATTTTTCTCCTGGGGGCTGATGCTGTGCAGCGCCCGGGCGAACATCTCCTTGCCCACGCCGGTCTCACCAAGCAGCAGCACCGTGACATGGCTCTCCGCCACTTTGCGCAGCATGTCACAGGCATCCTTGAAGGCCTGGGAGCTGCCCACCATATCGCCAATGCCGGTCTCCTCCTGCAGGGAGTCCCTCAGGTGGCTTACCTCATCCTGCAGCGCCAGCAGCTGTTCCGCCATCGGGTCGGGGCGATAGTGACGCCGCTCTTCATCCGCGTCTTCCCACTCCTCGATGGGCTTGCCGATGATGCGGCAGTGTTTATCCCCTTTGGCGTGACACTCCACCTCCCGGTAGGCGATGAAGCGTCCCATGATCTCGCTGGTGTAGCCCGATGCGTAGCCGATCTGGGTCCAGCAGACCGGTTCCGGATGGATGCCGAAAAGCTTCAGATGCTCCGAGGCTTCGTGGGAGTTCTCCCACAGGAACTCACCATAGAAGTGGCGCTGACGGATATCGATATCGATTTTGATCGGTTTGACATGCACCACCCCTTCCAGGGTATGCAGTCGTGGCCCCATCAACAGCAGGTCCTCGTCATTGGATTCCGGCAGAAGCTTGCGCGCCAGATCCGCATCCTTGGCCCCGGAGGCATAGCCCATGCGGGTCAGCACCCCCCGCGCCCGGTCGTGGCCAAGGGTGTCCATCAGCTCTTTGCGCAGAGCTCCCATGGCGTGGGTATGCATCAATACCATGCGCTGGTCGTTGAGCAGGATCTGTCCCGCGTCGAAAGTCAGGTGCAGGTTCCGCTCTTCCATGGGAAGACCGGAGATACTCAATTGAGATGACATCTATCCTCCGCCCCGCCTCTCCTGATCACCGGGGAGTAGTAGTTGGTATATAAAAAATCATCCCTGAGAGCGTATGGCTTCTATTTCTGTTTGTTGGAAACTCGATGGCTTCTCCCATGCGCTCCTATTTTTATAGTGCCAACTGGAAATTTAATCAAATAATAAATTTTTGGACTGTTTGCCGTGGCTTGAGCATATTTGACATGGGTTGAGTGTTCAGATTGTGCGGTTGCAGCATTTTTGCTGCTGAAGGTTGAATGATTTGGTGAAATTTGCCAAATGATCAAACGAGTTTCACTGAATCATCAAATTTTTTCCCGCCTATGATCCAGTAAAAATCCTGTTAATTTATAAAAAACAATCACTTAATGGTTTTGGCACAGCTTCTGCAATCTCCTTTTGACCAGAAATTGAGAGAGACCGTTTTAGAGGTCTCCATTTGAGAGAACAGGAGGATGTCATGCGGGAATATGTCCCGAAAATTGGCCAGGCCTACATCAGAGTCACCGGCGAGCGGCTCGGCAAGTTTGTCGAGTTTGAGTTCTCCATCGACGATGAGGACCTGACGGTTGAACTGATCCTCCCCCACGAAGCCTTCAAGATCTTCTGCGACAAGCACCAGGCCAGACTGGTCCGCAGTTCCGATGAGATCGGAACCGGGGACGGTCAGACCAAGCGCCCCGGTCTCTACCGGGAGTCGACGAACCTTTAGTGGAAGATCCGCTATCCCAGGAGGAATAGAGCAACCATGAGTATCGATATCAAAACCATGAACGTGGAGCCGAAGCGCCACACCTTTGCCCATGTGGCAAGGCGCCTTGGTTCAGACGCCCCGGCTTCCCGTTATGAGGAGGGGGTCTACGATCTGCAGGCCACCACCCATTTTCACTATCGGCCCCTGTGGGGACCGGAGCATTGGCACTTCGATGAGGGGCGTACCCAGATCAAGATGTCCGACTGGTACAAGTTCAAGGATCCCCGTCAGTACTACTACGGCACCTACACCATCGCCCGGGCCAACATGCATCAGACCACCGATCGCAACTTCGCCTTTGAAGAGAAGCGGGAGATGCTGGCCAACATCGAACCGGAATGGCGGCAGATGATCGTCAACTATCTGGTCCCGCTGCGCCACTATGAGTGGGGCGCCAATATGAATGCCTGTTCGATCAGTGACGCAGGTTATGGCACCGCCATCACCTCGGCGGCGATCTTCACCGCTGGTGATCGTCTGGGTATCGCCCAGATCCTCTCCCGTATCGGTATCTCTCTGGGCAATGGCACCGGCGATCTGCTGGACGATGCCAAAGCCCAGTGGATGGATGGTGAGGCCTGGCAGGGGCTGCGCAAGTGCGTGGAAGACAGCCTGGTGGTGAAGGATTGGTTCGAGGCCCTGGTGGCCCAGTTCCTGGTGATGGATGGTTTGATCTATCCCCTGGTCTACAACCACTTCGATAGCGAAGGCCAAAAGCATGGTGCGGCGGCGATCTCCATCCTCTGTGAGTTCATGGTCGACTGGAATACGGAACACAACCGCTGGGTCGATGCGGTGATCAAGGTGGCGGCCAAGGAGTCGGAGGAGAACCAGGCGTTGCTCTCCAATTGGTATGGCGAGTGGCGGGATGAGATCCATAAGGCCCTACAACCCCTGGCAGCCATGGTGTTGGGTGATTGTGCCGATAGTGCTCTCGCCGATGTGAAAGAACAACTCGATAAGCGGGCCGGCAAGCTCGGTTTGAACCTATAACAGGAGGCCGAGATGGCTGGCATCGTATCCATAACCCTGCAGAACAATGATGAGGCTCGTCCCGTGATCGAGTCGATTTTAGAAGACAACCCCAGCGCCAACGCCAACTACATGCCCGGTGCGGTCAAGATCGACTGCCCGGAACGCCTGGTGGTCAAGGCGGAGTCTGTATCCGAGCGTATCGGTCGCGACTGGGATCCTCAGGAGATCCATCTCACCATCGTATCCATGGGCGGCAGCCTGGATGAGGACGATGATGAGCTGGTCCTCTCCTGGGGCGCTTAATACCGGAGGAGCAATTCAATGACACCCCCACGCAAGAAAAAGATGAACCTGAAACAGCGCTATGCGCTGATGACCCGAGGTCTCGACTGGGAGACCAGCTACCAGAAGATGGACGATGTGTTTCCCTACGATACCTTCGAAGGGATCAAGATCACCGACTGGTCGAAATGGGAGGACCCATTCCGCCTGACCATGGACGCCTACTGGAAATACCAGGGTGAGAAAGAGCGCAAGCTGTATGCGGTACTCGACTCTTTCGCGCAGAACAACGGCCAGCTCGGTATCTCCGATGCCCGCTATGTGAATGCAATCAAGCTGTTCCTCACCGGCGTGACGCCGTTGGAATATCAGGCCCATCGCCACTTTGCCCATCTGGGTCGGCATATCCGCGGCGTCGGTCCGCGGGTGGCGGCGCAGATGCAATCCCTGGATGAGTTGCGTCATGCGCAGACTCAGATTCATACCATCAGTCACTACAACAAGTACTTCGATGGCTTCGCCGAATTCCCCCACATGCACGATCGGGTCTGGTACCTGTCGGTGCCGAAGTCCTTCTTCGACGATGCCTGTACCGCCGGCCCCTTCGAGTTCTTTACCGCGATCTCTTTCGCCTTTGAGTATGTGTTGACCAACCTGCTGTTCGTGCCGTTCATGTCCGGCGCCGCCTACAACGGCGACCTGGCGACAGTGACCTTCGGCTTCTCGGCCCAGTCCGATGAAGCACGTCACATGACTCTTGGTATCGAAGTGATCAAGTTCATGCTGGAACAGCACCCGGACAATCTGCCGATCGTGCAGAAGTGGGTGGACAAATGGTTCTGGCGTGGCCACAAGATGCTGGGCCTGGTGGCGATGATGATGGACTACATGCTGCCGAAACGGATCATGTCCTGGAAGGAGGCGTGGGAGATCTACTTCACCGAAGCGGGTGGTGCGCTGTTTGAAGATCTCTCCCGTTATGGTCTGCGGGTTCCCAAGTATGCGGATATCGCCACCGAAGAGGCGGAGCACATCTCCCACCAGAACTGGGCGATCTTCTATCAATACACCCAGGCGGCCGGTTTCCATACCTGGTTGCCAACCGATGAAGAGATGGCCTGGCTGTCGGAGAAGTATCCCAACACCTTCGACAAATACTACCGTCCACGCTTCGAGATGTGGCGGGAGATGGAGGCCAAGGGTGAACGTTTCTACAACAACGCCCTGCCTCAGCTCTGCCAGACCTGTCAGATCCCGATGGGTTACACCGAGCCTGGCGATCCCGGCAAGATCGGCTTCCGCAGTACCGAATACAAGGGCGAACGCTACCACTTCTGCTCTGACGGCTGTAAGGACATCTTTGAGAACGAGCCGGAGAAGTTTGCCCAGGCCTGGTTGCCGGTACACCAGATTTTCCAAGGCAATTGCGGCGGAGCGGATCTGGGTGATGTTTTGAAGTGGTATCACATGGATAACGGTGCCGACAACCTGGACTACAGCGGTTCGCCGGATCAACAGCAGTGGGATGCCTGGCAGGCTGCACGCAAGAAGGTTGCTAACTGACAGCTGAAGCCTAAACACGGTGCGGCAAGCCGCACCCTACACATGAACCAACGTAGGGTGCGGCTTGCCGCAGCGGATAAGGATAACGAGATGACAACGATGAAAAACGAATACATAGCGAGGTATAGCAGATGGCTGTAATCGCACTCAAACCAGGCTACGCGGAGGCCGTGGAGTTCCGCGATCGCAAGGAAAATTTCCACGGTAACCAGGTGGTCTACCTGCACTGGGAGGAGCACCTGAGTTTCTGTTCGGCAATCGCTTTCCCACTGCCCCCGGAGATGCCATTCGGTGCCTTGATTGAAGAGCTGATACCGACCTATTACGGCATGCACCCGGACTACCAATCGGTCAACTGGGAGCAGGTGGAGTGGAAGATTGACGGTCAATCGTCAACCCCCGATATGAGTAAAAGCCTGGCGGACAACGGTGTTGGACACAAGTCGTTGATCTGTTTCCGTACCCCAGGGCTTAACGGTTATCGGGGTTCCTGTTCATAACGAAAAGCCGGCAGATGCAGACCGGTTGGATTGATTTTTTATATATACCGGCCGCACCGAGATGCGGCAACCATAGGAGGCTTCACTGATGGCTATTAGAGGTGTTTTACGCCCGGGACATGTGTCCCTGCGGGTACTTGACCTGGATGAATCCCTGCTTCACTACAAAGAGCGGCTCGGCCTGCTCGAGACCGACCGGGATGACCAGGGGCGGGTCTACCTTAAAGGTTGGGATGAGCAGGACTGGTTCTCGGTGGTGCTGCGTGAAGCAGACTCCACCGGCATGGATTTCATGGGTTTCAAAGTCGACAGTAGGGAAACCATGGATGAGCTGGAACAGAAACTGAAGGATTTCGGATGCAACGTGGAGCGCATCCCTGCGGGTGAACTGAATCACTGCGGCGAACGGGTTCGCTTCGATTCACCCACCGGTCACATGTTCGAGCTCTACGCGGACAAGGATGTGAAAGGGACCGATATGGGACGGGTCAATCCGGAACCCTGGCCCGACAATCTGAAAGGTATGCAGGTGCAGCGCTTCGATCACTGCCTGTTGTATGGGGATGACCTGGATGGCAGTGTCAAACTGTTCAAAGAGGTATTGGGTTTCGATGAGACGGAAAAGGTGGTGGATGGTGATCTGCAACTGGCCTCATTTCTGACCTGTGGCATGAAGGCCCACGACCTGGCGATCATCCGTCATGAAGAGAAGGGCAAGTTGCATCATGCCTCATTTCTGCTCGGCTCATGGGAAGAGGTGTTACGTGCCGCCGACATCATCGGTAAACACAAAATCTCCATCGACATCGGTCCCACCCGTCATGGGATTACCCGGGGTCGTACCATCTACTTCTTCGACCCCTCAGGCAATCGTAACGAGGTCTTTCACGGCTCCTACGACTGGTATCCGGATCATGAGCCGATTACCTGGACTGCCGATGAGTTGGGTGGCGCGATCTTCTACCATGATCAGAAGTTGAACGAGCGGTTTCTTACCGTGGTTACCTAAGCCGCCACAGATCTTTTCTCTGGCTTTGATCCCGGCGAAAGCCGGGATCCGTGATGTTTATCAGTCGGATCCCGGCCTACGCCTGCAAAGTCCGATATTGCTCAATGTGGCGTGAGAGTCTGATTTCGTGGCTTGTCGATAATGTCTGAAGCCAGAGCCGCAAATGGACGCGAATCACCGCAAAAACACGCGAAATATCGGTCGGGGCCGACGTTAATGATCATCCTGTGTGTATGCCGTTTTAACCACCAAGCACAATGGATGGTTGAGTATCAAAACCTATTAAGATATTAGCGAATGTTTGCGGTGATTCGCGTCCATTTGCGGTTTTAAATCCCAAACAATCAAACAGCCCCTAGGAAGGCGGTACCAAGGATCGATAGGCGTGCCAGCTGGCATGTCCAATCAACGGCAGGGCGATCAGTAATCCGATGTAGTAGGTGACCAGTCCGAGTCCAACGATCAGGACGATCAGAAAGGCCCACAGCATCATCGCCGGCATGTTCTTCAGTACCGATTTGACGCTCAGGCGGATTGCGGTGAAGCCATCGATCTTGCGGTCGATCAGTATGGGAACGGTGATGACACTGATCATGTAGGCCCACCAGGCAAAGAAAAAGCCCACCATGATGCTTGCGATGGTGAAGTTCCTGCCTTTCTCCGAGAGAAAAACATTTGCAAAGAAGTTGTCCAGTGGTGGCGAGATACCCTCATAGAGCAGGGAAAAAAGCACATAGTTGGAAGCGATCCAGAGCTGCATGATGATCAGGAATCCACCGGTGATCATGCTGATATGGGTATGGTTGCTTTTCCAGGCTTCCAGTGCATTGCAGGTTTTCAGTGGCTCTCCCCGTTCCAGGTGGGCGCTCATCTGATAGAGACCAATGCCCAGGAACGGTGCGATCAGGAAAAAGCCGGCAACCAGAAAAGGCAGCAGAAACTGACTCTCAGTGGCGTACAGAAGGTAGGTTATCAGGGCGCTGATCGCGACGATGGCGGCGCCATAGGCGAGGCTGTATCTGCCCGCATCCCGCATGTCCCGCCAACCTTTGGACAACCACTGCAGGGGTTGATTGATTGCAATCCGGTTGACCACCAGTTCATCCCAGCGAGTGCTGCCTGTATACGCTGTACTCTCCATCTTCTCTCCTCCGTACTCGGCACCAGGGCATACCTTGATAATCGCCTGGATGGCTGTCGGGTTAGCTGATACCTGATTGTTTTATATTATTTGGAATCTCTTTATGGGGCATGGATTCCTTGATCACTTCGCTGCTGCGCCGTTGGTGTCGGTCGAGCTGCACTTAAAAAGATAGATAGCTTTAACTCTTTTATCCAGGGTAGTGTGAATCGATGTTGGCCGTACCATTGCGTCAGTATGGTCTTTGCCGGGTTTTTGCTGCCAAGCGGCTTTTTTAACAGCCAGTTGTTGAGCGTCGTGGAAATTCAGCATTTGATTGTGCGTTGCCTGGCTTCTGATCACTGCCTGTCAGGAGCGATATGCTCATGCTTTTCAATCAGTTAGGTCTGCTCGCTGGGGATGCAGTTGTTTTTTGCCGGAGTTACAGAGGGATTGGAATGGAAATAACCCTATAACCTTACAAAAAATGCAGCATTAATGATCGGTTCCGTTATGCTACTGATTTTTAAATGAAATAATTTACGAAACTGCTGTTTCGTGAGTTTACTGAAAGCCTTCCAGGGGCTCATCGGTAGGTGACTTTTCAGTCGAACCGGTGTAACTCGCAGGATTGATTGTTTAGAATTGCCCGGAACCCGTTAAGGTTCCATTTTAAATAAAGATACCGATCCCGTTTCAGGTGTGTGGCTGGGAGTGGTCTCTATTTTTTCGCCAAAACTGCCGCACCGGTAACCAATGCTCCAGCTGAGAGTAAGAACAGGACAGTGATCATGTCGAAAGACCAAGCCGGCTCCCGAAGAACAGTAGAACATATCTGTAACCCCCTGGCTCCTCTGCCTCCTTTGGGTATGGACTCCGAGGCGATATCGTTTGATTTTCGTCGTTACTTTGCCCATACCCTGGGCAGAGATGATCACTGTACTTCGAGTCACTACCCCTATAAGGCGTTGGCGCTGACGGTTCGGGATCGGCTGATTGAGCGATGGAAACTGACCCGTTCACACTACGAAGAGTCCGATTGTAAGCGTACCTTCTACCTCTCGCTTGAGTTTCTCATGGGGCGCACCCTGAGTAATGCGATTCTCAATCTCGATATCAGCAAAGAAGTCGATCAGGCCTTCATTGAACTCGGTATCAATCTGGATCACATCAGAGAGAGTGAGCCGGATGCGGGTTTGGGTAATGGGGGACTGGGACGTCTGGCCGCCTGTTTTCTCGACAGCTGTGCAACCCTGCAGCTGCCGGTTCGGGGATATGGACTGCGCTATGAGTACGGCATGTTTCGTCAGCATATCGCGAATGGCCAGCAGATCGAGGATCCGGACCATTGGCTGAGGGATGGTAACCCCTGGGAGTTGGAGCGGCCTGAATATACTCAGCAGATCAAATTCTGTGGGCGCACCGAACACATCAACGGCAGAGTTCGCTGGGTGGATACCCAGGATGTGCTGGCGGTGCCCTACGATCTGCCGGTGCCCGGTTATCGTAACGGTACGGTAAACACCTTGCGTCTTTGGAAGGCCGCGGCAACCGATGAGTTCAATCTGGATGAATTCAATGCGGGCAGTTACACCGAATCGGTGGAGGCGAAAAACGATGCCGAGCATATCACCATGGTGCTCTACCCGAATGATGCCAGTGAAAATGGTAAAGAGCTGCGTCTGCGACAACAGTACTTCTTAGCTTCCGCCAGTATCATGGATGTGATCCGGGAGTGGAATGAGCACCATTCCGACTTCAGTGATTTCGCGGAGAAAAACTGTTTTCAGCTGAATGATACCCACCCCAGTGTTTCTGTCGCTGAGTTGATGAGGCAGTTAATGGATGAGCAGGGGCTCTCCTGGGATAAGGCCTGGGAGATCACCTCGAAAACCATGGCCTATACCAACCATACGCTGCTGCCGGAAGCGCTTGAGCGTTGGTCGGTGAAGTTGTTTGATTGTCTGCTGCCACGACTGCTGGAGATCATCTATGAGATCAATGCCCGTTTTCTCAGTGAGGTGGCACTGCAATGGCCTGGTGATTCCGATCGCCTGCGGCGGATGTCGATCATCGAAGAGGGGCCTGAGCCAATGGTCAGAATGGCCTATCTTGCGATTGTCGGCAGTTTTTCCATCAATGGCGTGGCCGCACTGCATACGGAGCTGCTGAAGCAGGGCCTGTTCCATGACTTTTTTGAGCTCTGGCCGGAGCGGTTCAACAACAAGACCAATGGTGTAACACCGCGGCGCTGGCTGGCCGCCTCGAATGGTGGATTGCGTCAGTTGATCGATGAGCAGGTGGGCAATGGCTGGATTTCAGATCTTGATAAACTGAAGAAGCTGGAATCCCTGGCCGACAGTCCAAGTTTTCAAAAGAAGTGGCGCCAGGTCAAAACTGACAACAAGCAACGACTGGCTGAGTTGGTAAAGGTCGATTGTGACGTCGACTTTGATCCTGAGGCGATGTTCGATGTGCAGGTCAAACGTATTCACGAATATAAACGTCAGTTGTTGAACATCCTGCATGTGATCCATCTCTACTGCCGTATCCGCGCCGGGGATACGGAAAACTGGACGCCCCGCTGTGTCTTGATCGGCGGCAAAGCCGCGCCCGGATACCAGATGGCAAAGCTGATCATCAAGTTGATCAACAGCGTGGCGCGTGTGATCAATCGGGATGAAAAGGTCGGTGGTCTGTTGAAAGTGGCATTCCTGCCCAACTACCGGGTAACGGCAATGGAGGTCATTGCGCCGGGAACCGATTTGTCAGAACAGATATCAACAGCGGGTAAAGAGGCGTCAGGGACCGGCAATATGAAGTTCATGATGAACGGTGCCGTCACCATTGGTACCCTTGATGGGGCGAATATTGAAATACTGGAAGAGGTGGGTGAAGAGAATTTCTTCCTGTTCGGGTTGACAAGTGACGAGGTTGAGAGTCGACGCAGTCACTATGCGCCAAACGAAATCATTGAACATGATGCAGACTTCAATCGGGTGATGAAGCTGCTGGAGAGTGGTTACTTCAACCAGTTTGAGCCGGGCATTTTTGATGAGATCGTTGAGTCGATTCGCAGTCCCTATGATCATTGGATGACAGCGGCTGATTTCCGCAGTTACATCGATGCCCAGGAGCAGGCGGCAAAAGCCTATCACGATCAGGCTCAATGGACTCGTATGAGTATTATCAATAGCGCTCGATGCGGCCGTTTCTCAACGGACAGAACAATCACAGAATATAACCAGGATATCTGGAAATTAGCTGTCTCTCCGGCGCCGGAGATCAATGGACTGTGACTGGAGATCCGTTGATGGAGGTGAGTTGCTGCATCTACCGCAGCAGCAAAAAAGATGAGATGTATCTCTATGTTCCCGAAGAAGGGGATTTTTCGAATGTGCCTGATGCGCTTTTGAAAAGATTCGGCAGACCGGAAAAGGTCATGGAGTTGACCTTGAACAGTTCTCGAAAACTGGCCCGGGAGGAGGTGAGTGTGGTGATGCAAAATCTGACGACACAGGGGTTTCATCTGCAGCTGCCACCCAAGATGGATGTTGAGTTGTATCGCGGTGACTGATCAATTAATGGCGTGCCCAGATATGTCTCTTCCCGGTCTGATTCAGACCGGGAAGACCATCCAGTTTGATCGATGCCCGGATTTGAAGTTTTCCAGGATGATCGGGCAAGCCATCCCTTAAAAAAATTACATTGTTCATATGAGCAGGTTTTCTTAGATGTGTGAACTTTTTGTAAATAGTTTCAATTTTTAAGGATTAGGTTTTGTTATAAACACTGTTTTGGTGTTAGCTTTTTAGCGGATGGAACCGATTCGTTAGGAGTGATCGGACCTCACAAACGCTTTTAAGGATGAAACTATGAAAAAGCTAATGCTACGCACAATCGCGCTGATGGCGATACTGATGACCACTTCCGTTGGGATTCAAGCGGCTTCCTATGATGCAGGTGTTTTTTCTGCACAAGGGGATAGCTACGCCACCCCTCAACCTATGGGTAATTTTCTCGACTCATACAGTCTGACGATCGACGTGCCGTCATTGGAGGTCAATATATCAGGAACCCATGAAGGTATGTTTCAGGATGATCTGCTGTTGACCAACCTGACAACCAATGAGCAGTTCCACCTTGGAAATGTATTTTCGGAGACATTCATCTTGAGTGCCGGGGATTATATTTTTACCCTCTCCGGTTTTGCATTGAGTGCCTTGGATCCGAAGATAGGATCCGACTACGATCTAACCATGAGTGCTGTGCCGCTTCCTGCTGCTGCCTGGTTGTTTGCAGCGGCGCTGATCGGATTTGTCTCATACAGTCGTAGAGTTAATGTATAGATTGGAGTTGAGCAGTTTATAATGACTTGAATCGATAATGGCTCTTTCTGGGAGCGCAATGCTTCCGTTGAGCTGAATTATGCCGGCCTTGGTTCTCAGGCCGGCTTTTTTATTTGTCCGATTTGTGATTACTCAAACCCTGTTTGGTGGGGCATGGCGCCAACAAGTATGCTCTAACTGAAACACCATCAGGATAAAGACTGATGGTCAGTTTGCTGAGGCTGTTGCTTCTAATTATTAATAGAAGCTATCGAGCTGGTAGGAACTGTTGATTGTATCAATGAGCAACCAATGGCTATGCTAGATAGAGTAGAGCACTGCTGCAAACTAACTGCTGCATGACGGGTCTATAGAGTGAATCTTACATTCCCACCTGGGAATCCATGATGTTTTTGAGGATTGGTTTTGGATGAGTCGATGAGTGAAGCCAAACAGGCTGATAACAACAGCCAGGATATGCATCCGGTGTCGAGAGCCTGGATGCAGTTAGCCGGCTGGGGCCTGTTCTTACTTGGTGCTGTCGGTATCGTGCTTCCTCTCTTGCCTACCACCATATTCTGGATTGGAGCGGTCTGGTGCTGGTCGAGAAGTGCGCCACATCTGACAAAGCGGATTCTGTCACACCCCCGCTTTGGACAGCCGGTCTATCTCTTCATCACGCATGGACAGATCTCACGTACGGGGAAATGGATGGCGGTGCTGGGCATGAGTCTTGGTTATGTCATCTTTCAGTTGATCGGCAGTCCGGGCTGGCAGCTCTCATTGGCGGTGTTGCTGCTTCTGACCCTGGTTGCAATCTGGCTCTGGCAGCGCCCGGAGCCGACCCTCTCCCAGCAAGGTTAGAAATAGCCATCCGTCAGGGTGAGCATGAAATTGACCAGATCCGCTCGCTCCTGATCGCTGAGATTCAAGCCTTCGAAGCTCCCTGCATTCATCTCCGCAGCGATATTCGGATCATTCACTTCCGGGGTGATGAACAGATTGGCCACTTGAATATCGTAGTGCAGGACGACCTCTTCCAGCGTCTCATAGACCCCATTGTGCATATAGGGAGGCGTCAGCTCCACGTTGCGCAGTGTCGGGACTCTGAATTTTCCCCGTTCCGCCGCCTCATCACCACTCTCGATGGCGCTGCTGCCACCCAAGCCTGCATCGACAAAACTGCTGTCTGCAATGTTGGCGGGGTTTTGTGGATTGCTCGGTGTGCCGATGTTGTAGTAGCGGAAATTGGTGAACAGGGACTCCTCGGAGGTTGTGCCCAGGGGGTGACAGTTGGCGCATTTGGCTTTCGTGGCATCCTGGAACAGATCGAAGCCACGCTGTTCCGATGCATTGAAGGTGTAGTTCCCGTTCAGATAGGCATCGAATTTCGAACTGAAGGGATTGACCTCATCCGATGATTCAAAGGCGGCTATTGCTGTGGCGATATTGTGGTAGGCGGTGTCTGTATCGCTGAAGGCGTCTTCTCCAAAGAGTGCGGTGAACTCGTGCGCATAGTCGGAATTCTGTACCTTGCCGACCACCTCTTCAGCAGAGGCATTATTCATTTCCAGCGGATTCAGGAAGGGTCCCTTGGCCTGGGTTACCAGATCGAGAGCCCGGCCGTCGAGAAACTGTCCTCCCTCGTATTTGGAGTCGGTCTCCGGGGTCTGTGCAGATGCGGCAACGGTTGTGAATGAGGGTGTGAAGGCGGCATAGGCTGCGGTTGGTGCATTGCGGTCTCCAAAGGTACCTCCAACCGAACCTTCGGATACCGGTGCGTTGACGCTTACCCTAGGGTCGGCAAAGCCGTTATCCGGGTCGTGACAACTGGCGCAGGCCTGGTTGCTGCCGCTTGAGAGGTTTGTGTCAAAGAAGAGCTTTCTACCCAACGCCTGCATGCTGGCCTGGCTGTTCTGGTTGCTATTGTTATCCGTATTGGTGCTGTCGCCACCACCCCCTCCACCGCCGCCACAAGCCGTGATCGCTACAGTCAGACAGAGTGCGCACAAGCTTTCCCTTGTTGCCATGGATCCACCTCGAATCGTGATTAATCTCTGGATTACCTGAATAGATGTAGTGGGGTGGGAAAGTTTAGGATTTGATTTTGATCAAGAGTTGCCGGTTAATTCGCTTAACCATGTCGAGTTTGTGGGATTGATCACACTCGATAGTCATTTAGCGATTAAAAAATGTGAGGGTCAATCATTCCCACCTGGGAATCCCTGATGGTTTTGAGGATTGGCTTTGGATGAGTCGATGAGTGAAGCCAAACACATGAACGGATCTTACGTACGGGTAAATGGATGGCGGTGCTGGGCTTGAGCGTCGGTTTCGCTATCTTGCCGATAGTCAGCTCTCCGGGCTGGCAGATCTCTGGCAGTCTGATGCTGCTACTGAGCTTGGTCGCTATCTGGCTATGGCAACGACCTGAACCCCTTTTCCAAGAGCGTCAGCGGCAGCTGTATTAACGGAGTACAGAGCAACTAAAAGCGTGCTATGGCCTCACCGCTCTTCTCGATCCAGCCATGGATCATCTTTTTCGTTGTCAGTCCACTGCTGCAATTGCCCTCTCTATCTATCACAATCACACCGCCTCTGCCCTTGACCTTGCGTTTCAGGTACTCGATGCCTGCCGCTGTCGCCTGTCTGCCGTCCAGGTTCATCATCAGCATATAGTCTGAGATGGTTTTACCGATCAGAGTGCGCATAAAGTCCTCACCGTATCCGGTGGCTGAGACAGCACAGGTCTCATTGTCCGCATAAACGCCTGCGCCAATGATCGGCGAGTCGCCAACCCGCCCCATGCGCTTGTTGACGATGCCGCCGGTTGAGGTTGCAGCAGCGAGATTTCCTGCCTCATCCCGGGCGATGGCGCCGATGGTGCCATACTTCTGATCCTCGCTATCCTCTTCGGTGTCGTCATGATCGAGCATGATCTTATGTTTCAGGCGTGCCTGTTTGAGCTGCTCCACCCGGTCAGGGGTGTAGAAGTAGTTATCAGGTTCCCTTGCGATGCCGCAGTGGTCTGCGAATCGCATCGCGCCCTCGGAGATCAGCATCACATGCTCGCTCTCAGTCATGACATATCGGGCTAGCTGAATAGGGTTGGCTATGTTCTGTACCGCTGCGACGGCCCCTGCGGAGAGGTCCCGGCCGTCCATGATGGCGGCATCCATCTCAACCTTGCCATACTCATTGAGTACCGATCCACAACCCGCATTGAAAACCGGATCATCCTCCAGCAGTGAGGCGCAGGTTTCAGCTGCTTGCAGGGCAGATCCGCCAAGCTCAAGCACTTCCCGTCCATGCTCCAGGATATGCCGGATACTCTCCAGGTATCTAACGGCTGTCTTCTGGTCTTTGACATTATCCAGCGCCCCGGCGCCGCCATGTACCATCAATGAGTAGTGACCTTTCTGGCCCATGAATCATCCTGCTGTGTGTCTGGCCATTGGGCCGGGATTGGTGTTCGTCTAAGTCGAAGGGTTGAGACGGGCTTTCAACCGGGCGATCAGCTCTTGCTGATAGGCGGTCGGGCCGGCGATCAATAGCATCAGTTTGCCTACCAGTATCGTTCCCCAATTGACAAGGATAACACCTTCCCCCGTCTGTTCGTCATATTCGATGTCCTGCAGATCGATCTGCGAAAGTTTATTGAAGCTGGTAGACAGATTGATTGAACACCATTGGCTGATACCCATTTTATTTGCGATCAGTGTGGGGTATGAGGCGCCGTTGAATCGGGGATTGCATTCAATGGCTGGAAACCTCAGCCCATTTGGGGTTTGCGATACAGCCACATCAAAAGCGAAGATCCCCTTGATGCCGTTTTGTTTAAGCCATTCAGCCATTGGCTCAATGCTCTCCCAGGGCTCGAAGCTGGCTGGAAATCGATTTCCCTGGTGGGCAAAGCCATCGAGGATCTGCTCACTGACCGCGAGCCTCCTGAGTTGTTTGCCGACCACTTGATATTGCATGTTGAGAAAACTATCGGCAATCACCTCTTCCTGGATCTGAACCGGGACCCCGGCTTCGAAACAGGTCAGGGATTGCTGAAGTTGCTGGGGGGTTTCACAGCGATAGATTCCCACCCCTGAGACAGAGATTGCGGCCTTGAGATAGCAGGGATAGACGAAACGATCGAGCCACTCTGTTGTGATTTCCATGACACTGTCGAAACAGTGGGTTGCCGGCACATCGATGCCCAGCTGTCGAGCAAGCTGCATGAAGTTGTTTTTTGAGTTGATGTATTCAACGGTTTCCAGCCAGGCATGATCACCCCAGTTTCGGTATTCGTGCGGGCCGTAGTAGAAGACCGAGGGCTTGTAGCCGGTGTGCCTTGCAAGCTGGGAGAGCTCCAGGTTCCAGATTACCTGGCGGCAGTGATGCAGACCGATCCTGCGGTAGTGGGCAGTAATATCCCGCCATAGATATTCCAGGTCCGGGTGCAGCTGTATGATGTCGCTGGGTTCGGAGATGCCCAGTGCTCGACCTGAAAAGAGATGATTTCCGGTCACCCCTTCCGCGGTGCAGTGCATAATATCGTGGTTCAGTACATGGCGGATCTGTGGCTGCTGATGATAATTGAGTGCAGCTGACATGATGTTACCTCCCCAAATTCTCTGAGCGTTTTAGGGCCTGTTAACACTAATCCAATGCGCCCTGTTGCGCCTGAAAAAGCGCCAATCAAGGCGCGAGGAGCGAAGTTTGGTTGTTCCAAATGAGCGAC
>NAUB01000010.1 GCA_003676145.1 gamma proteobacterium symbiont of Stewartia floridana | reverse complement strand
GTCGCTCATTTGGAACAACCAAACTTCGCTCCTCGCGCCTTGATTGGCGCTTTTTCAGGCGCAACAGGGCGCATTGGATTCGTGTTAACAGGCCCTAGGCTGATGACTGTCTGCCGGGATGAAGTACATGATGGTCTCTGACCAGCCTTCGGTGTAGTGGCGGAGATAGACCCGATAGTCGGGGCATAGTCCGGTAATGTATTCAAAAATCGTGCGGAAATCCGCCGCCTGGTGATAGACCGCGATGGCCAGGTTGGGCCGCTCCTCCAGAATGTGTCTTCTGGCTCCATGCAATGCCTGCAGTTCCCAACCTTCCAGGTCCATCTTTATGAAGCTGATCTTTGTGCTGACATGCTGGTCCAGGGTGGTGACTCGTATCTGTTGGCTGCTGTGGGGATCGACAGCGCTGGCCGATCCCGCCTCGGCATTGAAGGGCAGTTGGCCCTGCTGATCCGAGAGGCCCTGGTCGATGAATACGATATCCCGCTGCTGCTGCAGACGACGACGGGCGTTTGCCAGATTGGTTACCGATGGCTCAAACAGATAGACCTTGCGATAGTCTGGATATCGATGGCAGAAGGCTTCCGTGGTATCCCCATCATAACCACCCCCATCGACAAACACATGGGCTGCGCCTGGATCGATAAACGGCTCGAAATATTGCGCCTCCGGTCTGACGCAATAGGCGCTCATAGAGTGATAATCGCCGCTCAGACGAAACTGGAGCAGGTCCTTCAGGGTCTGTTGTGACGCCTCATCCGCCAATGCTTTATACAGCTTGTTCCATGCGGATAGATGACTACTGACCTCGTCACGGCTCTGGCTGACAAACCAGGGTAACTTGAAGCGCTGGGGCAGATGGCCGCATAGATCAGCCAGGGACAGGAGTTCAATCCCATCATGATGCTGCAGTCGACGGGCGGCGGAAACCGGTGCTATGCACATGGCGCAGTTGACCACCATGGCCCGCTCCGGCAGTTGCTCTGTGGTTATCACCGGCTTGTTGTTCCAGTGGGTTCCGCTGGCTGCATAGTCATCGATGATGCCATCGATTTCGATCGCCTGCATGACCTGGGCGGCATGTTCATTTCGCCCCAACAGGTAGCGTCTGCCAGAAGCTGAGTCCGAGACAAAGGCCTCCACCAGGCGGTTGCTTTCAGCCGGTTTTGCAGTAGCCTTTTGCAGCAGCACGCCAATATTCAGCATGGCTAATCCCGGCTGGTGCTGGGGCTCGGCTTGGCTGCAATGCTGACCCATTGACGTTGCTCGAAGGAGCTTGTCATGGCTTCGAACATGCGCGCTCCCTCCAATGCAAGTTCCCCACTGAAGACCTCATCCGAGTGCCATTGTGAACTCTGCTGGTAGCTTGTCAGACCGTTGGCGATATCCTGGTAGAGATTGGCAAAGGCCTCGATAAATCCCGCAGGGTGCCCCGCCTTGAAGCGGCTATAGCGAGTCTCCCCTGCGACCTCTGTGGTCTCCCCCCGGTCGAGAATCTGCCGCCGACCATCGGCGTGGGAGATTAGCAGCTCTTCCGGGTTTGTCTGTAACCACTCCGCTGAGGCGTCACTGCCATAGATGCGAATCTTCAATCCGTTGCGATGTCCCAGGGCCGCTTTGCTGAACCAGATCTGGCCCATGATCTGCTCACTGTATCGGCATAGGCAGGAGACATTGTCGATAACGTCGAACCAGCCGTAGTTGGCCTGGTCCGCGACCACCTCCAGGGGATGCTGAGCTGTCAGATAGTGGATCAGCTGATGCAGGTGGACTGCCAGGTCGAGATAGATGGTGGGAATCTCGCCATCATGCAGTCGCCATGCCTGGGGTATGGGTTTCTCCCCCTGGTTGTCCACTCTGCGAAAACCTTCCTGAGGCATCTCTGCCTGAAAGTGGAGGATCCTGCCAAGCTTGCCACTGCGGATCAGGCTGCGCAGTTCGCGCAGCATGGGATAGCCGGAGTAGTTGTAGGTGACTGCAAGAAAGCCGTTTTGTTTGTCGCGGGTCGCCAGGATCTGCTCGATCTCCCTGCTGCTGGCAGCGAGGGCTTTTTCACAGATCACCGCAATCCCCTGGGCCAGACATTCGCAGACTATGCTCTGGTGTGAGGGGGTAGGGGTCAGAATCACCACCGCATCCAGTTGCTGCTGCTCTTGCCTGATCATCTCCGACCAATCGTCGTATACCCGTTCAGTGGCCACCCCGTAAGCTTTGGCGCTATCCCGGTTGATCGAAGGATCCTCACTGAAGGCGCCCGCCACCAGCTGCCACCGACCATCCATGCGGCATGCGCTGTAGTGGGTATAGCCGACTGCTGAGTCCAGCGCACCACCAATGAAGGCTAAGGCAAGGGGTCTGGCTGACATTCACAACTCCTAAATTCAGGCTCACTCCAGTGTATAAAGCTTACCCTCAAGAATACTCTGATAGAGCCCGTATTGCTCCTCGACGGATGAAGAGCCAAAGAAAAACACCCCCGCCCTGCCATAGGGGCTGGCTTCAATGGTGTCTCCCGAGGTGGCAAGGGGAACAAACAGTCGTATATCCACCGGCCTGTTAAATTGGTAACCCCACAACAGAGTGCCCTGCCTGGAGGTGACGGTATGGCGGGTGATCAGCGCCTGCGGTTGGTCGTTCTCCCTGGCCTGGGGCGCTTCACCAAGGAAGCAGGCCGCATAGTTGGCGGCATAGGGGTAGCCCGTTGCCAGTTCGATCAGCAAGGCATAGAGGTCGCCGGGACAGCGTCGGGTCGCTTCGATGATCCAGTAGTCATTGTCACGACAGATGAACTGGGTGTGAATCAGACCATCCGCCAGGCTCAGGGTGGAGGCGAGTCGGCCTATATCCTGCCTGATGGCCGCAAGGGTCTGTTGGGGAAAATCATCTGCCAGCCGGCTGGTGTCGACGGTGAAGGGGTTGCTGATGCAATCCTCCCGAACCAGGAAATCCGCCACAATCCTGCCGGCATGAAGGAAGGCGGAGTGGCTGTAGAGCTGCCCCTGAATATACTCTTCAATGATCGTCTCGCCCCGGTTGGAGGCTTGAGACGCTGCGGTTTGTGCCTCGGTCAACTTGTCGGCGGTCGCCTCATGCACCACCCTGATGCCCCGTCCGCTGAACGAGTCGACCGGTTTGACAATCACCGATTCAACTTCTGACAGCTGATCCAATGTCAGGCGCCGCGGGACGGGTAATCCCACTGCTTCGGCGATTTCACGGAAGGCGTGTTTGTTGTTGATGCTGTCTGTGGTGGAGAGTGAGTCGATGTTGGGATAACGGCCCTGGTTGATCTCCGCACAGGCACGATAGGAGAGGTCGGTGCAGCCGGGTATCAGATAGTCAAACCCGTGCGTCTCGACAAATGCACCAAGCTGCTTGGTGTCGGAGTAATCCAGTTGCGTGTAGTTCTGCGCCAGTTTTGCCAGGGTCTCTGTTGGTCGATTGCCTACCACCCATACCTCATGACCCAATTCACGCAGAGCCCGGTAGATCGGCACGGCAGCACGATTGGTATCCACCAGTAGGCTTCGGCTGGTCATGCTCACGCTTTCCCGGCAGCCTTTCGAACGATGTTGGCAATGCGTTCAACCGTCGCTGCTTCGAGCTCCCCATACAGGGGCAGGCAGATCACCTGCTCGGCTGCGGTAACCGCATTTTGCAGGCGATCCGGAGAGGCGGAGGCAAGACCCCGGTAGGCGGGCAGCTGGCTGATCAGCGGGTAGAAGTAACGACGTCCGTAGATGGACTCATCTTTGAGGATTTGATAGAGCTGATCCCGGCTTTTGCCATAGATCTTCTGCTCGACAAAGATCGGGCAGTAGGCGCCGTTGGGCGTCAGGTCATCGATAGGTTCGAGCAGGCGGATGCCTGGGATGTTATGCAACTGTTGTCGGTAGAGCTCGATCAATTGCACTCGCTTGTTGATGCTCTCATCAACATGCTTCAACTGCAGCAGACCCAGTGCGGACTGCATCTCATTCATCTTGCCGTTACTGCCCGGGGCCACTACGGTGGTCTCATTGGCAAAGCCAAAGTTCTTCAGGTAGTCGACCCGTCGCTTCAGCTTCTCGTCATGGATCACCAGTGCCCCCCCTTCAAAGGTGTTGAACACCTTGGTGGCGTGAAAGCTGAGGATCGAAAGGTCGCCGAAACTGCACAGAGAGGTGCCATTCAGTTTGGTGCCGAAGGCGTGGGCGGCATCGTAGATCACCTTCAGACCATAGGTGTCAGCGATATGTTGAATACTCTCGATCCTGCACGGCATACCATAGACATGCACCGGCAGGATGCAGGTGGTCTTGGGAGTGATCAGGGATTCGATCTTCTCCGGATCGATGTTGCAGGTGTGCGGATCGATATCACAAAAAACCGGGGTGCAGTGATTCCAGTAGATGGCATGGGTGGTGGCGGGAAAGGTGTAGGGGGCGGTGATCACTTCACCGGTGATCTTGAGTGATTGCAGACCCACTTGCAGAGCCATCATGCCATTACAGAAAAGCGAGACATAGGGGACGTCGAGGTATTCAGCCAGGGCGCTTTCAAACTGCTGGTGAAATGGCCCGTTGTTGGTCAGTCGTTTGCTCGCCCAGATCTGTTCCAGCAGTTCAACGAACTCGTCCAGTGGCGGTAGCGAGGGCTGGGTGACGTAGGTATTACTCATGGCAGATACCTTTGGTTGGGAGAGGCTAAGGGAGAAACAACATAATCGTTTTTAGTCATGGGTTTCTTTCCTAGCTCCGTTCCTCACAGAGTGCCTGCCATCCTGCCAGCAAGGCGGATTCAATATTTTCAGTGACCAGTTTGAAATCCATCAGTGATGAGTTTTCGATGTCGCTGCGCAGGCTATTGCGATTGGCGATGAGCCCGTCCACATCCTTGGCCAGTGACAGGGCGATCTCGATATATTCATCAAAGTCATTGGCAACCCACTGTTGCCGGTTGATGGCGGCCAATATTCTGTTTGAGACATTGGAGGCACAGGAGTTGCCCGCACGGGTAACCAGTGGTAGCCCCATCAGCAGGGAGTGATAGGTTGTACTCTCACCATGATAGGGGTAGGGATCCAATGCGATATCGACTTCGTTATGTGAGGTGAGAAACTCCCCTAAAGAGAGCCGGGGCTGCAGTTGTATGCGGCTTGCATCCACCTGGAACTGGAGAAAAATCTCATGCAGATAGTCCCTCATGAACTCATTTTCATAGTCATCTGTCATCAATCGGATCTTTGATCCGGGCAGCGCATGTAAAAGTCTTGCCCAAACCTCCATCACGCTTCTGTCGATCTTGCGCAGACCGTTGAACGATCCAAAGGTGATGTAGCCGTTCTTGAGACAGGGAGGTGGGCCGATCGGGGGTAGATCCATCAGGGGGTCGAAGAAGGCGCTGTTCTCAACCGGCAGAATTTTTTCCGCCGAGTATCTGTCGAGCTGACACGTCTCTGCGGTCTGTTTGTCTCGCATGGCGTAATCCATACAGCTCAGACCGGTGGACATCTGTAATCCCATCATGGAAACCTGCATCGGAGCCGGCCTGGCAAGATAGGCGGTCAAGCGATTGCCTGCAGTGTTGTTGGAGAGATCGATGAGGATATCGATCTGATCAGCCCGTATCTTCTTCTGAAAATGTTTGTCATCCATTTGACTGCAGTTGACCCAATCATCACAGAGTTTTTCAAGGGCATTGCTGGTGTGATCCTGAATGATACTGTTGGAGTAGAGGGTGATGGTAAATCTCTCTCTGTTCAGATGCTTCAGCACCGGCATGAAGTAGTGGACGATTGCGTGTTGACGGAAGTCGGCGGAGACAAAGCCAAGGGCGAGTTTTCTGTCGGGCTCACAGTTCATCTCGCCAACGTACTTTTTTCGTGTTCGGGCGTTCAGGGGTTTGGTCAACTGGGCGATTTCCGGATAGATCTCCGCTTCATCGTCCAGGGAGAATAGCAGCTGCACCAGATAGTTTTGCTGTGCGACCGGATGATCAGGGGCCAGTTCAACCGACTTCTTGCAACAGGCCAGGGCTTCCTGCTGGCGTCCCTGGTGCGATAGGGCGTGACCCAGATTCACATACACTTCGACCGTTTCATAACCATGGGTCAGGCAGTAGTCCAGTGCCTGCAGCGCATCTTCGTAGCGGCATTGATCGTTATAGAGTTTACTCAGTGCGACATAGGCCACATAGGCTTCGGCGTCGTTGCTGATGGTTTTGGCAAAATAGACTTCCGCTTTGGCGAAATTTCTGGTGATGTTGGCGTTGAAGCTGCCAATCATGTAGTACATCAGGTTTTCCGTACATCCAAGGCGTTCTGCAAGGTCGTAGGATTTTTCCGCTTCCTGGAACTGGCCGGATTTTTCCAATGCGATGCCGCAAAGGTAGTAGATGCAAGGTGCCGGATTGCCCATCGAGATGACCTGCTGGAGATGGATCACCGCTTCCTGGTTGCGATTCTGTCTTAGCAGGCATTGTCCGAGAAGATATTGTGCTTGAGCATTGTTTGGTTCTTTCTTCAGCACTCTGGTGAATAACTTGCCTGCTTCCGCCAGTTTGCCCTGCTGAAGTTTTTTGATTGCTGTAGCAAGGTTGTTGGACATATCAATCCGTTTGTTTCAAATGCATAGATTACAGAGCACTGCGGTCTGCTCTGCTGAATCGGTTTGATCCACCGCTCAGTATAGGTGCCGCTTCGGCATCAGCGCTAATGTCAGCAGGTCAGGTGCAGGTGTCGCACTCAACCGAGGATCAGTTCCAACACCACTTTGGTGCCGAAATAGGCCAGCATCAACACCACGAATCCGCTCAGGGTCCAGATCAGGGCCTTCTGTCCGCGCCAGCCGAACCGGTAGCGTCCCCACAGCAGGGTGCCAAACACCAGCCAGGCGATGATCGAGAGGATGGTTTTGTGCGCCAGCTGTTGCTGAAACATGTTCTCCAGAAAGGCGAACCCGGAGAGCAGGGCCAGACTGAGCAGTACAAAGCCCACCGCAATCATTTCGAACAGCAGGCTCTCCATGGTCTGCAGTGGCGGCAGGGCACGGATAAAGCCCCCCGGGTGGCGCTGGCGCAAGTGGTGATCCTGAATCGCCAGTAACACCGCCTGTACACTTGCCAGGGTGAACAGACTGTAGGCGAGCATCGAGACCAGGATGTGTATGGTCAGACCGGAGGAGAGTTGGCCGCTGAGAAAATGGACGGTCTGATAGCGGTTCTCCAGAAAGATCGCAATGGCGGCAATCGGCATCACGAAGATGCCCAGGTTTTCCACCGGCTTGGTCAGACTCGAGATCAGCAGCAGCAGGGTAATGGTCCAGGCAATCAATGACATGGCATTGAAGATGCCCATGTTGAATCCGGCTGCGGCCATCAGATTCTGGTAGTGGGGGATCGCGTGCAGCAGAATACCCAGAAAGCCCAGACCCAGGGCCAGTGACCTGGGTAGACCCGAACCCATGCGGCCGTTGAACAGACGCAGTGCGATCACGGTTCCAGTTGCCAGGTAGGCGATAATGGCGAGTGTGGCGATCAAAGGTGAAACTTCTCTTGAAATCAATCTACTTAGGCCGGATATTCGCACATTTGACAGCTGCTGTGAAAGGGTGATGTGAAACTCCTGCCAACTTCTTCGCTGCAAAAGCAGATTTAACGGGAGCAGAGGGCTTGAGCTGGTATATAATCACCGGTTCGATGCACCCGGCGTTGTTGGTGGAGCAGGCGATACCATCAGCGTCGAAGTGGAAATTCAAGCGGACTCGAGACGGATATGTTTGACAATCTGACACAAAGACTGGGCAAGGTTCTGACCAATTTACGGGGCCAGGGCCGCCTGACGGAAGAGAATATCAAGGAGACCATGCGTGAGGTGCGCATGGCCCTGCTCGAGGCGGATGTGGCGCTGCCGGTGGTGCGGGAGTTTGTCGATCAGGTGAAGCAGAAGGCGATGGGCGAAGAGGTGATGAAGAGCCTCACGCCAGGCCAGACCCTGATCAAAATCGTCAACGATGAGCTGGTGCAGGTGATGGGTGAGGCCAACGAGTCTCTCGACCTGACCGCCCAACCGCCGGCGGTGATCCTGATGGCCGGCCTGCAGGGTTCCGGTAAAACCACCAGTGTCGCGAAACTCTCCCGCTGGTTGCAGCAGCAGGGTAAAAAGAAGGTCAGTGTGGTGAGTTGTGACGTCTATCGTCCCGCCGCGATCGATCAGTTGCAGACCCTCTCCAAAGAGGTGGAGGCCCAGTTCATCCCCAGCCAGGGAGATGAAAAGCCGGTCAAAATCGCCAAGCGGGCGATGGAGACGGCGAAGCGGGATTTTGCCGAAGTGCTGATCGTCGATACCGCCGGCCGTCTGCATGTGGACGGAGAGATGATGGAGGAGATCAAACAGCTCCATCAGGTGCTCAATCCGGTAGAGACCCTGTTCGTGGTCGACAGCATGACCGGTCAGGACGCGGCGAATACCGCCAAGGCCTTCAACGATGCGCTTCCCCTTACCGGTGTGATTCTCACCAAGGCGGACGGTGATGCCCGGGGCGGTGCGGCCCTGTCGATCCGCCAGATCACCGGTAAGCCGATCAAGTTCATCGGTGTCGGTGAAAAGACCGACGCCCTGGAGCCTTTCCATCCGGATCGTATCGCCTCGCGGATACTCGGCATGGGCGATGTGCTGACCCTGGTAGAGGAGGTCAGTCGCAAGGTCGACCAGGACAAGGCCGCCAAGCTGGCGAAAAAGCTGCAGAAGGGTAAAGGTTTCGACCTGGAGGATTTCAAGGAGCAGATGCTGCAGATGTCCAAAATGGGAGGTATGAGTGGGCTGCTCGATAAGCTGCCCGGAATGGGAGAGCTGCCCGATCATGTGAAAAATCAGGTGGATGACAAGCAGGTCAGCCGCCTGATCGCGATCATCAACTCCATGACCCCCCATGAGCGCGCCTTTCCCGCTGTGATCAAGGGTTCAAGAAAACGCCGCATCGCCGCCGGCTCCGGCACCCAGGTGCAGGATGTCAACAAGCTGCTGAAACAGTTCACCCAGATGCAGAAGATGATGAAGAAGATGAAGGGTGGCGGCATGAAGAAGATGATGCGCGGGCTGGGTGGCCGATTCCCCGGAGGTGGTATGCCGGGCGGCGGCATGCCCGGTGGAGGCGGTGGATTTCCCTTCTGATCGCCCCTAACGGCAGCGTCCCATAGGAGAATGCTCAAATTTAGCGAATAAACCGCAAATGAACGCTAATCACCGCAAAATGCCGCGAATTACTTCAATGTTACAGTTTCCATTATATGGATTGGCGGTGATTTGCGGCTGATCTTTTAGATCGCTGGCCCTGCTTCTCCAGTAAAATTTGGGTGTAGATTAGTCTTGAGCTACATGCCATACCATTTATATAGAAGGGTGGTTTCGGCAATTGGCCCCTAAAAAATGCTGATTTGGGTCTTCACATTGGGGCAATCTTAGCTATAATACGCCGTTTCCCGCCGGCCGGTCCGGTGTGTTAACCAATTTTCAAGGGTACATCATGGTAACCATACGCCTATCTCGAACTGGTGCTAAGAAGCGTCCGTTCTACCACATTGTTGTCACTGACAGCCGCAATGCCCGTGACGGCCGCTACATCGAGCGCCTGGGCTTCTTCAATCCCGGTGCTGTCGGTGGTGAAGAGGAGCTGCGTGTTGATCAGGATCGTGTTGACCACTGGGTCTCCAAGGGTGCACAGCCCAGCGAGCGTGTTGCCAGTCTGCTGAAGCAGGCCTCGAAGCAGCAGGCTGCCTGACAGAAACAAGGTTCTCGTCCAGGCCTGACAGGCGATAAGGACAGAGACAATGTCAGATAGAGAGATGATCATAATGGGCCGGGTTTCTGGCCTGTTTGGTGTCAGGGGGTGGGTCAAGATCTACTCCTACACCGCACCGAAGGAAGGGATCCTCGGTTACAAGCAGTGGTACCTGAAGCGCCAGGGTGACTGGCAGCAGATCAAGGTGATCGCAGGGCATCCCCAGGGCAAGGGGATTGTCGCTCAGCTCGCAGGTTACGATGATCGTGATCGGGCGGCAGAGCTGATCGAGAGTGAAATTGCCGTCGGCAGGGATCAACTGCCGAGTTTGCCCGCCGGTGAGTATTACTGGACCGATCTGGAAGGTTTACGGGTAGAGACCCTGGAAGGGGTCGATCTGGGACGCATCTCCCACCTGTTCGAGACCGGCGCCAACGATGTGCTGGTGGTGAAGGGCGATCGGGAGCGATTGATTCCCTATACCATGGGAGAAGCGGTGCAACGCATCGACCTGGAAGCGGGTTTGATGGTGGTTGACTGGGACCCGGAATTCTAAGCCATGCGCTTCGATGTGGTCACCCTGATGCCCGATATGTTTGACGCACTCAAAGGAGAGGGTGTGGTAGGCAGAGCGATCAACCGGGGACTAGCCCAGGTTGAACTCTGGAACCCAAGGGACTACACCACAGACGTACACCGGACTGTGGATGATCGGCCCTACGGTGGTGGGCCGGGCATGGTGATGAAATATCAGCCCATGCAGCAGGCCATCGAAGCGGCGCTGGCAGAGGCCGGGCCGGCCAATGTGGTCTATCTGAGTCCACAGGGCAGGCGGTTTGACCAGCAGAGCGCCAAGCGGCTGGCTGAGAGTGGTAAACCTCAGTTGCTACTTGCCGGACGTTATGAAGGGATCGATGAACGGCTCATCGAACGTTATGTCGATGAGGAGTGGTCCATCGGGGACTACGTTCTGAGTGGCGGGGAGCTGGCCGCCATGGTGGTTATAGATGCGGTGATCCGGCTGTTGCCCGACGTGCTCGGGGATGCGGATTCCGCGATACAGGACTCTTTCATGGATGGGTTGTTGGATTGTCCCCATTACACCCGCCCGGAAGAGATTGATTCGATGTCGGTGCCGCCGGTTTTGCAGAGCGGCAACCATGAAGCCATTCGCCGTTGGCGATTGCAGCAGGCGCTGAAGCGCACCCTGGCACGGCGCCCGGAGTTGCTGGAAGATCGTCAGCTGACGGCGGAAGAGAAAACATTTTTAGCAGAAATCAGTGCAGCGTCGGGAGACGCGAAGCAAACACAGGAGCAATAGACCATGAGCAATATCATCGCAGAACTCGAAGCCGAGCAGATGAGCCGTGAGGTTCCCGATTTTGGCCCAGGTGATACCGTTGTTGTTCAGGTTCGGGTCAGAGAGGGCGAGCGCGAGCGTCTGCAGGCCTTTGAAGGCATCGTCATCGCCAAGCGCAACCGTGGCCTCAACTCGGCCTTCACCGTCCGCAAGATCTCCCATGGTGAGGGTGTGGAGCGTGTCTTCCAGACCTACAGCCCGACTGTCGCTTCCGTGAAAGTGACCCGTCGTGGTGATGTGCGTCGCGCCAAGCTCTACTACCTGCGTGGTCGTACCGGTAAGGCGGCCCGTATCAAAGAGAAGATCTAAACGCGCCGTTCACGGCCCGTTGGAGATCCGCCCTCTGCCTTATGGCAGGGTGGTAAAGGATAGAAAAAACCCCGGTCGGTTGGCCGGGGTTTTTTTATGCTCAACGCCAGGGCCTGTTAACAGGCCCTGGCTGGCAGATCAGTCAGAGCGGTGGGCCCGGCTCTGATTTGTGATAGTTGGCCGGATGGGGCTGGCGGGTCAGTAGATTATGGATCTGCCAGTGTTCGTTTTCCGGTACGCAGTCGTCGATGGTCACCGTCTTGCCCTGCTTGGCCGCCACCGGTTTGCCATCCTGATAAAGAATCCGGTGTCCCAGCTGTGCCGGGATACGCTTGCCAGGGGTGATGATGCCGGTGAGATTGAGTGGGTCGGCACTGCTGATGGTGATCATGTGCTGACGATCCGGCTGCTTACTCAGTTCCCGCAGTTGGCCGACCGCCTCGGGCAGGGCGAAGTGCTCACCGGCAAAGCCATCGACGAAACGACCGCCGCGGATCTCTCCCCGGGCCTCCATACGCCGCAGGGCATAGAGCAGATCCCGCCAGGGGGGGAGTCCCTGCTCCCGATCCAGCAGTTTACGGAACACCACCCCATAGCGGTTCAGCAGGATGCGGGCGAATTGCTCGCTGCGCTGCAACCGATCCTCGATGGGCTGTGACGGACGCACCAGTGACCATCGTCCGCCGGAAGCCAGCGGGGCCTGTAGCGGATTGCGGCGTCGACTCGGCCGACGGCTCTTCTGCGGGGTGATCATGCTGCGCAATCCCTGGAACTGATCGGAGGTCACCAGACCCCAGGCCACCAGTTCACCCAGGCCGTTCTCCAACTGGGTCTTGAGCAGCCCGGTCTGCTGTTTGAGCTCGTCGAAGAAGCTGGCCCCCCACTGCTTCAACACGTCATGAATTTTTACCGCCGTTGCGCTGAGCCCCTGGTTGGAGCGCTCATCCTGTTGGCACCAGAGAGGGAGGTTGGATCTCAGGATGAAGGCCAACGGTGTGGTCTTGATAGCCGGGTTTTTAGGGCCTTTCGGTTGACCTTCCGGCGCATGCAGGCGCAGCCATACCAGCTGGCCTGAACTGCAGAGCTGATCCAGTTCCCCGGAGAAATAGGGCTGCAGCCGACTGGGCAGTACATCCTCCTCCCAGCTTGCCGCAGGCAGGCTGACCCCTTCCAGCTGGCCGATCACCCGCTGCAGAGCGTGGCTCCCTTCGGCAGGCTCATCCAACCCCTGCCAGCTGAATAGAAAAGCCATGAACTCGCCTGGGCTTACCGGGGCGATTTCGTTACGCAGTTGTTTCAGGGTATAGCGGTGAATGCGGGCCAGCAGACCCCGCTCACACCACTCGATCCCAGTTTTGGACGGATCGAAATGGCCCTGAATGGCATACCCCTCCTGTTCCAGGCTGGCCAGTGCCTGATCGACCTGGGTGGTTGAGAGTCCCAGGGGTTCAGCCAGTTGTGCCAGGGTGACTGGGCCGAGACTCTCCAGGCGACTGCGCAGAATCTCAATGATGGCCCTGTCAAAACTCTCCGCCTCTTCGGCTGGCAGTGGCTCAATCGCCGGTTCAGTCCGGCCATCCGGGCAGACCATGGTTAACGCCTGGAGCCGTTCTGCGGCCACCCATAAGGCTTGTTCATTGAGCATCAGGCGAGTGGCACGTCGTTGTTGCTGCAGTTCTCCGAGATAGTTCTGCCAGGTGGGCAGGTCGAATGGGGAGATCTCCTGCTCGACAATGAAACCGCTGATCACCAGGGCGTCATGCAGCTCGTCTGCGCTGCGGGGCTGGGGCCAGGCCTCCTGTTTGACCCGCTCGATGGCCTGTGGGTCGAGTTGTCCCATCTCGGCGGCGTTACCCGCATCCACACGCCGCTGCTGTACCGCCAGGGCCCGTCGCTCCTCTGCCGGAGTGTCGTCGAGGAAGGCGTAGGGTCGGGCGTTGAGAATCTCATGGGCCATCGGCGAAGGGGTTGGCAGGTCCTTGGCGACCACCTGGATCTCACCGGATTCGATCCCCTGCAGTACCCGTTTCAGACCATCGATGTCCATCAGTTCTCGCAGACAGTCCTGCAGCACCTGGTTGACCAGCGGGTGGTCGGGTACCTCCCGCTCCCCCTGGATATTCTCGAAGCAGGCGAGCTGGTCCGGGAACACCAATGCCACCAGATCTTCGGCGTCGTTGCGCTGGAAGGGGGCGGGTACCCGTTTGCCATTGCGCATCCGCGGCACCGCCAAAGCGATATTGGTGACCCAGCGCCAGCGGGTGGGAAACATGGGGGCTGCCAGCAGGGCCTGGATCAGCACCTGCTCCACACTCTCCTCCTTCAGATAGCCCGCCGGCTCCTGCAGGGGAAAGCTGTGGGTCGGTCCGAGTGAGAGGATCAGGTTGTCCTCATTGGCTGCTGCCTGCAGTTCAAAGTTGAAACGGCGGCAGAAGCGTTTGCGCAGCGACAGTCCCCAGGCCTTGTTGATGCGGGAGCCGAAAGGGGCATGGATCACGAAGTGCATGTCCCCGGTCTCGTCGAAGAAGCGTTCGAAGACGATGCGCTGCTGACTCGGCACCAGGCCGAACAGGCTCTTGGTCGCTGCCAGGTAGTCGACCAGCTGATCGGCGGCGCCGGCTTGAAGTTTCAACTCCTGCTGCAGGTAGTCAAGCGCGGCCGGCTGGCCCTCATCCAGCAGAGCGTCGAGTGTCTCACGCAGGCGCGAGACCGCCAGGGAGAGTTCATCACTGCGCCCCGGTGCCTCACCGAACCAGAAGGGGATGCTGGGGGGCAGGCCGTGGGCATCCTCCACGAACACCCGGCCCTGTTCGATCTTCAGCATCCGGTAGGAGAAGTTACCCAGCTGAAAGATATCACCGGGCATGCTCTCAAAGGCAAAATCCTCGTTGAGACTGCCGACGAACAATCCCTCGGGCTGCAGGATCACGTCATAGTCGAACTGATCGGGAATGGCGCCGCCATTGGTGATAGCGGTGAGGCGGGCATTGCGTCGCGGGCGCAGCTTGCCGTTGACCCCGTCACGATGCAGATAGGCACCCCGTCTGCCCCGTCGGGTATGAAAACCATCCGCCAGCATCTGCACCACTTCCAGGAAGCTCGCTTGCGAGAGATTCCGATAGGGATAGGCGCATTTAAACCTCCGGTAGAGTTCCTGCTCCTGCCACTCCCGGGTGGATACCTCGGCAATGATCTGCTGGGCCAGCACATCCAATGGCTGATCCGGGATCGGAATCCGGTCGAGTTCATCCCGGCGGATCGCATCGAGCATCGCCACCGATTCCACCAGATCGTCACGGCTGAGTGGGAACAATCTCGCCTTGGGAATACCGCTGAGGTGGTGACCGGAGCGCCCCGCCCGCTGCAGGAAGGTGGCGATGCGATGGGGGGAGCCCATCTGACAGACCAGATCCACCTCACCGATATCGATACCGAGCTCCAGAGAGGCGGTGGCCACCAGTGCCCGCAGGGAGCCGGCTTTCAGGCGCTGCTCTGCATCGAGCCGGTGCTCCTTCGCCAGACTGCCATGGTGAGAGGTCACCGCCTCGTCACCCAGTTTGTCAGCCAGGGCAGCGGCGGCCCGTTCCGCCAGCCGCCGGGTGTTGACAAAGATCAGGGTGGTACGGTGTTGTCGGATCAGCTGTTCCAGGTGGCGGTAGATCTCATCCCAGGCCTCGTTGGCCATCACCGCCTCCATGGGTGAGCCGGTGATCTCTATCGCCAGATCGCGCTGTCGGACATGACCGGTATCGATGATCGTACAGCCGTTTTTGGAGGCGTCCTGCTGTGCTCCGGTGAGAAAGCTGGCCATCACCTCGATCGGTTTCTGAGTGGCGGAGATGCCGATCCTTACCGGGGCTCTGTCGCACAAGGCAGTGAGTCGTTCCAGACTGAGGCTAAGATGGGTGCCCCGTTTGTTTCCCGCCAGGGCGTGTATCTCATCGACGATGATGCTGCGTACCGACTTCAGCATTTCACGACCGGAGTCGGAGGTGAGCAGAATGTAGAGCGACTCCGGGGTGGTCACCAGAATATGGGGTGGCGAGCGTTTCATCATCGCCCGCTCTGACTGGCTGGTGTCACCGGTGCGCACCATGGCGCGGATCGGTGCATCCGGGTAGCCCATCTCCAGCAACGCATCGCGAATGCCGTTCAACGGCAGCTCCAGATTCTTATGGATGTCATTGGAGAGCGCTTTCAGCGGCGAGACATAGAGCACCGTGGTCTCATCCGCCAGAGGCATGCTCAAACCCTGCTGAACCAGATGATCGATCGCCGCCAGAAAAGCGGCCAGGGTTTTACCCGAACCGGTGGGGGCGGAGATCAAAGTGTTCTTCTCAGCCTGTATCGCAGGCCAGGCCAACGCCTGAACCTCGGAAGGGGATCCGAAATGGTGTTCAAACCAGCGGGCGACTGCAGGATGAAAGTGAAAGGATGACATCTCCTAATGATACTCCATAGAAAATATAGCTGTCCTGAAATCCAAATTAAGACAGATTTTCAATTGATTAAGTTGGCGTATGGGTAATCCCTAGTAGTCGAACAAGCGTTTGCTGAGATAAGGTCAATACAACCTTAAAAAAGGCAGCGGAGGGACCCGTGAGTACGCCGAATCTCTACACAAACAGCGCCCCAGCCCGGTCATACACGGCAGTTAACAGCGGCATAGATAGCGCGCAACAATCCGAGGGCAAGACCCTCTTTCAACAGGCCAGTCAGAGTCATCAGCCGGATGTTCTGATCAAGCGCCAATTTGAACAGCGCAACCAAACTCAGAAAAGCAAACTCGCCAACGAGTTTATAGCATCGGCCGGTCGTGAGGGTATCAGTCAACTGGCGGCTACCCCGGATGGGCAGCACGCTTTGGCGGTGGTTTACGATCATGCCGAAAGTGATGGCAGAGGATTGATGCGTCAGATGCATGTGGAGCAGGGAAGTACGGCCGTCGACTATACCGGCAACCGGAATGAAAGCCCAAGTGGACAATCCGCTGATCCCCTGAGTGTGAGTGATGCGGGCGTGGATATCGGGCCTCGTCCAACTCCATTGCAATACGCGGCCCTTACCTCCGGCGTTGGCTATGGGCTGGTGGAAAACACGGTTAAAGGCCTTCTGCAGATAGGTGTGGCGGTCGCCAAGGAGAGCGCTGAACTGAAAAATGTCGATAACCTGGAATATGCCGGTATCGATGAGTACCAAGCGGGGAGCAGAGAACCCGGGTTGACTCTACCGGATTTGGCAGATGTCGGTAATGCGCTTAAAGGGCATGTTCAAGCAACCAATGAGGCAGTAAAGGCAGCTAAGGAAAAAGGCGAATATTTCGAAGCTGGCAGAGCAATGTCAAATGATCCAATGCTGCAGATGACAGGGTTGGGGGATATGGCTGTGTTTGGTGCAATTGTAAGAATGGGGAAAGCAGCGAAACTTGATTCACTAACGACTGAAAGTACTAGGGTAAAAGGGGGTGATGCAAGCACGGGACAGGTAAGTGATGATAAGTTAGGTTGTCCAAAACGTGCTGATAAGGATTCGAGTATTGGTGAAAATAGTGAGATTTGGAGTGATGTAAATGCTCCGTATAACTCTAATCCAACATACTACAATATATATTCTGGGGGTGTTCGTGGTGAAAACTCTCTTTCGATAGCTCAACGAGCCCATATTGACAGCTATCTGTCAAAATTTGATTTAGAAAATGTAGATATTAGATATGTAGATGATACGCAGCTAAGTACTGGTTACGGTAATATGTTTGGTAGTGAAGTACTCAATATTGGCTCCGATGTGGTACCTGGTAATAATGGCGTAGGCACGTTGACTGCAAATTCTAGAGTAAGCACAAATGGCACGCTTGCCCATGAAATAGTAGGGCACAGAGAGGCAGCGCTTGCAGGTAGAACGCAGGAAAATGTTTTCTTGGAAGAAGCGCAAGCTAGTATTCGCGCAGCACGTTTTGCTCCAGAACTTAGTTCTACGGAGCGTTTTACTTTGCTTAGAGATGCTATTAAGCGATTACAGGACATGCCTGGTGGGCCAGCGAAAATAAGAGATGTGAAAGATACTCTATACATTCATAATAGATGAGGATGGAAAATGGATTTGATGATAGTTAAAGATGTGATGCCTGGAAACAATGATCAAAAGATTTTAACTGGTCCTCTTCTTTTAAAGGAGTTTTCTCTAAGAAGCGAAGTGGAAGGTGCATTTGGGGATAAGGTTTTTGTTTCAAGTGAGCTTGGAAAAAGAATATGCGTGCCAGTAAGTGGTGTATCTGTAAGTCAGGCAATGGGAGGTAATTGGCAAGTTAGTGTCGCTATCGATTGTTCCAAGGAAGAAAGCAATGTTGCACTTGATTCGATAGTGAGTGATAACGAATAAATTATGTTGATAGAGATAAATAGAAACAAGGATAGTCACCTTTTGAAAAGAACAATTAAGTATTCCTAGTCCAAGGTGATTTTATTCAAGGGTTTATGTAGGCGTAACTAAAGGGGACAATTTTAGGGCAGAGAGCACATGCTAGCTGTAGCCTATAATGCTCTCTGACCCTAAAAGAACCACAAACGATTCAGTTAAACTACAAGTCGATTACAACCTGCTTGATGCTGTTGTCTTCCGGATAAGGGGTGACCTGGAAGTAGAGCGACTTCATCAGGTCGAGCATCTTGAAGTTGTTGCTCAACACTTCACCCTCCATTCTCTCAAGACCCCGGTCTCTGGCAATCCCCATCAGGTGGTTCATCAACTTGTGACCGATCCCCTGACGCTGCCACTCATCGGCGACCACCAGGGCAAACTCACAGCTGCGCTTGTCAGGATTGATCACATAGCGGGCAACCCCCAGCTCCACCTCATGGTGTTGATCTTCGGTAACCGCAATCAGGGCCATTTCGTTGTGATAGTCGATCTGGGTGAAGCGGGTCAGCATCTCCGGGGTGAGTTCCTGAATGGAACTCATGAAGCGGAAGTACTTGGCCTCATTGGAGAGCTGACGGGTGAAGTTCTGCTCCAGATCCGCATCTTCCGGCCGGATCGGGCGGATTACGATGTTGATGCCGTTGGGCAGTTGGGTACGGGCCACCAGATTGACCGGGTAGGGGTGGATCGCCAGATGGTGGTAGGGATCGGTGGAGGGGCGCGGGTAGTTGACCCGGATCCTGGCATCCACTGCCACAGCGCCTTGATCATCGAGAATCAGTGGGTTGATATCCATCTCCTGAATCCATGGCAACTCACAGGCCATGCTTGAGACACGCAGCAGCACATCCACCAGGGCTTCCCGGTTGGCGGCAGGCATGTGTCTGAACTGGTCGAGCATCTTTGACGCCTTGGTGCGATCGATCAGATCACTGGCCAGACGCCGGTTGAGTGGTGGCAGGGCAATCGCCGAATCACCCATCACTTCGACCGTGGTGCCGCCGCTGCCAAAGCTGATCACGGGACCGAACACCGGGTCCCTGACGATACCGATCAGCAGCTCCCGACCATTCGGGCTCTGATACATCTGCTCAACCGTTACACCTTCGATGGTCGCTTCCGGACGGGTCTCTTTGACCTGTTCGATCAGATCCCGGTAGTTGGTGCGAACCGCCTGGGCGTTGTTGATGTTGAGACGGATACCGCCGGCATCGGATTTATGGGAGATGTCCGGTGAGAAGATCTTCATCGCTACCGGGAAGCCAATCGACTCAGCCAGGATCAACGCTTCGTTGGCCGAACGTGCAATGCCGTTGCGTACGGCGTTGATACGGAAGGCGCCAAGCAGTGCAAAGGATTCCGGTTCGGAGAGAACTTTGCGCTGTTCCGAGAGGGCGCTTTCGATGATCAACCGGGCACCCTCGGCGTCAGGCTGCTCATGGCGTCTGGAGCTCTTTGCCGGGGTCTGCATCAGTAAGCGCTGGCTCTCCTGATGGGATGAGAGGTAGTGGAAAGCGTCAACCGCATTCTCCAGGGTGCGGAAGGAGGGCAGTCTCGCATTGTTGAACAGCTTGCGCCCATTCTCGATCTGCTTGCCACCCATCCAGCTGGTCAGGATCGGCTTCTTATGTTTATCCGCCAGATCGATCAACTCCTGTGCCACCGCATCGGGTTTGGTCATCGCCTGTGGGGTAAGGATCACGATGGTGCCATCGACACCCGGATCGTTGAGGCAGATATCCACGGCAGCCCGATAACGCTCCGGCGGTGCTTCACCAATGATGTCAACCGGATTGCCGTGAGACCAGACCTCTGGCAAGGCTTCATTGAGTGCCTTGATGGTGTCGTCGTTGAAGGAGGCCAGTTCGATACCCAGATCGGAGGCCCGATCGGCCGCCATCACGCCTGGGCCACCACCATTGGTGATGATCGCCAGTTTGTTGCCGTAGACCCGGTATCTGGAAGAGAGGGCCTTGGCCGCTGAAAAGAGCTGGGAGATGGTCTCCACCCGCAACACACCGGATCGTGACAGGGCGGCAGAGAAAGTCTCGTCACTGCCCACCAGGGCGCCGGTATGGGACATGGAGGCTTCCGCGCCAGCGGCGTGGCGTCCCACTTTCAACACGATGACCGGTTTGATGCGCGCCGCGGCACGCAGTCCGCTCATGAATCGGCGGGCATTCTTGATGCCCTCCACATAGAGCAGAATACTGTCGGTCTTCGGATCGGCTACCAGGTAGTCCAGGTAGTCACCGAAATCGAGATCTGCTGAGATACCGGTGGAGATCACCGTGGAGAATCCGATGTCGTTGGTCTCCGCCCAATCGAGGATCGCGGTGCAGATCGCACCGGACTGGGAGACCAGGGCAAGATTGCCCGGCTTGGCGTTGTTGTTGCCGAAAGTGATGTTGATTCCCTGGTCGGGACGGATCAGGCCGAGACAGTTTGGTCCGATAAAACGAATGCCGAACTCCTTGGCGACTTCGACTACCCGCTCTTCAAGACGCAGGCCGGCGGGTCCGGACTCTCTGAATCCGGCCGACAGGATGATCATGGTTTTTACACCATGCAGACCGCAGGCCTCGACAATCGCTGGAATGGTCTTGGCCGGTGTTGCAACGACCACCAGTTCAACCGGTTTGCCGATCTCTTCGATCGACTTGTAGGCTTTGATTCCCTGGATCTCCTCATGCTTCGGATTGATTGGATAGATAGCGCCTTTGTAACCGGAAGAGATCAGATTGCGAAATACCACTTCGCCAACCGAGTTTTCCCTTTCACTGGCTCCAAACATGGCGACGCTTTTTGGTGAGAATAGAGGGGTTAAATAGTGTGATTGCATGAGTTCCAGCCTATTGAACTTCAGGTGAAAAATAGTGAGAGTAAATGTCCGTTGTTACTCACGGAGGCACGCTGTGATAGATTGAATTAAAGCATATCCAAGGTGACGTCGATGAGCACTCAGGTTATCGGCATGAATGGTTGTAAGTTTACCGTTAATAAATGACAAATTCTTTACTTAAGTAACGGTTTTTAAAGATCTTATAATGAGTATTAGGCTGCTTAATGAAGTGGCCGCATTGTTTGGGGGTATTTTGTGAGAACGGCCTATATTACCCACCCTGATTGCCTCAATCATGACACGGGTGTGGGACATCCAGAAAACGCTTCAAGACTGCAGGCGATCGATGATCGTTTGATGGCGGCGCAGCTTTACGATTTTCTACGACACTATGATGCACCGGAGGTTACCCGGGAACAGTTGCTGCGTTGTCACGACGAAGCTTATCTGAACCAAGTTGAAAAACTCATGCCCGAATCTGGCCATGCCCATCTTGATCCGGATACGGTGGTGAGCCCACAGAGTCTGCAGGCGGCTAAACGGGCTGCCGGTGCTGTGATCAAAGGGGTCGATCTGATCATGCAGGAGGGATTGAAAAATGCCTTCTGTGCGGTAAGGCCGCCTGGTCACCATGCGGAGCGCATGAAGACCATGGGATTCTGTGTCTATGGCAATGCCTCGGTGGGTGCGGCACATGCCATGGCGGAGTATGGTCTGGAACGGGTGGCGATACTTGACTTCGATGTCCACCATGGTAATGGCAGTGAAGATATCTTCCGTGATGACAGACGGGTGATTGTCTGTTCGACTTTCCAGCACCCTTTCTATCCCTACACCGCAATTGAAGAGAGTCCGGACCACATTATCTGTGCCCCATTGGAGGCGACTGCAAAAAGCGCTGAATTCAAAGCGGCGGTAACCGACCACTGGCTGCCGGCGCTGAATCACTTCAAGCCACAGATGATCTTCGTCTCGGCTGGCTTCGATGCCCATGTGGAAGATGACATGTCAGGGGTCAGCCTGACCGAGGCGGACTATCGCTGGGTTACCGAGCAGATCCTGAAGATTGCCGATGACTATGCCGAGGGCAGGGTTGTCTCCGTGCTGGAAGGGGGTTACGAGCCCCACGCCCTGGCACGCAGCGTGGAAGCCCACATCAGAGTATTGATGGATCTGCACTAGGCCCTAACTGGGCCTAAGCGCCATCAGACCCGCATTACAGCGACCCGGCTTCCCGATGTGCCGTGGCGCCGTACCTCAAGAATCATCGCCGGGACCCCGCGTCCCGGTTCGATGATCCGTTCCACCGCATACATGGAACTCAACAGTTTGGGACGAGCATGGCGTGAGCCGGTGGCTTCCACGACGCGCATGTTGCCGCCTGTCACGGACTGGTTTACATAGGAGTCGACAACCGCTACATGTCCCGGACTGCGTCTGACTGTATTGCCATCCATCCAGACCAGCAGGTCTCCCTGCTGAATTGTGTTCGCATCGTTCACCGCCCGGTTCGCTTGGAAGTAGGAGGCGGCGCCGGTGTTGCGAACCGTGCTGTCTGAATAGTTTCTTTTGCCGCAGGCGATCAGATAGTTGGTGACAAAACCCGAGCAGTCGATACCCAGGTGGTCGTCGCAAAAGGTCTGCAGGTTATGTTGATTGATCGTCTGTAACTTATTCGACCGCACTGCCCACTCCAGTGCCAGCTCATAATCCTGAGGCGCACCTTTACCCATTGCCGCATTACGGATTCGGTGCTTGTTCTGGTTGAACCAGATGTCGCTGCGCGAACCTCTTGAGACGGCACGGTAGTCGCGTAACTCTTCTGTACCTTCGTCCCAGTCCATCATGAAATAGTTTCTGAGGGTGACGCTGTGGGTCGTCTCATGACAGGTTCTCGAGGCCGGGTTATCAACTGCAGACCTGACCCTGAGACGTCGATATCTTTGCATGAACTCTACAGGTGTCGGCATGGTGCTATTCCTTTATTACCGGGTTGATGGATCGATGTTTGATCGGTTTTGCTTCAATAAGGCGGCAATCCGATGCAAGCGCTTTGTGATGCTTTGTCAGCCAGTTGATGCAACTGCTCTCTCGATACTTCCTGCTGCTTGACGACATCGGTAACACAGCTCTCTGTTGCAGATATTTTTGCTACCGCCAGATAGATGGCTGAGACCCGATCCGGCTCATCAAGATCTTCATGAGCGTGAATCTCTGCGATGAGTGCCTGGGGTTCACTCCCACTGGATGACTCTGCAACCCGCCACTCGGCCTGATCACCAAGATGAAACATCTGCCTGGTTACCACCTGCTGGTAATTGAGGGGGAAGGATTGCTGTGAATCACTCAGGATCTCAATCGACTTTCGGCCCGCGCCCACTTTGCGCAGTATCAGCTGATAACCTGCTATGCCGGCACAGAGTTTGTAGGGCGTGCTGTTCGGATCGGTCGGGTCGGTGAATGACTGACAGTTGTTGAGGCTTGTGAAGAGAGACTTGAAACCTGAATCCTGATAGGTGGCGAAACAGCCGGACAGGATCACTGCCAGGGTGATGGCCGATATCAGATATGAGGTTTTGCTGTTCTGTTTTGTCATGCTCACGCCTCCATGGTTGTGATTCTAGATTTTTGCAAAGTAGCTTAAAGGTAATTTTTAACAATGCAGTAGGCAATTTTTCTCATAGCGGTTTTTGCCTGCGCTTCTCGCTCGTGCCGGAACGGGGGCTAAAGAGGGAGTGGCCCCAGGTATATCAATCGAAGATAGGGGGGATAGGTTTTACCACATATAGAACACGAATCTACGATTTAAGAACTGACATAGCTGGGTGTTCTCATCGAAAATAAACACTGACTAGCTATCATCTGTCTTGAATCTATTTACTCCGGAAACTAAAGGGGACTCGACAGGATGCAGGGTGGGGCCATGCCCCACCAAATACGTTTTGATCACGCCAGGAATCAACCTCGAATGAGAGTGCATTCTACTGCCGAACACTACCCGGTGAGACACCAAGCTCCCGCTTGAAGGCGCGGCAGAATGCGGCTTCGGATTGGTAACCGAAGCGTTCCGCGAATACCACCAGAGGTTCCGATGATTCAAGCAGCTGTGTGCGGGCCATCAGCATACGCCAGCGGGTTACGTAGCGCATCGCGGTATAACCGACCAGGTCGGTAAATCGTGCAGAGAATCCTGAGCGGGACATTCGCGCCTCCATGGCCAGTGAGGTCAGGTTCCACTCTCTTTCCGGGTTGCGGTGTATCGCTGCAAGGGCTCTGCCGATCTGTTTGTCTCGCAGTGCATTCAGCCAGCCTGGTTGAGGTCCGCTCAATGAGTCGAGCCAGGAGCGAATCGCCTGGATCACCAGAATGTCTGCCAACCGGGTGATTACTGTTTCACCGCCGGGACGCAGCTCTCTCGCTTCACGGGTGATCAGTTGCAGGGTGTTTTGTATCCAGCTGCTCTCGTCCTCTTTCCAGGTATCGATCTTCAATATCTGCGGCAGCAGGGCCACCACCTGCTGTCCGGCAACATGGTCAAAGCGCACCAGTCCACAGGTCAGCTGGGTCAGTTCACCACTGCCGCCGTGATGCATGATTTCATATCGCTCGCTCACCGACTCCACCGGGATATCGAACAGGGGCGTGGTCTGGTGCTTCAGATCACTGCGGACTTGGTGGCCTGTACCATGGGGAACCAGCGCCAGGCTGCCCTGTTTCAATAGGCAGGGTTCTTCTCCGGCCACCTCCAGCCAGCACTCACCCCGGGTCACCACATGAAACATCATGTGGCCCTCGAAGGGTGGCAGGGATACCCCCCAGGGTGCTTTCAGCTCGGAACGGCAGTAGTAGGTGCCGTTCAACTTCAGCAAGTGAAGCGCTTCCCCGATTGGGTCTGACACATCTGCAATTGTCGATTTGGTTTCGCTGCTCATGGGTTTTTCGATTTGGACGAGCTGCATATAAATATAGACAAACAGCCATGGTTGGTGTGTGCGTTGTTACCTAGGATCAACTCATGCGTTTTAACGCAGAGTTCCACAACCAAAAACCCTGTAAAGGAGATAGGATTATGAGCAACAAACCGATACTGATCATTGGCAAGCATGGCAAGACCGGTCGTCGTGTCGTGCAGCGTTTGCAGTCGATGGATCTGCAGACCAGAGCGGTCTCAAGGTCAACGGCTCTGCCATTCGATTGGCAGCAACGGGGTACCTGGGGCCCTGCATTGCAGGGTGTTGCCTCTGTCTATGTTACTTACCAGCCTGATCTGGCAGTTCCTCAAGCTCAGTCCGATATTGAAGCGTTTGTCGCAATGGCTGAAGCGGCTGGTGTTGAGCATATCGTGCTGCTCTCGGGGCGGGGCGAAGCCGGCGCCCGGCGGGCAGAGGATATTGTTATCAACAGCGGCATCCGCTGGAATATCGTCAGAGCGAGCTGGTTTTTTCAGAACTTCAGTGAGAGTTTCATGATCGATGGGATTCTGCAGGGCGAACTGATGCTGCCGGCGGGGGATGTGCCGGAACCTTTCATCGATGCGGAGGATATTGCCGATGTGGTGGTTGCCTGTTTGACCGAAGCAAAACATCACAATCGCCTCTATGAAGTGACCGGGCCTCGCGCCATGACCTTTGCTGATTGCATGGCAGAGCTGTCGCAAGCGCTACAGAGACCGGTGAAATATACTCAGGTGCCGCTGGATGCCTATCTGGATGCACTTCAGCAGCAGGCTGTTCCCGAGCCGATGCAGTGGTTGCTCAAGGAGCTGTTCACGCAGGTTCTGGATGGTAGAAACAGCCAGGTGCAACACGGTGTTGAAGAGGCGTTGGCAAGACCGGCCAGGGATTTTCAGGTCTATCTGAAGCGTATGGTCGACTCGGGATGCTGGTCTGATGAGGGATTGGAACAGGCGGTTTGATGCTGCGTTGATCAGACGTCTGATCTGCCCCTGAAGAGTAGTCAGATCCACTCCGGCTTGACGAACAGAACGCCAGGCCGGAGACTCTTGCAACAGAGTACTCTTATCGTATTTCAGGCCAGATGATTCATCAGATAACCCGACTCTTCCCCCTATGGGCCGTGCTTCTGTCTGCGCTTGCCTATGCTTATCCCTCTGCTTTCGTTGTCTTGAAGCCTGCCATCATTCCCCTCTTGGGTCTGGTGATGTTCGGCATGGGGATGACCCTGAGTCTGCAAGATTTCAAAAGGGTTTTTCAACAGCCGAAGATCATCGGTGTCGGGGTGTTGTTGCAGTTCGCATTGATGCCGTTGCTCGCCTGGCTGATTGCTGAACTGCTCGCCTTGCCACCCTATCTGATGGCCGGGCTGGTGTTGGTCGGGGCCTGTCCCGGCGGTACCGCCTCCAATGTGGTCTGCTATCTGGCACGGGGTGATGTGGCGCTCTCCATTACCATGACGACGGTTTCAACCCTGCTGGCAATCATCGCCACGCCGCTGCTGACCTGGCTCTATGTAGGGCAGAAGGTTCCGGTGCCGGTTGAAAGCATGCTCTGGTCGATCTTCAAGATCGTTCTGTTACCGGTCTCGTTGGGGGTTCTGGTGAACAGCCTCTATGGCCGCAAACTCAAACCCATAAAACCCCTTTTCCCGTTGATCTCCATTCTCGCCATCGTTCTGATCATCGGTATCGTGGTGGCTCTGAATCAGAGCAACATCGCCAGTATGGGGATGCTGTTGGCGTTGGCCGTGGTACTGCACAATCTGGCAGGCTTGGCCGGCGGTTACTGGATCGCCAGAGGTCTGGGTTGGGATCGGCGGATCAGCCGTACCCTGGCGATTGAGGTGGGTATGCAGAATTCCGGCTTGGGGGTTGCGCTGTCGGTCAAGTACTTCTCCGCCGCTGCGGCGCTGCCCGGTGCAATCTTCTCCATCTGGCACAATCTGAGTGGTTCCATGCTGGCGAGCTATTGGTCGCGGCGGGAAACCTGAGTGGCCGCTTGGGTAGCTGCTAAATGGAAGTTTTGTTGCCTGCCTCATCGAGACAGACGAAGGTGATGGTGGTGCTGAAGACGCTCTCCTCCTGACCGGTCACCGACTCTTCCGCAAATACCTTGACCCGATAATCCACCGATGAGTCACCCTGTTTGCTCTGCTGGATATCGAAGCGTAAAATCGCGCCCTCTCTGACACTGCGGTGAAAGGTGACCCGGTCGAGTCCGATGGTCACAAAGTGGCGCCCCGGGTAGTCATGCACCGCTGCGATCCAGGCATACTCGTCGACCCATTTCAGCAGGTTGCCACCAAACAGATAGCCATACTGGTTGAGGTGCTGGGGCAGCACCAGCTTATGGTTCTCCATCAGACCTGTAACCCGGGGGGTGGTGTGGGTGAGTTCTGATGCATCACCAGGCACCACCCCTGATCACCCTTGCGGTAGATATTGGTGGCGTAGACCGGGTGGGGCGGTGTTTCAGGATCTGCTTTGACCAGCTCTTCGATCAGGTGGATGGCAACATTTTCGGTCTCGATCCAACTCAGGTGTTTGATCTCGATATCAAGCTTTACATCCTCATTCAACAGGGCGCCCCAGGCGGTCTCGATGGCCGCTCTGCCCCGTTGCGCCGGCATCATCGGCAGCAGGCAGAGAATTTCATCACTCTCTTCCCACACCGTCATCATGGCGCTCAGGTCCCCTTCATCGATGGCATCGTAGTAGGCGTCTTCGGCATCCTGGGGCGTTTGGTAGGGAGGGGTCATGGGCATTTCCTGTTGTTATCCGGTTGTGTGATTGGGGGATTTTACGGGAATAACCCGTCTCTAAGATAGGGGGGCAGGGACCAATGGCACTGTCTTGAGCACTAAAGCAGATTACATCTCGTTTTATCAGAGAATTAAGGTGGGGCATGGCCCCACCCTACAATGCTGAAGTGACAAACCGCGGATCTACGTAAATCAAGGCCGCACTGTGAAACTCATTTGCGGCATTTTGCGGTGATTTGCGTCCATTCGCGGTTCATTTACTGGTCAGCCGCTGTGCTGGACGGTTTTCCGTTCATTTCCACCGTCAGTGACTAATCACGTATTCCCTATCTCTTCGGCTTTCCGTATCATCTGGCCTCTTTCAGACCAGTAGTAACTTACAGATCAGATGACTGACGATATCGATCACAGCTTGGAGGGAATCGAACGGGTTCCCCTGAATGAGTTTACCGAGAAGGCATACCTGAACTACTCCATGTATGTGATTCTCGATCGTGCCCTGCCGAATATCGGTGATGGATTGAAGCCGGTACAGCGGCGGATTGTCTATGCCATGTCGGAGCTGGGTTTGAGTGCGGGGGCCAAGTTCAAGAAGTCGGCCCGTACCGTTGGTGATGTGCTCGGTAAGTTCCATCCCCATGGCGACAGTGCCTGCTATGAGGCAATGGTGCTGATGGCGCAGAACTTCTCCTATCGATATCCGCTGGTGGACGGGCAGGGCAACTGGGGCTCGCCGGACGATCCGAAGTCGTTTGCCGCGATGCGTTATACGGAATCGAAGCTGACGGTCTATGCCCAGACCCTGCTTTCAGAGCTGGGACAGGGGACTGCGGAGTGGGTGCCCAATTTTGACGGCACCCTGAAGGAACCCAAGATCCTGCCTGCGAGATTGCCGAATGTGCTGCTCAACGGCTCTTCCGGCATCGCTGTGGGTATGGCCACCGATATCCCGCCACACAACCTGCGGGAAGTCGCCAGTGCCTGTATCCATCTGCTGGAGTCGCCGAAGGCCACCCTGGAAGATCTGATGACCCATATCCCGGGGCCGGACTACCCCACCGAGGCGGAGATCGTGACGCCGGCGGCTGAGTTGGCCAAGGTCTACGCGACCGGTCATGGCTCAATTCGTATGCGTGCACGTTTCGATCGTGAGAATGGGGATATCATCATCACGGCGCTGCCGCATCAGGTGTCAGGGGCCAAGATACTGGAACAGATCGCTGCTCAGATGCAGGCCAAGAAGCTGCCGATGGTGGAGGATCTGCGGGACGAATCGGATCATGAAAATCCCACCCGTCTGGTGATCGTGCCCCGCTCCAACCGGGTCGATGTGGCACGGCTGATGTCCCATCTGTTCGCCAGTACCGATCTGGAGCGCAGCTACCGGGTCAATCTCAACCTGATCGGTATCGATGGCCGTCCGGCGGTCAAGGATCTGCGCACGCTGCTGGTGGAGTGGCTCAGTTTCCGCACCGAAACCGTTCGCCGGAGACTGCAATATCGCCTCAACGAGGTGCTCGACCGGTTGCACATTCTTGAAGGCTATCTGATCGCCTATCTGAATATCGATGAGGTGATTGCGATCATCCGCTACGAGGATGATCCGAAGGCCGAACTGATCAAACGTTTCTCCCTCTCGGACATTCAGGCGGAAGCCATCCTCAACCTTCGCTTGCGTAACCTGGCGAAGTTGGAGGAGATGAAGATCAAGGGTGAGCAGGAAGAGCTGGAGAAAGAGCGGAAGTCCCTCGAAAAGCTGCTCGGTTCGAAGCAGCGCATGCGTACGCTGATCCGTAAGGAGTTACAGGCGGATGCGGAGAAATATGGTGATGAGCGTCGCTCACCCATCGTGGAGCGTGAGGCGGCTGAGGCCCTCGACGAGACCGATCTGACCCCCAGTGAGGCGGTCACCGTGGTGCTTTCGGAGATGGGTTGGGCGCGTACCGCCAAGGGGCATGAGATCGATCCGACCGGTCTGAACTATCGGGCTGGGGATGGCTTTCTCGCCGCTACCCGACTGCGCAGTAATCAGCAGGCGGTATTTCTCGACTCCAACGGCCGCAGCTACTCCCTGCCGGCGCATACCCTGCCATCGGCCCGCAGTCAGGGTGAACCTCTGACAGGACGGCTCTCTCCGGCAACCGGCGCGACCTTCCGTGCGGTGATCGGCGGTGAGAGTCAGCAGGAGTATCTGTTGGCCTCGGACGCAGGTTACGGATTCCGCGTCGGTCTGGCGGATATGCTGGCGAAAAACAAATCGGGCAAGGCGCTGCTGAGCCTGCCGAAAGGATCTCAGGTTCTGATGCCTGAGCTGATTGCCGATGTGGAGAGCGACCGTGTGGTGACGATCACCAACGAGGGGCGGATGCTGGTCTTTCCGGTCGGCGAGTTGCCCAAGCTGGCGAAGGGCAAGGGTAACAAGATCATCTCGATCGCGCCGAAACGGGTGGCTGCCAGGGAGGAGTTCGTGGTGGCGATTGCCGTGGTGCCGAAGGGAGGCAGTCTGACCGCCCATGCGGGCAAGCGCTATATCGTGCTGAAACCGGCCGATCTGGATGGTTATCAGGGAGAGCGGGGACGTCGCGGAGGGAAACTTCCCAGAGGTTTCCAGCGGGTCGACCGGGTTGAGGTCAGCTGAATACAACCGCTCGGAAAATCCAATCATGAGAGGGCTAATCGGCTGAAAACTGCCCAGTCGGCGTGATCCTTTTGGAAATATAATCCATTGAATCCATGTGTTTAATGGGTGTTTAACCAAACGAACCGACGGGCCAGGGTAGATTATCCACCGTTTTAATCAAGATTAGATTTGGAGAGTTGCTCCATTGCTCGTTATAATGGCCGATTCTCAGCTGTGGTATTTGGGCTGGATTGTTTGGTAATCCCCTTGAATCGGCTGGGAATCATACGAAAGCAGCGAAAGTGGCGGAATTGGTAGACGCGCTGGATTTAGGTTCCTGTGGGGTAACCCGTGAGAGTTCGAGTCTCTCCTTTCGCACCATTTCAACTGCGGTTGCCAAGGGCGATCGACAGGAAATCCAGTTTTTCCTTAATTCAGATATTTAGTGACAGATAAGGCTGTCAGGAGAAGATACATGCAAGTTTCGGTGGAATCGGGAGAAGGGCTTGAGCGACGTCTTACCGTCGAGTTGCCTGCAGAGCAGATCGATGCGGAAGTGACGAAGCGCCTACAGCAGATTGGCCGAACCGCCAAACTGGATGGTTTTCGTCCCGGTAAGGTGCCGATGAAACTGCTGCGCCGCAATTACGGCGGACAGGTGCTGCAGGAAGTCTACGGTCAGATGATCGAAACCAGTTACCAGGAGGCGATTCAGCAGGAGAAACTGCAGCCTGCCGGCATGCCTAAGATCGAGCCTGGCGAGTCCAGCGAAGATGATGGACTGTTCCGCTACGTGGCGACCGTTGAGGTGATGCCTGAGATCACCCTGAATCCTCTCTCCGGAGAGATCAAGCGCCCGGTGGCCGAGATCGGCGATCAGGATATTGACGAGATGCTGATGAAGCTGCGCAAACAGCGTGCAACCTGGAGCAGTGTTGAGCGTGATGCGGCTGAAGGGGATCAGGTGAAAATCAGCTTCAAGGGTACCGTCGACGGCGAGGTCTTTGAGGGTGGCAGTGCCGAGAATGTGGACCTGGTGCTGGGCTCCGGCCGTATGATCGAAGGTTTTGAATCTGCCCTGATCGGTAAGCCGAAAGGTGATAAATCCTCCATCGATCTGAAATTCCCCGAAAACTACCGGGTGGAAGAGTTGGCCGATAAACCGGTAACGTTCGAAGTAGAGATCAACGACATCGCCGAAGAGGTGCTGCCTGAGGTCGATGACGAATTTGCCAAGGAGTTCGGTGCCGAAGAGGGTGTCGACAAGCTGATGAGCGATGTGCGCGAGAACATGACACGTGAACTTGCGCAGCGGATTGAGGCTCGTATTAAGAACCAGGCAATGGATCTGCTGACTGATCAGAATCCGATCGATATTCCCACTGCGATGGTCGATCAGGAGATCGAGGCGCTGAAGAATCAGACCCGTCAGCAGCTGGCCCAGGGCGGCGGATCATTTGAGCTGCCCCGTGAGATGTTTGAAGACCAGGCAAAAAAACGGGTTACTTTGGGCCTGCTTATTGGTGAAATCATTAAGCAAAACGACATTCAGGTCGATAACGATCGTGTGAAGAAGAGAATTGAAGAGTTTGCCGCCAGTTACGAGAAGCCTGAAGAGGTGGTCAACTACTACTACAACGACGAAAAACAGCTGGCCGCTGTGCAGAATGTCGTAATGGAAGATCAGGTGGTAGACTGGGTGCTGGAACAGGTGACAGTGACTGAAGAGCAGACAACCTTTGCCGAACTGACGGAGCAGGGTTGAAAGGAGAGGGGAAACGTAGACCATGATTGATACAGTGTCAGGAATGCCAGACGCAAAAGGCCTGGGCCTCGTGCCGATCGTAATCGAGCAGACCGCCCGGGGTGAGCGCTCCTTTGACATCTACTCCAGGTTGTTGAAGGAGAGAGTGATCTTTCTGGTCGGGCCGGTTGAAGACCATATGGCCAACCTGGTCGTGGCTCAGTTGCTGTTTCTCGAGTCGGAGAATCCGGACAAGGATATCCATCTCTATATCAACTCGCCCGGTGGCTCAGTCACCGCGGGGCTGTCGATTTACGATACCATGCAGTTCATCAAACCGGATGTCAGCACCATGTGTATCGGTCAGGCAGCCAGTATGGGAGCCCTGTTGCTCTCCGGCGGCGCCAAGGGCAAACGTTACTGCCTGCCGAATTCGCGGATGATGATTCATCAGCCGCTGGGTGGTTTCCAGGGCCAGGCAACGGATATTGAGATCCATGCGAAAGAGATTCTGCTGCTGAGAGAGCGGCTGAACACCATTCTGGCTGATCATACCGGCCAGAGCCTGGAGAAAGTTAAGGAAGATACCGAGCGGGACAATTTCATGGGTGGCGAGGAAGCGGTCGCCTATGGCCTGATCGACTCGGTATTGTCCGATCGTGGTGGTAGTGAGACCAGCTGACATCGGTTTCTGTGATGTGGCTTTTACGGGCAATGGATGGCGTGTTATCAAGTCCGTGTTTTTTAATCACTAACCTTGCCATCTAGGTGCAGTTAGATATGATTGAAATAAAAAGCAGATAGATTTTGGCTTGAAGGAGTGAAATATGAGCAGTGACAAGAGCGGTAAAGGTGACGACGGCAAGCTGTTGTATTGCTCCTTTTGCGGCAAAAGCCAGCATGAGGTGCGGAAACTGATTGCCGGCCCTTCCGTTTTTATCTGCGATGAGTGCGTCGAACTCTGCAACGACATCATCCGTGAGGAGATGCAGGAGCCGGGCGAAGACAGCATCAACAAACTACCCAAGCCTCATGAAATAAAAAAGACCCTGGATCAATATGTTATCGGTCAGCAGAGAGCAAAAAAGGTGCTCTCTGTGGCGGTCTACAACCACTACAAACGACTCGATGTCATCGGCAAGGACAACGAAGTCGAACTGGCGAAATCGAATATTCTGCTGATCGGCCCCACCGGCTCGGGTAAAACCCTGCTGGCGGAAACCCTGGCCAGAATGTTGAACGTGCCCTTCACCATCGCCGACGCCACCACCCTGACTGAAGCCGGGTATGTGGGCGAGGATGTGGAAAACATCATCCAGAAGTTGCTGCAGAAGTGCGACTATGATGTTGAAAAGGCACAGACCGGCATCGTCTATATCGATGAAATCGATAAGATTTCCCGTAAATCGGATAACCCCTCCATCACCCGTGACGTGTCCGGTGAAGGGGTGCAGCAGGCACTGCTGAAACTGATTGAGGGTACCGTCGCTTCCGTACCGCCCCAGGGCGGCAGAAAACATCCTCAGCAGGAGTTCCTGCAGGTCAATACCTCAAACATCCTGTTTATTGTGGGTGGTGCATTCGCTGGCCTTGAAAAGGTCATCAAAGACCGCTCTGAAAAGGGTGGAATCGGCTTCTCTGCCGAGGTGAAGAGTAAGGACGACTCCCGCTCAGTGGGCGACATCATTGTCGATGTGGAGCCTGAGGACCTGATTAAATATGGTCTGATACCCGAATTTGTCGGTCGTTTGCCGGTGGTGGCCACACTTCAGGAGCTGGATGAGGACTCGCTGGTCAAAATTCTCACCGAACCGAAGAATGCACTCAGCAAGCAGTATGCCCGTCTGTTCGAAATGGAGGGCTGTGAGCTGGAGCTCAGGGATGACGCACTGCGTGCAATTGCCCGCAAAGCCATGGCGCGGAAGACCGGTGCACGCGGTCTGCGTACCATTTTGGAGCAAGTGTTACTCGACACGATGTATGATTTGCCCTCAATGGATGAAGTCACCAAAGTGGTTGTGGATGAAGGCGTCATTGCTGGTGAATCCGATCCATTGATGATCTACGAAAACAACGATAAGCAGATTGCTGCATCTGATTGATCTGTCTAAGCATTTTACCGGAGCCAGAGAGTTGCCTGGGCGGCGCTAGGTCGTGACCAGGCAAATTCCGGTGGATATGGCACGATTCCTGTTTGGTTTTTTCCGTCGATTGATTCCAACAATAGACTTGAAACATACGGCTATTGGCCATATATACATTAATCAACCGTCATAAAAAATGCTGCAGGCTGGATCGACTGAGCGCCTGCCAGATGCAAACCCCTGTATTGACACTGTATTACCTGCAGTTGAAGTATTTTCAGGCAGGCCGCTGCCTAATGAGGACAAGTGAATGGGTCAAGAATATAGAGACACCGGTATGACAAGAGATACGGCCAACATCGTTCCGGTTCTGCCGTTACGCGACGTGGTTGTCTATCCTCACATGGTTATTCCCTTGTTCGTGGGCCGGGACAAGTCGATCCAGGCGCTCGATTCCGCCATGCAGAGCAACAAGCAGATTCTGTTGGCGGCACAGAAGAGTGCGGATGTGGACGATCCGGATATCGACGATATGTACGCCATCGGTACTCTGGCCAACATCCTGCAGCTGCTGAAACTTCCCGACGGTACGGTCAAGGTGCTTGTCGAGGGTGGGGAACGGGCAAGGATCATCGAATTTGTGGAGAATGATGAATTCTTCACGGCCCGCCTTGAAACCCTGACTGACAATATCGATCTGGCGGGCCGGGAGACCGAGGTGCTGATGCGCTCGGCCACCAATCTGTTCGATCAGTACGTCAAGCTGAACAAAAAAGTACCCCCTGAGGTATTGACCTCGCTCTCCAGTATCGACGACCCGAGTCGTCTGGCCGACACCATCGCCGCGCATATGTCCCTCAAGCTTGAGGAGAAGCAGCATGTGCTGGAGATGCCCAACGTCAGGGAACGTCTGGAGCACCTGATGGGGCTGATGGAGGGTGAGAACGACATCCTGCAGATGGAGAAACGGATCCGTGGGCGGGTCAAGCGTCAGATGGAGAAGAATCAGCGTGAGTACTACCTGAATGAGCAGATGAAGGCCATTCAGAAAGAGCTGGGTGAAATGGATGATGCGCCCAACGAGATCGAGGATCTGACCAAAAAGATCGAAAATGCCGGGATGACCGCAGAGGCCAAGGAGAAGGCCAACAACGAACTGAACAAACTCAAGCTGATGTCGCCGATGTCAGCCGAAGCGACCGTGGTGCGCAACTACATCGACACCCTGGTCGGCCTGCCCTGGAAGAAACGCAGTAAGATCCGCAATGACATTGGCGCCGCCAATACCGTGCTCGATGAGGATCACTATGGTCTGGATAAGGTCAAGGAACGTATTCTCGAGTACCTGGCCGTACAGCAGCGTGTGCGCAAGCTGAAGGGGCCGATCCTCTGTCTGGTTGGGCCTCCAGGTGTGGGTAAGACCTCACTCGGTCAGTCCATTGCCCGGGCGACCAACCGTAAATTCACCCGCATGGCCCTTGGCGGAGTCAGGGATGAGGCTGAAATACGCGGCCATCGTCGTACCTATATCGGTGCGCTGCCTGGCAAGATCATCAACAATCTGAGCAAGGTCAAGACTCGAAATCCCCTGTTTCTGCTCGATGAAATCGACAAGATGGCGATGGACTTCCGGGGCGATCCCGCCTCGGCGCTGCTGGAGGTGCTGGATCCGGAACAGAACCATACCTTTAACGACCACTATCTGGAGGTCGATTTCGATCTCTCTGAGGTGATGTTCGTTGCCACTGCCAACACATTGAATATTCCGGCGGCCCTGCTGGATCGTATGGAAGTGATCCGCCTCTCCGGTTACACCGAGGATGAGAAGGTCAACATTGCCGAGCGCTATCTGGTACGCAAACAGATGGAGAACAATGGCCTGAAACCGGAAGAGCTGATTGTCAGAGAGTCGGCGATTCGGGATATCGTCCGTTACTACACCCGAGAGGCCGGGGTGAGAAACCTGGAGCGGGAGATCGCCAAGATCTGTCGTAAGGTGGTCAAGGAGATTCTGCTGAAGAAGACCAAGACCAAGGTGACACTGACGCCGAAGCGCCTCGAAGACTATCTGGGCGTGAAACGTTTTCGCTACGGGCGGGCCGACGAGCACGATCAGGTGGGTCAGGTCACCGGTCTGGCCTGGACCGAAGTGGGAGGCGAGTTGCTGCGCATAGAGGCCGCTCTGATGCCCGGTAAGGGACGATTGAGCCATACCGGTCAGTTGGGTGAGGTTATGCAGGAGTCGATTCAGGCGGCCATGACAGTGGTCAGAAGCCGTGCCGAATCACTCGGCCTGGAAGAGGAGTTCCACCAGAAATACGATGTACATATCCATGTGCCGGAGGGGGCCACGCCGAAAGATGGTCCCAGTGCCGGTGTCGGCATGTGTACCAGTCTGGTCTCGGCGTTGACCAAAATTCCGGTGAAAGCGGATGTGGCGATGACCGGTGAGATCACCCTGCGCGGTGAAGTGCTGCCGATCGGCGGACTCAAGGAGAAGTTGCTTGCTGCCCACCGGGGTGGCATTGCCACGGTGATCATTCCGGAAGAAAATGAGAGGGATCTTGTTGAAATTCCCAAGAATATCAAGCAAAACCTGGAAATTATCCCGGTCCGCTGGATCGATGAAGTGTTACAGATCGCACTCAATGACACCCCTCAGCCGCAGAAGGAGAAGGAGTCTGGAGAGGCTGAAAAACCGAGTAGAAAGCGCGGCCAGGAGGCTGGCAAAAAGACTGGGGCGCCCACCAAGCATTAATACACCGTAAATTTAGAACATGAAGACCTGTCACAGCTTGGCTTATTGCGGCATTTTCGCGTAGGCCATTGCTTGACAGGTTGTCAGGCAGCCGGTATAAACTCTGGCGTTTCGGGCCCTGCAGGGCCATTACATATAATTCGTAAGGCGGAATGATCCGCCCAGACCATAGGGGAAACTGATTAATGAATAAGGCCGAACTAATTGAGGCAATGGCGGAATCCGCGGATATTTCCAAGGCCGCTGCAGGACGGGCGCTTGACGGTATGGTCAACGCTGTGACTGAAGCGATGAAAGCCGGTGATACGCTCTCTCTGGTGGGATTTGGCACCTTTTCCGTGAAAGAACGCGCTGCCCGTGAAGGCCGCAATCCCCAGACCGGCGAGACGATTAAGATCAAAGCATCGAAAATCCCGTCATTTAAAGCTGGTAAAGCGTTGAAGGATGCAATAAACTAGCGCGCCTTCTACCAGGGTGCTTAGCTCAGCTGGGAGAGCATCGCCCTTACAAGGCGAGGGTCGCAGGTTCGATCCCTGCAGCACCCACCATTTAGGAGCGGTAGTTCAGTTGGTTAGAATACCGGCCTGTCACGCCGGGGGTCGCGGGTTCGAGTCCCGTCCGCTCCGCCAACATTAATCATTAACGGGGTATCTCAACCAGATACCCCGTTTTTGTTTAACCAGATACCCGGATATTTGATCCTGGTAATAATAATATTTCGAGTCACTGATCATGCTTCAGGAAATCAGAGATAAGGCTCAGGGCTGGATCGCTTGGGCAATCGTTATCCTCATCTCAATCCCATTTGCACTATGGGGTATTCAGTCCTACCTGGGAATCGGTTCAGAACCTCTGGCTGCCAGCGTCAACGGCGTGGAGATCACTGAGCGCAGTCTGGAGTCCCAGTTCCAACGTTTTCGTCAGCAGCTGCGCGATCAGCTGGGTTCAGCCTATCGGCCGGAACTGTTCGATGATGTACGGATGAGAAAAGAGGTGCTCAACCGTATGGTCAACGATGAAGTGCTGCAACAGGCCTCCCATGAGATGGGATTGCGTGCCGGCAACAGCATGATCCAGGCGGCGATTTTGAGCATGTCGATCTTTCACAAGGATGGACGCTTCGATCAAGAGACCTATGAGCGCTCACTGCAGCTGCAGGGACTCTCCCCGGCCGGCTTTGAAGAGCGTGTCAGACGCGCGCTGGTTGCCGAGCAGCTGACCCAGGCGGTGGAGAGCGCGACCTTCATCACCCCGCGCGAAGTCAGTGAGAGCGATCGTCTGCAGAAGCAGACCCGTGAGATCACCTACTTCACCATTCCGGCCGCGGATTACCTGGTGGACAACTCTGTGACTGACAGTGAGGTGACCTCTTTCTACGAGAGCAATGAGAGCGCCTTCATCTCGCCGGAGAAGATCAAGCTCGAATACATCCTGTTGGATGCCGCAGCGATCGGTGAGACCGTCGATGTCGATGATGAGCTGTTGCGTGGCTTCTACGACGACAACCAGGATCTCTATGGTCTGCCGGAACAGCGGCAGGCGAGCCATATTCTGATTCAGGTCACCGCGGATGCTGATCAGACAGCCGTTGATGAGGCGAAACAGAAGATCGAGGATCTGGCGGAAAAGGTTCGTGCAGGTGAGTCTTTCGCCGAACTGGCCAGGCAGCACTCACAGGATCCCGGCTCAGCCGCATCAGGGGGTGACCTGGGGATGTTTGGCAAGGGCATCATGGATCCGGCTTTCGAGAATGCCGTATTCACCCTCGAAGAGGGTGCTGTGAGTGATCCGGTGCGCAGTAACTTCGGTTTTCATCTGATTAAACTCACCGGCATAAAGGCTGGCAGTGTCAAACCATTCGACGATGCCAAAACGGAAGTGGAGAAAGGCTACCGCCTGGCAGAGGGTGAAAAACTCTACTTTGAGATGGCAGAAGAGCTGGCCAATCTGAGTTATGACGATCCCACCTCCCTGGAGTCTTCGGCATCTGCTCTGGGACTGAGCGTGGAAGTGAGCGAATGGATGACTCGCGATCAGCAGGCGGGCCCACTCGCGAAACCCAAAGTACTGGGTGCAGCATTCAGTGACGATGTTCTGAAAGAGCGTAATAACAGTGAATTGATCGAACTCGACGCCACCAGTTCCGTGGTGGTACGGGTATTGGATCACCAGGAGGCGTCGGTTGAGCCTCTGGACGATGTGCGCAGCCGGATCGTCGAGCTGCTCACCAAACAGAAGGCGGAAGAGCAGGCCGGAGCAGAAGCGGCCAAGCGTGTGGCTGAGATTTCCACTTCCAATCCGCTGATGCAGGTCGCCGGCACTTATCCGGTAACCGGACCGATCACCGTAACCCGCAACAGCAGAGAGCTGCCACCGGCCCTGTCGAGCGAACTGTTCCGTACCGCGAAGCCGCAAGCGGGAGAGATCACGCCAGGCAGTGTCAAGCTGGCCCAGGGTGACTTTGCCGTATTCGCACTCTCACAGGTCACCGAAGGTGAATCCGTCTCGGATGAGAGTCAAGTGCAGCAGGTTGAAAACATGCGGCGTCTGTATAGCAGAAGCTACTACGATCGGGTACTGGAAGATCTCGAATCCCGTGCCGATGTGCAGATCCTTCTTAAGCAGGATAGCGAGTAAGAATATTTTAGTCCGCAAATGAACGCTAAAAACGCAAATAAGAAGCGCAAATTTAAATAGCGTCTTGAACTGGATGCGTATTTCACATTTACGGTGATTGGCATCCAGTTGCGTTTTAATCAATGGCTCCAGGCCGATCCGCATCACTAAAACCATTTGCGTTTATTAGCGTTCATTTGCGGACTTAACATATATAAAAAAGGCGCGGCATCAGCCGCGCTTTATTTCAATGTAATCTCGCCAAATGAACGCAAATAAGAGTGGCAAATTGTATTAGTGTATGGAATGGGTTTGAGCCCATGCATCAATATGTTCAACGGCTATTATTAGCGCCCTTGGCGTATATTCGCAGCTTGAATCAATGGCACCAGTCCGATACGCATCTGTAAAACCATTAGCGTTTATTCGCGTTCATTTGCGGACTAAACAAATAAAAAAGGCGCGGCATCAGCCGCACCTTTTTTCAATGCAATCTCACTAAATAGTCAGGCCATGCCAAGGATGTGGTAGCCGGAGTCGACATAGAGTATGTCGCCGGTGATACCGGAGGCCAGGTCGGAACAGATGAAGGCGGTGGCATTACCCACTTGTTCGATCGTGACATTACGTCGCAACGGATTCTTCTTCTCCGCTTCATCCAGCATGCCTTTGAAGTCCTTGATACCGGAAGCCGCCAGGGTTCGGATCGGGCCGGCCGATATGCCATTCACCCGAATGCCTTCAGGGCCAAGGGATTCCGCCAGATAACGGACGCTTGCCTCGAGGCTGGCTTTGGCAACCCCCATCACGTTGTAGTTCGGCACGGTGCGTACCGCACCCAGATAGCTCATGGTCACCAGTGAGGCATTACGTCCCTGCATCAGATTGCGTGCCGCTTTGGCGAGTGCGGAGAAACTGTATGAGCTGATGTCGTGGGCGAGGGCGAAACCTTCCCGGGTCAGGTTGTCCAGGTAGCCTCCCTCCAGGTGGTCTCTGGGGGCAAAACCGACCGCATGGACAATCCCGTCGAGATATCCCCACTCTTTTTCTATGGTCTCGATCAGGTCGGCGATTTGCTGGTCATCGGTGACATCGAGGGGCGCCACAATCGAAGCCGAGAATTTTTCAGCCGCGTCATCAACCCGTTTTTTCAACTTCTCAGTCTGGTAGGTCAGGGCGAGTTCCGCCCCCTCCCTGTGCATGGCTTCGGCAACCCCCCAGGCGATGGAGCGGTTGCTGGCAATGCCAACGATGAGAAAGCGTTTATCTTGTAAAAAACCCATGGAAAATTCCTTACTGGCGTCGTTGTTTAGTAATTTATTAACCCGGCAACCCAATAGTTCACTTTCAGCCGCCTTGAGCCTGCCTGCAGCGAGGCATCAAAACGCCGCTGTAGTACTCCTACAGCAAGTTTTGATAACGATGTCTGCAGGCAGGCTCAAGGCGGCCTGTCTTTATAGTTCAAATCGTTAGGGGCTTCAAGCAGACCCTTGCTCTGCGTTATGGCTCTTGACAAGGGAACAACCCTTCTCTGCGAGCCAGGCCTTGATCAAGGGTCTGCTTGAAGCCCTGAAAGTGAACTATTGGGTTGCCGGGTTAATAACAGGAGCGGTAGGATAATTCTCCTGTCTAATGGGACGTCTTATTGTCGAGATTAACGTGTAACCTACCGGAAACCCAACCGGCGAATAGCATAGCATGCCGGGGCTATGGCCACATCACAGCAACCCATGGCCTGATCAAACTGTGCTCAAATCAGTAGCAGTACGTTCTGTTTTAGTTTGCTGGTCGATAAATTGTGTCGTTCGGTCGTGGCGCTCCATTGACTCCAATTGGCTAACCCGGCAACCTTACGCCATTAAGATTGCAGATTGGATCGATTTAAAGAATAAGACAGGCCGATCAGGGTTTCGGATGGGCTAAACCTGGATCACAGGAGAACTTTCATGCAGCGTCGTTTGAACGGTCGGGACATCCTCTATTTCGGTGGTCTCGCCGTGGTACTCATCACCATCATTCTGGCTATGTACATGGTCGACCGGCAGTGGCAGAAGATGGCGCAGATGGAGCAGTTGATGCGGGAGCAGGCGGCGGATATCCGGAATATCGGTATACAGCTCAGAACATTGGGCCGACAGGTGGAGAGTGGCGTCGATCTAACCTCCCAGGCCCCGGCGGATGAAGGGCCGGTTCCAGCGGCCTTTGAGCGGGCCTACCAGGCTACACAAAAAGAGGATTATGCCGAAGGGGACTGGCTGGTCAGGGCATTCGGGGTCAATCTGAAATCCCTCACTCCGTTCATCTCTGAGGATGTCTACGCCTCCACCGTACAGGGCTATATCCTGGAGAGTCTGCTGGTGCGCAATGCGGATACCCTGGAGTGGGAAGGTCTGTTGGCCAGGCAGTGGGAGGTCAGCGATGACGGATTGACCTTTGTCTTCAAACTGCGGGAGGGTTTGCGCTTTTCAGACGGTAAACCGCTCACTGCCGAGGATGTGGCGTTCACCTTCAACTTTATCATGAATCCGGCGATTCAGGCTCCCAGGGAGCGGGCCTATTACGCCAAGATCAAATCCGTTGAGGCGTTGGACAAGCTCACCGTGCGGTTTCAATTTGCCGAGCCCTATTTCAACGCCCTGGCTCTGGCTGGGGGTATCTCGGTGATGCCCAAACACTTCTATGAACCCTATCTGGAAGAGCCAAACAGCTATAACCAGTCGAAGGGACTGCTACTGGGATCCGGCCCCTACCGGTTGGAGGATCCGCGCAACTGGTCACCGGATAAAGGCATCATCGAACTGCAGCGAAATCCCCGCTACTGGGGCTCTGTGCAGCCGGCCTACAACCGTCTGTTGTGGCGAATCATCGAGAACGACAGTGCCCGCCTGACCACATTCCGCAATGGTGAAATCGATACCTATGTCTCCCGACCCAGAGAGTATAAACAGCTGGTTGAGGATAAGGATCTGGCGAAGAAGGCGGAACGCTGGGAATACATGAGCCCGATTGCAGGCTACAGCTACATCGGCTGGAACCAGCAACGAGACGACCAGCCAACCCGGTTTGCCGATACAAGGGTCAGGCAGGCCATGACCTACCTGATCGATCGTGAACGGATCAATAAGGAGATCTATCTGGGCTATGCGGATGTGGCGATGAGCCCCTTCACCGGCACCAGCAAACAGCACAATCCGAATCTGCTGCCCAGAGACTACGATCAGAACAAAGCCATGGCGCTGCTCAACGAGGCGGGTTATGCCGACCGGGATGGTGATGGGATTCTCGAAGATGAGTCAGGCGCACCCTTTGAGTTCGACCTAGTCTATTTTCAGGCCAATGAGGATACCGGTCGGATGGTGCTTTTTCTGAAGGACCTGATGGCCCGGGTGGGGATACTGCTGCAGCCCAAGCCAACCGAGTGGTCAGTGATGATCGACCTGATGAAGAAACGTGATTTCGACGCCATCACCCTGGGGTGGACCAGCGGTCTCGAGACCGATCTCTATCAGATGTTTCACAGCAGTCAGATTGCCGATGCGGGTAACAACTTCATCGGCTATCGCAACGAGAAACTGGATCAGCTGATCGATGAGGCGAGGGCGACGGTGGATGAGGAGAAGCGTATGCCCCTGTGGCAGGCTGCGGAGCGGGAGCTCTACAACGATCAGCCCTATACCTTTCTGAAGCGCAGTCAAAGCCTGGTGTTCATCGACCGGCGGATTCAAAATGTCCTGCAGACCAAACTCGGTTTGAATCTGAACAGTCTGCCGGTAGAGACCTATGTGCCGGCAGATCAACATCGCTATAACCAGTAACGCAAGTGTAGTGTCCTATACAAATCATACATTTAGACGAGGACTATCTGAGTTGGCGTTTCGATCGCTCACCTCGCCCTGCGGGAAGCCACTCAAGCCACGATTGCGGCGTTGCATCCCTTGGAAAGGGAACAGCCATTCCCTGAGGGCTGCGCCTTGCACTCGCGGCTTGAGTGGCTTTCTAAATGCACGCTTTATATAGGACACTACACTAGATGCTGACCTATCTGATCCGAAGAGTGCTGCTGATGGTTCCCACCCTGTTGGGGATCACGCTGGTGGTGTTCGTGGTGATGGCATCTTCACCCGGCGGAATCAGTGCCCAGAGCCTGGTTGAGGGCCAGAACCTGGATCCTGAGGCGAAGCAGGAGATCGAGGCCTACTACAATCGGCTCTACGGTCTGGATGATCCCCCCTATATGCAATATCTGCGCTGGCTGAACAATGTCTCGCCGGTCGGTTTTGTGTTCGACGAAGAGAATCAGATGAGTGGATTCTCCTTCAGTAAAGGGGCTGACTTCGGCCGCAGTTTTCGTTATGGCCGCCCGGTAACCGATCTGTTGGCGGAACGGGTGCCGATTACGGTATTACTGAATGTACTGAGCATTCCCCTGGTCTATATGTTTGCCCTGCTGGTGGGGGTGCGGGCCGCCGTGGAGCGGGGTCGCTCCTTCGATGTCAGCAGCGGTATCGTGATGCTTGCCCTCTGGTCGGTGCCGACCATGCTGGCCGGGGTGTTGCTGATCGGCTTCTTCGCCAATCAGCAGTATTGGCACTGGTTTCCCACCGCCGGTCTGAGTGACCGTCTGGTGCTGGATCAGGTGTTCCTGCCGCACTGGTCGAGCCTCTGGGATGTGGGGCTGCTGTTTCTCTGCCTGGTACTCTCGGTGGCCCTCTTCATGAGCATCGCACGCAGTGGCTCAAAACCCCTGCGTATCGTTTTTCTCGCACTCTGCTGGAGCGTGTTGGGTTACATGATGGTTGAGGCCCTGCCGCAGACCCAGCAATCGATCACGCTGTTTATCCTGATGCCGCTGGTTTTCGCCCTGTTGGCGGGCTGGCTGGCCAGTACCGACTATCTGCTAATGCGCCAGCTGGGTTTTCTCAGCAGTGCGCTGCTGGTCGGTCTGCTGCTGGCTGTGTATGGCATGCAGGGGAGCTGGTTGAGGGGCTTTCTGTTCGATCGTCTCTGGCATCTGGCTCTACCGGTATTGTGCCTCTCTTACGGCGGATTTGCCGGTCTGGCGAAACTGACCCGTACCTCGGTACTGGAAAATCTGCTTTCCGACTATGCCCGTACGGCCAGGGCAAAAGGTCTGGCGGAGTCGGTGGTGCTCTGGCGGCATGTGTTTCGCAATAGCCTGCTGCCACTGATCACGGTGGCCGCCAGTCTGCTGCCCAGCCTGCTGGCCGGTTCGATCATCGTGGAGAGCATCTTCAGTATCGAGGGGATGGGCAAGCTGGCGGTCGAGGCGGTGCAGACCAGGGACCGGGAACTGGTACTGTCGATTACCTTGATCGGCGGTATGCTGACCCTGCTGGGTTATCTGCTCGCCGATCTGCTCTATGCACTGGCCGATCCGAGGGTGAGCTATGACTGATCAGCCATCCCATCGTCAAACCTACTGGCGCCGGATTCTCGGTCAGACTTTCGTCCGCTGGGGCGCCAGATTAGGCCTGGGCTGGGTTGCCCTGCTGGCGATGATCGGTATCTTTGCACCGTTTCTGGCCAGCAGTTTTCCTCTGCTGCTGAGCCAGAACGGCGTCTGGAGCAGTCCGGTGCTGACCTATCTGCAGGCCGAGGATGTGCTGTTTCTGGTCGCCTTCTTCAGCCTGCTGATGGTGCTGCCCTGGCGCATCAGCGGGGCCCGTAAACTGGGCCTTTTCGTACTCATGGTGAGTATCGGCGGTGGCCTGGCTTACAGCTATGTGGATCCGCCCAAGCTGGTGATCTATGAGCAGTATCGGGTTGCCGAGCGTGAGGGGGTCTATGACTGGGTGGTGTTTGCCCCGGTCCCCTATTCACCCAAGGATTATCAACGGGATCTGGGGGATACCGGGCTTGAAGCACCCCTGTCTCAGGCTGAACGCCCGCACTTTTTCGGCACCGAGCAGAACGGCGCGGATGTGCTCAGCCGCATGATCCATGCCTCCAGGATCGCCCTCGGCATCGGCTTTGTGGCCACCGGTATCGCCATGGTGATCGGTGTGATCATTGGCGGATTGATGGGCTATTTTTCCGGAATCGTGGATATTCTGGGGATGCGCCTGGTGGAGATCTTCGAGGCGGTGCCCACCCTGTTTCTGCTGCTCACCTTTGTGGCATTTTTCGGTCGCAGTCTCTACATCATGATGGTGATCATCGGTATCACCAGCTGGCCCGGTTTTGCCCGCTATGTGCGGGCGGAATTTCTACGCCTGCGTAAGCAGGATTTCGTACAGGCGGCGGAGGCGGCGGGTCTGCCGTTGCCCTCCATACTGTTCAGGCATATGCTACCCAACGGGATGGGGCCGGTGCTGGTGGCGGCAAGTTTCGGCGTCGCTTCAGCGATCCTGGCAGAGGCGACCCTGAGTTTTCTCGGACTGGGTCTGGTGGATGACCCCTCCTGGGGGGAGATGCTCAACCAGGCGGTACAGTCCTCCCGATTCAACTGGTGGATGGCGGCCTTTCCCGGCGGCGCGATCTTCTTCACGGTGTTTGCCTATAACCTGATCGGTGAGTCCCTGCGGGATGCCATCGATCCCTACCTGAGCAAGTCGAACTGATGCTGCTGTCTGTCAAAGCCCTGCATACCTGGTTTAAACACCAACCGGAACCGATCAAGGCGGTGGATGGTATCGACTTCGAGATCGAGCGTGGGGAGACCTTCTGTCTGGTCGGCGAGTCGGGTAGCGGCAAGTCGATCACCGCACTCTCCATCATGCGGCTGCTGCCCCAGTCGGGCCTGCAGAAACAGAGCGGCCAGGTGCTGTTCAAGAGCGGGCAGGGTGAAGCGGTTGATCTGAGGGCATTGAAAGAGTCGAAGATGCGGGAGATTCGGGGTGGCCGGATTGCGATGATCTTTCAGGAGCCGATGAGCTCACTCAACCCGGTGTTCACCATCGGCGAGCAGATCCTGGAGGCGGTCAAGCTCCACTTTCCTCAACTCTCGGCCAGCGAGGCCTGGGAGCGGGTAATGAAAGCCCTGACGGATGTGCAGCTGCCCGATCCTGAAACCCGGGTCAACAGCTATCCCCACCAACTCTCCGGTGGTCAGCGTCAACGGGTGATGATAGCCATGGCCATGGCCTGTGAACCGGACTTGCTGATCGCGGATGAGCCGACAACCGCTCTGGATGTGACGGTACAGCGAGAAATCCTGCGTCTGATGAAGGCGCTGCAGGAGCGTACCGGAATGGCGATCCTCTTCATCACGCACGACTTCGGTGTGGTCTCGGAGATCGCAGACCGGGTCGGGGTGATGCAGCAGGGCAAGCTGGTGGAGACCGGTACCACCGATCAGATCATCCACAAGCCTGAGCATCTCTATACCCAATCCCTGATCGCAGCGCTGCCGGAAAACCTGGCGCGTCATGAGACCCATCAGGTGGTGCAGGATCAGCCGCCACTGATTCGATTGAATGATCTGGCGATCCACTTTCCGGTACGCAAGGGCCTGCTGCGTCGGGTGGTCGATCAGGTGCGGGCGGTGGACGGTGTCGATCTGGAGATCCCGCGGGGACAGATACTCGCCCTGGTGGGTGAATCGGGCAGCGGCAAGACAACCCTGGGGCGGGGTATTCTCAGGTTGACCGAACCGACGGCGGGCCAGATCACCTTTGACAACACCGATATCACCGGCATGAAACCGGCCCAGCTGAGGCAGTTCCGGCGCAATATGCAGATCATCTTTCAGGATCCGATCTCCTCATTGAATCCGCGTTTGAGTATTGCCGCCATCCTTACTGAACCGATGAAGGTGCATGGCATTGGTGAGAGCCGGGAGGAGCGAATCGAGCTCGCCAGGGATCTGTTGCAGCAGGTGCAGATGGAGGAGGATGCCCTGTGGCGCTATCCCCATGAGTTCTCCGGTGGCCAGCGTCAGCGTATCGGTATCGCCCGGGCGTTATCCCTTGAACCCTCATTCATCGTGTGTGACGAGATTACCAGTGCGCTGGATGTCTCGGTTCAGGCTGAGATCCTGAAAATGCTGTTGGAGCTTCGCCGGCAACATAACCTTACACTGTTGTTCATTACGCATAATATCGGCGTTGTTGAGTATGTCAGTGATCGTACTGCCGTGATGTATCAGGGACAGATTGTAGAACAGGGAAGAACCGAGGATATCGTCAACAATCCTCAAAACGACTATACCCAGCAACTGATTGCTGCGGTTCCTAGAGTGCCCCTCTAGTGGGCCACGCGGTAAATAATATAATGATCAGCCGGACCCACAAGCCTCAGCAGCAAGGCGCACGAACGCAGTACTGGCAGGCCAATTCAAGTGAGTGCAACGCCGCAGCTGAGGCTTGTGGGC
>NAUB01000011.1 GCA_003676145.1 gamma proteobacterium symbiont of Stewartia floridana | reverse complement strand
CGTCGCTCATTTGGAGCAACCAAACTTCGCTCCTCGCGCCTTGATTGGCGCTTTTTCAGGCGCAACAGGGCGCATTGGATTAGTGTTAACAGGCCCTAATTGAGATCATAAAGAGAGTCACGAAGATAACTTTTAAAATGTTTCATGACAGGCTTGGGGATAACTCTCTCCGCATAGAGTCTAAGCTCATGGATCTGTTGACAGGAGATTGCACTGTCAGCATTCAGTGCGTCATCGATCTTCTGATGTATGGAAGGCTCAAACAGAGCTCCCTGCCTTTGTCTCACAACAGTATAGATAGCAGTTATTGCCATCTGTTGTTCAGGTTGCATCTTGCACTTGTTATCAAGGATTTTCAGCATGACTGCAGTGACACAATCGATCTGCAAAGGATCCAGAGGTGCTGTTTCGGCCCAGATAGCCGCTGGATGTGGGGTTTCGATAACAGGTTGGAGTTTCATAGGTTGTCCAAATCAGGTATTGGCATGCAGAATTCTTAAGACTTAGCCGTTGTGGAAAAATCATGCATACATTCCATCAACATCTTCCTGTATTGATCACAATAGTAATCAACAGCAGCCAATTGGTTGTCTGAAGCCCCATCCGATTCAAAAAAGAAGTGGGTATTATACCATGCAGCTGCATACATAAATGCCGCACTTAAAAATGGCATTGCCCACTCCTCACTTAAATCGTTAGCCAGATGAATGAACTCATCAGCCACTTCTCTAAAGTCTGTTTCCTGCATTGAAAGCACTCGGTAGAAATAACATCATCAAAAATTTATCCTACACATTTCATGCCAACCACATTTGTTTGCTTCTGGATGAGATGACATCCACTGTTTTAACTTCAGCTTGTAGTCAATCAATCCTCCTTAAGTTACTTCAGATTGTGCTAAAACATACAAAAACTACTCACCTGCGTGATCAATCCAACCTGGATGTAGCGACATGATCTTATCTGTGCAGATCACATTCCACTCCAACGCGCACTCGAGATAATAACTACTTATTTATATAAATTAGTTAGTTACATCATATTTTTAAATCACTTAACAAATTACTTTAAGAGTGTACATGGCTACGAATGCAGCTCTATTGGTCGCTCTGTAACCGATTGGCCTGTGTTTTGCACTATTAGCAGTCAAATAGATTTATCTGGAGGCTGGTCATGTCTGTTATGCAATTATCGGAGCTTAAGTCAGGTGTAGAAAACGGTACAATAGTGCCCTACCTTGGTGCAGGTGTACTCAAAGGTTCGTTTCACTCTGATACAGGCGAACCGATACCTGCAGACAGTGATAGTCTGATACTTGCCATGAATGGCGGTCGTCCAATGGCCCCCCGCTTGATGTATGAGTTCGCTCGCGCCGCTATGGATGTGGAACTAAAACGAGGAAGGACAACAGTCAATCGCTTCCTTGACGATCTATATGCCAATCAGACATGGTCTCAATCACCACTGCATGCCTGGTTGGAAACGGTGAAGCCAAAATATGTGGTTGATATCAATCGTGATATCCAGCTACAGCAAAGCTACGCCAAGACACCTCATATTCTGATACGAGGAATTGCCAGAGTTGGTGGAACAGATTATCGGTTTCGCATCCACCAGCATGATGGCAACAAATACTCTGATAAAGAGATCGATCAGAATGATGTTGACACAAGTCTGCCAATCTTGTTTAAACCCATGGGCAGTCCTCTGCCTGATTCCACCTACATCGCTTCTGATGCCGACTATGTGGATTACATTACTGAATTGATGGGCGGTTTTGCGATTCCTGGCTTTTTAAAGTCCGAACGTAAAGGCAAACAGTATCTGTTTCTCGGCTTGAGAATGAATCGAGACACAGAACGGATGGTTTTGTCAGATATCATCTACGCAGCTGATCAGCCGGCTGGCTGGGCATTGATTCCTGAACCTAATGACAAGGAACGACGTTTTTGTAAGAAAATGAACATTGAGATCGTTGAAGCAGATATCGATTCATTGCTAGGTACTTCGATCCCTGCGCTGGCAAGCGATACAGATGACAAACAAGTGTTGGAAACGGATGCGATCTGCTAAGCTGGCATGACTTGAATCGTCTATCGGGTATTATTATGGCCACCTTTAAACCCTGCCAAGGGAAGAGTGCTTGCCGAGACAACGGTGAGGTTTGCCTCACTTGTGGGCGCAGTTTATCTGAAATCGTGCAATTAAGAGCCCATTTGAAAGAGATAACTTCTTTGGCTCTTGAATATGAATATGAAAATGTAGAGGAGTTTGCCCAGTATATTGCGCGCAAGGTCGAAAAAATGATTATTCATGAGAAGACCGAAAAGCCATTGGATGTTCAACTCAGTAAATAGATAAGTAGATTTACCTGTAAAACAGTCTATTCTGAGAGTTCCCTCTGCCGAGTAAGCCGACAACAGTACGATATCTGATTCCGTATAGCAGTGATTGCTTCACTCATTTGGCGATAGCCGTTCGCCAGCGTGATGCCTTTTCAGTTCTTTAGCCGTAGTATGGAACATCATTGCCATGGCGAAACTTGACACCATGCCAGCAGGTATTGCCAATAAGAACAACACTACGGAAGCCAGAAAGACGCCTGCAATGATCGTACTCCATGAATAGAGTCTTAGATAGTTGAAATATGATTGGAGTTTAAGAAGCTTGACCCCATAAAGAACATTGACAATCCCCAATGGCACCATCAGAACAAAAAAACCTAACGTACTGAAGCCAAATGAGTCAACCTCTTCCGGCATGACATAGGAAAGTATCGATATCATAAGTGAAAGAATCATTGCGGCATATATATAGTTGTCGACAGAATGGCAAGCCAATCTGTGATTCAGCAAAAGCTTAAACATATACAGCAGGTATAGATAGAGTAGATTGTCTATCAGGCTTACGATATCGGTCGCTAAACGGTAGTTCTCATTATCAGGCACCACGCCACTCATAAATGAGATTGCCACCAGTGGAAGTGTAGCTAACAAATAGAGAAGTGATAACCAAAACAGCAGTTTCAATTTGGTATAGGTAAGCGTACTGTTCAGTAAGGAGGTTGGCAGCACCTCTTCCTCGAACAAATTGGCTTCTGGAGTTTTGTAAACGGAATCACTGTTTTGTTCATTCATCCTTTAGAATTATACCGTTAAATTGTAGAACAGTGATTGGAGAATTATCCGATTTGTAGTCTCAGTCGATCCTGGAATGAATTGATTGAGCGTCTACAGGGCGTTTTGGATTAGTGTTAACAGGCCCTAGAACAGAAGAAAGGATTTCTTGCAGCTCCTCAAAGCAGACTAAAACCAGACCAACCGCCTAACCATTCCGTTTCTTTTCGGAAGAGAACAGACTTTTGAGCGATCCAAGGTGTTTACTATTGAGCTTCTATTGCTGTCTGTAAGTTGAGGATTCATGAGGCAGCCGGCACTCGACTCACTACCATCACTGACGTCACTGGAGAGCCTTGCCGTTTCCAGTCTGTTTTCAAAACTGTTGATCACTTGCTACTACCCCTACTGCTACACCAAGAAACTGATATTGTTTTTGGTCAAAATCAACATCAATTGAATAATCAAATCAGCAATACCTATGCCAACCCTTTTGAGTTATTGAAAGTTAAAGATTAATTATCGGAGAAAAAGTTCGAAAGCAGTGGGTTTGTAAAGTATTTCGACAAGTGTTCTGGAGGAAAAACAGTAATTTAGAGTAGGTATATACTGTAGTCGCTGATAGAGTAATTTTATGTAATCCAAACTACACCATATCAATCACACAGACACCCTCACCAGGCCAGTCACCCCGCTCCAGGCTGTTCAGCTGCCAGCTTTAGCAGTTCATCTGTTTGTGATTTGCAGCGATTCACTATGAATGGGTCTAACCGTTTAAGCCATTTTTTGGGAACGCCGCTTTGGCCGTACAATGCGCCGGCGACCATCCCAGCGATTGCACCTGTCGTGTCTGCGTCCCCGCCACGGTTGACCACATCAATAAGGGTGGATTCAAAGTCGTCATTGTCAAATATGGCCTGAAATACGGCCTGTAAGGTTTCCACAATATAACCACTGGGATTCTCTATCCGCCGATTGTCAAAGCGAAATACTTTATGGTTATCAACCAGACGATCGGCTATTTCTCTAAGTCTGGATTTATCCTCTCCTTTCATGGCCGCAGCACACATCTCCAAAGCAGCCTCGGTTCCTGCGTCTGAAAGAGGATTGTTGTGGGTAGTATGAGCCTGGGTTCGAGAAGCAACGATCAAAGTGTCCACTGATCCATTGACATAGAGAATTGCTATCGGAAGTGAACGCATACAGGCGCCATTGCCTGCATCATATTCATTCTCGTCAACCCATGGGCGACCCGTGTTCCTGAACTGTACGATACCCCTTCTAACCGTATTGCCAATGTCGATCGGTTTACTGCGCATCCAGTCACTGAATGATTCAGCCACCGCCTTGGCACTGACGCCACCGCTTTTTATTAATGCATCACCAAGAGCCAGGCTCATTTCGGTATCATCTGTTACCTGGCCAGGTTTCAAATGTAACCAGCCTCCTCCAGAAATAGTCTCATGCACGCCATATTGCACCTTGATTTCATTCGGAGTAAGAAATTCTGTGGTGGCGCCCAGTGCATCGCCAATGGCCAGTCCCAGATAGGCTGAAAGTGCACGTTGAGAAATGTTGTTATCAATTATTGGTTTGTGCCCTGGCATAATGCACCGTTCATCAATATTCGCTGCAGACTGATTAAGCAAGGTTTATTGCATGCTTGCAGTCAGGCTAACTGTAGCTGAATGTGATCAGTATGGTCGCCGGGAGAGTAACAGCCTGATTCTCTATAGTCTATTAGTCCTCGGGACCAAAGCAAACCGAATAATCGGCGCAAGCCTCGCAGCTGGGTGCACGGCAGGTGTATATTCCTTCTGTTTCACACAGCCTTTTATAGAGAAACTTCTTCCATTTCATATTTTTAGAGTTAAGTTCATATAACGGCGTGAAGTGATCCGCCATCAATTTTGAGAGGTCGGGACGACTCCAAAGCCCCAGATCCTGCCACAAATGATCCTTTCCAAGGCAGCCATAGATCAGGATTTCCACCAACCAATGTTCAGACCGGCTCCTTTGAGAACGATTGTTGAGCAATAATTTACGCAGATCGTCCATCTCCTCGTTATTTTCACACATTGGAGCGTGATCGTAACCTAACAGGCTTTGTGGTTGAATGATCGGAAAATGGTGGTGAAGCATACGATGAAATTCAAGCTCACCCAAGCCCAGCCACTCAGGCAATACACTCTGCCCATAGGCCCATGAAGCGATAATACGTGCCAGAACAGATTCCACCGCATCGTTGCGGTGCGCAGCAGCACCGATCAGTCTGCAATGACAAGAAGTGACACTATCACTGATCGGTGCTGTGCTAGACATCATAGAGCCTCATATTCAACTACGATATCTTCATCCCTGGGAATGAACTGACAGGCAAGTCGCCATTCGCTTGGCAAATCATCAACGATCATCTTTTCCATCTCTTCCTTACTGATTTTGCCCAGTTCCCTGAGAATCTTCTTCTCTTTCTCTTCAAGATGGTAGCCCATTGGCTCTTTGTCACCGATATATTTGACCCGAATTGCGCAGCTTCCACAATCACCATCGCCACAATCGAAATTGATTGGAATTTTGTTGGTTTTGGCGATCTTCAGGACTGTTTCCGTAAAACTACCGGCTACGGCATAGACAGTTTTATCCTTAAAATCTGGATTACTGAATGTAATTAATGGCATTTCATTAACTCCTAAAAACTGTTTTTACGTAGGCTTTACACTGCAGTCGCCAAGGATCTGGGCCTGACAGGCGAGACGGTCATGTCGTCCAGCCATATTTTCCTTCAATACTTTCTCTTCGAGTACTGACGGTTCAGTCAGGTTGTTCCAACCCTCTTCAACATGCATCATGCATGTACCGCAGTCGCCTTCCCGGCATCCATAGATAATACCGGCACCAATTTTTTCAGAGACCTCGATGACTCTGGTACCCGCAGGCACATTGACAGTCTGTTCAATGTCTTGAAAGGTAATTTTCGCTTTAGCCATTTCATTTCACCTTGATTAAATAGATTTGTAACACTCGGAGTCATGCCAGGTCGGCCATGTCGATCACTGCCTTTTGCTGTTTTTTCCCTACCATTTCCTCAGCGATAGCCGTACCAAATGCCCGACACTCTTCCAACTCTTCCTCTGTGGGTATCAATTTGATTCTTAAGCCCTGTTGTGGAATGCGCATTTTCAGTCCACGCATTCTGTCTTCAATCATCGCTACCGCTTCACCACTCCAGCCATATGAACCGAAAGCGCCACCCAGTTTTCCCTTCAGGTTGACAACGGCAAGTGATGAAAGCAGGTCCCAGACCGGTTTGACTGCATCACCATTGATGGTCGGTGAACCAAAAAGCAAGGCGTCAGCTTCTTCGATCAGGTCGACGAATGGGCCAGTCTCACCACCTTCCAGGTCATACAGGGAGACCCTGACACCGTCGATTGCATTGGCCCCTTCATTGATCTCTTCGGCCATGCGTGCGGTGTTGCCATAGGAACTCATGTAGAAAATCACCAGGGACTGCTCTGCAACACCGATTTCCCTTGACAGGCTGGAGGTGGACAGTTCCCGATAATGGGTCACGTAGCGACGTGGTCGCTCTCTGAGTATGGGCCCATGTGTCGGGGCGATCTGCTTGATCTTGAGAGGCTCAATCAGTTTCAACGCATCCATGACGTGCTTTTTGAAAGGCCGCATGATATGAGCGTAGTAGTAGTCGAATGAGAATCTGAAATCACCAACCAAGTCATTAAAAAGTCTTTTGTCACAATAGTGACATCCAAACACATCGCCAGAGAAGAGGATCCCCTCCTCTTCAAGATAGGTGCATTGGGTATCCGGCCAATGCAGAAATGGGGTGTGCAGAAAACGCAGTGTTCTATCACCCAATGAGATCCGGTCATCGGTGGTTACTGTGGTGTACTCGAAACCATCGCCTGTTGGTTTGAGCAGCGCTTTAAGCATCGAGGTTGCACGTTGGGAGATATAGAGCTTCGCCTCAGGTGCACGACGCATCAACTCGGGTAAAGCGCCGGTATGATCGGGCTCGAGATGATTGAGAATGATCGCTTTGATCTCTTTGTAATCGACCTCTGATTCCAGACGGGCAAAGAATTCATCACTGAAATTCTCTTTGACCGTATCAATAATAGCCACACCATCCTGCCCTTTCACAAGATAGGAGTTATAGCTGGTTCCATTCGCTGTACTGAGAATGATATCGAATGTTCTCAAGGTAGGATCCAGCGCCCCAATCCAGTAGACGCCATCTGCAAACTCGACAGCATCTCTGTGGCTGGATACATCGATCTCGTTACTCACGGTACCGTCTCACACGGCTCATCCTGCATCGGGCAACTTTCAACCTTTTGACTCTCATTCAGGTATACACCAAGATAGTCAAGTACCGGCCCGACTGTGAAACCGGATTGTTTCAGGGATTGATAGATCATAAGTGGCCGTTTGATCAGGATCGGCTGTTCTACCATTAAACGCAGTGCCTCAGCCTCGTTCAAATGATCGATATCGATCTCACCACTTTTTACTCGAGGCGCACTCTCATTGAACCAAGCGGAGATGGCTTTATCACCAAAAAAAGAGCGTAAGCTTTCCGATGTCCAGGTCTCACTGAGTATGTCACGCACTTCCAAACTGATACCCAGCTTGCGCAGTATCGCTTTTTGCTGTTTGTTGCCGATGCAACCTGGTTTTTCATAAAAAACCAGTTCAGTCATCTCTATTTGACTCCTGCATACTCGTAATCAAAGCAGATTGCCGTTGCCACAGACGTTCCGGTAATGCCATGCCTCTTGGTGGCAGTGAGTCTGCCGGCCTGACAAAATGGTTACGCACAAATCTCATCCAGTAACGGCTGGGCTTATCCCTATCCTGATGAACAGGTTGCAGAGCTGTTTTTTGATCGAACATGGGATGATCTCCTAGCGTGATTGAATCTCAGCCATGACTTCTTCCATCCGTTCCGGCGGTATACCGGTCAATGAACCTGGAGGATTGGCAGGCTCGGAGAAAGGATTAAGAATCGCACCTTCGATAGGACAGATGCTGACACATTGCGGGTCAACGTGATCCCCTTCGCACTCTGTGCACTTCTTAGCATCTATTTTGAAATGCGGTCTCGCTTCAAATATCGCGTCGCTTGGACAAAGTGGCTCACAGGCCCAGCAGTTGACGCAACTCTCTATAATTTCATAAGCCATGCTCTACTCCTCAGGCTCCAGCCTGCAGTTGATCTGCCTGTCTCTGTTGCTCAAGTTGGCCACTCTCTGCCATTTCCGCATAGACCTTGGCCACCGCCTCTTCAATCGGTTCCATGGCATGCTCGCCATTTGGTTGAATACCGGACTCTTCCAGCACCTCCCAGGGCTCATAGCCAATCTTTGAGCAAAGGACAGCTTCACATCCTTCAAGCAGGCGTATTGTCTTTTGCAGTGTTGTCTCCGCATCACCACAGGTATCACCACCTGAGCAGTAGAGATCGACTTTGCGATGACCTATAAAACGAACATCAGTCATTGAGGCCTCATAGATCAGAAACTCTTTTGCATGACCGAAATGCTGATTGATTACTCCACCACCACTGGTGGCAACGGCCATCAATACCGGGCGTGTCTCCTTTTTCTTCGTGGTCAAGGCCGTCAGTGGAATAAATGTTTCATTTGCGCTTTTCTTTTGCGCTTCCCGCTTGGCTTCGATTTCTGCCTGATAATCAGCACGCTTTATCATTGCCTGCTCATAATCAACGTCCATCACTTCCACTTTATCCATGGTGAACTCGTCACCCCTGTCCTCACCAAGCATGCCTACAGCATCCGCACGACACTGTCGGCAGTGGCGCATCATATTCATGTCACCGGCACATTTATCCTGCAGGGTCTGCAACTCATCATGGGTGGGTCCACGCTGCCCCATCACGCCATAAAAAGTGCCATGTTCCGCTTCAGCAATCAGTGGCATCACGTTGTGTAAGAACGCCCCTTTTTCCTTTACGACCTTGCTCACCTCTTCCAGATGTTGATCGTTTACACCGGGTATCATGACTGAATTGACCTTCACCAGAATGCCCCTGTCGGTCAGCATCTTCAGCCCTTTCTGCTGTTGCTCGATGAGTATTTGCGCGCCCTTACGTCCTTTGATGCGACGATTGTTCCAGAAGATCCAGGGGTAGATTTTTGCTCCGACATCCGGGTCGACACAGTTGATGGTGATGGTTACATGATCGATGTTGTGCTTGCACAGTTCTTCCACCTGATCCGGCAGTGACAACCCGTTGGTAGAGACACAGAGTTTGATATCCGGTGCCTTTTCCGTCAGTTGACGAAAGGTCTCGAAAGTCCGCTCCGGGTTGGCCAAAGGATCGCCAGGCCCGGCGATACCCAAGACGGTCATCTGTGGGATATTGGCGGCTACCGCCATGACCTTTTTAACCGCCTGATCTGGTGTCAACAGTTCAGAGACCACACCGGGTCGTGATTCATTTGCACAATCGTATTTACGATTGCAGTAGTGACATTGGATATTGCAGGCCGGTGCGACAGCCACATGCATTCGGGCAAAATGGTGGTGTGCTTCTTCGGAATAACAGGGATGATTATGCACCTTGTCCCGAATATGATCCGGTAGATGGGATAACTGATCGCTGCTACCACCACATCCGGATGCACTGCATCCACTTTCAGCTGTGTTATCTTCTGATTGACCTATCACTTTCAATTCCATCACCCGGCCTCCAAATAGCGACACAATGAGGTTGTTATTACGCTTGAAAGTGATAATGCAATCTGCGTGCCTAGTTTTTAACCACTCATAACCTTTTGTATTTAATAAATATTTATTAGAAAGGCAGAGGATCTGTCAGATTGTATACAGAGCTGACTACAGTCTCTGTATGACAACCGACAGAGACCCACTACATCTGCCGAACTTTAATATTCAAAGTCTGAATCCGGTATCCGATCTGTCTTGGCGTCATTCCCAGTAACCTTGCGGCTTTGGCCTGCACCCAACCGGCTTGTTCCAGGGCAGCGATCACCCGTTCACGTTCATCCAGATCCGGATCATCAAAATCAACTTTACTGTTGGTGGTTACCTGGGAGTAGCTCTGGTCAAGCATTGGTTTCAGTCCACTCAGGTTAATCGCGTTTTCATCAATTGCCCCTTCACCGCTCATCACCGCAGCACGCTCCAGACAATTCTCCAGTTCACGCACATTACCCGGCCAATCATGATGCATCAAAAGCCTGACGGCACCATCATCAATGGATAGTTCGCGCCCCTGGCTTTTGGCGATTTTTGACACCAGAAATCGAGACAAATCGTTGATATCCTCTTTGCGTTCCCGCAAAGGTGGCATCTGAATCGGCATCACATTGAGACGATAGTAGAGATCCTCTCTAAAATTGCCCTCTTGCACTTCGGATTCAAGATCTTTATTGGTGGCCGCCACGACACGGACATCCACCACCTGGGTCTTGACACCACCTACCCGTTCAAACTCTCCCTCTTGCAGCACTCGCAGTAACTTGGCCTGGAAGGTAGGAGTGATTTCACCGATTTCATCAAGAAAGATGGTACCGCCATGGGCCTGCTCAAACCGCCCTTTTCGCTGATTGACAGCACCGGTGAAGGCGCCTTTTTCATGGCCAAAGAGTTCTGTCTCCAACAGGGTATCCGGCAGTGCGGCACAATTCAGCTTAATGAATGGGCCATTGCTTCTCGGTGAGTTGTAGTGAATTGCATTAGCCACCAGTTCCTTACCGGTTCCAGATTCGCCTCGAACCAGAACCGTAGTGTTCCATTTGGCCACCTGACGTACCTGTTCAAAGATCATGCGCATGCTGGGGGTATGTCCAACCAGGTTGGAGAAGCCATGCTCTCCACGCACCTTGCGCCGAAGTGAATCCCGCTCATCTTTCAGCGCCAGCTGCTCATCTTCCACCTTCTTTGCCAGGCGCACACTCTGACCGATCAGATTGCCAACCATTTGCAGGAAACGTTCATGCAATTTCAGTAAGCTGATACTGCCCAATGGCTGGGCCGCCAGCACACCGGCGGTCTCATCTCCAATCAGAATAGGAACACCAACAAATGGCAGCTCCGGGTCATAAACACCAAGTCTGTCCAGAAAACGGTCTTCATCGGAGATACGTCTGACAACAAGGGGTTTACCGCTCGACATGATCGCCCCGACCACACCTTCTCCCGGCTTATACCGTACTGTGTTGAAGGGTGCAGGATTCTCGTGTAGTGCGGTCACCAGTAACTCACCACTGCTATCATCCTGCAGACAGATCATGCCATAACGGAGTTTCGCGGTATCACTCAGTCGACTAAGCACTTCCGTCAGTGTCTCCCTGAAATCGAGAGAACGGCTTAAAACCTGACTGACTTGGTAGAGGCTCTCCAGCTCCGACTCCAGGACAATGGTATTGTGTTCCGCATCCATATTGCCCATGTTGATATCAGTCGAACTCATTAAAGCGTCTCCTCCATGCCATTTAGAGGTAACCTGACAAAGACTCGACAGCCACCATAAAAATTTGCATCTATTTCCACATTACCACCGTGTCCTATGACGACCTCCTGAGCCATGGTCAATCCCATACCTGCATGCTCCTTTGCTTGTTCCCAGCCACAGTAAAAAGGTTCGAAAACTTTTAATCTGTGGGTTTTTGGAATACCTACCCCGTTATCCATCACCTCAATCAATAAATCCTGATTATCCTGCCTGGTCTGGATACGAATTTCGCGATAGTCCTGATTGGCTTCAATCAAGGACTGTATGGCATTGTCTATCAGGTATTTGAACAATCCGCGCAGTGCGTTGATACGACCATTCACTTCTGCCAGAACCGGTGCCGGACGCCAGTCGACAACGATACCAGCGGAAAGCAGGCTTTCTGTGGAAAGTTTTACCACTTCATGCAGCAGTTCATTGATATTGACCAGCGAGGTCTGCTCAACAACCGGACTCGGTAGTGCTTCGTGCAGGCTCTCCATTGCCTCATCACCACTTTTAAGGGCTTGTTGCAGAACAACCCTCATACCCATATTCTCTTGACCCGCTGCCGGCATCGACAACGCGGCTTTGATGACATTCAATGGTGCCTGTATTTTGAAGATAGCCCCGGATATCGCCTCACGCATGGTCTGTACCATCTGTTGTTCCGCCATGTTGGCGCGAATCATATTGAGACGTGCTTCCTGGATACGCTTACGGCTTCCGGTGACCTCGTTGGCGATTAATAACAGGCAGCATCTGGTTGATTCAGACTGTTTAAAATAGTTCTGAGCCGCTTCATCAAGTTCCGGAACATTGACGCCTGAACAGGTAAACCATCTTGGTGTTGAACCACCAGGGGGGTCCAATCTGATCTCAACATTGGTAAAACCGTTACCAACCTGACATACCGCACTCAGATCAATTCCGACCTGCTGCTCCAGCGCCTCTAGAAACAGAGAGGCCGGCTCCACACCCCTAAAGTCGCCTATCAAGGCTTTATAGGCATGGTTGTCCAGTAAAACCTTGCGATCCGCTGCAACAACCGCCACCACCATTGGTGCCGCGTTAAGCGCCGCTTCTGTCAGGTTTTTTTGAAATTTCAGGCGTTGTTCCAACTGATGCATCTCAGTAATGTCCCGATGCATCCCAAGAAAATAGGCCGTTTGCCCCTTGTTGTTGTTGACTGGAGAGATGGTCAGTTCCGCAAGGTACTCCTCTTGGGACTTTCGATGGTTGACCAATGTGCCCTGCCACACTTTATTTCCCTGAATCGTCTCCCAAAGTCCATGATAGACCGATTCAGGTGTCGATTTACTGGAGAGTACCGATTCGTTTTTTCCGATAATCTCTTCTCTTGCATAACCGGTCAACGTCTCAAATGCGCAGTTCACATAGAGAATTCGGGCTGTTGGATCGGTAATAGAGATCGCAATAGGTGCTTGCTCAACCAGCTCATAGAAAAGCTTGGGTGGTAAAAACTGATTACTGTCCAAACTGCTGAATGCCTCCAGAACTTCGGTTGGGGTACCCTCCGGAGGTGAGGCAAGAAAATCATTGATCCTGTCAACTAGGTTATCGCTGATCGTTGATTCTATTTTTCGCTGGATCATAGCTAGCTGTACCTAATTCCACTGTGAAACACTAAACATGACAAGGCTTTTGCAATTCCCGTACCATCGCTCCTGATTGGTGCTTGATAGTGCAAAATGTCCTGTTTGTAACGTACTCTACAAATGGATCAGGGGAATCTGTAGCGAAGACTACAAACCATCCTATGCCCGGAAGCGGTGCATTCCCGCACTAAATTAGGGCTTATTCGATCCAGGCCTTTAGTTCCGCACCCTGGGAGAATTAGTGAGCATGAGTTGTTGCCGCTGATTACCCTGTTCATGGCGATTGGCATATTTTTTGTTGGGTAATGGCCATTACTCTGAATCGATGGCTATCTATGGAATATATTCTGATCATTCTTTCGACCGCACTGGTCAATAATGTCGTTTTAGTCAAGTTCCTTGGTTTGTGCCCCTTGATGGGGGTTTCCAACAAACTTGACTCAGCGCTGGGAATGGGTTTGGCCACGACTTTTGTCCTGACACTGGCCGCATTTGCAGGTTGGCTGCTGGAATTCTATGTGTTACAGCCGTTGGACCTGGGCTTTTTGAGAATCCTGACCTTCATCCTGGTCATTGCAGTCGTTGTGCAATTCACTGAGATGGTGGTGCGTAAAACCTCTCCTGCTCTCTATCAGGTGCTTGGTATTTTTCTACCACTGATCACCACCAACTGTGCCGTACTCGGTGTCGCACTTCTCAATGTGCAACAGGAGAACAGCTTTCTCGCCAGCCTTCTGTATGGTTTTGGTTCCGCACTGGGATTCACACTGGTACTTGTCATGTTCGCCGGATTACGTGAACGGCTGGCATTGGCCAATGTGCCTCAGGCCTTTAGCGGCACCCCGATTGCTTATGTGGTTGCCGGTTTGATGTCACTGGCTTTTATGGGCTTCGCCGGATTGACGAGCCAGTAACTCAATGGATCTGTAGAGAGACCCGTTAAATGGAGAGTTCAATGTTTGGAAAACCGATGGAAGCAGATCTTTTCAGAATCAAATCACGCTGTGTGATTTACAAAGATCTGTACTGACAGTTGGAGATGCAATGATGGTTTCTGCAATCCTCGTATTGACAGCACTGGGTATCAGCATGGGTGCCATGTTAGGGGTCGCTGCTAAATATCTGGCTGTTGAAGGCAATCCGTTGCAGGAGGAGATTGAGAGTCTACTACCTGGTTCCCAATGTGGGCAGTGTGGCTACCCGGGTTGCAGCCCAGCCGCTGAAGCTGTGGCCAATGGGGAGGCACCGGTAACCATGTGTCCTCCTGGAGGCAAAGCACTGGCGGAGTCATTGGCGGAAAAGATGGGCGTCAGTATCGATCTCTCATCAGTGGAAGAGAAAGCACCGATGGTTGCATTCGTGCATGAGAATTTGTGTGTCGGATGTACAAAGTGCTTTAAGAGATGCCCTACCGATGCAATTTTAGGTGGCCCCAAACAGATCCATGCGGTATTTGCCGATGCTTGTACTGGTTGTGAGAAGTGTTATGACGTCTGCCCCACTGAATGCATAGAGATGCGTCCGATCAGCAAAACCCTGCAGACATGGTATTGGCCAGAACCGGCTAAGGTGGCCTAGTCATGACAACTGGCAAACTATTCAAACTGTTCAAAATCAGAGGCGGCGTACACCCTGACGATCGTAAGCAGTTAAGTGCCGGACAGGCAATTGAAAAACTGCCCATGCCACCGCTTCTGCATATTCCTCTGCAACAACATATCGGTGCTCCGGCCGAATCCCTGGTCAGACGGGGCGACGAAGTCAAAAAGGGGCAACTGCTGGCACGTAATCAGGGGGCAATTTCAGCACCGGTACATGCGCCAACCTCCGGACGCATCATGGGTGTTGGTGGTTATCCGGCACACCATCCATCAGGCCTGTCAGTCAGAACCATCACGTTGAAGCCAGATGGTGAGGATGAGTGGTTGGATAGCTTAGAGCCCTGTGATGATTATGACCAGTTTTCCCCGGAAGAGATTGCAGACCGGGTAGCCCGTGCCGGGATTGTCGGTATGGGTGGTGCAACCTTCCCATCCGCAGTGAAACTGAATCTACGTAAAAGATACTCACTGCATACTCTGGTAATCAATGGTGCCGAGTGTGAACCCTATCTGACCTGTGACGATCGTCTGATGCGCGAACAGGCAATGCAGGTGGTTGAAGGTGTAAAACTGATGGCCCGTGCATTGGGTGTGGAACAGATCCTGTTCGCCATCGAGAACAACAAACCGGATGCACAAGCTTCGATCAGAGAGGCAGCAGAGCAGAGTGAAATGATCACCGTGGTCGGTTTACCGACCCGCTATCCGATGGGTTCTGAAAAGCACCTGGTACAGACACTGGTCGGTAAAGAGACCCCAGCACGCGGCCTTACCGCAGATATTGGTGTGGTGGTGCACAATGTCGCCACCGCTCGCGCCGTATATGATGCCATCGTACTCGGTCGACCGCTTATCTCCAGGGTGATGACCGTCACCGGCGAATCCATTCAACATCCCAAGAATGTTGAAGTACTGATTGGAACCCCCCTCAACAATCTAATCGATTACTGCGGCGGTTTCACTGAGATACCAGAGCGATTAATCAGTGGTGGCCCGATGATGGGTCAACCCCTGCCAAGCTTGCGGGTTCCGGCTGTGAAAGGCAGCAATGGTTTGCTGGCACTCTCCGGTAAGCTAAATAGAGCCACCACTGAGATGCCCTGCATCCGTTGTGCAAGCTGTGTAAATGCCTGCCCCTGCGGACTGGTACCGCTCGACATGGCAAATCATATCAAGGCCGGCAGCCTCGACAGTTCAGTCAAACTGGGTCTGCTCGACTGTATCGGCTGTGGCTCCTGTGCCTATGTATGCCCCTCTCATATCCCCTTGGTTCAATACTTCAACTATGCCAAGGGTGAACTGGCTTCCAGGCAACGCACACAACACAAACAGAATGAGACCAAACGCCTCGCAGAAGCCAGAAATGAGCGCATGGAGAAAATCAAACAGGCAAAACGCGAAGCAATGGCCAAACGTAAAAAAGAGATGGAGGAGAAGAAGCGGAAAAAGGCTGAAGAGGCTGCAGCGGTAGCAGGAGCAGAATCATGAGTGAAGAGACAACCACCTTCGGTCCCTATACCCATGCCAAGAGTAGTATCAGCAGAACCATGGGGCTGGTTATGCTCAGCCTACTCCCCGCCACACTGTTCGGGCTCTATCAATTCGGCTGGCCGGCTATCTTCCTTTTTCTTACTACTATCGTGGCTTGTGTGGTCGCTGAAGCCTTCTCCTTAAGAGTTGCCGGAAAACCCATCAAGCCCTTTCTTATGGATGGTTCTGCTGTATTAACGGGCTGGTTGTTGGCGATGACGCTACCTCCCTGGGCTCCCTGGTGGATCGGCTTGATTGGCGCGTTGCTTGCCATCATTGTTGCCAAACAGGTATTTGGTGGATTGGGCCAGAATCTTTTCAATCCGGCAATGGTCGCCCGGGTTGCCCTGCTGATCTCATTTCCACTCGAAATGACGCTTTTTAATCAGCCTGCCCCCCTGTTCTCCGCCCAGGCCCCTGGCTTTCTGGAGAGTCTCGCAATCACATTCGGCTCCTCGGATTCTATCGATGCCGTCAGTAGCGCAACCACACTGGGACATCTCAAGACTGAGCTTGGCCAGGGTGTTGGGTTACCGGAAGCAGCAACGACAACGGCATCGATCTGGCAACAGTTGTGGGGGCAGACCTCGGGCAGTCTCGGTGAAACATCGGCCTTGTTACTGCTTCTGGGGGGACTGTTTCTGATCTACAAAAAGGTGATCACCTGGCATATACCTCTCTCGATGCTGGGCACCTTGGCACTATTGGCCAGCCTCTTCCATCTGATCGATTCAGATAGTTATGTTGGTCCGATGACACACCTTCTAAGTGGTGCTGCAATTCTGTGCGCTTTCTTCATCGCGACGGATCTTGTTACATCTCCGGTTTCCATCCGTGGTCAAATACTGTTTGGCGCCGGTTGCGGCCTGCTGATCTACGTGATCAGAACCTGGGCTGGATACCCGGAAGGCGTGGCGTTTGCCGTCATGTTGATGAATGCCTGTACCCCCTTGATCGATCACTACCTGAAACCGCGAATTTACGGTCGTGACCGAAAAGGTGAGCCGCTGGTATACAGCAATGAGGGAGCTGATAGCAAATGAGCACTCCAAAAGAACCCCAATATCGTAAGCGGGTTGGCTATCAGGCCGTACTGTTAGGTGGCTTCTCTACACTTGCAACCGCACTTTTGGTGGCCGGCAATATCGCCACCAAGGATGACATCATGGCAAGACAAAAAGAGGATCTGCTGCGTTCTCTGAATCAGGTTGTCCCCACCGAATATTATGACAGTGATCTGCTCGATCAACCTTTGAGCATTCCCGATAACAAGGGAGACAATCTGACCGTATACCGTGGACTACAGGGCATGCAGGTCAATGCACTTGCCTGGGAAGTTGTCGGCAAGGGATATGCTGGAGATATTCGGCTTATTATGGGGATCAATGCTAAGGGAGAGGTATTGGGCGTTAGGGTACTGTCACACGCGGAGACACCCGGTCTGGGTGATAAGATCGAGGTGGCGAAAGATGACTGGATTTTGGGTTTTAACGATCATTCTTTAGATAACACCTCCAATCAGCAATGGCGTGTCAAAAAGGATGGCGGAAAGTTTGATCAGTTCAGTGGTGCGACCATTACACCCCGCGCCATCGTCACCGCGGTCCATGATGGTCTGGTTTTTTTCCAGCAACATACGGACGAACTGCTCCGCCCACCTGTAATCAATTCAGATGACGAGCCTCTGCAACGTGCCTCCTTAAGTGAGTAAATCGATTATGAGCAGTGACTATAGACGTATTACCAAAGATGGCTTGTGGGATAACAATATCGTTTTTGCACAGGCATTAGGCCTTTGCCCCCTATTGGCCGTAACCGGTACGGCAACCAATGGCCTGGGAATGGGTCTGGCTACGACAGTCGTTATGGTCGCTTCCGGCCTGTTGATCTCTCTGTTGCGCGGCATTATCACCCCTCAGGTTCGGATCCCGGTATTTGTACTGATTATCGCCGTGCTGGTGACACTGGTCGACATGTCGATGAACGCCTGGGTTCATGATCTGCATAAAGTACTGGGCCTTTTTATCCCATTGATCGTGACGAATTGCGCCATTCTCGGTCGGGCGGAATCCTTTGCTTCCCGCAATACCGTTGTGAAATCCATGTATGACGGTTTAATGATGGGCATAGGATTCACCTTTGCAATGGTATTGCTCGGTGCGGCAAGAGAGATACTGGGCAGTGGTACTTTGTTTAACAACGCTGCCCAACTGCTCGGCAGCTGGGCCCACTTCATTGAGATCACACTGATCGATGACTACAAAGGTTTTCTATTGATCATCTTACCACCTGGAGGGTTCTTGGTTATGGGGTTCATTCTGGCAATGAAGAGATTGCTGGACCGAAAAATGGCTGAAAGAGAGCAAAAGGCGACTGAAGCGTCAGCTGAATTACAACCGGAATCATCCTGATTGATCACTGCAGGTATTAAAAATGAACATTGGTGTTGCCTACGCAGACAAATTCAAACAGTTATGGCTCAAACTCGAAGTCCCTGACGGTTCCACAGTAATGCAGGCAATCGAGAAGTCAGGCTTGCTTGAACAGTTTCCTGAGATTGACCTGACTCGACAGAAAGTGGGAATCTTTGGAAAAATAGCAAAACTGGATGCGGTTGTTGAAGAGGGCTCAAGGATTGAGGTCTATCGTGAGATTACTGCAGATCCCGAGCTTGTCGAACGACGAGATGATTAATCACGGTAATCACACGATATTTTTACTGGATCTCCTGGCCTCAGGCATTGGAGAATTCAGATTGTTCCACTCATCATTCCGCTGAACAGGGATATCACTTCAAATAACTGTTTTTGCTCTGTAGAGCTGTCAGTACAGATCCTGGACAGCTATCATTTTCCTGTAATTCCCTTCCAATTGTTGAAATATAGGCCCAGGACAGGCATTCACTCTTCTACCGTCGATTTCCCGAACAGGTATCAACTCGGCACCCGTACCGGTTAAGAAGCACTCATCAGCATTGTAGAGATCATAGGAGGTTAACGGACTTTCTGTCACCGATACCCCATTTTGCTGCGCTAACTGAATCACCAGTTTACGCGTAATACCATCCAGGGCACCTTCAGTAACAGGTGGCGTCAGCAATCTACCCTCCACGACTATGAACAGATTCTCTGTTGTGCCTTCAGCAACTCTGCCGGCCTGATTGAGTAATACAGCTTCATCTGCACCTGCTTGGTTTGCTTCCATTCTCGCCAAAATCTGGTTCAGATAGTTGAGGCTTTTTATCCTGGAATCAAGGCCATCATTGGGTAAGCGCCTTGTTGAAGCGATGATTAGTTTCACTCCTGCTGATCTAGTACGTTCACTGACAATGGCCAGTTGATCCGCCATGATAAAGAGGCTCGGCTTTGTACAACCTGTCGGGTCTAATCCCAAAGGCCCAACTCCTCGAGTCACAATCAGCCTCAAGTAACCGGAATCTTCAGTAAAATTATTGATGACTAATTCGATCGCATTCAGAACTGCCTGATTGTCGTAAGGTAACTCAAGTCCGATTGCTTTGGCAGATTTTTGTAATCGAACAAGGTGTTCATGCAACATGAATGGGTGATTATTGAAGAATCGAATTCCTTCGAAAACACCATCACCATAAAGAAATCCATGGTCGAACACAGATACATTGGCTTCGTTTCTTGTGACCAGTTTCCCATTGATCCAACAGCTCGGTGATTCAGGCATGAAGTTTACCCTCCATGATGGTAACGGTCTGGCCAATCAGCATAACCCTTTGATCATCAATCCTGATGTCGATTTCACCACCACGCTGTGAGGCCTGGTAGGCTTTTAGTGTCTGTTTACCAAGTTGCTTACTCCAGAAGGGAGCCAACGTGCAATGCGCTGAGCCAGTAACCGGGTCTTCCGCAATACCAAGGGCCGGGGCAAAAAAGCGCGATATAAAGTCCACCCCATCCTCATCTCCGGGTGCCGTCGTTATCACACCGCGGCAAGAGATGTTGGACAAGGCTATTTGATCCGGGCTGAGGGTTCTGACCTGATGTGCACTATGGTAAACGGCTAACAGGTCCTCCCTCCCCCTGAATAGCTTTTCCGGTCGACTGCCCAACCCATCGATCAAGGGTTGTTCGATGCTCTGCTCGATCAGATGATCGGTCGGAAAATCGAGCATTATTCCCCGCGGCTCCCTGGAGGCCTTTAACAGGCCGCTGGGACTGTGGAAAATCAATTGCTCCTGGGTTTGCTTCAGTTCACTCCAGAGTATATGAGCTGCGGCAAGCGTTGCATGGCCACAGAGATCGACTTCTGTGCGAGGTGTAAACCAACGAAGGTTCCACTCACCGTCGCCCATCGGCAGTAGAAATGCTGTATCGGATAGATTGATTTCGCTTGCAACGGACTGCATCCAGGCAGTATCGACCGGCTGATCGAGCAGACAAACCGCGGCAGGATTGCCTTTGAATGGTTGGTGCGTGAATGCATCTACGATGTAGATTGAGTTGGCCATTATTGATCTCCCTGATAGTGACAAATCAAGTCTAAGCCTTTACAAATTACCAGTACAGAGTCATATTTCAGTTATTGTAGCGATACAGTTTGACAATAAAGCAATCTGTATCTATTCAAACTTGTAACAACTGTAGTGGTTTCACCATGTCCTTTCTCTACCAACAGCTGGCAGCGCAACTTGTGGATCAGATTGCCATCGGCCACTATCGACCAGGAGAACGTCTGCCCGGAATCCGCCGATTCAGCGCCCAACATCGGGTGAGCACCGCAACCAGTGTAGCGGTCTACCGCAAACTGGAGGATGAGGGTTATATCGAGGCCCGCTCCCGCTCCGGTTTCTATGTGCGCCTACGCCCATCCTTGAGTAGTGACGAGCCGGAGATTTCGAAGCCGAAAAACCGCCCATCCCCAGTAACCGGTCAGGATCTTGCGCTACAACTGGTCAAGGCTTCCAACCAACCCGATATGATCCAGCTTGGGGCTGCGGTTCCAGCGCCTGTCTATCTGCCAACCCGGCAGATCGAGAAGGCGATGGCCAAGGCCAACCGGCTGCAACGCCAACGCAGTGCCGGATACGAATTCCCTCCAGGTGTACCGGAACTGCGCCGACAGATCGCCCGCCGGATGGGTGAAATTGGCTGTAGTGTCAACGTCGATGACATCGTCATTACCAATGGCTGTCAGGAGGCACTCACCCTGGCGTTGCGTGCCACTACCCAGCCTGGTGATGTGATCGCGATTGAATCACCCACCTTTTATGGCTTGTTACAGGTAATCGAATCCTTGGGGCTCAAGGCGTTGGAGATCCCTACACACCCGAGGGAGGGTATCTCACTCCAAGCCCTGCAGATGGCACTGGAGCAGTGGCCGGTCAAGGCCTGTATCCTGGTACCGAACTACAGCAATCCCCTCGGTTATTGTATGAGCGAGTCACACAAACGTGATCTGGTCGAATTACTCGCATCGCATCGAATTCCACTGATTGAGGATGATGTCTACGGCGACCTGGGATTCAGTCAACAACGCCCCGGGGTTTGTAAAAGCTATGATCAGCAGGGTTTGGTACTGCACTGCTCATCGGTCTCGAAAACCCTCTCACCAGGCCTGAGAGTGGGTTGGATCGTGCCTGGACAATATCTGCAGGCGGTGGAGTATTTGAAATTTGTTACCAATCTGGCTACTCCCACCCTGCCCCAACTAGCAGTGGCGCAACTGTTGGAGAATGGTCAGTATGAAAGACATCTGAGAAAAACCAGAGAGGATTATGCACAGGCGGTCGAGCGCATGAGCAATGCGGTGGAGAGCCTGTTCCCGAAGGGTACTCGCATCACCCGACCTCAGGGCGGTTTTGTTATCTGGGTTGAACTGCCGGATAAGCGGGACAGCTTCTCCATGGCGCGGGATCTGCTGCACAAAGGAATCAGTATTGCGCCCGGACCGATCTTTTCCGCCGCCGCCAAGTATCAAAACTTTATGCGACTCTCCTGTGCCTGCGAATGGAATGACGATATTGAACGGGCTCTGGCCAGGGTCGCTGCCTGTTTTTAAACCGACAGGGAGTCTCTGAGAGTCGATTCATTCCTGTTTGAGTGGAAACTCTCCAAGCGATCTTGGTGTAAGCATAATTTCTAAGGTGTATGACCCAAGTGATTACTTTTCCCGGCTCTCGGTATTCACCAGCATGACAAAGTGTAAATTAGCCAAGTGTCCCTAAGACTGATATCAAGAGAGACCGAGTAGACTCAAATCCAGCTCTCCATCCTTGACCGGAGGACACCAGTAGTAACTACCGCTGATCGGTTGGGAAAAGCGAAATAGGGCGTCACAAATCCCATCATCCTTACCGGTCATGCGTGTCAAGAGTGCTTCGAACGCATCAAAGGAGTGGCCGAAGGCAACAAACACCAAGCCGGCTTGATGTTCATCCGCCCAGGGCATGGAACGACGCAAAATAAAGGCTTCAGGCTCGAAATCCTCCTGGGCTGTGCGTTTGACATGAGCGGATGGTGGCGCTTCATCCAGCTCCTCATTGTCACTGATACGTCGGCCGATGATGTTGTCACGCTCCGTTTGAGTCAGCTCCTGGAAGTGATCCAGGTCGTGGATCCACTGCTGTACTGCCACAAAGCTGGAACCGTCCATGCCTGGCCCCACGCCCTGCACGAGACCGGCCTTTATTGCATCCTCGCCATCGGGATTCTCAGTGCCGTCTTCATAACCGGTCAGATCCCGGCTGTCTCGATACTGGAAGGAATCGATCACCTTGTGCAGCACAAAGGCTTCACTTAAATCGTGCGCCAGACCTCGGCAGCGTTGTAACAGTTCACCCCGATCATCCCCTTGCAGCCAGATCCATAGTGCGGATGGTGTTGCCGGTACGGTGAAGCCTGGTCCACAGAGGACAGGAAACGGCTTCAAGCCGTCGATATCTTTCCCCAGGGCCAATACCAACTCGAGTCCGAAACCCACCACGCTGTGCTCGAGATTGAGCTTTTCTCGCACCAGCCTACGGGTGGTATCAATATCGATATCGGGTTTCAGGGTAAACGATAGGTAGCGGGCAAGGCGCGGCACATCGGCAAGGATACCCGGTTGGCAATGCTTCATGGGACAGCCTGTAATTTGAGATTAGAAGGACACAATTATACTGCATTGAATCGATATGAAATACCACACCACCGCTATTTAGAGGCTGCAGTTGAGTCGATGAACCAGCACGCTAGCAGATCCTTTTTGTTATCGAGTTTGCGTCAGTTATCGATATTGATTATCATTACTATTCATCTTAGCCAGGTCGTTACCAAGCCAAGTGGTGTTTCGATTTCACACTGAGGTAATGACTATGAAGCTGATCGTTAGCCTGCTATCCCCTCTCGCGCTGTTGATTCTACTGATCGGAGTGTTCGATCTCGTTTTTCTTGAACAGATCAGGGAGCACTGCCAATCAAATCAACTGACGCAGAGATCTCAGGTTAGATAATGCGAAGACCGGCATCGAAATCGGTGTTTATATGATACCCGGATAGAGTGCACTTATCCGGAAAAGGAATCGTTGGTACGGGGGGGCGGTTAAAGAGTCGTCCGCCTGATAAGCCGAACCTAGGAAGGAGTAAGCCAGGTGATGCAGCTAAAAGTGGCCGCGAACCATGGAAGGTTCGCGGCACCACTTGATTTAGGGGCGTTTCGGAGTGGTGTATTCAGCCACTTTCTGAAACGATTCCCAAATGGTATCGTAGCCGACAAATCCTTTTTCATTAGCCTCTTTCTGACGAGTGGTCAGATAACGTGATTTACCCTCAGGAACTTTAGGTCTGGTTTTAGGCTGTCCGCTCATAATTCACCTTTTGTTTGCAGTCGAAATAGCTCGCGTAAGAATCCTGTATCGCAACTCTCACGACAACGAATAATTCATAGAGTCAGGATTATATAGCAGCGCCTTTTTGCTGGCCAGTGATCACACCCCCTCTTACGATTCTAATTTTTTGTGACTGCATATATTAGATTTATTTCTTTTTTTAGAGGGAATTTTGGGTAAAATCCGTAACTTACTCAATATTACCGTATTTCTTGATAGAGACCCTACAAATAATGCCACAATATATCTTTGTCTATCTGGGGGGTGAATACCCCACGAGTCCCGAAGAGGGACAGAAACACTTCGAGCAATATCAACAGTGGCTGATCTCCCTCGGTGATGCGGTGATCAGTCCAGCGATTCCGTTTAAGGATACCCACACTGTACAACCCGGTGGTCAGGCATCCCCTGGTACCATTTCAGCCATGTCCGGCATGAGTATCATCCAGGCCGACTCCATGGAAAAGGCCCTGGAAGCTGCCAAAAGCTGCCCTTTTCTAGAGATCAACGGCACCCTGGAAGTGTCAGAAATGATCGAGATGAGCGGTGGTTCCGACCAGGGCGACAGTCAGAAAGTCAATTAAAACTGATCAATGAAGTTTATCTGTTACGCTGACTGGTCTGAATTGCCGGCCAGCGTCGATCACCTGTTTGCCTCGGCAGAAAAGGAGAGCCTGTTTTTTTCCCGCGTCTGGTTTGAGAACCTTCACAGAAATGGCTTCAGTGAAGATCAGACCCTGCTGCTGGCCTGTGTGCTTGATGGGGAAAAGGTGGTTGCCCTGCTTCCATTGACACGCCCCGATGGAGAACACGCTTACCCGGTAAAACACCTCTATACGTCCCTCTACACCTTACTGCTTGACTGCAACGATCACAGTCAGGTTCTGACCTGCCTGGTTGAAGGGTTAAAAGGTCTGCCGCTCCATTCGCTGCAGCTGGAGCCTGTTGCCGATAGGGACTCGAGTGTGCATGAGTTACAGCAAACCATGACTTCTTATGGATACAGCTGTCATCGCTACTTCAGTTTCTATAACTGGTATCACCCTACAAACGGGGAGTCTTTTTCCGACTATCTGGCAGCCCGCCCATCGAGGGTAAGAAATACGCTCGGACGCAAACAACGCAAACTCAAACGGGAACAGGACTACCGAATAGAACTCTTCACAGAGGGCCATTTGGAGCAGGCATTAGCCGATTATCGAACGGTCTATAATGCCAGTTGGAAGGCCAATGAGGTATTTGAACCGTTTGTAGAAGGGCTGGCCAAAACCCTCTCTGAGTCAGGCTGGTTAAGGCTCGCAATTCTCTACATCAACAACTCTCCGGCAGCTGCGCAGTTCTGGTTCGTGGCCCACGGAAAGGCAAGTATCTTTAAGCTGGTCTATGACGAAGCTTGGAAACGCTACTCGCCTGGCACGATACTGCTCGCCTATTTGATGGAGCAGGTAATCGACCGGGATAAAGTTGATGAAATTGACTTTCTCACAGGTAACGATGCCTACAAGCAGGATTGGATGTCACAACGCCGTCAACGCTGGCGATTGAGTTGTATAGACAATAACCCACAGAAAAACAGGGGGATGAATCCTTTCAGCACCCTGAGGGTTAAGCTGAAAAGCCTGAAAGAGAAAGTGTATAATCGCTGACCTGGAAATGATAAAAGATACTCAAAATGCAACAAATTATTGATATTGAAAAATATGAACAGCTGCAAGAGATACTCATACAAGAGATCATCGAGCAGATTCGTTTCAAACTGGCCCAAGGTGGAATTGCTGGTGACCAATTAAGAGAGCTGACGGGTGAAATTGCCTTCAGTGTGGCCAGCAGCTTGGACGATCAGGCGAATATCGAACATGAGGGTGTCGAAGTTCACCCCTATCTGGCCTTTATCGGCACAGAGAACGAGGTCATCCATTGCGGGGAAAACTCATATGGCCATGAGTTTGTCGCCGACATCATGAAGAAAGTCTTCAGCAGTTAACGGCAAAGCGCGGATATGACAACCAAGCTGATACAGAAAGACCTTTTTAAAGGGACACAGGAGTTCGAGTTAGTCGATGACCATGTGGATATTCGAATCAAGGCACCATTCAAAAAAGAGGAGACTCTGACGGTGATGCTCACCGTGTTGGACCCGGAGCCAGTCATCAGTCAGTCAGCCCTGCATTTCAATAGCCGGGTGAATGGCGAACCGTTGATTTCCCTATTTCTGGGCAAACCGAATACTGACGAGTTCAACGGCTTTGTAAATGCCATAAAACAGAAGGCTTTTGAGGAGTTCAATGCCTTTGCCGGTCTTCAGTCATCCAATCGGCCCCAAGTTGAGAATCCTACTGGAGCGGAGCCGGTGGATTTCGGAGAGGGAGATGAAGCGCAACTGACCAAGAATCGGGAGCATATCCAAGTCGAAAGGATCGACGAAACGATTCAATTGTTGAAACAGCATCTGAAACCTGAAGATGTGGAGCCCCTGGTCTTAGCACTGGAGAAGCTCAAAACCGACACAAACAGCGACGAGAAACTGGCTCAGGTGTTGCGTGCCTTCAATGAGCTGGGATCATACCAAGGCGCGGTTTTAACCTACGCACCCTATGTCAGCATCCTGCTATACGACGATCCCTTCAGCAATATGTAGCGGCTAATGCATGCAGCTTTCAACTGGTGAATTAACCGCTAATGGACGCTAATCACCGCAAAACGCCGCGACTGGTTTTCGCAATGGGAACGCTGCCCTGAGCTTGCATAAAAAGCTGTAGCAATAAGCCAGCTCATACCGCTTCTCTACCCTTAATGGTGCGGCAAGCCGCACCCTACGCACTTAGGTGATGTGTAGGGTGCGGCTTGCCGCACCATGTTGGACTATAAGGTCTATTTGCGTGAATTAGCGGTGATTAGCGTTCATTTGCGGCCAATCATTAGATCGGCACAACCTTATCGCTGTTCAAATCGATATCCGGCCCGTTAACCACTTTGGTACCGGCTTCGATCTCCTGATCAGTTGCCTCTCTGACTTTGAGGATCTCCAACTTGAAGATCAGGTTTCTACCACACAAGGGATTGTTGCCGTCAACGGTCAGGGTCTTGTCATCCATCCGGGTGACAATGAACTCCCTGGGTTCACCGTTTTCGTTTTCCATCAGAATCTTGGTACCAACCTCTCGGAACTCTTCCGGCACGTTTTCAATATGGTCGGTAAAAACCAGTCCCTCATCACGGGGACCATAGATCATATTACCGTCGATCGGTACCTCAATGATCTCACCTTCTGCCCTGCCCTCAAGTTGTGCTGTAACCTGGGTGGCGAGAACCTGATCAGCGCCATGTACATAACTGATCGGGAACTCAACAGTTGATAGGACCTGGCCGGTTTTCTCGTCGAGAACCTTATAGTTCAGTTCAACGAGTTTATGATGTTGTATGATCTCTTTCATGATCGCTTAGGCAACCTCTGCTGCAGTCGTTGTGCCGGTGTAAAGCGGAACAAACTTGCTTGATCCCGGCATGCGCAGGGATGACGAAATGAACTGTTCAGACCTTCCTCAGAAAATGGATGCGGCAAATATTTTCGGCTCGCCTCTTTCGTAACCAACCACCATTCTGCCGAGCCACTCCCCTTCTCGTTTGGTACTGCGAACTCTGAACAGAAAAGTGACATGCTCGCCACGACGGATGAAACCCAGGAAGTCGTAATTGGTATCCAGACTGCGAGTCAGTTCGCTTTTGGCAAACTGTTTGCCTAATTCGACTTCATTCAAGCCAAGCAGCAGGTCATAGGAAAAATTACGGATGAATTTTCCATACTGCCCCTTGTTCGAGTACTTGATCAAGTCTTCCCACCAGGGAATGCCAATGGCCAGAAGCTCTTCGTCTGTATTGTCAATAATATTCATCTGCTGCTCTGTGTTTAGGAATAATCACAAACAATGCGCATTCAAATCAGGATAAAAACCTTTATATTCTGGTAGTTAAAACAATAACTTCAGACTAAACATTAAATGGCGTTTATCTATTTATACAAGAAATGCAGTTACTTACAAATAAAAAAAGAGGCCAACAAGTATATTGGCCTCTCTCTTAAAAGCCAAACAGAAGGCCCCGTTAAGGGACTTCTGTTCGGAGCTCTTACCGGCTATGCACCCTCTTTAGACTTCAGCTCTGCAAGAGCCTTATCTTCGATATCACCAACCAGGTGATACAGAGGTGCTTTTTCCATGGTGTATTCGCCGGATGCAGGATCACGACGGGATACGGTCAGCACATGCCAGTTATCATCATCCACTTTCATGTGGTCACCACGGTAGTAGTAACCAGGCCAGCGAGTCTCCTCACGGAACAGGGTGTGATGAATAACGGCCTCGGAAGCGAGGTGACGATGCTTCAACTCCCATGCACGCAGCAGTTCATGGACATTCTCAGCAGCAACCTTTTCCAGATCCTCTTCGAGGGTCTTCATCTTCTTCAGACCGATGTGCAGCAGCTTCTCGTTGGTCATGTACTGAACGGTAACACCACCAGCGTACTCATCCATCAGTTTCTGCAGACGATCCAGACCCTGACGTGGGTTGATGTAGTTGGGGTTCACAGAACCGGCAACGATCTCATTACGATAGATCTTGTAGTGCTCCATCGGCTTGTAGATCTCTTCCTTACGGCGATCGATCTGCTCCTGGGAAACACGAATGCCCTGCGCCTTACCATCGTCGATGTACTTACAAGCAGCCTTGGCTGCGAGACGACCCTCGGTGAAAGAACCGGAGGAGAAAGCGTGAGGCGTTCCGCCAACCGCGTCACCTGCGCCGAACAGACCTTCGACAGTGGTCATACGGTTGTAGCCCCAGAAGTACTCTTCAGGAGAGATATCTTCAGGACCTGAACACCAGGCGCCACAACCGGTGGCGTGAGAGCCCATGACGTAAGGCTCGGAGGTGGTCAGCTCAGGATTCTCATACTTGGGGTTAACGTCGGTAGCGGCCCAAAGTACAGCCTGACCAACGGTCATACCCAGGAAGTTATGCCATCCGATCTCTTCGAGATGTGGATCCTGGAAGGCTTCCATGGTGACCATGTGGATAGGACCTTTACCGGAGGCAACCTCGTTGATGAACGCATGGTTACGCAGGCAGGTTGGAATCGGACGGTGTGAAACGTGAGACGCTTCGGTGTCCAGGTAGGCTTTACCCACCATTTTTTCCAGAGCCGGGAACCACTTGGATTCGTACTCTTCACCGTCACAGTTCTGGGTGTAGGTCTTCAGATGCAGGAAGTAAGCACCAACAGGGCCGTAACCATCTTTGAATCGTGCCAGTACGATACGATTCTCCATCTGGGTCATCTTGGCGCCAGCGCCGATCATCAGACCGTAAGCTGAACCGGAGGACCAAGGAGCGTACCAAACACGACCAGCACCCTCACCAACGGAGCGAGGCTTGAAGATGTTGGAAGCACCACCGGCACCTACGACAACAGTCTTGGATTTGAATACGTGGTAATCACCAGTACGGACGTTGAAGCCAACAGCACCGGCAACCCGGTTCTCTTTGGCGTCATCCATCAGCAGGTGGGTAACACAGATACGGTTATAGACCTTGTCTGCAGACTTCTTGGCAGCCTCAGCCACCAACGGCTTGTAGGACTCACCGTGAATCATGATCTGCCAGCGACCTTCACGCAGGTAGGAACCGGTCTTGGGGTTACGCATGATCGGCATGCCCCACTCTTCGAACTGATGTACAGCCGAGTCTACGTGGCGAGCCATATCGAACAGCAGATCCTCACGAACCATACCCATCAAGTCGATGCGAGCATAACGTACGTGATCTTCCGGGTTGTTCTCACCGAAGCGAGTACCCATGTAACAGTTGATCGCGTAGAGACCCTGGGCCACAGCACCGGAACGGTCGATGTTGGCTTTTTCGGCAATTACGATCTTCTTATCTTTACCCCAGTAGCGTGCTTCGAAAGCCGCACCGGTACCGCCGAGGCCAGCACCAGCGACCAGGATATCGATATTGTCTTCTACGATAGTTTTGTAGGCCATTAGTAGTACACCCCTTTTTCCATATGCAAGCCATTGGACTCGAGTGTGTGGATATCACCATCGTCGAGACGAATGTATTTCGGTTCGTTGTACAGCAGTTGGCTGTCACGCTGATCCTGGGTAGGAGCAGGAACACTGGAGAGTTGCGGGATGTGCTTGCCCCAAGGCTTAGTGGTGATAGGTGCCAGAAGGTTCAGGTCGGTTTCACCATTGCGGGATTTGATCCGCCAGGCGATAACACCCTTCTCTTCATCACGAATCACTCGGACTGAGTGGCCGAGAGGAGCAAAGTCAGCATAACCGCGAACGTCGATCGCGTTGTGCGGACATGCTTTGACGCAGGAGTAGCACTCCCAGCACATGTTGGGTTCGATGTTGTAAGCACGACGGTAAGTCGGATCGATGTGCATGATGTCTGAAGGGCAGATATCGACACAGTGTCCGCAGCCGTCACAACGGGTCATATATACGAATGTTGGCATAACAGTTCTCTCTTAATTCGGTTGAAACGACTTAATAGTGCTGAGGCGCTTCACGCTTGATGCCAAGCCCCATGTTCGGTGGGTTGGTACCCATGTACTCGGGGATATCCGGATAGCGTGACTGCAGAGCAGGATCAGACAGTTCACCAAGATCCGGCAGATTCTCTTGCGAGCCATCTGCTTTGGTGATTTTCTTCTGATAAGCCGCAGCAGGTTTGAAGAACATGTGGGCAAACTTCGACCAAAGCACAGTACCGAAAAGGGTTGTGCTAGAGATAATGAACAGTGCGAAGAACAACCAGCCAAGGCCACCGCCCTGAGTTGCAGACCACAGCAGACCGAAAGTGGCGGTAGTCAACAGAGACACGATGAAAATGTCAGCCTTTGCCAGTTTGTACCAGGGCTTGCCTTCGGCGGATACATCAACACGGATGACGAACCAGAACCAGTAGCCGCCGATGCAGAGCATGGCTGCGCCAATATGCCAGAGCATTGGCCAGATGCCAGCCGAAGCTTCGGTTGGGTAGGCAAAAATCAGCGTTGCCGTGGAGACAACGAAGATGATGAAACCGTACATAGTCAAAAGGTGTGAAAGCCGGCGCTGCGGATTACAGAATTCAGATGAGGTCAGTACCTCGCTGGCAACTGTTTGCACTGCAAGCGACATTTTTTCACCGCTGCTAACGGTACGCTTGGCGTTCTTTTCAGCTTTTTTGGAATTCTCGAAAAAGTACTGAGCACTTTTCTTGTGGATCATATCGATGATAACGCCACCGACTACCAAGATGACCATCAGGATTACATAGATCTGCATGGTCTCAGGTGAGATAGTTCCGGAAAGCTCGCTGAAGGGATTTGTGGTAAACATCGTCTCCTCATCTCCGTGGTTTATTTAGAGCGAGCAATCCTAATTACTTGGAATGATATTCACAAATCAGTAATCCTTGTTAGCTGATTAGTTGAATTAATATACTCTAATACTTCACATATAAACACTTTAAATACAGTCACTTAACAACATATTGATTGCGATTTCACGATTAAATCAACTGTTTGGATGTTGGCGGAGAAAACCCCTTGACTCTCGAACGATGTAAATTAACTTTGACTCTGTTGCTGACCTAACTCTTAAGGATTCTTATTCTTATTTAGATAAGCAACAAAATAGACAGCGATACTGCACTTCAACCGCATGAAGAGTCCTTTTTTAATGGTCACTGATGCCTCTACTCAGACTACCGTCCGATGATCTGCCGAGCACCCGCTCGATAGAGTGGCCGATGAATTGATCCCAGCAGTTTAAAATGGATGGTTTAGCAACAAATTTATGCTCAAACAACTACCCTTTCTGCACGTTATGAACCGGTTTATCACCCGAGCAAGAGTGAGTATCTCAATACTGACATTTTTCAATAGAGACAATGACTTACTATCAGAAACCAGGTCATCGCCAAAGTCAGCCACCAATTGAACAGTGCATCAGTATCGGCAGCTATCAATCACAGAAAACACCGTTTTCCTCGATGAGGTGCTTATATCGGGCATCTGTAAGAGAACGCAAGAAGCACACCAGCGCTTCTACTTCCTCATCGGTCAGGGCCGGAGCAGCGAGTTCACTGTGATTGATCGTCCCTGCAACTTCTGCCTCCGCCCAAACGTCCCCCGTTTCAGGATTCAGGCTACGATCCTCATTATTGAACTGATCGTAGAATAAAATCACCGTCTTAAGGTCGCGGAACACACCATTGTGCATATAGGGTTCGGTGACCGCCACGTTCCGTAACGTGGGCACCTTGAATTTACCCAGGTGGGATGCATCAGTTGTAGCAGGATTATCCAGTAAGCCATGATCGATAAATCCTTCAGCGGTATTGTTAACCGCCCGCACAGCGGTGTTTTCCGGTACACCGATATTGTGGTATTCGTAGCTGGAAAAGGTCTCCTGAGGATGACTGTTGGGCTGCAGCTGATGGCAGGTTGCGCAGTTGGTGAACTCCTGGGAAAAGAACAGTGCCTTACCCAAGCCAGCCTTAGTGAGAATATACTCATCATACTCACCATTGATATGACGATCGTAGTCAGAGTCAAAGCTCGCAAATAACTCGGTTTTCTCAAACTTGGCAATACTTTCTGTCATGGCCTCGTAGGCCAGATCCACATCATCAAAAAGCGTCTCGCCGTAGAGTGACTCGAAGGCCTCAATATAGTCTTCGTTCTCCTGTATTCGAGCCACCACACTCGCCTTGTCCGGCATGTTCATTTCGATGGGATTCAAAGGCGGTCCACCAGCCTGACCTTTGAGATTGGCTTCCCTGCCATCTAAAAACTGGCCACCAATAAACCCCTGATACTGCCCTGCATCACTGTTAAGACGATCACGAGTCCCTTCGTAGAATTCAGGACTAAAGGCCGCGTAGGCAGCTGAAGGCGTGTTGCGGTCGCCCAGTGATATTCCGTCATCACCCAGGGAAACCGCACCGATCTCACCAAAAGCATCCAGACGATCATCGATAAAGGCCCGATCCGGGTTGTGGCAGGTTGAACAAGCCTGGGTACGATTAACCGACAGATTGACATCAGAAAAAAGCGCTTCGCCCAATGCCTCTTTGCTTGTCAAAGTCGGCTCACTTGCATCAGAGCCGTCACTACGACTACCACCTCCTCCACAGGCTGAAAACAAAAGGCTGCAAATCACTACAGCCGTCAAATTCTTAAAATCTCTCGAATTATTCATAGTTTAAAGTCATTAGCCATTTCGGCCAGGTTGCTAAATACAGGTCAAATTAAAGGGAATAAAGAGTATAAAATAATATTATTGGTAATACTATTGATAATTATTCTTATTTTCATTACTATCTTTTTCGACACTTTCATGGCCTGTTCGAAACCTGTCTCGATTGTGGGACTTAGGGCCGTATTAAATTGAGTTTGACTAGGAGTACCTAAATGAAACTGCAACCCATTGCTATGGCCCTACTGAGTGCAAGCCTGTTCACTGCCTGTGGAGGTGGTGGCGGGAGTAGTGACGACAACAGCTCGAATACATCATTGATCAACATAGAAAACGTATTGAAAGTATTGGAGACCAACGCAGATATCGCTTTGGCAGCTTACAATGATGCCATTACGACAGCTGAAGGATTGAAAATCGCCCTCGCCGCTTTACGTGCCGATCCCACTGAGACAACCCTCAATACGGCTAAGCGGGCTTGGTTGGCAGCCCGCGAACCCTATGGTCAGACCGAAGTTTACCGTTTCCGCCTCAGCCCTATCGATTCAACAAACTACAGTGATGAAGATGGCCCTGAAGGTGACATCAATGCCTGGCCACTTGGTGAGGCACTGATCGACTATGTGAATGTGAATAGCGGTAATAGTGCCGATGATTTTGGCGATGACCAAGTGGGTGTGACTGCAAATGCTGCAGGTATCAACGGAAACGGTGCGCTTACTGAAGCCGATGCCGAAGCCGACAGCAGCAACAACATCATTGGTGATTCTACTATTACTATCAACGCAGAACTGTTGGCCAATACGGCTACCGCCGATGACGAACATGATGTCATTGCCGGTTACCATGCCATTGAATTCCTGCTTTGGGGGCAGGACCTCAACAATAACGCCACGATTACAGTCCCGGAGGATAGGACTCAGGCGGTTAAAACTCATGACGCTACCAATCTGGCGACAGGGGGGCAACGTCCGTTAGCCGACTTTGTCAGCACAACGTCTAATGATGCGGCCGATCGCCGCCACCAGTACCTGGAAGTTGCCGTAGACAAGTTGATTGCTGACCTGCAACAGGTTCGAGATGGTTGGATTGAAGGTGCCAGTTACCGTACCGCCTTCACCTCGGTGGCCAATGAAAACGAAGCGAAACAGAAGCTGGCAGAGATTCTTACAGGGATGGGCACCCTATCCGAAGGCGAGCTGGCGGGTGAGCGCATGCAGATCGCTTTCAGCGCCAACTCCCAGGAAGATGAACACTCCTGCTTTTCCGACAATACCCACCGTGATATCTGGCTGAATGCGGAAGGGGTTTCCAACAGTTATTACGGCACCTATGCAGGCTACGACAGCAACCTGGATGGCATTGACGATGTAACCACCAATGCCGTGGATGGGTATGGCATCGATGACTACCTTCAGGATGCCGGGCTCACAACATTGAAGAGCAATATCGAATCTGCCCTTTCAGACACCGAATCGGCTTATGTGGCGATTGATGCGGCCGCTCGGGCAGGCCGACCGGTCGATGTACTAATCACTGAGGCGAAGACCAGCGACAATCCCATGTATCCGGCAATCATCTCCCTGAACAGCCAATCATCTTTCATTCAACAAATTGCCGATGAACTGAATCTGGGTAGTGTGGTTGATGATGATGCATCGGGATGTGATACCACCGATCCATCCACTGAATGCTGACCAGTAGCTGTTAAGAGACAGATCAGCCGCTACAGCTGATCTGTCTACCGGTAGTCAACAGGCAGAGCCGGCATTGTCTGTTTTTTACCTCTTCACACGATCAAACGCCAATCATGTACATTATCCGAAAAACGCTGTTGAGCATTGCAGTGGGCTGTTCCATGCTGCTAATGGTTAGCGGGTGCAGCAACTCAGCCGCACCCACCCTGTCGCCATCAGAATCACTACCTGGGGGTGAAACTTCGGTTTCAAGCCAACCTTTTGCCTCATTTCAGTTACCGGCTGAAAATCTTCCTCAGGCACTCCATCCGGATTTTCATGCTGGCAAAGCCCTGGCTCATCAACCCTGGGTACGTGCCCCTACCATAACGACTGCACGTGATGGGTTGGGTCCTGTCTACAATGCGCGAAGCTGCCTTTTTTGCCATATCAACGGTGGTCGCAGCCAGATGCCGGAGAGCCCGGATCAAGAGCTGATCGGACCCTTCGTACGCATCAGTATCCCAGGCAAAGACAAAATCCAAGGAGTGGTACCTGAGCCTATATACGGTGACCAACTACAGACCCAGTCGGTTGCTCTGAGTCATCAGCTCCGACAGGTAAGTCAGTTGAAAAAGGTGAGTCTGAAAGCTGAGGAGGTAAAACCAGAGGCCTATATCTATATCGACTGGCAACAGTCGACCTACACCTATCCGGATCAGACTCGAGTTAATCTGCGCTGGCCGAAACCTCGTATCACTAAACTGGCTTATGGTGAATTAAATCCTGACACCATGTTCAGCTTACGTAACTCCCCACCTATCCATGGCGCAGGCCTGCTGGAGCTGATCCCACAATTTGCCATCGACGACCTTGCCGATCCACAGGACGACAATACTGATGGAGTCTCAGGCAGAGTTAATCAGGTTTGGGACTTCGAACAAGCCAGGACCGTAGCGGGACGATTTGGATTGAAGGCCAATCGGGCGAATAACCTGCGCATTGTCACCGCTGCTGCCTTTGCTGGCGATGTAGGTATTACCAATCCCATATTCCCGCAACAACCCTGTACCGAGGTGCAGACCCGATGTTTGAAAACCGCCAACGGAAATGGTGAAGATGGGGTGGAAATCTCGTCCAATCTATTGAGCTTGGTGACTGATTTTCTACGCAATATTGGGGTTCCCAAACGCAGCAACTGGAACAGTGAGTCGGTATTGGCAGGACGGGAGCTATTCCACCAATCAGGCTGTCAGTTATGTCACCATCCGGATTTCACGACAGCTGAATCCAGTCAACTGCCCCACCTCTCTCGACAGAAAATCTGGCCTTACACAGATCTATTGCTACATGACATGGGCCCCGCTCTTGCGGACGGCCGGCCTGATTACCAAGCCAGCGGGAGTGAGTGGCGAACGCCTCCACTTTGGGGTGTTGGATTGCGTGAAGCGGTTAATGGCAGTAACAACCTGCTACATGATGGTCGCGCACGAACGGTTGAAGAGGCAATTCTCTGGCATGGAGGTGAAGCCGAACAAGTCAAGCAACATTTCGTCAATCTCAAGTCGGCTCAGCGACAGTTACTGATTGAATTCGTGGAATCCCTTTAAGCGGTATCTAAAGATGGTTAATAGAACTGGAATATCTCGCAGAGCGCTCGTCTCTGGTATTGCAACCCTGGCACTTATGCCCTCCTCTCTTATTGCTGCAGGCGCACATCAGAATAGGGGCAGAAGCGACGTCTGGCTTTCTGCGCAAGGAGATAGAGCCAAAACCTACGGCATGGGTCTGTTTCATTCAGGTAATGCCACCAATCACGAACTACCTACTGGATTCCGTGGTCACGGTGTCTGCCTCCATCCATTGCATCACCGAGTGGTGATGTTTGCCCGACGTCCCGGAAAAGAGGCCATAGAGGTCGACCTGGAGAGCCATGATCATCGACTGGCCTTTGTGTGTAAAAACAACCGGCATCTGTTTGGGCATGGTTGTTTTTCACCTGATGGAAAACTGCTCTTCACCACTGAAACAGAGATCGACACGGGTCGAGGCTTGATCGCCATCAGAGATGCAAACAGCTATGAACTGTTGGCTGAAATCTCCAGCCATGGCATTGGGCCTCATGAACTGAAGCTGCTGAATGATGGCAAGACCCTGGTTGTTGCCAACGGCGGCATACTCACCCATCCCGATAGTGGCAGAAAAAAACTCAATCTGGATAGCATGTCCTCAAACCTCTGCTACATCGATAGTTACTCCGGTAAAAGGCTTGCCTTACATCGTCTTCCCGAGGCAAAAGCCAGCATTCGGCATCTTGATGTGGCCGTCGATGATACCGTTGCCTTTGCAATGCAGTTTCAACGAGAAGCTGCTGCTCATGATTCACTCGTGCCATTAACCGCAACTCATCGACTTGGTAATCCGCCACGTTTACTCGAAGCACCGGCGGCCGTGTTGATGCAAATGCGCGATTATATTGGCAGTGTTGCAATCAATAACAAAAACCGAGTCGTCGGCTTCACCAGCCCCAAAGGCAGCATTGCGCTCTTTTGGGATCTGAATAACGGTGTCTTTCTCGGATATCATCAACTGCATGATGTCTGCGGCATCGCAGTTACGGCGGACCAGCGCTATTTTGCCCTGACCAGTTCCAATGGTCAGATGAGACTGCTTGATGCTCAGACCCTGAAAGAAGATCGAGCACATCGCCAACACCCTGATATCAGATGGGACAACCATCTGCTTCTCACAACAGGGTAACTCTCCAAATCAATTCTATGATGTTTATCACCATGCGAAATAGCAGTCTGATTTCTCTCTGTCTGTTGATACTCAGTGGCTGTAGCGGCAGTCGCCCCAACGATCCACCGGAATTGACAGTCTACAACCTGAACCTGGCCCTACAATATGCGGTTGATCAGTCGGTCATTCCAGCTGCCACAGCTTTCAAGACCCAGGCTCTGACCTATCAATCTGTAACCGACCGATTTTGTGGTGCGGTCAACACTGCGGAGTTGGCAGTTCTGCAGAGTGCCTGGAATAACCTGTATGAGAAGTGGTTTCACCTGGCGAACTACAACTTTGGCCCCCTCAATGATGATCTGGTATTTGCCAAATACACCTTTATCGACAGTCTACGGCTACGCGGCACCAACTATATCAATACGGTACGAGATGAGATCGACAATCTGATTACCGGATCGGAGCGTTTGGATGAAACCTTCTTCGAACAACAGACCTTTAACAAAGTCGGCCTGTTGGCACTGGAAGTCCTCTCTTTCGAAGCCAGCGGTGGTGCTCAGAGTGCTGTGGCGGACGATATCATCGAAGACTTTGCGAACAACCCTCGCAAGTGCAAGATTCTCACAGGCATGGCTCGTCAGCTGGCAAGCAATGCAGACTATGTGGTGCAGGGGTGGCAATTACAGCATAAGGACGCCGACCTGCCCTATCGTACCCTGTTTCTTGATGACCAGCTCGATGATGGCAGCAACAACCTCACCCAGCTCCTGGTTTCGGTTCAGGAGCATCTCGATTACCTGAACAGACGCAATGTACTTACCACCAGCGCAACGCTTTCCGGGATGGCCTGGAATGGCTTCAGTGGAGCAATCGACGAAATCGAAATACTACTGGAGGGTAATACCGAAGTCAGTTTTCTTGGCTTGATGGAAGCTGGTGGTTTTAGTGATTCGGTAGCCGCTGTGCGGGAGACCATAACCACCATCCGCACCGCCATCAACACCCGGAATGCAGAGTTGCTGGAAACAAATATCGCCAAACTCGACGGTCACTTCAAGCGGGAGATACCCAACGGATTGGACGTAGAGCTGGGTATCAACTTCAGTGACGGTGACTGACCGTCAGTCGCACATCATTTATATTTTAGACAGGCTGTATAGACATGAAACATATCAGAATCCCTCTGTTACTCACCTCAATCCTGTTCAGCACTACAGCGATTGCCGAAAGTGCAAGCGACCAAGCTGAAATCGAGGCACTGCGTGAACGCATCGATCAACTGGAGCAGGACCTGGATGCCAAGCTGGAAGCCATGGCAGACAGCGTCGAGACTCAACAGACAGAAGAGAGCATGGCTAACCAGGTCCATCTCGGCGGTTATGGTGAACTGCACTACAACCACCTGGATGTGGATGGAGTCGACGACCGGGAGTTGGATTTTCACCGCTTCGTGATCTTCTTTGGCTATGACTTCTCTGACTCAATCCGTTTCGTTTCCGAGCTTGAAGTTGAGCACATTATCGCCAGCTCCTCCAGGCGTGGTGCCGTGGAACTTGAGCAGGCCTTTATCGAGTTTGATGTGTATCAGGGTGCAATGGCTCAGGTTGGTGCGATTCTGATGCCAATTGGCATCATTAACGAGACCCACGAACCGCCAACTTTTTACGGTGTAGAGCGTCCGATTGTGGAGACCACCATTATCCCTACCACCTGGTGGTCTAACGGTGTCAATCTGATCTATCGCACCGACACTGCCCTACGTTTCGACTTGATGCTTTCAGAAGGCCTGAAAACCAGTGAGAGTGATCCTTTCAATCTCAAGGGAGGTAAACAAAAAGGCTCCTTCGCAGATGCCTTCGATTTTGCAGTGACCGGCCGTGCTGTCTATACCGGCATGCCAGGCCTGGAGCTAGCCGCCTACGCCCAATACCAGCCTGACTTGGACCAGAGTGCTGAGGAATCCTATGCGGAAGAAGCCACTCTGATCGGTGGTCATATCATCTACCAGTTGGGTGATTTCACGGCCAAAGGTCTTTATGCCCGCTGGGACCTGGGTGGCGATGCCGCAGAAGCGGCGGGTAAAGACGTGCAGGACGGCGGTTATCTCGAACTCGCCTGGCGTCCCATGGAAGCGTTAGGTTTTTTTGTCCGCCAGAGCGCCTGGTCACAGGAGGCTGAGGTGGATGCGTCACAGACAGACTTTGGACTCAACTACTATCCACACAGTGATGTGGTATTGAAGTTTGATTACCAACTACAGAATGACGATGCCGGCAACAGTGATGGCTTCAACCTGGGTCTAGGCTACCAGTTCTAACGACAATCCCGGTGTGGTCATAACGCACCGGGAGCGTTGCAGAGGATCTCATTACTGTCATGAATCTGAATCGTCTATTGCTCCTATTAGTCTGCTGTAGTTATGCCGTATTGCTCACTGCAGCGACTCCGCTATGGGCCCAAGAAACCTACCTGAGTAAAGAAGATTTCCTGAGTCAAAATTTAGGCACCAGTTATACTGGCCATAAACTTTGGTTCAGCAAGCCAATAAAACAAAAATTAAAAAAGATTTTTGGCCATAAATATCCGGGACTGCGTATTCGTTATTGGACGAATGATGAGAACAAAGAGCAGACAGCCTGGATTCTGAACGAAATCGGCAAGGTTAAACCCATCACCTTCGGCGTGGTGGTAAACAACCAGCAGATCGAGTCGATCTATGTGCTGGCATTTCGTGAAAGTCGTGGTTGGGAAATCAAACAGACCTTCTTTACCGATCAGTTTCTCGGTGCTTCGTTGACTGATCGATTGAGACTCACTCAACATATCGACAGCATCAGTGGTGCAACCCTCTCGGTTATCGCCATGAAAAAAGTTGCCAGGGCTGCTCTCTATCTTAGTGGACAGGTGACAGTGACCGCCCCTGCAATTGGCCACAAACCGAACGGAGGCAGTTCAGGCTAATGGGAAATTTCAAGCGTAGTGTACGCCTGTTTTTGTTGCGCTGGCACCGTCGCATCGGCTTCATACTGTCTCTATTTGTGATACTGATCGCTATAACCGGTATTGCCATCAATCACACCAATCGATTCGGTTTGGATACAAAACCCATCACATCACCCTGGATATTGAGTTGGTATGGCATCGAATTCGCAAAAGAGATTACGGGTTATGCCACAGAGGCGAGCTGGATTAGCGCTTATCAAGGAAGACTCTACTGGGATAGTGAATCTGTTGGCTATTGTAGCGAGCCTTTGAAAGGCGCGGAAATGGTTGCGGGTCTCTGGTTCGTGCTCTGTGATACCTCGTTAACTGTACTCACTCGCGATGGTGAACTGATCGAAACCCTGAATAGTGTGGTGCCCGATGGTACGAGTGCCCTGTCCGGCGTGCAAGGTAATTGGTTGGTCATTGCCACTGATACTGGCATGCAGACACTGCACTCGGATACCTTAGAGCTAAAACCGGGTATTGCTATAAATACGACCGCTCGCATTGCAACCCCCCTACCCTCCAGTTTACAGGCTGAACTGAATTTCAAAAGTCACAGCATTACCGTTGAACGGCTGTTGCTGGATCTACACAGCGGTCGCATTTTGCAAATACCGGGTGCACTGTTTAACGATCTGGTGGCACTGGCAATGATACTACTGGCACTCTCAGGAGGCTGGTTGTGGTTACAACGTAAAGGCTAATGTCGGTCAGTGTGCGCCATACCATGAGATCAAACCTTTCATTTGAACTGTTTGATCCAGCACAGTTCGATCCAATCCCTATCTTTTATGCTACTCCATAATACTCTGTAGTCAGCCATGTTGAAATCGGGCTTTCATGCAGTAATTGGAATGAGTTAATGCAGCAAGCAAATCTACACTATCAGATAAGTTGCTTACTCAATGAGCAATTTCCACTTGTAACGCTGGGCCTGTTGTGGAAATTGTTCGAATGAGTTACCTAGTTCATAGCATGAAAGTCGGCTAGAAAATGTCGGGGGCTGTGCGAATCAGACTAGATCCCAGTATTGAGATTAAGCGCCAGGCTAGGCTGCTTGCCTTTATGGTAGAACAGATGTTGGCCGATTTTGGTTACCACAGTAAACGCCTTACTCCACTTAGGAGAGACATAATCAGCGTGATACCAAAGTGCTCCATAGGTTGGATCCTTGACTTGACCGAGATAGACCTCAAAGGCCCGCGCCAGCGATTTCAACCAGGCCTTTCGATTGATCGGCTTATCTGACCGGCCATCACACCACCATGAAAACTGACAACGATTCAACCTTTTCTCGCCACCCTGTTTGACAACAGCACAGATTGTGTCGGGAAAGCCTTGATGAGCAACCCGGTTCATCACCACATGACCAACGGCATACTGGCCTTGCGCCGATTCACTGCGAGCTTCAAAGTAGATATTCAATGCAAGACAGTGCAGTTCATTGGAAAGTGCAATACTCTGTTGTGCCACATCATGAAATAACCAACGCCAAAGATTGGAGGGATCTTCATCGGAAGCTTTGCTGGTAGCCGCCTTTTGCATAGGCGCAGCCTGTATGCCGCTTGAGAAAGCGAATAGCGTAACGAATAAAAGTTTTGCCATACAGGCAATGGTTCTTGTGGTCGTTGTTCTTGGTTTCATTCTCTGTCATCCTTAACGAAATACAATTAACACTATCCATACAGTGTTTATTTTTGGGCCGCTGCCAACTTAAAAATAATTAATGCACAACTTGAGCCATTTTTTATTTATTTCAGTAAATAAAAACTTTATGGACTTTTGTTGAAGTAAATACTTCAGCTGGCTGTAAAATTTTTCGACAGTTGTAGTGTCAACTGCGTTACAACTCAATCAGATAACCCCAGCAAGACCCTGAGCCATCATATTGCGATCGATATAGGTGGATTTTGGAAGTGATTTGAGCGTCAGAGGTTGCTACCGAGTCGGTCTGTGATATGAGAGTGTGTTATTACGGTGCAAAGCTTTCGATCAATGTATTAATCTAAGGTTTTTAAGGCTCAACAACAATCAACGGTACCAGTAGCTCATCTTCACTCAAACCACCGTGTACCCCAACCAGTTGATAGCGCCGCTCCTGAGCCAACCAGTCGTTCAAGGTATAATCCTCGCGCATCAACAACAGCCTGTCGCCAATTCGTCGTTTCAGTTGAGGATTGGTTTCACCGATACCGAACCATCCCTGCTCGATCAATTCATCGGAGCGATAGTTGTCTGCCTGCTCTGCAAGGTGATCAGCAATATAGTGATCAAAGTACTCACTTTTATCCGGACTCAAATAACAGTAAGCCGATCTGGGTTCTCCGCATAAAGGCATGGCAAGACAATCAGCCAGTTTTGGATAATCATCCAATGAAAGACGACGTGGCGGATGCGTGTCGATCTGTCCATGATCAGCGCAGACGATGAGCAGAGTTCCTGTCTCATGGCATTGGCTTGCCAGCTCACTGAAACAGTGGTCAAGCTCTGACAAGTGCTGCTCTGCCGATTCACTCCATATTCCCTGATGATGGCCCAGCGTATCCAACTCCGGCCAGTAGGCGAACAGATAACGCTCTTCTCCCCGCTTCATCATCCCGATCATATTCTCTTTTAAATCATCCAGATTGTTGTGGGTCAGCAGCTTCGAACGACCAAGAAAGGATTGGGTAAAATCAGATTTGGCAATCTTGTCCGGTACCAGGCAAGCGGTTGAACCGGGTATTGAATCTGTCAGTGGTTTCGCATTCAGCAATGCCGTCAGATCGATCCCGGCCTGGCTTAGGGGTACGCCGCCATATCTGGGCCTGCCAGGCAGAATTGCCAGGATCGCGCCCAACTCAGCAAAGAAGATATGCCAGCCGGTGAGGCCATGTTGTTGAGGCGCCACGCCGGTGAGAAAACTGGTCACCGCACTGGCCGTGGTTGGCGGGTAGACGGAAGTCATACCTCCCAGCAGATTGGCATTCAGATGAGTGGCTTTAGGGTGGGAGCGAAGATAATTCAGGCCGAGCCCGTCTATAACCCACAGCAGCACCTGTCGATATTGGCTGACCTGATCGGCGGGCAGTAAGCGATGTTCTGGGTAGATGTGGGGTTCGCCGCCCAATCCCTGCTGGATCGAGGCCATCAGATTAACGATGCTGCCGCCATGATAATCCGGTAAATGCATACTTTGAGTTTAACCCGAATTTCGACGCTCTACTTCAAGATCTCTGCGCACTTTGTCTTTTCAATATTTGTAGAAACAGAGGAAGAAGCTGGTTTTACGCCCTCGAATCAGAACTAAATTCATACAAATCGGAAATTCTGGCTTCACACGTGCTATTAACCCGGCAACGTGCTTCATAGTTTGTTTTTAGGTACTCTTAGTGAGCTTGAAATTCAACAATCATTCGAGCTGGGCGATTGGCAGGTCCGGCTCGCCGGGATTCGGTGTAACACTTTGATAATAAATAATAATACTCAATTGTATTGCACAATTCAGATTATCGGTGACTCGGTCATTTTCCGGGCCAGTTAATACCACGGTGGATTATGGATACCAAAGATAACCATTCCCTCCCCTCAGATGATACGACCCGTCTGGCAGATACGAACTCGCCGACCACCGCAAATCCAGCTGAAACCACCGGTTCGACAACCGATCCGGCAAGCACCACCTCACCGACCTACACCGGGATAACCGAAGAGTTCAATACGGAGGACATTCAGGTTGTCCAGGTTGGCTCGGTTCTGAAAAACCGCTTTGTTCTCGAAGAGATGCTGGGTCGGGGCGGTATGGGAGTGGTGTATAAGGCACAGGATATGCGTAAGGTCGAAGCCATGGACAGAGACCCCTATATCGCGGTCAAAGTACTGTCAAAGGATTTCCAGGCCAATCCCGACTCCTTCATAGCCCTGCAAAGAGAGACCAAAAAAGCTCAGCAACTGGCCCATCCCAATATTGTGACGGTCTACGATTTCGACCGGGATGGCCCCAATGTCTTCATGACCATGGAGCTGTTGCAGGGCGAACCGCTGGATCATCTGATCAGACGCATCCGCCCCTCCGCCCTGCCCGCCCAAGAGGCGCTATCGATCATCGAACAGATGAGTCGGGCATTGGCCTATGCCCATTCGGAAAATATCGTCCACTCCGACTTCAAGCCGGGAAATGTCTTCCTGACGTCAAAAAACGTGGTCAAAGTGGTTGATTTCGGTATCGCAAGGGCGGCCAAGGATTCAGACCGGGTGGTCGAAGATGCCACCATATTCGATCCGGGTTCTTTAGGCGCCCTGACCCCCACCTATGCCAGCTGCGAGATGCTTGAGTACGGCACGCCCGATCCACGGGACGATGTCTACGGCCTGGCGGTTGTCGCCTATGAGCTGTTGGCAGGCAGTCACCCCTTCAGCCGCAAGCCGGCAACCTACGCCAGAGACCTGGGAATGAAGGCTGAACGGCCCAAGGAGATCTCTAAAGAGGTTTGGCAGGCAATCTCCCATGGACTCGAATTCGAACGGGATAAGCGTACCATCAACGCCACCCAGTTTTTGCAGGAGATGTCCGGGCCACGCAGCGGACGGGACAGCAGATTCCCCAGCTGGGCCTACCCTGTTACGGCCGCAGCCGGGCTATTGATGGCCGTAGCGCTTGTCACGCTAATGTTTTTTGGTAACGGTGACGGTCAACCAGAGATCGTTCTGGAAGAGACATCGAGCCTGGCGGAAGAGCAGCGCACACGCATCGAGGATCTACTGGAAGTGGCGGAAGTCCATGGACTGGTGGGACGTTACATCGAGCCCTCGGGCAGTAGTGCCTACGATGCTTATCAACAGGTTCTGGCGCTGCATGAAAACAATAAGCAGGCATGGGAAGGGCTGCATAGTCTGGGAGATCAAATGGTGGTTACAATCCAGAAACTGCTTGATGACGGGAAACAGGATCAAGCGGAAATCCTGATCACTAGAGGCTTGGAAAAATTGCCCCAACATGACGGATTGCAGGCGCTGCGCGAGTCATTCTAAGCGCTTAGGGATGTGCAGAAACTGCAGCCGATTGCTGATGACTCCATTCACATGACTCAGCCAGACACTGCAACATCGATTTCCAGATCTTTTCCCAGCAACAATTGTGGTCGAAATCATCAAAGGTGATGAATTGACTATTGGGCTGATTTTCCACCGCTGCTTCAACCATCCAGGGAGGAATGTTCTCATCCTTTCCTCCAGCCAGATGGAACTGCTGAATCGTGCCATCAAGTGGCGGTTGTTCACTTGGATTGATCGACCCCAATAATGCACCATGATCGTGCAGACTGGTCCATGTCTGAATATCAAGATTGCCTGCAAGAGTAACCACTTGGCTGGTTTGTGACAGTTTCGGTGCCAGCAGCATGGCCAGACCACCTCCCCCGCTGAACCCCACCATGACCAGACCCTCGTAACCCCCGCTATCGAGTAATTTTTCAATGACCACGGCCATGCTATCGACCACAGCACTCGAGTAGCGTTCATAGGTCCAGAGTAGCGGTGAACAGGCCGGTGAATTATCTTGTCCATGGTAGCAGGGACGCCCAAGATAGACGCTTGGATTGTCATCGAGGGCCATCAGACGCAGGCCTAGCGCATCTCTCGGCGTAGGATCCAATGCAATGCGATTTCGCCTCAGCCATGGAATGCCATCTCCTCCGAGATAGACATGCAGTTTCGATGAGTCTTGCAAAGGCTTGTTTTTAAACAGCGTATGAGTAAAACCATCTCCGAGCCACTCCTGTTTTTCGAAACCCAAGTCGGATGCCTGCTGTTCGAATCGTTTGCTTGGGGTAGCACAGGCAGCCAGAAATAATAATGCTGCAACGCAAAATAAACGTGAATATGTCATAGTCGAGAGATTATTCGTTTCCAGCCTCAAGCAATTTGTCTATCCTTAATCGCAGAGAGTATGAAATCCCTGTTGGAAAATGACATGTTACAACTTCCCACCCTGAAACAAACCCCCAGATTCAGTCCACTTACCATTGCAGTCACAGCGCTGATCAGCGGCTGGCTCGGTCTTGCCGGATGTCAATCTCAGGCAACCAAGGCGGAGTCTCAGCAATCCCTGTCTGAGTTGGCCGGTAATACGGACAAACTGCTGATCGTGGACTGCCTGCTGCCTGGGCAGGTACGTAAACTGGGCTCCAATATGACCTATGTGTCGCCCAGAAGACCGGTCAAGACAACGGCTTCGGAGTGTGAGATACGTGGTGGTGAGTATGTCGCCTTCGATCGAGCCGATTACCGGACTTCCCTGCGGGTATGGCTACCCCAGGCCCAGCAAGGTGATCCTGAGGCACAAAACTACGTGGGCGAGATCTATGAGAAGGGGCTGGGCATCGAACCCGATTATCAGACCGCTGCAGCCTGGTACCGAAAAGCCGCAGATCAGGGCAATTCACGGGCGCGTATCAACCTGGGTTTCCTCTACGAAAAAGGCTTCGGCGTCAAAAAAGATCTGGCTGAGGCACTCAACTGGTATCGTAAGGCCTCAGGTCTGGAGAGTGACAATCTGCAGTTCTCCTCCTCGGTTGAGATCTCCAAGGCGGAACGCAATGAGCTGCGCCTGCTCAAACAGGAGCGCCAACAGCAGAAAGCGGAGACAGATCGTCTGCGCAAACAGTTGAAAAGCACCAAAGGGCAACTCAGTAGCGAACGCTCAAAACTGGCCAAATCCGAGCAACGTATGCTGAATCTCAGAAAAGAGATCGACACCCACACTGTTTTGACCGCTCCGGTTGCTGCCGTCGCCTCAAACCAACAGGAGCTGGAACAGCTACGGAGCAAGCTGGTACAGCAGGAGCAGGCAGTAAAATCCCAACAGAAGGCCATTCAACAGCTGGAGTCTAGCCTTACAGCCCAGCAACAGGAGATGTCGGACGCACTGCGCCTCTCAAGCCAGGAGAAACAGGCCCTGGAACAGGCACTCAGCGAACAGACCAGTCAAGCCTCTGCGCTGAAAGGGAAATATGATCAAGCACATGCAGAACTGGCCAAAGCCAACCAGGTGATCGCCAGCAATCAACCCAAACTGGCGGCACAGCGCAACCAGCTTGAACAGGCCCAGCAATCGCTGCTGGAAGCGACCAACAAGACCATCACCCTGGAGAACCAGGTTGCCGATCTGCAAAGGGACACGGAACTCAAAGAGAGTGCCATGGGTGAACAAGGGGTTGCGGTGACAAAACTGAGAAAAGAGTTGCTTCAGTATGAACAGCGCCTGCAGACACTGGAACAGGCAAAGCTGTCGGAAAGCTCGAACCTGAAACAGGACATCGCCAGCAGAGAGCAAGAGATCAGCGGGCTGAAAGCAAAACTGTCTCAATCACAACAACAGCTGGAACTCAGTCAGCAGCAGATCAGTCAACTCAATCCGGATCTGGCCCGCCAGCAGAAACTGCTGTTTCAGACTCAGAAAGAGCTGGTCTCCACCAAAACCGCTGCGGCTCGCAAAGAGCTCGAGCTGAAGAGACTCAGAGACTCCGAGCAATCCTATCTGGACGAGATCCAGGAGCAACAGGTCAAGATCGATCGCTATCAGGCAGAGGCGCTGCGCTACAGAACCCAGCTGGCTGATCTGCGTAATCAGCGGCAAACGGCGGCCCTCTCCGGACCGACCATTGAGATTCTCGATCCACCGATCGCTCTGACCCGGGGTATGCCCAGTGTCAGACTGCGTTCCGCCTCAAAAGAGCGGATCGTCACCGGCAAGGTCTCGGCACCGGCTGGACTGGTCTCATTTACCGTCAATGATCAAACCCAGGCACCTGACCCACTCGGTATCTTTTCCACCAAGGTCAAAGTCGATAACGATCAAACTCCGGTCAAAATGGTTGCAGTGGACAAAAAGGGACAGCGCACCAGCCTGGAGTTTCTGTTGATTCCGAAGATGCGTAACGTGCGCCAACCGCAGTTGATATCCGAGAAGGCTGTCGATCCTGTCGCTGACACAAAACGACTGATCGGCGAGGTCGACTTTGGCGAGTATCACGCTCTGGTGATCGGTAACAATCAGTACAGCAGTTTTCCCGACCTGGTCAGTGCCAGTACCGATGCTCAGCAGACCGCCGAGTTACTCAGAGACAAGTATGGCTTCAAGACCACGGTACTGATGGACGCCACACGTTACGATATGCTCTCTGCATTGAACAAGTTGAGAGAGGAGTTGACCGATAAGGACAACCTGCTGATCTACTACGCCGGCCATGGTGAACTCGACCGGGTCAACCTGCGCGGTTATTGGTTGCCTGTCGATGCAGAACCCAACAGCACGGCAAACTGGATATCGAATATTGCGATCACCGATATTCTTAACGCCATGTCGGCCAAACACATACTGGTGGTTGCGGATTCCTGTTATTCAGGCTCTCTGACCCGCTCTTCCATGGCAAGACTGGATGTGGGCATGTCATACGAGATCAAGACAAAATGGTTAAAAGTGATGGCCAAGACCCGCTCCCGTACCGTACTCACCTCCGGAGGACTGAAACCGGTACTCGACCAGGGCGGTGGCAAGCACTCGGTATTTGCAAAGTCATTCCTGAAGACGCTGTCGGAAAACAACTCCGTACTGGAGGCCTATACTCTGTTTCGTGGACTGGCCAAAGAGGTACAGCAGACAGCATCTAAATTCGGTATTGACCAAATACCTGAATATGCTCCAATAAAGCATGGCGGACATGAAGCGGGAGAATTCTTCTTCATACCACAAGGATAATCGGCCACTGAGCTGAACATTTAGGGGAGATCTGATTAATCCCCATTCCGAGAAATATGCCGGAACCCAGGCACTTGGTTTTCCTGGGCCCCGGCATACGACGGCATGGCAAAGCGCAAAAACCGTTTGACGACACCCGGATAAAGGGGGGGTAAGCGTGGATTATCAGAGATTCCCTTAGATTTATAATGAATAATTGAATCGGGGAGAGTCTTGATGTTTTACCATGGTAATGCTGTTACTGCGCAGCGCCGGTCTACTTCGAATTGGCAAAAGTATCTGATTGCCACACTGCTGCTGCTCTACTCAATGGGGGCATCCGCAATCTATTCAATTACCCCTGGTTCACTCAGCTTCGGCAATGTCGGGGTGGGTGTCGCCAGTACCCCGATGAGCGTAACCTTCAATAACGACAACTCCACTGCCGCTATTGAGTTTACCTCGATCGCCGCCACCGGCGACTACACCATTACCCACAACTGCCCGATGTCACCGATGCTCCTGGATGAGTTGACCAGTTGTACCATCACGGCGACCTTCACCCCATCCACTACGGGTACAAGAAACGGATCCATTAACATCACCGGCTTCGATCGCTCGATCGTGCTCGGCGCAAGCTATCTGCCGATCGCCCCGACGGTCTCCCTTACCGGCTTCGGTATCCGAGGCGATCTGGTTCTCGGCAGTAACAATCTTGATTTCGGTTCCATCAACATCGGCACCACCAGCAGTTCACAGTCAGTCTCCTTGAGCAACTCCGGCAACGCTGCTGTGACCATCGATGGGATCGATGCCACTGCGCCGTTTTCCCAGAGCAACGACTGCCCAGTCTCCCTGGCAGCCGGCGCCAGTTGTACTGTCATGGTCAATGTCACTCCGTCGGTCACCGGCGATATTGCCGGCACCCTGACAGCCAGCGGGTCGGGTCCACAAGGCCCCACCAGCTCGGCAACTGCTCTGAATGCGATCGGGTTGGCCGCTTTGGTCACACAGCTTGATGTCAGCCCAGGCAGTCTGAGCTTCTCTGATACACCGGTCGGCAGCGAGAGTGCTGGACAGGACATCACCATTATCAACCAGGGCACCACGACCATTTCGGAAATCAGCCTCTCATTGAGTGGTGATTTCACCGAGACCAATGATTGCCCCACTACACTGAGCCCCGATAGCCGCTGTACGGTTACCGTATTTGCCGTACCGACCAGTGCCGGAGAGCTGAGTGGCTCATTCCAAATCAATGCAACCGACGGCACACACAGTTTGATGGAGGTTGTCTCTCTGAGCGGCGTTGGTACGATTGCCGACCTGGTAACCTCCGAGACGGACGTCACCTTTCCGGACGCATCCGTTGACACCAGCAGTGAACCTCAAACAGTGACCCTGACCAATCAGGGCTCGGCACCGCTGACCATCAACAGCATCTCCACCGAAGGGGACTTCAGCCAGACCAATGATTGCGGCTCTGAGCTGGCAGCGGGAAGCAGTTGCGATATTCAGGTGGTTTTTTCGCCGCAATCCATGGGGGATGCGAGCGGTGCTCTGGTCATCGATACCAATCAGGGTATCTCCAGAATCAATTTGGCGGGAACCGCAGATGACTCCGGTCAATCCCCTGCTCCGTCTGACAACCCGGTAGCCGATCTGCTGGATCCCTACACCGGCGGCAATCCCAATCTGGGCGCACTCGCGGAAGTGATCGGCGAGGCCTGCCCGAGCGGCCGTCTCGACGACCGCCTGCAGGAGGACTGTAACGCCGTGGTCGGTGCCGCCATTGGCGGGGATTCCAATACCGCCATGGCCCTCGACCAGGTCAACCCGGAAACCGCCACCCAGGCCAACAACTCCTCCCAGCAGGGTGGACAGGCGCAGATCCGTAATCTCGGCTCACGCATCGCCGC
>NAUB01000012.1 GCA_003676145.1 gamma proteobacterium symbiont of Stewartia floridana | reverse complement strand
AAAGACGCTTGGCTTCAAAACGCCAGCACAATTGATGCATAATCATCTGGCTGCGCAAGCTGCATAAACCGTTATGCACCTCGAAATTGAATCCGCGCAATAAAATTGGAGATTCAACTACAGTAAAAGAAATGGAAGAGATATTCTAACCACCTAATCCAGAAAAGCCTGACCAATTATGGATGCGTGTCTAGTTAGTTCTCGTTGGGTTCAGAGTGCTTGCCTGACTATCTCAAATTGATAACTCTGCTTCAGGAAGCGGCTTGTCCTGCGGTCTCCTGCCACAAAGTAAGTCCCAAAATGAAAAAGGCCACTGCCAGGGCGCCACAAACGGCCGTCAGCAGTAATTGCGACCAGCGTCGATCAGACTCCAGGGAAGATTTTCCGGAAAAGTAAGCGCCTGCGGCGGTGACCAGAAAGCCGAATTCAGTGATGAACAGGGTCGTCAACAGGGGGAGTCCGCGCTCAGCGGGTTCTCTGAAAACCCCCGAGCTGATCAGGACCATGGCCAGGGTGAGGCCGAGTCCAGCCGATATCCAGGGGAAGTTTACTTTCATTGCGAATGTCCGTCGATTTCCGAGTGTCTGTCAATACTAACCCAAAAAAGGAAAAAAATGACACCCAGAGTTCACTGGTAAAAAGTGTTAAACCAGAAATAATGGATGGGTGTTCATCTGCACCTGAGAGAAGACTTTATGCAGCGCAGTAAAGGACCGTCTCTTCGTTATGGATAGTGTAGTGACCGATGTGCAGATGATAGAAAGGGTAGGTATCACGTATATAAGTGATCAACTCGAAGATATCATTTGGTTTATGGTAGAGAGAAATGGCCAGTTTTGGTTGAAACTTCTGAATGGACTGGGCAGCACCCAGTAGAACATCCATTTCGTAACCTTCCACATCAAGTTTGATGAAGTCCACTTTCTCAATCTCTCCGCTGTCAACCAGAGAGTCTATGGTTCGCAAGGGGACGGTTATGTTGTTGGGACTGAATCCAGGTGCGTAACCGTTGAGGGTAATCGGTTCTGCATCAATATTTTCATTTGACAGGCCGTACGGCATGGCAACGACGTTTTTCAACGGAAACTGACTGATATTATATTGAAGGATATCAAGATGGTCTTTGACGGGGTCAAAAGCATAGACTTTGCCGTTTTCCCCGACAGCATTTGAAAAGACTGCCGCTGAATCACCCAGGCAGGCGCCACCATCAATCACAACATCATCGGCCTCAGGCTTGATCGACACCCCATCCCGATCATAGAAGTACTGCTTTCTTTGCAGATAATAGGAAAGACCGAGGCAATCAACTACATACCTTTTATTGTCATAAACAAAATCAAAGTGCTTCAGTTTTCCAAACGCACCTGTGAACTCCAGCTCACTCTCGGTGGAGACTTCAATGTTCTGATATTCAGCAATCGATTGCTCATCGAGAAAATCAACCGGCAGTTTTACTGAGAAATGGCTTGCCAGACGATAAGCGATGATGTGGAGGTAGAGGCTCTTTGATTTGTCATCTTCCAATAATGAGTAAGCATTGGCCAGATTAACTGCATTCTTATAGAACCAATCAAAGTAGACAACTCGTTCATGAGCCATCCACTCCATGGAGCGATCAACACCATCATAGTTGAACCGCTGCGCATCGAAATTATCATAAAAGGTATTGACCTTGATTGCCGTCAGCGACTCACCGATGATGTCCTGGTAGAAATCGTCCGGGGTGGCCGGTAGTTTCTCAAACATAATGAATGCTCTTTTTTACCTCCTGTAATAGGAGAATATGCAGAATAACCGCTATCGCCCCTGTATATCAAGGCTGAAAAATCCGCAGGCGGAGTATGTGTAAATTATCGCTCCTTGCGGTCTTATTCTAGTAACCATTTGGCTTCTTAACTTAGAACTTCTCTTCGATTGTACAAATAGGATGCCTGGTATCCACGCCGGGTCTCACATCAATCAGGCAGAGGTTTTGGTTGTTTTGAAAACAGTCTGTCCGACACCCTGAACACCAATGCCAGCAGCGCCGGCATAAAAGTCAATGTCACGATCATCGAGAACAGCAGTCCAAACAGGACGATGGCGCCGAGTCCCCGGTAGAGCTCGGTGCCGGCTCCCGGGTTGAAGACCAGTGGCGATAGACCGGCCACCGTGGTGACTGTCGACATGAGGATCGGTCGCAGTCGGATACGCACCGCTTCCGTCACCGCCTCGACGATGTTCATACCTTTTTTCTTCAGGTTGGAGGCGGTGAGTTCTACGATCAAGATCGGGTTGTTGACCACAGTGCCGATCAATACCAGAAAGCCGAGCATGGTGATCATGTCGAAGGGTTGGTTGATCGGGTTGAGGCCGATCTGATCCAGGTTGGCGCCGGCCAGGTTGATCAGATAGAGACCGGCGATACCGCCGCTGATGCCGACAGGCAGGTTGGTCATGATCAGCAGCGGGTAACCCCAGTGTGAGAAGACCGCTACCATCAGCAGGTAGGCGATCAGTATCGCCACGATGAAGTTACTGAAGAGGGCTTCCCGGGTGGCGGTCAGTTGATCGCTTGCGCCACTGATCTCCAGGCGGATGTCGGCAGGCAGTTCGCCGGACGCTTTCATCCCTTTGAGGATCTCTTCCGTTACTTTCTCCACTCCGGCTTCCAGCGGAATGTCACTGGGTGGTATGACGCTCAGGGTAATGGTCCGGTCACCGTCGACACGGCGGATGGTCTCGGTGTTGACGCTCTCCTCGAGCCGGGCGATGGCGCTCAGGGGAACGATCTCCCCCCGCGAGGAGTAGAGCATCAGGGATTCGAGATCCTGAGGCTGTTCGATGTTGCCCTGAGTGGAGTAGAGAAACATGTCGATCTGGTCATCGTCGAGGAAGAACTCGTCCACATAGGCGCCGTCCGAATAGGCCCAGATGGTGTATCCCAGATCCTGGGTATCGATGCCGAGTTCGGCTGCGCGCTCCCAGTCGGGCTGGACTTCGAGCATGGGTTGCCCCATGGTCAGGTTCGAGGGTTCGGGACGTACCCGTGGGTTTTCGAAGATCTGCTTCGATTTGAGAAAGACCTTCAGGCCCGCATCGAACAGCGACTGCAGTTCCGGGCCGCTGATGTCGATGTTGATACTGCGGGTACCGCCGAAGTTGCCTGAAAAGATCGATCCCTTGGAAGAGAATGAGCGCAAGCCGGGCAGTTCACCGGCCTTGGCGCTGGCGACCTCCATAAAATCATCGGTCTGGTGCCGGTCCGCTATGCCGCGCACCGAGAAGACCCGGGTATTGTTGACGAAGCTCACCGTGAAGGTCATGGCCGGTATGTCGGTTTCACCCTTTTCGAACTGTTCCGGATCCGCGCCCAGCTGCGGCAGGAACTGCTCTTCCACCGAATGGTAGTGCTCCTTCATGGTGTCGATGTTATAGCCGGGTGGGGCGAACATGATGGTGAAGACCTTGGCCTCTTCACCTTCCGGAAGGTACTCGGTTTGCGGCGTCAGGTAGTAGAGGATGGCGCCGGCCCCCGAGAGCACGATCAGAATAACCGCAAGCGGACGCACATAGCCCTCCACCAGCCAGTGAATCAGCGATAACACCCAGCGCGATACGCGGGCGCCAAGTCTGTCGAGGGATGAGTTTTTCGACTCCTTGTGGATCGAGAGGAAGCGACCGCTCGCCGCCGGCACCAGGGTGACCGCCACCAGCATTGACATCAGGATCGAGGCGGCAATCGCAATGGCGATATCCGAATAGAGCTGCCCCGCCTCTTCATGGATGAACAGGATCGGCAGGAATACGCAGACCGTGGTCAGGGTCGAGGCCAGCACTGCAGGCCAGACCTCGGTGATGCCGTTGAGCGCAGCCTGCAGGCGGCTGGTGCCCTTGCTCAGGTGTCGGTAGATGTTCTCCGCCACCACGATGTTGTTGTCCAGCGTCATGCCGATGGCGAAGGCGACACCGGAGAGTGAGATGACGTTGATGGTGCGACCGGCAATCAACAGTCCGAGAAAGGCGGCGATGGCGCAGATGGGAATCGCCATGGCGCCGATCAGGGTACCGGAAACCGAACGCAGAAACAGGAACAGCACCAGCAGGGCGAGGATCGCACCGATCGCCAGGTTGTGTTTCACCACCTCGACGGCATCGGTCACGTAGATTACGTCATCGGAGTTCAATACCAGTTCCAGACCTTTCTCCTGGAGAACGCCGGCATTGAGATCGGCCACCGTAGTCATCATCGCCTGTTTTATCTCGATCACGTTGGTGCCGATCTGCCGGTTCACCGCGAAGGCCAGCTGGGGCTTTCCGGCACCGTAGGCGTAGTGACGCACTTCGGCGAAGCCAAGCTCTGCATGACCCAGATCTTTCAAGCGAACGAAGGCGCCGTCCCGTTCGCTGATGACCAGTTCATTCAGCTCCTCCACCGACTGGAAGCGGCCGATGGTGCGCAGCAGATAACGTCGTTTGCCGCTGTCCAGGTCGCCACCGGAGACATCCCGGTTTCTGGCCCGAATGGCGTTTCTTACATCCAGCAGGCTGATGTTGCGCTCGGCAAGCTTGAGCGGGTCGACATGGATTTTGATCTGGCGCTCCGCGCCACCCCAGAGGCGCACGCTGGAGACCCCGGGTACCCGCTCCATCGGGCGTTTTACGTACTCTTCCGCCCAGTCGTAGAGGGCAATGACATCGTCTTCGGAGAAGTCACCGCTGACCGGTGTCAGGCGGAAATACATGAACGAGTTGGATGAGAACGACTCGGCGCGGATACTCGGCTGACGGACGTTCTCCGGATAGTTGTCGACCTGCGACAGAGCGTTGTTGACGTCCAACAGCGCCTCGTCGATGGAGACGGTGTAGGGGAACTCCAGTTCGATCCTGGCGTTGCCGGTGGTGGCGGTGGAGATGATCCGCTCCAGCCCCGGAATGCGGGTCAGATACTGCTCCTGCTCGATGATGATCTCCTTCTCAACATCCTGTGGCGAGGCACCGGGCCAGGTGGTGCTGACCTTGATCAGGCGGGAGTCCAGATCGGGAATCATCTGTACTGGCACATTGAAGATCGCGAGTAAGCCGAACAGGGTCAGGATCAGGATCGCGACCGTGAGAATGACCGGTTTTTCGATGCAGAAGCGAAACATAGCGAGATGCTGACCTCTATTCGGTTTGTCCGATCTTGATGGATTGGCCGGGACGCAGGTTCTCGTTGCCCAGCAGTACGATGCGGTCACCGGCGTTCAGTTTGCTGTCCAGGATCTCCACGAGATTGCCCTGGGTGCGGCCGGTGATCACGTTGACCTGTTTGACATCGTATGGCTCCTCGGAGCCGGAGACTCGCCAGACGATCCGGCTGCCATCCGCCTTGAGAACGATCGCATCGCGGGGAAGCATGATCGAGGGTTGCTGCTGGCCGCTCAGTTCGATGAATATACGCGCCGACATGCCGGGGGCGATCCGGCTTTTCGGATTATCGAGCAACAACAGAAGGGGAAAGGTGCGGGTGCTTCGGTTGCCTGCCGCGACCATCGAAGCGACCTTGCCGGTGAACTCCTCCCCTGGCAGGGAATCGAAGCGGATTCGTACCTTCAGGTCGGGCTCGATGCGTGAATAGAATCGCTGGGGTATCGATGCCCGTATGCGGATACGATCCAGCGCAACCAGTTTAACCACACCCGATTCAGCCTTTACCCACTGTCCGGTTTCCACGTTCTTCTCGGCAACGATGCCGGAGAAAGGGGCAGTCAGCTGATGCCGGGACAACAGCTCTTCCAGCCGTTTTACCTCCGCACGCTGCTTGGCGATCGATGCCAGGGCAATCTCCTCATCGGCCACAGCCGAGGCCAACTGGCTGGCAGCCACCGCCTTGTTGCGGCGCAGTGACTGATACTCGTTTTTCTGGCGTACCGCTTCACGGTGGCGGGCGATCGCCTCATCGAGTCCGGCCTTCGCCGATACCACCTCTAATCTGGCAATCACCGAATCGAGGGAGAGAATTTTTTCACCCGCCTCAACCCGCTGACCCTCCTCAACGAAGACCTCATTCACCACTCCGGACAATCGGGGGGAGAGGGGTGATTGCTGGAGTGCCTCCGCCGTGCCAGAGAAGGGGATCTCCTCACGCAGGTTCTGCTCCACGACTTCGGTAACGGTAACCAGACTCGGTTTCTTAGGAGGCGCTGCAATCGCATTGGTTATGCAGAGGAGGCCAATGATCAGTACGCTGAGCTTCATCACGCTCAAAACTCCTTTCCGGGTGTGGTAAACGGGTCATTGTGCGGAATCATTGCTGTTCCATTGGTTTGCAATAAGGCGTTTTGGGTTATGCGCCTTCCAATTTCATAAGAGTGCAAACAACTTATTGAATCAAAAGGGATAACCAAGCCATGGTTCATAATATACGGTATTTTCACAAAGGCACAAACTGATTTCGGGTGGTGAATTCCAAAGCTTGGGGAAACAATCTCATGGTGATAGGGTATCTATCGCAATGTTTCAAGCTATTCTAAATTCAGGGTTATGGTGATGGGACAGTTATCGGTAGAAAGAGTTTGCGGGATATGACCAGGATTCTATTATGAATTCACAGCTTTTCCGTTAATCACCATAAGCCAGGGAGATGCATAAAAGCCCCTCTCCCGCAAGGGGAGAGGGGAGCTATTCTCTGCTTTTGCGTAGCAGATTGATGATTGGTGTATTTTCTTACCATCATCTTTCGCTGAGTTATCTCTTTATATGTCTCGAATCCAGATGGGTTAAAGAGAAGCCACAATTATTACCATATTGATCGAAGTTAATAGGGCAGCAATGTTATGAGTTACAAAAGTAAAGAAAAACTCTTCTTTCGATTGGGCAGTATCTATTGATCAGTTTTCCTTTACATAGCTTGGAATACCTGAAGCATACCGGACTGAACTAGTTAAGCTTTCCATATCCGTTCTAATTCTCGTTATACCGGCTGACATGTCGTTGGTCTTTCACACTCTGGAAATCGGAAGTTGGGGAGGTTATGATGTCTGCACTGTTGAAATTCGAGGGATCGATCATGGAAAATAGATTTTCTTCAACTCTGTGCCGCCTTTTTTTTGCTGTGATGTTTGCATCTTCCCCGTTTATCACAGCCGCCGCTCCCACCAATCAGCCTTCAGTCACAACCTCGGGTGAGCCGGCCGATGCGACCATGTCATGGTCTCTCTCCACCGCTGATACGGATCAATATACCCCGTTATACGATACTGAGGATGCCATCTCGGTTGAGCTGAGCATCAGTGTGGATGCCTCCTCTGTGGGGGCTGAACGTAATCTCTACCTGGTTGCCCGGGCTCAGGATAATTGGCATATGCGCGATAGCGAGGGGCGCTGGCTCAACTGGAACGGCCAGGTTGATGCGTTGGTTCCCTTCACCCGTAAGACACTCACTGAGACCGAAGTCATCGATGTGCACGCTGGCGGACCCTTACCGCCGGCGGAGTTTGCTGTGTATGGTGGTTATGAGGCGGAAGATGGTTCTGTTATCTATAATCAGGACCCCTTGACCTTCATCGTCTTCGATACCGACAATCCCACCCTGCATCGCTTCCGGCACAATGTCATGCTGGAAGGCTACTTGTCCGAGGCGATGATCGCAGCCTATGCAACGGATCGCCCGCTGCCTGATACGAGTCGTGAGGATTTCAGCCCGGCGCCGATAGACAGTATCAACCCGATATCTCTCACCAACACCCAGGAGCAGGGGGTGGATGAGGCAGATTTGGTCAAATCCGATGGGGTCCATTTCTATCGGTTTGGTTACTGCGGCTCAAGCACCAACACCTATTTCCGACGTTGTCTCTTCACTTACGCCATAGAGGAGCAGGCTGCTTCAAACCGGTTGTTGAATGAGGTCGGCATACCGGGTGAGGGAGATGTAGAAGGCATCTATCTCCTCAACCAGCTCGGTGAAGGGCTCTCCGATATGGTGGTGACCGTAGGAGGAGACACCGTCAATGACTATGTGGATATTGGCTTCTTTGGGCCGCTATCGATCTGGGAGGAGCCCAGATATTGGTCGCATGGCACCAGTGAGGTCAATTTGTTTCGTTTGGACTCTGCAGATGCACCAACCCATGAACGTACATTGAGCTTTGACGGTGCAATGATCTCCAGTCGAGTCATCGGCAATACACTCTATCTGGTTACCCGCTATACCCCCTATCTCGATGGACTGGATCAATACGCTGAGTACACAGGACAGTTTCAACACAATCGTACTCTGTTGGAGAGTGCTACTTTAAGTCAGTTGACTCCAACCTCTACCTTAGGCGATGAACCGGAACCGCTTATCGACACGGAGAGTTGTTATCTGGCTCCAAGTGCCACGGTCGGTATGCTGGATCCCACCATCATCAATATCATTGCCGTTCCACTGGCGGATCCTGACAGCTACCAAACCAGCTGTTTCATCGGTACCTCGGAAGTGCTCTATGCCTCACAAGAGGCGATCTATCTGGTTGCAGAGGGCGCCGGTCGGACTCTTCTCGAGAACGGTGAATACACTTCGATAAACGAGGTCCACAAGCTGGCGCTGGTGAGTGATTCAGCGAACGGCATGGCCGCCGAATATCGCGGTTCAGCTCAGGTGTTTGGTCATCTTGGTTATGAAGAAGATTACAAATCCTACCGTATGGGTGAGTATCAGGGGGTGTTTCGTATCGCGACATCCCACGGCTACCTGGGTTCGGTAAACAGCTCCACCAGCGTAACCCTGTTGCGCGAAGTGGCGGGTGGCGGTCGACTGGAAGTGGCCGGCAGGCTGGATGGGCTGGGGCGACCGGGAGAGATGCTCTACGCCAGCCGCTTTATTGGTAACCGGGGTTACCTGATCACCTTCAAAAAGGTTGATCCTCTCTATGTTCTGGATCTCACCGATCCGGAGAATCCCGTATCGTTAGGTGAATTGGAGGTGTCGGGTTACTCGGAATATCTCCATCCTGTGGGAGAGAACTATCTTCTCGGTATCGGTAAGGAGGCCGTTGATGCGGAGGGCTCGGGTGATCGGGGAGGATTGGGCTTTGCCTGGTTCCAGGGGGTGAAGGTCTCCCTGTTCGATGTCTCCGATCCCACCACCCCAACAGAAGTCAACTCACTCATATTGGGCGGCAGGGGAACCCACGCAACGATCCTGAACCAGCCGCACGGCTTTGCATCGCTGCCCCAGACCGATACGCTGCCGATGCGCTTTTCCATCCCGGTGGATCTGTATGATGAGCCTCCCAGCTCGAGTAATCCGCAACCCAATGTGCCCTGGGGATGGACCCATTCCGGCCTCTACACGTTCGATATCCGGTTGGGTGATACCCCCGGTGTCGAACTCGTAGATCGGTTCGTGGTGAGAGATAGTGGTTTGAGTAGTTACTCACATGGTGTTTGGAATGACCGGTCTGTCATCCTGGGGGATAGTGTTCACTATCTGCATGGTGATTCACTCTATTCATCGAATCTGCCGGCGAGGGAGTAACGGATTCAACTGGCGTGCTTCACCGCTGCACCGGGAGGTGCAGCGGTATCAAGCAGCATTGGCGGATCGATCGGATAGCCATACCAATCTAAGGACAGAGTGTGATCAATGGATAGGATGTCTCGTTATAAATGCTATGCAGTGATTCTGTTTATCATGCTTTCCGGATGCGGCGGTGGGTCCGGAGAATCGATCAACCTGGAAGAGCAACCGGCCAACCCTTCAACACTGCCCTTGCTCTCATCGGGCGGTCACATCAGCCTATTCAAATCGTTCAACGCAGAACAGCCGGCGGTTACCGACACGGCAATGCAAGCGCGTTGGAATGATGCGCTGAACCAGGGTATGGATGTGGCCAGAATTCAGGTCGACTGGGCCGATCTGGAGCCTCAACCGAATCAATACAATACAGATCTATTGTTGGAAGAGCTGATGGAGATGCAGCAGAGCGGACTTCAGGCCTTTGTTCTGCTATCGACCATCGACAGTGAAGGTTACACACTGCCTCAGGATCTTTCGGACGAAGACTCCGGGACCAAACTGGTGAATGGGATCCAGTTTGACGATCCGCTCATCACCACACGCTTTGAGAAACTGCTCGATTGGGTTGTACCAATGGTCGTGGAGTATGGTGGATGGGTGCTTGCTGTGGGTAACGAACCGGGCAACTTCCTGATGGACTACCCGGAAGCAGAGAGATCTGTCGTCAACTTTCTGCGTAGCGCAAGGCGTCATGTGCGAACCCTGGATGAGCGGCTCGCGGTAACCATGACACTGGCCTATGAGAATCAAGCGATGGGTTCCGGTTTCCACAGCTCTCTGCTGGCAGAGGTTGATGTAGCCAGTTATAACTACTATGCAATCAATCCTGATCTCTTTTTTGAAGGTGATCTATCGACTGTCAATCGGGAACTGGATGCGATGTTGAACGCGGCCGGTGACAAACCGGTCATCTTTCAGGAGTTAGGGGCATCTGCCGGGTATGAGGAGACGGATTCACCGATGAATGCCTCATTGAATCGACAAACAGATTTCTTTGATGCTTTTTTCAACAGGATGTCCGAGGAACAGAGGATCAGGGTGGCGGTGATCTTTCAGCTGGTCGACTGGGACCCGGATCTGGTGGAGAGCGAATACGCCGAAGCACTGCGTGCAGATGGCCTGCCCGAGGATATGGTGCAACGCTTCTCTGAGTCCTATGAAACCATGGGGCTGATCCGCTATGCAGATGGGAGTTCACGCCCTGCATGGAATCGGGTACTGCAAGGGATCAGTCACTTCTCTCAGGCTCAGTAGCAAACTCTGATACCCTGTCACTTCTGCCTAAGGTGTCTGTAGTAAATCAACCGCCTCTCAATCTCTCTCTTTACGCTGCAGAAGCGGTTCCAGCAGATCCATTGGCAGAGGAAAAACCAGTGTGTGGCTCTTGTCACCGGCCACCTCGGTGAGCGTCTCCAGGTATCTGAGCTGAATCGCCTGGGGTTGTTCGGCGAGGATTTTCGCCGCCTCGACCAGTTTTTCGGCCGCCTGCTGTTCGCCTTCCGCATGGATCACCTTGGCGCGTCTCGCCCGTTCCGCCTCGGCTTGGCGGGCAATTGCCCGGATCATACTGTCGTCCAGATCCACATGCTTGATCTCCACATTGGAGACCTTGATTCCCCAGGTGTCGGTCTGTTGGTCGAGGATATTCCTTACATCGTTGTTGAGTCGTTCCCGTTCTGCCAGCATCTCGTCCAGCTCATGCTGGCCGAGTACGGAACGCAGAGTGGTCTGGGCAAGCTGACTGGTAGCCGCCATATAGTCCTCAACCTGGATGATCGCCCGCTCAGGATCGAGTACGCGGAAGTAGACCACCGCGTTGACCTTGACCGAGACATTGTCTCGGGAGATCACATCCTGGGAGGGTACATCCAAAACGATGGTTCTCAGGTCAACCCTGACGAACTGCTGGATGACCGGAATGATGATGATCAATCCAGGACCTTTGACCCGCCAGAAGCGACCCAACATGAAGACCACGCCTCGCTCATACTCTCGCAGAATCTTCAGCGCAGAGGCGAGGAAGGCAATCAGTATAAATAGAACAACCGCATAGACGTAGAGCGTCATGATTACTTCTCCTTATCAGTCGGCATAACTTTCAGTATCATTCCCTCTCTGCCGGTAATCTCCACCCGCTGATCTTTTTTCAGGGGGTGTGTCGATTGGGCCCGCCAAATCTCACCGTGGACTCGGATATCCCCCTCGCCACTGAAGTCATCAACCACAACGCCTTCACTGGTCAGCATCTCCTCACGGCCGCTCACCACAGGGCGGTTGCGCGATTTGATCGCCATGCCGATGACAAAGATCATGATGAAGGCGCTGCTGGCGGCGACCGCCAGGATCAGTGGCAGTGACAGGCCATAACCGGCCTGGTCGGTATCGATGAGAATCAGAGAACCGATGATGAAAGCGGCCACACCGCCGATACCCAGGGCACCGAAACTGGGGACAAAGGCTTCTGCCGCCATCAGTGCGAATCCGAGCAGGATCAAAGCGACACCGGCGTAATTGATCGGTAGCAGGTGAAAGGCATAGAGGGCTAAAAGCAGGGCGATCGCGCCTACAGTGCCGGGAACGACGGAACCGGGATTGGCAAACTCATAGATCAGACCATAGATGCCTACCAGCATCAGGATATAGGCCAGGTTAGGATTGCTGATAATGCTTAATAACTGGCTCTGCCAGTCAGGCAGATGTTTCTCCAGGATGATGCCTTGGGTATTCAGGCTCTTTTTGCCGAGCGGGAGCTGCACCTGTTTGCCATTCAGCTCAGTGAGCAGGCTGTTGATATCTGCTGCAACCAGATCGATCACGCCCAGCTGCAAGGCCTCCTCCGCAGAGAGGCTGGCCGCTTCACGCACTGCCTTTTCCGCCCAATCGGCATTTCTGTTGCGCAGCTTGGCGAGGCTGCGTATGTAGGCCGCTGCATCGTTGATGGTTTTGCTGTTCTTGGCGTCCGTTGTCGGGGGTGGGGTGCTCTCCTGCTCATCTTTCGCTTTGGATTTATCGGGGCTGGTGTTGGGTGTGCCACCCAGCGCCACCGGTGTGGCGGCTCCCAGGTTGGTTGCTGGCGCCATGGCGGCGAAATGGCTGGCGTAGAGTATGTAGGTACCGGCACTGGCGGCACGAGCCCCACTGGGCGCCACGTAGGTGACCACCGGAACCTGGGAGGCGATAATCCGTTTTATGATCGCCCGCATCGAGGTGTCCAGGCCGCCTGGCGTGTCCATCTGCAACAACACCAGTTCTGCGGATTCACTTTCCGCCTTGCTCAGTGCTCTGTCCAGGTAGTCTGCAGTGGCGGGACCGATGGTGCCGGTGACCTCGAGCAGAAGAGCTTTTGGACTTTGTGTTTCAGCATACAGGCCCGTGCTACTGAAACAGAGGAAGAGAAACAATGACAGGGTGTATCGAGCCACAATCCACTCCACGATGTTTAGGGACCTCTGACTCATCGTGATACCGGCAAATGTGTAATCCAGCGACTTGATCAGTCTGGACCCCGATACCTTCAGGGGATGAAGCATGAATCAATCAAAGAGGTCTTTATTATTCTATTTTAGACCCACGGCCGGATCCGGGTGTTCCCTGGAACCGGTCAGTTTTGGGTAAATGGTTTTATACTTATGTTTATTAACTGTTTTTTTGTGATAACAAATCCTATACAGGGATGCAGATGCATGGTGTCGAACAGGTCAGGCTATGAAGCGATTTAATTTTTGTCCCCATTGCGGCAGCGAGGGGCTGGAGTGGCGTGAAGGAAAACAGTGGTTTTGTAACCAATGCGGATTTACCTATTTCCATAATGCTGCCGCGGCGGTCGGTGCAGTTCTGAGTTTTCAGGATGAGATTCTGTTGACCGTGAGAAAGCATAATCCCTGTCAGGGTATGCTCGATCTGCCAGGTGGTTTTGTCGACTATCATGAATCTCTGGAAGCGGCGCTGAGCCGGGAGATCAGTGAAGAGTTGAATCTGCTTTTTAGCGAAAGCCGTTGGCGCTACTTGTTCTCTTATGGCAATCGCTACCTCTATGCCGATATCCAGTACTACACCACAGATGCGTTCTTTCTTTTACGACTGGAAGAGAAACCGGAGATTGTTGTTGGTGATGATGTGGCTGAAACAAGATGGATCAAAACCGATCAGATCGCACTGGAGGATATTGGTCTTGAATCTGTGCGGAATGCGGTAGGACGGTTTATACAAACTGACTCATGAGTCATCAGAGCGGGGCACTGCAGTCCGGTATTGTTCAATAGCTGAGCTTGCTCTTCGGTTGCTTTCAATGGGCGCCACTCCGATACAGCTTATTGCAATTCAGTGGGAAGAGCCCGGATCATCAGGAAAAGCGCCTCAGGGACGATATATTCCAGCCACATTTTCAGCGCTTTCCGGGATCTCCAGGTAAACACAGGTCAATTGCAGATCCTCATCGAAGCTGGTATCGCAGTAGAGGCGATCTCCCACCACAGGATATCCGATACCACTCAAGTGTCTTCGAATCTGGTGTTTACGTCCAGTATCGATCTCCACCTGGAGCAGTGAGCGGTCTTGCTGCGGGTTGTATTCAAGCAGACTTACCCGGCTTAACGCCGGGCGGCCGTCGATCGGTTCCTCGATCAGGCGGCTGTTTGCATTGGCGATGTAGTGTCCCACTACCCAGGCCTGATATCGTTTCACGATTTTTCGTTCGCGAAACAGCCGGGCCAGTTCTGTGGCCGTTCGTTTTCTATGCGCCAGAACCATCAGGCCGTCTGTGGCCCGATCCAGTCGATGTACCAGAAACACCGGTCGTTCAGGTTTCAGGTTGGTCTGCACCCATCGATCGATTGCACAGTGATCACCCCACTTGGAGCCATGGGAGAGCATCCCTTTCGGTTTGAACCAGACACTGAAGTCACCTTCATCCGCCACCAGGCGAGCCTCTGCCGGCTCTTCGGCGAGAACTTTTTCATTGTGATAGAGGTGTAAGCGGTCGCCTTGTTGCAGCCGGCTCTTGGCGCGCCGAATGCGACGCACCCCGCCATCCCGTTCCAACCAGACGGCCCCCTTCCACATGGTTTTTTTGATGGTTTGACGGGAGAGGCCGCTGGCTTCGGCGAGTAGTTCAACCGGATTTGCAGAGGGTTGATCGACGCTGATATGAAATTCGGATGCCGACATGGAGTGTGTGCAGATAACCTGGTGTGGTTTCTGGAGGAGCTGATAAGTTGGTTACAGGATCGTTAATCGATGGTTTAAACGATCTTAGCATGCCTTTGGGTAGAGATGGTATTTGCGCAATTGGTGTCAATAGGCCTTAAGAACAATGCTTGAGTTCAGCTAGCGCCAAAGTACTTCATTGTGCTTAATCTAAGCGTTTTGGTGGGGCATGGCATCACCCTAACATTGACTTCAGGGTGTAGGGTGGGGCCATGCCCCACCAAATAGGGTTTGAGTCAGCAACACATAAGAATGTACATCAACAGGCCATGATACAAATCTTCAGTAGTTGGACAATGCACCATCGGTTTCGCAGTGAAGGGTGGCGTTCTGTACATTGACCTTCACGGGTTTGTCCGATTTTTCAACGACCAGGGTCATCATCTCAAGGCTGATCACAGGCAGTAAAATGCACTCATCGGAGGGGGCTCCGTCGATGATATTGACGACCAGATCTGCTGGCTGGGTTGTGTCCACATCGGCAACCATGGCCTGAAAGCCGCTGCTGGGTTTCAGTCCAAGTCCACCGACAATAACCTGTGAGGTTTTAAAATTTACATCTGGCGGCCCTGTTAAGCAGGGATTGTCCTGCTCGAAAGGTCTCTCCGTTGGAAAAAGACAGTTTATGCCATTGGCTGGTAGTAGTTCGTTATAGTAGAAGTTGCCCCAGTCAGCCTCTGTTGTGATCACATTCACCCAGGGGTATTCATGAGGCATGATGTATTCAAGTTGCAGAACTTTGAAGTCTCCGGCCTGAATTGGGGTTGCCGGTAATAGAGCGCACAGCGTGAGATAGCGCAGAGTTTTCTTCATGATATCTTCCTTAATGACATTTCCTTGTTATAAGCGGTGATATCTATAAACGATTTTCTTCTGTGCTGTAAAGTGAAGATTCTCAACGCTATTTAAAATGATTTGTTCTCTCTCTTCATGAAAAAACAGTCTGCTTAAACCATTCGATATTCACTTCACGCCGGTATCCTGGCCAGTAACTTATTGGATAGATTCACGATAGAGTTGCCTGGACTCACTCTGAAAAAGCGGGATCGTTTGGTCCTGCGGGGTATTCGTTGGTATTCGCGCGGGTATGGTGTAACAACAGACCCTAGAAAGCCAATTCTGAGTTTTCGTCAAGCAGGGATCTGAACTCGTCCAGGTCTAATGCGGCTGAACGCTCTGTTGTTGAATCCAGCTTGTGTGATGAGAGCGAGTTGGAATCCAAACGCATTGTCTGTTTGATTTTTAACAGTTCCAGATTATATAAGTAGTGACGGTCCCTGATCAGCAGACGTTTATAGATACGAATCATCCGCTCATCACTCGGGTTTTTTGGTGGTGTATGCTGATCTATTTTCAGTTTCAAAACGTCACACTGTTTCAATGTGGAGTTCGAGTAGGATTCCAGATTGCTCATGGTTTCGTCCCATAGGGGCTTGGTCGTTAATTGTTAAACCTGAACAAGCATCCGTTCTTGTCTCAGGAAGTAGGGTAGCAATACCCGGTTTATGTTGAAAAGCAGAAACTATGCCAAGCAAATGAAAACAATCACTTACTGCTGGATGTTGTTGATATTGTAAAAGGACTCGACAGAATCGGATTTAAGTTCCGATCGGTTGAGTGTCGGCTGTTTTGGGTCAGATCAAGCCGTACACTATCCACATTGAGTGTGGCTCTTGGCAACTGGCATCTATGGTGATACTGGATTTCAACTCTTGCTTTGATACCGCCTGAAGATATCAAGCCAAGTTGCGAACGCCTCCGTCCAAAGACAAGAGCTGAATTTCAGTGGGTGGTAGATTAGTTCTTATAAAAACCAGGCGTCAGCCACAAAAAAAGTTATCAACAGGGGAAACAGTATTGAGATGAAAATACTACCAACCCCTGAGGCGATTTCCGTGCCGGTCAGAAACCAGGGCTGATCAGTCCAGCGCTCCATGACATGATCCCGGTAGTCTTTGTTGAAGAGAAATTTCCAGCCAACCAGGTAATCGATATAGCTGGTATTGCGGTAGGGGCGTACAGCGTTAGAGTTCATGGTCTTATCTCTCAAATCAGCTGTTGCGACTTAATGTCGGCAGAGGAACAGTGTGGCTGATTACCGGCAGGCCCATAGCGCTATGCGGCAGGCTGGATCAACCAATCGGTTTGACACTGTCGTATCGTCTCAGATAAAGATTGCAGGAATATGACTCTCTTGTTACGAAAAGGTGTATGTGTTTGTATTTCAACACCTTTAATCGATCAAAGATGAATGGTGAAAAGTGCATTTATTTCTGATTTTTCAAGCTGATACCCATGTGTCTTCATCTTCATGCTCCGACACAGGGGCGTTCCTCTGATCCATTTATGGATCACGCCTTTAGGGCAGATTGGTTTTCGCGGCATTTTCCATCCTGCAATTACATCTCTGGTGACTGTTATCGAGGTTCTGCTGGAATCATCCCTGTCGAATTTAAAGCGGGCTGAAAAAAACTGAAACGAATCTGAATCCAACTGCCGACACCTCCCGTATAGGTTAGTGAAAGCTGAAACAACAGTTCTCAATATTCAAAACGAGGAGATATAAGATGAAAACATTAATCGTCACTGCAGCAATGATTCTTTCAGCCAACCTGAATGCCAGTCCCTTTGATGTGACCGGCCAGAACCCGGATCTGTACGACGGTCATGCAAATTCCACCATGCTGCCGACCGCAGTTCAGCCTGGAATCGGCGACTCATACGGTAGCTCCATTCTTCACTCCGGTGGCTATGCCAAGACCAGCCATACTGTGCAGGGTGGTATCGATGAGGGTTATGGCAGCGTTCTGATCGATGTGGGCACTCCGCTGAATTGGTAATGTCTAAGCCTGAGAACCCTGGATTGCGGCCTTGCCGCACCCCAGGGGGAATGAGCAGGATGAGCGAAGGACCGAGGTATTGTGTCTGTCATGAGGTGGCGAGTCTGGTGATTCTCGCTGCCAAATGACAGGCAGAATACCCCTTGCTCATGCTGTGGATTCGTGTTGGCAGGCCCGAAACACGCTCCCTGTGTATTCATTTCAAGAGGTCCATTTTGCAGCCTCAGATACCTGTACTACTGGTCACGCTGGCCATCATGTTGTCGTCCTGTGCCGCTGTCGATAACAAAACGACACAACAGAACCGTCTGATTCCGGAAGCCGCTATGGCTCAGGTGCGATCCGAGACGATGAGGCTTATCGAGCGGATGCTTGAGGAGGAGTTTGTTCCCGGGTTGAGTGTTGCCCTGGTCAACAGGGAGGGAGCTTTGTGGCTGGAGGGATTTGGCGAGGCAGACAGTCGTTCAGGGAGTTTGGTAACGGCGGATACGGTATTCAGGGCAGGCTCTCTGAGTAAACCGGTAACTGCACTGGGGGTGATGCAGCTGGTGGCACAGCAGCGCGTCGATCTGGATGCGCCCTTGAGTCAACAGCTTACCCAGTTCTCCATTCGCCGGCATGAGTCATCAGTCATGCCGGTTACCCCGCGTCAACTGCTGAGCCATCGCAGTGGACTACCCAGTGATCTGCGTAAAGGGATGTATACCGACACCTACTTTACCCAGGTCACCGGACTGCTCAGTAATGAGTATGCGGCCTATCATCCTGACAAGGTCTACAGCTATTCAAATCTCGGCTATGACCTGTTGGGTCATCTGATCGAGACCGAGACCGGTAAGCCGTTTGCCGAGCAGATTCAGGAGAATCTGCTGAAACCCCTGGCGATCAATGACAGTGGCTTCCAACTGACCGACGACATGCAGCAACATCTCTCGGCCGGGCATCTGGATGGCCAGGTAAGGCCGATACCACCACTGCGTGACATGCCCGCATTGGGACTCTATCTGTCCGCCCGTGATGCGGGCCGATTGCTGTCGGCGCTGCTGCGCCGGGAGGTGCCAGGCATACCGGCAGAGCTATTGGAACAGATGTGGACACCCCAAACGGTCGATGGCCAGATCTCACTGGGAGTCTCTCCCGGACTGGGATGGTTTCTTCAGGAGTATCCGAAAACCGGTCGGCAGGTACGCCATGGGGGCAGCACCCTGTTGTTTGGTGCTGAGATGGTGATCCTGCCGAAGCATGATCTGGGGGTGGTTGTGCTGGCCAATGGTGCCGGCAGCAACCGTATGGCGCGCGAACTGGCGGCAACCATCCTGGGGCTTGCCCTGACTGCTCAGGGTGGCGCCGGTTCGGTTGAGATGGCACAGCTGAATGAGCAGGATGCCTCCGGCTATGAAACCCCTTCGGGGGGTTATGCGACCGATCTTGGTCTGTTGATGGTCGACCCGGAGCGGCCCAGATTGTGCGCCTGTATTATCGAGCGCATTCTCGACCTGGTCCGATTCGATGACGGCAGCCTGGGGTTGACTCAACAGAGTATCGACAGTCTGCCGGATGGCTATCAGGTGCTGGGTGATCTCCGTTTCAGATCTCGTCAGATGAACGGTATGGATGTGCTGGTGGCCGATCGGCAGGGTGAGGAGATTCTGCTGGGGAATAAGATTGAATCGGATCCCTGGGAGTCGATCTGGCGTCAACGTATTGGGAGTTATCGAACCATCAATCCCGACGGTGATTTTTCCATCCAGGATCTGCAGCTGAGTGAAGAGAGTGGTGTCTTGTGTCTGCACTATCGGGCGCCCCACCTGAGCCAGAGTCTGGTGCGCTTGCCACTGCAGCCCGTTTCGGAGAATGAAGCGGTGATTCAGGGCTTTGGCAGGGGACGGGGAGAGACGGTGCAGATTGTGACGGTGAACGGCAAGCAGTGTCTTAAGTTCTCGGGTTTCATGGGAGAGCCGGTTGAATAGCTTGTTCTTTGACGAATAATTGAAATAAAAACATATTGTTACTGGCTGATATTGGGCTCCTGTCGGGGCCTAGAGAAGAATAGGGATTGAGTTCTCCACAGAGGCGTCACACTTGTTATGGCAAGCCGCGTCCAGCCGATCGAGTAACCACTCTACAGATCGGTGGCAGGCATCTGCCCTGATGCCCCGTTGTTGCGCTTGCTGTGCAGGCTTCGGGTCAGTACCCTTGAGGATTGGTTTCAATCCCTCGGAGGGGGCAATGGCGAATGGGGATATAGATCAGCAGGATGCGATTAAGCAGCGCAATCAGGAACTCGAAGCGCTGTTGGCTGCCTGTGCGTTAAACGATCGTAAGGCCTTTGCCCGATTATATCGGATGACATCGGCGAAACTATATGGCGTGGTTCTGCGTATATTAGTTAGGGACGAGTGGGCTCAAGACTGTTTACAGGATGCCTACATCAAGATCTGGAACAATGCTGACAGCTATCGGGCTTATCTGGCTGCACCGCTGACCTGGATGTCGACGATTGCAAGAAATCAGGCGCTGGACCTGTTACGCAAACGTAAACGGGAAGTCATGGAGAGCGACGATAAGGGTTTGCCAGAGCAGGTGGATGATGCACCCTTGCCACTGGATGGTCTGACCAACAGCGATGAGGGCAGACGCCTGGAAAGGTGTCTGGGTGAATTGAAGGAGCAGCAGAGGCAGGTGGTTGTTTTGGCCTATTTCAAGGGATTGACCCATGATGAATTGGCGTCCCATACGGATACACCGCTTGGTACGGTTAAGACATGGATACGTCGTGGTTTGAATCAACTTAGGAGGTGTCTGGAAAATGATGCCTGAAAACGAACATTACGATAGCACGACACAGGCCGGTGAATATGTGCTTGGAACCCTTGAGGGTGAGGAGCGGGCAGAGTTCGAGCGACGGCTGCGTGACGATATCAGGCTGCAGGAAGAGGTGGATGCCTGGCAGCAGCGTTTTTCGCCGATGCTTGAGGGTATTGATCCGGTCTCGCCACCGGATGCCGTGTGGCAGGCGGTGGAAACCCGTCTCACCGATCATGGGCAGAGCGACACCCAGACTGCCGCTGGAGCCAGCTTCTGGGACAGCCTCAGTTTCTGGCGCAATCTTGGTATGGTGGCGGCCACCCTGGTATTGGCTTTTGGTGTCATGCTGATGACTCAGCAACCGGAAACCGGTATGAACAATGTACTGGTCGTGATGAACGACCAGGATCGCACCGGCTGGGTGGTTGCAGCCAAGCCTGACCATGGATTTGTCAATGTCAGTGCGGTGGAGCCCACCCAGTTGCCTGCCGGAAAGGCCTGTCAATTGTGGATGGAGGATCAGCATGGGAATCTACATCCTGTCGGGGTGTTGCCTCATGATGGTCGCCATGAAATGCCCCTGCCGATGATGCCGAAATCGGAGAGTGTATTTAAGGTATCCGTCGAGGAGATGGACGATATGCCTGCAGAGAAACCGCGGGGTGAAATCGTCTTCGAAGGAAAACTGACTGAGATATAGCCTATATCAGATCCTTCTCTATCCAACCAAAATGCACAAAAAACCCGGACCAAAAGTCCGGGTTTTTTTGTTTATTTGTCAATCAATTGCTCAGAGTCAATTGGATCAGGGCCACTTCTTGTATACTTCTGCGCTGCTTAGTGGTGCCTGTATGGCGAGCCGTATGCTGCGGGTCACGCCTCGTGCGGGCCTGTTCGGGTGACTCTGAATGGAACTGACTCCATGATGAGATACACTAGGTATTACGCAGTACAATTTTCGTACAGCCCTGCCAAAGACAAACTCTCAATTAAGCAGGCGTTGAGTCATGGCTTGAGGAATGGATGAATTGAGTCGGTATCAACTGATCGACTGAATTCAGTATCCATACTTCAGTTAGAACAATGAATGGACAAACCAAACATCCTACGCAGTGTTCTGGGATTCGTTTGCTGGGATTGGTGACAACATGAGTTTTTCTGCATGCGCCTGAACAGAGAGAGGCCCATCTTACCGGGACTTGACTCCTATCGGGGGCGCTATACATACCTGGCGGTACTGGTTGGTGCGGCGCTGATCGCGTTTGCCTTTGTGGGTTGGGGGCTGGTCAAGTCCTCTACCCAGGCGCAGATTTCAAACATTACATCCCGCACCCTGGCTTCCGCGGTCCTCGCTGACGCCCAGACACAACTGAGTTTGATTGAAAACCATCTGCAGCGAATTCTGATCGATCCTGTCAAGGAGGAACCGGAGGATATCAGCAATGGATTGATCCAGCTGGAGCAGGTCCTGACCGACCTGACAGAGTCGTTGCAGCGACTGCCTGCCGGAAACTCGGATGTAGCTCTGGCCCTGCAGGCCGACCAGCAGCATCTGACGCGGCAGATCAATCAGTTGATCAAGGTTCGACGGGATGTGCAGGCCTGGTTTCCCGCCATGCAACTGATGCTTGATGAGATGTATCCCTACAATCAGAGGGTGTTGGGTAATCTGCAGTTGCTGCAGCATGAAATCCAATCTGACGATGAAGAGCAGATGGACCTGATCACGCAGCTCTCATCAATGCAACGGCTCTGGTTGGGAATGACCGGGGAGTTCCGCTTGGTGATTGCAAATCGATTTGGCATCTTTCTGGCTAAATCCAACCCGGCGCCTGAGGAGCGGTACGAAACGATTATCAACTACTCTGCCCGTTTCATCGAGCGTCTAAACATCCTGCAGAAATATTTCCATCAACAGAATAGTGATTTTGTGGTGGTGGAACCCCTGCGTGGCATCGAAGTGGATTATCTCGCCTGGATGGCTGACTTCAATCAGGTCAGGGAAGTTATGCAGAAGCCGACCTGGCGGCAGGATCTGAACTTCATGCAGAAGCAGGTTACGCCGGTGTTCAATGAGATGCGACAGAAACTGTCGGTTGTTGACCTGAGTCTGGACACCCAGTCCGCAGAGGATATTACCCAGCTTACGCAAACAGCGAAGCGGCTCTCCGTCTCTATCCTGGTAATGGCAGTCATGGGTTTGATGATGTTGGTGCTCGCCTACCTGTTCATCAAACGAAATCTGTTGCAACCGATTGCGGATACGGCACATGCCTTGAAGATGGAAGCCAGCGGTTCACTGGATGTGGCAAAACATCCAAGTTCCAATCTCAGAGAGACACGTGATCTGGTGGATGCATTCAGTGAGATGCGTCGGCAGGTGCACAACCGGCAGAATCATCTGGATCATATGGCACATCATGATGCGCTGACACAGCTGCCAAACCGGATTCTGTTTCGGGATCGTCTCACCCATGCCCTGGAGATTGCCCTTAGAGGAGAGCTCATGGTGGGCTTGATGTTCCTCGATCTGGATCGATTCAAGCAGGTCAATGACAGTCTCGGGCATCTGGTCGGGGATGAGCTGTTGAAGGTGATCGCGGAACGCTTGACGTCACTGATGCGCAGTTCGGATACGGTGGCCAGATTGAGTGGTGATGAGTTTGCGATTCTGATCGAGGGGATCAACAGCCGGGAGGATTTGGAGCCTCTGGCGGTGAAGATACTCAATGCCATCAAGCAACCGATCAATATTGCCGATAATGAACTTCGTGTCTCGGCGTCCATCGGCATCGCCGTTGCTCCACACGACGATATCTCTGTCGAGCATCTGTTGAGAGATGCGGATACCGCGATGTATGAGGCAAAACGCCAGGGCCGCTCGGCGTATCGTTTTTTCAGTGGCGAGATGACCAAGCGGGCCTCGGATAGCCTGATGCTGGAAAATGAGATCCGTCAGGCGGTGGAGTCAGAGCAGTTTATCTACCACTTTCAGCCAATCGTTGAGACCCGCACCGGGCGACTGTTCTGTTTCGAGGCGTTGTTACGCTGGGATCATCCCGAACGGGGATTGTTGGATCCTGAGGTGTTTCTCGATGTATTGGATGAGACAGGCCTGATCAACACACTGTTTGAACCCATGCTGGCCCATGCAATCGCCTTCCAACAGCAGCAGAGCAAGGAGCGAAAAGAGACGGTGGCAGTCTCGATCAATCTCTCGGCACGATTGCTCAACGACCCAGCCTTTTGTCGGGGTCTGCTTGAGAGCCTGGTTTCCGGAGAGGTGCCGCTGGGCAGCCTGATTCTGGAAATTACCGAAGATACACTCACCCAAGAGCTGGCGGAAGCCGATGTCTTTCTGCAGCAAGCCAAAGCATTAGGTGCTCGAATCGCACTCGACGATTTTGGTACCGGACAGGCATCCCTGAGTCATCTGCGACAGTTCCCCTTCGACATACTGAAGATCGATCGTGATTTTGTGAAAAACGTAAATGTTGATAACTATGATGCCAGCCTGGTGATCGCCATGATTCAGCTGGCACATGCGTTCCAGATCGATGTGGTGGCCGAGGGTGTGGAGAGTCAAGCTCAGTTGGCCTTTCTCCAGCAGCAGGGGTGTGACTATATCCAGGGTTATCTGATCGGCATCCCGCAACATGCAGAGGAGCCTTTGATGTCGATCAATGAGATTCCCCTGTTTCAGACTTGAGAGCAGTGGTCTGCAGGCAGCATGCTTGTGGGATAGGGCGAGAAGATTGGTGGTGTTTGTAAGTTGCTGAATAGCTGTCAATTATTATTGACTCGCTGTTTTTAGTCGAAGTATTTCATTGGCCAGGCTGGCCACAAAATGGATTAATTCCCGGTTCGGGTTCTGCTTGCAGCAGATAAACCTTGACAGCGTCATCAAAGTGCCGTAGATTTCGCGCTCCACTTTACGAGTGATTGCCCATCCAGGTGCTCTTTGTAAAGTCCTGTCCCCATCGTCTAGAGGCCTAGGACACTGGCCTTTCACGCCGGTAACAGGGGTTCGACTCCCCTTGGGGACGCCATCGTTATATAACCCGGATCGAGCTAAGCTCCAAACCGTGTTCTACCCTCGAAGCGATCCGTTTTCCTCAGATTAAGTAAATCAGTGCTGAAGTCTTTAAACTCGACCAGTAAGATTTTAAGTGTTTGTCAGGCTGGCGGGATATCGCTATCACAAGTTCGTTAAATCGGCCTATAGGCTTCTGCAGGGCTATCTTTCTGGCGTATCGCAATTACCGGCGATTCCTAGCCGTTCAAACTCCATTCTATGCCTGTTTGATGGGCTTCTTTCGATGTGTGATCTGCTACAGAATTGTATTTACGGCTTTAGCTGATGCTATAGGGATCAGAGCGGCCCTGCATGACCTTTAAGGACTTTCCAGCCTTATAAGTTAGTACTTTTTCTAAAAGCAAAGAAAATAGCCCAATTCTGGTCTGAATGAGACGAATTTCTCTCGAAAAACGAACTTATTGTGAAACGTTTGAAAATTCTAGTTGCTGAGCTGTTTTTTTATTTATTCAGGCTGTTCTTAGATCGGCACTTATAGAAGATTGTTGCCGGTATGGGATTCGGGATAACAGGTAATCTCCTTTGTGGGTTGCTTAGGAAACGCCCCCATAGGAGGGCGTTTCTCAAGCGTTGTGGTTTAATGGCTGGGTGATTTTTTCGTCAAACCTGACGTGCTTTTGACTCGATGTTCAGATCCACGCCGTCGCCATAACTTTTCGCTTTCAACCGCACCGAAGACCAGGAAACCAACCATTAATGCCCAGGCCCAGGCCAGGCCGTCAGTTGGGGCGGTACCGAACAGTGTGGTCATCGGCCCCCAATAGGTGAACAGTAGCTGTAGCGCCAGCACTGAAGCAATCGCACCAAAGATCCAGGGATTGCTACCCAGGGCATCCCGCGACCAGGCTGCACGCAGGTTTTGCCGAACGCTGAGCAGATAGAAGATCTGACCCATGACAAGCGCGTTGACTGCCGCAGTGCGAGATGCCTCGAGTGCTTCACCTCGTGCCAGTTCCCAAAGGAAAACGCCCACGGTGCCGACGATCAGCACGCTGGATACCAGTGCGATACGCCACAACAGGAAACCGTCGAGTATCGGTGACGACGCGTTGCGTGGTGGACGCTTCATGATATCCCGTTCAGCGGGCTCGAATGCCAGTGTCAGCGCCAGGGTGACGGCCGTCACCATGTTGATCCAGAGGATTTGAACCGGTGTGATCGGAAGTGTGAGTCCGAACAGGATAGCTGCAATGATCACGCCTGCCTGGGCGCCGTTGGTTGGTAAGATGAACTGAATCGATTTGCGAAGATTCTGGTAGACCGTGCGGCCTTCCTTGACAGCCTGTGCAATCGAGACAAAATTATCGTCCGCCAAGACCATCTCGGATGACTGTTTGGCGACCTCTGTGCCTTTGATGCCCATGGCTGTGCCCACATCGGCACGCTTGAGTGCCGGTGCATCGTTCACTCCATCGCCAGTCATTGCCACCAGTTCACCGCGTGACTGCAGTGCCGTGACAATCCTCAATTTCTGCTCCGGACTGGTACGGGCGTAGACATCCACATCGCTGACAACTTTCTCAAGGTCATCGTCGTTCATTCCGTCGAGTTGCATGCCTGTCAACACATCATGACCATTTCCGATGCCGATCTGAGCCGCAATGGCGCGTGCCGTCAAGGCGTGATCGCCGGTGATCATCTTCACCCTTATCCCGGCGGAATGACAGTTTCCTACCGCTTCGATCGCTTCGTCGCGGGGTGGATCTATGATGCCGACCACCCCTAAGAGGGTCAATCCGTCAGCCACATCCTCATGCTCCAGTGGGGCATCAGTGGGCGGCATCTTCTTTATGGCTACGGCGAGTGTGCGCATACCCTTGGATGCCAGCGAGTCTACTTGAGCCTGCCAAAACGTCTCATCCACAGATCGGCTGGATCTGCCATCATGCAGATCACTACACCTGGGTAGCAGAGCTTCGGGTGCGCCTTTGATGGCAACGAATGCGTCACTGCCATCACTGTGACGCGTCGCCATGTAACGGTAGGCCGAATCGAAAGGAATCGTGCTTTGGCGCGGATGGGCGGATCGGGTTGCAGTACTCACCAAGCCAGCTCTGGCAGCCAAGGTGACCAAAGCCCCCTCGGTTGGATCACCTTCTGTGCGCCAGAGGCCATCGGTTTGTTTGATCTCCGCATCACTGCAAAGCAGAGCCGTTTCGGCAAGATGAGCGATTTCGCTTTGCTCGGCCTTACTGCCGTCCGCCCAGTGCAGTTCCCCCTCGGGAGCGTAACCAGTGCCAGCCACATTGATGGTGCCTTGTGCTGTGACGACAGCCTGAACCATCATTTCGTTTCGTGTTAACGTGCCGGTTTTGTCTGAACAGATGGTGCTGATTGCGCCCAAGGTCTCGACCGCCGGTAAGCGCCGTATGATCGCGTTGCGTCGTGCCATACGTTGCACACCAATCGCGAGTGTGATCGTCACGATGGCAGGTAATCCTTCCGGAATCGCAGCAACTGCCAGTCCAACCGTTGCCATGAAGAGTTCTACCAGCGAGTGGCCCGGTACGTCTGGGGTCAGGGCGCCAAAGGCAAAAGTGAATGCGGCAAGTAACAGAATCGCTACGGTCAACCAGCGACCAAATTGGTCAAGCTGACGAGTTAACGGTGTGACCAGGGTCTGAACTTCTGTCAGCATTGCGTTGATGCGTCCGAGTTCCGTATCACGGCCGGTCGCCACAACCATACCGACAGTTTGGCCACCGGTAACGAATGTGCCTGAGTAGGCCATGTTTTTACGGTCGGCCAAAACAGCATTGGCAGCAACGGTGGCAGTCACTTTTGATGCGGGTACAGACTCACCCGTTAACATGGCCTCATCGATTTGCAAGCGCGTGGACTCGATAAGGCGAATATCGGCCGGAACCTTATCTCCCGCTTCCAGCAGAACGATATCACCGGGTACCAGATCCTCAGCAGCAATTGTGTCCCGTTGATTGTTGCGCACTACCGCCGCGGTGGGGGACAACATGTTGGCGACGGCCTCAAGTGCGCGCTCGGCTTTGCCCTCCTGCAGGAAACCGACGATGGCGTTGATCACCACCACACCGATAATCACACCGGTATCGACCCACATGCCTAATACGCCTGTCATCACGGCTGCGGACATCAGCACGTAGACCAGCACATTGTGGAACTGCAGGATAAACCGCATCAAGGGACCGCGGCGTTTGGGAGGTTCCAACCGGTTTGGCCCATATCTCTCCAGGCGCTCAGTTGCTTCTTCTGCTGGCAGTCCCTCTTTGCTGGTGTTCAATCGATTTAAGCAGGATTCAAAGGTTTCACTGTGCCAACTCATGGGCTTGCTTTCGTTTGGTGAGGGTTTCATTGGCTTCCCCTAGGGTATTTGCAAATGGTTTCAGATGTTGGAACATCCCCTTACCAGTCTGATTCTCTCCACTTGTGATAATTCGTCATCGTTGATTCGGATTTGCATTACTTATCAACGGATTTTTCGAACCATGACTATGGGAGTCTTTGTTGACTGGCTGGCGAATGGGAAGGTCGGTGCAGAACTGCACGTGTTTATCTGCTGGAGCGATAGGTGCCCAGGATCCTGTTTTCGGCTTTTCGGAACGGTTGACGATGCCCTGGCGGTGCAGTTTTAAGAACACTCGTTGAGTTGACGACCGGCTTGACTCACTTGGTGGACTCAAAAGTATCCTGTTGCGGCTTCTGCATTAATGGCTACCTTGGTTACACCTTCAATTTTTGCTAGTCGGTACTTAAGGGTTTCAAGGTCACGCGGGTGCCGGAGGTCGGCAACAATACTCACTTGCCCATCGTCCACTGTGATCAAGGCACTCATCTCGTGGTGCCAAAATCGGCGGTAAGTATCGAACATCACGTAACGTACCTGGTGTTCAATCTCTGAGTCAGATAGTGGAGATTCGGGTACAACACGGATCCTGTTAGCAACTGCCTTCACACCTAAGGTATTCCCGGCAATCCTTTCAAATTCCAGGCTTTGTGCCAGAAGCCGAACCTGCCCGCTGAGGGTCACTCTACCATCGTTTATGTCCACCCTGACCTTGTTGTCGGCCATCAGGAGAGGTGAGCCAGCAGACTTCGATTCGATCCAGGACATGAGTTCGTTATCGGATATGCCATAGGTATGTGCTGAGAGCATCACAAGGAGAGCAAACACCATCAGTCTACGGCTTGGTGAGTCAACACGAATTTGCATGTCAGTCTCCTTACGCTGCTGTCCAGGCTGAAAAGATAAGTCAATAGATATCCCTCCCGATACTGACGGGAGGGATTGTTGTGAGTGATTGAATAAGTGCTGACCTCACTGTTTAGTAAGCGCTCTCTTCACGAGGTTGCACAGCCATGGATCGGTCTTCATATTCCTGACTCATGTGAGTGCCACTGAACGATACATTACCGTTAATACAGGGTTCGAGTGAAAGATCTGCCGCAGAAACGGACACTGAGATCAACATGCCGGCGGCAAGAAGCGTAAGTTTTTTCATGGTTGCTATCTCCTGGGTTCTGATTACTGGCTGTTATGTCTTCAACAGATAATGGTTACTGAAAAAAGACTTAACTGAGATGATTTGGTGTATAAAGCCTCAAAATCTCTTGCAACTAAGATTGGCATTCCGCAATGAAGTCATCAAGGCATGTAGGATCGTATTAAGCATCCCAATAGATCGATAATTTCGAACTACCCATCTCTGTATGATCATTCGATGGCGAGGATGATTGAATATCTCTTGCAGGACTGCAGTACATGTATCAAACCCAATAAGAACAGGGTAAGCAGTACCCATGGAATAATCCTAAAAGGTTTATAAGATTGATACACAATCGAATGAGTCGCTTTTGAGTCAAATCATTTGTAGTGAGTTGAAAAAGAGTATGCATCGATCGCCTTATCGAAATAGGAGGTTGTGTTTGCTAACCATGCTGTATACCAGATGGTTTGATCGTAACCTGCTCTGTCTGATTCGATTTCCCAAAGCCGACTGCCAGTTGATCTCAAAAAGTTTTAATTTGAACTACCTTTAAGACACGAAGCCGTTTTAAATCCTACACTCAATACAAAATATTTTGCGGCACTTGGCAGGTAACTTATTAGTGAACTTAAACAATCTTTTCAGCCGTAAGGAAAGACGTCATCGGATGGGCTACCAGATGATGCGCAATGCCCTTCGTGAGGCGGGAATAGAAACCCCGGATAAGGCACGGGAAGAAATCAGTCAGGTGTGGAAGCGGGGCTTTCGAACCATGGGCGTGGGAATGCTATTCCTTTTGGGGGTGCTGGCGGTGATACCCACAGCAGCGCCAGTGATTCTGGCATTGGCGCTTATCATGGTGGTTTGGGTTGTCAACTCAAACATCAATCGTCAAAACTACATCAAACGCTACATCAAAGAAGAGATGAAGAAGTAGTCTGCTACTCCTGCCAGTCAGAAAACAGGCTATCATCGTACTCTCACAAACACTTCAGCTGGAGGTGTTGGCTGAGGGCGTCAAGACCAGGAAGCAGGTTGAGTTTTGACTCGTAACGGCTGTGAGCTGGCGCAGGGTTTTCGCTACAGCCGGCCTGTTGATCAACAACAAAATGCAAAGTTGCTGGATCAGCAATAGCTATTCATACTGAGTCCATCCTGGCAATTTTTAGCTGGTATATTGTGCCAGGTTGGATAGATCGGCATGCGTTGATCGGGATTTCAGATTGCGCGAACAATCCTGCCTTTGTATTGTCTTGAAGAGAACCCACCAACATTCGCTAAGACACGCTATTAATGACAGTTGAAACATCTGACAATCAGCCGAAGAGTAATCTGTTGCTTTGGGGCGCACTTGGGCTATTGATGGCGGCACTTACCCTGGTGGCGATCTACAAGGCCTGGCCAATTCTGTTCCCTCAGATCAGTCAATCCGCAGTGGTTGATCCGAGTTGTGACCTGCGCAAGGCCCCCTGTCGCTCTTCGATCAATAATGAAGTGGAAGTCGGTTTTTCGATCGAACCCCGCGAAATACCCCTGGTGAAACCCCTGAAACTGGCGGTGGAGATTGCTGGGGTGGAGGTGGACCGGGTGGAGGTGGATTTCGCCGGTGTCGATATGAACATGGGTTACAACCGGGTGGTTCTGCAAGCTGTTACCGAGGGGCAATTCGAGGGTGAGGGGATGATTCCGGTTTGTCTCATGGACTCCATGGAGTGGGAGGCAAAAGTCTTGATTACAACCAAACAGGGGTTGTTATCCGCCCCCTATCGTTTTGTCACGGTACGACCCGGTCTGACACTGCCCTGATTGCATGATTCTACCCTGAGGGTAGCGGGATAATCGACCACAGCCTGAAGGTCCGTATGGAGGCGCTTTCTGTCTCAATATCTAAAAAACCAATACTATTTATAAAAATAATGAATACTCGATTGAGTCGCCCATTCCTTTAATGCTCATGCTGAAACCCAGGCCCCACGCAGACTTGCTCAACGGTCCATCCGAACCACTTGGTGTAACTTCCGCGCAACATCCCGTATTCCTGATTTTCGTCTCTGTCAATTGAGCAACTCCTGTGTTAAATACTTGCCCTGCTTGTGGATATCGAAGTTTCCACAGCACGGCAGAAAGACCTGGAACGCTATTGCTGCGGCGCAATAAAACAATCATGCAACACGACATGATGCAGATGCCGCATGGGGCGATCCAGGATTACAAACAGATAAATTCTGAATTCTGAAACACCGGATCGACCGGTGTTTCGCGTTCAGGGCAGAAAACACGGAGGAATCCAATATGGCCTTCAAGAATCGCCTTCATAGAAGCGAACTGGCCGTACCGGGCAGTAATATGCGGATGCTTGAAAAAGCACCACACTCTGGCGCTGACCTGGTATTCATCGATCTGGAGGATGCAGTTGCACCTTCAGACAAAGAACAAGCCAGAAGAAACACAATCCATGCATTGAATGAGTACGACTGGTCGAACTGTTCAGTTTCCGTTCGCATCAATGGCCTGGACTCCCACTTCTGCTACCGGGACATCGTCGATGTGGTGGAGCAGGCCGGCGACAAACTGGATACCCTGCTGGTACCCAAGGTCGGTCAACCATCCGACCTGGAGTTCGTTGCACTGTTGTTGGAACAGATCGAAGCAGCCAAGGGCTATAAGCAGATCAACCTGCATGCGCTGATTGAAACTGCCATGGGTATGGCGAATGTGGAAGCGATTGCACAGAGTTGTCCCGATCGGCTTGAAGCATTGGTCTTCGGTGTCGCGGATTACGCTGCTTCCACCCAGGCGCGGACCGTCAGTATGGGTGGCGTCAATCCCGATTATCACGTGCTGTCTGATGCGAATGCTGAAGGCAAGCGTGATGTCTACCTGGGTAACCAGTGGCACTTTGCCATGTCGCGCATGATCGTCGCCTGCCGGGCTTACGGCTTGCGTCCGATCGACGGACCTTTTGGTGATTTCAACGATCCTGATGGCTATCTGGCCGTCGCCAAGTCTTTTGCCGCCCTGGGTGGTGAGGGTAAGTGGGCGATCCATCCGTCGCAGATCGAGTTGGCCAATCAGGTCTTCACGCCGAGTGAGAAAGAGGTGGATCGGGCACGCCGTATCGTCAAGGCGATGGAAGAGGCGGCAGCCGCCGGTCAGGGTGCGGTCAGTCTCGACGGCCGTATGATCGACGCCGCTTCGATTCGCCAGGCCGAGGTGATGCTGCAGAAGGTGGAGCAGATCGAACGCTACTCCAAGCAGGAGGCGGCCGCGTGAATATCCATGAATATCAGACCAAGGATCTTTTCCGCCACTACAAGATCCCTGTGCCGGAGGGCCGCATGGCTCACTCCGCCAATAAGGCCCTGACCGCAGCGGAACAGCTGGGCGGCGAGGGTTGGGTCGTCAAGGCCCAGATTCATGCCGGTGGACGGGGTAAAGCGGGTGGCGTGCTGCTCGCGAAACAGCTCGATGAAGTGCGTGAGCATGCGGAAAAACTGATCGGTAGCCACCTGGTCACCAAGCAGACCGGTGAACAGGGCCGGATGGTCAACCGGGTATTGGTTGAACAGATGCAGGACATCAAGGCGGAGTACTACCTTGGTCTGGTGATCAACCGGGCAAATCAACGGATCACCCTGATCGCTTCAGCAGCCGGCGGCATGGATATCGAGGAGGTGGCCGCCAAATCACCCGATAAGGTGATCAATGAAGTGGTTGATCCGGCCGTCGGCCTGCAGGATTTTCAATGCCGTAAGGTGGCAGCCAGTATCGGGCTGAGTGGTAAACAGATCAACATGGCCGCACGTATCATGAAGCGTCTCTATCGCTGTTTTCGTGATAAGGATGCGCTGATGGCCGAGATCAATCCGTTGGTAATCACTGGAGACGGTCAGTTTCTCGCTCTGGATGCCAAGATGTCGTTTGACGGCAACGCGCTGTTTCGTCAGCCGGAGATCGCAGACCAGCGTGACTTCGATGAAGAGGATCCCAAAGAGGTCGAAGCTTCGGGGCATGATCTCAACTATATCGCCCTGGATGGCAGTGTCGGTTGCATCGTCAATGGTGCCGGATTGGCAATGGCGACCATGGATGCGATCAGCCTGTATGGGGGACGACCTGCCAATTTCCTCGATGTGGGTGGCGGTGCCTCTCCGGAGAAGATTGCCAACGCATTCCGCATCGTTCTGGAAGATCCCAATGTGAAGGTGCTGATGTTGAATATCTACGCCGGCATCAATCGCTGCGACTGGATCGCAGAAGGGATCGTCAAAGCGGTTTCAGATCTTGAGGTCAATGTGCCCATCGTGGTGCGTCTGGCCGGTACCAACCTGGAGGAGGGGCGCAAGATCCTGGCCGATTCCGGGTTGCAGTATATCCATGCCGATCGTTTGAGTGACGCGGCGGAGAAGTCAGTCAAGGCACTGGCGGGAGGAGCGGCATGAGTATCTTGGTCAACAAGGATTCGAAGGTTATCTTTCAGGGATTTACTGGACAGCACGCGACTTTTCATGCGCAGGAGGCGATTCGCATGGGCACCCAGGTGGTTGGTGGTGTAACCCCTGGTAAGGGTGGCCAGACCCACATCGACAGACCGGTATTCGATACGGTCAAGGATGCGGTGGAGCAGACCGGTGCCGATGTGAGTGTGGTTTTTGTACCGCCCGCGTTCACTGCCGATGCAGTGATGGAGGCGATCGATGGTGGCATCAAGGTGATCGTGGTGATTACCGATGGTGTGCCGGTGCAGGATATGGTGCGGGTGAAACGTTATCTGATCGGCCATGACGCCATCATCGTTGGTCCCAACACCGCCGGAGTGATTACACCGCAAGCGTGTAAGGTGGGGATCATGCCGGCACATATCTACGTTCCAGGGCGGATCGGTGTGGTCTCCCGTTCCGGTACACTCAACTATGAGGCAGTGGAACAGATGAGTGAGCTGGGTCTGGGTATCTCCACCAGCATCAGCATCGGTGGTGATCCGGTGAATGGCTGTGATTTTCTGACCTTGATGAAGCAGTTCGCCGAGGATGATGAAACCGATGCGGTATTGATGATCGGTGAAATCGGCGGATCACAGGAAGTCGAGGCGGCCACCTGGGCCAGGGATCACATGGATAAACCGCTGATTGGTTTTATCGCTGGTGCTACCGCACCCCCAGGGCGAACCATGGGGCATGCCGGGGCGATCATCTCCGGTGAGGACGATACCGCACAGGCAAAGATGAAGCGCCTGGCTGAACTGGATGTGCATGTTGTGCAGAATGCGGCAGAGATCGGACGCACGGTTCAGCAAAGCCTGCAACGGGAGGAGTGTGTCGCCTAGACATTCCGCTTATCAGACAGCCTGGCCGGTCAACCAAACGGCAGGGATGGTTGGGTCAGGCTGTGATAAAAAACCTTTTGGCCTAGGTTTAATTCCGTAAAATCATTACCTTAACAGCCTCTGGTTGCCATAGAGGGTAGCAGGCAAGGGTTTGGAGTAGTTGCCATGCCGGGCAGGGGTTGGATTATGACAGGCTCTTTGAAGGGGATCGGATTGCGGCTGACTGGCGTTGAAGGAGCCTGTTTGTATCACGCTTTATCAACCAGAACTTGTATTTGGCATAGAATAGGAGGAATATTCCTCAAATTCGCCCCTGTAACCGGTTCGGTGTGATGAAAAGGCTCTTGATACTCAACAGCAAGGGAGGCTGTGGGAAGACAACGATCGCGACCAATCTGGCGGGTTACTACGCCTCGGCCGGGACGCCGACTGCATTGTTCGACTATGATCCACAAGGTTCCAGTCATCGCTGGCTGGAGCAGCGTTCCGATGAGCTCTCAAATATTCATGGTGTTTTTGCAGCGAAACCGACCCAGGGTGCTGTAACCCAGGCGTTCGCCCAGCGGGTGCCTGGAGAGACAGAGCGGATCGTGGTGGATACGCCAGCCTCCATGAAACGCATGGAGATGATGAATATGCTGAGAAATGCATCGGCGGTCATCGTTCCGGTACTGCCTTCCGCCATCGATCGTCACGTGACGCTCGATTTCATCCAGGAGCTGACAACCCTCTGCCGTCAAATGGGCATCAATATCCCGGTGGGTATCGTGGCCAATCGGGTGCGTTTGAATACCCGTGCCTTCAAACAGCTTCAGGAGACTCTGGAACTGTTGGATATCCCTCTGGTGGCCTTTCTGCGGGATACTCAGAATTACGTGCATGCTGCAGAATCCGGTTGCGCCATCGTAGAGCTGAAAACCGCTTCGATGAAAAAGGACAGGCAGCAGTGGCTGGCATTGATCGAGTGGTTGGAGAGTGCGCATACGCCGCCGATGACGCCAGCGGCTGAAAAACAACAGGTTGGACTGCACAGCTAGTTCCCACGGCTGATTCACTTCGGTTAACAGGCTCGATATTCTGTACCATTCGCCCGATCCTGACTCATATTCTCTCTATTTAAACTCAATTAGGACTTGGTTATGACCACCATTGGTACTCCCTTCACATCCGATGCAACTAAAATTCTGTTTTGCGGTTCCGGCGAGTTGGGTAAAGAGGTGGTTATCGAATTGCAGCGTTATGGTTGTGAGGTGATTGCCTGTGATCGCTATGAGAATGCCCCGGCGATGCAAGTGGCAGATCGTGCCTATACATTCTCAATGCTTGATGGTGATGCCTTGAGAGAGGTGATTGAGCAAGAGAAGCCGGATTACATCGTGCCGGAGATCGAGGCCATATCCACCGATACCCTGGTCGAACTCGAGGCCGAGGGTTTCAATGTGATTCCAACCGCCAATGCTGCCAGGCTGACCATGAACCGGGAGGGTATCCGCCGACTGGCAGCGGAGACTCTGGAGATTCCAACCTCCGACTACCGCTTTGTCGACAACCGGCAGGACTTCATGGATGCGGTGTCCGAGATCGGCATCCCCTGTGTTGTCAAACCGATCATGAGCTCCTCCGGTAAAGGTCAGAGTACCATTAAGAGTGATGCGGATATCGAAAACAGTTGGACCTATGCGCAGGAGGGTGGACGCGCCGGGGCAGGGCGGGTCATCGTCGAGGGTTTTGTCGATTTTGATTATGAAATCACCCTGCTGACCATACGCCATATCGATGGGGTCAGTTTCTGTCTGCCGATCGGACATCGTCAGGAGGATGGGGACTATCAGGAGTCATGGCAGCCTCAACCGATGAGTGATGTTGCCTTGAAGCGAGCCAAGGAGATTGCCGAGAAGGTCACCTCGGCGCTTGGCGGAAGGGGAATTTTCGGAGTGGAGCTGTTTATCAAAGGGGATCATGTCTACTTCAGCGAGGTCTCTCCCAGACCCCATGACACCGGTATGGTGACCATGATCTCACAGGACCTGTCCCAGTTTGCCCTGCACAGCCGGGCGATTCTGGGCTTACCGATTCCGAACATCAGACAACATGGCCCCTCCGCATCTGCGGTGGTGCTGGTTGAGGGTGAATCGAATAACGTCCGTTTCGGCAATCTGCAAGCGGCCGTGGCAGAGGCGGATACTCAACTCAGACTGTTTGGTAAGCCGGAAGTCAGCGGCAAGCGCCGTATGGGTGTGGCGCTGGCGCGTGGTGAGGATATCGAACAGGCAAGAGAGAAAGCCACAAGAGCGGCAGCTGCTGTAACCACTGAGCTCTAATCGAGACAACCTGCAAACTAACGATGGGTTTCTGTGGAGGCGCTTGTGCGCCGCTCGATAAATAGTCACTCCTAATCGAATTGTCGCTTCCAATTGACTGATTGAATAGGAAAAATCAGTTACAGCTCAACCCTTTTCTAGCGCCTGCGCCAGCAGACGAATATCGTTCTATGTGAAAATTTGTGGCCATAATTTCCGGGATGAATTTTCATGGAAAAATAATATAGAATATTCGAAATTTTTAATGCACTAACGAAATTGGCCTGCCACCGGCTGTTTTGTGTGCCAGTCCTATGACAGGAGTGAATCTGATGTTTCGCAAACACCCTATTTTGCCCATCATGCTTGGCCTGATGATCTCAACCGCTCCGGTATCTCTGCTGGCTGATGATAAAGCGGTTTCAGAATGTCCACCGATGACCGCATCCGAATCGGCTCAGGTGCCGGATTGGGTGAAACAGCGCCGCGCTGAAATGGAGAGGATGCGAGAGCAATTCGCTGCGCAACGGGAGGCCATGATGGCGCGTCAAATGGTGCCAATGCAGCCTTATCAGCCTGCCGAGGTGCCCGAGTGGGTAAGCGAGCACCGCAACCGTTTGCCAATGGCACCACAGATGCCTGAGTTTGATCTGCCCAAGGTACCGGAATGGGTTGCTGAAAGTCGTCGTCAGAGAGCCGTCGCACCTTTTGAAATGCATGATTTCAAGGTGCCGGAGTGGGTGGCACAGCGTCGTGCCCAACAGCCCGCCATGCGCCAGATGCCGGTAATACAGCCACCACAGTTTCCCTCCAGACCGATGATCGATCAGGCGGCGAAGCAACCATCTCCCTCGATGGGTTTTGAGCCCCCTGAACTGCCGGAGTGGGTAAAAGAGCGGCGCGCCCGGATGGCAGCCATGCCTCAGCTGCCAGCAGCCAACCACTATCCGGATGTTGCCCAATACCCGGCACCTGTAGCACCAGCGCACGGTCTGCCGGTCTATCGGGCTCCTATGCCTTATTACGGACGTCCCTATCCTCGCCATGGCTGGGGTGGATCTGATTGGGGACCGTTTGATGGCATGGGCGATCTGTTCGGTGACATGGATATGAGTTTCAACTTCAATCTGCGTGGCTCAGGCTCTGGTTATGGCGATGGTCGGGGTTATCACGGTTATGGCTATGGACCCCATGCCTGGCCGCCACTGGCGGCACCGTCCGAGCTCACTGCACCAGTGGTTGCTGCCGTTGAAGCGGAACAAGCTGTTATCGCCGAAGATTCAGTGGCGACTGCAACTGTGAATGAGGAACAGCCAGCAGCCGTTGAGGATTCGACTGTGGCTACCGACAGCGATGGCGATGGGGTGCTGGATCTCGCTGATATCTGTCCGGACTCTCCGGCCGGAGTGGCGGTTGACGGTCTGGGCTGTGAGCTGAGTGCAGCGATTGTATTGCGTGGTGTTAACTTCAAGACCGATTCGGACCAGTTGACCGACACCTCGACTGACATACTCGATCGAGTGGCCAATACCCTGATTGCCAATCCAACTGTGGTGGTTGAAATCGCCGGTCACACAGACAGTGATGCGGATGAGGCCTATAACAAGGATCTGTCACAGCGTCGGGCTGAGATGGTTATGAGCTACCTGACAGAGAAGGGCGTGATCGCCGATAATCTGAGCGCCATGGGATACGGTGAAGAGCAGCCGATCGCTTCCAATGAGACGGCTGAAGGTAAAGCGCAGAATCGTAGAGTGGAGCTCGTTCGGAACAACTAAGCTGAGGTTGAGCAATCTCTCCGGGGACGCATTTTCAGCTCCCCGGAAAAGTTGAACTTTACCGTTAACGGGTCTGATTGATGCCGTGTTTTCTCAGTTTTCTGTAGAGGGTGTTACGGCTCATACCCAAGGCTTCCGCCGTCTTGGAGATATTCCAGTTATGCTCTCCGAGGGAGGCAACGATCACCTGCTGTTCTGCTGACTGCAGCGGATTGTCCTCTGACTCATCTTCGGCTTGTTCATCAACGCTCTCTCTGAGGGAGAGTTCCAATGCCTTGACTTCCTCTTTTTCAGCCGGCGGTGGTGAGACATAGTCGAGGTTGAAATCATCAAGTTGTAACTCGACACCGTCGCACAGCGCAATCGCGGTACGGATGACAAATCGAAGTTGCCGCAGATTACCCGGCCACTGGTAGTTCAACAAAGCATCCATCGACTCTTTGGATATCTTCAGTTCACTGCCGGTGTCGTTCTCTGCTGCCAGGACCTTGAGAATGATCTTGTTCAGGTCCTCCCGTTCACGCAGCGGGGGGAGGTCGAGGGTAATGCCATTCAATCGATAGTAGAGATCTTCCCTGAATTCGCCGCGGGAGACCTGTGTACGCAGATCACGATGGGTTGCGGTGACCACATGCAGGTCCACCTTGACCGGAAGATCGCCACCCAGCGGTACCACCTCCTGGGTCTCCAGTACACGAAGCAGTCGGGATTGCATCGCCAGCGGCATGTCACCGATCTCATCCAGAAACAGGGTGCCTCCATCGGACTCGATGAATTTACCCCGGCGTCCATCTCTGCGGGCTCCGGTAAAGGCTCCCTGGCGGTAACCGAACAGTTCGCTCTCGATCAGCGTCTCTGGAATTGATGCGCAATTCAGAGCAACAAATGGTTTCTCCCGCCGTTCACTGGCCAGATGAATCGCCTGTGTGAAGAGCTCCTTGCCGGTACCGGTCTCCCCATGCAACAGAATCGGGATGCGTTTGTTCATCACCCGTTCGGCACGTCGCGCGGCCTCTTTCATGCGTGGGTCTTCACCCGCAAGCACCGAGAGTTTGCAGAGTTCACCACGACACTCATCCGGGTTACGTTCTGCCGGCGGTATGGAGAGATCCCTGTTGCGGCGTCTCGGTTTCTCTTTGAATTTGAACAGATGTCCGTAGAGTTGATTGCCATTGCGCTGATCCCTGAAGCTGCACACCTGGTTGTCACCGGAGGTGGCATGCAGCAACATGCTTTTCAGCTCTTTGCCGAGAATCAGGTCGATCTCCTGATCGAGCATATTGTTTCGGTCGTTGATGCGCAGGATCTTCAGTGCACTCTTATTGATTGCACGTACTCGGTTCTGATCATCGATGGCCAGCAGTCCCTCTGAGGCCAGCCCAAGATGATTGGCCTGTTGATGAAACCGCAGGATTCGCAGGTTTCTCATCTCATGCAGGAAAAACTGGTTTTCGATAATCGTTGCTGAGTTTGCCACCAGCGCACGCGCCAGAACCTGTGCCGACATACTGTCTTCATTGCTGCAGCAGGAGGCATCCAGTACCGCCAGCAGATTACCATGGGGATCGTGGATCGGTGCTGCTGAGCAGGTGAGGTCGATATTTTGTGAAAGAAAATGCTCGTCCTTATGAACGGTCAGTGCTCGGCCTTCTGCGATACAGGTACCAATGCCGTTAGTGCCAGCATGGGACTCGCCCCAATTGGCACCCTGCCAGAGCCCAGCCTCCCTGAAATCCTGTTCCAGGTGGTCCCCTGTCAGGTGATTAAGAATCACCCCGTCATTGTTGGTCAGGATGAGTGCATAACCGGAACCTTTCAGTGAGCTGTAGAGGTTCAGCATCTCCGGTTCAGCAAGCAGCAGAAAACCTTCAAAGCGTTGGCAAAGCTCTCTCAAGGCCGTGGCGTCGACCACAGCGGGACGGTGTATATTCATCGGATCCAGTTCAACTGTATCCGCGCAGCGCCGCCAGGAGGTGAGAATCTGACTGGCTATCTCCGAACTCGCCGTGGGTTTTTTATCGGCGAGCACGGCAAAAATATTTTGTGCATGTTGACGCTGTAGGTGTCTGTGAGCCATCTACTACATCCTCCAACCTAACCTTAAACTTCAAGGGTGTATTTATAGTTAAGTTGCAAATCTGTAGAACAGTTTTGCATTGGCATTATCGTGTGCCGACTCCATGGCGAAGTTTTATACTGCAAAACTGTTGATACTCAATTGTATCCCGCATCGATAAGCGGATCGGACCGCTGAGCGGACCGAACAACCGCGGAGCATACTACTGTTGGCTCCCGGAAACCAATCTCCAATGGGGTTTTATAAGGACAGCCACCACTGTTCCTTATCTCTAATGCAACTCCCGCTGTACTGCTGAAGACTCTGATCAGCTGACGAAAGCGTTGCGCTGATGGGTGACACCTTTTTTGTCACGGTTTTTTATTTCAGTTCACCGCAAGCTTCGCTATCACTTGATGGGATGCATGTGATATGCCATTTAATATTCGAATAAGTCTAGACAAATTGTTTGGTTACAGCAAACTTACAATTTCTGATATTTCTCGCTTAAGTGTTACGGAAATGTCAGGTTTATTAGTAGCTTGTGATTCCCATCCGTTGTTGATGAATGGTCAAAACAGGCAATGGAATCGGTAAAAAACTGTGTCGACTGGTACTTTTTTCGAGGCGATCCATGTTCAGGAATAGTCACCGATTCTGATTTTTCGTATCAACGAAAATGGTTTTTCAGCCCTACCGGTCGCCACACTTCAGCGTGTGAAATTCCACCAGCCGAACCCCCGCATCGCTCCGTTGGATGGGGAATTTGGCCACTCCATATAGGGTATTCCTGCGACTGTCACCTGTTGTAACGAAACTGATACACAGCTTGTTGTGATCTGATACCTCGCATTTTTCAGATTTTTTTACCGTTTGTGATTGTTGCAATAAAATCATTATAAATCATATAGATATATCTTTTTTTTGATATGGCCTGGGTCTTGCTATAGATGTTTGAAGGAGGGTATGGCGGCGTCAGGGCAATCTGTCCTGCTGACCATCCAAAGACGATCAACCACTATCGGGGAGGAGAAATAAATATGAATTTCCCGCTGAAATCCAAGGCTCTGAGTACAGCTATGGCGTCTGCCGTACTGACTGCTGGGCTCAGTCTGACCAGTCTTGCCCAGGCTGGAGTTACCCAGGCTGATATCGACAATGATGCCTCGACCACCGGCGATGTGGTGAGTTGGGGAATGGGTCAGCAGGGCCAACGCTACAGTCCGCTGAAAAAGATTAACAAAGGTAATGTGAAAAAGCTGGTGCCAGCATGGAGTTTCTCCTTTGGTGGTGAGAAGCAGCGAGGCCAGGAGGCTCAACCGGTTGTGCACAATGGCCGGATCTTTGTCACAGGCTCCTACTCAAGACTCTACGCCGTGGACGCCAAAACCGGTGAAGAGCTGTGGCAGTACGATCACCGTCTGCCGGATGGCATTTTGCCCTGCTGCGATGTGATCAACCGCGGTGCGGCGCTGCATGGCGATCTGGTCATCTTCGGCACCCTGGATGCCCGTCTGGTGGCGCTCGATCAGGCTACCGGTAAGGTGAAATGGCGCTCCAAGATTGATGACTACAAGGCTGGCTATTCATTCACTGCCGCTCCTTTGATCGTCAAGGATATGGTCATTACCGGTGTCTCCGGTGGTGAGTTTGGCGTTATCGGCCGGGTTGAGGCACGGGATGCACAGACCGGTAAACTGCGTTGGATCCGTCCCTCTGTTGAAGGCCACATGGGCTATATCTGGAAGGATGGTGAGAAGATGGAGAACGGAATCACCGGCAAGACCAATGCGACCTGGCCAGGTGATCTTTGGAAGACCGGCGGTGCAGCCACCTGGCAGGGTGGTACCTACGACCATGAAACCGATCTGATCTTCTACGGAACAGGTAATCCGGCGCCATGGAATGCGCATATGCGTCCAGGAGACAACCTCTACTCCACCTCCACCCTGGCGATCGATCCGGATACCGGCAAAATCTCCTGGCACTATCAATACACCCCCAACGACGGCTGGGATTACGATGGTGTGAATGAGCTTGTCTCGTACAACTCCGGTGGTAAAAAACTCGCCGGACATGCGGACCGAAACGGCTTCTTCTACGTGCTGGACCGTACCAACGGCAAAGTTGAGAATGCCTTCCCATTCGTTACCCGAGTCGATTTTGCCAAGGGTATCGACAAGAAGACCGGACGTCCGATCGAGACCGGACTGCGCCCCGGTGATCCAACCAAGAGTGCCGATGGTAAAAAGGGCGAGACGATCTTTATCGCACCTTCATTCCTCGGTGCAAAGAACTGGATGCCGATGGCCTACAGTCCCGACACTGAGCTGTTCTACGTTCCAGCCAACGAGTGGGGCATGGATCTTTGGAATGAGCCTGTGACCTACAAGAAGGGTGCAGCCTACCTGGGTGCCGGCTTTACCATCAAACCCCTCTACGATGACTACATCGGTGCACTTCGGGCAATCGATCCGAAAACCGGTGATATCAAGTGGGAGTACAAAAACAACGCACCTTTGTGGGGTGGCGTGATGACCACCGGCGGTGGACTGGTCTTTACCGGTACGCCCGAGGGTTATCTGAAAGCCTTCGATGCGGATAACGGTAAGGAGTTGTGGAAGTTCCAGACCGGTTCCGGTGTTGTTGGTTGCCCCATCACCTGGGAGCAGGATGGTGAACAGTTCATCGCTGTGCCATCAGGCTGGGGTGGTGCAGTACCGCTTTGGGGTGGGGATGTGGCCAGTAAGGTCAAATACCTGAACCAGGGTGGTTCGCTTTGGGTCTTCAAGCTCACTGACGCCTGATGCCCATACCCTGGACGGCGGGCAGCCAGGTACTGTCCGTCGTCCAATTCGATTCTCGATCGGCAGCCCTGCGTGGCTGCCGCTCTGACCAGGGTGAAACTTCGCCCACTGTTCTGACCATTAATTGACGGAGTTTTTTTTCATGCGCCTCCCATCACTCAAACTCGCCGCACTCGCGACGGTCCTCTGGGCCGCTACAGTTACCACGGTCTTCGGCCATGGCGATGTCGCACCACAACCAGTTGACACCTCCGCACTGCGCCAACTGGGTGAGGAGTGGCTGGAACTTAACCCATACCCCGGAGATGATAAGGCTATAGAGATCGGGGCTTCTGCCTATAATCAAAATTGTGCCCGTTGCCATGGGCTGGGTGCTGTATCTGGCGGTATCGCGCCGGATCTGCGCAACCTACCACCGGATGAAGAGGGCGATGCCTGGTACATCATGCGGATACGCAATGGCGCGATTCGTAATGGCATCACCTATATGCCACCTTTTGAGGGCATTCTTTCTCAGGAAGCCATGTGGTCGATCAGGGCCTGGCTGGTAACCCTGGATCCCGATCAATAATAACGAGATTTTTTTGGAGGGTGATGATGCGGAAACTGTTAAAAGCTGCGCTGCTGTCGATGATGGCGGCAGTGTGGATGACCTCAACGTCGACACTTAAGGCGGAAGAGGAACAAACTGCCCTGCAGCGTATCCAGGAGCGTGGTGTATTGGAGGTGGCGGTGTATGCCGATTTCCCTCCTTTTTCCTATCGCGGTGAGCGGGGTCGTATCGTCGGTATCGATGTGGATATCGCTCACGCTTTGGCCAAACGGTTGGGCGTAGTCGCGGCGATTCGTGCAGTTGGCGCCGATGAAAACATGGAGGATGATCTGCGCAATAACGTCTGGAAAGGACACTACCTGGGTGGTGGTGTTGCGGATGTGATGCTGCATACCCCATTCGATGAGGCGTTTGCCGAAGAGAATGACCGGGTCAGTTTCATCGCCCCCTACTATCGGGAGCAGATTGTGTTTGCCGTGGTGGCGGATAAAGCAGGCCGTGGTTCCCCCCTGGAGATCTTCACCCGTGAAAAGATCGGCGTTGAGCTGGACACCCTGGCCGATTTCTACCTGCTGACGGCCTACAGTGGCCGAATTCGGGATCAGGTGGTGCACTACCGAAACATGAACGAGGCGGTGGCTGCTCTCAAAGCCGGTGAATTGAGCGGTGTCGCCGGGCCTCGCAGTGAAATTGAGTTTGCCCTGGGCGAGAGTAAAAGCGGTTATGCAGTGGGACCGATCAAGATGCCGGGTATGCGCAGCAGCGGTTGGGATCTGGGAGCGGCTGTGCGCCAGGGTAACGAGCAGTTGGCGAATGCTCTCGATCAGGCGATGATCGAGGTGAGGGAGACAGGAGAACTGCAAAAGATCTTCGAAAAGCATGGCTCCAGCTATCAGCTGCCGAGCCGTATCGTAAGACTCAAGCCTGAGAGTTCAGGTGTGATCGCCTACAGTGACGATGCGAAACTCTGTCTACGTCGCCCTTAGTGCTTCGATCTGTTTGACATCCGGATCCGCTACGGCGGATCTGGCGGGTGATTATCGTCTCTCGATGGAAAACCAGAGCGGCGAGCGTCAACATTTGGCGCAGGTTGAGATTCGTCAGGCAGAGCAGGGCTACAGTTATTGGATCGATTGGCTCGAAGCACCCTTTGAGAACCACTTTCTTTCGATGCGACCCTTCAAGTGTCTGCCCCATCCGCAACGCATGATCTGTCGGTTGCCCTATCCCTACGAGATAAAGCGGCGCATTACCGAGTCGGATCTGACCGACCTTGAATATGACCTGCTGTTCCTGCATAAAGTGCCGGGCGAGTACGGTATCAATGCCTGGAATGGTCTCTACTATGTACTGAAAATGTCTGACAGAGGTTTGGTTGGCGAGTTGCATGAAACCGACCTCAATGTCCTGCAGGCGCCACCTGAGGATGGGGGTCTGCGGCCCATAGATCCGATGGAGATTCATCCCGCGTCGGACACACTCTGGCCACGCCGAATTCTGCTCGAGCCGATGTCATAGGTCTCTGTCATGAGCTATCGGATCTGTTCTCTTCTACTCCTGCTGTTAGCGACACCGCTCGGTCTGGTGGCAGCTGAAGCGCCTGCCGATCCCCTCAATTCCGTTATGTGGCATGAGATGCATCAGCGCCTGCTGGATGGCGCGCCGGTGGTGTTCGATGAGCGGGTGCAGGTGTCTGCTCCTGCCGTTGCGGAGGACTCTCTGAACCTGCCGCTGTGGATCGACGCCACAGCCCTGGGTGAGGTAGAACGTCTGCTGGTGTTTGCGGAACTCAACCCGATTCCGAAGGTGCTGGATATGCAACCGTTAAAAGCAGCACCACGCATCGGTCTGCGGATCAAGGTACAGCAGGCCACCCCGGTCAGAGCGGCTGCTTTGACACCGGATGGAGTCTGGCATCTGGGAGGAGTTCTGGTGGACGCGGCCGGTGGAGGTTGTACGGCTCCCAGTATAGGCAGTGGTTCCTCGGACTGGGCTGACCGGCTCGGTGAAGTAACAGCCCGGCTCTGGTCCAGAGAGCATCATAGCCGGTTGCGTGCCAGTATCGTGCATCCCATGGACACTGGACTGGTGGCCGGAATACCCGCCTTCTATCTGGAACAGCTGGAGATCCGCGAGAGCGGGGGGGATCTGATCAGTCGTCTCTCCCTGTTCGAGCCGATTGCGGAAAATCCGGTTTTGACGCTCGATCTTCCGAAGCTGAAACAGCTGACGATGGACGGACGCGACAATAACGGTAATCCGGTCGCGGCACAGATCAGTTTGGAGAGTCAGACCGGAGGTGGCGGTCAGTGAGATCTCTAGTGTTCATCGCTGTGATGCTGCTGGCTGGATTGTGCCAGGCTGTGGAGCGGGATTATAAGCTGAAGCCACAACAGATCGCTGACAACACCTATGTACTGATCGGTCATGATGAGCACTTCAGCTTCGCCAACGGCGGTAATATCGTCAATACCGGTTTCATCGTCACCGAAGCGGGCGTGGTGGTGATCGACAGTGGACCCTCCAGGCTCTATGGCGAGCAGTTGATCGCGGCGATCGCCCAGGTAACCGATAAGCCTGTGGTGAAGCTCTTTATCACCCATATGCACCCGGATCATTTTCTCGGTAATCAGGCCTTTGAGGGCCTGCCGATTGCCGCCCTGGAAAAGACCCAGGACGGGATTCGCCTGATGGGCGAGACATTCAATGACAATCTCTATCGCCTGGTGGGCAGCTGGATGAAGGGCACCCGGGTGGTGGCGCCCAATCAGCAGGTCGAACCGGGTCTGCAGGAGATCGGCGGTCACCGTCTGCAGTTGATCGCAATGCAGGGCCATACCGGTGCCGATCTGGCCATTCTGGATCAGACCAGCGGGGTGCTGTTTGCCGGTGATCTGGTATTTTACGGCCGTACCCCGACTACCCCTCATGCCAATCTGGACAACTGGCAGTCCGCACTGGAACAGTTGCGAAAACTCGACTTCAAGGTGATGGTTCCCGGACATGGTGCGCCGGTGACCAGTGAAGTGGCCATATCCCAGACCTCCTCCTATCTCAGCTGGTTACAGCACTATCTGAAAAAGCAGGCCGACTCCGGTGCCGCGATGGCGGAACTGCTGCAGCCCGATGCGCCGCAAAATCTACGGGAGTTGGCGGTGTTCAAGGATGAGTACACCCGCTCACTGAGCCATCTCTATCCTGCTTTGGAGGCAAAGGCACTGGCTGATGGGAAGGTAGAGCAGCAACAGTGAGGCGGTTGTCATGGCTGTTCTGTCCGTTCATTCTGATCAGCCTGTTCTGGCCAATTCAGAGCATCGCCGCGAGTGATTCTGAACTCTTCTCCGAGCAGGGATACCGAATCGCAAACTACCGCAGACCGCTGCCGGCAGAGGCGCCTGCGGGCAAGCGTATCGAGACCGAGGCGCTGGCGGATCTGATCAATCAGAGTGATCCGGTGCTGTTGGATGTTCTGGCAATCACTTTGCGACCGGAGAGTGCCCAGTTTGGTCTCTCCTGGCTACCCGCTTCGCCACGCCAACATCTGCCAGGCAGCATCTGGCTGCCGAACGTGGGGTATGGCTATCTGGAACCCTGTATGCAGGCGTGGCTGGAGCGTACTCTGCATCGTCTCACCGGTGGCAATCTGGATCGAGCGGTGGTCTTCTATTGCGTGACCGATTGCTGGATGTCCTGGAATGTGGTCAAACGGGCATCCGCACTGGGATACCGGAATCTCTACTGGTATCCGGAGGGGAGTGACGGCTGGGCCGCCGCGGGGCTGCCACTGGTTGCCGCCGAGCCACAACCGTTGCCGGGGATGAGAGCGGGGCAGAAGGATACCCTGTTCGACTGCCCGGCCACAGACCTCAAAGCGGCGCTGGAGAGAAGTGATGAGTCTGATAAACAGGGTCTGCTGCTGTTTTTCGAGACGCACCACTGTCCCTTCTGCCAGCGTATGCGGGCCGGGGTGCTTGCCGACCCCGGCTTGATTGCCGAATATCGGCAAAACTTTGTTGCCCTTGCGCTGGATATGGAGAGCGATCAGCCATTGACCGACTTCGACGGTACGGTTACCAGTGGCAGAGAAGTGGCGCAGCGCCTGGGTGTGGTACGTTCTCCGACCATGCTGTTCCTGAACAACCAGGGGGAGGAGGAGTACCGCTATTCCGGCCTGATCGTCGATCCGCGCAGATTCCGCTCACTGGCAGACTATGTCTCCGGCGGTCATCATCAGAACATCGGTTTCAAAACCTATTACAAGCAGCAGCAAGACTAAAAGCCTACTCAGTTGATGCCAGAGTGGAGTTATCTGGTGATAACACCCTAAATGTAAGGAGTTTATGGGGAACCACAAAGTGAAGATTGTTAGCCGCAAATGGACGCTAATCACCGCGAATGTTCGCCAATGACAGTTATAAACCAGACCATCACTATTGATGCTTGTGGCCTGGTTGGTAAGCTCCAAGGCTTTGTGTTGAGTCTAATCAATTAGTGTTTTGGTGGGGCAGGGTGCCACCCTACAATTCAGTTCAGGGTGTGGGGTGGGCTCTGTCCCATCAATGGTTAAAGCTGACTTCACCAAGGTTTGTCAATTCACGACAACTGGATACAATACGCCCCCACTTTAAGAATCGAAGATACAGGGTGATTCATGAGACACATCAGGAAAGTACTCTCCTACTCCATCGCCGGAACGATTGGATTGAGCACGATTGCCAGTCTGAATGGCTGTAGCGACCAGGGTGGTCCACCGCAAGGCAGCGGCTTCGGCGACCAATCCGGGATGGAGCAGGGGCAGAATGTCTTCATGGTCATCGAGCAGGTTGCTGTAAACCCGGACAGCTATCGCTTGGTAGAGAAACATCCTACCAGTGGCCCGACTCGTGCGATCCTTCGCGATCAGCAGGGAAATGAGCGATTTCTCACTGAAGATGAACTCAAACAGATTGCCGAACAGGAGGCCGCGAAGGTCGAAGCGGGCTCCTCACGCCTGACACAGGATCCTTCCATGCACTCTGGCGGACTGTCGCTGGGTGAAACCCTGTTGGCCGCTGCAGCAGGCTCCCTGATTGGTGGCATGCTGGCCAACCGATTGGCCGGCAACAGCAATTTTCAGCGTACGCAGCAGCAGTATGGCGGAGGCCGCCCGACCAGTACGATCTCTCAACCCTATAACAAGACGGCAAAAAGTCAGCCCAAGAGTGGCTTTTTCGGTGGTAGTAAATCAGGCAGTAGCAGTTCCAGCAGCCGCTTCAACTCCTTTGGCGGCTGATTGATGGTCGATACTCTGAAGGTTGAGCCTCTCAGCAAAGGGGTTATGGAAGAGATCGGTATGAGCTGGCATACCGATGCGGATGGCAGCGACTATATCGTCAGTGATCTGGTTCAACTGAGTGAAGCTGAAGCGGAGGCCTACTACCAAGCCGCCAATGCGCTTTATGATATGTATGTGGAGGGAGCCCAGCACGTCATAGACAATCAGCTCTACTATGAGCTGGGTATACCCGCCAATCTGGTCGGGCTGATTGAGAACAGCTGGGATCGCGATGACTGGCATCTCTACGGACGTTTCGATCTGGCCGGGGGACTCGATGGTCAGCCCATCAAATTAATCGAATTCAACGCTGACACCCCAACCAGTCTGTTCGAAACAGCGATTATTCAGTGGGCAATTCTGAAGGCGAATGGCATGGACGAGGCCCGCCAGTTCAACAACTTGCATGAGATGTTGAAAGAGAACTTCCGACGTCTGATCAGCGGTGACGATGCGGATTTCGATTTTGCCAGCCGCTACAACGGGGAGAAGCTGCTGTTTTCCAGTATCAGTGATCTGCCGGAGGATGAGCGCACAACCCGCTATCTTCAGCAGGCGGCACACGAGGCCGGCTTTTTTACCGACTTCTGCTACCTGAATGAAGCGGGCTTTAGCCGTGACGAAGGTGTGTTCAACAAGGATGGCCAGCTGGCCGACTTCTGGTTCAAACTCTTTCCCTGGGAGGATATCGCCGAGCAGGAGCTTGAGCTAACCCGGATGCTCGAGCAGAGTGCAAAGCAGGGGGGAACCCGCATCATCAATCCGCCCTATACGCTGCTGTTTCAGAGCAAGGGGATGATGAAGATCCTTTATGATCTGTTTCCCAACTCACCCTACCTGCTGCCCACCGCATTCGAGCCTCTGGCCGGTGTGGCTCAGGTCGAAAAGAAGCTGTTTGGTCGCGAGGGCGCCAACATGCGTATCCTGGATGCCGGTGGGCAACTGATCGAACAGAGCGGTGGTCCCTACGATTTCCACAAAAACATCTACCAGGAGTGGGTCGATTTCCCCAAGGACCGTGTTGGGCAGAACTATCAGGCCGGTGTCTTCTATGTCTGGGAGGCGTGTGGCCTGGGCTTTCGGCGTGGCGGCAAGATTCTTGACGACATGAGTAAGTTCGTCGGCCATGTGATCACTGAAGAGCAGCCGCTGCAGCTTGGTTCTCCTAGCTCTTAACCTGAACAAGGCGTGTTAACAGAGGGGGTGTTTCTGTTATTGCCTGTCTGCGTGAGAGTAAAAGCCTACTGTATTTGTCCGACTGTGGCTCTGTCTGCAATTCAGTGTTCGAACCCGATCAGTTCGAAGACCACCTTGCCTCCGCTGAACACCAAACCCGACATCGGCTCTTCACGAACCAGTTTCACCAGGCCGACACCGGGTGCATACCACTCCCGGGTGTTGATCTCGATGTCCTGATAACCCTCACGTCCATCTGCATAGAGCGTCAGCTGCGCCTCTCCCTCAACCAGCAGACACTGTTCAAAATGGCCGGCCGGCACATCGACCTGCGCATCCAGTTGGCTGATCTGATAGGCCATCTTCAGGGCGCTGCCCCGGGTCAGAGTCTGCTCATAGGGACTGATTCGCCGCAGTACATAGGGGTAGGTCAGGTTGCTCCAGCTGGTGCCCGTCTGATAGGGGCGTTTCAATACCCAATGGGGGTCGCTATCCATTCTTACCTCCGACTCAACGATGGTGCGCTTGCCGTTGCGATAGATCCCCTCATCCACGTTGCGCAGATAGTAACGGGTGCCTTCACTGGTGACGCGAACGCTGTGAGGCAGGCCTTTCAGTGTTTCCGGTTCGCTGTTGTAGGTCACAAATTCCCGTGTCTCCACACGTCCGGCGACCTCGGTGGTGACCCGGTAGGTCCATCGCATATCCGGGGTGAGCGGAAAGTAGGATCCCTGATGGCTGGGGCGTTGTTCACTGCAGCCTGTGACCAGGGAGCAGAGCAGTGCGAGCAGCAGGCCTATCCGATGCATCTTACTTTTCCGGCAGGGCCGGATCGGGCAGGCTATAGATTTCGAGCTGCTGGCGCTTCTCGCCCATGCGGGTGAAGTCACGGGGCATACCGCTCACTCCACTCTCTTTGATCCGGCCCAGCTGGATCACACCGTTGCGCAGATTTCTCAGTGCCTCTTGCAGATTGGTATGCAGACTCTTCTGATAATCGAGTCGATAGGCACGGGGTTTTTCTGCGGGCTCGGCAGCACTCAGGTCGGTGATCCAGATATGGATGGTGCCAGGGGAACCCGAGGTTTTATCCGGCTCATCGATGATCGCGGCATGCAGCTGAAAACGTGCCGGCAATGGGCTGCTGACCGGCCATCCCTGGACCTCACGCCAACCCTGATAGCTGACAAAGTAGAGTGCGGAGGTTGCCAGTACCAGCAACAGTTTCAGGCTCCAGTGAAACGGCGCGCGCAACAGGCTGAGGGTGATCAGCGCCGTGAGTGCCACATAGGCCAGCACCAGCAGTAGAGTGGATTCCGTCAAAGCTTGCCAACCTCCACGATTGATTTGGGTAGGGTGTTGATATCGAAAACCTGACCATCAGGGGCGATCGAAAAGCGTACGGCGGTCTGCTCCTCCCCGAGTCGTTCGAGTTGCAGATTGGCATAGTGGAGGATCTTCAGCACCGGATTGACCTCCGCCAGAGAGACCGTCACCGGCACCGGTTGCCGGGTCTTGCTGTTGTAGTAGTGCACATTGACCACATACTCGCCGGGTGGGCGTCCCCGCAGGGTAACCACCTCCTGATTGAGCGGATTGACCACCGCTTTGCCATCCACCACCAGGCTGTCATTGGCCAGGCCCCGGTCATCCCGGTCCAGGTGCAGCAGCCCGGCCTGTGGTTGTTTGAACCAGACCAGTTGACCCGCCGGGCCCTCGACCCAGGTATCGATATCATCCGGATTGTTGTCAGGCCAGGTTACGGTGATGATGAAGTCCGCTTTCGGATTGATGGTGCCGGTTTTTGCTGGTGGGTTGAGAAACATCAGCGCCACCAGAAACAGAAAGGTGAAGGCAAGCAGTGCATTGAACAGCAGGTCGGTGAACGGGTCGGCATCGAAGCTGCGGCTATTGCGGAACATGGCCATGGTCTAATCACCGCCCGAGTTTGCTGTGAGTCGGGTTTCAGCCAGGTGAACCGCCGCTGCCACCAGGCGATCGGCGGCCCGGTCCAGCATCAGATACTGCAGTCCAAGCAGCATGCTGCAGACCAGACCGAGCAGGGTGGTATTCAGCGCAACCCCCATACCGCCGGTCATCCGTTGCAACAGCCCCTGAATGTCGGCCAGGTCGAATGACTCGAGCTCAGCGACGGGCGCCAGCATCAGAACGAAGCCGATCACCGTGCCCAGCAGACCCAGTTTGATCAGCAGTCCGCTGATAAACCATCCCGCTTCATGCTGCCCCCGGGCCTGCTCTGCCATCACCTGGGCCAGCAGCTGGGCGTCTCGGACTGTCTCCGGCTCGCTCGGTTTTTGCAGCAATCCACGCAGAAACTCACCTGTCAGGGAGCTATCCAGCAGGTTTGATCCTTTGTTGAGTGGCTTGTCGCTAAGCCCCAGTGCCTGGATGATCCGTTGCAGTGCCTCCTGTTCCGTCGACAGGTAGAGGCTGCGAAAAGCGCAGTGACCGCTGGCAGCGATAAAGGTTACGCCGATGATCAAGGTGATTCTGGTCGGATCGGAGAGCAGAATATTCTGCAGAATCCCCTGGTCCCAGGAGACCCAAGCGCCAAACAGGATCAGGCCGGCCAGCAGTAGCCACCTCAACAGCAGGCTGTAGGCAGGTATCGATGCGGTCATGGATGCCAGGGAGCTCTCTTGGTTGTTGTTCTCATTAGATACTAGCCTACTGTGTTACTCCTACTGTCAGGGCCGGCTTCGGGCCATGCAGAAAGCTGGATTTGCTTTGATGTACTACCCCTGCAAGGGGCATGCCTGCTGTATTGCCCCGGGGTAGCGGGGCAGAGATGAATTACCCTAGGCGCTTGTATCACTTGTGGTACATCCGCATCGAATATGAACAGTCAGCTTCGGCATAAACTGAGTGAATAGCCGCAATCTGCCTGAGTAGTGTCTCATCGGGCAGGCATGAATGTTGCAAATTCAGTTCAGATTGAAAACCGGATTTTTCTGGCTTCAATCTGATCATGCTCAGATTTCTGAGTCGTAACAGGATTAAAGAGAGATCCATCCAACTGTAAAATTGCGAGCAGGAGAGACCAATCATGAGAAGGTTTTTGACGTACCTGAGCGGCTTAGTCGTTGCTCTCGTCGCGCCGACCACACTACAGGCCAAAGATGAGCAGATGCTTGATCTGGCCAATGCCAGGGGCTGTTTTATCTGCCATCAGGTAGCGGCGGACAACAGTGGGGGCAAGCCTCTGGGGCCTTCATACCAGGAGGTGGCGGTACGTTATCGTGACGATCAACAGGCTTTCGATCAGTTGCTCGATCGGGTCATCCACGGTACCGCCTATCGGGATCAGAAGTGGGAAGGCAAGGTGGCGATGCGATTTATGCCGCCGAATGTGAATGTATCCCGTGAGGAGGCTGCGGCCCTGGTGCGCTGGATCATCGATTTGGATGTGGATCAGAAGACTGTTGAGCGTCTGCAGAGACACGACAACATGCTGAGACTGTCGAGTCTCAGCGGCTGTAATATCTGTCATCGTGTGGAGCCTGTGACCGAATCCAGAGTGGTTCCTCTGGCCCCATCCTTTCGAGAAATTGCCGGACGTTATCAGGCAAATGCCAATGCAAAGAGTGACTTGGTGGACTCTGTGTTGAAAGGTACCCAGGGTGGCACCAGGATGTGGGAAAACGTCAACATGCGATTCATGCCGCCTAACGTCAATGTTCGCGATGAGGATGCGGCTGCGCTGGTTGACTGGATTCTCTCGCTGGAGACCAAAGGGCTTGCCAAACATGCCCGGGTTCCTGCTCAACGACCTGTGAAAAAGCCCTAAACCCGCTGCTGACTCTGTCACCTGCAGCCGAAGTGTGCGTTCCGCGCACGCTTCGGTCTGAAACCTATTGGCGTCTTTACCCCCCAGCACTGCGTTGTGTCTGATTGCTGTGGGGTAGGGTGCTCTGATAGCCGTGACCTCTGCATGGTTCGCAAGAATCCCCAGGGTGTGATTGCAGAAGAGATTTGAAGATTGGCAAGGTATATCAGAATTTATGATATGAAATCACGAATTATCATTTTTCATAAAATGGATTCTCTCCCATACTCATTTTCAATACTTTTCACAACTAACCGCAGGAGATTGAGATCATGGTTCATACAGCCGTAGACCAATCCGCCAATGTACAACCGCTGATCCGCTTTGATGAGGATGGTTTCCTGATCGATCACCAGCTCTGGAACGAAGAGCTGGCTCGTGATCTGGCCCATCAGGAGGGAGTGGATCATCTGGGTGAGCAACACTGGCACATCATTCATCACATCCGTGAACGCTACCTGAGTCTTGGGGCGCTCCCGAATATGCGTCTGGTCTGCCGGGCAACCGGTATACCGAGGCATAAGGTCCATCATCTGTTCGGCAGCTGCCTGAGCATCTGGCGAATCGCCGGTCTGCCCGATCCGGGTGAAGAGGCGAAAAGCTATTTCAGTTGATCTGTTTTATTCAGTCCGCAAATGAACGCGAATAAACGCAAATCTATTTTGCGAATCTATTAGCTGTTTGCCTGGACTGAGTCTGGTTGCTGATTCTGGACCACGGCATCTGCTGCACGGCTGTCCGGAAAATCAGTGCGTCTGTGTTTAATTCAAGCGTATTTGGTGGGGCCGTGCCCCACCAGATAGGGTTTGGCCAGGTGCCATTCAGGTCTGCTTGGTGCGATAGCGATTTCGCGCTATCTCTGCTTGATTCCAGCATCACAGAATTTGCATTTATTCGCGTTCATTGGCGGACATTCTAAAACATCAGGTTCGGTTGCGTGCCTCGAGCAGGGCCTGGTACTCATCCGGGGCGAGGATCTGTCGCAGATCGATGTAGCTGCCACTCTCAAATCCCTTGATCTCCGGCAGGGCCTGCAGGATCCTCTCGGCGGCTGCGCTGGGGGAGAGGGTTTTTCCCTCCTCACGAGCCTGTCTGATGCGTTGCAGGGCAGGGAAGGCGTCGCTGTCTGCCTCGCTACACAGATAGTCCATCATGCTCGATTCGATCAATCCCGGCGCAATGGCAGCAATGTGGGTTTCATCGAACTCGTGGGCATAGAGACGTCCAAGCATGTTCAATCCGCTTTTCGAAAGGGCATATCCGCCCCATCCCTTGTTGCCCAGTACCGCAGCACCCGATGACATGAGGAGGATCTGATCGATATTCAGTGGCGATTTCAATAGCCAATCCAGGATCACCTTGTTCGGCCATAGGTTGATCTCCATGATCTGCCGCAGTGCATTCAGCGAAGTGTCACTGATGTTTTTGATCTCTCCCAGTATGCCCGCGTTGAGTATCACCAGATCGAGGGTTGTAACGCCGTTTAAAAGTTCTTCAAGGGCATCGGGTATTGTCTCTGACCGGGTCAGATCGCAATGCTGATCCACGATATCCCCCTGCAGTTTGCAGCCGCGCCGGCTGCAGCCGTAAACCCGATAACCCTGGTTTAACAAAACCTGGCTGATACCGAGGCCGAGACCACTGCTGTTACCTGTAATAAATGCTGTTCTTTTATTCATATCCGCAAACAAAAATGGTGAGCTATAGTCATCCAATCGATGAATTGAATCAGGGATTTAATTTAGCAGTGTTTTATGATTTTTCGTTAGTTTAATTTTCAACCTGTGATGATAGCAACGTCGAAAAACAGCTTGGAATATTGAGACGCGGCTCGCACCTCGATATAGAGCAAATTCCTATACTATCGCGAAATTGCTGAACTGGAGAATGTGTATGGAAACCTTCAATAGGGAAGGATATGTAGCGACTCTTCTTGCCACATTTTTTACTTTGGATTTGGCAGAGAAAAAGAGAAAAGAGCTGCAGGCGACAGTAGAACTTCAGGCTCAGGTAAAGATTGCATTGGAGCTTGCACAGTCTCCATCAACACATCAAAAGCTCCCGGAGAGACCGATCGAAGGTGAGTGGTTGGAACGCTTGAACAAGATGGGAGTCGATCTGCTTGAGGCTCTAACGATCAAGGAGTTATACCATATACAGGGGTTGTCACAATGCGCCACTCCACGCCAGGTTGAAATATTGAAGCATTTCAAAATAGCTGGCGCTGTGAAGATGAATAAAACGATGGCTAATTACACCATCAGGCGTCTCTTCTGCGAGGCTGAAAATGTCGAAGCCTGGCAGCAGCGTCCTCCAACCTCCCGGGTGATGCAGGGTTTGCTCTACATAAACGGCCGTTTTACCCGTGGCATGACCCAGCATCAGGCACAGCTGAGACTCAGGAAGTCCGGGATTGATAACCCATCGAAGTATCGTGAGTGGAAACGCATCGAAGCACTCTTTATTGGGGTTAACGATCTGGTGACCCGACAGCGGAACGCCACCCGAAAGATTACCTGGAAGCGTTTTTATCACTACTATGATGAATTGATAAGTAATGGATTGCCCAGCGATGAAATCTCGGTGGAGATGATGCTTACCCGGATAGCCTATCATCAGCGTGGTGAACGCCACTCGGATCAATTCCATGGCGATGAGGCTCGCCTGCTCGCGGCGGTATAAATAAATCATGCCAGTCGGCTGTTTTAACGCCGGTTAAACCAAAGGAATTCTACTAGGGCCTGTTAACACGAATCCAATCGGCCCTGCTGGGGCTATTTTTTCGTCCAGCAAGGCAGAATGAGCGACGTGCAGTTGTTCTACATGAGCGAATGATAACGCGGCTGGGCGGAAAAATAGCCCCAGCCCCCTCTTCAACATCAATATGGGGGGTTGCGCCTGAAAAAGCGCCACTCGGCGTTGCTCGTCGTTCATTTGGAA
>NAUB01000013.1 GCA_003676145.1 gamma proteobacterium symbiont of Stewartia floridana | reverse complement strand
GCCGCAGCGCAGCGCAGGCGCCCCGAAGGGGTGAGCCGAAGGCGAATCAATCCCTGCCCATCAGCCGGCACCCAAATCTCGCGTGGCAAGCACTTTTTTTTGGCGGCGAAGCAGGATTAGATTCGAACACTTCGTTCGAAAGGAACGTAGTGACGCCGACGCCGCAGCGTAGCGCAGGCGCCCCGCAGGGGTGAGCGCAGCGAATCACCAGGAGCGAAGCGACGCAGGACGCCGCAGTGAAACGTAGGCGCCCCGCAGGGGTGAGCGCAGCGAATCAATCCCTGCCATCAGCCGGCACCCATACCTTACGTGTCGAGAACTTTTTACTTCACGGCGAGCAGTCTCACAACTGAATATCTTCAACTCTTTTCAAGACTCGTTATCGATTAAAGAACTGGCTTAAGCGGATAGATCTTTATCGTTATTGGATCAAGCGCTTCAATGATGCGATCAATGCCTGGTGTAGTGGTTGGAGCTCCTCGACGCGAGCCATCGCTTGGGACTTCCCTGCAGTTGATTTCAGATCGATCAACTCGGTCGCCTTGCGGTGAATCGATTCGTGCAGTTGAGTAATTTCTTTGAAGGCAGAGGTTTCGTCACCCTTTTTCGCTCTCTCAGAGTCGAGCCAGCGTCCCAGGTTGCACTGATGTACATCGAGTGGGGGCGTAGCCTGTTCATCGTTCAGGTGACGGCGAATCTGCTGGACCCAGGCACGGTGATCAACCATTGCGAAGAGGATCGGCACGGTATTGCGATCCACCTTCTGCGCCGCAATCCAGTTGGGCTTAGGTTGCCACTCGGCCATCCAGGCGGGTATCTGGGCTGCCGGCATGGGGCGGGCAATCGCATAGCCCTGGCCCAACTCGCACCCAAGTTGCAGCAGCAGTTCCCCGTGTGCTTCGGATTCCACGCCTTCGGCAATCACCTGCCGACGGAAGGAGATTGCCAGACTGAGAGTGCCGTCCAGTATGGTCAGGTCCTCCGGATCATCAAGCATGTCACGCACGAAGCTTTGGTCGATCTTCAGGGTCTGTATCGGCAGACGCTTGAGGTAGGTGAGCGAGGAGTATCCGGTACCAAAATCATCAAGGGCAAAACCCACCCCGAGTGACTGAACATCTTGCATTACCTGGGATACCCGGTTGATGTCTTCCAATGCACTTGTTTCGAGTATTTCCAACTCCAGATCGCCGGACTCTACCTGAGGGTGGCGGGCCATGGCAGTCCCCAGTTTGTCGATGAAATCGGCCTGGTCCAACTGCATGGCATCCACGTTGACGCTTACAGGAAGAGAAATGCCCGCTGTGCGCCAGACAACAATCTGCTGCAACGCGCTTTCGATGACCCAGTCACCTAACTCGAGCATCAGAGGGTGATTGCTGATGATTGGCAGAAAGCTGTCAGGATACAACAGCCCCTCTTCAGGGTGTTGCCAGCGTATCAGTGCTTCGACACCGATCACCCGACCCCGGCGCATGTCGACCTTCGGCTGATAATGCAGCGTGAATTCATGCGCTTCCAGGGCAACCCGGATGCGTTCCACGCTTTCGTGCTGGCCACGCAGATCCCGGTCCTGCGCCGCATCGAACAGGTGGTAGCGGTTTTTGCCGGCGAGTTTCGCCTGATACATGGCCTGGTCTGCCTGGCGCAACAACTGATCGGCATCAATGGGCTCAGCCTGAGGGTAGAAGCTGACCCCCAGGCTGGCCGACACCTGGAGTATTCCGACTTCATCGTTTACCGGCTCGGCGATGGCGTTCAGCAGTCGTTTCAGCCAGGGTAGGGTGGTGTCCACATCCGGCAGATCCGCGAGCAACGCGACGAATTCGTCACCCCCCAGACGGGCCAGGGTATCGACTTCGCGAACTGCATTATTCATGCGATCCGCAAGGGTCACCAGCAGGCGGTCACCCACATCATGACCGTAATCGTCATTGACCTCCTTGAAGCCATCCAGGTCGAGATAGACCAGGGCGAGTTGTGTATCGCGCCGTGATGCTTGCAACATCGCCTGACGCAGGCGGTCATCCAACAGCACCCGATTGGGCAGACCGGTGAGTGCGTCATAATGTGCGACATGTTCCAATTGGCTCTGGTGTTCCTTCTGCGCTCTGATGTCAGAGAAGAGTGCCACGTAGCGCTGTACCTGGCCATCAGGTGAACGTACGGCGCTGATGGTCAATGATTCCGGGTAGATCTCGCCACTCTTTCGGCGGTTCCAGATCTCACCGCTCCAACTCCCTTGTTCGATCAGTGAGCGCCACAGATCCTCGTAGAACTCCGGATCGTGCTTTCCCGACTTGAGTATGCTTGGGTTCTCTCCAAGCACTTCTTCACGGGTATAACCGGTGATGCGGGTAAAGGCTGCATTGACGTCAAGGATTTCCCCTTGCTGACTGGTGATGACGATGCCTTCATGGGCGTGTTCGAAGACACTGGCGGCGTCCTTCAGTTGAGCCTCGATCTGTTTCTGCGCTGTAATATCGTCGTAGATGCCCAGTACACCGTAGACTTTCCCCGATGCGTCACGTAATGGCACCTTGGAGGTACGCAGCCAGATCAGATGGTCGTCCGGTGTGCTCTGGGGTTCTTCATAGTCGAGACGCGGCTGCCCCGAGTCCATTACTGCTTTGTCGTCCGCCCGGTAGATATCGGCTTGTTCAGCCCATCCCATGGCGAAATCATCCTGACCGATCATCTCCTGCGGAGACGCTTTGCCCGCATCTCGGGCAAAAGCTGGGTTGCAGCCCAAATATCGACACTCTCGATCCTTCCAGAACACTCGGATCGGCACTGTGTCTATGACCTGCTGCAGAGTCGTTTCAGCCTGCCGACGTTTGTCGACCTCACCCAACAGGGCGGAAACGAAGGTACGGCTTTGCAGATAGTGCACGGCCAACAGCACCAGGATGGCGATAAACAGAAACAATTGAGTCAGTTGCCGGACCCGGTAATCAAGAAGCGGCTCGATTGGGAGTAGTTTGCTCAATTCCCAATCGCCGCCCGGCAGGGGGCTCGAAACCCACAACCACAAACGGTCTGAACGGTCGCGTACCCAGTCCCTCGCGATGCGCTGGAACCCCAGAGGCTTTAGGTCCCGCTCGTTGAACAGGCGCTCAGTAACCAGGGATTCCACCTTTGCGTTGCGAGGGAACAAGGCTCCTCGATCGAACGGTGGCGGGCCATACAGAATCACACCCTGCTGATTCAGAATTACATCATCCATGCGGACGTTATCGCCAAGCAAAGTATCCAGGTTGAATCCGGCGACCATTACGGCCCTGGTTGTTGCCGAATCATCCACCACCGGTCGCGCGAAGAAGATCCGTGGCAGTCCTGTCACAGCACCACGTGCCATGTAGCCTGAGGCATCACCGGCCATCGCGGCTTTGAAGAAGGGGCGCCATGCAAAGTTTTTTCCGATAATCGCCGGATCGGAACAGGCGATCACCTGCCCTTCGGTATTCAACAGTAAGCTGGTATCGGCGCCAATCTTGCGATTGAGCACACGGAACTGCAGGTCGTACTCATGAGGTGCTGCAGCCAATGCGCGCAGTGTGATCGGATCTGCAGCACCGATCTTCAACATATCCAGACCATATTTGTCGAGCACCTCCACGCGGTGCCTGGCCAGGTCCAGACGGGCATAAGCCTCCTGCATCATGCTATCGCGAAATGCCTCTTCCTGTTTGTCGAGATAGTGTCCAGCCAGTGACAGAAGTGCTGGTGAAATCACCAGTGTGGCCAGCAGCAGGCGCCGTTGCGGTTGAGGCAATCCGGCATCCGTCCAAATCGCATACACCATCCACAGGATAATCAGAGTCGCCGCGATACCCGCCTGCCAGGCCGGAAGACCCAAGTGAACCGCTGACAGCAGCAGGAACAGGGTGCCAACTGCTGTCGCCAGCCTTCGCTGCAAACCGGTGGATTTCCAAGCGCGCCACAGAGTCAACATGGCTATGACAGGAACTACCACAGGGATGTATTGGCCAGCTGAAAAGAGTGTCAGCAGAGAGGCAATGGCAACCACCAGACGATACAGCCAGGTGCTCCATGGATTGGTGTTGCTTCCACCCAGCAGAAGCAACGATGCAATGGCAAACGCCAGACCAAGATCAGCCAAGGTAACCGGTAGGGCGGATAGCGTAGGCAGCTTATCGCCCAGATTGGCTAAGGCCCAGGCCAGGCTGAAAATGATTGTGAAAGAGGTGTCCTTCAGCGCCTCATGATTGATTTGACGACGAAGCCGGTGTGAACTTGCCGCACTGAGGCAGAACAGCAAAAGTCCGCTGAGTAGACCCAAGCCGACGAGATCGGGTAATAATGACAGTGGTTCCGAATCACCCATGGCGAGCCATCAGATAATCTAACGACTTAGTCGACCCATTTATCGACGATGCTGCGCAAATCAGGACTGAGGCTGATGCCTAAATCTCTCATGCGACTGCGATTGATGGCAATGATCGAGCGCCTGGCATTTTCAACCTGAGCAGCTTCAATTGCCCCTCCCTTGAGCAACCTGGTTGCCAGATAACCGCTCTGAAAACCCATCTGGTAGAAATCGATGCTGACACCGCCAAAAAAACCATACTCGGTAAAGGATGAATTCAGTGCGAGATCGATCTTGTGGATTGTGCTGGTGAGCAGCGGCGCCAGCTTATCCATGGTCTTGCGTTTTCCATCCTCAGGGTCCGGTACCGACATGGTAACCGGTATGTAGGCGTCGATATCAGGGTTGTCATTGATTTCACGGGCCTTTTGCAGCATGTCCGGTACGTCCTCAGCAGGGAACAGGAGAATGCGCTGCGCATAGGTTGTCTCCTTGAGCTCATCAAGGATCTGATCTTTGAGGATCAGTCCTACCGGATCGGTCGAGTGAAGCACTGCAATCTGGTTCACCTTCCTGTCGAGTACCCCTTCCAGTATCGACAGCTGTTCATGCATGAAAAGGTATTCGAAGATACCGGTGATGTTGGCGACGGGCGTTCGATTCTCCATGAAGCGTTTCCGGCCATCATAGTAATCCAGGTCGCGGTTGAGCCCGGAGAACACCATCTTCGTTTCCGGATGGGCAAGCACTTCCTCGTAAAGCATGGCGAACGCCGTATCATCGAAGGTAAACACCAGTTTCGGTCGACTAGCGCGCATCTCCTGCTTGATCTGTTCTACCGTCGTCAGCATCTCTTCGCGGGATTTGATGCGCGCATCGAGATAGTATGCCTTGGTGGTCAAGCCGGACAGGCCACCTTGTTCCAATGCATCGAGGGCCGCCTCATATTGGGGTTGACCGCAGGCGTCGGTCTTGTGGTAACTGCTAATCAGCAATACATCTTCGGCCTGCGAGCTACTCATGAACAAACACATTAGAGCTGCCGAAAACCTGCGGCACATACGCCTGTTTAGCATAAAACTCATCGAACAAAAAACCTCAGACGACTGGCAATTTGATGTTTGCCTGGGTTAAGACTGACGATCTGCTTTGAAGTGAACTTATGGATAGCCATCAGCATCACAAAGATACTATCTTTGCGTGACTCTCTGTCTACCCAGTTAATCCCCTTTCTATTTAAAGTATATCGGATGTCATCTGATTGTATAGGTATAAAATATCAGTAATACATTGTATAAATAGTGCTTTCTATTAACTGTGCCGGGTAATGGAACGGCGTGAGGTTCCGCTTTGAAATCTTCATTCGAATAGTCTGCCTGAGTGATCTGATGGTCACTTTTACATGTCAAAAAACGACAGTTTATCGATGATGGTTTTTTGACAAACACAATCCTGTTGTTTGCCTCTGCCTATCACCTGACCCTTGTGAGCAGCTGGCCAAAAGAGGCCAACATGGACTTCAACTCAAATACCCGACTCTTGCGAATCGCCAGGTTGCTGTTTAAGCGCAGAACTCCATCGGTTTCAAGTGTGCCTAAAACACCGTTTTGCCTGTTTTCCAAGATCACGGCAGGATTTAAATCGTTCGCCTTTCTGACACAGACAAGTTTCCAACCAAACTTGCTGAGAATATCCAATCCATGCAGTTGCTGTTGATTGATAACCTGAATCTCTGTGTCCGGTATTGGACTTCCGTTAAATCTTCTCTCTTCCATGACTACAACTCTCCCTGATATGAAACACCCCGGATTATATTATTTGCCGTTAGTCAGTGGAACCAATTTTCAGGTCGTTGATCGGGATTAAATATACTTCGTTCAATAGGTTAGGCTCCATCGGCTGGTTGGCATTAAACCATCAATCTGGTGTAATACCGGTCAATGTTGATCAGCAATATCCACTATCCTAGGCGTTGCTGATGGGGTATAGATCAATGCTGTTATGCGGGGCTACGGGTGCTTTTCTCACCCTCGGAGATCAGATACTGAAGAAAGGCACTGGTAACCGCAGATATTCGTTTGCCTCGTGGATAGACCGCATACCACTGTCGGATCAATGGAAACCCTTTAACATCCAGTACCGCAAAGGCACCCGAGGCCCGATCGAGGGTTAAAGTGTGTTGGGAGAGCACTGCCAGCCCCAGGCCGCCGGCAACCGCCTGTTTGACAGCCTCGTTGCTGCCAAGGGTCATGCGGGTCTTCAGTTCTATCTTGTGAGATTCAAAGAAGCTTTCTGCTGCTAGACGGGTACCGGAGCCCTGTTCGCGCATGACAAAGGACTCTTCAGCGAGCAACTTGGGGGAGATGTTTTTTCTGCCGGCCAGAGGATGCCCACTCGGGGCGATTACCAGCAGAGGGTTCTGCATGAAGGGGACCGCCTCAACAGCAAGTGCTTCCGGGTATTTCCCCATGATGTAGAGGTCGTCGAGATTGCGCTCCAGACGATTCAGACACTGATCCCGATTCGCAACATCCAGGGAGACTTCGATAGCGGGATGGAGTTGGCAAAATGAACCCAGCAACTTGGGTACAAAGTATTTGGCCGTGGTGATGATGGAGAGTCTGAGTCTGCCTTGCTCCAGTCCCTGCAGTTCAGCGATCTCCGAGCCCAGTGCCTCCAACCGGTTCAGAATGTCACGGGCGGCCTCTTCGACCCGTCTGCCTGCATCGGTCAGGTAGAGTTTCCGGCCAATCTGCTCATGCAGTGGCATGCCGATCGCATCCGACATCTGCTTGATCTGAATCGATAGGGCCGGGGTGCTCATATGCAGCGCTTTGGCTGCCCGGGTCATATTTCCGTGCTGCGCGAGTGCCGCGAATATGGTCAGCTGATGGAGTGTTAAGCGCCTGATCAATGGTTTTACCAAAATATAACGAACTATTAGTTTAATTTAAATTAACCTAACAGTTAAGCAGGCGTAAAGTTGCCGGGGAAAAACCGTTATCCGCCAAAACACCACTTTTGGGAATAAGGAGAGATTCTGTGCCGCTGGTAAATATGAAACAGATGCTTAACCACGCCCACGCCAATGGTTATGCCGTGGGTGCCTTCGATGTGGTCAGCCTGGATTTTGTCACTGGTGTGATGGCGGCTGCCGAACAGACGGCCTCGCCGGTAATCCTCTCCCTGGCCGAGTCCCATTTCCAGCACTACGATTTCGAACTGTTGATGGCTGCCGTCGAGGCAGCTGCAAAACGCGCTGCGGTTCCAGTGGCGATCCACCTGGACCATGGTGAGAGCCTAGAGTCTGCCATCGACTCGATACGGCTGGGTTGTAATGGTGTCATGGTCGATGCCTCCCACACTGCGTTCAAGGACAATGTTGAGACGACGGCCCAGGTCGTCTCCATGGCACAGGCTTGTGGCATTCCGGTGGAAGGGGAGCTTGGCTATGTACCAGGGGTGGAGGGCGAGGATGCAGAACAGCATCCAGGAGAGATGATCTATACCTCGGTCGATGAGGCCAGACAGTTTGTCGCGCTGACCGGGGTGGATTTTCTGGCCGTCTCCATCGGTACGGTCCACGGTCGCATGAAGGGGGAGCCGAATCTTGATTTCGAGCGTCTGCAGCAGATCAATGAGTCGCTGGCCGTTCCGCTGGTGCTGCATGGTGGTACCGGACTCTCTGAGGAGCAGTATCAAAGGCTGATTGAAAATGGGATTGCCAAGATCAACTATTACACGGCTCTGGCCGATGCGGCGGGCGCATGTGTGGGTAGCAACGCGGCTCAAAACCTGTTGGGTTATACCAGTTTGATGCAAGGGGTAAGCGATGCAATCCACCAGGAGGCGGCACGCTGCATGTCACTCTGGGGCTCCGCCGGACGCGCCTCGGAAGTCCTGGCCGAATGCGATCTCTGGCTCCCGGTGGAACATCTGATCATCTACAACACCAGTATCGATGATGAGCAGCAGATCAACCGTATGATGGAGGAGGGGCGACGGGTACTCGGGGCCATTCCGGGTGTACGCCGGGTCTTCACCGGTGATGCAGTGCAGGAGAGTGCCGGTTATCGCTACACCTGGCTGGTGAAGTTCTGTCATCCTGCCGTGATAGACAGTTATCGTGAACATGTGGATCATGTGGCATTTGCGGACGGTTTTTTCCGACCGATCGCCGGAGATCGCATCAGTATCGATTACCAGGCGGTTGAGGATGATGAGCATTCTGTCGCGACGCATAGCAAGGCCAAGATGTCAGCCTGAAGCCTTGCCGGGTTGCAGCGCAAAGCGTCTGTTCGAATATCAGGCAACAATCCGTCCCCTTTTTTAGCGTGGATAGGTTCCATTGGTGCGTGATTGGGAACTTCAGTTGAAAATCACCATCAATGATCCCATATTCATATAGATAATTTTTGAGCTTAAAACCATCAGGACGTGAAACGGATATGATGAGGATTGCACTCTTTCTTGGCACCAACATGGCGATTCTGGCCTTGATCAGTATCACCTTCAGACTCCTCGGGATTGAAGGGCTGCTGATGCAGAATGGGGTCGACCTGGATATCAATGCGCTGCTGGTATACTCCGCAGTCATCGGTTTTTCCGGATCTCTGATCTCTCTGTTTATCTCCAAATGGATGGCCAAGCGGAGCATGGGGGTGCAGATTATCGAGAACCCAGGTAATGAGGTGGAACGCTGGCTGGTAGCCACCGTGGAATCCCAGGCCCAGCGGGCAGGTATTGGTATGCCGGAAGTGGGTATATTCAATCACGCGTCCCCCAATGCCTTCGCCACCGGATGGAACAAGAATGATGCCCTGGTTGCAGTCAGTACCGGCCTGATGCAGCAGATGAACCGGGACGAGGTTGAGGCCGTACTGGCTCATGAAGTCAGCCATGTAGCCAACGGCGACATGGTTACCCTCTCTTTGATACAGGGCGTGGTCAACACCTTTGTGGTCTTTCTCTCAAGAATCATCGGGCACACCGTGGACCGGGTGGTGTTCAAGACGGAACGGGGTTATGGACCGGCCTTCTATATTGTCTCCATAATTGCCGAGTTCGTGCTGGGTATTCTGGCGATGACAATCGTCATGTGGTTCTCCCGCTGGCGTGAATTCAGGGCAGACAAGGGTGGTGCGGATCTGGCCGGTAGAGGCAAAATGATTGCAGCCCTGAGGCGATTGCAGCAGGCTCACGAGCCGGAACCGATGCCGGAAGAGATGGCGGCATTCGCCATCAGTGCGGGAAAAGTCCAGAAGCTGTTCGCCAGTCACCCGCCGCTGGAGGATCGTATTGCAGCGCTGGAATCGGTGTAGTCGGGTCTATCTACGGCTTTAAAGCACCGATTCTGCTGGCGATTGGTGGATATCAGGCGCTTCTCAGCTGTTTCGATTGCCTGATTCGCTTGATCTCTTCAACGACCTTGTGCAGATTCTCCACAGCTTCATGGGTTGGCACCTCCATCAACTTCCTCGAATCAGCAAATCGGCTATCAATCCGTTCGATGGCTTCGAAGCTGTTGAGCGGAAAGGTGAAGCTGTCCGCTTTGATGATATCCAACCACTCTGCCTCGATGAATGAGAGATGCTCGTCGGATAGCCCCCGATTGGTATGCAGATGAAAATGGAGTTTCTTTCCGGCGATTCTCACCACCTCAAGGAAATCCAGCCACTCGGATAGCGACTGGTTGGACCAGACCTTTGCATGGCCGAAATCGAAACAGCAGTGCAGATAGTCGAACTGGTTTTCGATGATCGATTTGAAGATCCTCTGATAGAAGTTCAGGTCATGATAGGTGTTCTCAAGATAGATCGGGAAGTCATGCTTCCTGCAGACACCGTTGAGTAGATGAAGCTGTTCGGTCAGTTTATCCATCAAAGCGCTCTGATACGCTTCCCGTCGGCTCAGAGAGAATGCGGATAGATGGTTGATCCCGTAGTCGGCCCCCCAGCGCTGAGAGAGCTCGATCTGTCGCTGCAGGAGAGGCACCTTTTCATGCTCATCGAGACTGAAAACACTCAGCTTGCGATGATCGAGATGGGTATTCAGCCTCAATGGATGTTCAGCCTGCCAGGTCTCTATGAACTCATGACAGGATGGATCGTTGAAGTAGAGGCCGACCTCAATGGGTCTGCTTTGTTGCTGGCAACTGACGAACAGTGGCTCAATCTCTTCGCGTCTGCGATCAACAATTTTGTGTCCGATGGACCGGCTTGGGATTTCACGCTTCATGCAGCGCAGTTTAAAGCTTATCTGTTACAGAGGGGTGAAAGCGGGCTGAAACGGTGATCAGGATCTCACAGACACTTGCTGGTGGAGAGGCATTCCAGTTGAGGCTATTTTGTCAAGCAGGGAACCTTAGACCCGCCTGCTCCAGTAGCAGGGGACGATGGGATTGAGAGCAATCAGTCCGTTTGGCTGATTGGTCAGTAGTTAATCGAAAACGGCAGGCGTATCAGCCTACCGTTCTCAAGAATCTTCGTTGTAAAGCGATAAATTCGGAATTTGGTGCTTACCAGCGACCGCCGCCGCCACCGCCGCCAGAGTTGCGTCGAGGCTTTTCCTGGGCTTCATTAATTCTTAAACTACGGCCTTGAAAATCTTTTCCATTCAGCTCGGTAATGGCGCGCTCGGCATCAGCCTGGCCCATTTCAACGAAAGCAAAACCACGGGAACGACGGGTCTCCCGGTCAAGGATCAGATTAGCAGATTGTACCTCACCGATATCGGAAAACAGTTCCCGGATATCATCTTCTGTGGCAGACCAGGCCAGGTTGCCAACATACAATTTAGTCATCGATTTACATTCCTAACAGATAATTGATCTTGTTCAGGGTCTGACGGTCCCATGTGTAAACCTGCCAGACAGACCTTGAACGCTAAAGCGCTGGCGTTTCGCCTCGCTTGTTAGCTTGGAAACGAAGGATGCCGATTCTCGACCTGAAGATAAATCAAATGAGGAGCGGATATGGGTCTGTTTCTTTGCCTATACGGAATGATACCCATGTAAATAATAATATGCCAATGCTTTCACTTAGAATATTGCCCGTTCACATCACAGCTTCTGGAAGTTTGACATTGCTGATTTAACTTTTCAGTCAAGAAAATGTAATGTTCTCTGGAAATTGTAAATTAATCAGTGTGTTATTCAGCCGATCCGGATGACCATTGGTTTTACATTGGATGGAAATTAGAGTAAGAAAATTGTGGTTTTCCTATGCTGTAGCGCTTAAAGATTGAGTAAGATAATAGTCATGAAAAAAATATCCTTCTCTATTCTCATGCTTCTGTTTTACCAGGGCTGTGTTTGGGCGGCAGAAATGTCTCCTGAACTACTGGAATTGAGTGAACGTTGGGCGATTCTGAAGTTTGAAACGGCACTGGATCAGCGTCGTGAACCTCTGCATGCGCTGGCCGCTGAGATGGAAGCGGTTGTCAGCGAGCAGCCGGGAAATCCGGCTGCAATGGTCTGGCACGCTGTCGTGCTTTCAACCCTGGCCAAGGACAGCAGCAACATGTCAGGGCTTGCACTCGCAAAACAGGCAAAACGTCTGCTTGAGGAGGCGGAATCGATCGAACCGACGATTCTTGATGGCACTTTATATACTGTTCTGGGGAGCCTCTACTACCAGGTGCCGGGATATCCATTAGGGTTCGGTGACGATGAAAAAGCCGAGCAGCATCTGCTCAAGGCTCTGGATGTGAATCCGGAGAATATCGATGCAAACTTCTATTACGCTGAGTTTCTGCTGCACGAAAAGCGTTTGCAGCCTGCTATCACAGCATTCGAGAAGGTTTTGGCTTTGCCCATCAGAGCAAATAACCGGGTAGCGGATGCCGGACTAAAAAGAGCCGCTGAAGCAGCACTTTCAACGGCCAAAAAACAGCTACAGTTAAAGTATGACAATCAACCCGGGTTTCCACACTCATTTTGATTCTCTGCCACCAGCGCCTGATAACAAGCCTGACACACTATGCAGATGACTCGAAATGGCCAGTGTGTTCTGTATAAGTTGAGAGATTGAATCAGGACTTGTTTGATGCGAATTGTTTTGGCGGAAGATGATCGTCATCTTGGAGAAGGTCTCAGTATGGGGCTGAGAGAGTTGGGGCATACAGTCGACTGGTTGGTCGATGGTCCAGCGACTGAACAAGCCATGTTGAGTGAGAATATCGATGCCCTGATTCTGGATCTCGGGCTGCCAACTCAGGATGGCCTGGATGTATTAAAAAATTTACGCGGCAGAGGCAGTAATGTACCGGTACTGGTACTGACCGCGAGAGACACACTTGATGATAGGATCCAGGGGTTGGACCTGGGGGCCGATGATTACGTCGTGAAACCTTTCGATTTGCTCGAGGTCGATGCCAGGTTACGCGCCATCTGCCGCCGGCGGGAAGGGCGTGCCGCTCCAGTCATCGAGTACGATGGACTTACCATGGATCCCGCGTCCCGTAGTTTGCAAAAGGATGGAGTAGAGGTCATATTGGGCGCGAATGAGTTCTCCATTTTGGAAACCCTGATATCCCATCCAGGACGAATCATGTCCCGACAGGCTCTGGAAGAGTCCCTCTATGGTTGGGATGAGGGTGTGGAGAGTAATGCCATTGAAGTGTATATCCACCATCTTCGTAAAAAGCTGGGAAAGACGTTGATCAAGACCGTACGCGGCGTTGGCTACATGATCCCTAAGCAGAGTCAATCCGATCAGGGCTAGTCAATTCATGACGATTCAATCAATTCGCCGTCGCCTGTTAGCCAGTCTGATCACCACCATCATTTTTCTCTGGTTGATCACCGCACTGTTCGTCTACCAGGTAGCCTCGCATGAAGTCGAAGAGATCTACGACGCAACTCTGGCTCAGGAATCAAGAATCCTCGCTACCTTGATGATCCATGAGATTGAAGAGGATGAAGAGGTCAAAGAGACCCTGCAGAAACTGGTTGCCGAAGTTGGTAAAGATGCTGCGACTCGATCTTCAAGGTTTATGGAGATCCTGCATGACTTCCAATCACATGAGAGTGAAAGTGAACAGGATTACCTGACTTTGGTGCCCAGGGATCTTGTGGAAGGGCATCGATATGAATCGAAAATCGCGTTTTTGATAAAAGGGGTCAATGGGAAAACCTATCTACGCTCAAATCTGCCTGCATCATTCAACGACTTTAAGATTGGATACAACAATTTTGTTATTGAGGACAAAGCATGGAGGATGTTTGGGCTGAAGGAGTCGAGCGGACAGTTCAATGTGCTGGTGGGTGAGTTACTCTCTGTCAGAGAGGAGATCGAATCGGAAATTGTCTTCAACAGCTTATGGCCAATCATTATTGCACTGCCCTTGCTCGGCTTCATTATCTGGATGATGGTTGGCAACGGCCTGAAACCACTCAGCACGATCGCTGATAAAGTTGAGAACAGGGATCCAAATTCACTCGACCCGATATCCACTGAGGATGTACCGAGTGAAGTGGTGCCCATGGTGGAGTCGTTGAATCATCTGTTTCTCAAAGTTCACTCTGCGTTGGAAAACGAGCGAAGATTTACTGCCGATGCCGCTCATGAGCTGAGAACTCCCTTGGCCGCCTTGAAGACATTGGCTCAAGCCAAATCCCTCTCAACAGAGCAGGCACACAAAGGATTTCTTGATCAGGTGATTCGTGGGGTGGACCGGGCTACGCACCTGCTCGAACAGCTGTTGACTCTGGCCAGAATGGATAGTCAATCGTTCGATGAGTCCCATACCCATCAAGTGGACCTGCAGCAGGAGACGATCAATGTCATAGCCGGTATCGCCGGTTTGGCATTGGAGAAGGATATTGAGATCTCCTACGATGGCCCGAATGATAGGGTGATGGTGCCGGGATTTTCACCTGCCATACAGATTTTACTGAGAAATATTATCGACAATGCGATCCGCTATACGCCGAATAACGGTGAAGTCACCGTTAAACTGGTAGAGCAGGGCTCCAGCGCGAGGATCGAAGTGCATGATACAGGGCCCGGTATCCCGGAATCCAAGCAACAGGGTCTGTATCAGCGTTTTCGACGGGGTGAGGATACCAAAATCCAGGGTAGTGGTTTGGGGTTGGCGATTGTCAAAAGAATTGTCGATCTTCATCATGCATCCATTGAGATGGAAAACAGGGAAAATCATGCAGGCTTGACTGTTTCTGTGAATTTCCCGGGTGCCCTGACCCGGTGATCCGGATCCATGAGCAGCTACTGTTGGTCGCAGGAAGCCTTTACCTGCTCCAGTAGCCTTTCCAGGTAGTTCATTCTTTTGATCGAGAGATTAACCTTGTCCGCCAGTTCGGTATCCTCTTCACAACCATCGATCAAGTGGAAGGTGTCTTCAAAGAAGAAAACAAAGAAACTATCGAGAAAATGGATATCCCGGTTGGTATCCATTACCAGATTGTCGATGCCGAACAGATCGATGACTTTAGGGTTGTCCGATTTGCGCCAGGCTTGTGCCGCTTTGACGAAACGGGAGAGCTGAATCCGCGCTTTCGGATTGGCGCACAACAGCTTGATTGCCTCCTCTTCATTCTGCTGATTGGCAATGTTGAACCAGACGTTGATTGCCTGGGCCAGCACCAGGACACTGGCGCGACCGTTGATCTTTGTTACGACGAACAAGGCATCCGGGATGATCTCATCAAGCGTATCCTTGAGTTGACGATAGTGTCGGGCCAGCAGTTTTGTCTCGTTTTCGGAGTAGTCCGTATAAGGCCACTTGATAACAAATTCGGTATAGCTTGTCTCAACTTCGCCGTCTACGAGTTTTTCGTGGCGTTTACTGCTACGCCAAACTTCACAATGGCTGCCAATGGTTGAAATCAGGGTTGCCCGGAATCGACTGTGATCGAGGCAGGCGATATCCACCACCATCTGATCTGTCTCTTTACCACTGGGATCAGGCATTCAAAGTGACCTTGCAAAACATAATAAGAACAGGTTTGTCCGCTACAATCAGCTTTTCAATATGCTGAGATAGGAATCGTGCAGACAGAGCTGGAGTGGATGTCTGACCTAACTATCCAAATCGGCTGGCAAACTAGGGCCTGTTAACACGAATCCAATACGCCCTGCTGGGTCTGTTTTTGTGTCCAGCAACGCAGAATGAGCGTCGTGTAGTCATTCTACATGAGCGAATGATAACGCCGCTGGGCGCAACAGGACGCATTGGATTCGTGTTAACAGGCCCTAAGCTTTAGATTGTGTCAGTTGGATGATAATTGCAAGTCGTTGTTATCGTTTGGCTGATATTCAGGCTTGAGTAGCATTTTCAGGTAGTGGCAAATGCGTTTGTCCAGCCAATACTCTGCTCTGAACGGCAGATTCCCCTGGATAAACCCCACATGTCCTCCATTCATGCAGAGTTCCAGGTCAACACCCGGGCCCAACTGATCAAGTTCAGGGACATTGGCTGGGTACATGAACGGATCATCCAGTGCATGAATGATCAGGGTTGGGGTAGTGATCTCTTTCAGTTTTGTGCCTGAGCTGCACTTGCTGTAGTAGTCATCCGCATCATCAAACCCATTTACCCGAGAGGTTATGTTGTCATCGAACTGATAGATGGTTCGAATGGCTGATAGGTTGATGTCTTCCTCGAAACCGCGTATCTGGCACTTTTCGGTATAGCTTTTCTTCAGTTTATCAAGTAGGTAGCGTCCATAGATCCTGGATAGCCCCTGTTCCAGGCGAGTCGCAGCCTGACTAAGATTGAAGGGCACGGAGACCGCGACAGCTGCACCAATTCGACTCCTGTGGCCTGTTTCGGAAAGATACTTCAAAAGCAGATTTCCTCCCAGGGAGAAACCGACCACAGCTTGCGGAATCTGATTTCTACACTCCAGCAGTTCAAGGATCTCTTTGAGATCTTCAGATGCCCCGGAGTGATAGCTCCTGCGCATCCGGTTCGGCTCATCACTGCAGCCGCGCAGGTGCATGAACAAAGTACTGAATCCAGCTCGATGCAGTGCCTGAAGTGTTGGTGTGACATAGTGGGAGCTGATGGAGCCCTCCAGGCCGTGTATCAACATCACCAGAGGTCCGCTGGAACCTTGATGCCAGGAGAGGTCTATGAAGTCGCCATCTCTGAGATCGATTCGTTCAAGACGAAAATCGAGCTTGACCCTTGACCTGAACAGACTTGGCCAAATGGTCTGAAGATGGGGAGACTTGAGCCACCAGGCAGGTTTGAAAGGAGTGTGGGTCACACTGGCCATAAAGCGAAACGCAATCTTTAACGGTTGAGGAGACTCAGTGTTTCAAATCACTGTTTGGCGGATAACTGCTCAAGTCCAGTTTCGCGACCAGCATCTGCAGTCGCTCAGCGATATCGACAGTTTCGACCATGGACTGCTTGTCCTCATGGGGCAGGGGCAGGGCGGTGGTCAGCACATTCACCAGCAGATCAGTAGGGAGCTGTTTCAATTGTTCGGTATCTGTCTGCAGGTCATTCGCCAGCAGATAGCGTTCCAGGGTGAGTTCGATCTGTTTTCGCTCTTTGAGCAATGCGGTGGTAGCGAGGTCGTAATCCGATTCAAACCTTGACCAAAGTGGGGTTATGAGGCGATAACCACGGGTAGTCTTAAGCTCTTCACCGATATCAAAACGACACACTCCGGTAAGAATGATCTCAATTCTGCCATCGGGGGTCTCATTGTAGTAGCTTATTCTGCCGGAGCAGCCGGTATTGAATACTTCATGTTTGCTGTTTTCCGGTTGTTCCAGAGGTTGTACCATGCCAATCAGATGATGGCTTGCCATCGCATCCTCTATCATATTGATGTATCGGGGCTCGAAGATATTCAGCGGCAACTGCGCTCCAGGCATCACAATGGCGCCAGCAAGCGGGAAAATCGGGATGGTATTGGGTAACTGCTGAAATTGTGTGATAAATGGATTGGGCATTACACTTCCTACGGACCGTTCACTAGTTATGAGTACAGTTCACTGGCAATTGTTCCTCTGCAATAGTAATCAGCAACAGATCAGAAACATTACTCATCTATTTGAATAGATAGTATAGATTGAAGATCACCAACATCGTACAAAATAGATGCTTTGACAGACCCTGTTACGGGTCTTATGAAGCCCCAACAGTCTGAATTTCAAAGGCAGAGCCGCTTCAACAGAAGACTGAATATCAGGGTGTCAGGTTGATAGTCTGCTATATTGAATTGCTAAAGACCATGTTGTGAGAGGAATGATGTGGGTTTTTATTAATGGGATATCGGAAGAGTGTTCGGCAAGGGAATTGACCAAAATGGTCAACCGACTTGCAATGCCGGGTTGGTCTTTTTTTAAAGAGAAAGTCAAAGCGGTGGAGATCACCAGGTCGAAAGTACTGAAGTTGAAGTTCAATAAGACCCAAGAGTGGGAAATTCATGGGCTGGTATTTATTGATCCATCGGAATCCGCCCACGAAATGATCGGCAGACTGAATGCGGCCTCACAGATGGGCAGGAGGCTGCGTGCTCATCCCTATATCCACCGGGAAGCCTCGCGGGATCGGCGAAGACTGATGCTAGATAAGGCTCACCGCTATCCCGGAGATCGGAGAAGAGAGGATCGGCGACGCATCAGCCTCGCCAGTCAAGTTGTCGATGCGTTTAATTTGAGTTAACAGGCGCTGCTGTAGACAGCCACTGGAATACCTTGAAAAAACATTTAACACTTGTTTAGAATTCATAGCTAAATCAAGATTTATCAGACTCTTATAGTGTGTATGATGAACATCTCACAGGGATGAGAAGGGGGGCGATGGAGAGCCAGCTTGATTTTTGTACTGCATCATCAGTGTCAGAGGTTCAGGGGAGGTGCCACTGAATCAACAGTTTCCTGCATTGCCACCCACAGTGGAAACCTGGTGGCCTATGCCGGTAAAGCGATGATGCAGGATTATAAGCCTTTCAGAGGGTGCATAGGGATGGCAGATGTTGAGTATCGGAACGCTCACTATGGAAGAAGAATAACCACCTATCCAACCAGAGAGAGACTTAAAAATCATGACTAAGCTTGTCGAAATCGAGGGTATCGGTGCAACCTACGCATCAAAACTGGAAGCGGCTGATATCAAGAGCCTGGAAGCCTTGCTGGAGCAGGGGAGTACCAAGAAGGGGCGTAAGGCACTTGAAGATTCAAGCGGAATCAGCGGCAAACTGATTCTCAGATGGGTCAATATGGCCGACCTTTTCAGGGTCAAGGGTATTGGTGAGCAGTACTCCGACCTGTTGGAAGCCGCCGGGGTGGATACCGTGCCTGAACTGGCGCAAAGAAAGCCCGAGAACCTCCATGCAAAAATGGTTGAGGTCAACGATGCAAAGAATCTGGTACGTGCTACGCCCAGTCTCTCCTCAGTTGAGAAGTGGGTGGCTGAAGCGAAGCAGCTTCCGAGAGTAGTCACCTACTAGGCGATAGCGTTCGCCATAACCATGTCTAATACATGGTTATGGCGCTCTCTTTTGATCGTCGGGCCGGATGAACGCTGTTGCGAGTCAACCAACCACCAGGCCCTGCTGCCAGGCTGCACCTCCGCATCTCGCTTCGAACTCAGAATAATCAAGAGGTGCTCTCAAACTTTTCCTGCCATTGATCATCATAGTATTAATCCGACAGATTGTTCCAGGTTAATAACTGATCAATTCCAGATGAGTTCAGCTATCGGTTGAGAGAAGGCATGCACTATGTATTGATTTTGGCACTGCTGCTTGTGCTTCTGCTTGGCCCCCAATGGTGGGTCAATCGGACCATGAAAAAGCACAGCCAACAGGATGAGGATAATTTTCCCGGCAATGGCGGCGAATTGGCAAGGCATCTGCTGGATCGCTTTTCCCTGACGGATGTACGTGTTGAAAGTACGGATCTGGGGGACCACTACGACCCAGGTGATAAAGCTGTCAGGCTGACCAAGGAGAAGTTGGCCGGAAAATCGCTGACTGCGATTACAACCGCAGCTCATGAAGTAGGGCATGCGCTGCAGGACGCAGCGGATGAACCGATGTTCCGCTGGCGCACCCGACTGGCCCGATTCGCGCAGTTTGCTCAGCGTCTGGGGTCTTTTCTGCTGTTTCTGGCGCCGGTAGCCTCGGTGATCTCCAGGGCGCCGGCGATCGGGATGGTGAGCGCCCTGGCAGCATTTCTGATAATGGGGACCAATGTATTGCTGCAGTTACTCACCCTGCCGGTTGAGTTGGATGCAAGTTTTAAAAAAGCCATGCCCCTGTTAAAGGATGGTTATCTGACAACGGAACAATACCCAGCAGCGGAAAAAATATTACGGGCGGCGGCATTTACCTATCTCTCCGCCTCACTCGCCGGTCTACTGAATTTCTGGCAATGGATTCGGGTTCTGCGACGATAGCCTTGGCAAAAACTGGCGCCTGTCCGGGATTTCTGTTTCAATTTTTCAATAACAGCATGTCGGAGGTGTCAATGATAAAAACTCTTCAAGGATTTGGGCTAATGAAACAGCTCTGGCTGGCCATCGCACTGATCTCCATACAGTCATCACTATGGTCACAGGAGACGATTGATCCAGCACAAGGGAGCGTGACCTCGGAAGAGGTTGAAGCGGAAGCACAAGAGCTGTTGGATTCACAGGCTATCGAAGAGTCTCCTGTACCCGATGCCTACGTCGCCCGGGCTGTGTTCACCACCGCCGTGATTAACAGAGAGCCAGTGGATCAGGTGGTCAGCCTGGATGAGAATGCCACGGAGGTCTCATTCTTTACAGATCTTAGAAATCTGCAGGGTCGTACGGTTATTCACAGATGGGAATTTGAAGGGGAAGTGATCAGTGAGGTCAATATCCAAGTCGGTGGTCCCCGCTGGCGGGCCTATTCAATCAAGAGTCTCAATCCCGGAGAAGAGGGAAAATGGACAGTATTCGTGATTGATGAGTCTGGCTGGCCACTGCATGCCAGTATCTTTCAACAGCGGGCAAGTGATCTGAGTGAGAATTAAATCCTGTTAGGTTTTACCGGGCACGTTGTCATCAATGCAATAGACAGTGATGCAAGATAGTTGTCGCACTTGAAATTGAGAAAAGAGAGGTATTATCAGATGGTTATGGACAATCCGGGGTGATTGTCTAAGCCTTAGTTGAGGCTATCTGTGGTTACATCAAGATCCACGGAGTTGGCTTCTGCTTCAATATCTTGTGGTAAGGGAAGTGCTTCGTTGGCGGTTTCAGACTGAATTTCAAAATCTGAGGAAACAGTTTCTGTCAAATCGGAATCGACGGGTTCGGTTGTCGCAGTGCTGACCAGACTGCGAGAGAACTCTTCCTCTGCCATCTGACGTAACGTCAGCTCTTTTTCAAGCCTCAGCTCCTCAGAAATGCTCATCGCTTTGGTAACAGGAGCTGCTGCCTGATATCCAGCCCTGTTGACTGACGGGGCCGATCTACCGTTGCCGTTATTTACGCTTTTTTTTACAACGGTCTCCTTGGGCACCGGGGCTGCTGCAGCGTGATTGGGCGTCTTACTCTGCAGCGTTACCTGATTTGTCTTGGATGCAAGATCATTTGCAGGTGGATCACCCATTACCGCGTAAAGGTAGATGCCGCCGACTAAGACTATGGCGAGCATGATTAAGCTGGCAATGGTGAATGATGAGAGATTGAATCCATTTTTAAAGAACATCGGTTCGGCTTCTACCCGAAACGGTGGAATCCTGCTCTCTTTCACCTGCTTCTGTTTCAGGTCCACCTGCTCTTTATCTGGAAACAGATGAACCGAATCGGCTGTGCTCTCTTTGACCGGTTGACTTTGCAGTTGCGGCTGCGGCTGCGGCTTCGGTTTCGGCTGCGGAGTGGGGGAGAGGGCCAGTTCAGGTTTGTACAGCTCTTCCAGCAGATCGGTGTCTGTTTTCAACTCCGAATCTGATTCACTGCTTGGGGCGCTGTTCTGTTTTTTGCTGGCTTGTGGCTGCTGGTACTGTTTTTCCCGCAGTTCATTGACTTCCTGTTGTAACTGATCGACCTGCATCTTCAGCAGATTGCTGTTATCCCGCAGACTGGTTACCAGCTGATTGGATTTCAGGCTCTCAAGCTCCGCTTTTTCTGCGCGGGTCTTCAGATCGATGATCTGGCTCTCCAGACGCTTGTTCTCACCTTCAATCAGTTGGTGAGACTGCCTCAATGAAGCTGTTCTCTCTTCCTCTTCATCAATCAGTCGCCGGTTCTCTCTTTCGGTAGTGTCGGTGCGGTGTGCCAGATCATCCTTGGCCTTTTGCACTTCGCCAAACTTGACTTTCAGCTGTTGGAACTGGCTCTCAACCTCAAACAGTTGTCGGCGCAGATGTTCAGCTTCCGCGGACTCATTCTTCCAATGTTTGACGTCTTCGATCAGCGCTCTGTTTTCATCGGTCAAATCCTCCAGAGCTCTCTTATATTCAGAGATCTGCCCTGCCTGAGCTTCGAAATCCTTCGCTTGATTCGTATACTTGGCCTTGATTTCCGCAACCTGTTCCGCCGCCAAACGATTGATCTCGGAAGAGCTTCTGGAGACTACATGGGGTGAGCTGGGTTGTGTGTTGGATATGACGTTGGATATCTCCATGCTGTCCTGCATGGAGACCGGAGTCAGGTTTTCATTGCCTTTATCGACAACTTTGTCACCGCCATTCTCAAATGCGGCTTTGAGGCGTCCTTCTGCAAGTTTGATCAGGTCCTGCAGGCGGATTCCCGGTTTGATGTCCGGTGCTGAAATGCCAATACTCGCCGTGACGCTTTCATCCGCCTCGCCAAGATAGAACTGTTTTGAGGTGAGATCTTCCAGAATTCTGCGGCTCAGGTATTTTGTACCTATGGCATTCGAGGCGGGACGTAGAATCGCAAAGCAGCCCTCTCCAAAGTAGCCCAGGGTGTCATCAGGATGGATGTGTTTCTCAATGATCTCCTTCAGCGCCAGCAGAATATGCTCGATGGCTGCTTCACTGTAGTGGTCCAGAATACTGCTGAATTGATCGACTTTGATGATCGCCAAAGCAAGCTCATTCTTGTTGCGGATTGCAAACGAGAGCTCCCGGCTGGCAATCTCCAGAAATTGTGATTTATCGGTGGTACTGTCGAGATAATCACTCTGTGCCTTGGTGTTTGGAACTTCTACGGAGAGCTCCTGCTCGCTCTCTTCGGCTAACTCATCAACGAACTGCTGAATTAATGTCGGATCGAACGGTTTGCTCACCATTCCGGATGCGCCGAGCTTCTCAAGCTCTTCTGCGATACCGTCAGTCACCTCATTACCGGTAACCACGATGAACGGCAGGTTGGATATTCGTCCAGTTGTCGAATTTCTGATATTGGCTAAGAGTTTGCGACCATCCAGTTTTGGCATGGAGAGATCACTGAAGACCAGATCGATGGATGGGGTCTGGCAAATGACCTGCCACGCCTGCTCCCCATCCTCAACTTCAATGAGTTGACAGGTTTCATTAAGAATATTCCTCAACGATACCCGGACAACCCGAGAATCGTCTGCAATGAGGACTACCGGCTTTTCGCCAGTATGTTGAGTAAAGCGATTGAGTGCTTGTTCTGCCATACCGTCAAAGTCTTGATCGTTAGACATGTTTATTGTTTAGCCTACCCATAAAGTCGTCTCATAGAGCTAAAACTTGAATGAGTAATTGTTAAATATGATTTTAAGTAGCAGGCTTAACTCCATGAAATTAAAGTATTAATACTTTAGTTATGAATCAGATGGGAAGCGAAAAATGAGAGACAATTCACTAATATTCAAATAATTGCGATTTCAGGCCGGTAGGAATCGGCACTGGGGCAACGGATTTGAGTGTTCTGGGCCGCAACGCATCAGTGCGTACTATTATCGGTAACAAGAGATTTATTTTTTGTGAAAGATTTAAAAAAAATGGCCCGTTCAATTTTGCGGTATTCAGACTCGTAGCAGCTGAAAGTGAGCAATTGGGTCATTGGGTTAGTAAATTGTTAATTGTGTGATGCTTGACGCATAGCAACCACTCAACTAGCTTGAAATGACTCGAAAACTGGAGAAATCGGATTGTCTTGCCGCTATCTTCTGCAGGTGATTTTTACTCTGGTTTTAAGTGAATCCTGCTGGATAGCAAATAACCTGCTTTGGCTCGATTGTAAGGAGTGAGCCAGTAGTTAAAGTAAACTTTCCAATAGTATTTTTACTAACTGATATATATAGTAATTTAGAATTTAAGATTTGGCCTGAGAATGAACCCTGTGGCATGCTGACCTGACAGGAAGGTGCAGCGCAGTAAACAGAGCTTTGGTCGAATGATGAGTTGATCTACAACGAGACAAAACAGGCTGGCAGCAATCGGATGACAAAATCGGTTTTTACACTTGCAGATGGTGAGCGGGTAGATACTGAGACAGAACAGGAGCGTGAGCAGAAGCAGCTTGAATCTGCGACAACCAAGGCTTTTGTCGACTCGGTAAAAGAGGATCTGCTTGCCAACAATATCTATCTGCCAACCTTGCCGGCTTTGGCGCTGGAAGCGCTGATCATTATCAATGATGTGGATAGCTCTGCATCCGATCTGCAAAAAGTCATTTCGCGGGATGCCTCCTTGACCGCCCGACTGATCCGCTATGCCAACAGTCCTCTCTACCGGGGCATGAACAAGATCGCCACCATCAAGCCTGCAATTACCCGGATCGGTTTTCAGCGGGTGAAAAATGCGGTCTATGCGGTATCGATGAAAGAGGTATTTCGAACCTCGGTGAAAGAGATTGAGCGGCGCATGGACAAGCTCTGGAATCACTCTGTGAAAGTGGGAGCGCAAGCAGCGATGTTAGCCAAAGCGCAGCCGGGACTGGACCCGGATATCGCACTGGTGGCAGGGTTGGTACATGACATCGGGCATATACCACTATTAATAAAGGCAACTAAATACAAAGAGTTGATAGATAATCCTCAATTTCTTGACAAGGTTCTGCGGAAGCTGCATCCGCATATCGGGGGGAGTATCTTGAAGTTATGGAAATTCGACGAGGCGATCATCGATGTGGCTGCCCATCATGAAGATTTCAGCCGGGATCCGAGTGATGATGTGCCAGTCGATTATGTGGACATTGTTCAGGTAGCAAATATTCTGGCCCATGAGGGCACTGATCACTATCTGGCATCGGTGGATCGATCCACCGTCAAAGCATTTGCCAGGCTGGAGCACGGTGAAAACAGCGATAGTCTCGACGCCGACACCATAAAAATCGAGGATGCAATCTTTTAGGGCCTGTTAACACTAATCCAAATCCGCTGCTAAGCCAGGATGTTCACACCTTCTTTGCGCAGCATTGTGATCAGACGTATCAGCGGCAGGCCAATCAAGGCATTCGGATCCGTACCCTCCAAGGACTCAAACAGGGTGATCCCCAGACCCTCTGATTTGAAGGAACCGGCGCAGTTGTAAGGCTGTTCTTTCAACAGATAATTTTCGACCTCGGATTGAGTCAAGGTTCTGAAATGAACATGAAAAGGCTCGCAACAGCTCTGCTCCTGGCCGGTTTTACTGTTATATAGAGTGAGGCCTGTGTAAAAAGTTACCCGCTTGCCGGAGGCATTGAGCAGCTGTTCAACCGCCTTTTCGTGTTTGCCCGGTTTACCCAAAATCGTTCCATCAACGGTGGCGACCTGATCCGAGCCGATAATCAGAGCCTCTGGGTGGGTCTCTGCGACCGCCATCGCTTTCACTTTTGACAGCCTCAGCACCAGCGCTTCTGCTGACTCATTGTTCAGCCTGCTCTCATCCACGTCAGGTGAAGAGGTGCTGAATTCCAAACCAAGCCGGCTGAGCAGTTCTCTTCTGAATGGGGAGCTGGAGGCTAATACAAGAGGTATGGGATCGGACTGGGTTACCTGGGTCATACTGGGGCGTGGTTTTACTAATAAAATTTCGCCTATTTTACCAGACAGGGTGGCGATTGAATGAAAAAATCTCGCCTTGCAGCCTCACCACGGTATAGAATTGATTGATAGGCTTAATACTGATTATGTATATTCTAAATAAATGGAGTATTATCTACATAAAAACAAAGAGTTAGTCGATGTTGTTAATACACATGTTGCTTGACAACATGTCTTCACCCAACGTAGAAAGACAAAAATAACCACCAAAGAGTAAATATATCCAATGCCAATTGAAGACTTGTTGCTATCAGGCGTCAACCTGATGCTGCTTGGAATGGGGATAGTTTTCACTTTCCTTCTTGTTCTGGTTTTTGCCATGAAGGGGATGTCAAAACTCGCTATGGCTGTGATGGAAAGGCAAGGGACAGTTAGCACACATGCCAGTACACCTGTTTTGTCAGGCCAGGATTCGGCCACTATGCGTGGCGATCTGGTTGCCGTAATATCAGCGGCAATTAACCAATATCGTTCGATTCGTCATTGAGTCTGAATTTTCATATTTTTTAACACCTGATACCAGGCTGTTTTATTAACAACGGCGGCTAGCTTATGAGCGAAAAGAAACCACTAGGAATAACAGAAGTTGTGTTGAGAGATGCGCATCAGTCTCTGTTTGCGACCAGAATGCGTATCGACGACATGCTTCCGATTGCAGAAAAGCTGGATAAAGTTGGCTTCTGGTCATTGGAGACCTGGGGCGGGGCAACTTTCGACGCCTGTATCAGGTTCCTTGGTGAAGATCCCTGGGAGCGTATCCGAATTCTGAAATCGGCCATGCCGAATACTCCGATGCAGATGCTGTTTCGCGGACAGAACATCCTGGGATATCGGCATTACGCTGACGATGTGGTGGATAAGTTTGTCGAGAGAGCAGCCACCAACGGCGTGGACGTATTCCGTATCTTCGATGCGATGAACGATCTGCGCAATCTGGAGACTGCGGTCAAAGCGACTTTGAAAGTCGATAAACACGCCCAGGGCACCATGTCATATACCGTCAGTCCGGTACATAACATGGAGTACTGGCTGGATATGTGCAAAAGCATGGAAGATATGGGTTGCCACTCAATCTGCATCAAGGACATGGCTGGGCTGTTGAATCCCTATACCGGTTATGAACTGGTTACCCGTCTGAAAGAGAGCATTTCGATACCGATTGCGATGCACAGTCATGCAACCACCGGTATGAGTGTGGCGACCGCGATTAAATGCGCCGAAGCGGGCGTGGATATGATGGATGCCTCGATCTCCTCAATGAGTATGACCTATGGCCACTCTGCCACAGAGTCCGTTGTGGCGATTCTCAAGGAGAGCGATCGGGATACAGGATTGGATCTCATCCTGCTGGAGGAGATTGCAGCCTATTTCCGCGAAGTGCGTAAAAAGTATGCGAAGTTCGAAGGTTCCCTGAAGGGTGTCGACTCCCGGATTCTGGTAGCTCAGGTGCCCGGAGGCATGTTGACCAACATGGAGAATCAGCTCAGGGAGCAGGGTGCTACCGAAAAACTCGATGATGTGCTGGAAGAGATTCCCAAAGTACGCGAGGATCTGGGCTACATTCCACTGGTCACCCCGACTTCCCAGATTGTCGGTACCCAGGCGGTTATCAATGTGCTGATGGGTGAGCGCTACAAGACGATAGCCAAAGAGACCGAAGGTGTATTGAAAGGGGAATACGGTGCGACACCGGCCCCGGTGAATGCTGAACTTCAGTCCAGGGTTCTGAAAGATGGCGAAGAGGCGATTACCTGCCGTCCAGCTGACCTGATCGATGCGGAGATGGATAAGTTGACCGCGGAATTCCGTGGTCTGGTCGATGAGCACGGTATCAAAGTGGCAAAAGATGAAGTTGATGACGTACTCATCTATGCACTTTTCCCCCAGGTTGGTCTGAAATTCCTTAAGAACAGAGACAATCCGGATGCCTTTGAGCCGGCCCCGGGAACAGAACCGGAGGCGGCCAGCGCAGCGCCTGCTGCCGCACCTGCCCCGGCACCGGCTGGTGGGCCTGAAGCCTATCAGGTGGAAGTCAATGGGGTGACCTACAACGTCAAGGTATCCCCCGCTGGTGCTGTGACCGATGTGGCTCCTGCGGCACCGGCAGCCGCGGCACCTGCGGCGGCCCCGGCACCCGCTGGTGGTACGGAGATTGCCGCGCCACTGTCTGGAAATATCCACGCCATCAAGGTCTCCGCCGGTCAACAGGTGGCTGCCGGTGACGTTGTGATGGTGCTGGAAGCAATGAAGATGGAGACGGAAGTACGCGCCAATTCAGCCGGTACGGTGTCTCAGATCCTGGTTAAAGAGGGTGATGCCGTACAGGTTGGAACCCCACTGTTGAGTCTTTCCTGATATGGTTGAAATTGGCTTAGAACCGCTATGGCAGTCGACTGGTCTGGCGAATCTGGAGTGGGGCCAGGTCCTGATGATGGGCGTTGGCTGCGCATTGATCTACCTGGCGGTGGTGAAGAAGTTCGAACCACTGCTGCTGTTGCCGATCGGATTCGGCGCCATTCTGAGTAATATCCCGCTGGCTGGAATCGGCGGTAGTGATGGTCTGCTGGGCCTTATCTACAGTGTCGGGATAGAGACCGGGGTATTTCCGCTGCTGATCTTCATGGGGGTCGGAGCGCTAACCGATTTCGGGGCGTTGATTGCGATGCCCTGGACGCTGTTGCTGGGCGCTGCCGCACAGTTCGGTATATTCGTCACGCTGCTGGGAGCCTTGGCGCTGAATTTTGTTCCAGGTTTCGATTTTACCCTGGCTGAGGCTTCTGCGATTGCGATCATTGGTGGCGCGGATGGACCGACAGCGATTTTTCTCGCCTCCAGGCTGGCACCTGACCTGTTGGGTGCGATCGCTGTGGCAGCCTACTCCTATATGGCGCTGGTGCCGATTATCCAGCCGCCAATCATGCGCCTGCTGACGACCGAGGCGGAGCGCAATGTGGAAATGCAGCAGTTGAGGCATGTGAACAAGCTGGAGAAGGTGCTGTTTCCCTTTGCGGTGCTGTTGCTCTGTATCATCTTTCTACCCTCCGCAGCCCCGCTGATCGGTATGCTGACCTTCGGCAATCTGCTGCGTGAAAGTGGGGTGGTGGAGCGACTCAGTCATGCGGCACAAAACGAGATCATCAATATCGTGACGATCTTCCTTGGTCTGGCGGTTGGTTCCAAGCTCTCGGCAGACAAGTTTCTGACCATCGATACCCTGGGTATCCTCACGCTGGGTGCCTTTGCTTTCTGTATTGGCACGGCGGCTGGTGTGATCATGGGTAAAATCATGCATCGGGTCACCGGCGGCAAGGTCAATCCGCTGATCGGTGCGGCTGGTGTGTCGGCAGTGCCGATGGCCGCCAGGGTGGTCAACAAAGTGGGTCTGGAGACCAATCACCACAATTTTCTGCTGATGCACGCGATGGGGCCGAATGTGGCGGGGGTGATCGGTTCTGCCGTCGCTGCCGGTATTCTGCTGGCGATGGTTGGCGGTTAATCCCGCCCTCCGGCAGATACCCCAACTCTCATGTCATTTTGACATGAGAGGTGCTCTCATAATATTATCTCGCGCTTATGTCGAAGCGCTTTCCCGATCGATTGGATCCCTGGCGCTTCGCTGATCTCGGAAAAGAGGTCAGCGGAGAGTTGCCTGTTGAGGCTTTTGTGAGGCTCCGAGAATGCCTGATGCAGGCTGATGGCGAGGTCTTGTTCAATTTGAGCTTCAGTCGTGACGAGCAGCGGCATGCAAGGCTTGACGGGATTGTCCGGACAGAGTTGACACTTGAGTGCCAACGTTGTCTTGGGGCGTTGAGATTTCCTGTAGAGAGAAGGTTCTCGGTGGTCTTTGTTCAAGGACTGAATGAAGCTGAGAGGCTACCTGATGATCTGGACCCATGTCTGGTAGAAGAGGGTGCGGTGGATTTCAGGGAGCTGATCGAAGATGAGCTTCTTTTGGCACTGCCTCAAGTGCCGATGCACGACACAGATGTTTGTCAGGTGCCTCATGAGTTCGTCTCAGATGAGGAACTGCAGGTGTCAGAACCTGAGCAACAGGAAAATCCGTTTGCCGTGTTGTCCGCGCTTAAAAAGGACAGGCATTAGTTTTTAGTTTGTATAAATTTTTTCAGGAGATCAGCCATGGCTGTTCAACAAAACAAAAAGACCCCATCTAAGCGCGGTATGCGTCGTGCACATGATGGTCTGAAGAGTGAGACTCTCTCTATTGATTCAACTTCCGGTGAAACCCACCTGCGTCACCACGTGACTGCGGATGGTTTCTACAAAGGCCGTAAAGTAGTCGATACCAAAGGCGAGTGATTCTCAACTCGTCGGTTCAATGACCTGTTTGGAACCCGTATGGGGCGATGGCCTCTGACGGGTTCTTCTTATTTGGGTGAATCTATCTTCAATGAATAGGCCAGTCACAATCTCTCTGGATGCAATGGGTGGCGACATCGGTGCAGATGTCGTGGTGCCTGCTGCTTTAGGGTATCTGAATAAAGATAAGGCGACTGCGCTGATACTGGTTGGCGACGAAGAGACGCTGCAGGCAAAGCTTGGAAATCATGGATTCGGTGACAGACTGCGCATCAAGCACGCATCTGAAGTGGTTGCTATGGATGAGCTGCCCTCCAAAGCACTGCGAAGCAAAAAAGATTCATCCATGAGAGTGGCTATAGATCTGGTCAAATCCGGGGATGCGGACGCCTGCGTCAGTGCTGGTAATACCGGCGCCTTGATGGCTACCTCCCGGTTTGTGCTGAAGATGCTACCGAATATCGATCGTCCAGCAATCATTACCGCTTTACCATCCATGAAGGGGCAGACATTCATGCTCGATCTGGGTGCGAACGTGGATTGCAGTGCCGGACACCTGTTTCAGTTTGCAGTGATGGGCAGTGAGACTGTCTCTGCGGTAACTGATATAAGCAACCCGAAAATCGGCCTGCTGAATATTGGCCAGGAAGAGATCAAGGGTAATGAGCAGGTAAAAGAGGCCCATGAACTACTGCACGCCAGTTCACTCAACTATGTAGGCTATGTTGAAGGGGACGATATTTTTCAGGGTGGCACGGATGTCATCGTTTCCGATGGTTTTGTTGGAAATGTCGCTCTGAAGAGCAGTGAAGGGGTTGCCAAGATGATCCGCCATTTCATGCGGTTGGAATTCAAAAAGAATTTTCTGACCCAATTGGCTGGATTGATCGCATTGCCGGTACTTCGCAGTTTGGCGAAACGCATTGATCATAGACACTACAATGGCGCCAGTCTGTTGGGACTGCGTGGGATTGTAATCAAAAGCCATGGCGGGGCAGATAAAATTGCTTTCATGAATGCAATCAGCATTGCCCGTAAAGAGGTTTCAAGCGATGTGCCCAGCCGCATTGCGGAACAGGTCAAGGCTCATCTGGATAAAAGGGAAACCGCGTGATCTATTCGCGTATAACCGGCACAGGTGGTTATCTGCCTGAGAAAGTCGTGACCAATCACGACCTTGAAAAAATTGTTGATACGACGGATCAGTGGATCGTAGAGCGTACCGGTATCCGTAAACGTCACATTGCGGAAGAGGGCGAGTTTACCTGCGATCTGGCAGAAAAGGCGGCGCGGAATGCGCTCGATATGGCAGGTCTGAAGCCTGATGAGATCGACCTGATCGTAGTCGCAACAACCACGGCTGATCAAGTCTTTCCGAGCACCGCCTGTCTGTTGCAGGCGCGTCTGGGGATTCGCGGTCCCGCAGCGTTTGATGTTCAGGCCGTATGTACCGGCTTTGTCTACGCCCTGGGTGTCGCCGACAAATTCATTCAAACCGGATCGGCTAAGAAAGCCCTGGTAGTCGGTGCTGAGACCATTTCGCGGATTCTCGATTGGAACGACCGGAATACCTGTGTGCTGTTTGGTGACGGTGCAGGCGCTGTGGTGATCGAGGCGAGTAATGAGCCGGGCATCATCTCGACCCACCTGCATGCGGATGGTGCCTATGAGAGCCTGCTGCGTGTGCCATCGGGTATCTCCCGTGGCTATGACAAGCTTCGTGAGAGTGAGGCTTATATGCAGATGCGAGGCAACGAGGTGTTTAAGGTGGCGGTGACCACGCTCGGCCGCATCGTGGATGAGACACTGGCAGCCAACGGGATGCAAAAATCGGATATCGATTGGTTGATACCCCATCAGGCCAATATCCGAATTATTAACGCCACTGCAAGGAAACTGCAGACCCCGATGGAAAGGGTGGTGGTCACTGTGGAAGATCATGGAAATACTTCGGCTGCTTCCGTGCCTCTGGCACTGGATGTGGCAGTCAGGGATGGAAGAATAAAACGTGGTGAAACCATTCTCATGGAAGCCTTTGGTGGTGGCTTCACATGGGGCTCGGTACTGGCAAAATTCTAATTCCTGCGAAAGTCGATTATGAGTGATACACAATTCAGCATGGTATTTCCCGGTCAGGGTTCTCAATCGGTCGGTATGTTGAAACAACTGGCGGAAGATTTTGCCGTTGTTACTGAGACCTTCAAAGAAGCATCCGATGTGCTGGGTTTTGATCTTTGGGCGTTGACTCAGGATGGCCCGGCTGAATCACTGAATCAAACAGAGAATACCCAACCCGCCATGTTGACCGCTGGCGTTGCGGTATGGCGGGTTTGGCAGCAGCAAGGCGGGCCCTCGCCGAAAATGATGGCAGGCCACAGCCTGGGAGAGTACACCGCTCTGGTTTGTGCCGGTGCGCTTGGCTTTCAGGATGGGGTAAAACTGGTTGCCCAGCGTGGCAAATTCATGCAGAACGCCGTGCCTGAAGGGAGTGGCAGTATGGCCGCCATTCTCGGTCTTGACGATGAGGTTGTGCGCCAGGTCTGTCAATCCGCTGCGTCGGGTGAAGTGGTTGAAGCGGTTAACTTCAACTCTCCCGGGCAGGTGGTGATTGCCGGCAGTAAAAGTGCCGTTGAGCGGGCTTGTGAGTTGGCTAAGGAGGCCGGTGCCAAGCGGGCGTTGCCCCTGCCGGTAAGTGTGCCTTCCCATTGTGCGTTGATGAAACCTGCCGCAGAACAGTTGAGCGAACAATTGGCTACAATAAGCCTTTCTGCAGCTGAAATTCCTGTGATTCACAACGTCAATGTGGCATCTGCCGCGGATGGTGATGAGATCCGATCGCTGCTCGCAGCACAGTTGTACAGTCCGGTGCGCTGGGTTGAGGCGGTACAGAAGATGGGCGCTGCCGGCAGTAGCAGAATCGTTGAAGCCGGGCCTGGCAAAGTGCTGGCAGGGCTGACAAAAAGAATAGACCGGAGTTTAACCGGTGTTGCGGTATATGACACAAATAGCCTGAATCAGGCTCTGGAGGCTTTGAAATGAGTCTGGAGAATGAAATTGCCCTGGTCACTGGAGCCAGTCGTGGAATCGGTGCGGCGATTGCTGACTGCCTTGCTTCTGCCGGTGCCACCGTGGTGGGAACTGCGACTTCTGAGGGTGGTGCCGAGGCGATCTCAGCGCGTCTGAATGAGGCTTCTGTTAAAGGATGCGGGATGGTACTGGATGTGGCTGACCAGGCTTCCATTGATGCATTGATGAGTGCCATCGCAGAAAAATACAGTGCTCCGACCATTCTGGTGAACAACGCGGGAATCACCAACGACAATCTGCTGATGCGGATGAAGGATGATGAGTGGGAGCGGGTGATCAATACCAATCTCTCCTCGGTCTACCGGCTCAGCAAGGGCGTGTTGAGAGGTATGATGAAGGCGCGCAAAGGGCGCATCATCAATATCTCCTCAGTTGTTGGCTCGATGGGGAACGCAGGTCAATCCAACTATGCAGCCGCCAAGGCCGGGCTCGATGGATTTACCCGTTCGCTGGCCCGTGAAGTGGGTTCCAGAGGGATCACGGTAAACTCTGTGGCGCCGGGTTTCATTGAAACCGACATGACCAATGAGCTGCCTGAGGCTCAAAGGAAGAGTCTGATAGAGAATATTCCGTTGCAGCAACTGGGATTGCCGGAGGATATCGCGAATGCCGTGCTGTTTCTTGCCGGCGCATCTGGACGCTATATCACAGGTGAGACCCTGCATGTAAACGGCGGAATGTACATGTCCTAAGGACATTTTCGGATTAAAAACATTATAAGTTAAATGAAGTTTAGCTTATAATTATTTGTTTAGAAAAAGATAATCAATAAATTAGTGACATTAAGCCGAACTAATGATTACGCTTTTCTCAGAACTTTTTTGTTACTACAATACCGCATCGGCCCTATTGGTGGTCGTCGGTTAATCCAGAGGAAATTAATAAAATGAGCGATGTCGTAGAACGAGTTCGTAAAATCGTGGTAGAACAACTGGGCGTTAAAGATGAAGAGGTGACACTTGAAGCTTCTTTCGTCGATGATCTTGGCGCTGACTCTCTCGACACAGTAGAGCTGGTAATGGCCCTTGAAGAGGAATTTGAAACCGAGATTCCTGATGAAGAGGCTGAAAAGATTACAACTGTGCAATTGGCTGTTGATTACATCAACGCACATAGTTGAGCTGTACAGCAGAACTAATTTTTGCAGGCCGTCATGCTCCATCCATAACGGGGCGCGGCCTTTTGTTTTTCAGCAATACCGATGAGATTTGGGGGTAGTCATATATGACTGCAAGAAGGGTTGTCGTAACTGGGCTGGGCATGGTAGCTCCTGTTGGACTGGATGTGGCGTCCTCATGGGAGAACATACAGGCTGGTAAGAGTGGGATCCAACCGATCACCCACTTTGACGTCGAATCGTTTTCGACTCAATTTGGTGGTCCCATCTACGGCTTTGAAGTCACTGACTACATCCCGAAGAAAGAAGCCAAGAAAATGGATAAGTTTATCCATTATGGTGTTGCTGCCGGTATTCAGGCGATCAAAGATTCCGGTCTTGAAGTGACCGAAGAGAATGCTGATCGAATCGGTGTGCTGATCGGTTCCGGGATTGGCGGTATCACAGGAATCGAGAACAGCTATCAGTCCTACCTGGATGGTGGACCACGCAAGATCTCTCCTTTCTTTGTGCCTTCCAGCATCATCAATATGGTATCGGGCAATCTCTCCATCATGTATGGCTTGAAGGGCCCTAACTACTCGATCGTTTCTGCCTGCAGCAGTGGCGCTCACAGTATTGCCGAGGCGGCCATGATGATTCGCTTCGGTCGGACCGATGTAATGATTGCCGGTGGTGCGGAAATGGCCACTTCTCCAGTCGGTCTGGGTGGATTTGCTGCGGCGCGCGCCCTGTCACGCAGAAACGATGATCCTCAGGCGGCGAGCCGTCCCTGGGACAAGGATCGTGATGGATTCGTGCTCAGTGACGGTGCCGGTGTGGTCGTGCTGGAAGAGTACGAACAGGCCAAAGCCCGAGGCGCAAAAATCTACGCTGAGCTGGTGGGTGTGGGTATGAACTCTGACGCATTCCATATGACCGCACCTTCGAAAGATGGCTCAGGCGCAGCCCAATGTATGCAGATGGCACTCAAAGATGCGGGTATCAACCTGGAAGAGGTTGACTACATCAATGCCCATGGTACCTCCACTCCAGCCGGTGATGTGGCGGAAACTCTGGCGGTAAAACGGGCCTTTGGTGATCATGCGCACAATCTCTGTGTCAGCTCGACCAAGTCGATGACAGGACACATGCTGGGTGCCGCTGGTGGTGCAGAAGCGGTGTTCACCATTCTGGCGCTGCACAACCAGGTGGTACCTCCGACCATCAATCTGGAAAATCAGGATCCCGATTGCGATCTGGACTACGTGCCCAATACGGCTCGGGAGATGAAGCTGGATGTGGTGATCTCCAACTCCTTCGGATTTGGTGGTACCAACGGTACATTGGCATTCCGCCGAGTCTGATTGCTTCGAAGATCTCTGTTGCTGATTGACGGATTACCAGCAGACCAGATACCCATCACGGATCGTGGTCTGCAATATGGTGATGGTCTGTTTGAGACCATCGCTGTAAAGGATGGTCTTCCCTGTCTCTGGCAACGCCACATGGCGCGGCTGGAAAAAGGCGAACAGGCACTTGGTTTCACTCCCACAGATAAACAGCAGCTCTGGCAGGAAGCGCTCCAGGTAGCGGCCGGACAGACCAGCGCAGTTCTGAAAATCGTCGTGACCCGGGGCAGTGGCGGTCGAGGCTATCGTCCACCTTCACCCTGTCATCCGAGGCGCATTCTCTCCATCCATCCCTGGCCTGACTATCCAGCGGAGTGGTATGAAAAGGGAATCGAAATTCGCATTTGCGAGACCCGTCTGTCAAACCAAGCCCAGCTGGCCGGCATCAAGCATCTCAATCGTCTGGAACAAGTGTTGGCCAGAGCCGAGTGGGATAGGCCTGACATCGCAGAAGGTCTGATGCTGGATCAGCAGGATCGGGTTGTTTGCGGAACCCAGTCCAATCTGTTTTTGCTGAAAGGGGATCAGCTGCTGACACCAAGGCTTTCAACCACCGGAGTTGCCGGCGTTGTGCGAGAGCTGGTCCTCGAATCTGCAGAGCAATTCTCTCTGAAACCCAGGCTCACCGAACTATCCGTTGACGACCTGAAACAGAGTGATGCTCTGTTCATGACCAATGCCATTATGGGGCTTTGTCCTGTGGTACGCTTTGAGCAGACGGTCTATGAATTGAAAAAAATCCCGCCAGAACTGATGATGTTCATCGGACGTAGCTATCTTGCTGCAGGATAAAGCGATCAACCGACCCTGATATGAGTGGAGCATGAACAGACTGTTAGGCATCACAATCTTTGTACTAAGCCTCCTGATGGCCTGGGGATGGCTTGAATACGATGATTTTGTCCATCAACCTCTGAATCTGCCAGCGTCAGGCATTAACTACCATCTGCAAGCCGGTACCAGCCTGAGAGCGCTGGCTGATGATCTGCAACAAAAGGAGATCATCCAAAAGCCGATACTGCTCGAGATATTAGCCCGCTGGAGTGGTCAGGCGGGTCAGCTCAAAGCAGGGGAGTACTACCTGCCTGCCAACACCACGCCGACTAAACTGCTGCAGATCTTCAGCTCATCAAAAGTTGTCCAGCATTCACTTACCATCATCGAAGGGTGGACATTCCGTCAGTTGATGAGGGCTGTTCGGGCTAATCCGGTGCTTATCAAAACCCTGGATGAGTTGGATGATCAACAGATCATGGCCCGTCTGGGTTACCAAGATGAACACCCCGAAGGGCGTTTCTATCCCGATACCTACCATTTTCCCAGGGGCACCACGGATGCGGATTTCCTGCAACGGGCCTATCGGCGAATGCAGAAGACATTGCAGCAGGCCTGGGCAGAACGGGCCTCTGATCTGCCGTTGAAAACTCCCTATGAAGCATTGATACTCGCTTCGATCATTGAGCGCGAGACCGGCTTGCCACATGAGCGTGAGGAGATAGCCGGCGTGTTCGTCAGGCGGCTTAAGAAAGGGATGCTGTTACAGACCGATCCAACCGTGATCTATGGCATGGGTGAACGCTATGATGGCAACATACGTAAGCGGGATCTGACCCGTGACACACCCTATAACACCTATACCCGTAAGGGCCTGACGCCTACCCCCATTGCCATGCCAAGCGGTGCGGCAATCGAAGCGGCACTCAATCCAAAGGCGGGTAAGTCACTCTATTTTGTGGCGACAGGTGAGGGCGGTCACTACTTTTCAGAAACCCTGAAAGAGCACAACAATGCAGTCCGAAAGTATCAGTTAAAGCGATGAGCAACACATTGAAAGGACGATTCATTACCGTTGAAGGCGGTGAGGGTGCAGGCAAGAGCAGTAATCTGGATTTTATCCGTAATCTTCTCAACTCGGCGGGCAAACAGGTGGTGTTTACCCGTGAACCCGGTGGAACTCCACTGGGTGAAGCGATCAGGGATCTGCTGCTGGGGCATCAGCATACCGGGATGGCCGATGATACGGAGTTGTTGCTGATGTTTGCGGCCCGCGCTGAGCACCTGCAGCAGAAGATCATACCCGCATTGCAACAGGGGCAGTGGGTCTTGTGTGACCGTTTTACCGATGCCAGTTACGCCTATCAGGGTGCCGGGCGTGGACTTGCCAGTGAACGTATCGCGTCTCTAGAGCAATTCGTGCAGGGCGAGCTTCGCCCCGATTTAACACTGTTGCTGGATCTGCCTGTGGAGCAGGGGCTGGCCCGGGCCGGGCAAAGATCCGAACCGGATCGTTTCGAGAAACAGGAGATGAGTTTTTTCGAGAAGGTCAGGACTGGCTATCTGGAGATTGCCGCCAGGGAGCCGCATCGGGTCAAAATTGTCGATGCTTCCAAACCGCTGGAAACCGTACAGCAACAGATCCATAGTGTCGTGAGCACTTTTCTGGAGCAGAGCGGTGGTTGAGATGGGCTATAGCCCCATGCCCTGGCATCAACAGCAGTGGCAGCAGTTACAACAGTCTCTCAACCAGGGACGCCTGTCCCATGCGTTGCTGCTCAGCGGTCCCCCTGGACTCGGCAAACAGCAGTTCGCTCTGAGCTTTGCCCAATCCCTGTTGTGCAGTAATCCCAGTGAATCGGGTCAAGCCTGTGGCACTTGTCAGCACTGTCACCTGATCCAGGCCGGTAATCACCCGGATCTGCAGTGGATCGGACCAGAGGAGGGGAGTAAGAGCGGTGAGATCAAAATCGACGCAATCCGGGCGCTTACCAGTTCCGCTGCCCTGACTGCCCACTCAGCAAAATATAAGGTGATCGGCATTCAGCCGGCCCACCGGATGACCAACGGGGCGGCAAACAGCTTGCTGAAAACCCTCGAAGAGCCCACTTCCGGGACACTCATCCTGCTATTGACGGATCAACCCGCCAGATTGCTGCCGACCATTCGAAGTCGATGTCAGTCGGTGGTGTTTCATCCGCCTCAGCGAACTCAGGCCCTGGCGTGGCTAAGCGGCAAGGTAGAGCACGCAGATCCCGCTTTGCTGCTGGGACTGGCCAACGGTGCGCCACTCAAGGCTCTGGCATTAAATGACAAAACCCTGCTTGAGAGTCGCAGTGAGATGCTGAATCAGTTTCTGGCCTTGAGCGATCAGCGTCTCGATCCGGTCAAATTGGCCGGCATCTGGCAAAAATTTGACTATAAGTTATTGATTGAGTGGCTAATTGGTTGGGTTATCGATCTCCAGAGACTGAAACTGTCATCCTCTGGGGCCGCATTGTCTAATCCGGACCGGGCTCAAGCTTTGCAGAAGACAGCCGACAAGTTAAACTCAAGGGCGATACAAAGCTATCTGAAGAAACTCTACGCAGTCAGGGCTCTCACCGATAGCAATATCAATCTGCAGTTGACGTTGGAAAAACTACTTATCGAATGGCAGGCCTGTTCAAGACAGGGTGCCTGAATCAGGTCAGGTAACTTATGGCTGGTGGACCAAAACAAGGAATTCTCTCCCTAACCATCAAGGATAAAAACGCCTTGTATGCGGCCTATATGCAGTTTGTGGAATTTGGCGGCCTTTTCATACCTACCACCAAACAGTACCGTCTCGGCGATGAAGTCTTTATGCTACTGACCCTGATGGATGAGGCCGAGCGCCTGCCTGTGGCAGGAAAAATCATCTGGATCACACCGGTTGGCGCCGAGGGTAACCGGGCGGCCGGGATCGGTGTCCAGTTCAGTGACCAGGACGGCGGAGCGGCGCGCAACAAGATAGAGACCTATCTGGCCGGTGCGCTCAAATCGGATCGGCCTACCCATACTCTCTGATTCCGGCTGATTGCCACCTCTCTATCGGATTCCCGCGGTAATGACCTTTCAAGGATGATGGCGTCGCTATAAAATAGCGGCCCCACAGCCTGAGGCTCTACTATGCTTGTTGACTCACATTGCCATCTCGACCGGGTAGCTCTCGATCAATATGCGAATGACTTCGGTCAGTTTGTCACTTCAACCCTGGATCGCGGAATCAGCCATATGCTCTGTGTCTCCATCGATCTGGAGTCCTGGCCATCAATGGTCTCATTGGTCGAATCCTATCCTCAGATCTCCGTATCGGTTGGTGTGCATCCCAACGACCGTGAGCGGCACGACCCAAACCCGGCAGAACTGGTTGAGTTAGCCAAACACCCGAAGGTGGTTGCGATTGGTGAAACCGGTCTCGACTATTTCCATGGTAAAGGCGATTTGGAGTGGCAGCGTAAGCGTTTCCGGCAACATATCGAGGCGGCCAAACAGGCCGATCTGCCGCTCATCATCCATACCCGGGACGCCAGAGAGGATACACTCAGCATCATGCAGTCCCAAGGCGCTGATCAGGCTGGTGGGGTTATGCACTGTTTCACAGAAAACTGGTCGATGGCGGAGCGGGCGTTGGAGATGGGCTTCTTTATCTCCTTTTCAGGCATCATCACCTTTAAGAATGCCGCTGATTTGCGTGAAGTGGTGAAGCAGGTGCCGATGCAGCAGCTGTTGATTGAAACAGACTCCCCCTATCTTGCCCCTGTGCCCTATCGAGGCAAGCCAAATCAGCCGATCTATGTTCATCAGGTGGCAGAGTGCGTGGCTGAGATCAAAGGCTTGAGTGTCGATGAGGTCGCCGCGCAAACCACCGAAAACTACTACCGTTGCTTTCCTCTGGCAGCTGAGTGATCAGACTGCCTTGAATAGGAATACAACGAGGAAGGTGCTCGTCGAGGGTTACTCACTTTGATACAACGGTTCGACCTGTCTGTTGCTACAGAATGTACAGAGAGTCAGTTCATCCTGAAGGTTGGAACGGGATGAGGTTGATGAACATCGGTGTGAATTTTCAGATCACCAATGATTCTTCAACAGTCGAAGTCTTATAGTTTACATCGATGGCAATTGATGAACCTGGAAATCAAAAAAAGGTTCAGTTGAATTCATGCTCTTCAACAATAAATGCCGAAGATTTTGAGTGATCGACAAAATTCTTCTCATCCTCAAGCAGAGCCGCACCGAGTTTCTGACCTTCTGGAGTACTCATGCCCTCCATCAGAGCCTCGGCAGATTCAAACCACACTTCGGCAACACCATCATACTCGGGTAGCATGTCTCTTGATTGCTTGAGCGCCTCATTCAATGGTGAGTCCAGGGTATGGGATTGCACATATTTTTTCGCACCCATAACCTCAGCGTTGCGCATGAAGAATGGTCCATGTTTGTTCATCCAGTAGTCCCTGAACTCTGCTCTACTGATGTTCGGGTGTCTGGTCAAGCACATTACAAATTTTATCATTGTTGTTCTCTCCACCTTAACCGGTAAACGTTCAGCGGCTCGGATCGTTTAAAAACGATCCGATTGTCATCGATATGATATAGATATCAGTGCCCTTTGTAGAGTTGATCAAGATCCTCAGCATGTTCACTGTATATCTTGTTTCTGCGCAGCTTCAGGGTTGGTGTCATAAAGCCGTTTTCCACACTCCATGCTTCGTTGATCAATGCCAGCCTGATGATCTTGGCATATCCGGGAAAGTTATCCAGGTAACTGTTTACACGTTCAAGCAGGGCTTTCTCATCGGTCTCAGAGAGCGTTGCAGGATTGTAACGGGCAGCATCCTCATGTTCAGTGTTAAGATGAATCAGAGCACTGAGATAGGGTTTTCCTTCACCCATGATCAAGACCTGGTCGAACAGGCTGTCCATGGAGATACACATCTCCATATCTGCCGGTGGTACCTTTTCTCCATTTGCCAGCACGATGATCTCTTTCAGTCTTCCTGTGATGAAGATGTGGTCGGATTCTATCTTCGCTTTGTCACCGGTGTGGAACCATCCCTGATCATCGATGCACTCATTAGTGGCTGTTCGGTTGTTCCAATACCCCAGCATCACGTTTGGCGCGCGGCATAAGAGTTCATCCTGGTCAGTTATGCGGATCTCGATGCCCGGAAACGGGACGCCAACACTCGCGGGAATGTTGTTTTCATGGGTATTGGCAGAGATGATTGGACTGGTTTCTGTCAGTCCATAGCCTTGCAAAATCGGTACGCCCAAGCCGATGAATACTTTCGCAATATCGGATGAGAGTGGTGCGCCGCCAGATACCGCGATGCGTAACCTGCCACCGAGCTTCTGTTGTATCTTTCCCGCAACCAGTTTGTTGAGTAACGGCCAAAGTAACATTTTGGCGTTCCATGGCTGTCGTCCCTGGGTATTTTCAAAAACCTGCCAACCGGTCTCTACCGCTAAACCGAAGAGCTTTTGTTTAATCGCTGAATCGGCGGCGAGCTTATCCTGGATCTTGCTGTAGACGCGCTCAAAAATACGCGGCACAGAGACCAGAATGGTCGGCTTGATGATCTGCAGATCCTCACCCAACTCCGCAATGGAACGGGAATAGGCGGTTGTCGCGCCAGCGACCATGGCCAGGTAGTAGCCAACCGTCCGTTCCAGGGTGTGTGAGAGTGGCAGAAAAGAGAGAAAGGTGTCAGTGGGAAAGATATCGATAATTTTAACGCCACTCTCGATATCCCAAAGGATGTTTCTGTGGCTCAGCATGACACCTTTGGATCGCCCTGTGGTACCAGAGGTATAGACGATGGTCGCCAGCTCTTCACTGGATTGATCGACCAATTCGAGTTCCGCATCGGTCTCCTCGGGTAGCCACTCATCGATATGCATCAGGCGTGGCTGAAGACCCAGTGGGTCTACCTTCTCCATGGTGAGAATGCGATTCAGGCCGGCAAGCTGATTACGGATCTGTTGCAGATCCTGCCATTGTTGGTCATTTTCGAGCAGTAACAGCCTGACCCCGGCATCCTGCAGGATATAACCGATGTTTTCCGGCCGGTCATTGGTGTAGAGCGGAACGGTGACCAGTCCCAAGCCTGAAGCGGCCTGGTCGAAGATCACCCACTCCTTGCAGTTTCTCATCATCAGGGCAACCCGGTCGCCCGGTTTCAGAGCCTCTTTTTTCAGGGCTGCCTGCCAGCGCGCTACCTGCTGCGCCATCTCGCGCCAGGTGCTTTTCTGCCACTGCTGACTGGCCGGATCGTACTGGATAAACCCAATAGCCTCAGGTGTCCGTCTGACCCGTTCCTGGAAAACACCTGCCAGTGTATCTGCCACATCGAGACCGATGTAATCTGTATTCGGTTTGTTCATATTCAGATTATCGTTGTTATAGGAGTGTTGTCTTTTTGCTTCCGCTTGATGCACGTTTTCAAACAATAACATTACACACCTCTTAACTTAGCCCATCCGTCATCAGGATGGAACTGATTACCGTGACGTTTTTCAAGTAACTCGAGTTGATGGCGCTGAGTGTCGAGTCCGCCACTGTGTATGGTATGCATCGGACCGCCCCGGAAGGGGGCAAAACCGGTGCCGAAGATTACCCCGGCATCCAACAGATCCTCATCTTCGATCACCCCTTCACGCAGGCAGGCAACCGACTCATTGAGCAGGCGGAATATCATCCGATCGGTCAGGTCTTCCGGTGGGGTGTAGCTGCTATCAACCTTCTGTTTACGGATCCGGCCCTTTTCGTAGGCATAGAAGCCCTGACCGCTCTTCTTGCCCAGATGTTGCGCTGCCACCTGTTGCTTGAGTTGATTCGGGATCTCCAGATCAAACAGCGGGGCGAGTTTTTCCGCAACCGCCAAACAGATATCCAGGCCAACCGCATCAGCCAGTTCAACCGGCCCCATGGGCATACCGAACTCCACTGCGGCCTGGTCGACTACCGGTGCCGGCACCCCTTCATCGATCAGCTTCATTGCTTCAAGCAGATAGGGCATCAGGATACGGTTGACCAGAAAACCCGGACTGCTCTTCACCGGCAGGGGCAGACGGTCAATGCAACGCACAAAGGCGGCACCTTTGTGAATCAGATCAGCGCTGGTCTGTTGACCATGGACAACCTCAACCAGCTGCATCTTGGCCACTGGATTGAAGAAATGCAGACCGATCAGGCGTGGGGGGTCGTTGAGAACCTCACTGATGGTTTCCAGTGGGATACTGGAGGTATTGGTGGCCAGCAGGGCATCCGGCCGCATCTCTGACTCAAGCTGCTTGAACAGCTGCTGCTTTGCCTGGATATCCTCAAAAATCGCCTCGATCGCCACATCGGCTTTGGCGACGCCGTAACCTTTCGGGTCCGGCATCAAGCGGTCCATGGCCGCGTTTACCAGACGGGGTTTACGCAGTTTTCGACTGAACAGGCCATGGGCTCTGGAGATGGCACGTGTGAGAAACTTGGCTTCCCGGTCCTGCAGGGTCACCTGCATGCCTTTCAGGGCACACCAGGCAGCGATATCGCCACCCATGATGCCACCACCCACCACATGCACATGCCGAGGATGAAAATCCTGTTTGCCGCCCAGGGATTTCAAACGCTCCTGTAGAAAGAAGACCCGGATCAGGTTTTGTGCGGTGTTGCCGATCAGGAGACGACTCACCTCACTGGCTTCACTGCGATACATGGCGCCCGCATCACCGCCATGCTTTTGCCAGTGATCGATCAGGGCAAACGGGGCGGGATAGTGGTTCTTATTGGCATGCTTGGCGGTTTCACGCCGCAACAAAGGCGCGGCGATCATTCGTCCGGGCAAGCTATTGGCCAGACGGTTGAGGACTGTTTGTCGGCGAGCTTTTGGTGCTTTGCGGATCAGCTGCGAAGCCAGTGCTTTGATCTGTCTCTGCGGTGCAATCTGATCAACCAGCCCCATCTTTTTCGCCTGGCGGGCGCTGACACCGCGTCCACTCAGCATCATCTGCATTGCCGGCAGGGCACCGACACGACGGATCGACCGCACCGTGCCACCATATCCAGGGAATATGCCCAAACGGACTTCCGGGAAGGCAAGCCGGGTTGATGGATCATCCTGTGCAATACGGATGTTGCAACTGAGCGCCAACTCCAATCCACCTCCCAGGCAGAAACCATGAATCAGTGCCAGGGTCGGAAAGTCGAGACTCTCGATTCGGGCAAACAGCTCATGTACGCCGTGGATGTGCTCTTCCGCCTCACGTTGACGCATACCACTGCGGAAACTGTTGACGTCAGCACCGGCAATGAAGCCGGATGCTTTGTCAGAGATGAAGATCAGGCCTTTGGGTTGCAACGCTTCCAGTTCGTCCAGACATTCCGCCAGCTCGGCGAAGGCCTCCTGAGAAAGAATGTTGACCGGGCTGTCGGCATGATCGAAGTGTAACCAGCTGATGCCATGCTGATCGGTTTCCAGATGCCAGTGCTTACTCATTTCGCCACCTCCAGTAACATGGCGCCACCCTGGCCACCACCGATGCATAGACTTGCCATACCTCGCGTTGCGCCTCTCTGTTGTAGGGTCTTGAGCAGATGCAGCACCAGTCGGGCGCCGCTTGCGCCGACTGGATGTCCGATGCTGATTGCGCCACCATCCACATTCAAGCGCTCCTCTGGAATCGCTGACAGGGGCTGCTCCAATCCCACTTCCTGTTGCATGTAGTGCTGATCCTGCCAGGCCGTCTGACAGGCCAATACCTGAGCGGCGAAGGCTTCATTGATCTCCCAGTAATCGATCTTCTCCCCATCCATCCGCTGTCGCTGCAGCAGACTGCCCATGGCGTGTACCGGCCCCAAACCCATCTGTGTCGGATCGAGAGCAGACCATTGGGAGTCGATCACCTGCCCAAGGAGCGGGAGATTGTGTTTTTCCACAGCCTCTTCCGATGCCAGCAGCAACATGGCGGCTCCATCGGTGATCTGGGCACTGTTGCCGGCGGTCACTTTGCCTACCGGTCGATCGAAGGCCGGCTTGAGGCTAGCCAGTTTTTCAACGCTGCTGTCACGTCGCAGGCCATCATCCGTTTCAAAAAGGTCACCGTTGTTGCTGTAGATGGGTTCAACCTCATCAAGACGCCCCGCATCGATCGCCTCTGCCAGTTTTTGATGGCTGCGCACGGCAAAGTGATCCATGGCATCACGGTCGATTTGAAATCGCCAGGCCAGTTTCTCTGCGGTTTGACCCATGGTGAGTCCTGCCAGCGGATCGGTCAGGCCACGCAGCAGGGCAATCACCAGTTGCAGATGTTGCGGTCGCAAAGCGGCAAGCTGTCGGCTCTTGGCAGCAACACTCTTTGCTCTGTTCCAGTCTGCCAACCAGGCGACCATGGTCTGATTGAGCAGGATCGGATGATGGCTCATGGATTCGGTTCCACCGGCAAGTACCAGGTCGGCTCGCCCCGAGGCAATATCCAGTGCGGCACTATCGATCGCCTGCATCCCGGATGCGCAGTTACGTTGCACGGTCCAGGCGGGCACCTTGTCCCCACAACCGAGTCGCAGTGCAATGATTCGGGCAATGTTGGCCTCATCAGGACCGGGTGCAATACACCCGACAATCACTTCATCCAGCTCGGTGGCTGCAAAGCTTTGTCTGGTCAGCAGGGGACGGGCTGCTGAAACGGCCAAATCCGAGGCACGAAAGGGACCTGGTTTGCCTCGAGCCTTAAGAAACGGCGTTCGACTACCATCGACCACGAAGACGTTTCTTGCTACATAATGGTCCTTAACCATGGTGGTTCCTCACTCCAGCTGTGATCAGGGTGCATGCCGCCGAATGACGTTTCAGGCTGCACCCAATTTATTGATTGTTGATACCTTTGATTGCTGTTTCGCAGAGCCTGAACCAGTTGGCATCAACTTTTCAAAGGCATTCACTTCAATGACCTGGCTACGCAAGCGTTCCGCTTCTGCCAGCAGACTCTTGTCGGACTCACTCAGGATTCCCAGCTTGATCGCTTCCTTGATCAATTCCGGCAACTCACGCGCATGCAGCTGTCCAGCCCGTTTGGCCCGTTTCAGGGTCCTTTCCAGGGGGATTGCCTTTGCAACGGCATGCATCGCCTGCTCAAGCTGACCGATACGTTGCTGTGGATCGTCATCGGTGAAAACGCCATGGGTCAGACGGTCACGCGCTTCACCTGGGGAGAGCAGGGTGCGGGCCACCTGGTGGTCCAAACGGTCGGTGGGTTTATGGAAAGGAAGACCGGTTGGGAATATCAAGACCCGCATTACCCAGGCCAAAGGTCTCACAGGCATGTTACGCAACAGTCCTCGTAAGGCATGCTGTATACGATAGAGTGAATCATCCATTGCCCACTGCATCAGCGGTACATCCTCTGGTTTCTCGCCCTCTTCAACAAATCGCTTCAGGCAGGCGCTGGCAATGTAGAGGTTACTCAGGATATCCCCCAGCCGTGCAGACAATCGCTCTTTTCGCTTCAAAGAACCACCCAGGGTCATCAGGGCAAGATCGGTGGTCAGTGCAAAGGAGGCTGACATCCAGTTGAGTCGTTGGAAGTAGCGGCGCATCGGGCCACGCTTTGGACTTTCAGATAGACGCCCGTGGGTCAGGCCGAGCCATAGGGTTCTGGCAAAATTGGTAACAACAAATCCGATGTGACCAAACAGTGCACTGTCGAACTGTGTCAGTCCAGCCTGCTGATCAGGATTCTCCGCTGCCTCAAACTCCTTGAGCACAAATGGATGGGCGCGAATTGCACCCTGGCCAAAGATGATCATGCTGCGGGTGAGAATATTGGCGCCTTCCACGGTGATGCCGATGGGAATCGCCTGATAGGCCCGGCCAAACAGATTATCAGGTCCAAGACAGATGCCACTGCCCCCCTGGATATCCATGGCGTCATTGATCACCTGACGATAGCGCTCGGTCAGATGGTATTTGACGATCGCAGAGATCACCGATGGGGTCTCACCGCTATCCAGAGCACTCAGTGTCAGTTTGCGTGCGGCATCCATCTGGTAGGTGAGTCCGCCGATTCTGGCCAGAGCCTCCTCAACCCCTTCGAAATGACCGATGGGCTGGTTGAACTGGCTGCGAACTGCCGCATAGGCTCCGGTATAACGGCTGGCTGTTTTTCCTGCACCGGTAGAGAGTGCGGGCAGGGAGATTCCGCGGCCTTCAGAGAGTGAATCCATCAACATCCGCCAGCCCTGACCAGCGCCTTCAGCACCTCCCATCACCCAATCGATGGGTATGAAGACATCACGACCATAGATCGGACCGTTCTGGAAAGGGATATCCAAAGGCATATGCCGTTTACCGATCTTGATCCCGGTGGTCTCTCTCGGTACCAGGGCAACGGTAATACCGGGTAGTGGATTGTCACTCAGCAGGCGTTCAGGATCTTCCAGTTTAAACGCCAGACCGATCAGGGTCGCGATGGGGGCCAGTGTGATGTAGCGCTTTTCAAAGTTCAGGCGAATTCCCAGTACCTCCTTGCCCTGAAAGTTGCCATAGGTGACGACGCCGTTATCAGGAATCGCTCCCGCATCGCTGCCTGCTTTGGGGCTGGTGAGTGCGAAGCAGGGTATCTCTTCCCCGCTGGCGAGTTTATGCAGATAACGGTCTTTCTGCTCCTGGGTTCCATATTGCAACAGCAGTTTGGCAGGTCCAAGGGAGTTGGGCACCATGATGGTGACAGCTGCAGTGATACTGCGACTGGCAACCTTCAACACGACTTGTGAATGGGCATAGGCGGAAAAACCCAATCCTCCATAACTTTCAGGAATGATCATGCCGAACATTCCAGAGGATTTGATGAACTCCCAGATACGTGGTGACAGATCCTTGTCTTCATGGGTGATCTGCCAGTCATCGAGCATTTTGCAGAGTTCCTCAACCGGACCATCGATAAATGCCTGTTCCCGTTGATCCAGTTGGCAGGCAGGTTGATGCAGCAGATCCTGCCAGTTGGGTTGCCCGGAAAAGAGCGCACCGTCCCACCAGACATTACCCGCATTCAGGGCCTCTTTTTCTGTTTGTGACATGGCGGGCATGACACTGCGGAAGGCGGCGAGGAGTGGTTTGCTGATCCACTGCTTGCGTTGTTCAGGCATCAGATAGAAGAACAGCGCAGCCGCATAAGGCAGGATGACCAGCAGGGATCCGAGCGGTGTAACCAACCCGGCCAAATTCAGGGCGACCAGTAGCACCGGTGGGGTGATGATCCAGACGATGGCTCGCGCTGAGCCATAGGCCAGCCCCCAGAAAGTCATCAATAAGAGTATCAGTCCTAGAAGCGTCATCGGTCAGCCTCCCTTAACGGTGGTGTTGGGAACGGAGGGCGTGTTGTCGTCAATGGGATCTGCTTTTTCTTTACTCTTTCTGGTGAACGAGAAAACAGTGCGCTCATCCACCCGGCTCACTGTTTCACCTCGGGTTGCCGCCACAAAGGCCCGTTCGTCGTCATTGTAGAGAATGTCATCGTCACACCAGGGCAGCCGGCGATAGACACCCAGATCATCCAATCCCAGAAACGGATACTTGATGATGTCGAAATAGGGGGAGTAGTCGAAATCCTTTGGTGTGAAGAGTCTGGGATTGCGCTTGAAGAAGCGCAGACTGCCATCATCGTCACGATCGATGAATGGCAGGATCGGAAAATTGACCCGATTGAACGCCGAGGCGAGCATGGAGGAGCAGACTGTCCGGGTCGGCATACCGGCATTGTGTTCGAACAGACTGGATCGCCAGCGTCTCGGTAAGAAGCCCCAGGGAAAGAAAAACCGCGCCAGATCCAGCAGGTGTCGGACATCATAATCCGTTCCGATGTGCTTGATTGAATGCGCCACCACCTTGTGGGCATCTTCCGGCTCCAACCCGGTTGGGCGACAGATCCGCAGGTGGTCGCGGCGATATTTTGAGACAGGTGCAATGATGGTGCCCTCACCGAGCAGAGCCTCGACCATCAGTTGCTCATTCAGATCACCCTTGTAGGCCATCCTTACCCGCTGTTGCAGATCGGGATCCCGGATATCGTAGATTCTGCCGATATAGAGGGCAGAGTGGGTCCAGGTACTTTGGGTAATGCTCTTGATGACATTGCTGACACGACTGCGCCCCTCGACCAGCAACACATCACCTGGCCGAAGTTCATAAGTGAGCCGGTTGAAATCGCACAAAGGGGAAGAGGAGGGCGGACCCTCTTTGGTCAGCCACTCAGCGATCCATTGCATGATCTTCTGCCCGATTCTGCGCATACTAAAACCTAGTAAAATAGTATGTAATAGTTAAAGTATAGACCCATATTTCATGGGGCGAGTTTCATTGGTAGCGGTAACAACCGTGTTGGACTGCAGGAATAAGTGTGTAATCAGGGAGTTGGAATTGGTTTGGCCGTTCCTTTCCAAGCGTGTTTTTTAACCAAATTTCACCATTTCCCGGGCGGATTGATGTCTGGACCCTCTGCATCGATACCTCCCGCAGAGTGGCCGCAGCAAGTAGTATCCTTCAGTGATAACTTGAACCCGAACCGAAAGTCTAAGCGGATCCTATCTGCGGAACGGAATCAGAAGATTAACGCAAATTGGTGTGATTACGTCTGCTGGATGATTGCACACGCTCTCTCCAGAGCAGCACCATGCCTGACGTTCAGAATTGCAGGGTTGCTCAGGCCGGATAATCTCTCTCGACTGACTATTCCGGTCTTACACCGCCACTCCACCAGATCCGGCAAGCGCCTTCATCCGAAACCATACAGGGTCCAACCGGGCTGCGTGGTAGACAGGCAGTACCATAGAGTTTGCACTGATTGGGATACTTTTTACCCAATACCACCTGAGCACAATCACAACCCGCCGGCATCTCACCGGCCCGTTTGCGGTCGGCTTTTTCATACTCGGGATAGCGGAGTCTGGCATCCCATCGGGCGTAGTCGTCGTGCAATGCAAAACCCGATCGGGGTATGGTGCCGATGCCCCGCCAATTGGCATCGACAACCTTCAGGGCGGTGCTCAAATGTGCTCTTGCGCTGAGATTTCCCTCGGGTTTGACAAGCTGCGGGTAACAGTTGTCGAGAAAACGCCGATCTTCCAGGGCTTGACGGCAGACCGAGTAGGTTGCCGCCAGCAGGCTATCGCTGGTGAATCCGGCGATGGCGGCCGGTAGCTGATGCTTGTCGACGACAAACTGCCATTCCTCAGGTCCCATCACCGTAGCCACATGCCCTGGCGCGACCAGCGCATCGAAGCCGGGGGTATCGGACTCCAAAAGCATGGAGACGGCAGGCCAGGTCAGGCGACCGGAGAGCAGGATCGAGAGGTTGTCCGGGATACCTTCCACCAGCAGAGCGGCAACCGGTGCGGTGGTTGTCTCAAATCCTGCGGCGAAGAAGACAAATGCCCGGTTGGGTTCCGATTTCGCCAGCTTCAGCGCCTCGATTGGCGAAGCGATTGGGCGGATGTCGGCGCCGGCCCCATGGGCTTGATCGAGGGAGCGTGGCTCCTGTTTACTGACGTTTACAGGAACCCGCAACATATCACCAAAGGCGAGCAGGGTGATCTCTTCGTTGAGGGCCAGCTGTATTGCCTGATAGATATCCTCCTCCGGGCAGACACAAACCGGGCAGCCTGGGCCGGGGATGAGTTCGATCTGTGGGGGCAGGGCGCCGCGCAGCCCCGCCTGTGTGATGGAACGTTCGTGTCCACCACAGACATTCATGATTCTGAAACGATCAGATAAGGGAAGCTGGCGGAGCTGTGTCAGCCACTCTTTTGCGCTCAGAGACATTTTTGGATCGAACCTGCGCCTTCAGACTGATGCTGTTGTCGGTTCTGTTGCGCTTGCCTGGTTTAGCTGCGCTTCCAGCCAGTCGAGCCACTCATCCATTCCCTGATCCGATTTTGCTGAAACCAGCGTGATCGGGTTTTTGTAAGCCAGTTGTTGCAGTGACTGGCCGGCGTTGTCCGGGTCGAAATCATCCAGCAGGGGGAGCAGGTCCGATTTGGTGATCAGAACGTGATCCGCTGCACGGAAGATCACCGGGTATTTGGCCGGTTTGTCATCCCCTTCGGTTACCGATAACAGGGTGACATTGAGGTGCTGTCCCAGGTCGAAGCTTGCCGGACAGACCAGATTTCCCACGTTTTCAATAAACAGCAGGTCCAGCTCATCGAGCGGGGTCTGGTGCAAGGCCTGGTGGATCATGTGGGCATCCAGGTGACAGGCGGTGCCGGTGGTTATCTGAACGGCCGGTACGCCTTTGTCTCGGATGCGCTGGGCGTCGTTTTCAGTCTCCAGGTCTCCCTCGATGACACCGATTTTGTAGCGCTCCTTGAGGTGATCGATGGTGCGTTCCAGAAGACGGGTCTTGCCGCTGCCCGGGGACGACATCAGATTGATCGCCAACACACCATGTCTTTCGAAGTGCTCTCGGTTGTGTGCCGCCTGATGGTCGTTTTCGCTCAGCAGATTCTCCAATACCTCGATCGCGACATGGTCATCGGAAGTATGCGCGTGCTTGCCACCTTCCTCGATCAGATGACGGTTGCCATGGGTAACATTACATCCACAGGTGTCACACATCTTACAGCTACTCCCAAGTTAGTTTCTTGTCAGTTCAACACTGGCCAACAGCAGTTCGTCACCACTGATCAGGCGGGTGCGATAGTCTCCACACTCAGCACACAGCAGGCGATTGGCCTGGGCATCGGAATCATAACCACATTGTAGACAATGAACCCGCACCGGCTGAGTCTGGGTCACCAGTTCCGCCGCCTCGGCCCTGGTTCCGCATCTTGCTATGGTGAAGGCCTGTTGCAACAACTCAGGAACCACCCCGGAGAGTGGTCCGATCTGAATTACGATACGCTCTACAGAGGTTGCCTGTTCGCGCTGGGCGATCTCTTCCACTTGCCTGAGCATGGACTGACAAACCGACAGCTCATGCATCAGTTGGCGGATCCATTTTGGTTAACATCTCGTCATAGATTTCCCAGGCGGATTGGGCCTCCTGAGGGGAGACCTTCTGTATTGCATAGCCCACATGTACCACCACGAAGTCATCCGCAGCCAACTCCTCATGCTGTAACATGAACAGGCTGACCTCCCTTTCAACCCCTTTGGCTTCACAGCGTGCGGTAAAGCCATCAATCTCTTTTATCTGCATGGGTATGCCAAGACACATGGTGTAACCTGCCTGGTGAGGTGATTTAAGTCTGGGCCTGGTCAGAGGTCCAAAGGGAGTTGATGGATTTGTGTTTACCGAGCCTGACATCTAAATCATCCGGGTGGCTGCCAGGATGACGGTGAAACGGGCGTGACATATCACTCCAAGTTCCCTTAAAGTTATTCTCGCAGGGAGTCAGGTGTCGCTTCAAGGTAGAATGTTGATCAAGCACAATAACTCGGTGAATTTCAGGGCTGAGCGTATGACTATAGAGCGTGTTTTAATTCTGGGCATTGGAAATACCCTGCTCAGTGATGAGGGTATTGGTATCCATCTGGTGACTGCCATGCAACAGAAAACCGGGGATATTCCTGGGGTTACCTACATGGATGGTGGCACACTGAGCTTTACACTGGCAGAACCCATTGCCGATGCGGATGGCTTGATCGTGGTGGATGCGGCGCGCATGAAACAGCCTCCCGGTTCACTTCAGGTATTTCGTAACGAAGCGATGGATCGTTACCTGAGTGGCAACCGCTCGAGTGTTCACGAAGTCAGCCTTGGGGATTTATTGGACATCGCTCGTTTATCCGAAACCCTACCGGCAGAACGTTGCCTGGTCGGCATTGAACCGAAGGAGCTGGATTGGGGTGAGTCCCTGAGTGATGCTGTTGCGCCAACGGTTGATCAGGGCATCGAAGAGATTATTTCCATACTTAAAGAGTGGAGAATTTTTTCATAACAGGATTTTATTTAATCTTCACATAATATTCAGGTCCTTTAATGTCCCATTGATGATCCAGATCAGCACCTGTATCAGAAATAGGTGATATTCTTTCTATAAGTGAATATTTAGGGCTTTCCTGATGCAGCGACTCCAGGACATCGCCATAAAAGTTGAGTCTCCCGAAGGCATTCAAGCCAGCCATGGGAACGCACTCCCCATCTTGCACGAAATCCTCCACGCCCTGCAGCGTTTCTCCACCGAAGGCGAACAGAGTTGTATCGATTTACGATCACTGCCGTTTGGCCCGGGTGATGAAGAGGAACTGTTGCGCCTGCTGGGTCGGGGTGAGATCAATATGACGATGGACGCGTTGGGTGAAAGCACCATCTGGGAGACGGCTTTTTCCGGAGTCTGGATTGTCGATCACCGGAATGCCGAGGGCGAACGTGTCGCGTTGCAGATAGAGATCGGCTCTGTCCCTCAAATCGTATTCTCACAGCAGGAAGATATCGTTGATGCCATAGACCGGCTAGCAGCACAGTTAGAAGAGCATTAAGTCCGCATCTTGATCGAAGCGGTAGGAGTTGTGATGGCTGATGATCGAAAAAAACTCTCTATGACATTGGGCGAAAGCCTACGTCAACAAGGGGTCTCAAGGCGGGGGTTTCTGAAATACTGCGCCGCCACCGCATCGATGATGGCACTGCCTCCAAACATGGTTCCTGCGGTTGCGCAGGCCCTGGAGAAGGCAAGACGCCCATCGGTTATCTGGCTATCGTTTCAGGAGTGTACCGGTTGTACCGAGTCTCTCACCCGCAGCCACTCCCCAAGTGTGGAAAACCTGATATTCGACCATATCTCGCTCGATTATCACCACACCTTGCAGGTTGCTTCAGGTGATGCCGCAGAAGCGGCCAGAGAAGCGGCCATGCATGAGAATGAAGGCAAGTACATCGTGGTTGTCGATGGCTCCATTCCATTGGCCAACCCGGGCTACTCGGCGATTGCCGGCATCAGTAATCTGCAGATGCTTGAAGAGACTGTGGCTGGTGCCGCAGCAGTGGTTGCGGTCGGCAGTTGCGCGGCATTCGGTGGCCTGCCACATGCCAATCCAAATCCCACCGGAGCGGTCTCCGTGGGCGAGATCATCAAGGATAAGCCGGTGGTCAATGTATCCGGTTGTCCACCGATCCCGACGGTCATTACCGGGGTGTTGGCCCACTTCCTGACCTTTGGTTCACTACCGGAACTGGATGCTCTGGGGCGCCCGATGGTGTTCTTCGGGCAGAGCATTCATGATCGATGTTATCGTCGGCCTTTCTATGACAAAGGCCTGTTTGCCGAGACATTCGACGATGAAGGGGCGCGTAAGGGTTGGTGTCTGTTCAGACTGGGCTGCAAGGGGCCTATGACCTACAACGCCTGTGCCACGGCGAAATGGAATCAGGGCACCAGCTGGCCGGTTGAATCGGGCCATGGCTGTCTGGGTTGTTCCGAACCCGACTTTTGGGATGCAGGCGGTTTTTACAATGCACTCTCCATTCCCGATAGCGATCTCACCAGGAAGACTGGCTATGTTGTGGGTGCCGGTGTGGCACTCGGTGCCGCTGCTGGTGCACTCAATCGCAGTACACGGGCGAAAGCGGCTGCAAAACATGAAACTGTTACCATTGACGACTTGGATAAGAAATCATGAGCACATCTATTGATTTTCTTTTATGGGTAAGAGGACCAGGGTTCGATATCGCTTTGTTCATCTTTGTTGTTGGGGTTCTGATACGTCTGCTGGAGGTGTTGATCCTGGGGCGCAAGCCCGACTATTCAGAACCTCGTGGTGCCGAACTGGGAGCCGGATTGTTGACCCTGGTAACCCGTACTGCGCCGGAAGGGGGCAGCTTCAAACGCTCACCTTTTACGGTAGTGGGGGGGTATATCTGGCACATCGGTTTTCTGGTCAGTCTGTTTCTGTTCGTACCACACATCGAATTGATCGATTCGGTACTCGGTATCCGCTGGCCCGGTATCGCCAGTAACCTGGTTGATGCGATCTCTGCGGTGACCATTGTGACCCTGGTGGCGATGCTGTTCAGTCGTCTGAGCCATCCGGTGAAGCGTTTTCTCAGTGGCCCGGAAGACTATCTGACCTGGTTGGTCACCTTTCTGCCCATGCTCACCGGCTATCTCGCCTACCACCGTATGATCGATCCCTATCCACTGGTATTGGGGTTGCACATACTCAGTGTTGAACTGTTGATGGTGCTGTTTCCCTTTACCAAGCTGATGCATGCCTTCACCTTTATTATCGCCCGCTGGTACAACGGGGCAATGGCAGGTCGCAGAGGAGTTCAGTCATGAGTGAGGCAACTTTAGAAAGAGGCATGAACGCCTTTCGCGAACAGATGAATGCACCAGTGGCGTCGTTTTTCTCCAGCTGTGTGAATTGCGGTATGTGTGCTGAAGCCTGTCTCTTCTATACCGAGACCGGTGATCCCAAATATACGCCGATTCATAAACTCGAACCTCTGCGTCGGGTGTGGGAACAGGAGTACACCCTGTGGGGTCGGCTGAAATCGATGCTCGGTTTGAGCGAGCCTGTTACCAACGAGCTGCTGGAGGAGTGGGAGACCCTCATCTACGACGGTTGCACCCTGTGTGGCCGTTGCTCCATGGTCTGTCCAGTGGGTAATGACATCAGCTATATGATCCGCCGTGCCCGGGAAGGATTTGTGGCGGCTGGTTATGCTCCGGAAGGTATCAAAGGAGCGAGTCGACGGGCAGTGACCATCGGTAGTCCGATGGGGGTCAAGTTTCCGGCCTTGGCGGCACAGATCAAGCATGTCGAGGCGGACACCGGCCTGACCATCCCGGTGGATGTGGAAGGTGCTGACTACATGGCCCTGTTGTCCTCCATGGAGATCATGAATTTTCCTGAATATCTGGAGGCCCTGGCGAAGATATTCAAACAGGCCGGGGTAACCTGGACGATCAGCTCGGAGGCATTTGAGGCAACCAACTCGGGTATTCAGATCGGCTCTTCCGATATCGCCCGGGAGTTGGTGAATCGAGTGGTCGTAGCGGCAGAGAAGCTGAAGGTCAAATATGTCATCAGTCCTGAATGCGGACACGCCTATACAGCCATCCGTTGGGAAGGACCTAACCTGATCGGTCGTCCCTATGAATTCAAAGTTGTGCATATCCTGGAACTGCTTGATGAATTGCGTTCCGCGGGGCGTTTGAAGACAGAGGGAACTGAAGATGATCGTCTGACCTTCCACGATCCCTGCCAGATCGTGCGTAAAGGTGGCGTTCTGGAACCGCCACGCAATCTGTTGAAAATGATTGCAACAAACTTTGTCGATATGAACGACAGCCGTGAAATGAACTGGTGCTGTGGCGGCGGCGGTGGTGTCAGTGCCAATGAACGAGCCGAAGAGTTGCGCTTGAAAACATTCAAACGCAAAAAGACCCAACTCGATGAACTCAATGTGGATACGCTGGTGACCGCTTGTGCCAACTGTCGCCTGATCATCGAAGAGGGCTTGGAAGAGTATCGCATGGAGATGCCGGTCGTCGGTTTGACCGAAATGATTGCAGAGCATCTGGTTGAAGATGAAAAGTAACTCTGAAACCTTAGCGCCATTCCTAATGATAGGAGACGAGACAAAATGAGTGACAGAATCGTCGTTGATCCCATCACCAGAATCGAAGGTCATCTGCGTATTGAAGCGCAGATGGAAGGCGATCAGATCAGCAGTGCTTATTCATCAGGCACCATGGTTCGCGGTATTGAGATTATCCTCAAGGGACGGGATCCCCGTGATGCCTGGGCCTTTGCACAACGGATCTGTGGGGTCTGCACCCTGGTGCATGGTATCGCCTCGGTCCGCTCGGTCGAGGATGCCTTGAATTATCAGATTCCGCAGAATGCCCAGCTGATCCGTAACCTGATGATCGGCGCCCAGTATATCCATGACCATGTGATGCATTTTTATCATCTGCATGCCCTGGATTGGGTGGATGTGGTTTCCGCCCTCTCGGCTGATCCGGGCAAGACCGCTGAACTTGCACAATCTTTGAGTAACTGGCCAAAAGCCTCTCCCGGTTACTTCTCCGATGTGAAGAAGAAACTCAAAGGCTTTGTCGAAGCCGGGCAGTTGGGTATTTTCGCCAAAGCCTATTGGGGGCATTCGGTCTACAAACTTCCTCCCGAGGCAAACCTTATGGCGGTGGCTCACTACCTTGAGGCGCTGAGCTGGCAAAGGGATGTGGTGAAGTTACATGCCATCTTTGGTGGCAAGAATCCACATCCCAATTTTCTGGTGGGTGGTGTTGCATCGGCGATCGATCTCAATTCAGATTCTGCGATCAATACCAAGAAGCTCTCGCAGGTACAGGATGTGATCACCAAGATGCGGGAATTCACCGATCAGGTCTATGTGCCCGATACCCTCGCGGTGGCCAGTTTCTACAAGGATTGGGGCGAGCGTGGCGAAGGCCTGGGTAACTTCCTCTGTTATGGGGATCTGCCCGGAACCTCGATGGATGACCCTGACAGCTTCTTCTTCCCCAGTGGAGTGATTCTGGATCGGGATCTCTCTACGGTACATCCGCTTGATCTCAACAGCGCCGATGAGATTCAGGAGCACATCTCTCACTCCTGGTACGACTACTCTGGCGGCAAGGATCAGGGGTTGCACCCCTATGATGGTGAGACAAACCTCAACTACACAGGTCCTGAGTTGCCATACAAGCACCTCAACGTAGAAGAATCCTACTCCTGGTTGAAGGCACCCAGATGGAAGGGCAAGGCGGTCGAAGTTGGGCCGCTGGCCCGGGTGCTGATGCTCTACGCCAAGGGCCATGAGCAGACCAAAGATCTGGTCGGCATGACCTTGAGCAAGCTGGATCTACCCGCCAGGGCACTCTTCTCCACACTAGGACGTACGGCGGCCAGAACCCTGGAGACCAAGATCCTCGCTGACGCCATGCAGGGCTGGTATGACCAGTTGGTGGCGAATATCAAAGCCGGCGACACCAAGACCTTCAATGAAGCGTTGTGGGATCCATCCACCTGGCCGAGTGAATGTCGAGGTGTGGGTTTCATGGAGGCTCCCAGAGGTGCCTTGGGTCACTGGATCGTGATCGAAGATGGCAAGATTGCCAACTATCAGGCGGTGGTGCCGAGTACCTGGAATGCGGGACCTCGGGATCCTGCTGGTCAACCCGGCGCCTACGAGGCCGCACTGCAGGACAATCATCAGTTGGCCGATGCCAAGCAGCCGGTGGAGATTCTCAGAACCATCCACAGCTTCGATCCCTGCATCGCCTGTGCCGTCCATCTCTCGGATGAAGAGGGCGAGGAGATGTTGCAACTGAAGGTAACCTGATTCAATCTCAACAAGTGGTGGGGCAGTCTGCCCCACCCATCAATCTACCCAGATTAAAATCCTGAGATTTGGCCCGGTTTCAATCCCCGCATTTCTTAGTCAATTTAACCTCCCTTCCATATTCCAGACCTGTCAACAGTCTCGAACTCATTGGGATCGACTCTGTCCGGTCTGAAAAATAATCCACCATTTTCAGCTTGATTTCATTTTCTTCAGCCATGCTTAGCCACATTCAGGTCATAGAGAGACAGCGAGGATGAGTGAAAAGCGAATGATAAAGGTCTGGGATCCCTTTGTACGACTCTTCCATTGGTCATTGGTAGGTGCTTTTGCCATCTGCTGGATGACAGAGGATGAGTGGATGGATCTGCATGTCTATGCCGGTTACGCCGTAGCTGCGCTGGTGTTGACCCGTGTGATCTGGGGTGTCATTGGTACACGCTATGCACGATTCGGTGATTTCGTTAAATCCCCGAGTAAGGTTCTGGTGTACCTGAAGGATCTGCTCAGTTTCAAAGCAAAACGTTTTATCGGTCACAATCCGGCGGGTGGTGCAATGATTGTGATACTGATGTTTTGTCTGCTACTAACGGTACTGACCGGCATGCTGGCTTATGGCGCAGAGGGGCTGGGGCCCCTGGCTGAACCACTCTTTTCCAACAGGCCCTATGGCGGTGAGTTGTACGAGGAGATACATGAGGTGTTTGCCAATCTGACACTGGTGTTGGTTGCGATTCATCTGACGGGGGTACTGGTTGGATCCCTGCTACATCATGAGAATCTTGTGCGCTCGATGATTACCGGCACAAAGCGAGGATAGAGTTATGAAATTCAGTACTATGTTATTGCTACTGCTGACTTGCTTTGCAGTAGTGGTTGAAGCCGGGTCGTTGGATGAACGTTTTGCCAGCTATCAGGAAAAGGGTGCTGGTTCTTTCGATCCGCAACAAGGTCAAATCATCTGGCAACAGGGCGTCCTGCATACAAAAAGTGGTAAATCCCGCACATGCGGTGATTGTCATGGGGATGATCTAACCAAGCCCGGAAAGCATCAAAAGAGTGGCAAAACCATTGAGCCCATGGCGCCATCTGCCAATCCACAACGTCTGAAAGATGGCAAAAAGATTGAAAAGTGGTTCAAGCGAAACTGTAAATGGACCTGGGGCAGGGCATGTACGGTCCAGGAAAAGGGCGACATATTAAGTTATCTGCAGCAGTTGTGAACGGAGATTTTCGATGAATGTGAAAAAGATATGGCTTGTTTTGGTTTTGCTGCTCTCCCCGATAGTCAGTGTCGAACTGGTGCTTGCCGATCGGGATGAGCATGAATATGAAGAGGAACATGGTTTTTTCTCTCGCTGGTATCGATCAGATTCCATGCTGGTTGAAGGCGAAGATAGCTCACGTTACCGGGAAGAGTGCGGCAGCTGTCATTTTCCCTACCAACCCGGCTTTTTACCGGAAGCCTCATGGCGATTGGTAATGTCAGGACTGGAGGAGCATTTTGGTGAGAATGCTGAATTGTCCGATTACGAGACAGATTTTATTTTAAACTATCTAACTCAGAATGCGGCTGAAACCCTTAAGGGTGAAATCTCTCGGAAGGTTATTTGGTCTATCCGCTCGAAACAGCCGCCAATACGCATCACGGAAACTGATTTTTTCAAGCATGAACATGACGAGATCGCTCCACGGGTGTTGTATAACAATGGTGAGAAGATTCAATTCAGTAATTGTGACAGTTGCCATACTCGAGCAATCCAGGGGGCATTCAATGAGCATGAGATTGAAATACCCGGATATGGTCCTTGGGATGATTGATTAATGCTTCAAAGTGTCAAAACGGTATTTTTACTGGCGGTTGTGCTGACCGTCTCACAGCTGTTTGCCGATGGGGATGTGGATCATCAGGAGGTACGGCGACTTACTCAAAGCGGTAAGATCCTACCATTAACCGAGTTATTGAGGAGTGTTCAGGAGAATAGACCCGGGAGGGTGATCGAAGTGGAGCTGGAGCGTAAGGGCCGGCTATATCTCTATGAGATCGAGATACTCGATGATCAGGGAGTGGTATGGGAATACAAGCTCGATGCGGTAACTGGAGATATTCTGGAGCTCGAGGTGGAGGATTGAATCATGCGACTACTGCTGGTTGAAGATGACGATCTGTTATCGGCATCGCTGAAACAGGATCTTGAGCGGCAGGGATTCGCGGTGGATCTGGCAAAGCAGGGTATTGAGGCGGAGTATATGGGCGATGAGATGGAGTATGATCTGGTCGTTTTGGATCTTGGCTTACCCCAACGGTCGGGTATCGATGTGTTAAAAAACTGGCGCTCAAAAGGGAATGGTGTTCCTGTGCTGATTCTTACTGCACGGGATGCCTGGCATGAGAGGGTGGCTGGATTCAAAGCCGGTGCGGATGACTATCTGGGAAAGCCATTTCATGTTGAAGAGTTGGTTGTTCGTCTACAGGCACTGGCACGTCGATCCAACGAAATGGTTGGGAGCAGCCTGAAGGCCGGTGGTGTCGAACTGGATGAGGAGAAACAGCAACTTATTCTTCCTGACCAGCAACGGCTGGATCTTACCGGTACAGAGTTCAGACTGTTGAGGTTCTTTATTCTGAACCAAGGAAGAATCTTATCCAAAACCCGGCTTATTGAGCATGTGTATGAGCAGGATTTTGACCGGGATAGTAATCTGATTGAGGTTTACATCAGCCGATTGCGTGAAAAACTGGGAAAGCAGGCTATCGAAACCCGCCGCGGTCAGGGTTACATCTATGTCGGTATTGAAACCTAAATCCATCGAGTCGCGATTGCAGATTGGCCTGACGATCAGTCTTGCCCTGCTAATGGGCTTGTTATGGATTTTCGGTGCCGGTTCAATTGAAAAACTCAGCGAAGATTTTATTGCCTCAAGGCTTGAGCATGACGCTGAGTCGATACTGGGTGCAATCGTTATCGAGCCCCGGTTGTCAGTTGAGGAAGCCTATATCAATCAAATTTACCATCGACCGTTTTCAGGTCACTACTTTCTCATAGTCAGCGACAATGGATCAGAGGTCACTTCCCGGTCATTGTGGGATTATAAGATTCGTCTACCCATCCTGAAGCCGGGGGAGAGCGAACGTCTTTATCGCCAGGGGCCGGATGGGCAACAGTTACTTGTCTGGTTGACCGGCTATCGAAAAAAAAATCAGAATCTGACCATCGCGGTTGCCGAGGACCTGTTGCCGATCACCAATCAGCGGCAGGTCTTCCTGTGGAATTTTGCCCTGTTGTCAATTCTCGGGTTGCTGCTCCTGTTGCTTATCCAGAGCTTGGTAGTAAGACTGGCATTCCGTCGCCTCGAGCCCCTGCGTGAGGATGTGAGACATCTTTCGTCTGGGTGCGAAACTCCGTTGAATGAGGATGTCCCCAACGAGATGTTACCGTTGGTCAAAGAGGTAAACCATCTTCTGCAACTACTCGCCCAACGCAATCAACGAACCCGCAATGCACTCGGAAACCTGGCCCATGCCCTGAAAGGACCACTCAATCTGTTGACCGGCTATTTCGACAGGCAGGTCAGTTATCGGGGCGCTCAGCAACATCAGCAGGCCGGCAAACAGCTGGATCGGATACGCTTGCTGATCGATCGGGAACTGAAGAGAGCACGACTGAGTGGTGAGCGGAGCATCAATCAGAAATTCAATGCAAAAGTTGACTTGCCTGATCTATTGGATGTGCTGCGCAAGATTTATCATGAGCGTAATCTGAGTATCGAGGCGATTACCAAGGATGAGTGTCCTCCATTCGGTGACCGGGAAGATATACTCGAACTGTTGGGGAATCTCTTGGACAATGCTTGTAAATGGGCCGAGGGGAGTGTCATTTGTCAGATTTCCTGCACTGAGAGCCTGAGTTTTGTGATTGAAGATGATGGGGTTGGACTGGAAGAGTCGGATTTACGGAGTCTGATGCAGCGGGGCAGCCGTCTGGATGAGTCCACGGAAGGGCATGGTTTGGGTTTGGCCATCGTTCATGAAGTTGTGCAGCTTTACCGGGGAGAGATCCATTTTGACCGGTCCCCTCAATATGGTGGACTAAGGGTTACAGTGGTTCTGAAGTATCCCTATTGAGCCAGCGGCGGTCTCATTCAACTTCAGGCTCAGTCTCCCCATGTTGAATATACCGGAGGCTGTAGCTGATACTGTGCCCGGCTAGGATTCCATTTGCTCCTGAAGCCTGGCTACACTAGAGTCAGTGTCTGCTGTGCCATCGCCGCTGAACACGAGCTAACTCAGTGACAGGTTGATACAAACATAACCATCAGCAAGGAGGCTGTGGAGATGACCAATCGCTTACCTGCAATCCACTTAAAACCGGCACCCTCAAGACAATTGTTTATCTGGCTGCATGGTCTCTATGGTGTAACACTTCTGGCAATAATTTCTGCCCAGATTGGTCTGACAGTTAAAATAGTGCTGTTGATCGCGCTTGTGCTGACAAAACTGCCGGTTTACAGGAAGCTAACCCCTGATCAGGTGGTGCAAGCTGAAATTAAATGGAATGGCTGGTCGAAGATTGTCCTGAGAGACGGGAAGAGACAGACCGCAAGGTTACGTAGAGACAGCCTGGTAACACCCTGGCTGATCCTATTGCGATTTGATCTACGGGGGCAATGGCGACATCCGGTGATGGTATTGTTTCAGGATGCTTTACCTCAGGCAGAGATGCGAAGCCTAAGGATACTGTTGAAGCACGGCTCATTCATCGGCGAGGAGCCGGTTTTCTGATCTAAGCCGTGACTCATAATCTCCGGTGTGGCGTGGTTCATGGGTTTCGCTAGACTAGCCCGCCTTCACTGAGAGGGACTGCCTAGGGCCTGTTAACACTAATTCAATCGGCCCTGCTGGGGCTATTTTTTCGTCCAGCAAGGCAGAATGAGCGACGTGTAGTTGTTCTACATGAGCGAATGATAACGCGGTTGGGCGGAAAAATAGCCCCAGCCCTCCGGGTTGCGCCTGAAAAAGCGCCACTCGGCGTTGCTCGTCGTTCATTTGGAATCACCAAACCTCTCTCCTCG
>NAUB01000014.1 GCA_003676145.1 gamma proteobacterium symbiont of Stewartia floridana | reverse complement strand
CGTGTCATCTCTTGCCGGAGAAAAAGCGGTTAGCCTACGGACAACTGACCGCTTCTTCTAGCCTGTACAAGTTATGCACTTATGAATTGAATCCGGGTGATAAAAAAGAAATGTATTTGTACAGTTTATCCCCAACTGTGGAAGTGCTCTGAAAAGCGAATTGTAAGCTTATAGGAAAACACTGAAAAAGAGCCCAAAAGTGGAGGCAGAGAGTGATATCTAATTATACTGCCGTGGATCGTAGGGTTTACATGCCGAGCGGATTGCATCGGTTAATATCCTGATATCCACAGCAAAGAATCGCTTCCTGCCATGTATCACCCAGGTATGGCATTGATAATAATAAAGGAAATGATTCTATGGGTTTTTCGAAGGAGCGATACTTAAACGGAAAGAAATAATAAGAGTGTAAGTCCGAGTAATAACAAATCAACCAAGCTGATCCTCCCCTCCGTAGTGCGGAGGATAACAGCGCTTGGTTTTTCATCTCAGGCGTAAATAACATTTGTAATAATCTCAATAATCAAAGGAGAGTGAAAATGAGTGTATTAGATACTTTGCGTGATTTGGGTGGATGTTCTGGTGGGATTGTAATATATAAATCGGCAAAAGAGCTTGCAAGAATTAGAAATATCAATAGAAAAAATCGCAAATTAAAGCCCGAGACTATATGTAGACTCAAGAAGCTTTTTCCAAATCTTGATTTAAATAAGGTTAGATTCAAGATTCACTCAAGTCTCCCTGGTAACTGGTACACAAGTGCTGATAATGTAGATGCAATGACCTTTGGATATACAATCTATTTTAAAGGCTCCAATATACAAAAAACTGATAAGGGCTTGTCTTTATTAATACATGAGCTTGTGCACGTAAATCAGGTTATGAGTAGAGGAGATAGTGAAACAAAGTTCGCTTGTGACTATGGAGAAGGATATTTGCAGGCTGGTAACTATAGGGATAACCCTCTCGAAAAAGAAGCCTATGACTTCGTTGCAAACAATCCAATACCTCCGAAATGCCAGAATGATTGGAATATTTCACATAGCGGGATAAGCGTCTGGAATAAAATTAATAGCTCAAGTGCAAAGCTTGTGAACCTAAGGTTTGCTGACTTTACAGGTGATGGAAAGGCGGATGTGTTCTCTGCTTGGGGTGGTAAATGGTATATCTCTGAAGGAGGTGTCGGAAGATGGAAGAAAATAAATAAATCCAATGTAAAGCTGAAAGACCTAAGATTTTTTGACTTTACCGGAAATGGAAAAGTCGATGTTTTTGCTATCTGGGGTAATAAATGGTTTATTTCAGAAGCTGGAACAGCCGCATGGAGGCAGCTTAATAGATCAAGTGCAAAATTAACAGACCTTGGATTTGCAGATTTTACTGGTGATGGAAAAGTGGATGTTTTTTCAGCATGGGGTGGTAAATGGCATATTTCAGAAGGGGGGACAGGAAGGTGGAAGCAGATTAATACGTCTAGCGCGCAACTACAGAACCTAAGATTTGCAGACTGTACTGGTGATGGAAAGGCAGATGTTTTCACAACCCGGGGTGGTAAATGGTACATCTCAGAAGGGGGAACAGGAAGGTGGAAGCAGATTAATACATCTAGCGAACAGCTAAAGAATCTTCGATTTGCAGACTTTACTGGTGATGGAAAGGCAGATGTTTTCACAGCTCGGGGTGGTAAGTGGTACATCTCTGAAGGTGGAACAGGAAGGTGGAAACAGATTAATACATCTGGCGCACAACTAAAGAGTCTAAGATTTGCAGACTTTACTGGCGACGGAAAAGTTGATGTTTTTAAAGCCTAGCGATGGGCATTAAGGAAGGTCTTTGTTGTCTTCCTTGCGCCACTGAGCAAGGTCGTCATAGCTACAAAATGAAAGAAAGCCCTCTTAGATTAATTAAAAGGTGTGTTGAGTATCTGCCAATTGAAGAGATACTGCGCTTTCCTCGTGGTATACGAGGAGTATACGTGTTATACAAATTTCGCCCGAAAATTGAAAAATACGATGTTGTTTATGTGGGAATGACAAAAGCAGGGAACGGTGGTGGGGTTCGAGCAAGACTTCGTTTACACAAAAAGAGAAAACCTGATTTGTGGACGCATGTCTCAGTCTTTGAGGTGTGGGATAATATAAGAGATGAGGAAATAGTGGAGCTAGAAGGCCTGTTTCGACACATATATCACTACGACTCAAGAGCAAATCGTCTAAACGTACAAAGAGGCTTTAAAAAGTTATTACAGATAAACGACTCGGAGATTGAGCTTTGGGGTGGTGATTAGTGAGTGGTTATAAGGTTGGCTCTCGGCTTGAGTGAGCGCGCGATGTCTAATTTCGTTTCTCTTCTTATTATTTAGTAAAACACCCTCCGCAGGAACACGCCATTGGTTGATGTTACGGTAATAGGAACATGGAAGCTATCATTGCGGACGAGTTAAGTGTCAAGTTACACTTGATACAGATAAAGTGGTTTCGCGTATCAGTTTCATCTGTTAAAAAAATTTACAACATCATAGAGTTGCATCGGAATGATTGTTTCAGGTGGTACTCAGGGGGATTTATCTATATATTAATTTGCTTCTAAAGAGGTAAAGATCACCCTCAAACAAATAAACTGTATTAGAGCCTCTCGAATTCAAAGGATATCGAAATAATAGAATGTCCATAAAAGCGCATTATAAGTGATTCTAATCGTTTGCTTGAATGTGTATCGGATGGTGTGAATAGAAATGAAAGAAATCGAAATGGCCAAGCTGTACATGGAAGTATTCTTTGAGTCAAAAGAGTTTGATTCATTACGTTCTATCTTCAGCGAGAATTTAGACTTTGAAGGTCCATTGTTTAAATGCAGCTCGGCTTCTGAATACATAGCATCGCTAAAATCTTCTCCACCGGTTGATGTTGGCTATGAGATGGTAGCGGACTTCAATAATGATACTTCAGTCTGCTTGATCTATAGATTCATTAAAAATGGTAAGAGCACATTGATGGCGCAAACATTCTGGTTTGTCAGTGGTCGAATCAACAAAATACGTCTTATATTCAACCCGCAAGAGCTCGCATAACAATATAGGATAAAAGATCCTTTTTCTTGACTGGTTAGCCATCTGTTTTGCTATAGAAGAGAATGCTAATTGTTATAGATCAAAGCAATAATCTATTTTGGTAAGAATATGGAGTTTTCAGGCAATGACGACCTAGTGGGTTGGTGAATAGGTCATTTCTATCGCGACCCTGCAGTAGATACGCGATATCTAATTTAATCCCAGGGAGCGTATCCATGAATACTCTTGACTGTTCTAAACTCATCGGGCTGGCAACACTTACCGTTACTCTGTTCTTGACGACACAGGCTATGGCCTGGACCGATAACATCACAGAAACCGCTTATGTCAATTCAATCTGTAAGCTGGAGCCGGAAGCCCAATGTTCCTGGGCTATTCTGATCGATACCAAGGCTCCCGGGGTTGATATGCGCGAATCCTCCCTGGCCTCGGCCCGTCTCGATCGCTCAAATTTCGAACGTGCAAACTTTTCCCGCGCGATATTTCAGTTGGCGAATCTCAAGGATACCAATCTGATGTTAAGTAATCTGGAGTATGCCCACATGCATGGTGTCAATCTGCAGAATGCCAATCTGATGTTGGCCAATCTGACCGGCGCCAGTCTGTTCGATGCGGACCTCAGCGGCGCCGATCTTCGGGGGGCGAATCTGCAGGGGGCAATTTTGATCAAGGCGAAGTTCGACAATGCCATCTGGACGGATGGACGGGTCTGTTCCGAAGACTCTATAGGCCAATGTAATTAGGTCCGCGCGGTCTGGGTGATCGGTGCCATTCGGACTGGTGTCGGATAGAAGTTCAATTCATTTGATAGGTCGTGCAGATTGTCGAGGAGTTGCTAAATAGCCAAAAACCCCAGGCTCTCCAGCGTTGAAAACAGGCTCCGAATGATCAATATAATGGAATATAACAAGATTGGAGAGAGTCATGAGTTTTATTACACCTGCTGCCCTGTTATCAGCACTGGCTTCCTGGGGGTTTCTGATCTTGACCTTTGTGAATCTGCTTTCAGGGTTTTTAGACACCCGGACCTGCCAGACAGATTGTGTCCGTAACTACTACTTTATCTCTGCCGCGTTTGGCCTGGCGGCCGGTGCTCTGGCAACCTTCTCTGTGTTTCGATCAGGCTTCACCGCTGGCCAGGTACTCAGCTGGCTGTTTGCTGTTTCGCCGGTAACCATTGTGCTTACGATTTTCCTGGTTGGTTATCTGGGTACAGCAGCCCACTAACCCGGATCTGGAGAGGGTAGGCGAGCAGCGTGTGACGCGATCGGGCTAGCGCCAATAAACTTAGACCTTGAGAGCTGCTATTTTAGCTTGAACTGTTCTGCGATGGCGTTACTGCACTCATCTTCCGGCGCCGTCATCTTCAGCGGAATGCCGGCTGGTGATATGCAGTTGATGGTGATCATCTGGTCGGCTTCGAGCCCAACCACCCGCATCACCCGCATTGGGTTGTTGCTGTAACTCAGGTCGATCACCGCCAGTTGCTGATCACCAATCCACTCATAGCGTCCCTCTGCCCGGGGTTTGCTGATGCGCTCCGCTGCCGGGACGTTGTTACGGTCGTATGCCTGGCTGAGGCTCAGCTCGGCACCCTCTACGACCTCGTCCACCAATTGTTGCAGAAAGCTCCGGCCGAAGGAGTTTTGCGTCAAGCCATCCGCCGGTTGCTTACTGACCTTGACGTTCGACGGGGTCGGGACAAAATCACATCCGCTCAAGAGCAGGCTGAGGATGAGGATGGCGAGTGGGATATGGCGCATGGTACGTCCTTTATACAAACTTCTAACGCTATTCTAACTTGGAACCGGGTGGGACAAGAAGTCGATTCAGAACACGGCCAGATCCTGGGTTCCGCTTGGAATCCAATAGCTGTGGTTGGCTGCTGGCGGGCTCAGATCAGTGCACAGTGGAGTTGTCTGGTGTGATGATCTCATTCAGGACTTCTGTCAGTGGCTGAGGCTTGCCAAAGTGGTAGCCCTGCCCGAAATCGACGCCCATATGCTTCAACGCCATGGCGGTTGTCTCATCCGAAACAAATTCCGCGATGACCCGTTTCTCCATGAAGTGGGCGATTTCGGTTATCGAGCTGATCATCGCGTAATCGGCCGGTTTGTTGAGTATTTCGCGCACAAAGATCCCATCGATCTTGACGTAGTCCACGGGAAAATCCTTCAGATAGGAGAAGGAGGCGTAGCCGGAGCCGAAGTCGTCCAGGGAGAAAGCGCAGCCGAGTTCACGGATCTCATTGATGACCGCTGCCGTATCGCTGATATCCCCTACCAGGGCGGTTTCGGTGATCTCAAAACCAAAATGTTTGGTCTCCAGAGAGGTGGCTTTGATGCGCTCGATCAGCATCCTTTTGAAGTCCAGGTCGCCGAGGGATTTGCCGGAGAGGTTGATGGAGAAGCTCTGTCCTTCGGGGAGCTGCTGGGCATAGGGTTCCAGCTGTTGGAAAAAGGCCTCCACCACCCAGCGGTCCACATCCCGCATCAGATCATAGGTTTCCGCTGCTTCGATGAAGGCCTGGGGTGATTCGAGGTCGCCGTTCTCATTGCGTACCCGCAGCAGGATCTCATGGTGGTGCGATGCCTGTTGATTGGATTGCAACGGGACGATAGGTTGGACAAACAGTTCCATGCGTCCTTTGGCCAGCGCCTCTTTGATGGCGGGCAGTGATTCCACCAGTTGCTGGCGTTGCTGATAGACTGAATCACTCTTCAGGTAGATGCGGGTGCAGTTACCGCCACCCTGCTTGGCCATGTTGCAGGCAGCCAGCGCGGCTTGCATCAGCTTATCCGCTTTTTCGTCGCTGCTATCGATTTCCACGACACCGACACTGGCGGTGGTCGGGATCATACGCCCTTGCCACTCAAAGACACTCTCATCGACTGTCTGACGCAGCATCTCAGCGGCCTGATAACCGGCCTCCAGGTTCTCTTGTGTCAACAGCAGGGAGAATTCATCATCACCAATGCGGCCCAAAGCGCCACCTTCCGGCAGGTAGCTGAGCAGGATGTCAGTGACGGTCTGTAACAGCTTGTCGCCACCTTCGAATCCGCACAGGTCATTCACCACCTGAAATCTGTCCAGGTCGATCTGCAGCAGGATGCCACTGTCTGTCTCTGTCTGATGGAGGTATTTGCTCAGTTCGGCCTCGAATGCCCGACGGTTGTAGAGTCCGGTAAGCGAGTCGATCTCGGATTCCTGCTTGAAGTCTGTGTAACTGTTGGCAAGCATGGTTTCGATGGTGCGCTCCACAATCGGTTTGGCGGAAGACTCCATCACGCTGATCTGTTGATCGGCAAAGCGGCCTGCCAGTTCGTCCAGGGTCTCATCGAGTACTTTGAAGCCATCCCCGTCGACCAGCAGATAGCGGTCTGTCTGGGGGTTTTTCCAGGCCAGACTGAGCACATTGAGCTGGCCCTTCTCATCCTGCTTGACCAACCAGGTATCCAGCTCGATCTTGTTCACCGTGTGGCGCCACTGATCGTCTGTCGTTGCAACGTCATAGCCGGAACGGTCAATGTTCATGCCTTGAAAATAGTGGTGAAGATAGGCTTCGTTCACTTCGATCCGCAGGTCGGGGAACTGGTCACCTTCCGCACCGATCTCGAGCATTCGTTGTAATTCATCTTCAAATGACTTGGCTTGTTCGGCGTAGATCGGATAGTCCGTGAAGCCTTTTCGAATCATTGTCATCATCGCCTGTTGCTGCTTGGCGGTCAGCTGGTGTTTTCCTGGCGAATCCGAAAACAGTCGGTGCAGCAGCTCAACGATCTGCAGATAGCCTTGCCAACCTTTCTCATCCGCTTTCTCAAGCACCGCTGTCTGTACCATCAGATTGACCCAGCCGAAACGAAACAGTTTGTCGACGATCGGTGAGATGGTCTGGTTGAGTAGGGTCTTTGAGAGTGCCTGATAGGTGGTCAGCTGTGCACGCCGGAGTTTTTCATCCTTCAGGCAGCGGGAGATGGAGAGTTTTCGGTTGGCCTCGAAACGGCTGCGCTGTTCGCCCAATAACCGTTCCAGTTCGCTGCTGACCTCATCCACATGACTGAACTTGCCGCTCTCAACGGCTTCGCCGATCTGGCTCAGTTGTTGTGTATCCCTGTCACGCAGTAACGAGCGCTGGTTTCCCCGGTTGACATAGGGTTTCAGGCATTCGATCGTATCGAGCAGTCGCCTCACCGGATGGTCGCTGTTCTCCAACAGGCTGGTATCCTGCAGTACCGCTTCGATGATGAGAAATTTAAGCGTACCCATCAGCTGTCGTATCTGATCCGTAATCAGTGGGTCTTCACTGAGAGTGGCGACCAGCTCCTCACCGGCGCCGATTGCCGCCCGGGCTTCAGCGGACAGTTGCACCGGCTTTGAACTCTCCTCCTGAATCAGGTTCTCGATCTGCTGCTGCAGGGTGGCGGCCTGTAGTCTTGAGAGCGAGGCCAGGCTGGTCATGACCTCCTTGCGTTCAGTGTCCGACATGCCTTGGGTCGGTTCCTGGGCGTCACTGTCCGGGTGCAGGTTACTGAGTTTACTCAGATGGTCGATCGGGGTGTTGTGGATCGACTGGATATCGCTGCTTTTGATGATGGTCCAAGCTGACTGGGATGGGCTTTCAATGCCGTCGATGTGGGCTTTATTGATCTGCTTCAGCAGGTTTTCATAGAAGCGATTCAATCCATTCAGCAGGGTGCTGCGAAAGGCGATCAGTAATATGCGTATGATTTTGGTATCGAACTGATAGCTGTCCAACAGGTTTTTAAAGATCGTCAGCAGGCTGATCGGGGCGATTGGATTGAGTTCGTTGTGTACATTGCTGTGACACAGGTGACTGAGGGCCGTTTCGATATGGAAGAGTGGTCGGGAGACCTCGGATTCCGCCCGGCGGGCCACATCATTGACCAGGATCCAGGTTTCGATCTCCTGGGTCTCAACCAGGGATAGTTCAGGATTGTTGTCTGAGCTTGAGGCGTTTTCGTTGGCGTTGCCCTCAATCAGATCGCTAAATCCCTGTTCAAATTGCACGATGAATTGCTGATTGAGTTTCTTTCTGTCCTTTTCCAGGCTGTTGAGCGCGAAAAAGAGACTGGACTGCTCATGGGGATCGACGGTATCAAAGATGACCTTTTCCAGCTCCTTTTGAGCAACCGTGAAAAAATCGTTTAAACCGTGCTCTAAATAGGGTTTTGTGAGTGCCTGAATCTGATTCAGCAGATCCCGTTGCTGTTTCGGGTCGTGGTGTTGATCGGCAACCTGGGTCTCCGAGTCGGCAGTGGATGCCTGGTGGTGGGAATAGAGTGACTCGAACAGCCGGGTGCCGCTGCCATTGGTGAAAGAGAGCCCCATGCCGCCATGATCGAAATAGACAACCCGTGCCGGTACCTGTTGTGACTCTTGCGGGACTTTGAGAAGAATCTCTTCCCGATCGGCTTCCGAAATATAGCCGTGGGGTAGAGCCTCATTCAGTTTGGTATCGCTACAGCTCAGATAGACGCCGCCACGGGAAAAGTTGAGCATCCGGCAATCATCAAAGCTCTCGGATTGATATTCGATGACTACCGGAATATCAATTTTCAAGCGTGGGTGGCGTCTGCGATTCCTTTGATCTTTCAAAGTTGTTGTCCTATCTGGTCAAGTCCATTTAAGCCTTATTGGTTTTAGGGGTAAGTGATTGGCTGTTTTTGCTCCCTAAACTAACTATAGGGTTATCGGCCGATAGTCTATTTGGCTTTAATCAATGGATGGCGTACAGATTGGGGGGGGATTGTTAAATTTCTTATCTGCAGCGGGTGTATGAATCCACAGCAATCCCTCCGCTTGATTCAGGGTTGGTAATGCGGGGATCTAAAGCGCAGAATAGTGGTCAGTTTTAATGTCAGAAACCCGGGGCCTGTGAAAGGACCTCAGTAGCAAAATCAGACCTGAAAACCTGTGGATCTGTCTCAATACCATGAAAGTCTGTAACCGTTTTACCTTAATCCTGATTCTGTTCACTCTGGTTGCCTGCGCCACCAGCCCTACCGGGCGCAAACAGCTGATGATCGTCAGTGAGGAGATGGCGATCAACTCCTCGAAAACGGCCTATACCGAAATGCTGAAACCCTACCAGGAAGAGGGCAAGCTGGATAACGATCCGCTGCTTAAGGCGAGGGTGGCGCGGATCACCGGTCGGCTGATTGCCCAGGCGGTGAAGTTGCGTCCTGAGACCGAAAAGTGGGCCTGGAGCATGAAGGTGCTGGATGATCCGGAGACGGTCAATGCCTGGGCGATGGCCGGGGGCAAGATGGCGCTCTACACAGGGCTGGTGGAGAAGATCAAGCCGACGGATGACGAACTGGCCCAGGTACTGGCCCACGAGATCTCCCACGCACTGGCGAAGCACACGGCGGAGAAGATGTCGGTGGCAATAGCCAGCCAGTTGGGTATTGCTGCCGTTGCGGCATCAACCGATAACAAGGCGGTGGTGGCCGGTTCGCTGATGGCGGCCAAGTTGGCGATCGATCTACCCAATAGCCGTACGGCCGAGGAGGAGGCGGACAGAATCGGCATCGAGCTGGCGGCCAAGGCCGGTTATGACCCCCGCGCTGCGGTTACCCTGTGGAAAAAGATGGGTGAGGTCTCCGGTGGACGCACCCCGCAATTTCTCAGTACCCACCCGAGTCCGGCCAATCGCGCCGAGACACTGGGCAAGCTTGCGGATAAAATGATGCCCTATTTCAATGCGTCAGGTGAGCGTCCCAGCTTCGATTATCAGTAAAGCGGGCTCGAATCATCAGCATCAATCCTTAGCCTTTAGTACCCCAGGACCCAATATGGCCACAGGCACGTTGTACATCCTCTCGGCGCCCTCCGGCGCCGGTAAAACCAGTCTATTGAAAGCGCTGCGTCAGCAGGATGGGGCGCTGCAGGTCTCCATCTCCCATACCACCCGGCCAATGCGCCCGGGTGAAGAGGATGGCAAGGACTACCACTTCATCAGTCAGGAGCTGTTTCAGGAGATGATTGGTGCGGCGGCATTTCTCGAGCATGCGGAGGTGTTCGGTAACTTCTACGGGACCTCGGAATCGGAAGTCAGGGCCAAGCTGGATGCGGGACAGGATACGGTGCTGGAGATCGATTGGCAGGGGGCTCAGCAGGTGAGAAAGCGTTTTCCTGACGCGGTCTCGATCTTTATTCTGCCGCCCAGCCCCGAGGCGCTCTATGAAAGGTTGAGCGCCAGAGGGCAGGACAGCGAAGCGGTGATCCAGGGGCGCATGCAGCAGGCGGTGAGTGAGATGTCCCACTACGCTGAGTTTGACTACCTGGTAATCAACGACGATTTCGATACGGCGTTGGCTGAACTGGCAGCGATTGTCAGCGCCCGACGCTTGCGGCTGGTGAGTCAGTCGGAGCGTCATAGCGAACAGATCAGTGCCCTGCTCACGGTTTAACCGCTTCAAGGATTGGATCTAGACCCCACAAGCTATACTATAGCGACCCTTATTTTGAACCGGGACTGACAATGGCCGGAAAACTCTACATCAAAACCTTCGGTTGCCAGATGAATGAATACGATTCATCGCGCATGGCGGATGGCCTGCGCGTGGCCGCCGGACTGGAGCTGACGGAGAATCCGGAAGAGGCGGACGTACTGCTGCTGAATACCTGTTCGATCCGTGAAAAGGCACAGGAGAAGGTCTTCTCCCAGCTCGGCCGCTGGCGCCCCTGGAAGGAGCGCAATCCCGCCCTGATCATCGGTGTGGGTGGTTGCGTGGCCAGCCAGGAGGGTGATGCGATTCGTCAGCGTGCCCCCTATGTGGATCTGGTTTTCGGCCCTCAGACCCTGCACAGACTGCCGGATATGGTGCAGCAGGTGCGCCGGGAGCATGCCCCGCTGGTGGATGTCAGCTTCCCGGAGATCGAGAAGTTCGATCGGCTGCCCGAACCTCGAGCCGAGGGTCCGACCGCCTATGTCTCGGTGATGGAGGGGTGTTCCAAATACTGCACCTACTGCGTCGTGCCCTTCACCCGTGGTGAGGAGATCAGTCGTCCGTTTGACGATGTGATCGCCGAGGTGGCCGGTCTGGCCGGGCAGGGGGTGCGGGAGATCCATCTGCTGGGGCAGAACGTGAATGCCTATCGGGGAGAGATGCATGAAGGGGGCGAGGCCGATCTGGCGCTGCTGATCGAGTATGTGGCGGCCATCGAGGGGGTTGAGCGTGTCCGCTTCACCACCTCCCATCCGGTGGAGTTTTCCGACAGCCTGATCGATGTCTACGCTCAGGTACCCGAACTGGTGAGTTTTCTCCATCTGCCGGTGCAATCCGGTTCCGACCGGGTGCTGGCGATGATGAAGCGGGGCCATATGGCGGTGGAGTACAAGGCCAAGATTGCCCGGCTGCGCAAGGTGCGCCCCGATATCACCATCTCATCCGATTTCATCGTCGGTTTTCCCGGCGAGAGCGAAGCAGACTTCGAACAGACCCTGAAACTGATCGAGGAGGTCGGCTTCGATCACTCCTACAGCTTCATCTACAGTCGTCGGCCGGGCACTCCGGCGTCGGATCTGCCCGATGATGTGCCGCTAGCGGTCAAGCAGCAGCGCCTGGAGCGGCTGCAACAGCTGATCAACACTCAGGCACAACGCATCAGTCGCCAGATGGTGGGTACCACCCAGCGGATTCTGGTGGAGCGCCCGGCGAAAAAGGATCCGGCGCAACTGGCCGGTCGTACTGAGAACAATCGGGTGGTCAACTTCAGCGCGCCCGCTGAACTGATTGGTCAGTTTGTGGAGGTGCGGATTACCGAGGCACTGCCCAACTCTCTGCGCGGGGAGTGGTTGGGAGAGCTCAAGGAAAGCGCCGTTGGCTGAACACCCTGATTCACTGGATCTGGCCCTGGAGCCGGCCGACAACAACCGATTGGCCAATGTCTGCGGTCAACTGGATGAGCACCTGCGGCTGATCGAGCGGCGCCTCGGCATCGAGATCAACAACCGTGGTAACCAGTTTCGCCTGATCGGTGAAAAGCACGCCATTCAGGCCGCTGAGCAGGTGCTGAACGATCTCTATCGCGCCACCTCGTCTGAGCAGCTCGAACCACAGCGGGTGCATCTTTTCCTGCAGGAAGCCGGGGTGGATGAGCTGTTGGATCAGAATCGGGGCAACGACCTGCCGGAGACGGTGATCAAGACCCGTCGGGGTCTGGTGCGCCCCCGTGGGGCGAATCAGAAAGAGTACCTGCACAAGGTGCTGACCCACGATATCAATTTTGGTGTCGGCCCGGCCGGCACCGGTAAGACCTACCTGGCGGTGGCCAGTGCGGTGGATGCCCTGGAGCGGGATCAGGTCAGACGTATTCTGCTGGTCAGGCCGGCGGTGGAGGCTGGCGAGCGGCTGGGATTCCTGCCCGGCGATCTGTCGCAGAAGATCGATCCCTATCTGCGTCCGCTCTACGATGCGCTCTACGAAATGCTCGGTTTTGAAAAGGTCGCCAAGCTGGTGGAGCGTAACATCATCGAGGTTGCTCCATTGGCCTACATGCGTGGCCGCACCCTCAACGAATCGTTCGTGATTCTGGATGAGGCGCAGAACACCACCCCGGAACAGATGAAGATGTTTCTGACCCGCATCGGTTTCGGCTCCACCGCGGTGATCACCGGGGATGTGACCCAGATCGATCTGCCCAGAGGTCAGCAGTCGGGGTTACGTCAGGTGACCGAGGTGCTGGCCCATGTGGAGGGGATCAGCTTCACCTTCTTCAATGCGCGGGATGTGGTGCGCCATCCGGTGGTACAACGGGTCGTGCGTGCCTACGACGAGTTCGATCAGCGTAATTGACAATCCCCATGAGCAAGCTGAAGTTGGAGATTCAACGGATTGCCGAGGCATCTGAGGGGAGCCCCTCAGATCAGCAGCTGGCTGCCTGGGCCGAGGCCGCCCTGGCCGAGTCCGACGAGCAGGTGGAGATGGTGATCCGCATCGTCGATGCACCGGAGAGTCAGCAGCTGAACAGGGACTACCGGGGCAAGGACAAGCCGACCAATGTCCTCTCATTTCCATTTGAATCGCCGCCGGAAGTTCCGCTTCCGCTGCTTGGCGATCTGGTGATTTGTGCCCCTGTGGTCTCGACAGAGGCGCGTCAGCAGAACAAAACCCTGCAGGCTCACTGGGCGCATATGGTGGTTCACGGCACCCTGCACCTGCAGGGCTATGACCACCAGGACGATCAGCAGGCGCAGCTGATGGAAGATAAGGAACGGCAGATCCTTCAGGCGCTCAATTTTTCCGATCCATACACAGATGAGTAGTAATGAACAGCGAAGACCGATCAAGTAACGGTTCCTCCAACCGTTGGCTGGAGCGTATCAGCCGAATGTTTGGCAGCGAACCGCAGGACAAGGAAGAGATCTACAATCTGCTGAAGGAGGCGAGTGAGCGGGAATTGCTCGATGATGATGCCCTGAGCATGATGGAAGGGGCGATGCTGGTCTCCGAACGGCGCGCCAGGGATGTGATGACCCCAAGGGCCAAACTGGAAGTGGTGCGGGCCGTCGACGATCTGGACGAGGTGCTGCGGGTAGCCATCGATTCGGCTCACTCCCGCATGCCGGTGGTCGGCGAGGATGTGGATGAGGTGCTGGGAATGCTGTTGTCCAAGGATCTGTTGCCATTCTTTCAGAAACAGCAGCGGGATCGCTTCAATATCCACGAAGTGATGCGGGAAGCGCTGTTCGTGCCGGAAGCGATGCGTCTCAATCAACTTTTAAAGAATCTGAAAAAGAGCCGTAACCACATGGCCGTGGTTGTCGACGAATATGGTTCCACCGCCGGTGTGGTGACCCTGGAGGATCTGCTTGAACAGATCGTCGGAGAGATCGAGGATGAGCACGATACTCCTGAGCAGGGTGACCTCAGCCCGGTCAGCTGATCGATCGGGCATACTGAGACTCGGGTTATTATCGAACAGAGTTCAAGGAGGAGTTGGTTAGGGCTATGCTTTAGGTATCAATGGTGTGTCAGTAAGAGGGAATGACTATGATCAACATTGAGTGGCACCATGAGTATGAAATCGGTTATGAGCGGATCGATTTCGAGCATAAGATTTTTCTGGGTTTGATCAGTGATGCATCTCTGGCCCTGGATCTCAAACTGGATCGCCAGCGTATCCTGCAACACCTAGAAGAGATTAAGCAATACGCTGTTTTTCACTTCATCAGTGAAGAGAATATCATGCTCGATATCGACTATCCGGAGCTGCAACACCACAAGCAGGAGCATCAGGTGTTACTTGCCCGCTTGACCGACAAGATTCATCAGTATCGAAATGAGGCGCTGGATCTGGAGGCGATTGTCGACTTCCTGTTCGAGTGGTTCGCCCTGCATACCACTCAGGTCGATACCAAGATCGGGCGTTATATCAAGTCATCCAATAAAAATGGAGCATTTCCGTTTCCTCCAGAGACATTAAGGGGTCACTGATTATTTTATGAAGCGACAGATTGCCGCCAGAACAGCAGCTTCGTGTATTGCTGCGAGTCGTCGGATTAGTGCCTTGAATCGGTGTACGCCAAGCGACAATAGGAACGTCTCAAGCGTCAACAGAGGTTGTCTGGAAAATTTACCGGAGAGCCTCAGCAGGTAGTGCATGAATGATCGTGGTATGACTCGTCTGCTGTTACGCATGCCTGCTGTTTCCGCCCTCCTGGCCGGTGGCCTGACCACCCTGGCATTTGCCCCCTTTGATTTCTGGATCATGGGAGTGCTGGGTCCGATGCTGCTGTTTCTGATCTGGCAGAAGACGGCTGGCCCCTCCTTCCGGAGTGGTTTCTTCTACGGCTTCGGGTTGCTTGGCAGCGGGGTCTCCTGGCTCTATGTCAGCATTGCCCAGTTCGGTGATCTGGGCTGGCTGTTTCCCCTCGTCATTACCCTCGGATTCATTCTTTTCATCTCCCTCTACTACGGTCTGCTCGGCTGGCTGGCCCGGCAGTTCGATGGTCTCTTTGCAGGTCTCAAGCTGGTTCTGATCTACCCGGCCCTGTGGGTATCGATGGAGTGGTTCAGGGGTTGGTTTTTAACCGGCTTTCCCTGGCTGCAGCCCGGCTACTCTCAGCTCGATTCACCCCTCGCCGGATATGCTCCGCTGCTGGGTGTGCTGGGGGTGAGTTGGATGGTGCTTCTCACTGCCGGTCTGCTCAGCGATCTGTTGACCGGCAAGACCGGTCGGCCCTGGCGGGCCACTCTGCTGCTGCTGATCTGGCTGTCTGGCTGGTGGATGACGGAGCTGGAGTGGAGCAGGCCTGCCGGTGAACCCCTCTCGGTGGCGCTGGTTCAGGGCAACATTCCGCAGGCGCAGAAGTGGCTGCCGGAGCAGTTGTCGCCAAGTCTGGTGCTGTATGCCAACCTGACCAAGAAGAACCTGGACAGGGATCTGATCATCTGGCCGGAGACGGCGGTTTCAGCATTTCAGTTTCAGGTGGAAGAGGCCTTTATCGTACCGCTGGAGAGACTTATCAGGGAGTCCGGCAGCAATCTGGTGTTCGGTGTGGTGCAGATGGATGCGCAGCGGGACAACTACTACAACGCGCTGGTCTCGCTCGGCAACGAGGAGCGCGACCACTACTACAAAGGACATCTGGTGCCGTTTACCGAATATCTGCCATTCAAATCCCTGCTCTGGCCGCTGGTGGACCTGTTCACCATACCGATGTCGGATTTCGCGGCGCGGCAGGCGCCAAAGCCGTTGATGCGGGTGGGCGATCATACGGTGGGTATGTCGATCTGTTACGAGGACGCCTTCGGTAGCGAGATGATCCTGGCCCTGCCTGAGGCGGCCTATCTGATCAATGTCAGCAACGATGCCTGGTTCGGCGACTCGCTGGCGCCGCATCAGCATCTGCAGATCGCCCGCATGCGCGCGCTGGAGAGCAGCCGCTACCTGTTGCGATCGACCAATACCGGTGTCTCGGCAATCATCGCGCCGAATGGCAAGCTGGCTGCCGTCTCGCCGCTGCTCGAAGAGGATGTTCTGCAGGGTGAGATTGTGCCGTTGAGCGGTCAAACCCCCTATGCACGGAGTGGCAATCTGGTCATTCTGCTGTTGTTGCTGATGAGCCTGACACCGGCCTTGGTCCAGCTTGTCAGGCAACGTCGTGGTTGATCGATTGAAACTGAGAAATACCACCGGATGGTGGAGGTTCAAAAGCGCAATCTATTGTGATTGAATGTTAACGCCGCTGGGCGCAAAAACTGACCCGGCAGGACGTATTGGATTAGTGTTAACAGGCATAGGACCCGCCAACTGACTACCCCCTGATTGTTACATGAAAAAACGTGTTTTGATTACCGGTGCTTCATCCGGGTTTGGTGAAGCTTGTGCACGCCGCTTCTCGGAGGCTGGTGATGATCTGGTGCTTTGCGCCAGGCGAATGGATCGACTGCAGGCTCTGAACGACGAGCTCTCAGGCAACTCTGAAGTGGTGATTCAGACTCTGGATGTGACCGATCCCCAGGCGGTGGAAGGTTTCCTCGAGGCACTGCCGGAGGCGAGTCGTGAAATCGATGTGCTGGTCAACAATGCGGGCCTGGCGTTGGGACTTCAGCCCGCTCATGAAGCCGATCTGCAGGATTGGCAGACGATGGTGGATACCAACATCAAGGGGTTGATGCATATGACCCGCTTGATCCTGCCAGGCATGGTGCAGAGACGCCGGGGGCACATCATCAATATCGGTTCTGTGGCCGCTAGCTGGCCCTATCCGGGTGGCAATGCCTACGGCGCGACCAAGGCGTTTGTGCAGCAGTTCAGCCGCGGGCTGAAGGCGGATCTGGTCGGTACCCCACTGCGGGTAACCAATATCGAGCCTGGTCTGGCGGAGACCGAGTTTTCCCTGGTGCGCATGAAGGGCGATGCGCAACAGGCCGCCGACGTCTATCAGGGCACTCAGCCTCTGACCGGACCGGATATCGCTGAAATCGTCTATTGGGTCACGGCCCTGCCGCCACATGTCAATATCAATGCCCTGGAAGTGATGCCCGTCTGTCAGGCGTGGAGTCCATTCGCAGTGGACAGGACTCTGGGTAAGGATCTTTGAAGGCACTGATCAGCGCAACCATCGATCTCTGTCTGTTACGGCGGAGTCCCCAGGATCTACCGGCTTCCACGGTTCTGTTGTGGCTCGCCGCGATGCTGAATTTGCTGACCGGGGTATTGATGTTGATGGATGCGGATTCAAATCCGCTCAAGGCGGTAGGCCAGACCCTGTTCGAATTGGCCCTGATGGTGAGTGCTTTGTATGCCGCACTGTTGTTGAATGGGCGCCTGGAGCGATTCATCCAGACGGCAACCGCACTGATGCTGTGCGGCGTTCTGCTGGGTATGCTGGCACTGCCTCTGATTGCCTGGGGCAAACAGAACCAGTCGGCTGAAGCCGGTATTCTGTTCCTGCTGGTCTTTGGCTGGGGTGTGGTCGTGATCGGTCATATCCTCAGGCACACCTTTGAGTTCTCTCTTAATGTGGGGATCGCCATAGCGTTGCTCTATACTCTGCTAGCCGGTACTCTGGTGGCTCTAATCTTTCCGGTAACTGCCTGATGCATCTACATATCCTTGGAATCTGCGGGACCTTCATGGGGGGTATTGCACTGCTGGCGAGGGCACTGGGACATCAGGTGAGTGGTTCCGATGCCAATGTCTATCCGCCGATGAGCACCCAACTGGAACAGGCCGGAATCAAATTGATGGAGGGTTTCCAAGCGGCACACTTGCAGCCGGCACCGGACGTGGTGGTGGTGGGCAATGCCATGTCGCGGGGAAATCCGGCGGTGGAGTATCTGCTCGACCAGGGGCTGCACTATACTTCCGGCCCCCAGTGGCTGGCTGAGCATGTGCTGCAGGACCGCTGGGTACTGGCCGTGGCGGGCACCCATGGTAAAACCAGCACCTCCAGCCTGCTCGCCTGGATTCTGCAGGAGGCGGGGCTGGAGCCCGGTTTTCTGATTGGCGGCGTACCGGAGAATTTCGGCGTATCAGCACGCCTGGGTAACGCCCCCTTCTTTGTGGTCGAAGCGGATGAGTACGATACCGCGTTTTTCGATAAACGCTCGAAGTTTGTCCACTACCGGTCCCGAACGCTGGTGTTGAACAACCTGGAGTTCGATCATGCGGATATCTTCGATGATCTGGCGATGATTCAACGTCAGTTTCACCATCTGGTGAGGACAGTTCCCGCTCAGGGTCTGATTATCTGCCCGAGTCGTGATCAAGCGCTGGCTGAGGTGATCGGGATGGGTGCCTGGACACCGGTTGAATACTTTGATCCGATCGAACAGACAGATTGGCATGGGGCCAATGCGACCCCGGATGGACAGGCTTTCGATGTGATTTGCGAAAACACTTCACAGGGTCGCGTCGAATGGGAGCTGTTGGGTCAGCATAACCTGGCCAATGCCCTGGCGGCGATCGCTGCAGCCCGTCACGCCGGGGTACCTCCCAGTGTCTCGATTCGAGCGCTGTCGAGTTTCAAGAACGTCAAACGGCGCATGGAACTGCGTGGAGAGGTGGCCGGTATCCGGGTCTATGATGACTTCGCCCACCACCCCACCGCCATCGAGACCACCCTTGACGGTTTGCGTAAACGGGTTGGCGAGGCACGCATCATTGCGCTGCTTGAGCCCCGCTCAAATACCATGAAACAGGCTATTCACACCGGGCGTCTGAGCGGTTCCCTCGAAGCGGCTGACCGGGTCCTGCTGTTTGCCCCACAGGATCTTCAGTGGGATGCCGCTGCCGTGATGGCGCCATTGGGTGAACGGGCTGAGGTGTTTCAAACAACTCAGGGGATGGTTGAACGGGTCAAGGCGGTGGCAGAGCCGGGCGACCATATCCTGGTGATGAGCAACGGTGGATTCGAGGCGATTCATCAACGCCTGCTGGATGCCTTACAATAGTGTCCATGAGTATCGAGACCAATCCTATTGCTGTGGCGATTACCGGGGCGTCCGGCAGTGCCTATGCGCTGCGTCTTATCGAATCTCTGCTGCAGGCGGGTGAGCCGCTCTATCTGATGGTCAGTCAGGCTGCGCAAGTGGTGTTGCGAATGGAGTCCGGCCTGGAGTTGCCCTCCCAGCCCGCTGAGATGCAAAAGATACTCTGTGAACGATTCAATGTCTCAACGGAGCAGCTGCAGGTGTTTGGACGACAGCAGTGGATGGCACCGGTAGCCAGTGGCTCCAATCCCCCCAGGGCGATGGTGGTCTGCCCATGCACGGTGGGCGCCCTCTCCGCGATTGCCTGTGGTGCCAGTAACGATCTGATGGAGCGGGCAGCCGATGTGGTGCTGAAGGAGCGACGTAAACTGATCCTGGTGGTCAGGGAGACCCCCTTTTCAGAGATCCATCTGGAAAATATGTTGAAACTGAGTCGTATGGGGGCGGTGATCATGCCGGCCAATCCGGGCTTCTACCATAATCCGCAACGTGTTGAGGATATCGTTGACTTCATGGTCTCGCGTATTCTCGATCAGCTGGGTGTGGAGAACCGCCTCTCCCCGAGATGGGGAGAGTAGCGGAGGGTTATTACTGAGCTTTCAGGTAAGCGGCAATCTGTTTAGCCTGCGCTTGACTGATGTTAGGGCCCCATCGATGACCACAAAGAGATCTCCTCACTGCTTGCGAGTTAAACATTTCACAACGGTTGTAATTTTGTCATCTCAGCAGAACAGTTAGACGACAGAAAGAGCGGTATAGGTTGCGCAGGATCAGAAGACCGTGCTGCGGTTGCGACCCTTCTGCTTCGATTCGTAGAGGGCGCTGTCTACCCTTTTCAACAAGGAGTGAATGTTGTCTGAGGGTCTGACCACGCTGGCGCCAAAGCTGGCCGTGATTGAGCCGACCCCTTCGTGTTCATACTGTTGAACGGCATTGCGCAGGGATTCAACCAGGGATCTCAGCTCCTTGGTGTCGATCAGCGGTGCGATGATCATAAACTCTTCACCACCCCAACGGGCCAGCACATCGGATTTACGAATTCTTTCGTTGAGAAGATCAACGGTGTTTATTAATACCTTGTCTCCCATGTCGTGGCCGTAGGTGTCATTGATCTTTTTGAAGTGATCCAGATCGAACATGATCAAGCCGAAACGGTTGTTGGTGAGGCTGGCCCAGGCGATCTGATTTTTCAGCTCTTCATCGAATTTCATTCGATTGTAGATCTGGGTCAGCCGGTCTGTTTCCGCAATGTGCTGCAGTTGCTTCTCCATCTCCACCGTCTCGGTGATATCCCGATGCGACTCGATGATCTGAATAATGTTTTCTCCGCTGTCATCGAATATGGGGGTGGCGCGGACATCCACATGGATGATGTTGCCCTGATGGTCATAGTGTTTGTGTACCACCGATACCGCGGTTCTCTTCTCCATGATCTGCTTGATCGGGCAGGGGTCAAGCTGGCCTTTACAGGGATTGCTGCGTTTGTGCGAAAGACGATAACAGGTTGTCTCGGGATCGATGGCCTGGCCCTTGTTATAAAGCTCGAGTGCCGACTGATTGATCAGTGTCAGTTCATAGCTGTTGATATCGATGACCATGGTCGGGTCGGGAATGGTATCAACCACTTTCTGGATATAGTCGCGGGATTGGGTAAGGCGCTGCTCCGCCTCTTTCAAAGGGGTGACATCATTGATATGGACATAGAAACCGGTCAATTTTCCCAGTTTGTCGCGGATCGCATGGGCTGTCTCCTGTATCCACCGGTTTCGGTTGTTGCGCCCCACGATCAGGTAGGGTGAGTGGCTGAATGAATTCGATCCTTTGTTCTCGGCCTCCAACGTCTCCTGAGTGTATTTTTCCAGGTATTCACTGTCGATCATGCTGGAGTAAGCGACCTTGCCTGAAGCGAAGTGGTCGGCATCATAATCGAGTAACTCTTCGATATTGGATGAGATGAATTCGATCGGCCAGCCGATTTCATTACGCAACTTGGCGATCACCCCAGGGCTGCTCAGAAAGAGTTCATGCTCATAGGATATATTGCGATTCAGCTCCTGAATCTGTCGCTCATGGGCCTGACGTTTTTCCCTGTGCCACAACGCCACCCCCAGTATGATCGCAATCAGAAACAAGCTCAGCAGCAACAGCGGAATGGTTTTGGAGAGCTCTCGCCAGAGTTGTACCTCGATCAGTTGACTGGGAACATGCAACATCAGCCATAAGCAGCTGTCGCAGTCTGATGCAGCTGTGTTGCTGCCGGATGGGTCGATCTGATTGTAGGTATAGAGCCCCTTCGGGTTGAGCAGTTGACCTTGCTTTTCGTTCAGAGTGGCCTGCCAGGCCGCCTCGTGTTCAATGGAGATCCTTGACTGCGGGCTGTCGGGAAACATGAAACCCCAGTCATTGGCTGCATTGGGGCTGACCAGGCTATAGCCCTGCCAGTTGAGCAGCAAGGCATGCCCCGAATAGCTGGCGGTTACACTGCGAAACTTATCCAGCAGATTTTTTGCGAGATAGTTGATGATGATCACCCCGTCGGGCTCGCCGTCATGTCGGTCGATCCGGGTGCTGAAGCGGATTGTCGGTTTCAATGGCAGCTCGATCTGTCTTTGTTCGATGTTCAGATCGAGGAGTGAATTCCAGATCTCCCCAACAGGGGTGTTGATGGCTTCGATGAAGTAGTAGCGATGGCGTTTCGACTGCAGTTTCTGCTCGGGGGTGGCAGTCGCTTTGTGATCGCTGTAGTTGATCCTTATGGTCTCCTGTCCCTGAGCGTCGAGAAAACGGACCTGATCGTATCGCGCCCTCTGTTCCGCCACAGAGATCCATAACTCCTGTAGCTCGTTGATCACATTTCTGGGTTTGATGAGGCTATCCAGTTGATGCAGTTTGTAGTGTTCCGTCAGCAGTTTCAGGTCTGAGTGAATTTCCCCAAATGAGAGATTCAGCTGGTCTCTCACCTGGCCGGCGAGAATATTCGATTCAAGCTTTAACTCACTGGTTACCCGGTCCATGGTCTGATTGTGGATCATCCAGAAGGTCAGACCGGTCAACACCGCCAAAGGGATCAGAAACAGGAGATAGTTGCGGATGAATCTGCCGATGTTCATGGGGCCGCTTGTGGCGATTCGGATTGTGGCTGATCAGTGGTCAGTGAATGAAGAACGATGACTGCCCCGTCTACCATGTCACCCTTCATGATCGGTGTACTGGTATATTCAATCTGCAGTGGATTGCCATTCTTGTCCCAAATGGTGTCCCTTTCCCCATGACGGGTCTCTCCACTCCTTAACACATCCAGAATCGGTGATTGGCCGGAAATCGTATCGATGTTCTGTCCGCCGGTGTGGCTGCCCAGGCTGCGACTCTCTTCTCCGATCATCTCCTCGGCTTCGTATCCCAACAGTTGTGCAGCCGCTGGATTGACAAATGTATACCTGGCTTCGTTATCGAGGCCGATGATGCCGTCGCCAGCGATGTTGAGAATCAGCTCTTTCTGCTGTTGAGCGAGATGACTTTGAGCTTCGAGCTTTTTGTATTGATCGATGTCATCGATTACCGCGACCAGGTAGTCGACTTCGTTGTTGGCACCCGGTTTTGTGGAGAGGGAGAGCTGGATCCATTTCCTTTGCCCATTGGAGCAGTTGATACGCAGTTGTAACGAGGTACTGGAGAGCTTGTTTTTGCAGAGTTGGTCGATTGCTTTGATGCAGGTCGGTAGATCACTGCTGTAGAGGATGTCTTTCAGGTTGATATCCTGCAACTGCTGCTTATCGAGGGAAATGATATCGCAGAGTTTCTGATTCATCTGCAAAAAACGCCCGGATGGTGTGACGTGGGCTAGTCCTACCGCGGCTTTTTCAAATGTGGCCAATTGGGCTTCGCGGCTCAGTTCCAGAGTGGTTTTGTGTTCCGAGAGGCTGCGATTGAGGCGAATGATCCTGAAGCTCAGGATGGCCAGGGATAGCAGTACGATCAGTGTCAGCAGATACCAATACCAATGTTGCATCAGGCTTTTGAAAAATCTTTCATCGATCTGCATGTCATAGGGCGGCAGTGACAACAGCCTCAACAGATCGTCCACCGGTTGATAGTTCTCCGGGATGGTCCAGCCGAGGATACGGGCATCGGCTACCGCCGGATGATCTGAGGGCATACTCAACAGAGTGATGGCGACTTTGCGTGCCAGCTCCAGCGGTGTGTGTGACAACATCGCCAGTGGCCACTCCGGGTAGAGGGGGGTACTGATCAGGTAGGGAAACTGGCTGAACTGCTTGGGTGAAAGTACCCGTAGGCTGGCGATCTCCAACAGACCCTCATTGGACATCCTCTCAAGGGTGTCCGTCCGGACTACGCCTGCATCGGCATTACGCTGCAGAACGGCCTTGACTACCGCATCATGGGTATTCAGGAACATCAGGGAGGCGAAGTCCCAGCGGTCCAGATCCGCGGACATCAGTTCCCGTTGTGCCATATTCCAACCGCCCAGCGAGGTGGGGTGGACGGCGGCAACCCGATGGTTTTTCAGATCGGCCAGGGTATTGATTTCCGTATTACCGGCCTGGGTGAAAATCACGCTGCCGAATTTTGAGCTGCCATATTCGGATGAGAGCTCATTGATCAGTGTGAGGATGCGTCGTGCGCCATAGCTGACTGACAGATCGACGTAGATCCCGGAGTTGACGATGACAAAATCGACCAGCCGGTTTTTCACGATGATCGGGATATCGTCAAAACCCATCGGGATGATGGTGAAGTTATACTCCGGTAGCTGTTCCGACAGGTAGGCAGCCGTGGCATCCCAACGTTGATGGCTTTTCTCATAGCCGCGCTTGGCAAGCACGCCGATACGGACATCCTCAGCAACAGCCCAGGTGTTGCAGCTGATGATCAACAGGCATAGCAGTAGGCTGAGTGTCCTGATCGCCATGGTTAGTCTGGTTGTGGGTGAAGCAGGGATCACACTAATGCCTATGCTCAATAAATCTCTATTGGTAATTATAATTCCTTCGGCTCCTTTGTTAATCGGCAGTTACCGTGTTTGCTTTAATCGCCGAAGTACCTGAGCTCTGATGGTTTGAGATTCTGAAATTCTTTAATTTCAGGTGGTTGCAGTAACAAACCCTAACCTGATCCAGGTGATCTGCAGTAGCCTAATTGACAAACAGCAAGATCGTTCCAGGTGTTGAAAGGTGGTTGATTGCGTCAAATGACTTTTGATCCTCTTGAAACCGGGTTCTTGCCAGCTGGAAATCCGTTTCTGTTCTCGGAACCACCAGTATACCGAAAGAGATATCAGCCTGTTGGCTCGAGACATTTCCCACATACAGCGGTTTGTCAGGGGAGTCGATGGAAACGTCGGTTTTCCAAAGGCGCACCACTAAGCGTCTGTCGGTGTTGAGGTTTTTTGCCATCACCAGCGCCTCATGTCGGGCATCGTGTACATGGGGCAGCAGTGGAAGTCCAATGAGTGGCGTGCTGGGGGAGAGAAGTTTTAACGCATTGCCCCAGTCGAGCATCTCGGCGGATTGCCAGCCCTGGCGCTGCAGCTGTTGCTGCAGGATCTGCAGATCGCCGACATATTGCAGATTCAGCGGGTGGTTGCCCTCACCCCGGATGTCGTGGCGGTGGGTCGGGATATCCAGTTGCCCGGAGCGCCATGCCAACTGAGATTCGATCTGATTGGTTGCGGCCTGTTGCTGGTAGGGTTGCAGCTTTTCCGGCAACTGCCAGGTCTGGAAAGTAAGGTAGAGGGCCAGTGTTGTCAGGCTGGCGACAACGATGGCGAAATGGCGGGATTCCACGCTGACATGGCGGGCATAGGCGATACCGAGCAGGGCAATCCAGGCCAGCCCCAGGGTGATGCTGCCCAAAACGTCGCTTAACCAGTGAACCCCCAGGTAGAGTCTCGACAGGGCAACCGCCCCAACCAGGGTGGCGGCGATGCTGTAGGGCAGCCAACGCCAGTCGTGACTCAAGCCTCTGGCAACCATGATCGAGAGAAATCCATACAGCGTGATGCTGCGTAACACATGGGCGCTGGGAAAGGACCAGGGACCCAGGGTTGCAGGGGCTGACTCCGGGCGGGGGATCTGCAACCCGTACTTCAACAACAACGGTGCAAGAATGCCGAAAGCGATGGCGGCAAGCAGGTAATTGAGCGTGCGATAGTGGCCTTGCAGGATCAACAGGATGGCAGAGACAACTGCAACGATGATGATGCTGGAGAGATCGCCCAGGCTGGTCAGCAGATAGATGAACTGGTCGCCCCAGGGGGTGCGCAGACTCTGCAGACCATTGTGGATAATCTCGTTGGCGGATTGCATCAGTGTGCCGCCGACCATTGCGCCGAGCAGTAACATGAATAGCAGGGTGGCGAGCAACAGCAGGGTGGCGAGAAAGGCCAGGCCTTTGGCTTCAGGGTGATCGGGATCCGCCAGTGCGGCGGAAATGGCGCGGAATCCCCGGTGGCGCTGTCCCCAGTCGAAGCCCCACTGGACGATATCCCTGGCATGGGGTTGCAGCAGACGGAACAGGGCGTGAGCCAGCTTGAACAGCCCCCAGGCCAATGCCAATATCAACAACAGCAGAATCACCAGTCTGAAGGTGACCTCAGAGGCGAGCTCAAGGGAGGCGCCGAAAACGATGCCAGGCAGCAGATAGGCTGGCGCCCAGACCAGTGCCGAGCTGATGTTGGCGAGCAGAAAGCGCATCGGCGTCATGCCCATCATCCCCGCCACCAGCGGAATGATCGCTCTCACCGGTCCGAAGAAGCGCCCAATGGCAACGCTCTTGCCGCCATATTTCCCGAAGAATCTGATGCCGCGGTGGAGGGTTTCGGGGTATCGGCTGAACGGCCATATCTGCCGCAGGCCATCCTGGTAGTGCCGGCCGAGCCAGAAACTGAGGCTGTCACCGGCAACCGCGCCAGCCACCGCCCACCAGAATACAGGCCAAAACTGCAGAGTGCCGGTGGCGATGAGTGCGCCAAAGCCGAACATGGCGATCACGCCGGGAACCAGCAGGCCGACGATCGCCACAGATTCCGAAAAGGCCACTAAAAACACGGACAGGCCGGCCCAAAAGGGATTTTCGCCGATCCAGGTCAGCAGGGCGCCGAACAGCTCACCCATCGCTTTTCTGATCCTGCGGGTGGCTTGATCGGTGGCTATTCAGTCTGCAGATGCTGTTCACGCTCCTTCTGATACTCCTGGTAACTCTGCTTTTGCTCGTCGCAGGCCCGGCTGTCCAGCTGCTCCATACACTGCCGGTGGCGATGGTTTTCCAGTGTCTCGTAAGTGACCAGTTTCGCACGCTCACTGGAGCAGCCGCCAAGTGGGATCAGGGTCAACGCAATTAGCAGACGAAGCATGCTTACCCGGCAAGACTGCGGAAAGCGTCAGCGGCCGCCTCGATGGTGGCTTTCAGATCCTCTTCGGAATGGGCCTCGGAGACGAAGCCGGCCTCGAATGCGGATGGCGCCAGGTAGATGCCCCGATCGAGCATGGCGTGGTAAAAGGCTTTGAAACGGTTCTGGTCACAGGCCATGGCGCCCTGAAAGTCGTTGACCTTTTCCTGCTCGGTGAAAAACAGGCCGAACATGCCACCTACATGGTTTTCCGCCAGTGGGATACCGGCTGTTTTGGCTTCTGCCATGATGCCGGAGACCAACTTTTCAACCTTCCCCGAGAGTCGATCATAAAAACCCGGCTCGGAGATCAGCTCCAGGGTCTTCAGGCCGGCGGTCATGGCGACCGGGTTGCCGGACAGGGTTCCGGCCTGATAGACCGGCCCCAGTGGTGCGATCTGTTGCATGATGTCGAGTCTGCCGCCAAAGGCTCCGACCGGCATGCCGCCACCGATAACCTTGCCAAGGGTGGTCAGGTCCGGTTTGATGCCGTAGACCGCCTGCGCACCGCCGAGGGCTACCCGAAAGCCGGTCATCACCTCGTCGAATATCAGCACAGCGCCATATTGGTCACAGACCTCCCGCAGGGTTTGCAGGAAGCCGGCTTGTGGTGGGATGCAGTTCATATTGCCGGCCACCGGTTCCACGATGATTGCCGCGATCTGCTCACCATACTGCTTGAAGGCGTCTCTCACCTGTTCACTGTTGTTATAGGTGAGGGTCAGGGTGTGCTCCGCCAGACTGGCGGGAACGCCGGGTGATGAGGGTTCACCCAGGGTCAGCATGCCGGAACCGGCTTTCACCAGCAGAGAGTCGGAGTGGCCGTGGTAACAACCCTCGAATTTGACGATTTTGTCGCGCCCGGTGAATCCTCTGGCCAGGCGGATGGCGGACATGGTGGCTTCGGTGCCTGAGCTGACCATGCGCACCAGCTCCATGCTGGGGACCAGCTCACAGACCCGGTCGGCCATCTGCGTCTCCAGTTCGGTTGGCGCGCCAAAGCTGAGCCCTTTGTTGATCACCGAGGCGACCGCTTCAATCACCTCGTGGTGGGAGTGGCCGAGAATCATCGGCCCCCAGGAACCCACATAGTCGATGTAACGCCTGCCGTCCGGATCGTAGAGATAGGGGCCTGCCGCACAGTCGACGAATACCGGGTCTCCACCAACCCCGTTAAAGGCTCTGACCGGTGAGTTCACACCTCCCGGGATGTGTTGTTTTGCACGACCAAAGAGTTCCTCAGAACGACTCATTATTATTCTCCTGCGACGAAAATAGGGCACTCAGGCGACGGCTTGCTGACTCGACATCCGGTTGTCCGAAGACAGCTTCGATGACGGCCAGCATATCGGCGCCCGCGGCGATCAGTTGGGCGCCATTCTCATGGCTAATGCCGCCGATGGCAACCAGTGGTTTGCGAATTGTCTGTCTGGCGGATAGCAACAGACCGGGGTCCGCCGATACCGCATCGGGTTTTGTGCGGGATGGGAAGAAGCGTCCAAAGGCGACGTAATCGGCACCCATCTCTTCCGCTTCCCTGGCCAGCTCCAGCCGGTTGTAGCATGAGACGCCGATCACCGCACTCGGGCCAAGGCGTTCTCTGGCTTCTGACAGGGTGGCATCCTCATGGCCAAGATGGACCCCGTGGGCTTTTGTGGCCAGGGCCAGCTCGATGTCATCGTTGATGATCAACAGGGCATTGGCTCGTTCGCACAGTTTGAGTATTTCTCGCAGCTGCTCTGCGGAGTCGGTCCTATCCTGACGCTTGTCCCGGTACTGTATGATCCGTGCGCCACCGGCCAGCGCCGATTCCACCTGCTGAAGGATTCGGTCTGACGGGCAGAGCCTGCTGTCGGTGATGGCGTAGAGTCCTTGAAATCTATCTGTATCGGTCATCGATTGTTGTTTGAATGGCTTTCAAACCAGCGGTTTGGTATGGATTGACAACGGCCGGTGCGATACCCCTGCTGCAGGCAGCTCCAGCTGTAGTCGAGTGCGGTCTGGGTAGCATTTTCGAGTGACTCGCCTCGGCCGATGCGTGCCGCCAGGGCGGCCGCCAGGGTACAGCCCGATCCATGATACTCACCGGGCAGGCGGGGATATTGCCTGATCAGGGTCTGCTTGTCAGCTTGATAAAGGCGATTGATGACCCACTTCCGGTCACTCTCGTCATGGGTTCCGGTAATCAATACCGATCCACAACCCAGTTGCAGCAGTATCTGAGCGTGCTGATCCAGGCTGATCGAACTGCCGCCGGCAGAGAGTCGCACGGCTTCCTGCGTGTTGGGAGTGATCAGCGTACAGAGAGGCAGCAGCTGATCACGGATTTTCTCCAGCAGCTGTTCACTGGCGAGCTCACTGCCGCCACCTGCAGCCAGCACCGGATCGAGAATCACCGGTATTCGAGGGCAGGCCTTGAGCAGTCTGATCACCCCGTCGGCGGCCTGGTAACTGCCGAGCAGGCCGATCTTGATGGCTGAGACCGTGCAATCCTCCAGTACAGCCTCGCACTGAGCCGTGAGGTGTTCTGCGTCTAATGGCATCAGCTGGCTGACATTGCAGCTGTCCTGTACGGTCAGGCAGGTCAAGGCCGTTGCAGGATGGCAGCCATTGGCGCCAATGGCTTCAATGTCCGCCTGAATGCCGGCCCCTCCACCTGGGTCGTGTCCACCGATGGCCAGCACCACCGGACGATGTTCAGTCTCGCTATGCATCCGCCCATTGTATCGCTTTTTTCTTGCCAACAGGCAGTTGTCACCCAGGTTTGCCATTTCGCTTCGAGCTAGGGCCTGTTAACACGAATCCAGCAATTCTGAGTCAGATTTGGCAGTTTTGCTGAAAGGCAGCATATATATTTTATTTATCGAACTGCCGAGGGAGATTAAGGGTTTTTCCTAGGATTGATCGTGATCACTGCTAGAATCTGGTATGTGCGACATACCAAAGTACCATGCAGCTGTCTCTAAGAGATCAGGAAAAGATCTCCTGGTACGAACAAGGAAGAAGTAGCAAGAATGGCTGTGAGGAAGAGACTATGAGTCCAAATGTACAAAAACTCGAAACGTTGGCTAGGCGATATTGTGAGTTGGTCGAATCGTTGAATGACGGCAATACAGAGTGGTTGCAGGAGGTTGCCGGTCTGTTACCCCGTCTGCATGAGGCGGTGAACGCATTGAACCTGCCAACACCCCGAAACACCCACTATACAGCGGCTGACCTGGATGCCCGGTTTGAACTCTATACATTCCTGAGGACCCTGCTGGGGGAGAGGGACGGCTATTGGATGGAGTTTGATGTGGCCGGTGACGGGCAGAGCATGAGTGGCAGTCTGGCCGATGATTTGACCGATATCTACTGTGAACTCAAGAGTGGACTGAATCTGCTCGATGGCGAGCCGGAACAGGCGGTAGAGGGTTGGCATAAGGGTTTTCACCTGCATTGGGGGCAACACCTGCTGGACGCGGAGCGTCATCTGTTCGAGCTGAATGCAAGAAACCAGCTCGCAATTTAGATCTGAGCCAGGCCGGTAAAAACCAACTTATATTCTAAGTTAATTGGCAATGGAGCCGGTTTTCTTGGTAATATGTCCCCTATCTAGACCGAATTTCCAGGAGATATGGCATGAGTTCAAATGCCCTGACCGAGAGTGATTTGACCCTGACCGGTACAGCTCAGAGCAAAATGGGTGAGCTGTTTCAGCAGGTTGACGACAATATTCAGGGAGTGCGCGTGTTTGCGACCCCGGGGGGCTGCAGCGGAATCAGCTTCGGCATGACTTTCAGTGATGAGATCAACGACAATGACGGAGTATTGGATTGCGATGGTTTCAAAGTGATCGTCGATGACGGCACCATGCAATATCTGAAAGGTGTCGAAATCGATTTTGTCGACCAGGGCGATGGCAATGCCAGCTTCGTCTTCAACAATCTGCAACCCGTTGGTGGCGGTTGTGGCACCTGCGGCTCTTCAAGCGGTGGTGGCTGCGGCTAACCCGCACTGAGATCTGATGAAATGCCGCGTCCGGACAACTCTCCGGGCGCGGTATTTTTTTGTCTCGATTTCTTGTGGTGTAATCAAGTACAATTGTAACCATGCATAATTGTATGTTGTTGAATTAAAACGATAAGAGGCCGGCTGGCATAAAAGAAGCGTAGGTGAGGAGTGATGAAGCCTGGAGCAGTAGATCTGTTGGTTATTGGTGCTGGTATTGGTGGTCTGGGTCTGGCGCAAATGGCCAGACGCTATGGACTCAAATCCCTGGTTCTGGAAGCCGGCAGCCACATTGGTGGGGCGATAAACTCACACCGCTTCGAAACCGAGGCGGGTGACTATTGGGCCGAACTGGGTGGACATACCTGCTACAACAGCTACGGTAATCTGCTTCAGCTATTGGAAGAGGCTGGTCAGCTGGATACTCTGGTAGCCAAGCTCAAACTGCCCTATCGGCTGCTGGTGGGAGACAATCTCCACTCGATCCCATCCCAACTCAACTTCTTCGAGCTGCTCGGAGTGCTGCCCCGTCTCTGGGTGAGACACAAGGCAGGCAGCTCCGTGAGGGACTATTTCGGGGGTATCATCGGTAGTCGCAACTATCGTCAGGTACTCGGTCCGGCGCTGGATGCGGTCGTCTGCCAACCATCAAGTGACTTTCCGGCAGAATCACTGTTTCGCAAAAAGCCCAGGCGTAAAGAGGTCATCCGCAGCTATACGGGAGCCCATGGCTTGCACTCTTTTATCGATGCCATCGCATCGGGTCTCGAGATCCGTACCCACTCCCCGGTGACCCGGATCGAAAGAATGAGCGATCGCTATCTGGTTGAGGTGGAGGGGGGTGAGCCGGTGCAGGCGGATCGTCTGGTGTTGGCCGTAGCACCTGACATCGCCGCTGGTCTGTTAGCCACACTGATGCCTGAGTTGGCCTGTCTTCTGGCTGAGATCGAGATGGCGGAGATCGACAGTCAGGCGGTGCTGGTCAAGTCCGACAAGCTCAAGCTGGAACCGCTGGCCGGTATCATTGCCCAGCAGGATGATTTCTACTCGGCGGTTTCCAGGGATCCGGTCCCGGATGCCAACTATCGAGCCTTTACTTTTCATTTCAAACCGGATGTTCTGGATCAAGCGGGACGCCATGGGTGTATTGCCCGGGTACTGGGGATTGAGCCGGCTGATATCCTGCAAAGCGCCAGCTATCGTAATCGCCTGCCGGCACTTCGTTTGGGTCACTACCAGCGCATCGGTTTGATCGATCAACAGCTGAAAGGGCAGACCCTCGCGTTAACCGGCAACTGGTTCACTGGTGTGTCTATTGAAGACACCCTGATCCGCTCCAATGACGAGTGTCAGAGACTCTGCAAAAACTAACCCGTCTGGGCCTATTTATGGCTGCCGTTCTCAGCGCTGTTGGCTGCGTGGAAGAGGGATTTCAGGGTCTCTGAGCGGCCTTCGCTCATATCTGTCCGAGTGCTTTTCTCCGTGCCATTGAAGAAGGCGCTGATTCGCTGATACAGGCCCTTCAAGGCTCGCCACAACTTTGGCATCAGCCAGATGAACAGGGCAACGAAAACAATGAACATCGCCAGGAATGCCAGCGGATAGTTGAGGGCTGCCCAGAGTGCACCGATTACTGCCAGATCCTCTGCAATCGAAGCGCTCCAGTTGGTGACTGGTTCAGGTGAGGTATTGATCAGCAGTCTCGAACCTGATTTGGTGAAGTGGCTGCCTGCGGCAACGGTACCACCCACCAGAGCTGCGGCCAGTTCCGCGCTCTGGCTGACATCGATGCCGCTGGCGGCACCGGCTGCCAGCAGGGCACCGGCAGGGATGCGGATGAAGGTATGGATGGCATCCCAGCCACTGTCGACACCAGGTGTCTTGTCGGCAAAAAATTCGATGAAATACATCATTCCCGCCACACCCAGTACCAGAGGGTCACTCAGTGCTTCCAGTCCGGGAGGCAGCACAACATGCCCTGTCAGGCTGAGGTAGCCCAGGACAAGGATGGCGGCGTAGAGGTTGATGCCGGCTGCCCAGCTGGCGCCAAGCACGAGTGCCAGGGTATCGATGGTTTCCATAGCTCGGTAATCTCGGTCGTTGTGTAGCAGGGCCTGTTAATATTGATCCACTTGGCCCTACTTATAATGTGATACCTAATGGTGTGATTTTCCACACCTGGGGGGTGTTTTGTACATCGATTCCACCTCAAGTTCACAAATGTTTAGGATTTTGCCCTGCTTTGCTTTTTCTTTGATTACTCAAAGCTTATGATTGCGCTTCTGGGTAACCTCTATCCTGTTGAGGCAGGATAGGGGCATTCAACTGAGTCTATAGTTAACCGGACAGTTCAGGTTTTTAGGTAAGGGTATGATCAAAGTAGGAATAATTGGCGGAACAGGCTATACAGGCGTGGAACTTCTCAGGCTGCTGAGTACCCACCCTGAGGCGCAACTGAAAGTGATAACCTCCCGTTCGGAAGCGGGCCGTGCGGTCGCCGATCTTTTTCCCAATCTGCGCGGTCATACCGAACTGGCTTATGTGGAGCCGGATCCGGCCTATTTCGACGAGTGCGATCTGGTGTTTTTTGCGACCCCTAACGGGGTGGCAATGAAACAGGTACCTGAGTTGTTGCAGCGGGGTATCCGGATTATCGATCTGGCGGCTGACTTTCGAATCAAGAATCAGCAGACATGGGAGCACTGGTACGGCATGTCCCACGCCTGTCCGGAACAGCTGGAGACAGCCGTATATGGCCTGCCTGAGTTGCATCGGGAGGCAATCAGATCCGCCTCGCTGGTAGCCAACCCCGGATGCTATCCGACCGCTGTGTTGCTCGGTTTTATGCCGCTGATCGAGAATGGCCTGGTGGATGTCGATCATCTGATCGCAGATGCCAAATCCGGCGTCAGCGGTGCCGGCCGCACTGCCAATGTGGGCACCCTGATGGGAGAGGTCGGGGAGAGCTTCAAAGCGTACGCCATTCCCGGTCATCGGCATCAGCCTGAGATCAGTCAGACGCTGAATCAATTGGCTGACAAACCGGTTCAATTCACCTTTGTGCCCCATTTGGTGCCGATGATCCGGGGTATCGAAGCCACCCTTTACGCCCGCCTCAAAGTAACCGGTAGCGATCTGCAGGCGCTCTACGAGAGCCGTTATGCGGACGAGCCGTTCGTCGATGTATTGCAGCCTGGATCCCACCCGGAGACCCGCAGTGTGCGTGGCTCGAATCACTGTCGAATCGCCATTCACCGTCCGCTGGATGGGGAGATGGTGGTGGTCAGCTCGGTGATCGATAATCTGGTCAAGGGGGCTGCCGGACAAGCGGTTCAGAATATGAACCTGATGTTCGGTTTGGCGGAAAACTGTGGATTGCAACAGGTCGCCCTGCTGCCCTAAAGCATGAGTATCGATAAGAAATATCGTGTCCCAAAGATCGTTGCAGCCCACCAGCGAACGCCGGCTTGGTTGCGGGTCGGTCTGCTGCTACTGGTGCTGGCTGGGGTAGCCGGTCTGGCTTATCAGCAGGGCGGTAACGGTATCGCGGAGGGGCTGGCCCGTCTGCAGTCCGGCGGTAAGGACAGGGTGACCCGTCTTGAGCAGCAGCGAAACGAGCTGAAGCGGGAGTTGGAGATGGTCAGGCAGGCGGCCGAGGTGGACCGGGAAGCCCTGCTGGCGATCAAGGAACAGGTCAAGACGATGCAGAGCGAACGGCTTAAGATGGAAGAGGAGTTGGCATTTCTCCGGGGTATCGTCTCCACCTCCTCGAAAAAACAGGTTTTACGGATCCAGAATTTCAAGTTACAGCAGGGCCTTGAAGCACAACAATATGTCTATAAATATACCGTTAGCCAGGTGATCAACAGCGGCTCCGTGGTGAAGGGAAAGATCGAAATGACCGTCATCGGATTGAAGGGCGAACAGACGGTCAATCTGCAATTGAAACAACTCTCCGAGGAGAAACTTGAGAGCCACAAAATGCGTTTCCGCTATTTTCAGAACGTTGAAGGAAAGCTGCGCATCCCAACCGATTTTCAACCGGCCAAGGTCAAAATTGAAGTCAAGCCTACAGGTTCTAAACTGGCACCCGTGGATGCGGCTTTCGAATGGTCGCCGGTCTCCTGAAGTTTAAATTAGGAAAAAACCCATGTTTGGTAACAGTAAGAAAAAATTCCGTTCTCCGAGAATCACAACGGTGATCGGATCGGGCACTGAGATTGAAGGGGATATCACCTTCAGGAACGGATTGCATGTGGATGGCGTGATCAAAGGTAACGTTTTCTCGGATCCGGATGACCAGGCAGCCACCCTGACGCTCAGCGAGCAGGGTAAAATCGACGGTAATGTCAAAGTCGGGAATGTGATGCTGAACGGTACTGTGGTTGGTGATGTGGTTGCAGCGAATCGGGTTGAATTGGCGCCTAAAGCGCGTATCACCGGAACCTTGACCTACGCCATGCTGGAGATGGCGATGGGCGCCGAGGTCAACGGCAAACTGATTCATGCCACCGAGCAGGATCCCCTGCAGCTCGCTTACGATGGGAAAAAGGAGAGTGGTGAAGAACCGGTTGAGACGGTACCATCCGACTCCGCAAAACAATAACCCCAGGATTGGCGGTTGAGTAATACTTGACTGTTTTCCTCGGTAATTGCATACTACAAGATAATCAAACGACCCTGGCCTCCAATGTGCAGGCTGAAATGAGCAGGATTTAACCATGAGCGGCTTAGAAACAACCAGCGATACCATCCTTTTTACTGAAGCAGCGGCCAACAAAGTGGCCTCCCTGATTGAGGAAGAGGGTAATCCTGAACTGATGTTGCGTGTCTACATTCAGGGTGGTGGCTGTTCCGGCTTTCAGTACGGATTCACCTTTGACGAGAACGAAACCGAGGGTGACACCAAAGTGGTTACCAGTGGCGTCACACTCCTGGTTGATCCGATGAGCATGCAGTATCTGATGGGTGCGGAGGTTGATTACTCCGAAGGCCTGCAGGGTGCACAGTTTGTGATTCGTAATCCAAATGCAACCACCACCTGTGGTTGCGGATCTTCTTTTTCTGTCTGATCTCACAAAAGACACCCACAGAGGCACAGGAGTGCCTCTGTGGGATATTTTCTAACTCTCCACATAGGGCAACAGGGTTAACTCCACCCTGCGGTTCTGCTGTCGCCCGGCTGCATTGCCGTTGCTGGCGATAGGCCGAGTCTCGCCGTAACCCACGGTATCGATCCGTACCCCGGCTACACCGTTGCGGTTGAGAATTTCCGACACGGATTGGGCTCGCTGTTGGGAGAGTCGTTGGTTGTAGGATTCGGATCCTGTGCTGTCGGTATGGCCTGCAACCTCGATCATGGTTGATTTGTACTCGTTGAGGACCAGGGCAACCGAATCGAGAATCTCCACAAAATCCGCTTTCACATCGGTTTTATCCACCTCGAAGGTGATGTTGCCGGGGAGATTGAGGATGATATTGTCCCCTTCCCGGGTGACACTGACCCCGGTGTTCTCCAGGCGTTGTCTCAATTTGGCTTCCTGGACATCCATGTAGTAGCCGACACCACCGCCGGCTATGGCGCCGATACCGGCTCCTTTGAGCGCCCGCTCCTTGCGCTTTTTCTTGTCTTTGGAGGTGGCGATACCGATCACCGCACCGGCAACCGCACCAATCACCGCACCGGTTGTGGCCTTTGCGGTTTTCTCCTCTCTTGAATAGGGATCAACGGTGGTGCAGGCCTGGAGGATAATGAGTGCAGCCAGCATGCAGCTGATCACGATTTTGTTGGTCATTGAGTCTACCTCGGATTTCTAAGCAGGGTTTTTGTGTGAATGCTTGGAATAGGAACTGGCACAAAGAGTTCATCATAAACCTGCTTGAAGCGGCATACTGTGACACATTGTGAAATGGGGGATTTGTGTGAACAGACCCTTGATCAAGGCATGGCGCGCAGCGAAGGGTTAATCAGCCGAGCCGAAGAGGTCTTTCAGCATCTGTACGGTGGTCTCTCTGCCAAGCTCGCCGATGGCGGTGGTGAGAGGGATCTCCTTGGGACAGACCTGCACACAATTCTGCGCGTTGCCACAGTCACTCAATCCCCCTTCGACCATGATCGCATGCAGCCGCTGCTTGCGATGATATTTGCCGGTGGGGTGGTTGTTCATCAGTCTGACTGCCGCCAGGGCAGCGGCACCGACAAAGGGTAGCATCTGACCGTATTGTGGGCAGGCCTCCAGACAGCTGCCACAACTCATACAACGGCTGTAGAGATAGTTGTCCCGCCAATGTTCCGGAGAGATGCGTGGCGCTCCCTGGTGAATGTCCCAGGCGCCATCGATCTCGATCCAGGCGCGGACTCTCTTCAGATCGGCAAACATGCGACTGCGGTCCACCATCAGATCCCGGATGACCGGAAATTTACTCAGAGGTTCCAGTGTGATCGGCTGCTGCAGAGTATCCACCAGGGTTGAACAGGCCGGCATGGGGCGATGGTTGATCAGCATGGTGCAGGCGCCGCACACCTCTTCCATGCAGTTGAACTCCCAGGCGACCGGATCGACCTTCATACCATCGGTGGTGAGCGGGTTCTGCCGAATCATCATCAGCGCGGATACCACATTCAGACCCTCGCGAAAGGGTACCTGGAAGGTCTGCCAATAGGCTGGGCTGTAGGGGGTATCCTGTCGGCGAATGCGGAATTGAATCTTCTCTGACATGGGGGCATCCTCAGCGATAATCGCGCGGCTCTTCAGGCGCCAGAACGCTCAAGTCCACAGCCTGGTAATCAATCTGCGGACCCCAGTCGGTCTGTTTGGCGATGGTGGTCTTAAGCCAGTTTTGATTCTGTGCTTTCCACTGGTTGCGATAGGTTTCGTAGGCTGGATCTCCCGCTGAGGCGTTTTCCGGCAGCTTCAGTTCAAACTCAGGTTTATAGTGAGCACCCCGGCATTCGTCCCTGTGTAACGCACTGACCGCAATCACCTCGCCAAGTCGTATCATCTCCTGCAACTGGCGGGCATAGGCCAGACCCTGATTGCTCCAGCTGTTGCGCTCCTGCAGATCGATGTTGCGACTGCGTTGCTGGAGTGTGCGCAGTGACTCAATGGCATTGCTCAGGGTCTGATTATCCCTGACCACGCCGACCTGGCTCGACATCAATTCACCCAGTTCCCGGTGAAGCTGGTATGGATTCTCCTCTCCCTGGTTGTTGATCAGCTGGCGATTGAGCTCCTGTTGATGGTTGATTTCGCTGCTGTAGATGGGGTCATCCGAATCGGGGTGTCCCTGTTGCAGCCCTTGCAGATAGTTGGCAACCGATTCGCCGGCGACCCGACCGCTGTAGGAGGCGGACAGCAGCGAGTTGGCGCCGAGTCGATTGGCGCCGTGATAGCCGTAATCACACTCACCGCAGGCGTACAGGCCGGGGATATTGGTGGCATGGTTTCGAGGGCTGCCATGCTTGATGCCGCCTGTCGTATCGTCCCGTTCAAAATCGACCCAGAGTCCACCCATCGCATAGTGCGCCGACGGATAGATCTCCATCGGTTCATGGACTGGATCGGTACCATGAAATTTGCGGTAGATATCGAGGATCGCATGCAGCCGCTGTTCAATGAATCCTGGATTGAGATGGGTCAGATCAAGATAGACCTTGGCTTCGCCAGCCACCCCAAGGCCGAGCTTGTTTACGACTTCCCAGATTGCGCGGGAAGCCAGATCCCGGGGTACGGTATTGCCATAACTCGGGTACCACTCCTCGAGAAAATAGAATCGATCCTGCTCTGGAATCTGATTGGGTCGACGTTGCTCCTGCGCGTCTCTGGGGACCCATATCCTGCCCCCTTCGCCGCGTGCCGCCTCGCTCATCAAGCGGGTCTTATCGTCACCCAGCATGGCGGTCGGGTGGAACTGGAAGAACTCCGTATTGGCAAACCAGGCGCCCTGTTGATAGACCCGGCAGGCGGCGGCGCCGGTGGAATTGGTTGAGTTGGTTGAGCGGTGCCCATACACCTGCCCCATGCCGCCACTGGCAAGCATCACCGCATCACTGGGAAAGGCCTTGATCTCCATGGTGCGAAGATTCATGGCGATGATACCCTGGCAGACCCCCTGTTGATTCAAGCCCAGGGAGAGAAATTCCCACCATTCGAACTTCTGAAGTCGTCCCAGGGACTCCTGTCGACGTATCTCCTGGTCGACGCCATACAACAGTTGCTGGCCCGTGCTGGCTCCGGCGAACAGGGTGCGGCGGTGTTTTACCCCACCGAACAGTCGCAGATCCAGCAGACCCTCAGCGGTTCTGGAGAAGGTAACTCCCATCCGTTCAAAGGTCTGGATCAATCCGGGCGCGTCTTCACACATCGATTTTACCGGCGGCTGGTTGGCCAGGTACGCACCCCCTTTGAGGGTATCGACGATATGTTGCCAGATCGTGTCCCGCTCCCCCTTGCTGTCGAAGCAGGCGTTGATGCCCCCCTGGGCGCAGACTGAATGGGAACGTTTGACTTCAAAGAGTGAGAAGATCTGGACTTGATGACCGGCCTCGGCAACTCTTAAGGCAGCCCACAGGCCCCCCAGGCCACCACCAACCACAATCACCTTTCTGGGTTTCCTCATGGTAGAAACCCCAGCATGCCATGCACTCCCATCGCGGAGAGCAGAACAGCGAGAAAAGCGCAGATACCCAAGCAGATGGATTGCGCCCGGGGTGAGGTGGTCACTCCCCAACTGATGGCCATGCTCCAGAGGCCGTTGGTCAAGTGAAAGACCGAAACTAACAAGCCGGTCAAATAGAGTAGAAAAACCGAGGGCTGGATGAGTAAACCTTGCATGTGAGCGAATAGATCCGCCTTGATGGCAGGTTCCCAGATCGCCCAGATGCGCGTCCATCCCACATGCAGCAGCAGAAACAGCAGAACGGCAATGCCGGAGAAGCGTTGCAGGGTATAGCGGAGGTTGCCCTGCCATGGGTAGACGGAGAGATTGCTTTTGCCGTTGTAGAGAATCACCAGACCGTAAAGCGCGTGAAACAGCAGTGGCAGGGCGATCAGGAATATCTCCAGCAGGGTGAGGTAGTTGAGTTGTTGAAGCCAGCCTACGACCTGATCGTTGTAGTGTGTCTGGCCGAATCTGGATTGGGAGTTTTCCCAAAGATGAAAGATCAGGAAGCCACCTACCGGGAGCAGACCCAGTAACGAGTGCAGACGGCGAAACACAAAGTGAGTGTCGTGGATAGAGGCTTTCATCAATCACTTCACTTGGAATACGAACAATAACAATATTATTTTATTATGATTATCCGCCGCGCTGACCCAGGACAGTGAAAAGTCAGTTTTCTATAGAGAATCTGAAAATGGTCACTGTATAAGAAGGAGATTTCTTAGGAGATTGGGTGAATTCATAGGTTAAATCGAATTTTTGACCCGTGGTTTCTGATACGACAGAGGTCGGCTGAAGACTTTTTTTGAGCAACATTTCCCATTGAAGGGGGCAGGCGAAAGGGATAGCACGCCCCATTCGGATCGAGCGCGATCACTCATCAGATCGTAGATTGAGCGGCTCTGACGTCAGGCAATGGATCTTGCGCAACAGTTCGGTCTACTGGGCGTCGGCTACCAGGGTGCGACCGATCAGTTCCAGCTTGGAAATGAATGGCTGTATCTTGATCATGAAGTCATCCCGATACTTCTTTGCGATCGGTTTGGCGGCGGGCAGCTTGACGGTCAGTGGGTTACGGTGAACACCATTGACGCGGAATTCATAGTGCAGATGAGGCCCGGTTGCCAGGCCGGTTTTACCCACATAGCCGATCACCTGCCCCTGCTTGACCCGTGTTCCCTTCCTGGATTTCTTGTTGTAGCGGGAGAGGTGGGCGTAGAGGGTTGTGTAGGTCTGGCCATGTTGAATGATAACCGTCTTGCCATAGCCACCTTTCTTGCCACGGAAGATCACCTTGCCGTCACCTGACGCTTTGATCGGGGTGCCGGTTTTGGCGGCATAATCCACGCCACGGTGAGGACGTTTTTTGCCCAGTACCGGATGGTAGCGCTCACGGGTGAATCTGGAAGAGATGCGTCGGAAATCTACCGGTGCTCTAAGGAAGGCTTTACGCATGCTGCGGCCTTCCGGCGTGTAGTAGTCTGCGCGCCCGGTGTCATCCACATAGCGGAGGGCCTGGTAGGTCTTTCCCTGATTGATGAACTCTGCGGCGAGGATTGGGCCATCCCTCAATTTCTCACCATCCAGATAGTCCTCTTCAAAGATCACGGTGAAACGATCACCGGAGCGAATCTCCAGGGCAAAGTCGATATCCCAGCCGAAAATATCGGCCAGCTGCATGATCAGCTGATCTGAGAGACCGGACTTTTTGGCTGAGACATAGAGAGAGTTTTCGATGACACCACTCAGATGGGTGTTCCTGGTATCCACCGCTCTGCTTTTTTCCGTGGCGGTGAAGCCATCCGCTGTGGCCAGGATTTCAAGGCTGTCGACCTTGCTATGCTCCAGGCGCAGGCTGAGCAGATTGTCATCCGAGTCAAACGCCATATGCAGCGTCTCCCCTGGGCGGATGTCGGTCAGCTGCTTGGCTGTTTTGCTGGAATTGACAATCTGATGCAGCAGCGATGGACTCAGTTTGTTTTTCTTGAAGATCGAGGCCATCGAGTCGCCGCTGCGAATTTCATAGATGGTTTTGCGACTCTCTTCTACGGCTGCGGGTTGTGCTGCAGCCTGAGGAACCGGGACTGCCTCAGGTATGATCTCTGCTTGGGCGGTTTGCACAGGATCTGCAGCAAAAGCCTGACTCAGAAATCCTTTTGAATTCTGTTCTGTCGGCGCTGGGTTTTCATCGCGCTGTTGAGACTGACCGGGAAGGGAGAGGGGTAGAATCAGTTTTCTCTGCTGATCCGGTTGCGATTCAGCGTCCGGGTTTGCGCTGTTGGCGGGTTGGCTCTCTTCGGTGGGATTGGAAATCAGGAACAGGAATCCGGCTGCAAGGATCAACAGAAAAATGACAGACAACACCAGGCGTTTGATAAGCTGGCCTCTGGCAGGTCTTCTGTCCAATGTATACGATTTAAAATCTTGCATGGTGCCTGTCGCGGTCAAAGGTAGCGGCCTGTTCCCTGTAGAGATGGTACCCAGTTATGAATCTTAGGATAGAAGTCAAGAATCACAACACCCAATGGTTAATTTTATCAGATGCTTCTAGTAGAGTGTGCAACCATTGTCTTAATTTTTGAGATTTGTTAAATGATCGATGTCACAGGATCCCTAGAATTAATTAAACGTGGTACGGAAGAGGTTTTACCAGAAGAGCTGCTGATTAAGAAGCTCAAAAGGGGTGAGCCTCTGAAAATCAAAGCGGGTTTTGATCCTACAGCCCCCGATTTGCATCTCGGACACACTGTTTTGATCAATAAACTCCGGCAATTCCAGGAGTTGGGTCACGAGGTGATTTTTCTGATCGGTGATTTCACCGGCATGATCGGTGATCCCACGGGGAAAAGCGCCACTCGGCCTCCGCTGACGCGGGATGAGGTGCTGGAAAATGCCAAGACCTATGAGCATCAGATCTTCAAGATCCTCGATCCCACCAAGACCACGGTACTGTTCAACTCCAGCTGGATGGGTGAGATGTCCGCCGTTGACCTGATCCAACTGGCGGCGAAGCACACGGTTGCCAGGATGCTGGAGCGGGATGATTTCAACAAGCGCTATACCAGCGGTCAGCCGATTGCCATCCATGAGTTCCTCTATCCGTTGGTGCAAGGCTACGACTCTGTGGCTCTGAAGGCCGATGTGGAGCTCGGTGGTACCGACCAGAAATTCAATCTGCTGGTTGGCAGACAGTTGCAGGAGGCCTATCAGCAGGAGCCGCAGGTGGTGATTACCCTGCCGATCCTCGAGGGGCTGGATGGCGTGCAGAAGATGTCCAAGTCACTCAACAACTACATCGGCATCACCGATCAGCCGGAGGAGATGTTCGGTAAAGTGATGTCGATCTCGGATGATCTGATGTGGCGCTACTATGAGTTGCTCAGCTTCAGACCGATGGATGAGATCGAAGCCTGGAAGGCGGAGGTGGATGGGGGAGCCAATCCCAGGGACATCAAAGTGCGCCTGGCGGAAGAGCTGGTGGAGCGTTTCCACTCGAAAGAGATGGCGGAGAAGGCCCATCAGGCGTTCATTGCCAGATTTCAGAAAGGTCAGATTCCCGACGAGATGCCCGAGTGTGAGCTGAAGGCGGATTCCGGTAGCTACCCGATCGCCAATCTGCTGAAAGATGGTGGTCTGGTGAAGAGCACCTCTGAAGCGATGCGAATGATCAAGCAGGGCGCTGTGCGGATCGATGGGGACCGGGTGGAGCAGACGTCCCTGACCATCGAGGCCGGCACCACGGGGGTATTTCAGGTGGGCAAGCGGCGTTTCGCCAGAATCTCTGTGAGCTAGGGCCTGTTTTATTGGCGTTAACAGCCCCTGGTTAACCGCCTGGCTGACATCCCGGCTGCCGAACAGGCTTCTGTTTGGCTGCCGGGGTAATCCTCTATCCATATATATAGAGTGATCGGCTCGATTTCGGACAAGCCTGAAAATTATTCTTGACCTGCCAAAATTGGCCCTTATAATGCGCCACTCCTTAGCTTGATGGCAGCTGAAAAACGGCTGATTCAGGGGCTGAGGAGAGGCAAAAATAGGTCGTTAAAATTCCTTTCGAATTTTAGTTGACGATTGGAAAGATCGACGTATAATGCGCCTCCTCTATCGGCTTTGCCGGCAACGGAAATACGATAGAAAGAGCGATGTAATAAATAGTTCAAATAGTTGTTGACAATGACTTTTCGGGCTGTAGAATACGCGCTCTCGAACAGGCCGGGCATGACCGACCAGCTTGAAAAAAGTTGAGTTTTTTCTTGACACAAGCAACCGGCACTGTAAAATAGGCGGTCTTTCTCAAGCGAAAATTTGAGAAGCTCTTTAACAATTAGGTTAGGTAATTTGTGTGGGTGCTCCGTTGATTTTGGGTAACCAAAGATCGACAAGAGCATTCAAAAAGATAGTAATTCTATCCGATGAATCTCGAGTCAAAAAGATTGGCTGCCATAAGCAGCTATCAAACTTAAACTGAAGAGTTTGATCCTGGCTCAGATTGAACGCTGGCGGTATGCTTAACACATGCAAGTCGAACGGTAACAGCGAGAGCTTGCTCTCGGCTGACGAGTGGCGGACGGGTGAGTAACGCGTAGGAATCTGCCTAGTAGTGGGGGACAACTCGGGGAAACTCGAGCTAATACCGCATACGCCCTACGGGGGAAAGCGGGGGATCTTCGGACCTCGCGCTATTAGATGAGCCTGCGTTGGATTAGCTTGTTGGTGAGGTAATGGCTCACCAAGGCGACGATCCATAGCTGGTCTGAGAGGACGATCAGCCACACTGGGACTGAGACACGGCCCAGACTCCTACGGGAGGCAGCAGTGGGGAATATTGGACAATGGGGGCAACCCTGATCCAGCAATACCGCGTGTGTGAAGAAGGCCTGCGGGTTGTAAAGCACTTTCAATTGTGAAGAAAAGCCTAGGGTTAATAACTCTGGGTCTTGACGTTAACTTTAGAAGAAGCACCGGCTAACTCCGTGCCAGCAGCCGCGGTAATACGGAGGGTGCAAGCGTTAATCGGAATTACTGGGCGTAAAGCGCGCGTAGGTGGTTAAGTAAGTCAGATGTGAAAGCCCCGGGCTCAACCTGGGAACTGCATTTGAAACTGCTTGGCTAGAGTATGGTAGAGGGAAGCGGAATTCCGGGTGTAGCGGTGAAATGCGTAGATATCCGGAGGAACATCAGTGGCGAAGGCGGCTTCCTGGACCAATACTGACACTGAGGTGCGAAAGCGTGGGTAGCAAACAGGATTAGATACCCTGGTAGTCCACGCCGTAAACGATGTCAACTAGCCGTTGGACTCATTTAAGGGTTTAGTGGCGCAGCTAACGCGATAAGTTGACCGCCTGGGGAGTACGGCCGCAAGGTTAAAACTCAAAGGAATTGACGGGGGCCCGCACAAGCGGTGGAGCATGTGGTTTAATTCGATGCAACGCGAAGAACCTTACCAGCCCTTGACATCCTGGAAACTTACTAGAGATAGTTTGGTGCCTTCGGGAATCCAGTGACAGGTGCTGCATGGCTGTCGTCAGCTCGTGTCGTGAGATGTTGGGTTAAGTCCCGTAACGAGCGCAACCCTTGTCCCTAGTTGCCAGCACTTCGGGTGGGAACTCTAGGGAGACTGCCGGTGACAAACCGGAGGAAGGTGGGGATGACGTCAAGTCATCATGGCCCTTATGGGCTGGGCTACACACGTGCTACAATGGCCGGTACAGAGAGCCGCGAACCCGCGAGGGGAAGCAAATCTCAGAAAACCGGTCGTAGTCCGGATTGGAGTCTGCAACTCGACTCCATGAAGTCGGAATCGCTAGTAATCGCAGATCAGAATGCTGCGGTGAATACGTTCCCGGGCCTTGTACACACCGCCCGTCACACCATGGGAGTGGGTTGCAAAAGAAGTGGGTAGCTTAACCTTCGGGAGGGCGCTCACCACTTTGTGATTCATGACTGGGGTGAAGTCGTAACAAGGTAGCCGTAGGGGAACCTGCGGCTGGATCACCTCCTTTAAAAAAGTTGCCCGGATCTTCGGAGCATCCACACAAGTTACCTAGCCGATGTTGAAGCAGATACAGACCTGTCGAACAGCTAACAGCTGTACTGCACTGAGTACTTGGGTCTGTAGCTCAGTTGGTTAGAGCGCACCCCTGATAAGGGTGAGGTCGGAGGTTCAAATCCTCCCAGACCCACCAAATGTTCAGAAATAATGACTCTTCAGGGGCCATAGCTCAGCTGGGAGAGCGCCTGCCTTGCACGCAGGAGGTCGGGAGTTCGATCCTCCCTGGCTCCACCAAACAGGTGAAAGTGTTAAGTGTCTAGCGAAAGTAAACGCTAGCCACTTCGTATTTTCGAAGTACTGCTCTTTAAAAATTAGGTTAGATCGCAGATAGGCGGATGTCGTGAGACATCCATAATATCTAAATGAGTATCTAAGTTCTCAAAAACTTAGTTATTTGGGTATGTTGCATTTGTACGAGCGACCAGACTCCAGAATTTTTGGGGTTATATGGTCAAGTGATTAAGCGCATACGGTGGATGCCTAGGCGGTAGAAGGCGATGAAGGACGTTGTAGCTTGCGATAAGCTTCGGGGAGCCAGCAAACAGGCTTTGATCCGGAGATTTCCGAATGGGAAAACCCACCTGTCGTAAGGCAGGTATCTTGCACTGAATTCATAGGTGTAAGAGGCAAACCCGGGGAACTGAAACATCTAAGTACCCGGAGGAAAAGAAATCAATTGAGATTCCCTCAGTAGCGGCGAGCGAACGGGGACCAGCCGAACATGAAATTCATAGTGGAATGGTCTGGAAAGTCCAGCGATACAGGGTGATAGCCCCGTACACGAAATGAATGATTGACGTATTAAGTAGGTCGGAACACGTGATATTCTGACTGAAGATGGGGGGACCATCCTCCAAGGCTAAATACTCTCTACCGACCGATAGTGAACCAGTACCGTGAGGGAAAGGCGAAAAGAACCCCGTAGAGGGGAGTGAAATAGAACCTGAAACCGTATGCGTACAAGCAGTGGGAGCATCTTCGGATGTGACTGCGTACCTTTTGTATAATGGGTCAGCGACTTACTTCTCAGTGGCAAGCTTAACCGTATAGGGGAGGCGTAGGGAAACCGAGTCTTAATAGGGCGTTCAGTCGCTGGGAGTAGACCCGAAACCGGGCGATCTAGCCATGGCCAGGGTGAAGGTGCGGTAACACGCGCTGGAGGCCCGAACCCACCTATGTTGAAAAATGGGGGGATGAGCTGTGGCTAGGAGTGAAAGGCTAATCAAGCCCGGAGATAGCTGGTTCTCCTCGAAAGCTATTTAGGTAGCGCCTCGCGTCTCACTCCAGGGGGTAGAGCACTGTTTCGGCTAGGGGGCCATCCCGGCTTACCAAACCGATGCAAACTCCGAATACTTGGAAGTGCAATCGCGGGAGACACACGGCGGGTGCTAACGTCCGTCGTGGAAAGGGAAACAACCCAGACCGCCAGCTAAGGTCCCAAAATCATGGCTCAGTGGGAAACGATGTGGGAAGGCATAGACAGCTAGGAGGTTGGCTTAGAAGCAGCCATCCTTTAAAGAAAGCGTAATAGCTCACTAGTCGAGTCGGCCTGCGCGGAAGATTTAACGGGGCTTAAGCCATGTACCGAAGCTGCGGATACGTGTTTACACGTATGGTAGAGGAGCGTTCTGTAAGCCTGCGAAGGTGTGTTGTAAAGCATGCTGGAGGTATCAGAAGTGCGAATGCTGACATGAGTAACGATAAAGGGGGTGAGAGGCCCCCTCGCCGAAAACCCAAGGTTTCCTGCGCAACGCTAATCGGCGCAGGGTTAGTCGGCCCCTAAGGCGAGGCAGAAATGCGTAGTCGATGGGAATCCGGTTAATATTCCGGAACTACTTATTACTGCGATGGGGTGACGGAGAAGGCTAGGTCATCCGGGTGTTGGTTTACCCGGTTTAAGCGTGTAGGAAGTCTGTTTAGGCAAATCCGGACGGACAATTCTGAGACGTTATGACGAGCTTCCATGTGAAGCGAAGTGATTGATGCCATACTTCCAGGAAAAACCTCTAAGCTTCAGGTAATAAGTAACCGTACTCTAAACCGACACAGGTGGGTAGGGTGAGAATCCCAAGGCGCTTGAGAGAACTCTGGTGAAGGAACTAGGCAAAATAGTACCGTAACTTCGGGAGAAGGTACGCCCTTGGTATGTGAAGAGACTTGCTCTCCTAGCAGAAGAGGGTTGCAGTGACCAGGTGGCTGCGACTGTTTATTAAAAACATAGCACTCTGCAAACTCGAAAGAGGAAGTATAGGGTGTGACGCCTGCCCGGTGCCGGAAGGTTAATTGATGGGGTTAGTCTTCGGACGAAGCTCTTGATCGAAGCCCCGGTAAACGGCGGCCGTAACTATAACGGTCCTAAGGTAGCGAAATTCCTTGTCGGGTAAGTTCCGACCTGCACGAATGGCGTAACGATGGCCACGCTGTCTCCACCAGAGACTCAGTGAAATTGAAATCGCTGTTAAGATGCAGTGTACCCGCGGCTAGACGGAAAGACCCCGTGAACCTTTACTACAGCTTTGCACTGGACTTTGAATATGTTTGTGTAGGATAGGTGGGAGGCTTTGAAACGGAGACGCCAGTCTTCGTGGAGCCAACCTTGAAATACCACCCTGACATATTTGGAGTTCTAACCTCGACCCGTTATCCGGGTTAGGGACAGTGTATGGTGGGTAGTTTGACTGGGGCGGTCTCCTCCCAAAGAGTAACGGAGGAGCACGAAGGTACCCTCAGCGCGGTCGGACATCGCGCAACGAGTGCAAAGGCATAAGGGTGCTTGACTGCGAGACAGACAAGTCGAGCAGGTACGAAAGTAGGTCTTAGTGATCCGGTGGTTCTGTATGGAAGGGCCATCGCTCAACGGATAAAAGGTACTCCGGGGATAACAGGCTGATACCGCCCAAGAGTTCATATCGACGGCGGTGTTTGGCACCTCGATGTCGGCTCATCACATCCTGGGGCTGAAGTCGGTCCCAAGGGTATGGCTGTTCGCCATTTAAAGTGGTACGCGAGCTGGGTTTAGAACGTCGTGAGACAGTTCGGTCCCTATCTGCCGTGGGCGTTTGAGATTTGAGGGAAGCTGCTCCTAGTACGAGAGGACCGGAGTGGACGTATCTCTGGTGTTCCGGTTGTCACGCCAGTGGCATTGCCGGGTAGCTATATACGGACAGGATAACCGCTGAAAGCATCTAAGCGGGAAGCCCCTCCCAAGATTAGATCTCACTTGTCTCTTGAAGACACTGAAGGGCCGTTGAAGACTACAACGTTGATAGGCTGGGTGTGGAAGTGCAGTAATGCATGAAGCTAACCAGTACTAATTGCCCGTGAGACTTGACCATATAACACCCAAACATTTTGGGTTTGGTTCAAACAAACGCACACCCAATACTCGAGCGATCTAACCGAATGCAGAGTTGTTCAATTTGAGCAACTCCACCAGTTTGCCTGGCGGCTATAGCGTGTTGGTACCACCCGATCCCATCTCGAACTCGGAAGTGAAACGACATAGCGCCGATGATAGTGTGGGGTTTCCCCATGTTAAAGTAGGACACTGCCAGGTTTTTACGCGAAAACCCCGTATCGGAAACGATACGGGGTTTTTTTTTGTCCAAACGCGTAGAATCTTTTTTAAACCTTACTCTTCGATGTCTGGATTTGTGTTAACAGGCCCCACGAGATGTATATATCCATTGCACTGCTGATAACAGGCTTGATACTGATAGCGCTCTCTTTGCGACAGCTCCTATTCAAAAGGAGAGTGCTGAGCGCCACATTCAGCGGTGTGTTCGGAACATTTACCCTGCTTATCGCTACGATCTTTACGCTCCTGCTGATGAATGTTCAGACCTATGTGCAACTCACCCGGGAGATCGATCTGGTAGAGGTTGAGGTTACCGATGTTTCTGAAACTGGTGCAGAATTGAAGTTATCCTACGATGGCAGGACATCAACTCATCTGATCGCTGCGGATGAGTGGCGACTGGATGCCAGGTTCATTAAGTGGAAGCCCTGGTTTACCCTGTTCGGAAAGGAGCCAATTGTCCGGCTTGAAACCATCAGTGGACGTAATTACCAAAAGACTCCGGCGCAAAATCAGATGTATCAGCTCTCTGATACTTCCATGAACACAGATGAACTGTTCTCATACCTTACCCATAAGTTCGGTGTTCTGGATACTATGTTTGGCAGTTCGGTCTATATGCCAATTCAGTCCGGTGCCCGCTACCTTGTCAGTGCTACCCATTCTGGCCTGATTGCCAGACCGTTAAACAACCAGGGGCGCAGTGCAGTCAATAACTGGAAATGAGAATGATCGATTACAGACTGAAACTACATGCGCCACAAAGTCATATCTTTGAAGTTGAGCTGACGATCCATAATCCAGATCCGGATGGACAGGTGGTCTATCTGCCGGCCTGGATAAGAGGCAGTTACCTCATACGGGATTACGCCAGGCATATCGTTTCGATTGAGGCCAATGCCGATGGTGAACCACTGATCCTCAGTAAACTGGACAAACAGAGTTGGAAGATCGAACCGGTTAAACAATCGATCACAATCAACTACCAGATTTACGCCTGGGAGCTTACTGTAAGATCGGCCCATTTCGATAACACTCACGCCTACTTCAATGGGCCGGCACTGTTTCTCGCAGTCCGCGGTCAGGAGTTGATGCCGTGCCGATTGGAGATCGTCGCACCGAAATTCAAACTGCAGAATGAGTGGCGGGTCGCCTTTTCAATGAAACCGGAACAGATTGATGAGCAGGGTTTCGGCACTTACCAGGCAGATGATTACGAGACGTTGATCGATTGCCCGGGTGAGATCGGCGACTATTCAGAAAGCCAGTTTGAAGTGGCAGGATGCAACCATCGTTTTGTGGTGAGTGGTGTCAAAAGATTCGATCAAGAAAAATTAGGTTCGCATTTGTCGAGAATTTGTGAAAAGCAGGTTGAGTTGTTTGGGGAATTGCCGGTTCAGGATTACCTCTTTTTACTGCGTGTGGTTAATGATGGTTATGGTGGACTTGAGCATAAAAATTCCACCAGTCTGATTTTTCCCAGGGACGATCTACCGGCAAAGCGCGATACTAAGATAACATCGGGATATCGAAGATTGCTGGCGTTATGCAGCCACGAGTATTTTCACTTATGGAATGTAAAACGTATAACGCCTGAAGTTTTTCTAGAACAGAGTACCCAGCAGGAAGTCTATACCCGTCAGCTGTGGGTTTTCGAAGGTATCACGTCATACTATGACGAGTTAATGCTCGTGCGCAGTGGCGTGATCAGCAAACAGGACTACTTCGAAATGCTCGCCGAAACAGTCACCCGGGTGATGAGAGGCAGCGGCCGATTTAAACAGACGCTCGAGGAGTCGAGCTTTGATGTCTGGACGAAATTCTATAAACAGGATGAGAATGCACCCAATGCCATTGTCAGCTACTATGCCAAGGGCACCCTGTTTGCTCTGCTGCTTGATTTGACCATACGGCTTCAAAGTAACGGTAGATTCTCACTGGATCAGGTTATGCGTGAAATGTGGCTGCGCTATGGCAAGCAGGGTAAAGGTGTGCCGGAAAACGGTATCGAAAAGGTTGTGGCTGACGTAACGTCACTCGATCTTCAATCTCTCTTCGATCTGGGCCTTCGTTCAACCGCCGAACTTCCCCTTACCGATTGCTTATCCGAATTTGGTGTTGCAATGAAGCTGTTGCCAGCTAAATCCTCTGATGACAAGGGTGGGGTACTGGGTGACAAGGAGCGTGAGCAGCAATCGTATACGGGTATTGGCGCAAAATGGACCGGTAAGAACAGTGGTATCAAAGTTCAGCAGGTGTTCGATGATGGTGCTGCACAGAACGCGGGTATCTCTGCCGGTGATGAGATTGTTGCCGTGGATGGACTCAGAATGAGTGCAAAGCAGTTTGAAAACTACATCCTCGATACCGATGCGGGTGATCAGATCGAGGTTCATCTGTTTCGCCGCGATCAATTGATGAGTCTGGTTTTGCAACCTCAGCAGGCGGCTTTCGATACCTGCTATTTCGATCTGACCGAGCCTTCCGATGAAGCGGTCAAGCAGCGCCAGTCAGACTGGCTGATGGGACATGGCTGAAGAGATCCTGCTGATCAAAAAAATGGCTGACGGTCGGTTTCACTCCGGTCAGGAGTTGGGCGAGATACTTGGTATCAGTCGAGCCGGTGTCTGGAAGAGATTGCAGAAGATCAAAGACAAGTATGGTCTTCAGGTTGATGCGGTCAAAGGACGTGGATATCGTTTGCAGGAGTCTTTGGATCTGCTCAACCGGAATTCAATCGAAAAGCTGTTGATCGAGCTTGGTATGGATCCGCCACCAGCCGTGGAACTCCATACGACCATCGATTCCACCAACGCCTGGTTGATGCAGCAGGCCGCATTGGGCATCAAGTCCGGTACCGTCTGTCTCGCAGAACAGCAATCGGGTGGTAAGGGCCGGCATGGCAGACACTGGGTTTCCCCTTTCGGCAGAAACCTCTACTACTCGATGTTATTGCGATTCGATCTTGCGCCAGCCCAGGTTGCCGGATTGAGCCTGACTTCCGCAATTGCCGTGCTGCGTCTGTTGCGTCAGATGAATTGTCTCCAGGCCGGACTCAAGTGGCCGAATGATGTGCTTTGGCAGGGAAGGAAACTGGCAGGATTGCTGTTGCAGGTTTCCGGTGAATCAAGTGGCCCCTCACAGGTTGTGATTGGTGTCGGGCTCAACCTGGGCATGGGAGAGTATGGTGAAGCGATTGATCAGCCCTGGGCCGATTTAAGTCAGATTCCACAGATTAAACCCTATAATCGTAACGAACTGGCAGCCAGATTGACCATGCATTTAAGAGATGTTGCCGAGCAGTATCTGCAGCAAGGCTTAACAGGGTTTACCGATGAGTGGCATGAGTATGACCTCTATCTAGGCAAACCAGTAGTCATAAGCAGTGCCAACAACAGGCATTCAGGAATACACATGGGGATCGATGAAACCGGTGGCATCAGGATAGAGACTGAAGGGGAGGTTCGTACCTTTCATGCCGGTGAAGTCAGCCTTAGAGCGAACTAGACCATGAAACTTTTTGTAGATGTTGGCAATACGGCAATCAAGTGGGCGAATGAGCGTGAGCTGCAGTCCAATAGAGTGCACAGGGCAAGCTCTCAGCAGATCCCGGAATCGATCGATCAGGCCTGGCTCGAACTGGCAGCGCCATCAGAGGTACATATCGCCTCTGTCAGAACCTCCGAGATTTCGCATCGCCTGAGTCACTGGATCGCTCAACACTGGCAGGCCAAAGTCCGCTTTTCCAAAACTGCACAGCAGGAGTTGGGGGTAACCGCAGGGTATACCACACCATCCCAACTGGGTGTTGACCGGTGGTTGGCCCTGTTGGCAGCCCAGCAGATTGGTGCTGGACCCAAACTTGTCGTAGATTGCGGCTCGGCCACCACAGTCGATGGGGTGGATGAATCAGGCCAGCATCTCGGTGGGCTGATCCTGCCGGGTCTGCAGCTCATCGGCAAGTGCCTGGAACTGAATACGGACCTCTCATTTGGTGAGAGCGGATTGGATTTGAACGGTTTTGCGACTGATACCGCAGCAGGGGTTCAATCTGGCGCTATGCTGACACATCTCTGCGTGGTAGAAAGGTTACTTCAGGATTTAGAGCAGCGATGTGGAAAAACTGCAGAGTGTATTATTACTGGAGGGAACGCAGATAGCTTGTCAGCCCATCTGTCAGCGACTCACCAGGTCATACCGGATCTTGTTCTTCAGGGATTGGCGTTACAATCAGCTCAAGCAGAATGACTTATGAAATGGCTATTTTTAACACTATTGCTGATTAACCTGGGCCTGTTTATGCTGATCTATCCACAGCAACAGGGCAGTGAGCGATCCTCACTCTTGGCCGATGTGGGAGATCTTAAGCTGGCCAGTGAGCAGGAATCCGCAACTGCGAAGGATCAAGCTGGGCGTGGCGAAACTGACGAGCCGGTGGCGGATGCTGTTGAGACGGCCGAATCGGAGCTTGAGAAACCACTCAAAGATGCGCCTGCAGAGCCGCAGCAAACTCAATCATCCGCACTGCCCGAAGAGGCACCAGCGCAGGAGGTAGTCGCTGAGCCAGCAACCCCTCCACCGATCACGGAGTCCCCGCCGGAGGTGTCGATCCGATGCGCCATGTTGGGGTATGTGGATTCACGCGCTGCAGCGGAAGAGATTTCAGTCAGGATGAGAGCGCTCGGCTTCAAGCCGGAATTACAATCGGAGTCGCGCAACGAGCAGGCAGGCTATTGGGTACTCATCCCCCAGCAATCTTCCCGGCGTGAAGCGGTGAATATTGCGAAAAAGCTCGAAGAATCAGGCGTTTCAGATCTTTGGCGCTTTACCAGCGGGAAGCTTGTCCATGCTATCTCCCTGGGGCTCTTCAGAGATGAGATTCGTGCGGGTGACCGAAAGCGCGAGATCGATGCGCTGGGATTTGATTCAGTGATCCAGCCCAGATATCGGGAAAAGACCAATTACTGGTTGAGTTACAAAACTGGCGATCGCGCAGTGTTAGGCGATCAGGATTGGGCGGGGCTGGTCAAGGATTTTCCGGAACTGGTCAGAAAAGAGATTGAGTGCCAATAGTTTGCCAGGAGGCAAAGAAACGCTTAGAATTCGCACTCCTTAGCCGGCGTAGCTCAGTTGGTAGAGCAGCTGATTTGTAATCAGCTGGTCGGGGGTTCGAATCCTCTCGCCGGCTCCATCCACATTGGGGTGCTTGCACTGATTGGCGCGGCAGCCCCGTTCCATTCAGATACTCAAACGGCATACCCGGCATGCTTCCGGTCGTGCTGCATCTGTAGACATTCTGTGGCCTTACCAATAACAGGCCAGGCTCATCTTCTACCGAGATCCACGCCCGTAAGCTTCTCGCGCAGTTCGCGTCTCTCCTGAGCTTCCACACAAAGTGTGGTAACCGGGCGTGCTTCAAGTCGCGCCAAGCCAATTGGCTCGCCGGTGTCTTCGCACCAACCGTAGCTTCCATCGTCAATGCGGTCGAGGGCCGCGTCGATCTTGCCCAGCAGCTTGCGGTAGCGGTCTCGTGTGCGCAACTCCAGGGTCTGGGCCGCTTCACGGGTAGCCCGATCGGCTTCATCGCCGACCTCATGATGGCTGTCGTGACGCAGCTCTGCCAGCGTCGCGTCCACCTCGTCGAGTAACTCTGAGCGCCAGGTCAGCAGCTTCTGCTTGAAATAGGTCAGCTGGTTCGGCCCCATGTAGTCGTCGTCCATAGGGGGACCACTGTCGGAGGCGCCTTGGGTCTGCTCCTGGCGTTTCAATTCGCTGTTTTTCTTGGCCATATCACTGTATCGCTGTTTTGAGTACTGAGACCACAGCGGATCTGGCCGCTGTAGCTGAGTCGCGATGAGGAGAGGCAAACCTCACTAGTCATACTTCTGCCGCTGCACGTTGAAACCACGACAGCACCTGCTCGCGCCAGGGATCGCCATACAAGCTCGCGAAACGTCTGGATTCCTCATGCTGGGGATCACCAAGAATGGTTATGCGCGCTTCAACAAACTCAGGCGTCAACGCCTGACTGCATTTGATCTCGATGCAATAGCGCCAGCCCGCATAGTTGCTTGGGAACAACTCCTCGGCGTAGCGTGCGGTATTGTCGTTCATCGGTTATGCCTCCTCATGTTCGGCGAACCACTTCGGGAAAGGGTCGTCGTACGTCTTCCAGGTCTCGGGCCCAGCCGCCAGTTCGTTGTCGGTAAGCAGGCATTGATCTAGGGTTGCTCTGGTCTGGTCGGGATCGAGGTGTTGTCCAATGAACACGATCTCCTGGCGACGGTCTCCATACTCACCGTCAAACTCAGCCTCTATGCGGGCGCGGTATTCCGGTTCCTGGGGCCAGTGTTCTCTCGGTGCTGCAGCCCACCAGATTCCGGCTGGGCCATGCCGCATGATGCCACCTGCCTGTGACAGTTCGCCCGCCGCATCATGCCTTGAGGCGAGCCAGAAGAAACCCTTGGAGCGCAGGATATCCCCAGGCCAGTCAGCCTTTAATGCTTGGGCGAAACGGGTTGGGTGAAAAGGCCGGCGTGCACGATAAACAAAGCTGCTGATACCATACTCTTCCGTCTCCGGTGTATGTTCACCGCGGATCTCAGCCAGCCAGCCCGGTGACTCTGCTGCTCGTGTAAAATCGAAACGTCCGGTGCCCATGACTTGATCCAGTGGCACCTTGCTGAAGCTCGCGTAGAGGATCTCGGCATGTCGATTGAGCTGGCGCAAGGCGTGCTCCAGCCGTTCACGTTCTGCGCTCGTGATCAGATCGATCTTATTGATGATAATGACGTCCGCAAACTCGACTTGGTCGATCAACAGATCGGAGACCGTGCGCATATCCTCATCACCGAGCGATTCACCACGCGACTGAAGGCTGTCCGCCTGGTCCAAGTCGATGCTGAAATTCACCGCATCCACCACCGTAACCATGGTGTCGAGTGTGGCGACATCGGAGAGGCTGGTGCCCTCCTCATCGCGGAAGGTAAAGGTTTCGGCCACTTGTAATGGCTCGGAGATGCCTGTGGATTCGATTACCAGGTAATCGAAACGGCCCGCTTTCGCCAGTTGGCTGACTTCGACGAGCAGATCCTCTCGCAGTGTGCAGCAGATGCAGCCGTTGCTCATCTCGACCAGCTTCTCCTCGGCCCGGTTGAGTTGGACTTCTTTGTCCACCAAGGTGGCATCGATATTGACCTCAGACATATCGTTGACGATGACTGCGACACGCCGACCTTCACGGTTGTTGAGGATATGGTTGAGTAGGGTGGTCTTTCCGGCACCCAGAAAACCGGATAAGACCGTCACCGGTAATTTGTAATTTCCATCAGAAGCAGAAGGCATGTCAGCTCTCCAGTTCAATTTCAGTGTTGGCCGAGGTTCACGGCGGAGCCGAGGATTTGCTGCAGCAAATCGGTCTGGTTGTCCGCCGAATGTGTTGCTGCAGGAGGGGCCAACTCAGAATCAGTCACGATTCGATGCATGACAAGCGAGTAATCGATGATTAGTAATGTTATGTTATATCATAACATAAATATAGAGCGTCTTTTTTGTGGTTGTTTGTTACTAGGGTAGCTTTAGAAGTAGGTGAAACTATCTTGAGTGACCATCTCCCTGTGGTAGCCACTACTCCTCCAGCAAGATGTAGGCACATCCAGATATTCTGTCAGGGTTCAGAGCAGGGCGCGTCTCGCCGCGAATGGTCCTGGTCTTTAGCTAGCTCTCTCCAGACAATCCCTCAACTGCCTTTCAATTGCTTGCCAATCCAACCGATCTGTCGTGATCATCTCGATTCTGGGTTTCACCTGTTGCTCTAGAACCTCTTCGGACCACTCCCCTGGAGTTGCATTGATTCTCATCTGCCCATGGGATGAGAGTACGAAACCTTTCATTCTTACCACCCCTGAGTTGATCATTAGCTTTCGCAGGCAACCCAGGTCGAATAGGGCATCGCTAGGCAAGCTCCAGCCCGCCGTGTAGAAACCATCGTCAGAGCCTTCGATGCGATGCCAATCACCAGAGGAATGTTCCTGTTCATGGTGGTGATGGTGGGTATTGGCTTTGAACGCATGCACTTCGGGAAATAAGGCAATGCGCTCCTCTCTAGGCTCATCGAGATAGGCCTGTTGAAGGCCGCCATGAGCCACCATCACGGCAGTTTTTTTGCGTGAGCCCTGAGCTTCAACCAGATCGTAGAAGGCATTTCTGTCGGCTTCAGAGTAGCAGTCCAGTTTGTTGCCAACCAGCACATCGGCCAAATGGAGCTGATCCTGGAAGTTAGGGTGAGAGGTATAGCGGGAATCACTCAGTACGCGAGCATCGACCAGGCCAATGGTTGCCCGGAGATCGATGACGTCCCCATAAACGGGGCCGGTGAGTTGTTCGATGAGTTGAGCCGGGTGTCCGAGACCGGTAGGTTCGATCAGAATACGGTCGGGTTTTGAGCTCTGGATCAGACGATTCAGTCCCACCTGCATGCCTGCACTGCCGACACAACAGAGACAGCCACCGGGAACCTCTTCGACGAATACTTCGGCATGATCAACCGCCTCAGCCTGTATCAGGTCACCATCCACTCCGATACGCCCGAACTCGTTGACCAGCACAGCCCAGCGCTGCCCGGCCGGTGCTTGTGTCAGAAGATGCAGGATGGTGGTGGTCTTGCCAGTACCGAGGAAGCCAGTTATTAAATTGGTGGGTATGTTGCGATACATGAGGCTGAGGAGGGTAAACAGATCAACCCGCCATATCAAGCTGAGATACTGGTATCAAAGCCATCAAGCAATACCTGTAAAAAGGTTATTGAAGAGACGTGAGCGGCTTCAATCCGGCTAGTTTGACTGCGCGCAAAACGCTTGTCGAGCTATCTTTTTGACGATTTTACTTTTAAGCTAAATTCATGTTGGTTTGCAGATTTTCTGCTGATTGCGGAATTCGCCTACAGCAAAAATGTAATTTTGTTTTACAGTTACACTGTTTCTCATGATTTAGACTGGAAACTTATAACAGCATCAAAGGGATAACATCAGGGGAAGTCCATTGTCGAAGCGAATTTTTTTCCTGAGGAACACCATTCTTATTCTATTCCTCTCCCTGCCTCTGCAGGCCGCTGATTGGGTATATACCGTGGTAGAGGGGGATAATCTCTGGGATTTCAGCGCCAAGCATCTGGATAGTGTGATGCGCTTTGAGCAGCTTAGAAAGCTCAACAACATCAAAAATCCAAAGCGTTTGCAGCCGGGTAGCTGGTTGCGGGTGCCGATGAAATGGATTCGTAGTAATGCGGTTCCTGCGCGAATCGGTCTGCTTGAGGGCAAAGTGCGAATAATTCGAGCGGATGGTTCAGCTGAAAACAGCCTTCAATCAGGTGTTTTGATCCATTTGGGGGATACCCTGAATACCGGGCAGAACAGCAGTGCCTCAGTCATCTTTGCGGATAACTCCAGCTTAACACTGTATAGCGATACTGAGATGCGATTTGATCATCTCAGTGCCTATGGGGAGACCGGCATGGTGGACTCCAGAGTCCATCTGGGACAGGGACGCATGGAGACCAAAGTGAAGCCGACGTCCGGTCCCGGCTCCCGATTTGAAATCCATACGCCTTCTGCCATTACGGCGGTCAGAGGGACAGCTTATCGTGCTGCGGTCAGCCCGAGCGGTGACTCTTCAAGTATCGAGGTCCTCGAGGGGAATGTGGTGGTCAGCGGTGCTGAACAGGAAACCCTCGTATCAGCAGGATTTGGCACTCAGGTAGCCCTGGGTAAGGCACCTGCGGAACCGCGAAAGCTGCTGCCCTCTCCCAACTTGCACGAGCTGCCCGCACCACTCAGAGCGTTGCAATGGCAGCTCAGTTGGCAATCTTTGGATGGCGCCAACAGCTATCGTGCGGAGATAAGCTCGAGTGCCGATTTTGATGTTCTGCAGTGGGAAGCCGTGGTTCAGGAGCCGCAAGTGAAACTGCCGGATCTTGCAGACGGGGACTACTGGTTCAGAGTGCGTGGTATCGATGAGGTGGGACTTGAAGGGAACAGCGCGGTTCAGTCGTTGCTGCTGAATCGTCATCCGCAGCCGCCAACCTCTTTGAGCCCTGCGGATGATGAGATGCTCGATGTTGCAGGCGTTGAACTGAAGTGGCAACAGATCAGCGATGTCAGGGGTTATCTGCTGGAGGTTGCTGCAGACCACTCTTTTGAAGAGATTGTCTTTAAGAAGGAAATTGATGACAAAGGTGAATTTGTGGTAACGGAACTCACCCAGCCTGGGCGCTACTTTTGGCGTGTCTCGGCGATTGCCGAGGATGGCGAGGTGGGTCCATCCGGTGCAATCAGATCATGGCGGCTCAGAGCCGATATAGAGGCCCCCAATGTTGTTGTCACGGCTACAGAAGCCCATGTTGCCAGCAGCTGGCAAGCGTTGAAACCAGGCTATCGCTACCATGTGCAGTTGGCCCATGATGCCGATTTCGAACAGCTCGAATTTGACCAGATCATCAGCGCCAATGAGCAGACCTTCGCTCACATCTACAGCCAGCTTAGATACTTGAGAGTCTGTGCCGTGGATGAGGACAACTATCATGGGCCTTGGAGTTCAGTACAGAAGGTTGATCCCCTGTTGGGCAAGAGTGTTTGGATTGTACCGATCAGCACAATCATGGGCTTGCTGTTTTTGTAGTTGATTAAGGCAGTCTTTTGATTAAGAGCAGAATCAGTCAGATTGTTCTATCAGCCATTCTGGTTGCCTGCTCTTTTGTTCTCGTCAAACATGCCGCGATAGAGCGTCTGGATTTTCTTCTATACGACTATTTCCTCAATCTGCTGGATAACCGGATTAGCGATGAGCTGGTTGTCGTGGCCATCGATGATTCAAGCCTGCAGGCGATGGGGCGTTGGCCCTGGTCGAGAAAAGTCCATGCGCAAATGCTTGATCGCTTGACGGAACTGAAGGCCCGTGTTGTCGGTTTCGATGTGCTGTTTTCCGAAGCGGAGACCACAGATCCGGTGGCAGACAGGATTTTTGCGGATGCGATTGCCCACAATGGTTTAACCGTGCTTGCGGTTGCACCGACAAATCCACTACCTGGAAAACATATCGGTGAGGTATTACCGCTTCCCATGCTGGCGGAGTCGGCTGCTGCATTGGGGCATGTGGATTTTGAGATCGATAGCGATGGTCTTTGTCGCAGTTTCTATCTCTACGCGGGGATGGATGATGCGCGCTGGCCAACCTTTACTTTGGCGATGGCCAATGTGGCGGGTGATCCGGTTCAACTCAGTCGTGATAACAAAACAGTCAACAGGGAGTCCTTCAGTTGGCTAAGATCCGGGCGCTATCTTATTCCCTATGACGCACGCCAGGGTGGCATAGAGACGATCTCCGCCTATCAACTCCTGCATGATGATGAAGCGGCAGCCAAGGTTGCGGGACGCTATGTGTTGGTTGGATCAACCGCAACAGGTTTGGGTGATGTTATCTCAACGCCGGTGTCACAAAATCACCAGCGGATGCCGGGCGTTCGCTTGAATGCACATGTTTTGAGTGGCTTGCTGGCGGGTAATCTGCTGAAAGAGATGGATCAGGATGCTCATCTCTATCTGACTCTGGTGATCACGGGGTTGGTGACGTTTTTACTCTCAGCTGCCCGCTTTCCTGTTTCGGTTGTTCTATTTCTGGTTGCGGTGATCGGTATACCGGTTGGCGCCGGTTTGACTCTTTCCACTACACAGATCTGGTTTGCGCCTGCCGCTTCAATGGTGCCTCTATTGATCGGAATACCCTTATGGGGAGTCTGGCTGCATCGGCATGAAAAAAGTGTCAATCGTCAATTGAGTGTTCGAATGCATGATCAGGCGACCCATCATGCGGTGACCGGCCTGCCTAATCAGTACGCGCTGGAAGAGTATCTGCGCAATCTGACGGTTGCTGGTGTGGAACAAGCGAATATCAGCGCATTGATTATCATTCATGTGAAGTGGCTCAACTCGACCGGGACCATTATCGGCCGCTCAGCCGGCAATCAGCTTTTGCAAATGATCGCTCGACTGTTGCGCGATGTGGTGCGCAGTGACGATATCGTCTGTCATCTTGGTGGTGATGATTTTGGGGTATTGGTGCAGGGGTTGAATGATATTGAATCGGCTGATGTGGTTGCACAGAATCTGCTTAGGATTATGCAACAGCCCATCGTTTTCGAAGAGACCTCGATGTTTCTCGCGCCCTGCATCGGTATGAGTATTTGGCCGGATGAGAGTGAGGATGGTGAAGCGTTATTGCGTGATGCAAAGATCGCCGTATTCAGGGCGCGTATGCAGGGTTCTGAATCAGTTTGTCTCTACTCGCCGCAGATTGCAGAAGAGGTGGAACAGGGGTCACAGCTGGAGCGGGCGCTTATCTTTGCATTGGAGCGCAACGAGTTTGAAGTCTACTACCAGCCACAGGTGATCACCGAAACAGGAGAGATTTTCGGTGTCGAGGCGCTGTTGCGCTGGCATAACCCTGAACTCGGTCTGGTCTACCCGAGCGCCTTCATTCCGGTGGCTGAACATACCGGGCTGATACGTACGATCGGGTTATGGGTGTTGCGCACCGCCTGTCATCAGGTTCAGCAGTGGAACAGCCAGGGGCTGGGACCGATACAGTTGGCAGTCAATCTTTCACCTTTACAGTTCAGTGATAGGAATCTGGTTGATGAGGTTCGGCGTTGTCTTGTGGACAGTGGCTTGAAACCCGATTATCTTGAGCTGGAGATTACCGAGAGCGCCGTCATGCAGAACCTGACTGAAGCGACCAACGCCATGCGTCTGTTGAAAGAGCAAGGTGTAAAGCTGGCGATCGATGATTTTGGCACCGGTTACTCTTCGTTGAGTAATCTTCAGCACTTTCCGCTGGATCGAATCAAGATCGATCAATCCTTTACCCGGGAATTTCAGCAGAATGAAAACGTCAAAGAGATCACCTTGACGATTATTGAGATGGCAAAGCGTCTCAAGCTCAAGGTTATCGCTGAAGGGGTGGAGACGGAGGCGCAGGCGGACCATCTGCAGCAATATGGGTGTGATGGTTTACAGGGCTACTACTACAGTCATCCGGTACCTGCACCGGAGTTGTCTGTGATTCTTGACCAGGGTGAATCGAATCAGCTCAAACCCTGATCCCATGGTGTTTCACGATTGCCGCGATACGGTATGAGGGCTGATAGGGGCTCTCAGGAGAAGACGAGGGGTTGGCCTGTGGGTTTGGTAAACCGTCTGGTGTTGTGAGTTGAATAGGTTTATTCTTTTTAAAACAGCTGGTTATTGAATTTTTCGTAGGAGCTCCTCGTAAGATGATAGGCCCCCTATAGAACCCGTGCTTGAGTGCCCGTAAGATCAGTTTCACTGCAGGTTGACCCGCCGTGTCCGTACGGGTAGAATTCCGGCTCTTTACCTCGCCAGATGTCTGGCTGAGGAGATAACGGGATATTTCGGGGATTAATGCAATGTATGCGGTAATTCAAACCGGCGGCAAACAGTACCGGGTTTCTGAAGGCGATACCATCAAAGTCGAGATGTTGACGGCTGATGAGGGCGCCTCCGTCGAGCTGGACAAGGTTCTGATGATCACCAATGGTGATGACGTCAAGGTCGGTACACCTTATGTCGATGGCGGCAAAGTTACGGCAACCGTGAAATCCCACGGCCGTGGCAAGAAAGTGAAAATTATCAAGTTTCGTCGCCGCAAACACCACATGAAGCGTCAGGGGCATCGTCAGTGGTTCACTGAGTTGCAAGTCACTGGCATTAGCGGCTGAGGAGAGAGAGATGGCTCATAAAAAGGCAGGCGGTAGTACACGTAACGGCCGCGATTCGGAATCCAAACGTCTTGGTGTCAAGATCTACGGTGATCAGGCTGTGAAAGCCGGTAACATCATCGTTCGTCAGCGTGGCACCCAGTTCCATAATGGCGTCAATGTAGGCATTGGCAAAGACCACACCCTGTTCGCCAAAGCGGACGGTACGGTCAAGTTTGAAGTCAAAGGCCCGCGTAACCGCAAATATGTGAGCGTTGTCGCCGAGTAATCCAATTACGGAGTTGACGCTCGAAAGCCTCGTCCGTCGACGAGGCTTTTTGCGTTCTGGCCTATGAAATTTGTAGACGAAGCCAAAATCAAAGTGATCGCCGGAGACGGGGGTAACGGATGTGCCAGTTTTCGCCGGGAGAAATATATCCCGAAAGGCGGCCCGGATGGGGGTGATGGCGGTGATGGGGGCAGTGTCTACCTGATTGCCGACAGCGGCCTCAACACGCTGGTGGATTTCCGTACCCAGCGAACCCATAAAGCCGAGCGTGGCCAGAATGGCATGGGGCGGGAGCGTACCGGGCGAAAAGGGCAGGATCTGCAGGTACGGATTCCTGTGGGTACCCGTATCTTCGATGAGGAGACCGGCGAACTGCTGGGCGAACTACTGGAACACCAGCAGACGCTGTTGGTGGCCCAGGGTGGTGAGCACGGTATCGGTAATGTGCATTTTAAAAGCAGTACCAATCGTACCCCGCGCCAGTTTACCCATGGTACCGAGGGCGATCGGCGTGAGTTGCGTCTGGAGCTGATTCTGCTGGCGGATGTGGGTCTGCTGGGTATGCCCAATGCGGGAAAATCGAGTCTGATCAGCAAAATCTCCAGTGCCCGGCCACGGGTGGCGGACTACCCCTTTACCACCCTCTATCCCAATCTTGGGGTTGTCAGTCTTGGTCAGGACCACAGTTTTGTGGTGGCCGATATCCCGGGTGTGATCGAAGGGGCGGCTGAAGGGGCAGGGCTTGGACTGCAGTTTCTCAAGCACCTCTCCCGCACCCGCCTGTTGTTGCATATGGTGGATATCGCGCCGCTGGATGAGTCGGTGGAGAGTGCCAGTGAAGTACGCCAGATTGAACAGGAGATGTCCCGCTATTCAGAAGAACTCGCCGGAAAAGAGCGCTGGCTGGTTTTGAACAAAAAGGATCTGCTGCTGGACGAAGAGTTCCAGGAGCGCAGTCAGGCGCTTGTCGACAGCCTGGGCTGGAGCGGGCCGGTTTACGGTATCTCCGCCGTATCGGGTGAAGGTACCAAGCAGCTGATCTCGGAACTGATGTTGCGTCTGGAGCAGTTGTGGCAGTCAGAGCAGGAACCGGAGCAGCAGCAGGATGATGATGAGGCTTGGGATCCTTTGCAGTAAGTCAGTGCGAATTCTGGCATGCCTCAAAGTCTCATGAGATAGTTGTCTAATTGTATTCAGCATGTCAGGTAGCAAATGATTTCCCGGGAAAAGATCGCCAGCTCCAAGCGTTGGGTTATTAAGATCGGCAGCGCACTGCTTACCGCCGACGGTAGGGGTTTGTCGACTGATCTGCTCAGCTCCTGGGTAGAACAGATCGCCTCCCTGAGGCATACCGGGCATCAAGTGGTACTGGTCTCCTCCGGTGCGGTGGCGGAAGGCATGAGCCGCATGGGTTGGCAGACCCGGCCACATAATCTGAATGAGCTGCAGGCTGCGGCTGCGATCGGTCAGATGGGGTTGGTGCAGGCCTGGGAGGCAGGATTTCAGAAGTTTGATCTGCACACCGCCCAGGTGCTGCTGACCCGTGACGATCTCGAAGACAGATCACGTTACCTGAATGCCAGAAGTACCCTGCGCACGTTGCTTGAGTTGGGTGTGGTGCCGGTGGTTAATGAGAACGACACAGTGACCAACGATGAGCTGCGCTTTGGTGACAATGACACCCTGGCTGCACTGGTCGCCAATCTGATCGAGGCGGATCTGCTGGTGTTGCTGACAGACCAGGAGGGTTTGTTCGATGCGGATCCCCGATTCAATCCTAAGGCAAAACTGATCTCGCAAACTCGCGTGGATAACCCCCAGCTTGATCAGGTCGCCGGCGGCAGCGCCAGTGGTCTTGGCCTGGGGGGCATGGTGACCAAGGTGAGGGCAGCGCGACTGGCGGCCCGCTCGGGTACCGGTACTGTGATTGCGGCGGGTAGACAGAAACAGGTTGTCGATGCAATTTATCGTGGCGATGATGTGGGCACCCTGATGGTGCCGGTACAGGAACCCCAGGCAGCCAGAAAACGCTGGCTTGCCGGTCAACTGCAACCCCGGGGTAGCCTGACCATTGATGACGGTGCGGTGCGTGTGCTGCGCGAGCAGGGCAGCAGTCTGCTGGCGGTGGGTGTCAGTGGCGTAAAGGGTGATTTTGCCCGGGGTGAAGTGGTCGTCATTCTCGATAAACAGGGCACTGAAGTCGCCCGTGGCCTGGTCAACTACGATGCCCAGGAGACCACGCATCTGATGGGTAAGCCAAGCAGTCAGATCGAGGAGGTGCTTGGGTATGTTGATGAAGATGAATTGATTCATCGGGACAACCTTGTTCTGCTCTGATCTCTTTGATCCGACCAATCAACTCTGTTCCGGGCATCGGCCAATCCCACTTCAAGCCAGCTTCCTTCCTCTAACTGACTTGCAATAGTCTCTATGCCTATCAGTTTTATCTCCGTGTGATGAGCGCTCTTAACTTAGGGCCTGTTAACACTAATCCAATTGGCCCTGCTGGGGCTATTTTTTCGTCCAGCAAGGCAGAATGAGCGACGTGTAGTTGTTCTACATGAGCGAATGATAACGCCGCTGGGCGGAAAAATAG
>NAUB01000036.1 GCA_003676145.1 gamma proteobacterium symbiont of Stewartia floridana | reverse complement strand
TCCGGGTTGCGCCTGAAAAAGCGCCACTCGGCGTTGCTCGTCGCTCATTTGGAGCAACCAAACTTCGCTCCTCGCGCCTTGATTGGCGCTTTTTCAGGTGCAACAGGACGCATTGGATTAGTGTTAACAGGCCCTAACAAACGGCACGCTACCAAACGCATCTGGTCAACCACACCATTGGCGGTAAAATTTCCTAAATACCGGCTTCTCTGGATTCGGAGTAAAGGTCTTAACCCTGCGTATCACTTTGCCTGGCCCCAACAACTATTTGCGTTTATTCGCGTTCATTAGCGGACTAATAATGCTACTCACCCGCAATCATCATGTTGTCGATCAGCCAGGAGCCGGTCTGTACACTGCTGCGGGTCTCGATGTCGCTGCCCACTTCCTGCAGACCGAGAAACATCTCTTTCATATTGCCGGCGATGGTGATCTCTTCAACCGGAAACTGGATCTCACCGTTTTCAATCCAGAAACCGGTAGCACCCCGCGAGTAGTCACCGGTAACCATATTGACTCCCTGCCCCATCAGTTCGGTCACCAGCAGCCCACGTTGCATGCTCTTCAGCAGTCCCTCTCTGTCCTGATCACCGCTGTTGATGCGCAGGTTCCTCACGCCTCCACCGTTACCGGTTGTCTGCATACCAAGCTTTCGCGCCGCATAGCTGTCCAGTACATAACTGGATAGCACCCCGTCCTGGATGAAATCCTTGCGACTGGTGGCCACACCTTCGCTGTCGTAGGCACAACTGGCGAGACCTCCGGACAGCAGCGGATCTTCATGGATGTTGATGAATGAGGGGAACACCGGCTTCCCCAATTGGTCCAGCAGAAAGCTGGCCTTGCGATAGAGGGAGGAGCCACGAATCGCACCGACAAAACTGCGCAGCAGACCCACCGCCACATCCGCCTGAAACAGCACTGGCGCCTGCTGGGTCTTGATCCGGCGGCCATTCAGGCGGGCCAGGGTTCTCCTGGCGGCCATCTCACCCACTGATTCAGCACGATCCAACTGCTCACTCTTGCGTGCCAGGGTATACCAGTAATCCCTCTGCATACTCTCCCCCTGCTTACCCAGCACCGCACAACTCAGGCTGTGGCGTGAGGAGGGATAACCGCCAATGAATCCATGGGTGTTGCCATAGACCTGCAGTCCATTGTGCGAGTTGAGGGTAGCCCCCTCCGAGTTGAAAATCCGTTCATCGCTATCACGAGCGGCCGTCTCACAGCGAATCGCCAGCTCGATCGCCTCCTCCACACTCTGGTTCCAGGGGTGATAGAGATCGAGATCGGGCAATTCGGTAGCCATCAATGATGGATCCGCCAAGCCGGCACAATCATCTTCCGAGGTATAACGGGCAAAGTTACAGGCCGCCTCCACCGTCTCTTTGATCGCCTGAGGCGACAGATCGGATGTACTGGCAGAACCCTTTCGATGACCGAAATAGACGGTCACTCCCAAACCATTGTCCCGGGTGTGCTCGATGGTCTCAGTTTCGCCAAGACGAACCGTCACCGACAGACCCGCATCGCTGCTGACTGCGGCTTCAGCGGCACTGGCACCCTGTCGTTTGGCCTCTTGCAACAGCTCTTCCACCGACTCTTGCAGATCAAGTTGCCTGGACTTCATATCGCTCACTGCTCGGTTCCTCCGACGGTCAACTCATCAAGCTTCAAAGTCGGCTGACCGACACCCACGGGTACACTCTGACCCTCTTTGCCGCATACCCCGACCCCCTTGTCCAGCTTCAGATCATCACCGACCATGCTGATTCGACTCATCGCTTCCGGGCCATTACCGATCAGGGTGGCCCCCTTCACCGGACGCGTCACCTTGCCGTTCTCGATCAGGTAGGCCTCACTGGCGGAGAAGACAAACTTTCCAGAGGTGATATCCACCTGACCACCACCAAAATTAACCGCATACAGGCCCCGCTCCACAGAAGCGATGATCTCTTCCGGGTTGTGTTCACCAGCCAGCATGTAGGTATTGGTCATGCGTGGCATCGGCAGATGGGCATAGGACTCCCGTCGTCCATTGCCGGTTGAGGCGGTATTCATCAGTCGCGCATTGTGTTTATCCTGCATATAGCCCTTCAGAATGCCGTTTTCGATCAACACGGTATTCTGGCTCGGCGTACCTTCATCATCGATATTCAGGGAGCCACGACGCCCGGGCAAGGTGCCATCATCGACAACGGTGCAGCAACTGGAAGCCACCTGCTCACCGATACGCCCACTGAAGGCCGAGGTGCCTTTGCGGTTGAAATCCCCCTCCAGGCCGTGACCGACCGCTTCATGCAGCAGCACGCCAGGCCAGCCCGGGCCGAGCACCACCGGCATGCTTCCAGCGGGCGCATCCACCGCATCGAGGTTGACCAGAGCCTGCCGCACCGCCTCTCTGGCATATTCGAGACCACGCGACTCCTGAAGGAAATAATCGAGACTCTGTCGCGCGCCTCCGCCACTGCTGCCTTGCTCCCGGCGTCCGTTCTGCTCGGCAATGACATGCACATTCAGTCGCACCAACGGCCTGACATCGGCACTCAGGGTGCCGTCAATGGCCGCTACCAGAATGATATCCTGGGCCGCAACCAGACTGACGATCACCTGCTTGACTCTTGGATCCTGTTTGCGTGCTTCCCGGTCCAGAGCCTGCAGCAAATCCACCTTCTCCGCCTCATTCAGACTGGGTAGCGGATTCAGCGGTGCATAGAGCTGGTTGGCAATCGGTGACCCGGCGATCTGTACACTCTGACTGCTGCCACTGCGGGTTATCGCACGGGCGGCACGGGCCGCCTCCTGCAGAGTGGGTAGCTGAAGTTCATCCGAGTAGGCAAAGCCGGTCTTTTCACCACTGATCACCCGGATACCGGCACCCTGTTCGATGTTGTGCGCTCCCTCCTTGATGATGCCGTCTTCCAATACCCAGGACTCAAGTCGGCTGGATTGAAAATAGAGATCCGCGGCATCCACTCCCTGCCCGGTCAATTCACCAAGCATTCTGTCCAGGTCGCTTTCAGCCAGCCCCACCGGGGCAAGAATATTTTGTTGTGCAATTTGAATCAGATCTGACATGTTGTTTCCAGCCAGTCGGCTGCTTTTTGGCCCGTTAACAAAATTACGATCGACCCTGCCGGGACGCTTTGTCGTCCCGCAAGGCGGAGTGAGCGAGGTGTCGCTCTACAGAAACGAATGATATCGCAGCTGAGCAATAAAATAGCCCCAGCCACCTGCGGTTTTATCAGGGGGTGACGATCGAACCTGGCATCCAATGCTTAAAAGAGCTGTCGGTGATCGATCGTCGGAAAGGTGCGCCTGATGGTCTTCTGGTATTCCCTATCAAGCCCGACACACACATAGCCGGTACCCCTTGGTACCTGGCTGAGTACTGTTCCCCAGGGATCCACAATCATACTGTGGCCATGGGTCTCACGGCCACTGATGTGGTATCCCCCTTGTGCGGCGGCAATCACAAACGCAAGGTTTTCGATCGCCCGCGCTCTTACCAGGGTTTCCCAGTGCGCCTTTCCGGTCATCGCAGTAAATGAGGAGGGTACGGCAAACAGTTCCGCGCCCTGTTCCAGCAGTTTGCGAAACAGCTCGGGAAAACGCAGATCGTAGCAGACTGCGATACCCAGCTTGCCAAACGGCGTATCCAAGACCACTGGCTGGATACCGGGCTCGATGGTGCTGGACTCCACATAGCGCTCATCGGTTTCGACCAGATGGACATCAAACAGGTGGATTTTATCGTAGCGCGCGACCCGACGACCCTGATCATCCATTACCAGACAGGCAGCCCGGACTTTTCCACCCTGACTGGCGCGTAAGGGAATAGTCCCCCCCACCAGCCAAACGCCGTAGCGTTTTGCCATCTGGCTGAGAAAACCCTGCAGTGGTCCATCTTCGTCCTCTTCGCAGAGGGTCAGCATATCCCGGTCATGTTCTCCCTTGAAGGCAAAATTCTCAGGCAACACAATCAGACCCGCACCATTTTCACTTGCCTCACCAATCAGCCGTTCCGCCTCCAGAAGATTGGCACTGACATGGGGACTTGACGCCATCTGGATGGCAGCAACTTGATTTTTCTTACCACTCATAATTCAATCTAATCTGTGTAAACTCAGCCAATGTCGGACCATTCAAGCAAACAATCCAGACCGGTCGTTTGTTATTTCATCGGATCAGGGCAAACCGTTTTGTCCACCGAAAATCCTGCCAGTACCAGCAGCATAGCACTATGCAACATCCAACTGCCAGCCGTGACCAGCCAACCCACTGGACAAGCAGCAGTAGCTGGCAAGCCTAATCGCCGGGCATTTCCGGCATATGCGTATCCCGCTCCTCGTCATCGACCTCCAGTGAGAGTTGATTGAAGGTGGGATCATCCCAGCTGCCGGTCACCTCATAAGTGCGCATGGCGATCCGATCAAAGTGTTTACCAAACAGCTGCTGGGTCACCGCCAGCGCCACACCCACTGTGGGATTTATCGCCAGTGCACCAACCAGGGGCAGCGTGGCGCTCACATTCGGCGTCACCACCACTTGTTGATCGTAAGTTCTGCTGCTCAGCCCTGTGCGCCCCCGTATATCGACCATCGCGGCGGTACTGCGTAACGCCAGATCCGTGGTGTAGGCATCGCCATCATTCAGCACAAAGTTGCCCTGGATCGTGTCGAACGCCATCCCCTTGGAGAAGAGATCGGAGAAGTCGAGGGCCAACCGTTTACCAAGTGCATTCAGACTGAACAGACCGATCAGACGACCCACTCCCGGATCCACGTTATCGACCGCCCCCTTACCCACATCCAACCAGATACTGCCATACAGATTCTCAGCCCCCATCTGCAGCGGCGACGTGGGCCAGTAGAGCTCTGCTTTGACTTCGGTGGGCGCCTTTTCAATGCCGGTGGTCAAACCAAGATGATGTTGCAGATCACCCAGACTCGGGGTCTTCATATGCAGATTCAAACCGGTGCTATGGCCCTTCGGCGAAACGCGCCAATAGCCCTGCCCCGACAGATCGATGGTATGTCCGATCAAGGTAAGATTGTTGATCGTGATGCCACTGTTTTCCTTGCTCCAGGTGAGATTTGCCTTGCCGATCGGCCGATCGTTGATAAAAAGTTTGTCTACGGAAAAATTGATTGCCGGCACATCCCTAGGGTCCAAATCGTTATCTGGATCGGTCTGCGGCTGCTCACCGGTAATCGCCGAAGCCAACTCATCAAGGTCCAGTTTGATGAAATCGAAACGCCCAAGAATTGGCTGAGTCTGCAGATCGCTCGGCACCTGCATGGTGCCCTGCACCGTGTCCGAGGTGAGATTCACCCGGTAGCCATTGGCATAATCCTTATAGGTGAAGCGGGTCTGGGGACACGACGTTCCCAGTGCGATAAGTTCATCCACCCGCAGGTTCATTTCGATACGTGGCATTGGCGTATCGGATTGCTTGGCCTGTCGATTGACCCAGGCTATCCAATGGTCGGCATTGAGCAGATCAAGCTGTCCGCTGAGGTGAAACCCTTCAACCCCATCCAGACTGAGAGGCTCCCGCTGAAAACCGATCGCGGCAACCCAGGGTTTCTCCTGATCATCGTAGAGACGCAGCAAACCATGGGTATCGTCACCGTAAAGCACTCTCAGTTCGGTACTGGAATCACTCAGAAAGTCCACCCCCAAATCGAGTTCCCGGGCTACCTCAGGCGCCTTGATCAAGGGTGCAGGCAGGTCGACTTCCACACCGACCAGCTGTGAGGAGAGATTCATTCTGACCGGTATCCGACTCGGCTGATGGGCAATACTGAACTCCAGATCCGCTCTGCCCCGGCCTTTAAAATACTGCAGATACCAATCGGGAAATTTTTTATGCAGCTTGGCCAAGTCCAAAACGCTGTTTGCTTTGATGCGGGTCCAGTCCCTGCCCTGATACCGATAGGGGGCAATATCGAATTGCACCGGCTCATTGAGAAACTGCGCCTGCAACTTTTTCCCACTGACACCGGAACTGTCGAACTTGACCTCACCGGTGATCGACTTCAGGTCCACATCCGCCTGTTTGACCCGCAGTGCGGCACGCTGAAAATCGATTGCCCCTTCGACCGACAACTCACCCCGTCCCTCCTCCAATGGAATTGCCAGATCCACCACCGTATGGGTTTTACCACCAACCGACACGGCTTCGACAAACGGCTGAAAATCCTCTTTAAGCGGTGTATCACCCAGGATCGCCATGATGTCTTTGAATGGGCCAATCGCTTCCCCTCTGATCTTCACCGGGGTTGGATTGCGCAGCTCATCGATCTCAACAGAGACATCCCGCAGCCGGCTGTTGAGCATCACCCCCTCCTCAAGCCTGGCCTTCAAACCGTTATTGATGAAGTGAACTTCCGCCACCGTTTCCGAGAGAACCGGCCACTCGGGCATATAGTCGAGGAGTAGATCCTCAACCCCGAACCAGACCTCGAAGCGACCTTCATGGGCTTTGAAGGGAAAAGCACTCACCGGGCCATAGAGCAGGAAGCTGCCCGACTTCACATGCCCGCTGACCATCGATTTATCCAGCCACTCCACCAACCCTTCGGGCATCACGGTAACCGGCAGATATTCGCTTTTACGGGAACCATCCGCATTCCAGAAATCGGTCTGAATATCGGCGAACAGATCCTTACCGCTGATCGGTATCTGCAGCTCGATACGCGACAGGGTCTCCATATCCGGATTGCTCATCTCAAGATGGTCGGTCTGCATGTGCAAACCACTCTGAAGATCAAAATTCCACAGGAAATCGCCCTTGACCCGGTCAGCCTGCAATGGTCTGCGAAACAGTTGCGGGTAGTCGATAGTCAGGTTGTCACTGTCGATCTTCAACCAGCCTCCCGACTGGTTACCATCGAATGACATCTTCAATCCGGCGGTACCCGGTATACTCTCCCAGGGATTGGAGATGAACTTTTCAACCTCACCCTGCAGCTGCCAGGTCATCTCCTGCCCGGGCAGCTGCTGCAGATAGAAATCGAGCCCTGTCAGGTCTCCCCGGGGATTCAATCCCAACAGGGCATTCTGCAGATCCCTGGCCGGCAGTTCGACGATCGAAATCAGATCGTGGGCGGTATCGAGGGAGAGATAGTCGGCCCGCAGTTCGAATCCGGTGCCCTGCTCTGTCGATTTCCACCAGCTGACTTCAACACCACCTTCGGGCCACTCCCGCCCCTTCTGCGTCAGCGAGAACTGCTCCAGCGCCAACATCCAGCCCGCTTCGATCCTCGACCAGTCAAGCGAGGTGGCAAGATGCTGTAACGAGAAGGATTGATCCTTCTGCCGGCCGGTCAGGTGCAGGTCATGAAGCTCTGACTGCCCACTGATCCGCTGCACCGTCCCATCCGCAACATCACCCCATAGCTCCAGATTGGCCCGCCCCTGATCCACCTGGTATCCACCCGGCAGCCACTCTCCAAGCCGGCCGCCAAACTGCAGATCCTCGCACTTCATGTAGAACTCACCACTCATCACCATGGAATCCGCTGAGCTTTGTCGTAGATCCGCAATCAGTTCGATCTTCTCCTCTCCCTGATGACCGATCCGCCCGGATAGTGCGAGCCGATGCTGCAGACCGTTATTCAAAAGATCCATTTTCAAGCCACTGAGTCTGAGCGGTGGGCGCCCCTGCAGTGCGCTCTTGATGAGAATCTCCGTATCCACCATGCGCAACCGGTTCTGCTCCAGAAAGATTCCCAGCACCGCAGCGGTATTGGATGATTCCCCGGCTCTCTCCATGCCCTGCAATGAGAAGGAGCCGTCGGCAAATCGCTCCATCTTCAGCTTGGTGCCGACCACTTTGCCACCGCCCAGCTGCAGCTGACCGGCCAGCAGGCTCTTCAGCAACTGGACTCTGACGTAGACTTCGGGAGCAAACAGCAGAGGCTCTTCGGTCTGCTTATCCAGGGCACTCACGTCCGCAAATTTGAGAACCAGATGGACACCTTTCAGCTGCGCCTGAATGGCGCCGATACTGAGTGGCATCTCAGCCTTCTCTTCGAGTACCCGTTCGATCTCCTGACGATAGGGTTCCAGATCGATACCCGGCAACAGAAATCGCGCCAGGCTCAAACCCACCGCCAGCAGGATCACCAACCAGGCGATAACCTGCCAGAACTTCGTGTGAATATATTTTGCGGCGGCGAGCATGAAAACGAAATTCAGCGGTGGTCAGACCAACACCACATCATAGTGTTCCTGACTGTAGAGCTGCTCAGCCTGCAGCTTGATCGGATGGCCGACGAACTGCTCCAGTTCGGCCAGATGGGTGGACTCTTCGTCGAGTAGTCGGTCGATCACCTCCTGGGAGGCCAATACCAGCAGGGACTCCACATCGAACTGCCTGGATTCCCGCAGGATTTCACGAAAGATCTCATAGCAGGTGGTCTCTGCTGTCTTCATCGAGCCACGCCCGCCACAACAGCTGCAGGGTTCACAGAGTACATGCTCCAGTGACTCCCGAATGCGCTTGCGGGTCATCTCCACCAGCCCCAGAGAGGAGACCTCTGTGATGTGGGTCCGTGCATGATCATGGGCGAGACACTTCTCCAGCGCGCGCAGAACCTGACGCCGATGTTCCGGATCGAGCATGTCGATGAAGTCGATGATGATGATGCCACCAAGATTACGAATTCTCAGTTGCCGGCAGATCGCCTGGGCGGCCTCCAGGTTGGTCTTGAAGATGGTCTCTTCCAGGTTCCTGTGTCCGACAAAAGCACCGGTATTGACATCGATGGTGGTCATCGCCTCGGTCTGATCGATCACCAGATGGCCGCCTGATTTGAGCTGAACTTTACGCTCCAGGGCTTTCTGTATCTCATCCTCCACCCCATACAGATCGAACAGGGGACGCTCACCCGGGTAGTATTCGATGCGGTGCTTGATGTCCGGGATGAACTTTTGCGCGAAACTGATCGATTTCTGGTGGGTCTCCTTGGAGTCGATGCGCACCTTCTCCACATCGGGACCGACCAGATCGCGCAACGACCTCAGGGGCAGGGAGAGGTCCTCATGGATCAGTTCGATGCTTTTTGCCAGTTTGCTTCTCTCCTGGATGGAGCTCCAAAGCCGGGCGAGAAATCGCATATCGGATTTCAAGGACGACTCATCCACCCCCTCAGCAGCGGTTCTTGCGATATAACCACCTGAGATTTCTCCTGTTTCCGCGACCTGATTGAGCAATTCACGGAGTCGTTGACGCTCATCCTCTGCCTCGATTCTCTGAGAAATCCCCATATTGCCCAGGGAAGGCATGAACACCAGGTGCCTGGATGGAATGGAGATGTTGGTGGTCAGCCTGGCGCCTTTGGTACCGATCGGATCCTTCAGCACCTGCACGATCACCAGTTCGCCTTCCCGCAACAGCTCATGGATATTGTCGGTTTTCGGTTTGTCGGTTGAGTCTCCGATATCCGAGACGTGCAGGAATGCCGCCCGTTCAAGTCCCACGTCGACAAATGCCGCCTGCATACCGGGCAACACCCGACAGACCTTGCCCTTGTAGATATTGCCCACCAGCCCCCGTTTTCCGGAGCGCTCGATGATGATCTCCTGCACAGCACCATTTTCGATGACCGCCACACGGGTTTCGGGAGGAGTTACATTAATTAGAATTTCTTCACTCATATCAACTACTTCGTTATTTTCGTTATTGCTAATCCCTGTAGACAAACGCGCTGCCTCCGAATCTCTTTCATCGGACAATCGAGCAATTTATTAACCTAGAATCCATGTCGTCTTGATGAGCCCACCCAGAGGGGAGCCGCAATTCATTAATTCATGCTACACATCATTAGCTTACGACAGATGTCAGCTGGCTGATGTGGAATCCGGGTTCAAGCCCGCAACCTAGCAATTTCTCCTCAACCCCGGCACGCCGGCAATCGATAACGGGGGATACCCGCTTATCCGGACCAATCAGAGTCTGGCGCACCCTGTGCGGCCTAAATACTACCTTGGCCTATCGAATTAGTCTTCCCAGCACCAAATTCGATCCCGCCCTGTTGCAGTAATTCTGCGGTTTCGAACAGGGGTAAGCCCATCACAGCGGAATAACTGCCCTCCAGCCGGGCGATAAATTGTGCGCCAAGCCCTTGAATAGCATAGCTTCCTGCCTTATCCAGCGGCTCTCCCGTATGCCAGTATCCGAGCATCTCAGCCTCACTGAGTTTGCGAAAGGTTACCTGACTTACCGAGAGCCTGGTCTGTACAACCGATCGACACAGTGTCACTGCACTGAACACCTCATGGGTGGTACCGGAGAGCTGCCCCAGCATCCATAAAGCGTGATCCCGATTCTCCGGTTTTCCCAGGATATGGCCGTTGACAACCACACTGGTGTCGGCAGCCAAAACCGGCAACCGAGCGGTTTCACTGAGCTGCCTGAAACCGGCCACAGCCTTATCCTCGGCCACCCGCTGCACATAGTCTTGCGGTTGCTCCTCAGGTAACGGTACCTCATCGACCTCAATATCGAGCAGTTCGAATCGCACCCCGATCTGTTGCAGCAGTTCACGCCGCCTTGGGGATCTTGACGCCAAGTAGAGGCTGGGCCGGTTATCCATACTGCTATCCGGCACGATGATAGGGATGGTTGTGGATCAGACTCCAGGCCCGGTAGAGCTGTTCAGCCACCACCACCCTGACCAGCGGATGAGGCAGGGTTAGAGGCGACAGTGACCAACGCCCCTCCGCCTGGCTCAAGCACTCCGCCGAGAGCCCTTCCGGCCCGCCCACGAGGAGCGCCAGATCCCGGCCCTCGGCCATCCAGGACTCGAGTTTGCTGGAGAGTTGCTCGGTACTCCAGGCCCGTCCCTGTACATCCAGCGCCACAACCCGACACCCTTTGGGTATCGCTTTCAGCATCCGTTCCCCCTCATCCTTCAGAATCCGCTTGATATCGGCCTTTTTGCCCCGCTGTCCTGGTGCGATCTCAAGCAGATGGAGATAGCAATCCCCATTCAACCGCCGGGCGTAGGTCTGATAGCCTTCGACCACCCAGCCAGGCATGCGGTTTCCGACAGAAACAAGATGGATATTCATGCTGGGGGATTGTACGGGATTGTGTGCTTCGATGGGCAAGTTTTAGCTCCATGCAATTCGCTGCTGAGAACACTCAGGCAAGGCTCTGATTCCATGCAGGATCGTAGTCATACCTATTATCCTGTATGCTTCCGCCCCATGAGCAATAAACATCTGACTGAAACCCGTTTTGCCGACTTCGATCTCGACCCCCAGGTTCTGCTGGGTATCCAGGAGGCCGGCTTCGAATACTGCACGCCGATTCAAGCGGAAACCCTGCCGATTGCATTGTCCGGCAAGGATCTGGCCGGACAGGCACAGACCGGTACGGGTAAAACCGCAGCCTTTCTGATCGCTGCCATCGACCACCTGTTGCGCAACCCACCATCGGAACACCGCCGGGTCAATCAACCCCGCACCCTGATTCTGGCACCGACCAGAGAGCTGGCGGTACAGATCTACAATGATGCCCAGGCATTGACCCAGCATACGGAGCTGACCACCGCAGCGGTCTACGGCGGCACCGGGTATGACAAGCAGCGCAAACAGATCGAGCAGGGGGTGGATATCCTCATCGGCACCCCGGGGCGACTGATCGACTATTTGAAACAGCGGGTCTACGACCTGAAAGAGATTCAGGTGATCGTACTGGACGAGGCCGACCGCATGTTCGATCTCGGCTTCATCAAGGACATCCGCTTTATGCTGCGACGCTGTCCGTCACCGCAGAACAGGCTCGGCATGCTGTTCTCCGCCACCCTCTCCTATCGGGTGCGTGAACTGGCCTACGAACACATGAACAATCCCCACAGCGTCGAGGTGGAGCCGGAACAGGTAACTGCGGAGAAGATCACCGAAACCTGCTACATGACGGCCAACGAGGAGAAGATCCCGCTGTTGATCGGCCTGCTCAAACAGCTTGAGGATGCCCGCACCATCGTCTTCGTCAACACCAAACGGGTGGCAGACAAGGTTTGGGGATTTCTGCAGGGCAACGGCATCGATACCGCCGTGCTCTCTGGCGACGTACCGCAGAAAAAACGTCTCAGCCTGCTGAAGAAATTTCAGAATGGTGAGCTGCCAGCCCTGGTGGCAACCGATGTGGCGGCCCGCGGACTGCACATTCCCGATGTCACCCATGTGGTCAATTTCGACCTTCCCGAGGATGCGGAAGACTACGTGCACCGCATCGGCAGAACCGCCCGTGCCGGGGCCAGCGGCGAGGCAATCAGTTTTGCCTGTGAGACCTATGCCTTCTCGCTGCCTGATATCGAAACCTACGTAGGCCACTCCATCCCGACCCAGACCGTGGCTACCGAGATGCTGGCCGAGGTGGATCCGAAGAGTCGGGTCTACCCGGAGAAGGGGGCTCGCCAGAGACATCGTCCCAAGGAGGGTCAGAAGAGCCATGGCAAGGGCCATCACCATAAGGGCCACAAACCCAAGGGAGAAGGCAAGCGCAGACCTCGCCGGCGGGGGCCCAAGCCCCCCCAAAGCAACAGCGAATAACCCAATAGCCAATAACCATGGATAACAAGTGCCATCGCTGCACCAACTCCAAGTGCTGCACTTACACCACTGAAGCCCTCGGGGTCGCGCCCCGCTCAAAGAGTGATTTTGAACATCTGCTCTGGCAGGTCTCCCATGCCGGGGTGGAGATCTATAAGGATGAAGATGGCTGGTTTCTGCTGATTGGCGGAAGTTGCGAACATCTGCAGCCGAATGGAGGCTGTGGTATCTATGACGAGCGCCCCCAGATCTGCCGTGACTACGACAACGACTGGTGTGAATTCGATGCCCCCGCAGAGGATGGCTTCGAACTCCACTTCCGCAACTACGCTGAACTGCTCGCCTATTGCAAAAAACGCTTCAAAACCTGGGGCAATTAACCGCCTACGCCCGAATAGCGCTGACTTAAGAGAATTAGCCGCGAATGAACGCCAATCACCGCTAATTCTCGCCAATACACTCCTCTGTGTGAGAACTTTTCGCGGCATTTTGCGCTGATTGGCGTTCATTCGCGGTTATTCTCTTAAGGTGGCCCAACCTCTTCAGGCTTAAATGACTACAGTACGTGCCATTCCGCCTACCCCCCTCACTGAATCACTTCCACTGACCTCCCGCCCTGGAACTAAGCCGCATTTTCACAATCCATAGCGGTGACCCTAAACCGCAATAAGGGATCTTTTCCGCTATAATCGGCGGCCTTTTGACTATCAGCCAATACCGGATTCGACCAGCCATGCCCCCGACAGCAGCACAACTGCAACAACAGTTCATCAAACTTCGCGAGAACAAGATCTTCGAGACCTTCGTCATCCTGGTGATCGTGATCTCGGCACTGATGATCGGTGCCAAAACCTACCCGATCCCAAGCTCCGTCGCCCAGACCCTGCGTCTACTCGACGTCGGCATCACCATCTTCTTTCTGGTCGAGATCATCATCCGCATGATTGCCGATCAGAGTTTGAAACGATTCTTCAGCAAGGCCTGGAATGTCTTCGACTTTCTCATCGTCACGGCGAGTCTGATCCCGGTCGATGACAGTGAGGCCGCCCTGCTGGGCCGACTACTGCGGGTCTTCAGGGTACTGCGACTGGTCTCTATCATTCCCGAATTACGGGTACTGCTGAACGCCTTCGTCACCGCCATTCCTCGCATGGGCTATGTGTCGCTGCTGATGTTCATCATCTTCTATATCTATGCCGCGATCGGCAGCATGTTCTTTCATCAGATCAACCCGGAGCTTTGGGGCAACATCACCATTGCCATGCTGACCCTGTTCCGTATCGCCACCTTCGAGGACTGGACCGATGTGATGTACGAGACCATGGATGTGTTTCCGCTCAGCTGGTTCTTCTATCTCTCATTCATCTTCATCGTGGCGTTCGTTTTTCTCAACATGATGATCGGAATCGTACTGGAAACCCTGCAGCGGGAGCATGAGGAGTTTGCCCGTGAAAGCGGTGAGGGAGAGGCTGGCGAGGTACACCGGATCGACAGCCGCACCGCCGAGATGGAACAGCGGCTGATCAAGATGGAGAGCATGCTGGAGCAGCTGACCAGGGATAGAGCCGCCACGGATAAACCCTGACCTGAAGACTGGCCACGGCAGAAATCTCTACAGATAATCTGAAATCCGCAAGAATCGGGTGGTCAGAACCCGCTTTGATGGGCAGACTGAGGATATTCAACCGACAGAACAGGGTGCCATGAGCAAAAACAAGCGGCCGGCAGATCGCAATCACTACGCTGTCATCGCACAGGCGATTGAGTACATCCGCGCCAATCTCCGCCGACAGCCGAGCCTTGCAGAGATCGCCTCGGCGGTTGAACTGAGTGAATTCCACCTGCAGCGGGTGTTCAGTGAATGGGCCGGCATCTCGCCGAAACGGTTTCTGCAGTACCTGACCAAAGAGTATGCACGCAACTCACTTTTGAGCTCGAATGACCTGCTCAGCGCCAGCCTGGAGAGCGGCCTGTCGGGGCCTGGCAGGCTGCACGATCTGATGGTCACCTGCGAGGCCATGAGTCCAGGTGAGATCAAACAGCAGGGTCTGGGCTTGTGCATCAACTATGGATTGGCTCGATCACCTTTCGGTATCGCCATGATCGCCTGGACGGAACGGGGTATCGTCGGCTTGAGCTTTCACGACCTGGATCAGCCAGAATTGAGTCAGGCTCTGCAACAGACCTGGCCGATGGCGGAGCTGCAGCGAAACGACCCTGAGGCAGGCCAGATGATCCACAGGATCTTCAGTCGCAATGCCGAATCAGCCCGCTTTCATCTGCTGCTGAAGGGCAGCAATTTTCAGATCAAGGTGTGGGAGGCACTGCTCAACATCGGCACTTCCCAGCTCATCTCCTACACCACCATGGCGCAGCTGGCCGGATCACCCAGGGCCCATCGGGCCGCCGGCACGGCGCTTGCGGAGAATCGCATCGCTTTTCTGATCCCCTGCCATCGGGTGATTCGCGCCGATGGTGAGACCGGCATCTATCACTGGGGCGATTCGAGAAAACTGGCGCTGCTGGCCTGGGAGGCCGCGCAACGCGACAGCTAGTCCAGTGCTCCAGGAATCACCAAACACTTATATTATTAACTCGGCGACCAAAGAAGCGGAACCACCTTACGAGATTAACCGCCAATGAACGCGAATCACCGCAAAATGCCGCCAATAACTTTCACATTGGGATATTTATTTGCGTAAAATCGCGGTGATTGGCGTTCATTGGCGGTTTGTTTTTAAGTAAGTGCCATTCAGCCTTAGATCAGACAGCGCAACCCCTGGGTGATCTCTGAAAAATCCTCGATAGCCTGGAAATCACCACTCTCCCGCAGCGGCTGTTTCGAGTCCGGCTTGAGGATTGCCAGGATCCATTTCAGGCCATAAGCCTGAGCCGATTTGAGCACCGCCGGACTGTCATCGACAAACAGGGTGCGTTGAGGATCGAAAGGGTGCAGATTCTGCAGACGATTCCAGAACTCCGGATGCTCTTTCGGCAGTCCCAGCTGATGGGATGAGATGACCTGATTGAAGAAACCGGCCAAGCGGGTCTTCTCCATCTTCAATGCCAGGGTCTTCTGATGGGCGTTGGTTACCAGCACCCGCTCCTTACCGGCACACATCAGCTGATCGAGAAAATCGATCACATGGGGATGTACGGAGATCAGATGATCCACCTCCTCCTTGAGCAGCACGATATCCAGCTCCAGCTCCCGGCTCCAGTGATCCACACAGTACCAGTCGAGGGTGCCTTCGACGCTTTTGTAGCGCCCCAGCAGCTCCTCTGTCGCCTCAGCCAGGGGGATCCCCTTGGCCTCCGCATAGCGGGCGGGAACATACTCCAGCCAGAAATGGTTGTCGAAATGGAGGTCCAGCAGGGTGCCATCCATATCCAGCAAAACAGCGTCGATCTCATTCCAGGGAATCATAGTACCGCTCGAATTATTTACCCGGCCCCTATTGTCTCATGCCATCCGACTCGGCGCACGGTTCGTAAACTCAGCTCTGCGCGGTTGATGCCTTAGAAACAACCCTTTAACCTGGATGTCCCTGTCTTAAAAGAACAAACCGCCAATAAACGCAAAATACCGCGATTAACTTTCACATTACGATCTCTATTTGCGTAGAATCCCGGTGATTCCCGTTTATTGGCGGACAATCTCTCCCAACTCGGAAAACGAAATAGAACACAGTGACAAAACCCAAGATCGTTTCACAACAATTGATCGCAGAAACCCGCCTGTTTCGGGTCGAACAGCTGGCTCTGGAGTTCGGCAATGGGGAGAAACGGGTCTATGAGCGCCTGCTTGGCGGCACAACAGGCTCGGTTCTGGTGATACCCATGCTGGATGATGAGACCGTACTGCTGATCCGCGAATACTCCGCCGGCAGCCAGGACTACCAACTGGCACTGCCCAAGGGCCGTATGGAGCCAGGTGAGGATCCCCTGCAGGCTGCCAATCGGGAGATGCAGGAAGAGGTGGGCTATGCCGCGAGAAAGCTTGAAATAATCAAGACCTTCACCATTGCGCCGGCCTACATCCAGCACCACACCTATGCTATCCTCGCCCGCGACCTCTACCCCCAACAACTGGTCGGGGATGAGCCTGAACCCATCGAGGTAGTCCCCTGGAAACTCTCCGACTGGGACAATCTAATCGCACAAGCCGATTTTACGGAGGCGCGCTCCATAGCGGCGCTCTGCCTGGCAAGGAACGTATTGACATGACACTCCCGATACCGATCGATCAACTGTTGAACCTTATCCGTGAGGCCGGCGAGGCGATCCTGGAAATCTACGAGACCGAATTCGAAATCGAGACCAAACAGGACAACTCACCCCTCACTGCGGCCGACCTGGCTGCTCACCAGCTGATCGTCTCGACCCTGGAACGACTCACTCCGGAGATACCGGTACTCTCCGAAGAGTCAGCCAAAGTCCCCTTCGCCACCCGAAGCAGCTGGCAGCGCTATTGGCTGATCGACCCCCTGGACGGCACCCGTGAGTTTGTCAAAAGAAATGGGGAGTTCACCGTCAATATCGCCCTCATCGACGACCATAAACCCAGCTTCGGGGCGGTCTACGCCCCGGTCATCAAGACCCTCTACTACGGCATTCCGGGACAGAGCGCCAGCAAACAGATCGATAACCAGCCACCGCAGAGGATCAGGGTGACAGCCAATTGCCGGAAACCGGCCCGGGTGGCTGGCAGCCGCTCCCATGCCGGGGACTCCCTGCAACGCTTTCTCGATAATCTGGGTGAACATGAGCTGGTCAGCATGGGTAGCTCACTCAAGCTCTGCCTGGTCGCGGAAGGCCTGGCCGATGTCTACCCCCGCTTGGGCCCAACCTCTGAGTGGGATACCGGGGCGGCACAGGCCGTGGTGGAAGCCGCAGGGGGAGAGGTCACCACATTGACGGGTGAGAGACTCAGCTACAACACCAAGGATTCACTGCTCAATCCCCATTTTCTGGTGTTTGGCGATAGCAGCATTGAATGGACTGGATACCTCGGCTGAGTGCCGAGGCATCATCAATTGAGACGGGTTCCTGCAACTCCGGGAACCCGTGGACTGACGGACTGAATCGGTATTACTGATCGATGTCCTTGATCGGAAAGGCTTTGGCAAAGGCCTGAAGCTCAGCCATCGAAGCGGTATCGGAGGAGAGATTGACCATGCCCTGGGTCATCTTCAGACCGATCAGAATCTCATTGTTTCTACCCTCTTCCATCACCAGACCGGTATAGCGCCCCAGGCGGATCTTCTTGCCGCCACCGGCCAGCCCCATCTGACTGAACATCGCCCCCATACCACTGACACCACTGTTGTAACTGACCTTGATGTACTTATTGCCTTTGCTGTACTCGGTCTCAATCATCGACATGCCCATGGCTTTGTGCTTTGAAACCTCTCCCCGTTGCCAGCCGGCCACCTTTTTGGCAAAACGGTCGCCTTTTTGTGACTGTTGAATCTGCTCGAGGGACTCCAGGCACCATTTGGCCTCCTCCACAGCACCCGCTATATCATTATCCTGGTAGAGTTTTGCCGCTTGCTTGCAGTAGGCTGCCGGATCCCCCTCAGCCTTTGCGGTGATGGATGTGAAGAGCGCCAAAGTTGCCACATAAAGTGCAGTTTTTTTCATCTTTAATATTCTCCATACCGGCCTTCCAGAGCCACACAGGCTGCAGTAAGGCTACTACCCTAACTTATAAAATCGAGACCGCGAGGCATGCCCAATCGATGCTCCTCTACGACAACCCCGTCTCTCACGGAACGATAGCCAATTCAGACATCAAATACCAATACCTGTTCAGATTTTCCTTTCAGTCAGCTAGACTGAAGGGATATCAATAAAGAGCACCCAGGGTCGTTCCACAGCAGGAATGGCGCCGCAATCACGGCAATCCATCAGTGCTCACGAATAACATGCCCCATCACACCACAATTACCCTATTGGGTTTGGATTAACTCTGGTGCCGATGGAATTGGAAACGCTCCGGGCTCCAACATGAGCCAAGATCTATGACCAAGCAACGCAGAATACTATTGCTGATCCTGTGGGTATCCCTGCTATTCATCCCATACCATCAACTCTTCGCCATCGAATCCGAAGATGATGCCTACGCGTTCGACGACTTCCCCCTGGAAGATCTGCTGCAATACCCGGATTGGTTCAAAAAGAGTTTTCTCGATCTACCGGCGGATCTGGAAGAGGCGGTGGAGGATGATAAAAAAGGGATTGTTCTCTACTTTGGCCAAAAACGCTGCGCCTATTGCAAGATGCTGCTGGAGGTCAACTTCGGTCTCAGTGACATTACCACCTACACCCGCCGCCACTTCGATATCATTCCGATCGATATCTGGAGCAGTGAAGAGCTGACCACCCTGAGTGGGGAGACCCTCACACAAAGGGATTTCGCCTTACGTGAAAAAACAAACTTCACCCCGTCGCTGATCTTTTTCAATCAACAGGGGGATGAGGTGCTACGGCTGCGGGGCTACTACCCTCCCTATCAGTTTCGTGCGGCCCTGGAGTTTGTTGCCGATCAACACTATCGTAACGAGAGCTTTCCTGACTATCTCGCCAGAGGCGAGGAGAATACGGCATTTGAACCGGGCGACCTCAACGAAGAGGAGTTCTTCATCCCACCGCCACACAATCTCGACCGCAGCCGGTTCCCGGGTCAGCGCCCACTGGTGGTGTTTTTCGAACAGGGTAACTGCCATGCCTGCGATGTGCTGCATGGTCAGCCATTGAGAGATCCGGCGATCAACAAGCTGGTCAGATCGTTCGACAATGTACAGCTCGATATTCGCTCCGATACGCCGATCATCACCCCGGATGGACAGAAGACCAACGCCAGCCAATGGGCCAAACAGCTTGGACTCTTCTACACCCCCTCTCTGCTGTTCTTCGATGAACGGGGCAATGAGATCATCCGGGTCGATTCGGTGGTGCGTTTCTACCGATTGCGCAATGTAATCACTTACATCACCAGTCGTGGTTACATCAATCAGCCCGACTATCAGCTCTGGCGGGTCGGCAGCGGTCTCTGAGCAACCTGGTGGGCCACGCGGTAAATAATGTAACGATCAGAATTCAAGATCACCTGTGGCTGGCCGATACTCCACCCAGGTGGCGATTACGTAACATAAATGGATCTTAAAGAAGAAAACCGAATCCTACGTCTCCGTTTGAAAGAACTGACCCGTAAGGCTGTGGAGAACCAGGAGACCCTGGGGCGGTTCTATGCCCGGGAGCTCGAGTTGCTGAGCGCCGAAAGCCTGGGCGAACTGCTGAGCGGTATGAGCGAAGGTCTGCTCGCCTCGTTTGAGGTCGACAGTATTCAGTTACTGATGTTGGATCCAGACCATGAGATCCGGCACCTGCTGAGTAACAACGGCATTCCCATCGATGCATTCCCCTACGTCCGTTTCGTCGATGATCTGGGTGTCATCAATCAGCGCTTTCTTCGACTCAAGAGCCCCTGGCTGGGCCCTTTTCTCACCCCGGAATACAACAACCTGTTCGATCGCCCCAGCAATCTTAAAAGTATCGCCATCCTGCCACTGATCTGCAGCAACCATCTGGTGGGCAGCATCAATCTGGGCAGTCAGGATGCCAACCGGTTTACCCGGCAGCATGCAACAGACTTTCTCGCCCGCCTGGCCACCATTTGTGGTGTCTGTCTGGAAAACGTCACCAACCGGGAACGTCTGCTGATCAGCGGTCTTACCGACCCACTCACGGAACTGCACAACCGCCGCTATCTGGATCGTCGTCTGGAAGAGGAGCTCTCCCGGTCCAGCCGTTATCGTCAGCCGCTGAGCTGCCTGTTTATCGATGCCGACCATTTCAAACGGATCAATGACAATTATGGTCACCCGGCCGGGGACCAGGTGTTGAGAGAGCTGGCAAAACGGATCCGCTCCCAGTTACGTGCCAGTGATGTGGCCACCCGATACGGTGGTGAAGAGTTTGCCATACTGCTACCTCAAACCAACCTGTCAGAGGCGCTGCTGCTGGCAGAGCGGATTCGCCTCGAGGTCAATTCGCATCCGATCTATCTGGACCAGGGGGAGAGCCTGCAGTTGAGTGTCTCCATCGGCGTCAGTGAAACGCTGCCAATGCTGGGAAAAAGCCACCACAAAGAGCTTGGTAGCCATCTACTGGCCTGTGCCGATCAGGCCCTCTACATTGCCAAATCGAAAGGCAGGAACCGGATCGAACATGAAGTTCCGGAGGGTTCCGCCGTGAAGCACTCAGACAAAGGCGTTTTGGATAGCAATAATGGGGCTTAGCCCGAATGGAACTGAGTGAACCGGCATTAGGTGGGGCAGGGCCCCACCAAAATCCTTTGAGATATTGAGATGCGATGTGCATATTGGCGCTTGATAATAAGTGCCATTCAGCCACGACGCTCCAGCTTAATGGATCTCCGTTGCCCGACGCTAAGTACGTCTAATCTTCCACCTGTTTATGGCTACCGTCGCAGTAAGGTGGCGTTTTGGTCTGTTTGCAGCGGCAGAGCCAGGCTTCACCATTCTTCTCCGCCTTGAAACCGAGGGGCTCGATGCCGGTACCGCGATGCGAACCGTCACAAAACGGCTGACTGTCGGACCTTCCACAGGCACACCACCAATACTCTTTGCCAGCCACGAGATCCACATCGATCGGTTGTTTGGCCGCTACTACAGGTTTATCCATCGTTTACTCCTCTGTTATTAACCGCAGGAATACAGCCAGTGATTCCGGTCATTAGCTGATGGTTGTATGCCTTGTCCCTATCGGGCATGCGGTTTTAGTGTAAGGAATTGTTAACACGAACCCTATGGGATCCACGTTGACAGGCCCTGGGAATCTCCATAGTTATCATATCGGACAGCGAAAGAAAATGGCTCATTGGCCTGATATTCCTGTTCGGTGGGATTAGGATTTTAATTCGATTAAGGGGCTGCCGATCACATCTGGAGCATTATCCCGACAGACTAATATCTGTTAATCTCTGCATCCCGAATCAACAGACAGCTTACTTTATGAGTAATAGTGAAGAGTGGATAGCCTTTGATAAAGCGCATGTTTGGCACCCATACAGTGCAATTGGTGCAGATCTACCGGTCTATCCTGTGGTATCCGCAGACGGTGTACGCATTACACTGGCTGATGGCAGAGAGCTGATCGATGGCATGTCCTCCTGGTGGTGCGCGATCCACGGTTATAACCATCCACAGATGAATCAGGCGATTGCCGAGCAGGCCCAACAGCTGGCCCATATCATGTTCGGTGGTCTGACCCACCAGCCCGCCACGGATCTGGCCAGAAAACTCATCGAAATCACACCGGATCCTCTGCAGAGCGTATTTTTCTCCGATTCGGGCTCCGTCTCGGTAGAGGTCGCCATGAAGATGGCGATCCAATACTGGCATGACAAGGGAGCCCCGGAAAAACAGCGCTTTCTTACCATCCGCAAGGGCTATCATGGCGACACCTTCGGCGCCATGTCGCTCTGCGATCCAGAAACAGGGATGCACAGTCTGTTTTCCGAAATCCTGCCAAAACAGCACTTCGCCGATGCGCCGACCTGCTATTTCGGACACCCCTGCAAGGGAGATGGGGCAAAAGGACTGACCGACAAGCTGGAGCAGTATAGTCATGAGATTGCCGCACTGGTGCTTGAACCGATTGTGCAAGGGACCGGGGGTATGCGCTTCTACTCGGTGGAGTATCTTAAAGAGGTTCGTCGACTCTGCGATCAGTATGGAGTGCTGCTGATCCTTGACGAGATCGCGACCGGATTTGGTCGTACCGGTAAACTGTTTGCCTGTGAATACGCGGATGTCACACCGGACATCATGTGCGTCGGCAAATCCCTTACCGGTGGTTATATGAGCCTGGCCGCCACCCTTACGACTGAGGAGATCAGCCAGACCATCAGCCAGGGAGAACCGGGACTGTTTATGCACGGCCCGACCTTCATGGCCAACCCACTGGCCTGCCGTGCGGCGCTGACCAGTATCGACCTGCTATTGAACTCTCCCTGGCAGGAGCGGATCAAGAACATTGAGCAACGGCTGCAACAGGGACTCGCCCCATGCCGGGAACTACCCCAGGTGGAAGAGGTGCGGGTACTGGGTGCGATCGGTGTTGTGGAGCTGAAAAAACCGGTCGACATGAAACATATTCAACAATGCTTCGTGGATGCCGGCGTCTGGATACGCCCCTTCGGCAAACTGGTCTACCTGATGCCACCCTTCATTATCGAAGACGAAGATCTGAACAGACTCACCTCAGTGGTGTGCGAGGTTGTTGAACGTTGTCCTATTTGATTTCTGTCCGCTAATGAACGCTATTGGTTCTGTTGATGCGGATAGGCTTGGAGCAATTTCTTCAAACCGCGAATGGACGCCAATCACCGCAAATAATTAGCCTACCGAATGGGCAGAGAGAATGGCGCCTCTCTTCCCATCAAGGGAGAGGGGCTTTTATGCATCTACTGGGCTCATGGTGAGTTGGCGGAACGACAGTAATAGGCTTTACGCTACGTGGGTCCAATCCCAAATACCTATCCAATCTGCAACTCCGATTTGCGTTCATTCGCGTTCATTTGCGGACTAAAAAATATCAATCAAAAAGTCTCAGCCCCAACCACTACCTCATCGACCTTCTGCTGGAAACTGATCCTCGACTGCATCGGCGGTGTCAGATAGACCTTCCCCTGATCGTCCACCAGCATCACTTGTGTTAATCCCATCTTCGCGGCGATTCGCGGCCAATCGACCGGTCCCGCCACACTCAGTGCCGTGGCCGCCGCATCGGCCAACCCACCCTGCTTACTGATTACGGTTGCAGAGGCCACATGAGCCACCGGATAACCACTGCGCGGATCGATGATATGCGCATAGCGGACTCCTTCAAACTCCCGATAGCGCTCATAGTTTCCCGAAGTCAGAACGCACTCCCCATCGGCCACCCCAAGCGAGGCGATCACCCCCTCTCCCAGGGGGTGTCGAATGCCGATGACCCAGGGTCTGTCACCATGCCGCCCGGAGACGCAGAGATCACCACCTGCATTGACAATCGCGTTGCCAATCCCCATCCGTTTCAGCTCATCGATGGCCAGATTCAAGGCGTAGCCTTTGGCAAATGCACCCAGATCGATGGCAACCATGGGGTTCGTGCTACTCACCAGACCCTCCTGAAAGCGCAGATCCTGCATGTTTGGATTACTCTTCAGCAAGGCCTCGATCTCAAGCTTCTGCGGCGGCGGTCCACCTGGCGGCTGGTCGCTGTGAAACCCCCACAGGCCAATCAACCGGCCGATCGCCGGGTTGAACATCTGCTCACTGTCGACCGCATATTGTCTGGCTTGCTGCAGCAACTCAGCGAGCTCTGCCGATACCTGCAGAGACTTGCCATCGGCCAGTGCGCGATTCAGACGGACCAGTTCCCCCTCTCCCTTCCAGGCATGCCACTCCCGATGCATCTTTTGAAAGGTCTTATCCAGCGCTCTGACCGCCTCATTGAACAGCTCCGGCTGATCGGTATAGGCCTGGATATCCAGCAGAGTACCAAACACCAGCAGGGTCTGGCGGTGATCCTGCGGTCCTTTGTCGCAGCCGGGCAGGATCACCAACAATCCCACCAGCAGCAGCATTCTAACTATCCCAACCATCCAATCAGATCCCTATAGAGACAAACCACAATTGTACCGCCTTATTCTATGCGACGTCTCTTCATGATGAGTGTCCGGACTTACAGGCAGAGACGACTATCCGATGACCAGCCGCCACAATTCCCAACAGATTAACCGACGGAGAGAAGCTATGGACAAATTCTGGTTATGGTTGGCCAATCTTGCCGGCCTATCGCTATTGATTCTGTTACTGGTGTGGATTTACGACCTGTTTTGCTGCTAATTTAGTCGCCAATTGGATTCGTTTTTTGGTCAGCCCCCACTGAGCGCCATGCAACCTGAAATCGACCTCTATTCGGCCATCATGCTGCTTGGTGCCGTACAGGGTATGTTTCTCGCCCTGGCGCTGATCAATGCCAAAAGCGGGCTGCCAGTGGCGCACCGCCTGTTGGCCATGTTGACTCTGACTTTTTCCATCGATCTGTGGATGGCGTTTCTCCATCAGTCCGGCTATATCGCCAGCTACCCCCGACTGCTGGTCATCGACACCAACATCGATTTCCTTTTTGGGCCACTCACCTATCTCTACGTCACAGCTTTAACCGCCAGATCTGGGTTTCGCTTTACGCTACGGCAGTGGCGACACTTCCTGCCCTTCCTTTTTGGATTTGCGATCCTGATTCCACTGATGCTGCTCGATCAGCAGCAACTGCAGAGCCTGCTCAACAGCCAGCAGGAGCCGCAGGAGAGTGAGATACTCTGGGCATCACTAGCGATGATTCTGGTGGGAGTGCTTTCAATCCTGCAGATGGCGCTCTATCTGGGGCTCTCCATCAAACGATTGTTGCAGCATCAAAACTCGATTGAGGATCAGTTCTCCTTCCTGGAAAAGATCAACCTGGCCTGGTTGAGAAACCTGCTGCTGGCCCTGGTTGCCCTCTATCTCTTCTACCTGGCGGATGTCTTTCTGGCGGATCTGCTCGCGTTCCCCGAAGAGGTCGTCGGCATCCATTTTCTAATGATTGTTCTGGTGATCTACAGCATGGGCTACATGGGATTGAGACAGCCTGCGATCTTTACTCAACAGGATCGGTCGCAATCTCAAGCTGACGGCCAATCGATCGATGCTCAAACCAAACAAACCGATGCAGACCTGAACGATACGGCCCCATCGGAATCTCAAACCAAGTATCAACGCTCAGCCCTGGACAGTGAGACCAGCCAACTGCTCTATAAGGAACTGCAAAACCACATGGATGAGCAGCGCACATTCCTCGACAGTAAGCTCACCCTGCCACAGCTGGCCGCGCAACTCAGTATCTCACCCAACTACCTCTCCCAGGTGATCAATGAACAGGCGGAGTGTAACTTCTTCGATTTCATCAACCGCTACCGGGTCGAAGAGGCCCAGCGCAGTCTCACAGCAGAGTCCGGTCAGGTTAATATTCTGAGTATTGCACTGGATGCAGGATTCAACTCCAAGTCGGCATTTTATACCGCCTTCAAACGCCACACCGGACAAACGCCCAGCGAATATCGAAAATCAACCGCCAATCAAACTGACACCAAACAAGTAACTGATTAGAAAGATGTTTTAATTCGTCCGGACTTACACGCGCGGACGATAAACCAGCCATTTCCAGCCACTATTCCCTGCAACAGCAAACGCTGTCGAAGCAAACCAATCGAATTCCATCGGGAGTAGAACCAATGAAAAGCGTTAAACAATTCTGGCCAGTAATCCTCACTTCAGCCCTGCTCGGTATGAGCCTGCTGAGCGGCTGCAACTCAAATAACAGTGATGACTCGACTGCCAACGAGCAGTTCCAGGACGCCCTTGAGGAGGCCGTCAGCAAAGGATTACCCGCCGTCTCCGTACGTGTCGCCGGCCGCAACATCGACTTCTCCGGCAGTGCCGGAATGAGTGATTTGCAGACCATGGAGGAGGCAACCGTCGAGCACCGTTTCTATGTGGCCAGTGTGGGTAAGACCTTTGTTGCAGCCACCCTGGTGCAGATGGCCTCAGAGGGACTGGTCGGCCTCGACGACCGGATTACCGATTGGTTACCCGCAGAGATTGCCGACCGCATTCCCTCGGGTGATCAGATGACTCTCCGGATGCTGCTCAACCACACCACAGGCCTGTTCGACTTCCAGAACGACAGCGATGCCTGGGATAACGACTTCTTTGCTTCAGGCCCGACCCGCCACTGGCAGCAGGCGGATGCGCTGCCCTACTTTCTCGACCAGCCACTGCACTTTGAGCCTGGCAGTAACTACAGCTACTCCAACTCCAACTATATTCTCGCCGCACTGATCATTGAGCGTGCATCCGGCGCCAGCCTGCAGAGCGAAATACGCAACCGCATCATTGAACCCCTGGGGCTTGAAAACACCCTGCAGGGCCATGAAGCGGAAGGTATCCCAGGACTGGTACACGGCTATGTGGATGACGAAGGGCAGACCTTCGATGTCTATCCCTGGTATAGCCACTTCGGTCTGGCTGACGGCGGCATTCAGACCACAGCGGATGACCTGGCCGATTTCATTCTGGGCATCCTGCGCACCGACCTTGTACTGGATGACGCCATGCGGGCCGAGATGCTGCAACCCTCGCTGCTCGGCGCACCCGCCTCCAACTACGGATTGGGCATCAAAATCACCCCGATCGCCGGTAGTGACGAGGTAGTCTACAGCCACAGCGGCAAAGATCCCGGCTACCAGGCGGAAATGCTCTACTTCCAGGAGAAGGATACCGTGATCATCCTGTGTGCCAACGGCAGCTTCGACCCCTATGACACGGCTGCTCAGGAGTTACTTTTGAAGATTTATCAACTGCTTGAGGAGCTGCAGGATTAATCAGACCGTTCAGGTATTGTCAGGTGCGGCTGGGCCGCACCTGCCTGACCATCTGCAGGAATCGATCTCTAAGTCGAGACACGATCCCACGCCTCAAACTACCTTTTTTCTTACCTTTACAAGGGATAACCCTAGCGGCAATTCAACCGAATCCCCACTGCCTGGGTAGTAGTGCCCCTACCTTCCTCTGAGAAACCCTTGAGAAATACTTTAATTCATTAGTTTTCGTAAGGGTTTGTGTAATCGAAAGCTAAGGATCTGCAACTTTGAACTGAGGATTGGTTATGATTACCCGAAACATACTGGGTGTGGCCTTTGCTGCACTCATGCTCCACGTCACCCTGTCATTCTCCACTGGCATCACCGCAACAGACTCAACTCAACCCAGAGGGGCAGCCCCCGGAGTCAATCTGGATGGGCAGATTCTTGATCCGATCGTTGACGGCTTCAGGAACCCCGCCCGTTTTCCCGGCCCGGAACACGATGACTGGGCAGGTGGCATCATGGCCCAGGCCGCCAGAGACCCTGCTTTCTATGCAGCGCTCAATATCGCCAACCGGGATTTCATCAATCTACTGGAACATGTGAATCTGGGCGGTGATATTCCGCCGCTCACCGAGCTGGGCTTTTCAACCGCCCTGGAACTGCTTGGTAAAGCGGAGAACGAACAGGCGGTTGTGGGCGACTTCTGCCTACGATGTCACTCACCCGCAGGCTGGCTGGAAGGCTTCTCCGAACCGACAACCCCTGAAAATCCCCATCTGCGGGGTGACTTCTGGGGCGCGAGCTTTGAGCAGTTCTCACCCACCAGCGCCCAAGCCCCCGATCCACTCCACGACACGGACTCGGAAGGTCACATGGACGGTATCAGCTGTGATGTCTGCCATCGCATGATCGATAACCAGAAGGATGCCAGCGGCGTCAAGGCTGCGGGCAACGGCGGCTACTTCGTCACCCAGCACGAGCCCTTCAGCGATACCGAGCGGGATGAGCCACGGGTGATGGATCCCTTCCAGCGTGAGAGCGCCCTGTGCGGCTCCTGCCACGAAGTGACCAATCCGTTTCTGAAGACCCTGACCGATCCCGACGGGGATGGGATAGCGGCCGATATGCCACACCCCATCGAACGTACCTATACCGAGTGGTACAACAGCGCCTTCCCCAACAAGGCCAATGGCCGATGCCAGGATTGCCACCGGCCGATGCGTTTCGCCGGCGCACAAACCTGGATGCTCTCCCATCTTGAACGTCTCTGGGGCCCCATCGATCAGACCTGGAGCGATCTCGGCTACGCTGTCCCAGCCTCACGCCAGGCAGCGCTGGATGCCCGTGTACTGGACAATCTCGATTTTGTCGATGGCAAAACGGCCAATATCAGCGTGATCAGTAAATCCAGAAGACTTCGCCCGGGGCAATCCGGCAGCGTCAAGTTCAAGATCACCAACAAGACCGGCCACAAACTGCCGACCGGTTATGGTGAGGGCAGACAGATGTGGCTGCACGTAAAAATCTGGACCAAGAAGGGCGTCATCCTGGAAGACGGTAAGGTCGACCCGCTCAGCGGCGAGGTGCTGGTAGCCAACCCGGATGATATCTTCGAGATCAAAGCCCTGGCTGAAGGTTACGGGGATCTGCTCGACGAAGATAACGATGGCGTGGTCAGCGAACACGAGAAGGAGTTCCATTTCGCCCTGCTGAACAAGGTGGTGAAAGACAACCGAATCCCGCCACAAGGCTTCAACAAGGCCGCCTACATGGCACAGGGCGCCTTCATCATCCCGGAGGATGAGTATGCGGACGGTCAGAACTGGGCCGAGCGGGAGTACCATTTCACCGTCCCAGCCAATGCCAAAGGGGACATCAAGGTGGAAGCGAAGCTGATGTATAAGACCTTCAGCAACCATTATGTGGAATTCCTCGCCCACAAGGACACCGAACCCACGGTCAGCAACGGCGGCCATGCCCGGGATCTGCCGACCAGCGGCTCGATGACCTCCAATCCTCAACACTGGGGTGAAGCCCTGCAAGAGATCTATCAGGTCTCCGGCAACGGCCCAGCCATACAGTTTGCGAGAAAGAAGACCACCATCAAACTCATTACCGAATAGTCGCGATGAATGCGCAACCTAGCCTGCCCTGCTGTTGCGGGGCAGGCTTTCTTGCAGCGACATACAGCCTCCGATCAACAACCCTGCAATTGCTGCACGGTCTCGGCCGCCTTGCCTGAGGTAAGGGTCTGCCTGGCCAGTTCGATACCATCGGCAATCCGCTCAACCTTGCCGCACAGAGCGAGTCTCACGCCACTGTTGTAGATCACCGGGTTGAGCGCCGGGTTGGCCTCCCCCTGAAACATCGACAGGATCAATCGTGCCGTGGTCGCTGGATCGGCACAGGGTTGATGTTCCTGGCTGGCCAAACCGTAGTCCGCCGGATCCAGGGTGTATTCACTCAGTTCACCCTGATGGTAGTCGGCCACAGCCACCGGCTGCATGGGCAGTTCATCACAACCATCCAGCCCCTGTACTGCCATCACCCGCTGTTGCCCCCGTTCACCCGCAGCGGTGGCAAAACGCTGCAGAAAGCTCTTATGGGCGGCACCGATGATCGAGTAGCCGGCGCCAGCCGGATTGAGCATCACTTCACAGGCGTGCAGAAATGAGCGGTAGAAGAGAGTCTGCCGAATCGGTTTAAGACGCTCCACCCCATGCAGGTAGCGGCTGGCATGCAGATGACCGAAGCCCTTCTCCTCGATACTCGCAGCGACCTGCTGGGGTTCCAGGTAGGCCGGGATCCCCATCGCCTCAAGCACCGCAGCGGTGGTAACACCGTTCTTCGGTGGCAAACCGCTGTTGGAGTGCATCACCACCGGCACACCAGCAGCAACGGTCAACAGGGCGGCCGCCAGACTCAGATGCAACGCTTTCTTGCGCCCGTCATAAGGGCCGTTGCAGTTGAGCAACCGATCGACCTTCGGGGAGATCAGCGTCGCGCTCTCCTCCATTGCATCCAGAAAGCCTTTCATCTCCTCCACCCTGGCCCCTTTGAAACGCATGGCGGTGAGAAAGGCCCCGACCTGGGCGGGATGGGCCTCGGCGGAGATCAGGAAACTCAAAGCCGCCCTGGCCTGCTCCCGACTCATATCCTTGGCCCCTCTGGAACCCTTCGCGGTGGCAATCAGGAGCTTACGGAACTGCTCTCCTGCCGGACTATTGGACTGATACATCGACGACTCCAGGGTTTATCCAATCCGTTCACGATCAGATTGGCGGGTTGATGGGTAGGCTGCGTTCTGGCAGCTCAAGAACGCTACCGGATCAAGCGAAGACAAAAGGTACCTGGTCATTGGACTTGTAGGCCTGGGCATCGCTAACACTGGCATCTGCAACTTCCTGGCGGGCCGCCAGCAGGGCCTGCTCGATGCGCCGGTCGGTTATCCGATAGCGGGACTCCAAACCGATCTGGTCGATGTTGTCGCAAGGCTCATCGAAAAGGTGCCGATAGAGACCGCTCATCATGTTGTAACGGCTCGACATCAGCATATTGGTCGCCTGTTTTATCTTCTCTTCATAGCCGGCCTCATGGCCCAGCAGACTGGTTGCCAGCATGACCGATATGGCATGCAGAACATCGTACTGAACATGGGCGATAAAGACGATCAGATGGTGCTGGGTCAGCTCGACCTCTTCACGCCAGGCCCAGCGGATCATACCGCCGAGCAGCAGGCTGAAAAATTCAGGCACCCCCCACTCCATACCCAATCCGACCGAGGCCAGGGACTCCAACAGACTGAATGAGGGATGGCCGGCCAGCAGCCGTTGCGTCAAGACGTTGTCCGCCACTTCCGGCAGCATCGGCAGATCCTGTTGTTCAAAGGGTATTCCCAATCCTTCAAACAGGTTTCGGTACATCACGATATGGGTGGTGGAACCCAGCAGGCTGGCCAGATCCGGATAGCTCTCGATGCTGTGGGTGCCTACCCCATACTCATCCGCCAGCAGTTGCGCCAGGACAATCTGCACCAGTTCGGAGACCCGCTCATTCAGACAGCCGTAAGGCAGATCGATGAAACCGGAAAAACGCCCCTGGGCCAGCGCAACGCATTGACGGGTGTTTTTTACCTGGTTGAAATAGTTGAGGGCAAAGGAGCTTAGCTGATCCCGCTTGAAATCACCCTCGAAGATACGCACGAAACAGGGATGACGCCAGACCGGGTGGGACATGACATGATCATGCAGATCGACAAACAGGCTCTGCATGGCACCAGGCTGAAAGATACTCAGTGAGGATAAGCGGTTATCAGGATCCTTCGCAGCGATCACCAACAGCTCTTCAAAGATATGGTGCAGCGAACTCTCCGAGGCATCGAGGTCACTGATGATCGCAGTGAAGTCCTCCAGTTGGCTCTGGCGAAACGCATCCAGAACCTGTTCTGCATCGAGGGAGAGTAGATTGGGCAAGGGGTGTACGCCAGGCAGCAGAAGCGGCCCGTCGGCCTCACTGTTCTTTAACAGATCGGAAAAGATGGATCCTGTCGCTTGCTGCTTCGCTTCGTGCATTGTCCTGCCACTTCAACTGGGGTGGTGTGGGATTGTAGATGATCTAGCCGCCCGCTGTCTCAATTTTAACCCTCAACCGGTGGACTCGACCTTCTTATCCCGGCTTCCCTACAGTCTCTTCGTTCAACGCCTTGACCGTATTCGGCAGCTGGTTTCGGATCACATCGGCCAGAGCATACAACGCCTGCTTGCGGGGAAATGTCTTGCGGTAGACGAACTGAACCCGCCGATAGGCGTCCTTGAGTGACAGTTTTCGGGCGATGATGCCGGAATCGGTTGTCCAGGTACCGCGTACCGCCAGGGCAGGCACCAGGGTACAACCAAAACCCGCCCCAACCAGCTGCAACAGGGTCTCCAGGCTGGCTGCACGCAGATCGGCCATCTCATCATCCATCTTACCCTCCTTGATACGACAGACATCCATCACCTGATTGGTGAGACAGTGACCATCCGCCAGCAACAGCAGATCGAGACGGCTGAGATCACGGCGACTGATATCCTCCTTGTCATAGAGTGCGTGATCCCGCGGGTGAGCCAGCCAGAAGGGCTCTTCGAAAAGCGGCATCACCTCAAGTTCCGGCTCCTTCACCGCGGTAGCCAGAATCGCCACATCGATCTGATGATCGAGCAGCCGTTGGGTCAACATATCGGTGATCTCTTCGGAGAGCACCAGACGCATCTGAGGATAGAGGGACTTCAACGGCATCAGGATCAAAGGCACCAGGTAGGGACTGACAGTCGGTATGGCACCGACTCTCAAGGCGCCGGCCATCGGATCCCGTTGCGCCTGGGCCAGCTGTCTGATCACGTCCGCCTGTTCCAGGATCAACTTGGCATGCTTGACGATCTCCACGCCAAACGGAGTGATCGAGACGGAACGGTTGGTGCGCTCAAAAATGGTCACGCCCAACTCCTCTTCCAGTTTCTTGATCTGGCCACTGAGCGTGGGCTGACTGACATAACACCGAGCCGCGGCATGACCGAAGTGTTCCGTTTCGGCCACCGCAATAAGATATTTAAGATCACGCAGGTTCATGCTGTTAATTGACACCGGCAATGGAAGTTTGATCAATCATACCTCAGCCAAATCATATGCCACCAATGACAGATCGCAATTCACAACAGATTTTTTATGGTTAAGTAACACTCAAATTGTTGTCGAATCGGTTCCTCAACAGGATAATGGCAAGACTTGGTGATAATCCGACCCCCTATGAAAACCCCAACAATCCTCCTGGCTGACAACGGTTCAAAGCGAGCAGACTCGGTGATCAATCTGCGCCTTCTGGCCAAACAGTTGAGCAACCTCTCCAATCACCAGGTTTTTCCCGTCTCATTGCAACATGCCGACAGGATTCCAACAGACTTACTGAATGGCGAAGCTGCCGAGACACTGACGACCTTTTTGCGTGAAAGACTCAAACAGGGCGAAACCGAATTCATCCTGATTCCGCTCTTTTTTGGTCGCAGTCGAGCACTCACCTCCTTTATCCCCCAGCAGCTTGAGAAACTGAGAGCCGAATACGGCCCCTTCAGACTGACCCTGGCCGAAGAGCTCTATCCACTGCCCCAGGGTGAACCGAGAGTGGCAACGATTCTCCAGCAGCAGTTGCAAGCCACAGATCAGGGGAGACCACCTCAACTGGTGATACTGGTCGACCACGGCTCTCCGCTTCCTCAGGTCAGTGAAGTAAGAAAGCGGGTCTGTGCGGATCTTCGTCAACAGCTCTCCCCCCGGATCGAACTTCAACAGGCGGTGATGGAACGCCGGCAAGGCAACGAATATGACTTCAATGGCCAACTGTTAAGCGAGCAGTTGGAGAAGATTGCCCTCTCCAGACCGAATATCAGCATCGATCTTGCCCTGCTTTTCCTCTCTCCTGGTCGTCATGCGGGAGCCGGTGGTGATATCGAATCGATCTGTCAGCAGATAAGGGAATCCCATCCAGGCGTTCAAATACGTATCGCACCACTGGTGGGACAACATCCGGGCATAGCGGAGATTCTGCTCGACCGTCTCGACTCAGCACTGGACAATCCGGTTTGATCTTCATATCCTTCGATCAGGTCCGCTGACTCTTTTCCTGTTGATGCAGACCACCAAACAGACTCCGCAGCACCGGTTTGTCATCAGGGTTCAGCATCTGTGACCAAGTTCCGATAGGGAAACAACATCTGCACATGTCGACCAGCAATACCCAACCATACGCCATCGTATTCGCAGATATTGTCGAAAGCACCCGCATGTATGAAAGTCTTGGCGATACCCTTGCCAAGAAGCTGATCACCGAACTGGAAGAGGCGATTGCCCAGGTCGTCATCGCATGCGGCGGCCATGTGGTGGAGATTATCGGTGATGAGGTAATGAGCCGATACGACGACCCTGCCAGCGCCGTCATTGCCGCCTGCCGCATTCATGAGCGGGTGGAGCTCTATGCCGAGCAGTCCGGTATGCCGATGGCCGCACGCATCGGCCTCCATTATGGCCCGGCCATCTTCGAAGAGGGACGGATGTATGGGGATTCGGTCAATGTGGCCGCCAGAATGGCCGCCATTGCCCAGGCCAAACAGATCATCACCACAGAACAGGTTGTAGAGGCGCTGCCCGATGAGTTGCGTCTGATGGCCCGACAGTTCGACAAGGTCAAAGTCAAAGGCAAGGTTGAACGCATGATCATCTATGATCTGCTGTGGCAGAAAGAGGATGTCACTTTCATCCATACTGCGCCAATCACTCAGAGCCTGACAACCAAAACGCTGATTCTTGAGTACAACAACAAAACCTACAAAATGCCACCCACCCAAGGGAGTGTTGGCATCGGCAGGGACCCGAAGAATGAGTTGGTGGTGAACGCCAGCTCCGCCTCCAGATCGCATGCTGTTCTGGAGTACTACCGGGGCAAATATGTACTCAAGGACATCAGCACCAATGGCACCTACCTGACCACCCAGAACCAACAATCGCTCTATCTGAGGCGGGAAACCATCCCCCTGCTCGGCCATGGCAAGATTGGCCTGGGCGAACCGGTTTCCGAGCAGAACAAGCATCTGATCAGCTACCGCTTCCAGGAAAGCAAGTAACACCTTGCAGCGACTGTGAACAGACTCATCCCAACCCTGCTACTGATCACAATCAGCCTCAGCTGTTTTGCCCAGACTGAGCAGGAGCAGATCGACTCGGAACGCCTATTGGCGACTGAACAGCTTGAACTGATCAAGAGTGAGGCTCTGCAGGATGAGAGTCTGGAAAAAACCACCCAGCAAAGAGTTGTTGAACTGATCGATCAGGCTGAAAAGTGGCTACGTCAGACCAACAAACTTGAAGGGGAGATCTCACAACTCAGCCGGACCATTGAGGAAGCACCAGCAGAGATCAAAAAATTGCGCAACAGCATCGGTCCTTATGATACAGAGGATGAGAATCTGCTGAGTTTTATCAAACAGTCCGAACTGGTTGAAATCGAGCAACGGATAAGCCAGCAATCCCTGACCCTGAATCAGGCCAGAGAACAACATAAAGAGCAGCTCGCAACGCTTTCCGATCTGCTGGTCGGCAGTCAGCAGATCAATAACGAAATATCCGAACACAGCGAGATACTGAACAAGATCAACGCGGAGAGCGGAAACTATGATGAGGGTGAAAACAAACACCTGAACCAAGCCAGACAGCTGTTGTTGAACAGTCGCAAACAGCTCCACGAAACGCAGATCGAGCTGCTCAAGCTGCGTCTTGCCAACCAGAATCTGTTGACCAACCTGGCTCAGGCAAAGCGGGATGCGACGACGGCGCAGATCGGTAAACTTCAGTCCTCACTGCAGAAGCTCAACCAGGCGGCCAGCGCGATCAGGGAGGAACAGGCCAAGCAGGCGAGACAGCAGGCGGAACAGATCAAACAGCAGCTGAAAAGCCTGCCCGAGCCGATCAAAAACATCGCCCAGAAAAACGCACAAAACCGCGCCGAGCTGGAAGAGCTGGTCTATTGGGAAAAACGCGTCTCACAAAAACTGCAGGCAACCCAACTCCAACTGGAGCAGATCAGCGACGACTTCGAGCACAGTAAGCAGCGGGTCGATGTAGTGGGCGCCAGTCAGGCGATCGGAAAAATGCTCTCCCGTCGACGTCAGGCCCTACCCTCTCTGCAGAGCTACAGTCGCTCATCGGCTGAACGCAAACAGGAGATCAATATTGCCACCGATCGCCAGATCGCCATCGAAGAACAACTGCTGGCTCAAGGCAACCTCACAGAGCATGTCGAACAGGTTACCCAACCATTGACCCAAGGAGTGCTGGAAGAGAACGCGGATAAACTGCGCAAACAGGTCTTCAGCCTGTTAGGTGCACGCCGGGAAGCACTCAACGAACTGCAGAAAATCTATGGCCGCTACATTACCCAGCTGACCTCACTCGACCAGGCTGAGCGGCAGTTGCTCGAGGTCTCCGAGAGTTATGTCGACTATATCGATGATCAACTGATCTGGATCTCAAGTGGTGATCTGTTCGATTTTCTCGATTTCAATCAACTCAAAACCGGCTTGGCAAGATTGATGTCCCCTCAGGAGTGGCTTCAAGCCGGCAGCGAAATCACCCAGGCAGCGAAACAGCGCCCCGGGCTTTCGATGTCCCTGCTGGCCCTGCTGATGCTGATCATCTGGAAGCAGCGCAATGTCACACTGCAACTACCCCTGCTTGCCAAATCGACCCGTAAAATACGTACTGATTCGATCCGTCTGACCCTCTGGGCCCTGCTGCTCACGCTCGCCAAGATCGGTATCCTGCCAGGCATTATGATCAGCCTGGGAATCCTGCTCAAAACCCTGCCCACCGCCTCCCCGTTCAGTCTGGTGCTTGCCACCTCACTGGTCAATGTGGGGATCACTTTGACTGCGGCACTGCTGCTCTATCAGCTGTGTCTTCCTGACGGTATCGGAACACGCCATCTGCGCTGGAACCGCCAGATCTGTACCGCCTTGGCTAAAGAGTTACGTTGGCTGATACCGGTCGCCATACCACTACGCTTCATCGTTACTCTGAGTGAGGGTGACTACCTCTCTGTCGACACACAATATATCGGACGACTGGCGATCATTGTCATGATGGTAACCACACTGGTTTTTGTCCATCGTCTGCTAAACAAGGAAGGCTTGTTGTTTCAGACCTGGCAAAGAATCAGCCCCAACGCCATCCTGGTACAACTTCAGTTCCTCTGGTTCCCCGTGCTGTTACTGATCGGCCTGGGGATTGCCATTGCCGGCAGCATTGGCTATCTGAACCTTTCCGTGCGCCTGCTGAAGCTGGTTGAACTCACCTTCTGGTTCTTTGTCGGCCTGTTTATTCTGAAAGAGCTGTTACTGCGCTATCTGTTTATCGCAGAGCGAAGACTGCGCTATGAGAGCGCTCTACACCGACGTGAAGAGTTACGTCAACAACGGGAGCAGGAACAACATCAACTTGAAGATGAGAGCACCGTAATCACCGCTGAGATTCCGGAAATCAACTTTGATACTTTGAGCGAACAGGCCAAACGACTGGTTCGCTTCGGCTATCTGTTCGGCTCCGTGGTGGGGACCTGGCTGATCTGGTCCGACTTTCTACCTGCCCTGGATTTCCTCACCACCATCCAGCTGCCGTTTACCGCCACCCAGGTTGTCGACGGCATTGTCACAGAGGGATCGCTGACTCTCAACGACATCTTCATCGGTATCATTATTCTTGTTTTCACTATCCTGGCAGCAAAGAACCTGCCCGGCATACTCGAAATCACCCTCTTGCAGCGACTGCCTTTGGAGACCGGCGCCCGTTATGCCCTGACAACTCTGTTGCAGTATCTGATTGCAGGTATCGGCATCATCACCGCCTTCAGCACCATCGGCTTTCAGTGGTCGAGTATTCAGTGGCTGGTTGCTGCACTGGGTGTTGGATTGGGATTTGGTCTGCAGGAGATCGTCGCCAACTTTATCAGCGGCATCATATTGCTGTTTGAAAGACCGATCCGGGTAGGTGACGTTGTCACCCTGGATGATACCACCGGGGTGGTCTCAAGGATCCGCATCCGGGCCACCACCATAACCAACTATGACAAACAGGAGATGTTGATTCCAAATAAAGAGTTCATCACCGGACGGGTGATCAACTGGACCCTGAGTGACAAGGTCAACCGAATCATAATCACCGTCGGCATCGCTTACGGCAGTGACGTGAAGCAGGCCATGAATCTGATGATCGAAGCGGCTGAGGAGAACGAAAACGTGCTCACCGAACCTAAACCGGTAGCCACATTCGAAGCCTTTGGCGACAGCGCACTCAATCTACTGCTGCGGGTCTATCTTGGTTCGATGGACAACCGATTGGCCACCATCACTGCGTTGCACGAATCGATCAATCAGAAGTTCAATCAGGCGGAGATCAGCATTCCGTTTCCACAACGGGACATCCATATCCACCATCCGACCGACAACTAGTTGCTCGGCTTTACTTGCGCGTAATTATTCAGCCAGAGCCGGTTAGCGCTGCTGAAGCATTCTCACCTTATTGTCATTACCAACCAACATGGCTTCGAACTCTTCCGCTGGTAGAGGTTTACTGAAGAAATAGCCCTGAGCCATCTCACATCCCTGCTGATGCAGAAAATCGAGCTGCCTTTGTGATTCAACACCTTCAGCGACCACCCCAAGATTGAGCTGATGCGCCATGGCGATGATTGCAGAGGTAATCGTCACATCATCCGCATTCTCCGGAATATCGCGGATAAACGAACGATCGATTTTCAGAGAGTTGAGTGGAAATCGCTTCAAGTAGCTTAAGGATGAGTAACCGGTGCCAAAATCGTCCACTGAGATATTGATACCCATCATCTTGAACTCGTTCAAGGTGGCGATGGTTTCGTTCACATTCCGCATCAGGATACTTTCCGTGATCTCGAACTCAAGATACTTCGGATCCAGACCGCTGCTGCGCAATGAATTATCGACCTTGTGACTGAGGTCCCGCTGGATGAACTGCATACTACTCAGATTGATTGCCACCCGAATACTTTGGTGTCCTGCATCCTGCCAGGCTTTGTTCTGACGACAAGCCTCGTTCAGAACCCATTCACCAAGCTCAATGATCATACCGGTCTCTTCTGCGATGGGAATGAACTCATCCGGTGGAATCATACCCAATTCAGGCTGATGCCAGCGCAATAGCGCTTCAGCAGAGACCAACTGACCTGTGCGCATATCGATCTGTGGCTGATAGTAGAGCTCCATCTCTTTCGAAACCAACGCCTTACGCAACTTACCCTCGAGTTTTAATCGGGTAGCCGCAAGTGCGTTCATCTGCTCGGTATAAAACTGGAAGTTGTTTTTGCCTACTGCCTTGGCGTGATACATGGCGGTATCGGCATTTTTCAGCAACTCCTCCACATCACGCCCATCCCGTGGAAAGATCGCGATTCCAATGCTCGGGGTGACATAGACATCATGGCCGTTAAGATTGTAGGAACTGGCTATCACAGTCTGAACACGTTTGGCGACAATCGCAGCATCTTCAGGCTCCTCGATCTCATCCAGCAGCACGGTAAACTCATCGCCACCCAGCCGTGCGATATTCTTACCCGCGAACTGTCCAGGAGAGAAACTGATCGTATCGGATACCCGTACCTGCTCAACCAGACGCTTGGTGATATTCTGCAACAGCATATCGCCGATATCATGACCCAGCGTGTCATTGATCCGCTTGAACTCATCCAGATCAAGATAGAGTACCGCTCCGATCCTGCCATGACGCTTTGCGGTATTGATTGCCTTGCATACCTGCTCCTTGAAGGCTTGTCGGTTGGGCAGATCGGTCAGCGAATCACAATAGGCCAGATAACGTATCTTCTCATCCCAGCGTTTGCGTTCTGTAATGTCCCGGGCGAATATGCTGAGCATCGGCTGACTACCGACGGTAGAGCTTGATATCGCCAGTTCCAAAGGAAACTCCTGACCATTTTTTCTCTGACCTACGGTCTCAAGCCTGAGCCGGCTTGGGCGATTGCCCCGATTATCAAAAATCGGTTTCAGTTCATGCTCAATCTTCACGAAGGCTTCGGGTGGCAGGATCAGTTGAAAAAGCCTTAACCCCAGGACAAAGCGCTCATCGTAACCGAAAACCTCCCTTGCCTGCTGATTCCAACTGACGATACGACCACTGCCGTCCGCTGTAATTACCGCATCAAAAGCGGTATCGATGACGTTGGTGAATCGGGCGCCCTCGATAGCCAGCACCTCTTCCGCTGCCTCTTCCTGCAGTTGCGCATAGCGTCGGTTGCGATAGACTGCAATGATCAAGCCCAACACCAACATGGTAATCAGCCACTCAATGAATACTCTCGAGCCTTGAATGGCATTCAGACTGATAACCCGGCTGACGGAAAGAGTAAACTGCAAACCGTGCACTTCCAGCGGCTGGGTAAAATTGACCAGGTGTTGACTCAATCCCAGCTCCCCATTTTCAGCGCCGAACTCTGCCAGCAACTTATTCATGGAATCGTCAGGACCTGGTGTAGCACGAAAGAGTTTTAAGTTTAAATCCTTGCCAGGCAGCTCCAGACTGGAGAAGAACTGCTCAAAATCGATTCTCAGAACAGCGAAACCGCTCAACATCTCATAACGCTCGCTGGCCACTTCCGGTGGGTAACGCCCCAGATAGACCGGCTTCAGGATCAGGTAGAGTGGTTTTTTGGTATAGCGATTCTGCAGTGTCTCAAGGGCAGTGGTACCACCATTGCGAATCGCCTGTTCTATCAACTGGGTAAAAGACGATTCATTGGCCAGATCATAGCCGAGAAGGCTCGCGGTTCTAGGCTCCATTGGCTCGATAAAACTGATCGGCAGATGGAAGCCCAGATTATGAGTGTCGTCACTCTGATCGGAAAGCGCATTCTGTTTCAATTTAAAACCGACAAATCCCTCCACTTTCATACGACGCTCAAAGGCAGCCACATCCTGAGTGGCGACTCGTTCGACATGCATCACCGAGTGAATGAACGGATAGGCAATCAAAAGATCCTGAGCGAACAGGGTCTGCTCCGCACTGCTCAACATATCGCTGGCATGGTGCTGACCGACCAAGGCCGTCAGCACAGTCTCCAGATTGGCCACCCGATGGATCACCGCACGCTCAACCTGCCAGGCCTGATTGGCAAACTCCCGTTTGACCGCAGAAATCTCCCGGGTAACGGAATAGGTAATCGACAACAGGGAACAAACAGCCACCAATACCCATACGACCAGCCTGCGCTGACCTACGAGGACTTTTTCCCTGATCGTGAATTCCACCATTACTGTATTTTCTTGGCCTTTCTAACCAGGGGATCGGGAAGCTGCAGACCACTCACCATAAGAATCGAGTGATTGACCCAGATCTCCCATTTTCTATTCGATACGATCGGTATATCGGTTGGAGCAACACCGTCGAGAATGGCAAGCGCTGCCTTAGCTGCCCACTCCCCATGCTCTTCAGGAATCTTGGTGAATCCAAGCACGCTGTAGGGCATCATCCAGTTATGTGTGGTCAGGCTCAGACTGTGGGTGGTGCGTTTCAGACGATCAACCACAACAGTCTCATCCCAGTCGTTGATTCCTGAATTGCTGCCGATGATCACAAAATCGTATTCCTGTGCCTCTTCGTAGGCAGCCAGCCACTCGGCCGTCGTTGAGACCAGGCGGCGATCCAACAACAGACCGATATTCTCTGCCATACCTTCGAAACGCGCCGCATTCTTCTTCTCTGTCAGCGTATCAGCCCCCAGATAGACCGCACGTTCCGCACCGATACGGATGCTCCTGGCCTTGTTGAACAGCACATCGATTGGTGCAACCTCCACCATGCCCGTGGTATTGCTGTAAGGAAATCCATAGGCATCCACGTTCCAGTTGATGCCGCAAAACACAAACGGAATCTGATGATCCTTGAAATAGGGCTTAATCACATATTTCGCCGCATTATCATCGGCGGTAATCACCACATCGGGCTTCCAGGACAAAATCAGATCCCGGGCATCCTTGGCAGCCTGTTGCTTATGCGCCTCATCTTTATGGCGCTTGGTGTCCATATCGATCTGTTTCAGTTCACACTGATCACCAATGCTCTTTCTCAGTCCGCGTTCAACCCCATCCGACCAGGCATACCCCTGGTGATAGGAGGAGATATAGAGGCACTTGCTGCTGGAGAAAGCGCCAAACGGTAGAAAAAACAGTATAAAAATTAATGTTATTTGAGTTTGTAGTTCTAATCTAAAACGTACTGACGACATATATCCTATCCCTCTGCCAAATCCAAAAGACGTCAAAAAAATATATCGGCGAATATTTGTAAACTTTACAATTTCGCTCAAATATTATTTGCCCAGGATCCAGCAAATGACTTGCATCCGATACTGCCGCCACCCACACAAGATGCTCCAAACAGCAATAATCCCTCTATTATCAGCCAGATAAATAACCAGCACTGATATTGGAATGGCAGAAATACATACTTTTCAGCTACTGATCGAACGACCACACAGGAGCAGATTCAGAAGACTGACAAACCATCCGATAGAAAAATAGATAAACGAAAGCCGGGATTGAGTAAGCTGGAAGCGACCTTTGAATTACGTAGACGAGCCATGCCGTAGCAAGCGTGATCTCAGATAAACCAGCGCTACAACAGCTCAACAAAGCCTGCGACACGAGCGTAAACGAGGCGTAATTAAACAATTGTTTTTTTATTGAACAGGAAACTTCACAGGTCAGGTTCAGCTGAAACCTGCTCCTCTTCTCTATACCGTTGCGGTAATAGCCTTCAAGACCGTTACGGCTCCGGGTTGAGAAGCAGTTGCTCCAGAGCCGGGCGCATGCGCTTTACCTCACGCAGCCCCTCGTTAATACCCATTTCTGCTTCGTCAAATTCCATTAATCCGAGCTTTGACATGCGCGGCGCCAAAATCACATCCGGCGGATCCCCAGCCATACGGCTGCGGGTAATTCGATCCTGCATGATGTTGATTGAACTGGCCACCACATCATAGAGCCCAGGCGCTTCCCGCTCCGTTCCGAACAACCGCCCGACCAGATCCCGCTTGCTACTCTCCAGGGTACTTTTCAGTTGGCTCTTGATCCGATTCAGCAGATCTCCTTCCTCCACTGTCTCAGGCGCCTGTTTGCGCTTGTCTGTATCACGCTTTAGGTGCTTGCCCAAAATGTCCCCATTGAGATTGACTGCAATCACAATGTCCGCCCCCATCGCCCGACACAGGGAGACGGGAACCGGGTTGGCCAATCCCCCATCCACCAGCCAACGTCCATCCAGGAAAACCGGCGTGAACAATCCAGGCAGACTGATGGATGCTCGTACTGCATCCATCACCGAACCATTGCGGAACCAGACCTCTCGACCGCTTTCAAGCTCTGTCGCCACAATCCCGAGCTGGCGGGGCAGCTGTTCAAAATCTACTGCGTCGACGTGCTCTGTTACAAACTCAGTCAGTTTCTCCCCCTGGATGAAACCACCACCATTCAGGCTGGGATCGAGAAAACGAATAATCTCTTTCCAGGTCAGAGAGCGGGTCCAGGCTTCCAACAGATCGAGCTTGTCAGCGGCATAGGCTGCACCCACCAAGGCCCCAATCGAACTGCCACAGACGATTTCAGGCTCAATACCCAGCTCAGCCAATCCTTTGATGATACCGATATGGGACCAGCCACGGGCCGCGCCACTGCCCAGAGCCAAACCGACCTTTACCTGTTCAACATCGTTTCCCGTCATGTTGTGCTTCCCTCATACTTATTGACCACCGGACTCTGCCGTTCACTCGTTACTTCCATTCTGAAGATCCTGCAACAAGTCCAGAGCATGCAGTATACGCCGTTTCAGATCCAACGGCTGGCGGGATATCAACTCAGCGGGCACCCCGATCTTATCGGTCAGGCGTTCAAAACTCTCAAACCCATAAGAGACCATGAATGGATGCATTCCAGTGCCGATCGCGGCGACATAGTCCCGCTTCTCATCGCCACAGGCATAGGCCCTGGCCGGATTGATCTTAAAACTCTCCCTGACCGCTTTGAAGGCATTGAGCTTTTGCTCCTTTTGCGGGAGATGCACAACAAAATCGAGACCACTGACATTCACCCCATTTCTTCGATAGAGCTGCTGCAGGGTTACTTCAGGTTCCAGTGTGATGTTGCGGGTAATGACCCCCACCCGAATCCCCGGATCATTGATGAGCTGGTTGAGCAGTTCGTCCATGCCTTCATACAGAGAGGCTGACTGTCGGTATACCTGGGTCAGGGTATCCAATACAGCAACACGTTTTTCCCCATTGAGTTGCTTTCGAAGGTTCTTCGGCAGCTCTTTGATACCACCAAGATACTTGAAAATATTTCGCCGTTTCTGGAAGCGGACAATATCCCCGATCGACATATCGTGCGCCTCAAAAGTCTCTGTAATGGCATCGAAAGCATCAATCGTCGTACCGTCAGCGTCCATGATGACAAGTCTTTCATTACCGTACATAGAGGCCCCTCATGGTTCTGACCGCCGGGTGTGCGGAGAAGCGGATCATTCAACAAATGGGAGCATGGAAATTCTGAATCCGCCAACACGGAACTGACAGCGCTGAGCCTTCAGGATGGTGTTGACAGGCGGCGACAGAAACAGCACGGCCCCATCAACCGATTGAAACGGATTTCTGTGACGAACAGATGACAAAACAGAGTCAAATAGTCGATCGGGAGCGACTCAACAAATAAAGTGGATCAGTTTGGTGGTTGATCACCTCGGGGCAGCTGAAAGTGAACTGTTTGGTCGCCGGGTTAATAGTGACGTTCTCGCAACAGCCGCACCAGACCATCGCCATAATCGACCACCACACCCTCACGTTCGATCTGCTTCAACAGATAGTCGGTACCTCTCAGCTTATCCCCTTCCCCATAGCGCCGCATGTTGATCAATACAAAGCGACGCTCTGGCTGTTTATGGTAGACATGGATACTGATCTTCAGTTGTTGCAACTCATCGCGTAACCCCTGGGGCAACTCCCAAACCAGAGGGATCGTCTCATCCACAGTTTCTTCAGCATCATCGACAACCGCACTCTGCTGAGATTCTATCGGTTGAGGCACGGGGTTAACCTGAGGCATCACCGGCTCTGCTGCCACGGGAGGTTTTTTCAGCTGTTGTGGACCCAGTGCCGGAGGCGGTTCCAGCTTCGCCAAAGGAGCTGGCATCTGATTCTCCCTGGATACGGGAGTCTGCTCCGCTGCGGTGGTGTTTGTCACATTATGCCTCAGCCGTTGCGCTGGCTCTGCCGGCCGACTCAGCTTCGCTTCGGACATCAGTGAGCGCTCACTTGGCATACCACTGTTCAGCAACTGGGACTCAAGATCTGGCTGTTTTGGTTTTTCCGGCTTGACGACCGCAGGAGCGGCCATTTCCGCCGCCACTTGACTGACTGACTCAGCTGCAGGCAAAGGCTCAGACTGCCGTGGTTCGGAAATCACCGTTTGCGACTGAGATTGGTAGAACAGAAACCCCAATACCCCGCAGATCAGAAGAACCACCAGAACGGCGATCCAGATCAACCAACCACGCGATCTTGGCCCCTCCTCATAACCTTTCGGAATCAGCTCCTGCTCACTTGAGGATCTGTTTTGCGAGGCCCTTTCCAAAGCATCGAGTATCGATGACATCTCAGCCCCCGGATTTCAGCAAGGCAGGTCTCGTCCGATCGGTCACCATACCTTTTAGCTGGATCAAAGTCTGCTTGCCGACAATACCATCTGCCGACAAGCCATTTTCCTGTTGAAAACGCACCACCCGCTGGTGCAGCTGCTGATCAAACCTGGGATTCCTCAGATTGTAATCACTCTCGATGCCCTCAATCTTATCCAGTATTGAGATCAACCAGCCCACATCACTCCCCGATTGACCCAACTGCAGACTGGTTCTGGCTAATGACGGCGGACGCCACAGGATGATGTAACTGCCGGTCCACAACCGGTCCATTTCAGCATAGTCGAATGAGAACTTTCGGCCATTCATATCCAGTGTCACCGACTGATCACCCATACCGGTCAGCACAACGTGGTAGCGCCTTCCCTGCGCCATCATCAGTTCCAGAATGGCAGGCCGGTTATAGTACTCCAGGGTTTTCCAGGAGCCTCGGCCAAACAGACAGCTCAGCCCCACCTCCTCAGCCTTGTCGCAGGATGACCGTGTCTTTCCACCGCTGGGATAGACCTCCTGCCAGTAACTGAAAAGGGTGGAAAATGCACTGTTCTCATTACCGATCAATCCACTCAGCCCACTCGTTTCAGGATCGCTTTGTTCGGCCGGTTGCGGCTCATCCTTGGCATTCGAATTCGCCGCCTGATCAGCCGCCTTGAGGGCTTCAGGACTCAACACATCGGGCACAATTAATCCTGAACGATCAGGCTCAGCCGCTGCAGCCTGCTCGACAACTGCTCCAGCTGCGGCTTCAGCCACAGGCTGTTTTTCAACCTCACTGACCTGCTGGGATTCCTGGGCCTGCTTGGGCTCTTCAACCTGTTGAGGTTGTTTGGGCTGTTGCAATTGTTGAGGCTGATGCAGATGCGGCACCTGCGGCTCCTCAACCAGCTGAGTCTCGGCACTGGGTTCGGCAAACAATTGAAACAGATCCACTTGCGGCAGCAACGCAAGCACCAGCAGGGTTGCACTCGCCCCAGCCACCATCCAACCCCATGAGGGGAAGCGGGAGACCAGACCCTCTTCACCCCGTAATTCGCGGGCTACCTGGGACAACATACCGCGACTGACCTGCCCCTTGCGCTTGCCGTACGCAGCCAACATTCCACGACTGCAGAGGATATTGATCAGTCGGGGGATGCCTCCGCTCAGCTTGTAGACCCGCCGTATCGCACCATCAGTGAACAGCGGTCGTTCCAAACCGGCGACTTTCAACCGATGCAGTATGTAGGCTCTGGTTTCACTGCGTGACAGAGGCGTCAGATGGTAGCGCGCGGTCACCCGCTGAGCCAGCTGCCTCAACTCCGGACGATTCAGCAGGCTCCTCAATTCAGGCTGGCCAACCAGGATGATCTGCAACAACTTTTCGGAAGAGGTCTCCAGATTGGTCAGCAACCTGATCTGCTCGAGGGATTCAAAGCTCAGATTCTGGGCCTCATCGATGATCACAACCGTACGCCGACCCTGGGCGTGACTCTCGAGCAGGTAGGCATTAAGGAAGTCGACGATCTCCTTGATGCTGCTGCAACCCAGTGGATAGAGCACTCTCAGTTCGTCACAGATGGTGGCGACCAGTTCCAGAGGGCTCAAACGGGGGTTGAAGACGAACGCCACATCCACAGCTCTTGGCAACTGGGCCAGCAGTTTTCGGCACAGCAGGGTCTTGCCGGTACCCACTTCACCGGTCAGCTGCACAAAGCCACCCCCCTGGGTCACACCATACAGCAGATGAGCAAAGCCATTGCGGTGACGCTCGCTCAGAAAGAGGTATTTCGGATCCGGGGTAATGGCGAATGGATCTTCAGCGATTCCAAAATAATCCTGAAACATAACAGTAGCTTAGAGCCTAGTATAAGAGATAGACAACGAATGGGTTCCCGCCATGGCAGTGACATGGATACACCTTACTACACCGCCGTACAGAGGGCAGCCCATTTGTACGATCAACCATGACCCTGTCGACCTGCGAGTGGGGATCGATCGAATAGGCCGAATAAAAAAATGCCACAGTGTCGGCCCAGCGCTACATTCATCATCTCTTAAGCCCCATAAGCGACTTCTATTCAAATCAGATCAGACCCAATAATGTGAAATCGTACACACTTTCGATCTATTTCGACCAATATGTGAAATTTTTAACAGCAATCAATTAAAAAAAGTCCGATTTTATTTGTCACACAGGTAAACATTAATCGGAATTTGCCGATTATTATATTGAGCCCAAAAGGTTGCTACTCAGCACTGATTAACCACCTTTAAACTCAACCGCTTGAAGGGACGCCTGGCGCAATCAACTGTTGCAAAAGGCAGAATTTGTTAACTTGTGTCGCATTTTCGTCAAATAGCCTGAATATTTAGTTGTAATTAATTGTTATTGTGCTAATTTTTTAGTTGTAAGCACGCAACACTACAGAGATCGCCGATATGACTGGACTCTACAAATCAAAAATCTGCCAGGAGTGCCCACACCTGGTAGTCAGCGGAACCGCATGTGATTGGCAACCCCATGAATGTCCTATCCAGAAAGAGAAGATGCAGCGCCAGAAAAAGACCAAAGCCAAGGCCTTTTTACTGACCAACCTGCTGATTGCGGATGATTTCGACGCTGTTCGAAGCTGTAACTGAGGCTTAGGACCATCATCCCGACACGGATGCCAGCAGATCGTCACGCCTTGAGCAGACCCGATAGGCTGGTGGCGCCAAAAGGAGATTGCTAGCTCAGGGTTACCCCTGAGGCTGTGAAACCGGATTGCGCGGGCAGCCACTCTTGAATGGTAGAGTACTGCCTGCCATCAGCTCTCGCTGAGATTAGCCGCCTTTCGAGTCATTTCCCCCTCAGCGGAACCCAAACCAGAAGATTCTCTACAGAATTTCACCATGTCACTTCCGCTCAAGGGTCTGGAATAGTGATAGCCCTGAATCATATCGCACCCCTCCTGTTGCAATATCCTGAGCTGCTCGCCACTTTCAACCCCTTCAGCAACCGTTTTGATATCAAGACTGCTGGCCAATCGGATGATCGAAACACAGACCTTTCTGTGCTTCTCGTTCTGGTGGATATCCCGCACAAACTCCCGGTCGATCTTTATCACCGAAACAGGCATCCAGTTCAGATAGGCCAACGATGAGTACCCGGTACCAAAGTCATCGATGGCCATGTGAAAACCGTGATTGGCCAGACTCTTCAACAGCTTCATCGTACTCTCAGCCTTTTCCATCAACATCGACTCAGTAACTTCCAGTTCAATGCTGTTTGCTGGCACCCCTTGCTCACCACAGATCTCCAGCAGAGAAGAGAGGAAGTCATCTGAGCGTAGCTGAGAAGCCGAAATATTGACTGCCATCTTCAGCTCAGGATCGATCTGCAGAAGCTCTTTTGCCTTTGATACGGCCTGCTGCAACACCCATTTACCCAGACTGTTGATCAAGCCTGACTTCTCGGCTACCGGTATAAACTCCATTGGACTCACTTCGCCCAAAACGCGGGACTTCCAACGCAACAGAGATTCGCAGCCGACAATTCGGTTGTCAGTCAGCAACAATTGAGGTTGGAAATTCAGTCTCAACTCCTGAGCGTCGATGGCATAACGCAACTCATTATCAATCTTTATTTTTTTAATCGCTTTCATTTCCAGCTTACGATTAAAAAAGCAGACAGAGTTCCGTCCATCCTCCTTCGCCTTATACATTGCCATATCGGCATGGCGTAAAAGGTTTTCGTAGGAGCTCCCATCATCTGGGCTTACCGCAACGCCGAAGGACGCTGAAATAGTCACTTCAGTATCGAGAATCGTATAAGGTTGATTCAACTGAGAGACCAAAGCATGCAATCTTGCTTCGATATCATTCGGATTGATATCCGGCATGAAGAGCACAAACTCATCCCCACCCAACCGGCTCAGCGTGTCTTTTTCCCGGATCAGGCGTTTCATACGCATCGCCACTTCCTGTAACAGCTTATCACCCACAGAGTGGCCCATTGTATCGTTGACCGTCTTGAAGTGATCGAGATCGAAATAGACCAGCGATGAGGTTGCACCACTTCGCAAATCTGAATGGATAGCCTTCTCCACCCGATCGGCAAGCAGATACCGATTCGCCAACCCGGTCAACACATCGTAGAAAGCGAGATTTTCAATTTCATCCTCTGTCTTCTTCTTTTGCGTAATATCGGTAAAGACAGCGATATAGTGGGTATTGCTCTTAATCTCATCAACGATTTTACTGATACTCAGCCACTCAGGGTAGATTTCACCAGATTTCCTGCGGTTCCAGATCTCCCCTTCCCAATGGTTGTTTTGGTTGATACTTTGCCACATTCGTTTGTAGAAATGGTGATCGTGTCGATTCGAGGCAAGCAGCCTTGGATCCTTGCCCAACACCTCTGATTCCACATAGCCTGTGATGCGCTCAAAGGCATCGTTCACCGAAATAATCTTATTCTGCTCATTTGTCATCAGAATTGCGTCACGACTGAGTCGAAAGGCATTCAACACCAGGGTCAACTGCTCTTCCTGCACTCTTTGACGTGTTACATCGGTAATCAGCTCGCCGGTCCCTGAAGGAAAAGAGTTTGCCTTGCCAATGATCGGGAAACGCGATATCACATATCTGGAGTCATGATGCACACTGGTTGAAAGCTCAACCTCATCGCAGGAGGACAAACCTGTGATGAGTACTTTAGCTGATTTTGCCTCCTCTTTTACCGCAACATCATAGGGCATCCATGACTCTCTGCGCCTGCCAACGACCTCTTCATAATTTTTATTGTTTACCTTCAAAAAATCATCGTTTGCAAAAGTACACACACCATCTCTGTTGTAGGTAACCACGGACGCATCCAGATTATTCAGAATCGCCAGCAGGCTGTTCTTATTGACCCCGTCCTCCATATCTGATTTGTGCACCTGTATTGTTACAAGTACCAGATCGTATGCCAGATTCGGGTCATAGGTTGCAGACAGATGCAGATCAAGATGATGTACAACAGCTGCTTCATCTTTATAACTCACATCCTCCACGCACACATTAGAATTTTTTCTCAGATTGGATAGTGTTTCCTTAAGCCGCACCATTTCATTCACGCCAAACAGCCTGAGAAGAAAATGACCCTCCATCATTTCAGCGGTTCTGAAACCAAACAGATCCGACGCCTTTTTGTTGGCCAACTTGATAACACTGAATTTATCGATAACAACCGCTGCAGATGGCTGATTCTCAAATAGGCTTTTATAGTGCATGGTCATACTTATTGTGATGCCGCATCACTCTTCATACCATGTAGTGATATTGACGTGACTCACCACACACCCATAGTCTTCAGATGAAACAGGTGCCACATTCATTACAAACCACCTCTTTTCAGTTGGTGAGTGGCAAGGATACTCAAAACTGAATACTTCCTTCGTTCCCTCCAGAACCTGTTTCACGCCGGCGTAAACTTTTCTCGCATCACTACCGGCAGGACTGTTAGCGTCATAACAGGTTTCCAGATAGTTGACCCCCAAGCCGGTGGTTTCCAAGTTGGCATCGCCATTGGCTTTGGCAAACCTGACCCAAGCCTTGTTCACCAACATAATCGTGCCATCATGACTCAATACAGCGATATGCTCCGGCAAGGCATCGATGATTGACTGCAATCTTTCCCGATCACGATAAGCGGTAACATCGATAAATGTTGCCACGGCGCCCTGACCATCATTGGAAATATGGTACGGCAACAATCTCACCAGATAGGTTGACTTGTTACTGGTCATCACCTCTTTCTGTATCAGACGCCCGGTCGCCATCGTTCTTTTGAAGTCATCCATCAGTCCGCTGTAAAGCAGGATATTGTTGATTTCATCAAGCGGACGTCCGATATCCGTCTCCCTGATCTTGAAGATCCCCACCGCATCAGGACTGTACCTCGTCAGATTCAGATGTTGATCGACAAAAACGGTCGGCACACCAACCGCCTTGGTCATGCTGTCCAAATCCGCATTCACTCTATTGAGTATCTGAACCTTCTCCTGATACTCGGCATTTACCGTATTCAACTCTTCATTGACAGATTGCAACTCCTCGTTGGAACTTTGCAGCTCCTCATTCGAGGCCATCAACTCCTCATTGGTTGCCTGCAGCTCTTCATTGGATGTTTCAAGCTCTTCGATGGTTGCCTGCAGGCTTTCCCGTGTCGCCGCCAACTCACTCTCAAGCACCTCGATTCGTTCAACGGTTTCCGCATCGATGTCGATCGATTTCGGCTTGCTCTCGCTATCACCCGAATGTTTCTCAATGAAACTCAGCAACAGAAGGGTTTCCAAACCATCCCGCACGATCGGAGTTACCAGAATTCGAATCGATTTCTCTTTTTCGCCTGTGGTTATACGTATTGCATCAGAGGCAATCTTCTCCTTCTCCTTAGACGCCTTGAAAATCAACGCCGATGCCACCGGCACCACCGACTCAGGTAACAACCGATTCAGTTCCAGGCTCGCAACACCCTCCTTGGCCTGCATAAACGGGGTGACATCACCAAACAGATGGACCACTTCATTCTGACTGTTGACTAACATGGTCGGCGGCACATACTCCTTTACCAATCCCTTTACGGCCGTATCGATAATAGTGCTGTCAGAGATTCTCCCTGACGAGGTGACCGCGTCTTTCTTGTTTGATCTCGCCACATAGCGTTTGAACGGTTCACTTAATGAGTCGAAGCGCATAGGGGGAGGATTGGCGGATTTTTGATACAGCTTATGCTTGGTGTCTATGGCCAACAGACCTATATCCGCATTGGCTATGGACTCGCTCGAACCAAGCAACATATAACCTTCAGGCTTTATCGCAAACTGCAGTCGTTGAAGCGCTTTGTTCTGCGCCTCATGGGTAAAATAGATCAAGGTGTTTCTGCAGGTCACCAGATCCATCTGAGTGAAAGGCGGATCCGCCAGGAGGTTGTGTTTGGCAAACACAATCGTTTGTCTGAGTTCTGGTTTTACGTTATAGGAGTTACCGGTCTGGGTAAAAAATCTCTCCAGGCGTTCGGTAGTGATTTCGGTTCCTGTCGCTTCCGAGTAGCTGCCTGAAGCTGCGGTATCGATACTCTCCTGACTCACATCAGTGGCAAATATCTTTAAGTTCGGCCAGCGTCTGAATTTTTCAAATGCCTCCAGGAACAACATGGCAATTGAATAGGCTTCTTCACCTGTGGAAACACCGGACACCCACACTCTGATACTCGAGCCTGTAGAGGCATTCTCCACAATTCTCTCTATTACGTTACTTTCCAGCACTTTGAATGTTTCAGGGTCTCTGAAAAAATTCGTAACCGGAATCAACAACTCCCTTTTCAAGGTAAACACTTCCTGCCGCTCTTCCTTGAGCAAGCTGAAATAGCGATCGATCTTATTCAGATGCCTGACCTGCATTCTTCGTTCGATGCGACGCAGAATGGTTGCAATCTTGTAATCGTGGAAGTCTATGCCGACTGTCTGCAATAAAATCTGCAGTATGCCTTCATAGGCATCGTCATCTGAAATCGATACCTCTTCCTCTACCGGCTCAGACAATAACGGCCCTGGCGGCATGTTACTTATATGGGATATCAATCGCTCAGGCAGATCCTCAGCCCGCATGATCGCATCCACCAGTCCCGTTCCGATAATACTGGCTGGCATGCCATCAAACTTCGCGCTGTTCGCCTCTTGCGCCATCAGGAAACCGCCAGCCGCGTTTATTGCGATCGCCCCCCTGGAGCCATCGGACCCGGTACCGGAAAGCACCACACCAATCGCCCTGGAGTTGAACGACTCCGAGAGTGAGGTAAAGAAGATATCGATCGGCAGTGTCAGTACATGTGCCTGCTTAGGTTCAAGTTTGAAGCGATCCTTGTCCAGGCGCATGATCTTTCCAGCAGGGATCAGAAAGACCTTATCAGCCTCCAGCTGCATGTCATGTTTCACCATCACGACCTTCATCGATGTATACCTGCTCAGCAGGTCTATCATCATGCTTTTGTGATCCGGCGAAAGGTGCTGTACAACGACAAAGGCGGAGCCGGTGTCACTGGGGCAGTGGGTGAAAAACCGCTCCAGCGCCTCCAAACCACCAGCCGAAGCACCTATACCAACAACAAAGCTATTAAACTTCTTCGCCGTAGGCTCGCTCTTGCTGTCAATATCATTCATAAATGTTTCACTTGACCGGAGGTCTGTTGTAATTGGGTAGCGATGAGTAGAGATCTGCCGCCTCACCAACCGTTGCGCAGTAGGTTACGCCAGCCGGCAGGCTCTTCATTAGATTTATCCCTTGACCTCCAACCCAAAGCGCGACTTGTTTTGGTAAAGAAGCCCTTAACTCGGCCAGATACTGATGGGTTATCCTGGGTTTGCAGTAGAGACTCACACTGATGCAGACGATCTCGATGGAGTAGGCATGGACAGCTTTACAGACTTCTTGAAAAGACAATCCACCACCTATGTTCAGACAACGTCCACCGATGGAGGCAAGAACAATCTCCAACAAACTAAGACCTAATGTATGCAACTCACCATAGGGCGTGGTAAGCAGGATGTTTTTACCTCTCCGAGTCACCCTCTTTTTCATTGAGGCTTCAATCAACGCCAACTCAAGCAGACTCGATATACAGTGTTCCTGATAGGGACTGATCTCCCCGCGATACCAGCACTCGCCAACTTCCACCATCATTGGCGCTAACACCTGCTCAACGCACTCAATCAGGTCTCCCTTGTTGAGCATTTTTCTCAATTCACTCTTGCACAGCTCCAGATCGTGGGCTTTCAATGCCTCAAGCGCCACTCCGTAAGCCTTTCTGGCGTTGAAACTTCGATCATTGGCTAGCTGTCCCGGCAGAATGTTCTTTTTCAGATTCCTGATCGCCTTACGAATCGGGATCCCCGTATCCACCTGCTCTTTGATTGAGATCAGGTTACTTAGGTGGGTTTGTGAATAGTAACGACGGCCACTATCCGAACGCTCAGGGTCAGGATAGCCATAACGGCTTTCCCATTTGCGCAGCGTCGCCTCCTTCACACCGGTAAGGCTTGATATCAGACCGATACTGTAAATTTTTGAATCAGACATACCCATTGTCCTAAAATCCTTGTCCAACTTAATATTGGACAAAGAAACATTGAAACACAACAGATAAAGCTGATGCAGATCAAGAAAACCACCGCTTAATCAAATAGCGTTCAATATTTGCTGACAAAAAGGAAAGAAATTCTGGAAACCAACAGAAGCGTCAAGCCACAGGAGGCAATAAGGTCAAAACTGCTGGAAAGTGAAAAACCGACGGATATCAGCCTGATTAACCTAACACGCTGATAATAATTGCATTATTTTTCAAAGGTATAGAAAAAATCACCCGCCTGGGTGCGTCCGGTCTCCGCCTCCAGCTGCCAGCGATCGGTCAGGTCGTAACGCATGCGTAACTTGCTCTCCGCGCTCGAAAGCTCGTTGATATATTGGACATAGAGTCTGGGCGAGAGATAGGTACCGGCAACGAATGAGGCCTCCTCCAGACTGCTGCCCGTGTCCAACCTGAACTCCTCCAGCCCGAAACGCCGTCCCAGCTCGGCGGCCAGGTCACTGGCGCCGCTCGCTTTCAATGCCGCCGCCAATCCCACCTGACCGGAGGACTCACCGGGCGGTCTGCCGGTCAGTATGTAACTCAACACATCACTCTCTGACATTGCAGGTGTGGAAAAGAGATCGAGCTTGGGGCTCTTCAGGGTACCACTGACCCGCAATCCGGCCACCACATCATCCACCTCCCGCACGGCCCGAATATTGATCCCAGGATTATCCACCGGACTGTCGGCAAACAGGGCATATCCCCGCTCTATCTTCAGATCCTGTCCGTAGGCCTTGTAAACGCCCTCTTCAATTCCAAGGCGCCCGCGGCCGATCACCGGGCGACCCGGTTCATCGATGATCAACAGATCACCTTTGAAGTTGCCCCTCAGACCAAACCCATCGAAGCTGACCCGCTTACCCAAAGCGAGCCGCACTTCAGCTCGAAAGGGGGCCTTGCGCTGATCCGGTTCATCGGCCTCTTCAGACTGCTTGAGCACCATATCCGAACTGACCGAAACCGCGCCTTTGGGTAGATCCCTTGGTCGTAATCGGGCATAGGGCACCTTGATCAGTCCACGTACTTCAGTACCGTCGACCTGATGCTTGAATTGAATATCGGGCGAGATCAGTACTTCGGCCTCCGGGATATCCACAGCCCGCCAGGATTTACCGGTTATTTTATATTCGGAAGGGAAGCCATCGCCCGCATTCAACCGGGTGGTGCCGTTGATCGACAACTGACCATCCCCTGAGTTGACCTGACCGCTCACCTTCAGCCGATCCCATTCAACCGCCTCGATCAGCAGTTCAATATCCCTCAGCTCGGTTCCCAGCTCAGCGATATCCACAGCACCACCGCTCAACCTCGCCTCTCCCTTGAGTCTGGGCTCTGCCACCACACCTTGTATGTCAAAATCGATATCAAAATCGCCGCGGCTGTTCTGCAGCTGAGGCAACAGACTGGAGAGCATGGCCAGATTCTCTATACCACCGTTCAGCTGACCGGATATGGACTGCTTGTGTGGATCGAACGTTGGCAGATTCAATCCCGGCAATCTCAGCTTGCCATTGATGCCGCCAAGCTCCTTGAGCGGCATCTCAAGTTCAGCCGTAGCACCATTGGCATCGAGTCTGGCCGTCAGATGGGTGCCGGAGAAGTCGACCTCGTGCAGCTGATCCTGGTAGTCGAACCCAAGCCCCGCCTGGGCCAGCTTCAGATCGACCCGGCCCTCAATCTCACCGGCACTGCTACCATTCAGCTCTGCTTGAAAGCCTAACAATCCCTTCAGTTTGCTACCGCCAGGGGCCCAGACCTGCAACCTTTGCAGATCGAATTTTTCCAGTTTCAGTTGAGACCGCCAATCCGCATCCGGAGTGTTTGCCAACTCACCACACAACCGACTTTCACCGCCAACCAGACAGAAGGGTTGCAGAGACTGCTGCCTCTCCCCAAGCAGGAAATCCGCAGCCTGTTCGAGCTGCCACTCGCCAAGCTCCTTTGACTCCGCACGCAGCTGCTGCAGTCGCCCTTTCCAGAGCCCCGCCTGATCCAGACCGGCATCGACCATCAGCGCCAGTTGCGGCACATCCTCTCCAGTCAGAGCTACGCTTAGCTGATGCGCCTCGACCTGGCCATCGAGATCGACCTTCAATGCCTGCCACTCTCTGCCAGCCAGAGTGAGCCCGGTTAAATCAAGCTTCAGCTTGACGGGTTGGGACTGGCCCATACTCAAGGCCAGCTCCCCGGCAAGCCTCTGCAGCAGATAACTCTGATAAGCGATATCCTGTCCCGAAAGCCGGGCTGAGATCTGTGGCGACTGGAGACTACCCTGCAACTGCCCCTGACCATTCAGTTCACCGGAAAGACCAGGCCAGAATCCAGCCAGGTCCGGGGCTGCCATCGTCCAGTCGAGCCCCAACTCATCACCGACAGTTCCGGATGCCCTGATCTGATTCGGACCACTCTGCAGATTTAAAACCTTGATGACCGCCTGATTCTGAGCAAAGGTTATCTCCCCTTCACCCTGCACCGGGTATTCACGCAAACGCCCCTTGAGGGCATCGAGCTGCACCTCTCCCTGTGGCTGCTGATTCTCCAACTTGCCCTGACTGCTCAGGCGAAAGCCCAGCTTACCCGGAAAGGCCGGATGAAAAAGCGCGGGATTGAAATCCTCAGCCACAAGCGCCATCCGCCAACTCAGTTCATCTGACCAGTCGAAAGAACCCTCGCCATTAACCTGGCCATTCTCCTGACGCAAGATCATCTGCTCCAGAGTAATGGCTTGCAGAGTACCCTGACCATCCGCCTGGATCTCCGCTGCCGGCAGATCAGGCAGATCGAAGGCCATTTTCAACTCATAGACATATCGATCGAGACTGCCTTTGAGATCGAGCGCACCCTGATCACTGGAGAGGCTCACCGGTTCACCATTGAGTGGCCAGGTCAGCTGTCGCCAGTTAAGGCTTGCAGCCATCACCCCATCGTCGAGCCGATAGTGGCCCTGGGCATCAAGCTTGAGGTCGTTGGGGTTGGTCAGCTTCAGTTTGGCAATTTCAACTCTGTTATCCCGGTAGCTGGCGGACAGCTCACTGGACAACTTGCCAATCCTGGGCTCATCCAGTTGCATATCCCCGTTCAGAGTGAGCTGTTGCAGATTCCCCTCAGCATCCACCCTGCCAGCCAGCGTGGCAGGAAAATCGGCAACCAACCCAGCCAGATCGATTCGATCGACAGCCAGCACCGCCTGCCAGTTGATCTCACCAAACAGATCACGCAGATCGAGTTGCAGCTGACTGGCTAGCGGTGGTTGCAGTTTTTGTTGCAGTTGGAGGTTTTCCGCATCGCCGCTGATCTCGCCGCCTCCTGCGATCACACTCCCTTCAGACAGGCTATAGCGCCACTCCAGCGCCAGCGACAGGGGCAGGTTTCGATCAAGCCCGACCTGACCATCAATCAGCAGCTCAGCGGAGAGCCCCTTGAAATCAAGATCGCTGATCAATAAGTGCTGATCTTCGGTTGTCGCGCTGAACCTGAGGTGATCGACCAGCAGAGGCTCTCCATCCGGACTGGGGGTAAGTTGGAAACGGCTACTGGAAAAGCGCTCAATGGTGATCTCCAGGGGTAGAGTCACCCCTTGGTAGGAAGCACTCTCTTGATCGGAGGATTCAGATTGTGGAAGCGTCAGGGCCGAATCGCTCAACAGCAGCTGTGTAATCTCAAGACGCCCATTCAACAGAGACCATGGGCGCCAATCGAACCTGAAGATCTCGTTACAGAACGTCAGCCCATCCTGCTGTTGATAGCACAACCCTTTGATTAGCAAAGGTCCGACGAGTCGCCCCTCAATGGAGTCGACAGTCAGTTTTCCGGGCAGGTAGGGTTGCGCCTGATCAAACAGCCGCCTGGCACCATCCTGACTCATGCCAATGTAGAGAAACAGTGACAGGCAGAGCAGCAGCAGGCCACCGATCAACAAGGCAATCGTTCTAGCAAGGGTCACAATTCAGGCCCTAGCACAATATGCAGACGCCAGTGCTGCTCGTCGTCAACCCGGCCGGAAGCGACATCGAAACGAACCGGTCCAACCGGAGACTGCCAGCGCACACCCAAACCAACCCCGTAAGCCGTTTCCGAATCATAGTCCTGATCATAGGCGTTACCCGCATCGACAAACAGGGCGCCGCTCCATTTCCCGCTGATGTGGCGATCGATCTCCAGACTGCCCACGGCAAGATAGCGTCCGCCGATCACATCATCCGCCTCATCTTCAGGCCCCAGGTCCTGATAACCAAATCCCCGCACCGTGTTATCGCCACCGGCAAAGAAACGTTTGCTCGGCGGCAACTCAGTCAGATCTTCGGCCCAGGTCGCTCCCAACTCCAACCGACTCAGCAGACGCCAAGCCCCATCACCCAGAGCACGAATATCCTTGCCACTGGCGTAGAGTTGAAAATAGCTGGTGGAAGACAACACAGCGTCGGAAGCTCCCTCGATATGGAAATTCAGGCGCTTGCCCCTTTTAATCCGCTGCTTTCCATCACTCTTGATGCGCAGCCAATCCACACTCGGCACCAACAGTCTTGATTTACCCTCCTGATTGCCGACCTGATACTCCTCACGGGTATACTCCAGCCCCAGGCTGCGCCGCCACCCCCTATCCAGGCTTACTGAGTGGGTGAGATTGAGCAGTGCCCGGTCCCCCTGATTGGTATCGGAGTTGAAATGCTCATAGGAAGCACCCAGACGCAGATAGTCCTCGGTGGGCCGCTCAAGGGGTATGACATATTCAGTGCTGATGCTGCTGATCGGTTCCGATATCTGAAACTCCGTTCGCATTCTGTGGCCGCGACGTCCAATGCGACGGTTTTTCCAATCAAGGGTCAGCCTGGGACCTGTGTCCGTGGAGTAACCCAGACCAATCCGGTAACGATTCTTTTTGTTGGGCTTGAGATTGATATCCACCGGCACCCGGTCTCCCTCCACCTGATCCCGACGGCTGATCACTTCGACTCTTTTGAAATATTCGCTGTCGGTCAACTGCCCCTGCAGATTGAGCAGCGCCTCCTGACTGAACGGGTCACCGGTATTGAAAGGCACATAGCGGGCCAGAAACTCTGCATCCATCACATCCTGATTAAAACGAACCTCACCGAAACGCAGTCGCATACCGGTATCCAGATGCAGATCTATGCTGGCTGTATCACTTGCCGTATCCACCAGAATTCTGTGCTGCAGATACTTCGCATCCAGGTAGCCCTGCTCGATGGTATTAGAGAGTAAAGACTGCTTGGCTCCGTCATAGAGACTTTGATCCAATACATCGCCAACCTTCAAAGGAAAGTCCTTGCTCACCCGCGGATCTTCACTGCCTTCTCCGGAAACCCGAAAGTCCACCTCGACGATCTTCACCGCCGGGCCCGAATCGATGCTATAAGTCGCCTGAAACCTCTGCTCCTGCTGTTCCAGTTTGCTGATGATGCTGGGTTTAAAAAAACCGAATGGTTTCAATGCTTCCCGTATCTCACCCTCCGCTTTATCATGCAGCAGTCTAAGCCTGGCCTGAGTCAACGAGGAGCGGGACTTTTCCTGTTCGATCGAGAGGTATACCAGTACGTTGTCCCGCAACTGAGATTCCAAACCCTTAACCGTCACCGACACCTCCAGGCCATAGAGGTTAACTGGGATCAACAGCAGGACCAGTAGATAGATCGAGTTTCGCATAGGGATTACAGAAGCTGAGCGGTATAGCCTTAAATCTAACCATTGAAAAATTTATTAACCGGGCGACTAAGCCTGTCGTGCCAGGGCCTGTTAAGACCAATCCAATATGCCCTGCTGGATCAGTCATAACAGGCCCTGGGGAAACCACAGCATATCAAATATTGATCTGCGACTTGAGCGATTCCATCCTGAGCCGACAAATCTTCACAAAGGATCAGCTCATCCGCCGATCAGTGAGTTCAATCTGAGCCACACTGGGCCTATTGATATCGGAGGCATGCCAGATGCCAAGGGGGGAGGCAGGCGGTTTGATCACCGTGATAGCAATAAGATACCGATACCAGGCAAGAGTTCCAGGAACTTTCCCTCCCTGTGAAGCAATTGCCAACTAATATCTGCCAATCTCAATCTAAGCAGACTAGGGCCTGTTAACACGAATCCAATGCGCCCTGTTGCGCCCAGCGGCGTTATCATTCGCTCATGTAGAATGACTACACGACGCTCATTCTGCCTTGCTGGGCACAAAAACAGACCCAGCAGGGCGTATTGGATTCGTGTTAACAGGCCCTAAATCGATAGAAGTCGATCAACCCCGTAACGGATCAGGCAGATCCGAAGCGGATGAGTTGCTGGTATTGCCATTCTCCTTGATCAAGAGCTTAGTGGTATCGGCTGCGGATAGTGGTCGGCTAAAATAGAAACCCTGGGCATCATTACAACCTTCAGCCACCAGGAAGCTTCTCTGCTCCTCGTTCTCCACACCTTCCGCCAATACATTCAGATTCAAATTTTTCGCCATCGCGATGATTGCCCGGGTAATCGCCACATCATCACCATCACCAGGCACATCATGGATAAAAGAACGATCGATTTTCAGCCGGGTCAATGGAAATCGCTTCAGATAGGCCAGTGACGAGTAACCTGTACCAAAATCATCCACCGCCAGTTCTGCGCCAAGATCTCGCAGTTGCTGCAGAATTGAAACCGACGCCTCAGGGTCTTTCATCAGAAAACCTTCGGTCACCTCAAACTCAAGCCACTCAGAAAGGCACCCCGTTTCATCCAATATGGTTTTGATGGTCGGTATAAGCTCAGTGCTGCTGATCTGTTTTACCGATAAATTGACAGCCAACTTGTGTGGCGCGATGCCCTGCTGATTCCAGCTCGCCATCTGCTTGCAGGCAATCCGCAGTACCTGCTCACCCAATGAAATGATCAGCCCGGTATCCTCAGCCAATGGAATAAATCTCGAGGGTGAAACCATACCCATATCGGGATGCATCCAACGTACCAGGGCCTCCACACCGATCAGACCGCCACCGGCTGTATCATATTGAGGCTGGTAGTAGACAACCAATTGATCCTCGGCCAATGCCCGCCGCAAGCTCGATTCGAGAAATATTCTCTCGAAGGCCTGCTCGGTCATATCCGCGGTATAGTACTGAAATGTATTCTTGCCCTCATCCTTGGCTTTATACATTGCCGCATCCGCATTGCGCAGCAGTGTGTCTGCGCTTCGACCATCCTGAGGATAGACGCTGATTCCAATACTCGCAGTAAGAAAGAACTGATGATTATCCATTTCAAACGGCAACTCCAGGGAGCGGATAATCTGCTGTGCCACAATGGCTGCATGTTGTGGTTTCTTCAGTCCCTCTGAAATGAAAGTAAACTCATCGCCTCCCAAGCGTGCCAATAGATCCTCTTCCCGCACACTCTCTGAAAATCGTTTGGCCGCCTCTTTCAAGACCATATCGCCAACTGCGTGACCCAGACTGTCATTGATCTCCTTGAACCGATCCAGATCGACAAACAAAACCGCCAGTTGAGAGTTGTTACGTTTGGCCTTGCTGATCGCCTGCTGCAAACGCATCAGAAACAACGCCCTGTTGGGCAGATTGGTCAGAGAATCGTGGTGTGCGAGATGTTGCAGGTTGTCCTTCTGCTGCTTGACCTCATCCAGCAGCTCAAGGTGTTCTGTAATATCCCTGGCCACTTCGATAACCCCCCGCAGGGTGCCATCGCTGTTCAATAGAGGCGAGGCGATCACCTCAACCCGCTTCAGTTTACTACTGTTCGATGTAAACGGCCGGGAGAGTATTGCACTCGCCTGACGCCTGTTTTCAAGCACTCGATGAACCGGGCAATCCTGAGCATCAGTGCTGTCTGTCGGATATGAAACGAATGGCAGATCAAAGTAGTATTTTGGTCGTTCATGCTCAAAACCAAATCCCTTCAGCATCTGTTTGACGCTCTTGTTCATCAATTGAACCTGCAGTTCGGTATCGATCACCATCACCGCATCGGTGATGTTATCGATGACGGCCTGCAAAAACTCACGTTCACGATAAACCTCCATCTCCATATTGAGACGATCGGTCACGTCATGGGTCAAACCAAGATGCTCGACAACCTTACCTTCAGAATCCATGATCGGCACCGCATGGGTTTCCAGCCAGATATGCCGACCTTTCAAACCGGTAATGCTGAACGTCAAGGATGCACTCTGGCCTTCAAAAACCAGTTGATTGATCTGCTCAAATGCCTCCTTATAGGGCTCATCGATCAAATCGAAAATTACGTATTTTGAGAGCTGCTCGAATGAATCCGCTTGAATGATCTCAAGCCCTTTCGGGTTGATACTGAGCAACTCCCCATCTTTTCCGATGGTACTGACACAAGCCGGCTGTGAATTGACCAGACGACGCAGATTCTGCTCACCCGCTCGTAACTCCGCCTCGAGTCTTTTACGCTCTGTAATATCTTCCACAAAGGCAATCGAGGAGAACACACTGCCATCCTGCTGCCGCAGGGTAACCGCACTGAAGTGGGTAGGTATGTTGTAACCATCCTTATGCTGCAGCTCAATATCATAGCTGCGCCTTTCGGTTCTACTGATCTTATTTGTCTGTTCAATAAAAATCTGTTTGTTTGTCTCATCGACAAACTCCATTGGGGTTTTTCCCTGTATCTCCTCTTTACTGTAACCCAGCAACTCCTGTAATCGCTCATTGACCTCGAGCGTCTTGCGTTCAGGATCGATGACCCACATCCCTTCCGGTGCGGCATTGAATATTGTTCTGTATCGACGCTCTTTTTCAATCAGTTCAGCCGTATGCTGCCTGACCAGCTCACGCAGCCTGAAGACGATAATCGACAACAGCAAGCCTATTGACAATAGTGCGCCAATCAGGACAGAGACATAGTTTTCATAGCTCCAACTCAACCACTCCGGTATGGGGGATTTCGCCTGATATAGCAAACCGTCTATACGACTGTTCTCGCCAAGAAAATCCAACTCTACAAAAATCTCATGGATCTGCCGCCAACGTTCAGGATGCATGTAGCCGATCTCAACCAACAGTGGCTGAATCAACTCCTTGGAGACATCGGCCTCATGCATAAGATGGGCACGTGACATGCCCTGGGTATTGTATTTCTTTAGGATCAGATCAACGATCTCATCCTGATGAGCCAGGGCATAGGCCCAACCCTTAAGCGTGGCGGTGCGAAAGTTTTCAACTTGCCCAGGGTTTTCACTGATCTGTTGCTCAGTAGTGATCAATACATCGCCATAAAAGTCGATCCCATAATCCTTCGGTATGATATATCGGGGCACCACACCCGCCTCGCCCAACAGAAACCCCTGATCTGTCATATAGGCATTGAATGCATCCGTTTCACCGGTGACCAATGAGTTCGCATCAAAGCTGCTGGGCAGGCGAATAAAATCATCGTTGGAAAGGCCGCCTCTTTTCAACATTGCATGGAGTGCGGCATCCTGCCTGCCACTGCCAATCATCACACGCCGTCCAAGCAGATCGGAAACCCGATGAATGCCCGAATCACCTCTTACCAGTAAGGCGTAGGGACTGTGCTGATAGATTGCCGCCAAGGCCACCACCGGATAGCCATTGGCTCGCTTGATCAACGCATCCGCCCCACTCACCGCATAATCCGCCTGACCGTCAAGCAGCACTTCGACCGGAGCATCTCCCTGATGCTCTCTGATCTCCACCTCCAATCCCAACTCTCTGTAGTAACCCTTCTCCTTGGCAGCATAGTAACCGGCAAATTGAAACTGATGTTTCCACTTCAGTTGGAGAACAACGGACTGATGACCGCTGTTGGCCAGTTGCAGATTATCGGCTGACAGCAGCGATCCGCTCCAGACAAGCAATATCAGAAACAGCAGAGTGAGCCGTTTGGAAAATAAGATCGGCTTACCGCCTGGATGGTTACGCATAGATTCGAACATTCTGAAAAACAGGCCAATCAGTGCCTGCATGAATAAAAAAAGCCTATAAATAATGTTATCGGCGAGGGTTGTTGACCCTTTAACAACAAAGGCTTAGCAAACGTCAGTTCCTGACGTCCAGGAGAGTGGACTGGACTGCACCAGTGAGGCTGATGGACACTTAGGATAAAGTCAGGCAAATAGGATCTCGACGATCGGGACAATCAGATCAAACAACCCCTAACCCAATGAAAAACATAGAGATCCATACGAGCTAACGAATCCCAACACATGCTTCCACAGGACGTACGACAAAATAGCAGTCTGTTTTTGCCAAGAGCTTACGTATCGATCCACCTCGTTTGAGAGACAGCCCCTATCAGATCCAAAGCAAAACGTTGGCCAACTCGATCTGCTGGCAAACAGGGGTCGAGACCGCCCCGTCTCGCGCGTTGCAGCATCTTTCCCAACAGACCTTCGTTCACCATAAAATTCTGTTTGGCACCGACTATCCAGTACCGTTCAGGGTCCGTTACAATAGCTGGCATCGACCTGCGCAATTGAATCAGGTGGATAGGGCATAGCATATGACTAAGAAAACAGATCGACACATCAGCCCCGAGTATACTTCACCCTACCCGGTCAGCCGGCTTGCACCAGCGTTCAACCTGGTCGATCTGGCAAAAGAGATTGCACAAGCGGATGAAATGCTCGCCAATCGGGCCGGCAGTCAATTGAAAATAATTGCAGAGCAGATGGCTGTGTTGCAACAACAGGCAAAATCGATACTTGAACAAACCGCCCGCGATCAACAGATTCATAGAGCTCAGTGCAACTTCCAGAAGAAGCCGGGGCAGATCTACCACCTCTATCAGAATCGTCATGGAGGCTCCATACTCTCCATGCTCTCACCGGATGACTGGCAGGGCAAACCGCCCAATCAGTTTATCGGCAGTTACCGGCTCGAGAGTGACCGTTCATGGACCCCCTGTCAGGGCAAAACTATTGAAGAAGAGGATAATCACCTGAAAGTCATTCATCATCTGCTCAGCGACCCGCTTTAACCAGCATCCGAATATCGACACACAGGGGCTATCCACCCCCTGTATAAAGATTCATGATTCAAGAACTTTTCTGACTGAACAACAGCTTCATCAACGCACGGGGATCACGATCGTTTGCATTGGCAATCTCAATGATCGTATCCGTACTGTCTTCCACTTTGAGTCCTGCCGTCTCCATTCTCGCCACGACACTCCGGGGCGTCTCGTTGAGCAGCGGCGCAACTTCATCGACCGATGAGGATTCGATGCTCATGACGATGCTCATCATCGGACTGGCGCCAGCATCCGTAAGGGAGAAAACCATAAAGGCACTGCTGATCAGAGCGACAGAACCAACCAGACCCAATGCCACGGGTTGGCTAAAATATTTTTTAAAGCCTCCCCAGTGATTGAGTACATGCAAACCGATGGCTAAGGCAAACGCCATACCGACCCACTCATGCGCCAACTGTATCGGATTATGTAGACCAAAAAACATCAGCACACCGGAGATCGCCACCACCAGACCGCTTCCGATGATCAGTGGCGTCGACCATTTACGGGTATTCAGATTTTTCATTTTTAATAGACTCTCTATGTCCTGCATTCCGCCACGGCGGGTCACAACATCTTAATTATTTCAGACACTCTCTAACTCACCCATCATTCAGAACCGGATTCTCCAAACCTTGGCACCATCCGGTATGACAAAAGAGTTTTTCATCAGAGATCCCTTTGATATTCACATGAGCGTTACCGAGGTGGCATGATGCCACCCCGTACTGCTCAAAAACCGGTTAACGTTTAAAGCCACCTCGCGGCAGACCATTGTCTCGATCAACCTCTATCTGACGCACCAGTGAATTATCAACGGTGACGATATCCACCAGATAGGTATCATCATCCTTCTCGGTCACCTGTCCCACTTTCAAGCGATCATTACCACGCATGATCAGACGCGCGGATACCAGGGTTTTCGCCTCTTCAGCGGTCAGATCCAACTCCCGATCCATCGCCGGACCGAACTTGCCTTTGCCCTGCATCATCCCGGGATTTCCCATCATATCGCCACGATCACAATGACCTCTCTTACCCCCCCAACCGGCGTCGGCACTGGAAGCAACAATGAACAGCCCAGATGTGGCAAGAACTGCAGAAACGATACTAACCTTTAAACCTTTATTCATATCACTATCCTCATTGATTGGTTGCTTTGTCTTACTGACGATTGATATTTAAGACCCTGCATGTGTCGCTCCCGTGCCAACCAATGACAAATTTGTAACAGCCCATGACAAACCCGGGATTTGACACAATCTGTCACAAACTTCCTTTCCGCCCGTCAACGCTTGCCTTACACTGGGCACATGGATAGCCAGCCCCACATACTTGTTGTTGATGATCACCAGGAGATTCGTACCCTGCTGCAGAGGTTTCTCACGGATCATGAATATCGCGTCACCACCGCATCGAATGGCATGGAGATGAAGAAACGCCTGCAGGATGCAGCGATAGATCTGATCGTGCTCGATCTGATGATGCCCGGTGAAGATGGCCTGACCCTGTGCAGGAATTTGCGTGCCGAGTCGAACATCCCTGTCATCATGCTGACCGCCATGGGCGAAGAGACGGACCGGATCATCGGCCTGGAGATGGGCGCCGACGACTATCTGGCAAAACCATTCAATCCAAGAGAGTTGCTGGCACGCATCAAAGCGGTGATGCGACGCATGGGCACTATGCACGAAGCCAGCCGGCAGGAGTTGCCGCAACAACTGAATTTCCTTGGCTGGACACTGCGACCGGCATCCCGTGAACTGACCGATCCGCAGCAGACCCTGGTTCCATTGAGCACCGCCGAGTTCACCCTGTTGATGGCCTTTGTCACCCGCCCTGGCCGGGTACTCTCACGGGACCAGTTGCTTGATCTGGCGCGTGGGCGCGAGGCACGTGCCTTTGACCGGGCGATCGATACGCTGGTCAGTCGACTGCGACGCAAACTGCGCGATCAACCGCGTAACCCACAGATCATTAAGACCGTGCGTGGCGGCGGCTATCTGTTTGCCGCCAAGGTAGAGAACAACAATGCGTCTCTGGCCTGATACCCTGGCGGGGCGAACCCTGGCGCTACTGGTTGGTGCAATACTGCTGATGATGATCAGCAGTGCAATCCTGTTGCAGGATGAACGCAAAGCCCGTTTCGATGAACATAATCTCTACCGCTACCTGCAAAGGGTGGCTACCCTCACGCGCCTGCTCAGTGACGCCACCGATCAGGAGCGCAGCCGCATCATCAAACGGGTCAGCGAAGAGGGCGAAAAGATCAGCCTGGACGAAACACCCTGGGTAGACTCCCACCCAAGACACCCCATGGAAAAGAAGATTGCCCGCCACATAAGCCGTTCAACCGGTATCCGTGACCACTCGGCAATCCGCGTCATGGTTGAACTCGATGGTCGCGGCAGATCCCACCGGGACGACGATCATTTCCGCTTCCGGGCTGACAAGGGAATCAAAACCATCGATATCTCGATACTGCTTTGGGATGATTTATGGCTCAACTTCCACACCCATCACTTCAAGGAGGCCCCGCCATGGGCCAACACCACCCTCCAGGGGTTGTTGATACTGCTGGCACTACTGATTGTGATCGGCCTGTTGATTGCGCGACGCATGGCTCGCCCCATGGCCCAACTGGCGGATGCTGCTGAACGTTTCGGCCTGGGCCAGCCCCAATCCCCGATTCCGGAACGCGGTCCACGGGAAGTTCGCCAAACCATCCACGCATTCAACCTGATGCAGCATCGATTGCAGAAACAGATCAGTGATCGATCACGAATGCTCGCCGCGGTGTCCCATGATCTGAGAACCCCGATCACCACTCTGCGACTCCGGGCGGAATATATCGAGGACCAGGAGATACGAGAGAAGACCCTGGCGACCCTCGCGGAGATGGAGGCGATTCTCTCCGATACCCTAAGCTTCGCTCGCGACGAGGCAGCGGATGAGCAAGCGCGCTCAACCGATCTCGCCGCACTGCTGCAGAGCCTGATCGACGATCATGCCGACCTGGGCGGTGATGCCCGCTATCAGGGACCGGAACGGTTCAATTTCATCTGCCGACCGGTCTCTCTGCGACGGGCACTCAACAACCTGATCGATAATGGATTGAAGTATGGTGAGAGCGTGGTGGCGACGCTCTCCACCACTGCGGAGAGGGTCACCATCCATATTGATGACAGTGGGCCGGGTATTCCGGAGGATCAGTTGGAAGCGGTATTGACACCTTTTTTCCGCCTCGAAGCTTCACGCAACCGGGAGACCGGTGGAACCGGGCTGGGGCTGGCCGTCGCCAACAGCATCATACTGGCCCATGGGGGCGAACTGACACTGGCGAACCGTCCTGAAGGGGGATTGCGGGTAACCCTTCTGTTGAACCAGCTAAAAAACTAGTGCGCCCAATAATATATATTTTTCAGATAGTTACTTACCGTCAGCCGAGCCGGGGCAGATTTGACCACGCGGCAACCAGGGTTGAATAGGTTTAATCTGTCACCATCCATCATGCAGCGACCCGAGCCCGAACTACTGTTCGCCAGGACAAAACGCTATACTAGCCACAGGACGACCTCTGGCGGAAATCAGGAAAGCCGTTTTATGAAAGCATTGCAATCAGACAACTACCGCAAACTGAAAAAAACCAATCCGGATGCCTTTCAGGAGTGGATTGCGGGTAAATCCGATACCGTCAAAAAAGGCGGCGTCAAGCTACGCATCGTGCCCGTGCGAAACAACAAAAAGAGCCGATAAGCTGATTCGCAGTTCGCTACTGTGAACGTTGCTTTTCCCGCACTACTCACTTTTCTGCTGATCCTGCCCGGCTTCATCTTCCGTGGCGCCTTCACGAGATCGGAAAGAACCCAGCTCGATAACCGGCCATTCACCTCTGAAACCGTCAAAAGTCTGATCCTGGCCATCTTCCTCCACGCACTCTGGTTGAAACTGACCAACCTGATCACAACCATATCAATTGATTATCAGGTATTTCTGACCCTGTTTACCGCCGCCAGAGGCGATCTGCTTGAGTTGGCCATCAACCGATCCGCCGTGCACATGCCCGCTTTCATCACCTATCTCATGTCGATCTATATCTGCGCCTATCTGTTTGGTCTGATTGCGCAAAAACTGGTGATCAAACTGAAGCTCGACCGACACCCACTGCTGAGTGATTTTTTTCGCTTCGATACCCCCTGGTTCTATCTCTTGAAGGGTTTCAATGACGAAGGGGATGAAGCGGATTTCGTCAAACTTGCGGTAACGGTAAAACAGGTTGAAGCGACCTATCTCTATTACGGCATCCTGGAGGATTTCTACTTAGGGCCTGTTAACACTAATCCAATGCGCCCTGTTGTGCCTGAAAAAGCGCCAATCAAGGCGCGAGGAGCGAAGTTTGGTTGCTCCAAATGAGCGACGAGCAACACAGAGTGGCGCTTTTTCAGGCGCAACCCGGAGGGCTGGGTCTGTTTTTGCGCCCAGCGGCGTTATCATTCGCTCATGTAGAATGACTACACGACGCTCAT
>NAUB01000035.1 GCA_003676145.1 gamma proteobacterium symbiont of Stewartia floridana | reverse complement strand
CTGAAAAAGCGCCACTCGGCGTTGCTCGTCGTTCATTTGGAATCACCAAACCTCTCTCCTCGCGCCTTGATTGGCGCTTTTTCAGGCACAACAGGGCCGATTGGATTAGTGTTAGCAGGCCCTAGTTCGTCATATAAGGCCACGTCGCTCATGCCATTGAGGATCGGCAACAGGGATTCGGAACGATATCGCAGCGGGATCATCTCACCGTTGGCGCTCGTATAAACACCGATCCATGGAATGTTTCCGCTGAACACTACATCATGATGCTCAATACCGCCTACATTCGACCAAAGGGTGTCATGTCGTGTAAGGGGGGTATGACCAACGAACAACTCCGCCTTACCACTCAATTTCAAGGTACGTCGAAAGCGTTTCACGTCGCCTTTGGTGTAACCGGCCGGTCGATTCGGCCGGCTGAGCCGATTGCAGGTAACCTCCCGGATCAAACCCGGATACTTGTGTATATTGATCAACATATCCATGTCGACTTTCCCCCTCGGGGGTGCGGCATGACATGCCACATAGCTTTTAGACAAGACAACGAACGGCAACAACTCGTAAAAGCGGTCCATTGCCTTTTTGTAAGCATCCCCTCTCACCTCACGCAATGCCCTGGCCCAGAGTAGTCCCTGGGGAATCCCCTCTTTGCCGATCTCTTCTGCAAAGCTGTCATGGTTTCCACGCAAGTAGAACACCTGCTGCGGAAACCAAAGTTTCAGACGTAGAATCAGGTCCATCATGAGAAGGGAGGATTCCATCTCTTCCATCTGTCCATCCATTTCGGAGTGGACGGCATCGCCCAGAATCACCATAGTGGCCTTGCCTTGCGACATCGCCTCGAGAAACTGATTCTGGGTAAGCAGGGTGAGTAGATTGTCTATCTGGGCGTGCAGATCGCCAACGATGATGGGTACCATTTTCTTTGGCAGACTTACCACACCGCCCGGTCTCCCCCGGACATCCCTGGGCCGCAACGGTTCTCTCTCGAGCAGGTCATTGACCTTGTTGAGGTCCTTTAACGCCTGTTCTGGCGACAGTGGCTGGATAGGGCCGCCGTAAATTCTGTAGATCTCTCTCAGATTCGCTATACGCGTTGCAGTGATATTCAGTTCGTCTTCGACAATCGGCGTCAGGATGGTGCCTGGATCTCCGGTCAGATCCTTGAACATCAGTACATCACCTTCGTGTGCAATGGAAAAGAGCCTTTGCGCCCCCGACGCGGGAAGGTCCAGCATCGCCTGTTGGTGATCATCTTCGAGCCCCACGATCAGATGATCACCTGCAGAGACCCGAACAAAGCCACTGATCCGGGTTTGAAACTTCTCCGGGTTCAATAATAGAAATGCGGAGCCGTCACCACCGTGTGCGTCGCCCACGAACTGCTCCCGGACGAGACTCAGGGTCCTTCCTCCGTAGTCCAGTGTGATTCCGGACATACATTTTTCCAGCGGAACCTTCGCGCTTTCCTTTCTTAGATGGACCGCTTCTGTGAGGGCTATTTCCGGGCACTGCTCGGGATTGCTGAAAACCGATTTGAGTCGGCTGAAAAAACCTTTGTCAGCAGTAACCTTTTGTTTCATTTTTCAAAACCAATGTGGTCGATAGGATACTCCAAACTGAAAGTGATTTTACCACATCCAGCATTGGGACAGTCCTTGAGAGTCGGATATTCATGATGAAAGCATCGATCATCTCCATGGGATGGTGGATGATATGCCCCGAGTTGGTTTGATCGTCAATCGTCTTCGGTAGATTGCAATCATTAACGAGGAGGGGCATCGCATCATGCTGATGGAGTCAGCTGCCTGCTCAGTTATCGAGGTGAGAGTGGCGCTCCTCCAAACAACTGATCGACTAGTCGTTGAGTGAGTTGATCAGGGGGGTCACTGGCTCCACCGGGTAGAGCAGCGGCCGTAGTCTGCCGGCCACCATGGTCAGCGTGCTGATCCAATCTTCGTGGCTTCCGTACACGATATAGTGATTCTCGATGTCGCCAACTCTCTCCCACAGGCTTTGATCCAGGGACAGCGGGGTATGACCGACCACCACGGGGGTGTCCTCGGCAACGTCCAGGCATTTACGTAACCGCTTGATATCCCCCTTTGCGTAGCCGCCTGGTCGATGTGGTGCACGTAAGCGATTGCTGGTGAGTTCCCTGTATAGCTTGTTGTTGCCCAGGCCATTCACCAGGTCATCGATGCAAATGTCGGAGACAGGAGGTGCTGCGTGGCAGGCGATGAAGTTTTTTGAGTAGGCAAGCAGGGGAAGTTGTGCATAGAAGTTTTCCATCTCTTTGAGATATTCCTTGCCCCGGTTCTTGATAATCGCCTTTTTCCATAGCAGCCCTTGCGGGATTCCTGCCTTGCCGATTTCGTTGGAAAAACTGTCGTGGTTTCCGCAGATGTAGAAGACCTGATCCGGGAAGCGGAGTTTGATCTTGAAGATCAGATCCATCATCAACAGAGAACTCTCCATCTCCTCGTAATGCCCCTTGTCTTCCCGGTGTACCGCATCGCCGAGAATGATCAGGCTGGCACTGCCGTCTTCAAGGGATTCAAGGAAGCTGTTCTGAGTGAGCAGGGTCAGAAGGTTGTCAGGCTTCGCATGCAGGTCGCCCACCAGTATGGGATTGAGCTTTTTGGGTAGGGCAAGCACACCGCCGAGTCTGCCTTTGTTGTCTTTTGCCCGATAGGCTTCCTTTGTGTTTCGCTCGTTTACGGACTTGATGAGCGCCAGTGCATCTTTTTGAGATAGCAACTCGATCGGCCCGCCGAAAATCTCCCGGATATGCTTCAGCTTATCGTAGCGCCAATTTGCAATGCGGTTGATTTTCTTGCCACTGGTCAATGGTGATATGCAGGATCCAAGTTTCCCGGAGTGATTCTTGAAAACAAGATGTCCGTCCCGGTTGGTGATACTCAGTAATCGTTCAGATGGCGGATCTATTCCCAATTGGGCGAGGTGGTCCGCTTCCTTCGGTCCGATCGTGATTTTGTCCCCCCCTTCCAGTCGAAGGAAACCACTGATGCCGGTGTAAAACTGTTCCGGGTCGAAAAGGATGTAGGCGGCCGGCTCATCGTCGTGATGGGCTGCATCGAGTGGATTTTCCGGATAGAGGTGCAGGGCTCTACCGTCGGGCCTGAGGCTCAGCTGAATCGGATATTGCTTGATAGAGACACGAACTTTCTTTTTTTCCGGCAGGCGATAAGACTCTTTCAGATCCACATCATGACACGCTTCGAGATCCTCAAGGCTCTCCCGTATCTGCTTCAGAAAACTTTTCTTCGGTTTACTGGCCAGTTTTGCCATTTAGTCGTTCTCCAGGCCGACGATACGCATTGGAGGCTGATCAGTGCCTTCACGTACGTAAACACTCAGCCCTGATTGTTGTAAGTGGTGTGCGATCATGCTGTAGGTGAGTATCTGCCTTCTCACCAGCTCTTCAGTGACACCCTTGTCCACCGGGTGCGTACCGCGTTTGCCCCTCTTCATCCGTTGTCGGTAGAGCGTATCCACGGGAGGAAGTATGAATTCAAACACATAGCGTTTGTGCCAGTTTACCGACCAGAAGTGGCGTTTGACGGGGGGTATGCGGATGCGATCCAGCTCCAGTCTTAGCGGTGGATCCGCCTCTGTCCACTCCCGTTCGAAGATGGCAAGGGATTGTTTGAATCCCTCGAAGGGGAGTCCGAGATGTATCTCCCGGGGGCGCAGGGATAGACATTGGGCTGTCCACCATTTGTTTGCCGCCAGGTCCACATAGCCCTCTTCGGACCAGCCGCTGATCATGCGTACCAAAGTGCTCTTGCCTGCCCCCGGTGGTCCGGATATCAGTAATTGGCGAAAGGTGACATCGGAGGGGAATGGAACCTCCTTGATCAGCTTGAGTTCCGTTATTGGCTCGGTCTTTAAAAAGAACATTCCGATATCTAATCCCCGGGTGACGTGCCAGATAAATCCTGTTGAATGGATATCCCCCCGCGATTGCGGGGGGAGTTATCCCGGTTAGCTGAAGATAGCCTTGAAGAGGAAGAAGAAGGCCGCAGCGAGAAAGGCGCCTGCCGGCAGGGTGATGAGCCAGGAGACCACGATGTTGCCCACGACCCGGAGGTCCAGGGCGCCGACGCCGCGAGCCAGACCGACACCCATGACACAGCCAACGGCAATCTGGGTGGTGGATACGGGCAGGCCGGTCTTGGAGGCAACGACCACGGTAATGGCGGCGGCCAGGGTGGCTGCATAGCCTCGGGTGGGGGTCAGCTCTGTGATCTTGGTGCCGATGGTCTGCATCACCTTATAGCCCATGGTGGCCAGACCGACCACGATGCCGGCACCACCAAGGAACAGAATCCAAAGGGGCAGCGATGCCTTCTGTGCCACCTCACCGCCACTCTCCACGATAGAGACGACGGCAGCCAGCGGGCCAATACCGTTGGCCACGTCATTGGAGCCGTGGGCAAAGGCCATGGCACAGGCGGTGAATATCATCAGCGGGGTAAATACTTTCTCCACGCTGGCATAGTGGTAGTCCTTGTCTGCCTCGTCATCCACCACGACCTTGTTGACCAGTATTTTGCCAATGGCTGCCACGATCAGGCCGACTACGGTTGCGGCGATGAAACTCTCGATGATGCTCAACTCCAGTTTGAGGTGTTTCAATCCTTTGAACATGGTGACCAGTGAGACGATCCAGCCCACAAGGAATACATATACAGGAGCCCATTTCTGTGCTGAACGGAATGGATTCTCCGTGTTCAGAATGAGCTTGCGAATACTGATCATCAGCAGCAGGGCAAAGAAGCCGCCGACCAGGGGGGATACGATCCAGCTGGCGACGATGCCACCGATCTTGCCCCAGTTGACCGCATCCATGCCGATGCCGACTGCGGCGAAACCCACGATGGCACCCACAATCGTGTGGGTGGTTGAGACGGGCCAGCCTCGGGAGGAGGCGATCATCAGCCAGATGGCCGCCGCCAGCAGTGCTGCCAGCATCCCGTAGACCAATAGCTCGGGTGACCCGGTTATAGAGCTGGGATCGATGATGCCCTTGCGGATGGTCTTGGTGACCGCGCCGCCGGCAATGAAGGCGCCGGCGAATTCAAAAACCGCCGCGATGATGATGGCCTGTTTGACGGTGATGGCGCCTGAACCCACCGAGGTGCCCATGGCATTGGCCACGTCGTTGGCGCCAATGCCCCAGGTCATGTAGAAGCCGAAAATGACGGCCAAGGTGAGAAATACGAAACCCCATTCGGAAATAATGTCCATTGCGGACTCCTTATTCATGCGAGAGTTGCCAAAGCGCTAGAAATGCACTGCAACTCGAAATATCAAGTAATGCGGGATGTGCCTGGAATTCGGCGAACCGCGCGAGATGCTTGCTGTTTAACGGGCGATCAGCAGGCTCATTCGGTTGCCAACCTGCTCTGCAGAGTCTGCCAGGTTGCCGATCCACTGAATCATCTGGTACCAGAACATGACCGATACCGGACTCATCTCATCCTCTTTTTCGAACAGCGTGCGGGTGAGAGCGATGCCCATGTGATCGGTTTCATTTTCGGCCTCGCCAAGCTTGGCAACCATCTCTTCTACCCGGCTTGCCTCTTTTCCGCGGAAGCCGGTCTCGATCAGTTCGTCAAGTTCTTCAACAATGCTGGCGGCCTGGTTACAGGTCTCCACGCAGCGTTGCACCATGGCGCTCAGAGGCTCTTCCATTCCTGCGGGGACAGACATGTCCCGCTGCATCATGAGTCCGGCGATGTCCTGAGCGGTATTGGCGATGCTGTCCTGACGGTTCAATAGTTCCAGCAAGTCGCGCCGATCCACCGGCATGAACAGGCTCTTTGGCAGGTGTGCGCGAAGATTGTTTTTCAGGTCGTCGGCTTCCTGCTCCTTGGCAAAGATCTTGTCTTTCTGAACAAGCAGTTTCTCCTGGTCCTTGGCGATTAGGGCGTCAAATAGAGCCGGAACCTCAGTAACACACTCCTTTATTATCCGCATGTGCTCCTGCATAGGCTTGAAAGGGGAGTGCCCGAGTAGCGATGCTATGGGGTTGGTTGATCGCATAAAACCTCCGAAGTATTAGTAAGCGGTGAAATCACCAAAGTAAGCTCAGGAAGTCACTCAAAGCACACTTAGACCTTAGCTTCTTCCTGTAAAAAAAACCAGTTGTAAGTTCTCCCCTCACGGCAGCTTGTCGTGTTGGGTAAAGTTATGATTGTGAGTATCTTTAGTCGATAGTTCAGACCTCCAAGCAACCGTTTCTCAGCAGTTGCGCCTGCATGATTTCCTGCTCCCGGGCACCGGATATCACCACCGACGGGTCGGTTGTCAGGTCCAGGCTGGTGTCTACGCGCTCGTAGGGCACCGCGTTGAGGATGGCCTTGATGGCATTGAGCCTGGCCAGGTGCTTGTTGTCCGAGCGGATGATCGTCCAGGGGGCAAAATGTGTATGGGTCCGGCGCAACATTCGATATTTCATTTTGGTGAATTCGTCGCGTTTCTCCTGGATTTGTATGTCGGCCTCGTCCAGCTTCCATTGGCGTAACGGATCGATCCTGCGTCGATCGAAACGCTTCTGCTGCTCCTTGCGGCTGATGCTGAAGTAGAGCTTCACCAGGATGGTATGCTGCCGTACCATGTCGTTTTCAAATCCGATCACACCCTTGATGAAGTCTCGATACTCCTTGGCAGTGCAGAAACCAAGCACCGGTTCCACCATCGCTCTGCTATACCAACTCGTGTCGAACAGTACGACCTCGCCGGCACGGGGGAGTCGACTGATATAGCGTTGAAAATACCACTGGCTGCGTTCTTCATCGTTCGGCTTACCGAGCGCCACGATGCGATAGTGTTTTTTGTTCATGTAGCGGGTAATTCGTCGGATGGCGCCACCCTTGCCTGCGGCACTGCGGCCTTCGAAAAGGATAGCCATGCGCTTGTTGTGATCTTCCAGGCACTGCTGCATCTTGATCAGCTCGGCCTGGTAGGGTTTTAGTTCCCGTTCGTTACGGTAACGGCGGATCGCGGGACGATTATCATTTTTTGATCTGCTGATCTCTTCCTTGAGCGCTTCTATTTCGGCTGCCAGCGATTTCGGTGAGTCCATCGCTAGCGTTTTGTCTTCCTCACTATCAGGGGTATCACCACTGGGAGGAGCGAGTAAGGGGGTGGAGGACATGCCCCCCTCAAGATCAATTGGATTGGACTTTAGGTCGTTGGTCATTACTTGTTGGGCGTCCTGGTTTCCCTGCCTGGCAGGGGAGGACGTTTTTCTCCAGTTTTATTATATGTATATGCGGGAATGCTAATATTCATCCGCGCACGAAGCCCTTGGTCGGGGCTCTCCGGGTCTAGGCTTGCTGATCGGTGGATTCCACCACGCGTTGAATGAACCCGGGTTACATCTGCCCACACATCCGTGTGTGTTACATTTTTATTACTGATTTGTTACAGCATACGCCTGTGGAACATATGTTTCACGGGGGTATTCGTGGTTTATTACTCTTTAGCTGATTTGGGTCAAATGCCTGACCTATTTCCTGGCTGGAGACTAGGTAATTAACAGGCTTTACTCATTCGGTGCCAACTTGAAAAGGTTGGGTGTCAATCCAGGTCCGATTGTCTGGTATTCGCCGTTTCCTTGGCATTTTTCCCGATTTTTATATGCAAACCTGCGTCGGGATCCGCAACGCCTCCCTGGTATTCTGACTCTATTCGGGTAACAGTCCGCCAGACAGCAATGCCTTTTTGTCGCTGTCCCCCGTCACGAGGTGTTAAATACCTAAACTATGCTAAACAGTCCGACTCGGGTGAGGTCCGCGCGGCAGGCGGCAGAGCCGACGGTGATGACAATGTACCCTCGGCTTGCAGACGATTTGGTATCTTGTCGATAACCGCCTGATCATCGATTCCGGCAATCAGTTTGGAATCACCTCCACACTGAGTGCAGATAGACCCGCCAGCACTTAACACACGTTTGATGCATTGCGCCTGGATTATCGCCAGGTGATGTCATAAGGACGTTATATCGCCTCGCGATCAGATAGCTCTTTACCTCATCACGCTCAAGTATGCCTGCGCGCACCAAAATAACCGGCAACCCAATGGCTGATGGTATGCAATATGGTTTCTGAATGATGAGTCAATTTCAGTGGAGGAATCCCCATCGTTGATCCGAAAGATGGAGAAGGCGAGGAGAAGATCCGAACCTGTATAGCGCAGGCAAACAAAGTGGAGTTTTGCATGTCGGAGATATAAGGTGAGCGATATGCCTCAGGTCGCGAACAAAGACCGGTCGCCGCACGTCCCATCATATCAGCGTCATCAACTGGAACAGACGGATCTCTATCAAAGCATTGAGCAACACTAACCCCAGTTCAGGGCTGTGATGTCTGATCGTATGCACCATTGCAGTCAAATCCTGCCGGATGGGCGCATGCAGCCAACCGGCTCGCACGTCGTAATGGAAAGCAGTGTTGACAGACTAGGCGGCCGTGCATCTCCGGCCAATACAAGATGACAGCCGCCGTGGATTGTCAGTTCATTGTTTACTGATGTAAAACTCGATCAGCGGTTGTATATCTTCGTCTTTGACCTTCTTCATTTTCTTCTTCATCTTTTTTGTCGTTTCACGTTCGCCCGAGGTGATCAACACGAACTGTCTTTCCAGATAACCGCGCCACTGACCTGCTAGGATTGCCGCGTCATCATCGGCATTGGCGCCGCCTTCCGAGTGACATTTTTCGCATAGCTTGTCGTGCACTTCTGCACCCCGTTTTGCGGCCGCGGCATCGAAATCCTGTTTGATGGGTTTGAAGGTCTGCTTGGCGTAGTGGGCGGATATCGCACTGATATCATCGTCACTCATCTCCTTGGCAACCACTTGCATGTCGGTTTCCTCACCACCGCTGGGTTTGTACTTGTCTGCGGGTCGATCTCCCGCTTTATACTGTTCCATCATATCCACCAATGAAGATTCGGAAAAACCGGCGATAGAAGGAACCTTGTCATCTGTGCTGTTGCCGTTGCTTCCATGACACTCATCACACTCCTTTGCCATGTCGGATAAGCTGGTTGCGAGTACGGAACCGGAGAACGCCAGATTAATGGAAAAAAGTAAGCCAAATATGGCAGTGCATTTCTTGTTATTCATATAAATCCTCTCTCTTATAAACTTGATTATTTTGATATCGATTGGATCCTTTAACTACCATTCCAATGCTGCAAGCGAGCATCCTGCCGTGTTCAATAATAGTAGCATTTCATTGATAAAAACGAGACCGAGCCTGAAAAAACATCAACTGCAAACATACATTCTAAATATAAGAAACAATCACAGATTGACTCGAGCGGTGTTTTCTTAAGATTTGTTAATAAACAGGGTCGGAGTGAAATAGTCTTTACTTATCAAACCTTAAAAACATCATTAGCAAAATATACTCTAATAAAAGAAGCAATGCAGACTGACGCGTATGGCATTTTCTTAAGGTTTGTTAATAAATAGGGGCGGAGAGCAATAGTCTTTAACTAATCGACATATTTGCTTTTATAGTCAGTATGCTATTCATACTTTTAAGTGGCCAAGGACGATACAAATAGCACCTCCCCTCAAGCCAGTTCAATTCTTAAATGGTGCATCGCTAATTTAGGCTCAGTTAACCTGAGGGTGAGCAGAATCTAAATGCAGTGGAAAAAACTCACCTGATCATCCTAAACCAACCATCACCAAGAGGTGATTTTGTATCGCTGGAATGCATAGAGCAACAAAGCGCTGTCGCACGATTATCAATGGAACGTTGAAGCAATGTTTAAATCGCTACTTGAATACTACCAAATAGCGACTTAACTGATCTTCAAGAAGAGTGTCAGAGGGGGCAGAGTCAGTTAACTCCCTTTCATTCGGCTTGTACCGGAATGGTGATAATTATGAAACTTGTATTGTAAGCAGCATCAAGTTCTGAGGGTCTTAATCTTCACTGCCTGATGGTAAATCTTGTCAGCCGGCTTATGCATCCGGTCTCTATGCAGACCTCACCCTTATAGGTATAAGTGCCAGGGTTCGCCTTTAACGGGATTTTCTGGCGAAAAATAGAGGTTTGCGATCCACTGCGTTTATGCTCAGCTTTCTGCTTGGGATAACCGGGCAGTGTCTTGCCATTGAAAAGCAAATTACGACTCTCGGTAACTTCCACTGAACCTTCAATACCACTCACCAGTGAATAGTTGAGTATCAATTTCAAGGTTTCGCCATGTCTTACCGATGAGGGTAAAGCAGTCGCCTCCAGGTCTTTTATCACGGGACCGGATGCCACCTTTGGTGTGTTTGTGTGTGCACGCTTGGGTGCGGCAGTCAATGTTGGTTGCGGCGGGGGGGGTGGTAGTGAATTCCCTATCTGATCGATCTCCACATCGGCTTTATCGAGAAATTCGATGGTGGATTGTGACAACTGATCTTCCAGCCATGCTACCGTTACGATATCGTCGCGGATGCCTTTATCGAATCGCCAGATACTAATCTCTCCCGGCTGACCCTTCTCTGTCGAGAAGTAGACTTTCAGTAGCCAGTTTTGCGATGAATGTACGTCAGAAATATGCGCAAGTGTACCGGCAGAAGCTTGCAGTTCTCCTGGGCTTTCGGCCCGCTTTCGTTGAACCAGGGAAGGTTCTTTACCCTCCGGTGTTCCTAAAATTGCCTCATGGCCATATTTTCCTTTATGAATAGTGAACTTTTCATACCAGTCTGTACGAAACACAAACTCCCGGCCGACGAAAGCTTCACGTAGTTCAGAAGCGCGTTTGGTACTGAGAGCTGGTGGTGCTGAGCAACCTGAAAGCAGCAGGCTTAAACCAAAGACGATGAGCAGAGACAGAATAGTGACTCTATATGTGATTGTTTTACTGTATGTGGCAGTTGAGAAGGGTTTAATGTACGGAAGTGAAAAGACCCAAGTTAAATTCTCACAACGGTTGTCTGCCATGTTGTTACTCTGGGTAAGATTTTTGAGGTGGACGACTGGCCAGTCGACAATGTTAATAAGCTATAGTGGTCATTTTATTGAGAGTAAGATAATCGGTCAAGTGACTTGCTTACTGCTTGGTTATGGGTTGGGGTCAGGTGAGCGCTGATTGTGGGAATGGGTTTCTTTAACAGTGTGGTGCCAATAACTCTATTTTCGGCATATTGTATCTTCGATTCAGACTTTGTTTATACCGAAAGCCATATTGTTCACTGCGTAGAGAGCTTGGTGAGAATATCAAGTAAAGAATCACTAGCAGTCGCTAAACTGCCAAGCAGTTCCTTTGCCTCTTTCTGCTCCCCTTTATCAACCAGTTTTATCAACGACGCGGCGACTTCATGGGTATGAAGATGCTTGGGCAGGAGAAAGGCATAAGCCGGTCTGTTTCCATATCGAGCCACTCCCATGCCATAGTACCAATGGGAAAACGTACTTTGACCACTATCAAGAGACGGAGGTTCGGCTTTGCCATTTGTTTCGATGTAATGTACAACCGATTCAAGCCATCGACGGTGGCTGTATACAGCGATCTTCAGTTCGATATCATCGCTATTGAGTTCTTCCTGATCATGCAAGCGATGCCATAGCCTCTCTCTCTTCCAATCTATCAGCCAGTCGTCAAATGCTTCAATCGGCATAGGGCGCGCTATTCCGTAGCCTTGCGCGTATTGGCATCCCAGATAGAGCAGTATCATGCCGAGTTCGATGTTCTCAACGCCTTCTGCTACGACGGGTCGTTGTAAGGCCTTGGAGAGTTGCACAACCCCTTTGACAATGTCGAGATTATTGACGTCATCAATCATGGAGCGCACAAAGTTCTGATCAATTTTCAACACATTTATCGGTAAACGATGGAAGTGCGTTAGTGATGAGTAGCCTGTGCCAAAGTCATCCAGTGAAAAAGAGACGCCTAGCTTTGAACAGGAGTTCATCATCTTCGCGACATGTTCAATGTCGTGAATGGCTGCTGTTTCCAATACTTCCAGCTCGAGATTCTGTGCAATACCATCAGGGTAGTGGGTTAGTTGATCGGTAAGATACTCAGAGAAGTTACCCTGCTGAATATGATGCGGGCTTATATTGATACTCAGCGGTATTGCTGTGTCATGATCCAGCCGTTGATTGAGTTGTTCCAGCGCCTGTTTGACAACCCATTCGTCCATTTGCACTTCTTCAGGGGTGCCTTCGATGTTAGGTAAAAACTGTGCTGGCATCAGTAAACCCCTGTCCGGGTGTTGCCAGCGAATGAGTGCTTCAAGACTGACAACTTCACCGCTAAACAGATCGATGCGGGGTTGGTAGTGTAAGACAAGCTCATCTTCTTCCAATGCCCGTTTGAACTGATCAAGCATTTGGCGTTTACTGCGTATCTCCTGCTCCTCGATTAAATCATACATGTGATAGTCGATATCGGGATCGGCTTTTGCTTTGTACATTGCCTGGTCAGCATGTCGAAGAAGCGTGTCGGCAGTTGAATCGTCTTCAGGAAATATGGTTACTCCAATACTCGCAGATATCGCTAGTCGGTACCCTTTGACCACGAAAGGCTTCTCTATTCGCTCTATGGCACGACTAAGAAAGGATTCACTTTCCTTGCCTTCCCTTAGATTGTTGAGCAGTATTACAAACTCATCGCCACCAAGACGTGCAAGTGTGTCTCCTTCGCGCAGTATGTTCATCATGCGTTTTGCCAGGCTGATCAGTAATTCATCGCCTACGTCGTGTCCATGCTCATCGTTAACCGTCTTGAATCCGTCCAAATCCAGATAACAGACTGCCAGTACACGCCCAGTATGCGAACATTGGCTCATTGCCTGGGCCATCCTGTCTGAAAGAAGTGTACGATTGGGAAGCCCGGTTAGGGCATCGTAATAAGCCATGTGCTCGATCTGCATTTCTGATTGCTTACGCTCAATAAATTCATAAGCAACGTCTGCGATTCGTTCCAGGACGTTCAGGTCCCAATTGCTGTATTCAATCTGCTTATTGCCAAGCCCGGCTACGGCTACGATCAGGCCATCTCTGAAAATGGGTACAGTGATCTCTCTTACCAGTTCCGGATGGCCTTCCGGCATGCCCTTTTTATGATCGAGCGCCTCGTAATCATTATGAATTATGGGTTTTCCCTGGTGTATGCAATCGACCCAGACACCTGCCTGATCGATTGGATAGTGCATCTCTTCCCCTTCTGAATGACACATGTTTTTAAGTGTATTGCTTGACCAGACTTGAAGTGACAGGGTTTTCTGATCTTTTTCTACGAAGTGATAAAAACCAATTTGGCTTTGGGTAATGCTTTCAGCGATATCAAGCGCAACACGCATGATGTTATCCATCTCTCCCTGGTAAACGATTTTTGATAACCCGTCACGTAGGTTGGCAATTTGTTCGTTGAATTTGCGTTCCCTGATATCACGTATGAATACGAAAAAACGTCCACCTTCTATATCTGAATAGCTCGTTGAGATTTCAGCGTCCCAGAGTGTTCCATTTTTATGGCGATGTCTCGTTTCAAACAGAATATTCTTTTTATTGACGATCTCCTTAATATGCGTGAGTGTATCTTCTCGTGTTTCGTTGGCATCTATTTCGGAAATATGCATCTGCAGCAGCTCTTCCCGTGTGTATCCTGACAGTCGGCAATAGGAGTCATTGACTTCGAGAATATTTCCATGGATATCGATCACCCAAAAACCATCGTTGGCCGTTTCAATGACAGACTGATAGCGTTCAACACTCTGCATGATGGCCTGTTCTGCCAATTTCCGCTGAGTGATGTCACGAGCAACAGCATAAATCGTACCATCAGGTTCGGGTTGTGTTGTCCACTCCAGATAGAGATATGAGTTGTCTTTGCATCGATATCGGTTTACGAATTTGGTAACCTGTTCGCCCCTTTTTTCACGCTCGAGTTCGACCAGAGTGGGCTCGATATCATCGGGATGCACAAAATCGAAAAAAGGACGGTTAACCAATTCAGACTGTTCCCAACCAAGAACTTCTGTCCACCTTTCATTGACCTTTCTGAAAGTTCCATCGGTATTGGCAATTACCAGTAGATCAATTGAGATGTCAAAAAAGCGGTCTCTCTCCTGTTCGATCCGCTTCTGATCCGTTTTATCGCGCGCAATGGCGTAAATGAATCCATCGATCTCAGCAGAAGCAGTCCATTCAAGCCAGCGGTATGAACCATCTTTGCAGCGATAGCGGTTAACAAACTGCTGCACTGTTGTGCCGCTCTTTTTTTGGCTTTGAATCTGATTAACTGTGGCTTCGATGTCGTCAGGATGGACAAAACTCAGAAAGGTATCACTAAGAAGATCCTCAGGCTCCCAACCCAGCATCTCCTTCCAGGCATGATTGACTTTTACAAATTTTCCTTCGGTATTTGCTACAGCGAGCAGATCAATTGAGAGATCAAAAAAATTACTGCTTTCGATCTCTGTAGCCGTAGCAGCTCGAGATTGGGAGGGCTTTTTGTTCACTACATCAGGCACTTTGGATAGGGATAGGAACCATATTAACTATAGAATTATTTGGTGAATCCGCAAGTGTCCCGGGTCTATTGTGTTTTAGAAAATACCCCCCCTCGTATACTGATGCTGATCTTAGGTGATTTTGGTTTGAATCAGGGCGTAGATGGCATAGTTTACGGTTACTGTCTTGTTTTCTGGCTATACCGTGCTATTGCGACAAAGAACGTAATGAATTGGTAATAATACCTGTAAGCGGCTCATCCAGAGCATATGAATGGGAAAGAGATTCTTATCCAATGCGCAAGACGCGAGGGAAGATATTGCTGAAGATTCAGCGGCTGGTTGACAACACAGTTCTTTAGTCAAGAAGCTGCGGGCTGACCACTGCAAGCCAGGCCGTCAAAATCGCCTGCCACAGCTCTGACCTGCCGTTTCAGGTGGTGCTTTTGCATATTGCTGAGCTGTTGGACAATGCGATAGATCATGTCGATTGTTACGTCACGATTGTGATCGAGGCGCTGTTGGTATTGGGGGGTGCGTAGTGCGGCCGGGTTGGTCAGTAGTTCAGCGAATTCGCGCTGGAAAGCCTCCCGGTCATTGCGGGCGTTGACGATCTCCCCCAGACGCGATTGCCAGCGCCGCCGCACTTCCAGCCCTTGCAGGCCCAGCGGCTGGAACTGCCTGCTCCAGACGACCAGTATCTGTTCCTGCTGCTCGTCCAGTTCACCGAACCAGCGCTGCAGTTCCTTGCTCATGCGTTCCCGGTAGTCATCGCGCAACTCCTCGGCACTGGTGGCTTCAAACTCCTCCAGCCATTCGTGATTGCGCTGCTCAAAGCCTTCGAGGAGTTCCCTGATCTGGGTTTCATCCGCGGTGAGCAGAATGTCGCCCAGGGCCGGGCTGCCCTGCTGCAGGATTCCTGTCCAGGCCTGTTGGATACGATCGTTGAAGGTTACCAGTTCGCTCCGGACCAGGTCGTCGCTTCGGAAGCGTCTATCGACATCGCGCAACAGGTGCGCATAGCCGGCGACCTGGGTGCTGCAATGCCACTGCAGGAAATTCTCGACACCTGTTTCCAGCAGGCTGTCCTGGTTATCGGACAGGGGCATGTAAGAGCTGAGGTAATGGGGCAACAGCCAGTCGAGGTTGTTGTAGGCCAGCTGGATACGACTGCAGGCCGACAGCAGTAACGCCAGCAATAGCGTTAGAAGTATCCGCCACAGCTGGCCTGGTCTGCTGTTGTTTCCAATAGGGAACGGGTTGTACTGCATATCGCCTGCTCCGAGCGGTTTACTTCGAGGTCTTCAGCGACATGCGATAACCGGCCGCCGTGAGTACCCAGCCTGCCACCAGCGCCACCATGATCGCTTTCATCTGGCCGATAGCAAAGCCGCGGCTGCCTGTGGCCAGCATTTTTTCCGGATCCAGGGCAAAGGAGGGCATGCCGCCAACGCCGCACAGGTTCCAGGCGACAATCGCGAAGCACAGGTAGCCGGCGCCCTGCAGGTCCGCGCCCAGGCGCGCTTCGGGCGGCAGGCTGGCCCGATGCCTGCCCCACCACCAGAGGGTTGCCAGCACCAGAACCAGGATGGTGTACCCACCAGTACCGAAAAAACTGGCACTGGGTGCTCGCCCGGCGACTCCAGGCACCAGTATGGCCGAAAGGGCGACAAGCAGTGCGGTGAGCGCAAACAGCAGCCGTTTCCCGGCCGCGGGTTCGCTCGCCATGAACATGCCGGTGGCACAGACTGCCATGCCCAATGGAAAACCGAAGGCAAAAGACATAAAGGTCAGCCAGCCCGTTGCACCATGTTTGGCCAGAAAGGCCCGGTCTCCCAGGCTGACCAGTTCGTCCTGTATCAGGTTACCGGCGAGTACACTGGTCAATACGACGACCAGCCCGATCGCGAAGACCCATTGTCCCTGACGTTGAATGTGCATGGCGGTGTCCCCATACTGCAAATTTCCTGCAAGTATAACCGAATCTAGTGAAAAACTAACTTGCCGGTGATGGTGTAGTTACAGGGCAGCTGGGTGATCCGGGGCTATGCTCTGCTCTTGCAGAGAGAGAATGTGATCTTCCCATGAAGATCAGAGTCTGGTCGCTGAAGAGATGTCCGCAGTATTGTTGATTTTGCTGGCATGGCGCACTTCACGAACAAGCGGCATTTTCACACTATGAATGTGGATTTGGTAAACGGAATGAGTCCGTTCGTGTTACTAAACTGTGACTTCTGCCTGAACTAAAGTCGATTGCAGCGCCACAACTATAGGGCGCTGAAAAGGTATTCGGATAAATTGTTCCGTTACCCCGGAAAAACTGCGCTTGATCGATCAATTCGGTAAGCAGGTTAAAAACAATCACTCGACGCTGGTGGGCTGGTTTTCCGCGTCGGACACAATTCAATCATCGATTCCGGTGAGCAGCCTTGTTACGTCTCTAATTCAGTCCATAACCGTTTATTTTGCTTGGCGGCCCAGTCAGTACTCTGTTTCAGGAAGCGCTCTTCGAATTCCTCGGCAGCCACAGGCTGGCTGAAATAAAAACCCTGAAATGCGTGGCAGCCAAAATTGACCAGTTGCTCAAGAACATCCCTGTTTTCAACGCCTTCAGCCACAGTTTCCATGCCGAGTTGAGTGGCCAGCTTGACGATGGTCTCAACCACTGCAGCATCATTGGGATCGTCAAGCATGTCATGGATGAATGAGCGATCGATCTTGATTTCACTGATGGGCAGACGTTTCAGGTAGGCCAGGGATGAGTACCCCGTGCCAAAATCGTCAATAGAAAAGCGTACGCCAGAGGCTTTCAGCTGTTTCATCTTGAGTACTGTTGCATCGATGTCATGCAATAACATACTTTCAGTGACCTCAAGCGTCAGGACGGATGGGTCAGTACCTGTTTGGCTGATGATATCCAGGATATTCTGTACAAAATTATCCTGGTTGAACTGAACAGCACTGACATTGACTGAGATGCGATTTACGACTTTTTCTGCATAGGTTTTTTTCCATGTCCAGTGCTTGAGCAAAGATTGGCGCAGGACAAAGTTGTTGATTGGCTGGATTAAGCCGCTCTCCTCTGCCAGCGGTATGAAGTCTCCCGGTTGTATGATTTTGCTGTCCGCTTTCTTCCAGCGTACCAAGGATTCCACCCCGACTAATTGCATGGAGTTGTCAAACTGAGGTTGGAAATAGACCTTGAACTGATTCTCCTCAATAGCATGATGCAGTTCGTCAAGCAGTTGCATGCGCGCCTCAATATTTTTCTGCATGCTTAATGAGAAGAATCTGAAGGTATTTCGTCCGGCCTCCTTGGCCTGGTACATGGCGGTATCGGCCTGGCGCAAGATATCATCGGCCGTTTCGTCCGATGTAGGAAAGACGCTTATACCGATACTGGTGGTTGTACGAATCTCATGTCCATCAATCAGGTAGGGCTGGGCGATATTTTCATTAAGTTTATCCGCAACCTGTTTGATATCGGCTATCGCTTTTTCCAGTGTATTGCCTGATTCGGACAGCAGCACAACAAATTCATCACCGCCAAGCCGAGCTACCGTATCTTCATCCCGGACATCTTTGAGCATGCGCTGAGCAACTTCCTGCAACAGTGAATCTCCGACAGAGTGGCCGAGCGAGTCATTGACCTGTTTGAAGTTGTCCAGGTCGACGAATAGAATTGCGCCTAGATGACTGTGACGTTTGCAGCGAGAGATAGTCTGTTGCAGGCGAGTCAACAGCGTACGCCGGTTTGGCAGGCTGGTCAGGTGATCATAAGACGCCTGGAATTTGATCAGTCTTTCCGCCTCACGCTGACGTGTTACATCTTCGATCATCAGAATGTAACCTTGCAGTTCCTGGTTGTCCTCCCTGATGGGTGAGATTCTGGCGTCCAGGTATCGTGTTTCAGCCTTGATGGGCAGGTTCATTTGAAAACGATATTCTCCTTTGTCCTGTGCTACCTGCATGGCTGCTTTGAAACGTTTTTTGCTTTCACTGCTGTGTCCTGAATGAAATATGTGAAGGTTTTGTTGTTCCAGCTGGTTAGGCTCCAATCCGAAAATTCGGGCGGCTGTTTCGTTGAAATAATTGATCTTTAGGTCGGTGTCAGTGGCTATTAAACCAATATTGACCGAGGCGCTGAGTACGCTGTTGAGATAAGTGGTTTTTTCGCGCAGCGCATTTTCTGCATGACGCCAATCAGTGATGTCACGCCATATACAAAACAGGGCGAATTCTTTCTCAAAGGGAATGCGTGTCAGCGATACCTCGATTAATAGCGGGGTGCCGTCTTTCCTTAAATGTTGCCATTCAAATTTGTTGTAACCGATATTATAAGCCTGCTCCATCATCTCGTTGGCTTTGTCGATAGAAATACGCCCATCCGGCTGCTTCTCGGGTGACAAAACGGACGGGTGGATTTGCTGAAGTGCTTGTGAGCTTTTATAGCCTAGAAGATGGGCGGCAGCATCATTGGCAATGACAAAGGTGTTTTTACGAATAACCAGCATGGGTTCTTCGGGGCGTTCGAACAGCAAACGATACTTCTCTTCACTTTGACTTAACTGCTCTTTTTTTAATCTGAGTAATTCAGATTGTTGCTGCAGTTTTCTGTTTTTCTTTGAGGTTAGCCAGGTATACAGGATAAGGCTGGCGATCAGTGACAGAAACAGGATGACAATGGTCGCTACAAAGACTTGTTTGTAACGTCCATAAAAACCAATTCGTGGATTCAGTATGGTTGCTTTATCAGCAATGGCTGTGGGTAATTCAAGATCAAGTGCCTGCAGAGTGGGGTCGGAAAAAATATACTCGTTCGGGCTTTTTGTAATTGGCGGAAGCTGTTTGATCTTTGTCCCATTTAGAAAAGCTTTTACCAGGGAGGCCGCCGCCATTCCCTGAGCCTTACCGCTGGTGACATACCCGCCGAGTACCCCATCAAACAGGTAGGCATCTTCCATGCTGATGACAATTTCTGAGCCCGAGGTAACGATCTTTTCTATCGTGTCGTTGAGTTTCAGGATCGATCCCTTGTTGTCCCGCATGGCACCGAGTGTGGTCAGTAAAACCAGTGGCTTTTCCACTGAGCTGAGAAGCTTGGTGATATTGTCGATGTTATTGTCGGCTAAAAATATGGTTTTCGGGAATTGTGCTGATGAGAGTTTTTTTCGCAGTTCGCGTTCGATTGCCTGGTAGGTATTGGAGTTGTCACCGACGATGAAAATCGCTTCAGGTTGGCCGAACAGTTGTTGTACCAGTTCCAGGTTGGGGGCGATTTCCTTTTTTTCGAATACGCCTGTCTGTAATTCAGGGTCGAGTCTTTGCTGTTTTGAATAGTCGTTGACCCCTGAGAATACCAATGGCTTTTCTGGGAATATATTCACAAGGTGGGTCAAACCGAAGTCCAGCCCATTGTCATCGGTCACATAAATGACGTCCGGATTGAAGTCCTGGTATTTAACCTGAAGATAGTGCCCGAACCAGTTGGCATAGCTGATATTGTAGTCGGTGCGTTTGCTATCCAGGTATTCAGTTTTGATGATGGATTGTGCTGGCTGCCCTTGTTGCAGCCCATCGATAAAACCGTCATGCTGGCCTTTGGTCCAGGGGTATTCCTGGCTATACGAGTGTATGACGAGAATCCGGCTGGCATCCGCTGCAACTGCCAGGATTGGGCAAAAAAATAGTAGAATGACCCCTAAAACAGAACCTGGCAGGGCGTTTTTAGGGAAAATCAGCATTTATGTTTCTGGTTGACCAACAGTTTTCGAACGCCCCGGTATCTCAGGTTACCGTCTGGACTTGGCCTGGGTTTAGGAAAGGCGAAAATAACTATAGAAAGATCACGGTAATATAATCATAGCAGACATCCTGATACTGTTTTATTCTTCAGTTTATTAAGAGAGATTCTCTTGAGTGAAATCAGTATTTATATTGGGTACATTATGTGCAATTTCCATTCCAATAAGTATTTGGTCGCTGTGAGCCTCACTAAAAAGAGGAATGACATAGTTCACAAAGTCCGTGAAGTGAAATCTTGACGTCTGATTTATGATTTTGCGATGGTTTTGCGGTTACTGATAGAGAAGAACTGTCAGGGTTCAGCGCTCATGCAGAAAATATAATTACCTAGGTGCCTCAAAGCGTCTCTGATAGTGCTGCGAGAGACAATTCACGATTGTGTCAGAATTTGAACATAGGGAACGATAATCTAGCTTGAGGCGAATGGTTTGAAGTCCTTTTCACGAAAAAGGTTAATGCAGGCTGAAACAGCTTTCTCATCAAAAAGTCGGCCACTGCCAGCCTCAATCTCTTTTAAAGCGACTTCTATACCGAGTGACGGGCGATAGGGTCGGTGTGATGACATCGCCTCGACTACATCGGCTACGGCAATAATCTTTGCCTCTAGCAGGATTTCGTCACCTTTAAGACTGTTGGGATAACCACTGCCATCCAGGCGCTCGTGATGTTGTAAAACCATCTCGGCTATCGGCCATGGGAACTCGACGTCTTTGAGAATTTCACTTCCATGCAAGGGGTGGGTTTTGATCATCTCAAATTCCAAATCACTGAGCTTTCCTGGTCGAGTAAGGATTTCAGAGGGAATATTGATTTTGCCAATATCGTGAATAATGCTGCCAAGGCGGATTCCCGATATTGTATCGTCCGAAAGATTCAACTCTTTGGCTATGGAAACCGCCAATTCTGAGACATTTCGCTGATGACCGGCGGTATATGGATCTCGTTTTTCAAGGGTGGCAGACACAACGATAACAGTTTTTTCCAGAGAATTTTTGAATTTTTCCAGGTAATGCTGGCGTTCTTTATCTAAGGTAACGAGATTTGTTATGTCCTGGACGGTGCCAATGGAGCGGATAACTTCACCATCTTCATTTATTACGTGGTCGGCAAGTTCATGAACATATTGGATATCATCGTTGTCATTTCGGACAATCCGGTGTACTAGGTCATATGCCAGTTTGTCTTTCACAGCAGTGAGATAAGTCATCTTTACTGATTCACGGTCTTCTGGATGGACTCGCTCAAGAAAGGCCTCAAAACCCGGCACGAACTCGGATGGCTTTAAACCAAAAATATTAAATACCTCATCGGACCAATACAAAGTGCCATTCACCAAATCCAGCTCCCAACTTCCCAGGCGTGCAAGTTGTTGTGTTTTCTTCAGTCTCTTCTGGTTTTCTAATAATTCATGGGTGCGGCTTTCAACTAGTGTTTCAAGCTTGTCACGTGCACCTGCGAGTTCAATATGGGTTTTTACCCTGGCAAGCACTTCTTCCTTTTGGAAAGGTTTGCCGATGTAGTCTACACCGCCACTGGAAAAGGCTTTAACCTTATCCTGAGGATCATCAAGGGCACTGATAAAAATAACCGGTATATTTCTCAGTGATTCGCGTTCTTTAATGCGTGCACAGATTTCAAAGCCATTCATCTCTGGCATGACAATATCCAGAAGAATCAGGTCAGGCACTAGGGTATCCAAAGCCTGCAATGCGAGATTACCACTGATTGCGGCGAAAACCCTGAATCCTTCTGCCTGCAGTAAAGAGGATAAAACAGAAAGATTATCCGCTACGTCGTCGACGATTAGTATTTTTAAGCCTCGATTGTTTTGTTCTTCTTTCATTGTTTATAAGTACTATTCATCCGTTATCTTTTTGTGCTGTGACAGCATTTCAATTATTGTATCAAAGCGGAATTCTTTCGCCAGAGTCACGAGTACTTCACTGATATCTTCTGTAATAATGTCATTATCCTCAACTATTGAAAGTATGGATTCTGCATCCAGTTGTTTTGAACTTAAAAATAAGTTATCTACGATCTCCTGTGGTAATGAATCGATCCTGTCAGACGAAACGAGCTTGTTGTTGGGCTGCTCATCCACGGTGGTAGCGTCATAAATGAAGGATGCGCCAAGTACATCCGACATTACATCAAATATTTCATATGAACGATACGGTTTGCGTACCACTTCGTCACAACCCGCATCCAGAATCTTGCTTTTCTGCTCTTTGAATGCACTGGCGGTTATGGCGACAATCTTTATATTGTCACCATTGGGTAAATTCCTAATTATCCGTGTTGCCTCATAACCGTCCACATTGGGCATGCGCATGTCCATCCAGATAAAGTCCGGGCGCCATTGCTTGTAAATGTCAATCGCCTCCTGACCGTCTTTAGCCTCTTTCACGCGGAAGCCGACCTGAGTCAAGAGCTTTTTTAGCAACTGTAGATTTTCCTTGTTGTCATCGGCGATCAAAATACGCCATTCTGGCTGATCCGGTGCAAGAGAAAGGACTGCAGGTTTGCTTGTGGTAATGTCTTCGGATGCTTCGCTTCCGTGTGTTGGGGCAACGGGGACTTGAAAAGAGAAGATGGATCCTTTGTCGATCACGCTTTGGACTGATATTTGACCGCCAAGCAGTTCCACAAGTGATTTTGAGATCGCTAGGCCGAGTCCCGTACCTTTGCCTTGATGATCAGAACTTCCAGTCTGTACAAAGGGTATGAAAATGGCGTCATATTTGTCCTCTGGAATACCAATCCCGCTATCCTCAACCTCGAAACAAAGCATGACTCTGTCTTGTTGTCCGTCTAAAGAATCGCTTTTTACGCGCAATGATATACCACCACGTTCGGTATATTTTACTGCATTTCCTAACAGGTTAATCAGGATCTGCCTCAGTTTTCCTGCATCTGTAACAACGAATTGACTCAGATTCTCAGCGAATTCCAGCGTGAACTTAAGTCCTTTGTGTTCGACTCGGATATTAATCATGCTTTCAATGTCATATAGCATTTTCTTCAGATCGAGGGGTCTCTCCTCTATTTCTATTTTTCCTGATTCGATCTTAGATAGGTCAAGAACGTCATTAATCATATCAAGTAAGTGCTCGCCGCTACGATTAATGATATTTATACTGTCACGCTGGTCCCTGCTAAGCATATTGTCACGTATCAGAATTTCTGAAAAACCTAGAATCGCATTTAAGGGTGTTCTTAACTCATGACTCATATTAGCCAGGAATATGCTTTTGGACCGGTTTGCAGAATCAGCTTCGATAATGGCGTGCTTGAGACTGGTCTCGTTTTCTCGCAAGCGGTTTTCAACTTTTAATCTTTGAGTGATTTCCTGCTCCAGTTCTTTGTTGGTATTTTCAGTCTGTTGTTGGGCTGTCACAGCTTTTTTTCGCTGGATATTCACATCTTCCATAATGCTGATTGCGGCCAGCCGGGATTTTTCGAGTGCCTCTGTTCGCTCCCTTACCTTGTTCTCCAATTCGTTTTTATACTCTCTTAACTTTTTCTCTGTTGCTTTCTGCTTGATAATTTCCTTGTTTAGCAAATCCCTTGAAGCCATGGTTTTGTCAAGACGTGAAACCATCTCATTAAATGCGTTGGCATATTCTTCGAGTTCATCATCAGTGTGAAGTGATGAGCGATAGCTCAGATCTCCTTTTGTTACTTGGGTAACACCTTTGAGTAAATTATTTACCGCAGTAAAAATGTTCCTGAAAACTCCAAAAGACAGTGATATCAACAATAGAGTGGCGATAAGAGTCACAGCAAAAGCTGTAGTGAACATCCTTTGCATGGAATCAATGTGTTCATTATTTACTGAGGTGCGCAATTCCGACGCAGATGCAGCAACCTCTAAGGCAACAGACTGTATACTTGCGGCTATACGTTGTCTTTTTTGTTGCAGTAATGTGAAATCCGGCGATATAGTAGTTTGAGAATGCTCGGTGGCGGGTGATAGGCGTTTGAATAACTCGCTTATTGTCAATAGGTTGCTTTTCAGTTTCTTTATGTTTCTTTGTTCGAGAGAATAATCGAATTCGATTCCTTCGATCTGGTTCATCAGAGTTCGATGTTTGTTAAGCCATTGTTGCTTGGGTCGCGTCTCTTGTGGGTGCAGGATGGCTTCATATGTTAGTACCGACAGCTCGTAGGAACCAATTTGGATTTGATAAAGCTGATCATCACTTAAGGTATTGGAGCGGGATAGTTCGTGTGTTTTGTAAAGTACGGTTAGAAATAACAGGCCCAGCAATACAATAAGCCCAATCGTCGCGAGTAATTTGTGCCTAATCTTCATTTACGGACTACTGGATTATTGTCACTGCATCTGGTGAAATTTCCTTTAACGCCTGCCCGTGCATTCTTTTAAGAAAGTCTGGCAGGGAGCGGTTTTCCACAAGTCCCCCATGAATTGCCCAACGCGAAATATCTTCAAGCACCAGTAGCATAGACTGATCTAGTGAGACCTCCATACTTATTTCTGGCCAGTTTTTTTCCAGTGATGAGGGCGTTACTCCCAATCGCTTCGAGATAATGTTTATTGCAGCTTTCGGATTATTTTGTACGTATATTTCAGCATCCAAAAGACTCTTCAAAAAAAGCCTTACAGCTGAAGGATGATTTTTGATGAAGTCTCGATTTGATATAACCACATCCCTTTGCTGGTAGAGTCCCGGTTTCTCAAATACTATATGCTCGTCCGGCAGTTTATCTCTGGCCAGGCTGATGTAGGGTTCTCGCATTGAAAAGGCATCGATTGCACCAGAAGCAAGCTTGTCAGGCAACTGCTCTGCCTTGAAAAAAGACAGTTCCAACTCTTTTTCATGTATCCCATGTTCCACTAAAAACAAATGCAGAAAGAAATGTACTGCGGAGGCTTTCTGAGTTGCGATTTTTTTTCCTTTGAGGTCGGTTGGCGTACTAATGGCAGCATCAGTCCTTGCAATCAGACGGTTGATATTGTTTGCTGAAAATATGGACCCGAGGATAACAAATGGGATTTCAGTAAAAGATGCCAAGGCTACAGGCACATCAGCAGAGATAACAATATCGCTCTTGCCTGCAAAAAAACTATCATGGAGCGCTCGTTTGCCGCTGGGGTGTTCTGATATCTCCAGCCTGAGCCCGTTTTGTTCGAAAAAGCCCTGATTCTCGGCAACCATAACCAGGGCGCTGCCCGGCTGCATTGCTAGTGCAAGCCGTAACGAATATATTTCCTTTTCCCCGGCTTGTTCTGGTTTACTGTCGCAGGCCGCAAGTAACATTGTTAACGCAGTGAGCAGGATAATACTGGCCGCAGTACGACATACCCAGATATGTTTTAAGTCTCTCATTGACAGATGCTCTGGTTAAAGCGCGTGTTTTGCTATGTCTTTGTAGACGGGTTCGCGTCCCAGTTCTCTGCACAGTTCATTGACTTCCTGCTTGATCTCGATGATCCTGTACTCCCGGTCAACCAGGGTCTCATTGAAACTCTCCAGTTTCCTGTTGTTTTCATCCAGTTGATCCAGGGTTCTCGAATTACTCAAGGCAATTGCGGCTATTTCCCCAAATGCTTCTGCAACGGAGGCATCAAAACCGGTAAAATCGCTAGCCTTGTTAGCAAGACCGATGATGCCGACTGTCTTGCCTTTGATATTGAGAGGTGCAAACAGTACGTTTTTCAATACCACATGTCCCTCCGGCATGAACTTGACCCAGTCCGTATTCATAAAATCATTCTCATACACCGCTTTGCCTGATTCGTAGGCATCGGCCCTCAAGCCGCGGATCGGCATTGGCAGGCTTGGGTCCACCGCGCAGGAGAGGCCACCCGAGTCTAGAAACAACACATCGTTTTCACTGCCGTCATCGGTTAACAGTGCGACATAACCGGAAACCGCCCCCGTCATATTGCAGGCCTCATCAAAGATAATGCGCGCCGAAACCTCAAATTTACGATTGGCGAGCACGGACTGGGCAGCGTGCCAGAGCGCATGAAACTCCTTGGGTGTTAAATTGGACAGCCTGTTTTCCGCTCGTCTCCTATTCTCGATTTCGAACCTCAGTGCCTGCTGTTGTATTAGAATCAGTAGGTCCTGCTCGATTTCATGGCAAAATTCGGCCAACAGATCCTGGTGTTTATCCGCTTGTTCATTCGCCCTGTAGTCATAAACAGCGATGGTTCCGAAGATTTCGCCATCCGGCCAGTGCAGTGGATAACCCAGGTAATACACCAATCCCTTGTCAATCAGGCGGTGATGCTTCCATTTCTCATCCTGAGAGGCATCTTTGACATGCAGTGCAGAATCATTTTTGATTACCCAGTCGGTGAAACTGCCCTCAAGTGCGATCTGATCACCCGTTTTGAACGGATTATCATCTGTGACATGTGTATAGAAGATGGTGAAGGTATCATCCTGCCTTTGGGTAATGACAGCGACAGGCGTATGCATTTTTGCCAATGCAAGATCAACTATTTTATGCCAGCGGTAGATGGTTTCATTCGGCATCACAGGTTTTGGCGGTTTTTGATCTGCCATACCCTATCTCCCTCCAGCAAGTGCTTTTCAAAAATGGTCCAGTGCTTATGTAATTAAGACTATCAGAAAATTCAAAAGCTGCTGTTTGTTATCAGCGGGAAATTGCTTCAGGTCAATAATCCACACCTCATATCTTCCCTTATTATTTAACAAGTGCCTGTTTCTATGACAAAATGTCAGATTCTAGCCAGAATATCACAGGCCTGCGGTGCGGGTAGGTAATCTTTGCTTAAGCCCCGGATATGATGAAGGGCTCGCTTCGGTTTGATCCAGGCATTGGTCTGAATAGCCGTCGACTTTCGAACAGGAAGTAACGAAGAAGAATCCTATGCCTGCCTATGATAGTCTGACCCACACCAGGAGGGACTGTGAACACCATATGGTATCTATTCCAAAAAAAGCGCCAAAAGCAGTAGTGCGGCCACGTGAGAAGGGTTATGGATCTAGCTTCCTAGATCTTGCGAGTATAAGGGCTCGACGTTATTGAAGAACATTTGATGTGTGATCCTGACGGACATGCCTTGCTGCTTATGCAGCCTGAATGAAAATCATTACTGATTCGATGGAGGGGCGGAGCTCAGGATTTTCCGTCGGGCGCGACTGATCAATGATTCCCGGCTTTTGTTGCGGATATGCCTGGGTGTATTCCCTGTGTGGCTTTTGTAGGCTTTTCTAAAAGAGGCTGCTGATTGGTAGCCACATTTTTCGGCAATTTTCTCGATACTGAGCGTGCTGTTCTTCAGCAGGTTGGTGGCTTCCTGCATGCGCCATGAGGTCAGGTATTTGGCTGGTGGTACTCCCACGTATTCATGAAACTTCTGGGCGAAGGCGGTACGGCTCATGCCGATTGTGCGGGCTAGCTCATCCAGGGTCCACTCCTCATTGAATCGAGTGTGGATCAATTGCAGGGCGTGGCCAATTTGCGGTGTGATCAATGCCTTGAGGTAACCCTGTGACAGATTGGCAGAAAAGCAGTTGCGCAGTAAGTGCAGCAACAGCAGGCGCGCCAGGTCACGCAGTGCGATATTGCGTCCAGGATTGTTGTTCTTCAGTTCAATCAGGATTGTGTCCAGGACATGGGCGATGCCGTCAGTGGTTGGGTTATTGCGGGCATCACTCAGCTGAACGATATCGGGCATATCATTTAACAGCAACTGAGCGGCATCCGATTCAAATTCATAGAAGCCGCATAAGACGCTGGTCAAATTTTCCTGTTTTACACAATCTTGTGGTTGATTGATGTTTTCCCTGTCCTGCGGTATCCGACTGTTGGCAAGCACATGGTGAGAATCATGCGGAAACATGACCAGATCGCCTGCCTGGATTAACCTGGGTTCCATGCCTTCCATGTGTATCCATGCCTGGCCATTATCAACCAGATAGAAGGGAACCTGTCCGGTACCTGCAATATCGATGGCCCACTCTTCGCAATAGCTGCGGTGCATGAAAATTCGTGCCTGCAGGTGTGTTCTGGTCAGAAAGTGAGTCAATGCATCATCTTTGATGTCGTTATTGGGATCATGCATTTCCATATTGATTAAATGTACGGTTGGTTAAATAACGTGAACGATGGGTATCGATATTTTCTGTAGAAATTGCCACTGAGAATATATCATATAAAGCCAACCTAAGATCCTATCTATAATAATCAATTGATGGCTTCACTATAGAGTCAAAAATAAAAAAACCATTTCCACGCCTATTACGTATTACGTTGTATCTGCATTAATAATTCAAAAAAAGAGGACCTTTACATGAACAAAATCCCAATTGCCCAGTGGTCTGAACTGGAGCTGGAGAAACCGGCTTATGCTTTGGTGGCCGATGTGGATCTGGTGATCGTGCGCTGGCCTGATGAGGAGCAGGTCTCAGTGCTCTACGGCCGTTGCGCGCACCGTGGTGCACTGATGTCGGACGGCCGCATCGAAGGCAGCAATATTGTCTGCGGACTGCATGATTGGGACTACGAATACAAAACCGGGGTCAGCTCTTACAACCCATCGGAAAAGCTGCACCGCTTCAATGCCTGGATCGAAGCTGGTCAGGTCTGGGTGGATGAAGACGAAATCCGCGAATGGACGCAAACCAATCCGCAGCCATATAACCGTGAAGCCTACCAGGGACTCTATCAGGACATTCACGGTGCGCCAGAAGAGCCGCATACCAAATACATCCAGCATCTGGCCGAACACGGCCTTTCCAAGGTTGGTCATCACGGCCGTGTTGCTGCCATGGGTGTGCCGCGCGACCTGTTGCCCAAGTGGGAGGAGATTCAGATTCTCACCGCGCAACTGCACAAGGTGCCGATGCTCGATGACGATCCGGTCGGTACTGAAGTCATTATCGGTCCGAATGCGGAAAAACCGCTGAAACTGGATCGGCCCTTGTTTGTATCGGACATGAGTTTCGGCGCCTTGTCGGAAGAGGCCAAGGTGGCTTTGGCGATGGGAGCTGAAATGGCCGGTACCGGTATCTGTTCCGGCGAAGGCGGCATGCTGCCCGACGAGCAACAGGCCAACAGCCACTATCTGTATGAACTGGCCTCGGCGCGTTTCGGTTACTCCATGGATAAGGTCAAACAGTGCCAGGCGTTCCATTTCAAATGTGGCCAGGGCGCCAAAACCGGTACCGGTGGGCATCTGCCCGGTAACAAGGTCAAGGGCAAGATCGCCGAAGTGCGTGGTCTCAAAGAAGGTGAGTCCGCGATTTCGCCGGCGCGTTTTCCGGACTGGGACAACATCGACGAATATCGCCGTTTCGCCGCGCAAGTTCGCGAAAGTACCGGCGGTATTCCGATCGGTGTGAAACTGTCGGCCCAGCACATCGAACGTGATATCGAAGCGGCACTGCAGATTGGTGTGGACTACATCATTCTGGATGGGCGCGGTGGCGGCACAGGGGCCGCGCCATTGATTTTTCGTGACAATATTTCCGTGCCGACGATTCCAGCGCTGGCACGTGCGCGTCGTTACCTCGATAAAAAAGGCCGCAACGATGTGTCGCTGGTGATTACCGGCGGCCTGCGCCTGCCGGCAGACTTCATCAAGGCGATGGCTTTGGGGGCGGACGCCATTGCCGTGTCCAACTCGGCGATTCAGGCGATTGGCTGTCTGGGTATGCGCGCCTGCCATACCAATAACTGTCCAGTCGGTATCGCCACCCAGAAACCGGAGTTGCGCAAACGGCTCAAAATCGAAAAAGGGGCCAACCAGCTGAATAATTTTTTCCGCGCTTCAACCGAGCTCATGCAGGTGATGGCGCGCGCCTGTGGTCATGATCATCTGAATAAGTTCTGCATTGATGACTTGAGCACATTTGACCGGAACATGGCGCATCTGACCGGTATTGAATACGCGGGTGTGAAGCTAGACTGACGTAAAAAAACTAAACCAAAGGAGCATGACAGATGGCGGACAAAGATCTCATTTGGCACAAGGTGTTGAGCAAAGACGAATTGCCGGAAGGCCGGGTCACATCGGTCACCTGCAAGAAGAAAACCCTATGCATGAGTCACCATGAGGGGCAATACGGCGCGCTCGACAATAAATGTCCGCACCAGGGCGGCCCGCTGGGCGAGGGTAGTATCGAAAACGGTCTGCTGCGTTGTCCCTGGCATGGCTGGGACTATCATCCGCTCACAGGCAAGGCGCCGGGTTTTGACGACGGTGTGGAGACCTTTCCGGTGGAAATTCGTGACGACGGCATCTATGTCGGTCTGGCGCCGGAAGAGACCCACATCGGTACCGTTGGCGATCTGATGATGGAAACCATGACCAACTGGGGCATCAAGCAGGTGTTCGGTATGGTGGGTCATTCCAATCTGGGTGTGGCCGATGCCCTGCGCATCCAGGAGAAGGCCGGTCGCCTGAGTTATTACGGGATCCGCCACGAAGGCGCTGCCGCATTTGCCTGTTCGGCTTATGGCAAACTGACCGGCCGTCCAGCTGCCTGTCTGGCGATTGCCGGTCCTGGGGCGACCAATTTACTCACCGGACTGTGGGACGCCAATGTGGATCGTGCTCCGGCACTGGCGTTGACCGGTCAGGTCGAGACCCAGGTGCTGGGCCCGGGCGCGTTCCAGGAGATCGACCAGGTGGGAGCATTCGGTCGCGTGGCGCAGTGGTCACAAACGGTTATGCATGACAGCAAGCATACTGAACTCATGAATCTGGCCTTAAAAAGCGCCACTCTCAACAGCGGTGTGTCCCACCTGATTTTCCCCGATGAAGTGCCCAAGCGTGAACTGGACAACCCGCCACCGGCTGGCACACCGGAAGGTCGTTTGCCCTCACGCGAAATCTCACCACCGGCGGATGCCCTGCAGGCTGCGGTGGAGCTGTTGTCCAACAGCAAAAGGCCGGTCATTGTGGTTGGACATGGTGCGCGTTTCCAGATGGATGCCGTCGTTGCTCTGGCCGAACAGCTCAAGGCGCCGGTCATCACCACCTTCAAAGGCAAGGGTCAGATCGCCGACACTCATCCGCTGGCCGGCGGTGTACTGGGCCGTAGCGGTACACCGATTGCGAGTTGGCTGATGAATGAATCCGACAGCCTGCTGGTGTTTGGTGCGAGTTTTTCCAACCATACGGGCATCACGCAAAAACGTCCGACCATCCAGGTGGATTACGATCTCATGACATTGGCCAAGTTCCATGCCATCGATGTACCGGTATGGGGTGAGATTGGTGTGACCGCCAGACTGTTGTCTGAGGCGCTGGCCGGTTACAGCGGTAGCGAGGACCAGACAGATGATGTCGCCACACGCTGGGCTATCTGGCGCGAGGAGAAACAGCGCCGCACCCTGGATGACCGTGGTAAAGGCATCAATTCCGCCATCCTGTTTGATAGGCTTGCCAGGAGTGCCGACAGGGATGCCATCATTGCCGTGGATGTTGGCAACAACACTTATGCGTTCGGTCGCTATTTCGAGTGTGAAGAACATTCAGTACTGATGTCGGGTTATCTCGGCTCCATCGGTTTCTCCTTCCCGGCGGCCATGGGTGCCTGGGCCGCGACCCAGGAAGATGATCCACGCTTCAAAGGCCGTCAGGTTATTTCGGTCTCTGGTGACGGTGGTTTTGGTCAGTATCTGGCGGAGATCAACACCGCTGTCAAATACGGCATGAACATCACTCATGTGCTCATGAATAACAGTGAACTGGGTAAGATCAGCAAGGAGCAACGCGCCGGTAACTGGGAGGTCTGGCAGACCAGCCTGCACAACCCCAACTTTGCCGAGTATGCACAACTTTGCGGCGCCAAAGGCCTACGCGTGACCGATGCTGCCGATCTGGAAGGCGCCCTCAAAGAAGCACTGAGCCACCCGGGACCGGCCCTGGTCGAAGTGTTGACCGATGCGGAACTGGTCTGAGCCATGAATGAAGCCAGCCTGTTACTGGTGTTGCTCGGCATTGCCTTGTTCGCACTCTTTTCCGGGCCGATCAGTCGCGGCAGTCTGACGCCGCCGATGACCTTTACCGCCCTTGGCCTGCTGCTCAGTCCAATTGTGCTTGGTTGGATCAATCTCGGACTGGACAATGCGGTGATTCACACCATTGCCGAGATCACGCTGATTCTGGTTTTGTTTACCGATGCAGCACGCATCAAACTCAAGCGCCTGTGGTCGGAGCATGATGTGCCGATGCGCTTGCTGTTGGTCGGCATGCCCCTGACCATCGGTCTGGGTACGGCGCTGGCGCTGGCTGTGATGCCGCAACTGCTGCTGCTCGAGGCGCTGGTGCTGGCGATCATCCTGGCGCCGACCGATGCGGCCTTGGGCCAGGCGGTAGTCAGCAGTCCCAAAGTGCCGCAACGCATACGTCAGAGCCTTAATGTGGAGAGCGGCCTCAATGACGGCATTGCCTTGCCAGCCCTGCTGTTTGTGATTTCATTTGCCGCGGGCAGTCATGCTGGTGGACAAGAAACCGACTGGCTGAATTTTGTCTTGCTGCAACTTACACTGGGGCCGCTGGTTGGTGCGCTTGTTGGCTGGTCGGGATCCAAAGCCATCAATATGGCGATTGAAAAACACTTTCTTACCCATGAATTTTGCAATATTTATCTGTTGAGCTTGACGTTTATTGCCTACCTGGCGGCCGATCTGGTCGGCGGCAATGGTTTTATCGCCGCCTTTGTCGCCGGTGTGGCGACCGGCAATACGCTCAAACATGTCAATGAGGAGATCTACGAGTTTGCCGAATCCGAAGGCCAGTTATTGAACCTGGTGATTTTCTTTCTGTTCGGTGTGGCCCTGTTGCCGCAGGTCTGGCCGCGTATCAGTGACGAAATGGTGATTTACGCTCTGTTAAGCCTGACAGTGATCCGCATGCTGCCGGTGTTTGTCTCGTTGCTGGGTAAACACCTGCGCTGGGAGACCGGACTATTTTTGGGCTGGTTCGGGCCGCGTGGCCTGGCATCGATTCTGTTTGTGTTGTTGGTGCTTGAGCATGCTCAACTGCTGAATCAGACGTTGGTGTTCGATACGGTGATTGTCACGGTGTTTTTCAGCATCATCCTGCATGGACTGTCGGCTTTGCCGGGAGTGAGCCTGTATGCCAAGGTGTTGAAAGTCTGCCAGAGTCGCGGTGATGACATTTCATCGGAACAGGCCAGTGTCGAGGCGATGCCATTGCGACTATCCTCCACCTTCAAGGAAATGGAGGATAATTCGTGACCGGGGTGATTGAATTTTGGTTACTCCCCATACTGTTTATTTCAGTCCCGATGCTCAAGGCAACGCTCTCTACCCAACACCATTTCAAAATAAATTTCATACAAGAGGATTCACGTAGACGTGCTGCGGTCAGCGCTTAATTTTTGTCTGCATTGTGAAAAAACTACCCAATCATCAATCATAAAAGGATATTAACGTGTCAGTAACTCTGCCCTCTTTAAATCTTGCCGACTGGGTGCAAACCCGTGATGCCATTCACCAGTACGCCCGCATCATGGGCAAGATACGCGGCTTTTATATGCCCAAGGCAAAACATTGGTGGCATATCACCCTGACAGTGAATACACATGGCCTGACAACGACACCTTTTCCAGTAAATGGCCGGAATCTGGAGATGCAACTCGATCTGACTTCACATCAGTTATCGATTTACAGTGATAGCGGATGGCATTGCAGCATTCCCCTCAAGGGAAACAGTGCCGCCGGAATGCGACAGCAGATCACACAACTGCTCGCCACTCAGGGCATCGATCTCGATGAGCAACCGCTGAGCGCTTTTGATGATGAAAACATACTGACTTATGCTGCGGATGCTGCGGATGATTTTCGCCGTGCCCTCAGTTGGATTGACGTGGTGTTCAGAACTTTCAGAGGTAGTCTGCGCCAGGAAACCAGTCCGGTGCAGCTGTTTCCCCATCACCTCGATATTGCGATGAACTGGTTTTCCGGCAGGCTGGTGTCCGGTGTGGACCCGAACGATGAGGAGAATGCTGATGAGCAGATGAACTTTGGTTTCGTCAGCGGCGATGCTTCAATTGATGAAGCCTATTTTTATGTCACGGCTTATCCCATGCCCGAAAACTGGTCTACTCTGGCATTGCCAGAAGGGGCATATTGGCATAGCGAAGGCTGGATCGGGGCGATTCTGCCATATGCCAGGTTGCTGGAAGCGAACGATCCGCAAGTCATGCTGCTTGAGTTCCTGCAACAGGTGCAGGGCCATGGCGCTGCACTGATGAATTCAAGGAGTTGATATGCAAGTAGCAGTGGATAAAGAAATCCTCGCTCGCGAGAAGTTGATCAACCGCTTCCACGAAGTGCGGAGATACACCGAAACTTTGTGTCGTCCGTTGCAGACGGATGACTATCAGATCCAGTCCATTGTGCAGACCAGTCCACCCAAGTGGCATATTGCCCATGTCACCTGGTTTTTTTAGGCTTTTGTTTTGCCGCATTTTGATCCGGCTTACAAACCCTTTAGTCCGGTCATGGATTTTCTGTTCAACAGTTATTACTACACGCACGGTCAGATGCACCCGCGCCCGAATCGCGGACTGCTGTCACGGCCAACCGTGGCTGAGATTTATGACTACCGCGCCTATGTGGATGAACAAATGGTGCAGCTGATACAGAACATTGATGACTCCCGCCGTGAGGAACTGGCTTTTCGCGTGACCCTTGGCTTAAACCATGAACAACAGCACCAGGAATTGCTGCTCATGGATGTCAAACACAATTTCTCGGTCAATCCGATCAAGCCGGCTTACCGAGACGACCTGAAAATACCACAGGGCCAGAGCCGCCCCGTGCGCTGGCTGGAACAGACCGGCGGTATTCATGAGATCGGTTTTGCCGGTGAGGGTTTCGCCTATGATAACGAAACGCCGCGCCATCAGATCTTGCTGAGGGACTATCTCTTGGCCGACCGCTTTGTCACCAATGGCGAATACCTTGAATTTATCAGGGATGGGGGATACGACGATGTGGCGTTATGGCTGTCGGATGGATGGGCTTTGATTAAAAACGAAAACTGGACGCACCCCCTCTATTGGCTACAAAGCGAAGATGGCTGGCAACAGTTCACTTTGGCTGGCTTGCGTGAGCTCAATGAGCATGAGCCGGTCTGTCACCTCTCCTATTTTGAAGCTGACGCCTATGCGCGCTGGGCGGGCAAACGCCTTCCACTCGAAGCGGAACTGGAACTGGCGCTGTCGTTGAAGCCGGTTACAGGTAACTTTACCGACACTGGTTTTTTACACCCCATACCTGCATCAGAACAAGGCCAGTGGTTCGGCGACCTTTGGGCCTGGACCTCGTCACCCTACACGGCGTATCCAGGTTTCAAGCCCCTGGAAGGCACCATGGGTGAGTACAACGGTAAGTTCATGTCCAACCAGATGGTGTTGCGTGGCGGCAGCGCCGTGACACCCGCAGGGCACACCCGCGCGACTTACCGTAATTTTTTCTACCCGAATGAACGATGGGCCTTTACCGGCCTGCGTCTGGCGGAGGATGTCTGATGCAGAACGTCACCTTTCATGATCACAAGCAGCCGGCCTTGAGTTTCCTGGATGCCGTCGTCGAAGGTCTGTCGCAGGAGAATAAAAGCATACCGCCGAAGTTCTTCTATGATGAACGGGGTTCCGAGCTTTTCGAACGGATCTGTGAACAACCCGAGTATTATCCGCCCTCGGTTGAGTGCAAGTTGTTGTCCGAACTGTCCGCCGAGATCGCTTCATTGACTGGGCAGAATCGTCTGCTGATCGAACCGGGAGTGGGCAGCGGCAGCAAAGTGCGCCTGTTGCTGGATGATCTGAAGCCTTCGGCTTTTGTGCCCATGGATATCTCTTTTGACTACCTCAAAACCGTGGCCACGCAACTGGCGGCTGAATACCCATGGCTGCCGGTGCATGCGGCGTGTGTGGATTATTCTCATTCCCTGCCGTTGCCGGATGAGGCGCCGGACTGCCCGAGGTTGGTGTTTTTTCCGGGCTCGAGTCTGGGTAATTTTGATCGGACTGAAGCGGAAGAATTTCTCAAAATGGTGCGCGAGATAATGGGCGAAGAGGGCATGCTGCTGATCGGCCTGGATACCAAGAAATCCGAGTGCGTGTTGAATGCTGCCTATAATGATGCGGCGGGCGTGACTGCGGAGTTCAATAAAAACCTGTTGCATCGCATGCGTGATGAACTGGATATCGAGGTCGATCCCAGATCGTTCGATCACCATGCTTTTTATAACGCCGCAGCCGGACGTATCGAGATGCATCTTGTCAGTAAGCGGGATCAGTTATTGCACCTGAATGGATGTTGCTTTGAACTTGAGCAGGGTGAGTCGGTACATACGGAAAACTCCTACAAATACGAACCGGAGGAGTTCCTCGAGCTGGCATCAAAAGCCGGCATGGTTAAGGTGCGCCACTGGCTGGCGGAAGAGGGCTTGTTCGGCATCTACCTGCTTGAGGCTGCAGCGTCCGGATAAGGGTTAGGCATCAGGACTGCCCTCTGTTGTTTGCTGGGGAGGCAAATCCTATCTAGGGCCTGTTAACACTAATCCAATACGCCCTGCTGGGTCTGTTTTTCAACCCGCTAGGAATTTGGCTGGACGTGCACATGGCGATGTGGTTGCGGGCCTGATCCGTGCTGGTGTGTCTGCGCAGCAATTTTCGCTGGCACCATGTAAAGATTCCCATGTCGAACACCGGGCTGGGCGATAGTGGCATTGGCGAATGCCTGAACCCGCTCGATTGGTCCCCGTAATACAACGCTTTCCATACAATTGTCATGATCCAGATGCACATGCAGGGTCGCGATATTGAGGTCGTGGTGTGCATGCTGGCTCTCTGTCAGGCGATTTGCGAGGTTGCGCTCATGATGGTTGAAGACGTAGGTCAGGTTAGCCAGGCAGTTACCACTCGGATTCTCTTTCAGTCTCTGCCCATCGATCCGTTCACGTAGCAGATCCCGGATCGCCTCGGATCGGTTTTGGTAGCCATTGTCGGAAAGAAATTTCTCGAAGTCGTTTACCAAATCATCGTCCAGCGTGATAGTCATTCTCTGCATCAATTCTCTCCAATTGCGGATTAGAAACGCGCACCCCAGGATGCCCCCATGAGTTGGGGGCCTATTGTATGCTGTCGATGTGTATGATAATTTTTCAATTTATCATACCAATTATCATGAGAACCATCATGTCGCAAGCAAGAATATCGTTGACCGTGTCGGCAGCGTTGCTCGCCACAGCTTCCCATGCTCACGATTACTGGTTCGAACGAAACGCTGAAGACTACCTGCTGCATCGAGGTCATCGTTTCTCCCAACACCAGGGTGAAAAGGAGGTGCCGTTCGATCCAGAGATCATAACTGGCACCTATTGTCTTCGACCGAATGAAGTCACTCCGTCACCTGCGGTCGTCGGTGAAGGCTATCCATTGCGTGTGGAGGGGCCTTGTATTGCGCTGATGGTGACTGCCGATTCGGGCTACTGGTCGCAGACGCTGACAGGCACTAAAAATCAGCCTAAAGACGAATTGTTCGGCGTGCTGCGAAGCTGGCATGCGCTCGAGAGCGTCAAGCGTGTCGAGGCCTGGAGCGAGCGGCTGAGTGATCCGTTGTCGACCGACCTTGAATTCGTGTTCAGCGAGAATCCCTTCGCCCTGACGGTTGGTGACAAGCTGCGCCTTGCGGTCGTTTTTCGTGGTGAGCCGGCACAGGGTGTCACGGTGGCCTACCATGGAGACCCTCGCGGCGTCACTGGCGACGATGGCCGTATCAATCTGCGCATCCGACACAAGGGGCTGCAGTTGATCACGGCCAGTCTGGAAGAGCCCCTGCACAGCAATAGTGCGGACAAGCGGGTACGCTCAACCATCCTCATATTCGAGATCCAATAGGAAAAACTCATGGCGAATACTCTCACAGAGCACCTTTCGATAAGCAGACGCATCTTTGTGGCATGCGCGCTTGCCGGGGTGAGCGTTCCTTGCTTTTCCCACCATGGCGTGGCAGGGCTGGGCGCAGCCGGTTTGCGTGGGCCTGGTGCGCCGGTCGAGTCCGCGACTTCGGCCACCCTACCGGCGGGCGGAACCCTGGCATATCTTAAGCTCGATCACGCCAAGTATGAGACCTACGACTCGGATCCAGCCAACCCTGAGAGCGATTACGCGAACTACTGGATGGCCGGAGTGGGCTACGGTGTGGCCTCCTGGTTCTCTGCTTATCTGTTTCTCCCTTACCACAGCAAGGTCGATGAACCCGGAGGCTTGGACTCCCGCGGGTTTGCTGACGTCTCGGTGATGGGCCAGGTCGGTTTCAAATATGACGAAGGCTGGCGGCTGATCCCGGATAATGAAAGTCTCGACGACCTCGAGGACTGGCATTTCACGCTGTTTGGCGGCTTCACACTACCTACCGGGGATGCGGATTTGCGTCTCGACGACGGCTCGATTGATGCGGGGAAATCTACTGGCTTCGGCAAGCCGTCGTGGTCCCTTGGTCTGACCGCAACGAAGATGCTGTCACCGCAGTGGACATTTAATCAGGAGTTGTCGACGATTGGCTTTCAGGAGTACGAGTACGATGACGGCAACCGTACAAAGTTCGGACAGGAGATCCGGGCCAACAGTGCACTGATCTATCGCGCCTATACCGATCTCGATCGCAAATTGCGAGTGGACTTATCCATGGAAGCGCAATATCTGCATCTGGGGCGGGATCGTACCAACGGTGTTGATGAAACGGCCACCGGTGGTGACATGATATATGCGTTGCCGGGTGTTCGGGTGTACTGGGATAACATCAGCGCAGTGTTCGGATTGAAGTCGCCGATTTGGACGGAGCTTAACGAAGAGAGTCAGCAACAAGGTGGCGAAGGTAGCGAAGACTATAGACTGATCTTCACCTTCTCCTCACTGTTCTGATTTCGGTAATAACTACCTTGTTAGACACAGACATTCAGCGCAGACGTACCGGCCATGCCGGCACTGTTTCGTGTCTGGCAATAGCGCTTCTGGCGTTGTGCGCATTACTTCCGGGTGTGGTTTTAGGCCATGTGGAGGTGGGCATTAGCGGCGATGGAGGCTTCGTCAGCGGCCTGCTCCATCCGGTCACAGGGCTGGACCATGTGGTTGCCATGGTGGCCGTAGGTCTTTGGGGTGCCATCCTGGGTGCGCCCGCGATTTGGATTCTGCCAATCGCTTTTCCCTTGATAATGACTGTTGGTGCTGTGTTGGGCATACTCGATTTCCCGCTGCCCGCAATCGGTATCGGCATCGCGGCTTCCGCGATCTTTCTAGGCGGCATGGTGGCCGCCAATGCTCGTCCGCCATTGGCGATTGCCTTTCTGGCGATTGCTTTTTTCGCGATTTATCACGGCCATCCACATGGCGCTGCACTGCCTGACTTCGGAGTTCCCCTTCTCTATGCGGCCGGCTTTGTTGTCGCAACCGGTCTTCTTCATGTCGGCGGAATCGCCTTCGGTCTGCTCTATCGCTGGCCGGCGGGAAAAACTGCGGTGCGAACTATGGGTGTCGGTATCGCGGCAGTGGGTGGCTATTTTCTGCTGCTTGCGATTGGAAGAGGCCTCTGAGTTTGGCAGGTCACGCGGTGTTTCTGTTGATGGTAGGGGCCGCTGCCTTTTCAACACCAGCTTATGCTCATGGCAATGCCGACACGTTACATCAGATCTCGGATGGTGTAGTGCTGTTCTTCACTGCACTCGAGTTCCTGCTGCCCGTGCTAATCGTGGCTTTGCTGGCACAACCCAACGAACTTCGGCTCGCTATCATTCAGGTGGCAGCGCTTGGCATTGGTCTTCTGACCGCTGTTGTGGGCTTGCAGATACCGGGAGATCCGTCAGCGCTGGGGTTGTATGCTCGTGGCTACCTGATCGTCCTCGGACTGCTGGTTCTGACCAACCTGCGGATCCCTACGGGAGTGGTGCTGGTCGTGGTTCTTGTAACTGGCATGCTGACCGGTCTGGAAGCCGGGGAGGCTGTAAACGACGATCCTGCGGCTGGATCTGCACTCATAGTTGGCTTCCTGTCTTCAGCGATCTGTTTCTACTTCTCCGCAACTCTGGTCGCAAGTCGTTACACAGAGGGCTGGCAGCGCATCGCAATGCGTGTTGTAGCCAGCTGGATCGTGGCCATTGCAGTACTCGATATTGCGTTTATGAGTGTCAGATCCGGTTGATCTATCAGCCTGAAAATACTCGTAAAATAGATTTTGAATCAGAGTTTGTTTGCTTGATCACAGCGATATCCGTACTCAAGAAACTGGCTCCATCACCGCTATAATTAATACCAGTTCTCTCGAATAAAATGTGCCTGGCACCCTTCTCCCTTGCAGCCCCTAAGGACAGGATTGTTAGCCAATTCGCCGGGGAGCACCGATGAGGAGCTTACAACATGAAAACCAACCTCCCGGTCACCGATAGAGAAGTTACTTACGGGCAGGATGAGCGAATCATATCCACTACCGACCTCAAGGGCATGATCACCTCTGTCAACGACGTGTTTGTGCGCATCAGCGGCTTCAGCCGCGAAGAGCTTATCGGCAGCAGTCACAACATCGTGCGTCATCCCGATATGCCCCCGTTGGCTTTCGAAAATCTCTGGCAGACTCTGCAGGCGGGCAAACCCTGGATCGGGGTGGTAAAAAACCGCTGTAAGAACGGCGACTTCTACTGGGTTCACGCCTATGTCTCCCCGGTCTATGAGGGAGAGCACCTGAGTGGTTATCAGTCGGTCAGGTATGCGCCCACCCGGGAGCAGGTGGAGCGGGCTGACAAACTCTACCGTCTCGTCAATAAGAAAAAGGGCGGACTTGGCCTACTGGGTAGGCTGCAGTTTCGCTTCAACTATGCCCACCTCGCGTTTGTTATCATGTCCGCCATGATTCTGACAGGGATTGGGGCAGGAATCCTCAGCGGACAGCTGTCGCCTCTATATGGTCTGCTGGCCCTCATCGCCGGACTGCCATTGGCTTTCCTCATCGCCCATCTGGCGACTCGTCCCCTCGCTACGCTGCGAAAAACCGCCAAGCACTACGCCGACAACGATCTGATGGAATTTGTCTATTCCGGCAGGGGACAGGAGGCATCTACAGTGGAGCATTCACTTCTGATGCAGCAGTCGAAGCTCAATACCGTGGTGGGGCGGCTTCAACATTTTGCTCAATACCTGATGCAGGCGGCTACCTCCTCGACCAGCGCAGCTGAACAGAGTCTCGGCAACGTGAAGCAGATGGAAGAGGAAGTCGAACAGGTGGCCACTGCCGTCACCGAGATGAATGCCACCATCGAAGAGATTGCGCGCAACGCCAACACCACAGCGGAAAAGACCCAGGACACCAGAACCCAGGTCAAAGAGGGTAGTCAGGCTCTTGAGAGCGCTACCGACGAGATCAATGACCTGAACGGGCAGGTAGAGCATATCGGTCGGGTCATCGACCAGTTGACAGAGGATTTCCGCGCCGTCGACGGCGTGTTGCGATTCATTGATGAGATCTCTGAGCAGACCAATCTGCTGGCACTCAACGCCGCCATCGAGGCCGCGAGAGCCGGCCAGCACGGTCGTGGTTTTGCGGTAGTCGCCGACCAGGTGCGATTGCTGGCAAATCAGACTAAAGAGTCAACCAAAAACATCAAATCCCTGCTCGGTAAACTTGATGGTGATATAAGCAGGGTTCGTAGTGATATGACCGGTAATCGGGAGCAAATGCAGCAGGTGGTAGAGAAGATCTCCAAACTGCGCACCGAGCTTGACCTGATTCAGGAGTCGGTCATCAGTGTGACCGAGCTCAATGTCAGTATCGCCAGTGCAGTAGAGCAACAGCATGCAGTCGTCGATGAGATCTCACACAACATTAACAATATCAATGGAATCTCCGGCCAGACAGCCGAGGTTGCACAGCAGTCATCGAATGCCGCAGTCGGATTGGAAGATACCGCGAAAGAGCTGGAGGTTCTGGTCAGACAGCTCAACGGCTAGTCAGCTATTCGCTACCACTGTCACCGAAGGTCGGAAAATCCATATTATCTGTCGGGTGGTGTGGCTGGGCATCTACGGAAGTTGTCTTATTTTTTGCCGGGAAGCACAGATGAATGTTCAGCCGCTCGGTGAAACAGCAACGGTTGGCAGACTCTGATCTGCTGAATTCTGTTATTGTTTTCCTGGAGCATGAAGATCACCCGATCTGTGAGGGGTGATCTGGCTCTGCAACCTTTCGCCCAAATCTCTCATGGGCATAACCAAACCGAATCTGCTTCTGCAGTCTCATCGCAAGATTCTATACGACGATACAACGAGCGTCTGGCCCGTTATACTACTCGAAATCTGAACATCCATTTCATCAGATAATCGTATTGTGCATCTTCTTAGGAAAGGTTTTTTTGTGGGATTTGTTTCAATAAATTCCAATAAAAATGGCTTATAAACTCTGTTATTTTACCTCCTCTCCAAGATGGCGGTGCGAGAATGCATGGTATACACTTTCATTAATTAATAACGGATGCCAGTGTGAGTAACTGAACTCACTGTGAGCATCAGACTGCGTATGAGACACATCACTGTCAATACCCACCGCGCTCTTCCTTGCCTGCTTGGCATGATCCTGGGTTTGTTTCTGAACGGCTGCGGCGATGCCGGCGGTCCAGGCAAAATCGACCTTGACGATGTCGCGACGACTGAAGAGATCGCGCAGGTGTTGGATAACTCCCCAGGCAAGCAGGTAGAGGAGTATCTGTTCGGCTTCGATCTGCGAAATGGTCCGCGCGAGGATGCACGACAGTATCTGCCGCTGCTGGACTATCTGAGCCGTCACACCGACTTTCGGTTCAGGCTTCATTTCAGTAAGGATGCCAAGGGCCTGCTCAAGGACCTTGTTTCCGGGCAATTGCATTTTGCGGCAATCGGTGCCGGTACCTACCTGACCGCGCAGGGCGATACGGCGATAGAGCCGCTGGTGAGGGGTGTGAACGCCAAGGGCGAACACGGTTATCGTTCGATCATCATAGTGGCTCCGGACAGTCCATTGCGAAGCTTGACCGACCTGAAAGGTAAACGTGTTGCGTTCGGCAGTCGCACCTCAACCCAGGGATACTGGATACCACGGATCATGTTCGACAATGCCGGTATATCCCTGGCGGATTTCGCTGGACACTTTTTCACCGGCTCTCACCGCGACTGCGCCGAGGCGGTGCTCACGGGTGGGGCTGACGCCTGTGGATTACAGGATACGATGGCAGAGCGGCTGATCGAATCCGGCGCCGTGCGGGCCCTTGCGGCATCTGAGATTTTTCCGTCGAGCGGTATTTTCTCTGGCACCGGGGTGCCGGTTGGTGTTCGAGAGGCGGTTCGCGAGGCCCTCATCGCTTTTAAACCGCAGGGTGGCGATCGCGATGGGCTCTACCACTGGGAGCGAACCGAGATGGCCGGTGGCTTCATATCGGCCAGCGTGGACGATTACACTGAGTTGAGAAACCAGGCAAATCATTTGGGTCTTTTACCTGATGACTCACGGTCGAATACAAAACGATGAGAATTTTTTCGCAACTGGCCCTGGCGGGTTCCGGCATGCTTGCACTGGCGACCATTGCAATTGCACTGTTGCTGTCAGACCTCTACAGCGAGTCTTACCGGGATTTTGTCGAACAACACAGCAGGGGGCTGCATCAGGTACTGGCTGAATCACTGGCAAACCGGGTGGTGCAAGGTGATTCGCTGGAACTGCGGGATGTGCTTGAACAGGTGCGCGACAGTGAGGCCGGGCTGGCCTACTTGTATGTCACCGACTTTGACGGAAAGCTGTTTGCCCATACCTTCGAAAACGGTTTCCCCCGGGCACTTCTGCCTACCCTGCGGTTGAGTGCCGATACGGTAGAGGAAGGAGTCTATCGTAGCGATCAGGGCGGCATCAATCACTACAGTGCGCCGTTGATCAAGGGCATGCGAGCCAGAATCTTCATTGGCTCGGACGATAGCCATCAGCGTGCAACCCTGATTCGTCTGCGTGACCGGGTGATGGTGATCGCGGTGTTTGTAATCGCGGCTGGACTACTTACCTGGTTGTTGCTCGCCAGACGCATCACCACTCCGCTCAGCAGGCTGACCGATTTCGTCGGCCGTTACGGTCAGGGCACCGTGTCTGCTGCGGAGGAACTGCCTCGCGAAGGCGCTATCGAGGTAGGTAGACTGGCGGACGCCATTGCAGATATGGTGCGCCAGCGCAAACATATGCAAAATGATCTGCTGGAGAGCGAGCGCCGGCTGCGTACGCTGATGGATAACCTTCCCGGCATGGCCTACCGTTGTGAGAATACACCAGACTGGCCAATGAGTTTCGTCAGCAACGGCAGCCGCCAACTGACCGGTTATCGTCCTGGCGAACTGGTATCAGGTGACAAGCTGGCTTTCAGCGCCCTGATAGAATCCGCCGACAGAGCCCGTGTATGGGACGAAATACAGCTGGCTGTAAGCCAGAATCGACAATTTGGACTCGAATACCGGATACACAGAAAAGATGGCAGTGAGCGCTGGGTATGGGAGCAGGGGCTCTGCGTCCATTCCGACGATAACAAGCCCATGTTTCTCGAAGGGTATATCACCGATATAACCGAACAGAAACGTGCTGAGCAAGCCTTACGCGAGTTGAACGCCAGCCTCGAGATTCGTGTTGAGCAACGTACTGTTGAACTTGCGGCTGCCAATGAGCGGTTGCAGGAACTGGATCGGCTGAAGTCACTCTTCATCGCCTCCATGTCCCATGAACTGCGCACACCGCTCAACTCGATTATCGGTTTCACCGGGCTCCTGCAGATGGAGATCGATGGGCCGGTCAACGAAAAACAGCGTGACTACCTACGGCGGGTCAATGGCTCCGGTAAACACCTGCTGAATCTGATCACTGACATCATCGACGTTTCGAAGATCGAAGCCGGCAAGATCGTCGCGTATGTGGAAACCGTGTTGTTGGATGATGTGATCGAGGATGCAATGAGATCGATCAGCGTCCAGGCAGAAGACAAAAAACTGAAGCTCGAGTTTGCCGGCGTGCGTGGCACCCGAATCGATACGGACCGGGGACGCCTGCTGCAATGTCTGTTGAACTTTCTAAGTAATGCCGTCAAGTACACCGAGACTGGTGAAATCCGCATCGCTGTGGAGCTCGAGAGTGAAAACGTGCGGCTTAGCGTGAGTGATACCGGGGCGGGGATCGCCGAGCAACACATACCGCTACTTTTCCAGCAGTTTTCCCGGTTGCCGAGTAACACCACCATTCCGGGAACCGGTCTCGGTCTATACTTGACCAGGAAACTTGCCAGTGAGGTGCTAAAAGCCCAGGTGGGTGTGGAAAGCATCGAGGGCAAAGGCTCGACCTTCTGGCTTGAATTACCACGGGAGATAAGCGGTGACAACCCTGCTGGTCATTGAGGATGACGACAACAACCTTACATTAATCAGTCGGTTACTGGAGCTCGAAGGCTTCAAGGTCTGGGTTGCCCGTACTGGTGAGGAGGGTATCGATCTGGCGCTGAGAGTCCGTCCGGACGCGATCCTGCTGGACATCGGTCTGCCGGATATGCCGGGTACTGAGGTACTGCACCACCTGCGCGACTCCGAGATTGGTAGCGACGTACCAATCATCGCTGTAACCTCGTATGCCATGTCCGGTGATCGCGAACGGCTCTTGCAACTGGGGTGTAGTGGTTATATCGAAAAACCGATCGATCCAGATAATTTTGGTAGCCAGGTGAAATCCACCATCAATGGGACCTCATAGCGGGCGACGGTTTCAAGTGCTGAGAGCATGGATGAATGCTTCCAGATCCGCCGCATCAAGCGGACGACTGAAAAAGTAGCCCTGAAATTCCTCGCAACCGTGTTCCTTCAGGAACTGCGCCTGTGGATTGTTCTCCACCCCTTCGGCGATGACGTCGAGTTCCAAGCTCTTGCCCAGCGCAATAACTGCGGAGGCGATCGCCTGGTCGTTGGTGTTACGCGGGATGTCACGGACGAATGACTGGTCGATTTTCAGCTTTTGCAGCGGTAATCGTTTCAGGTAACTCAGAGACGAGTAACCGGTGCCGAAGTCATCGATTGCCAGGGTCACGCCCAAGCGGCGAATCTCAATCAGTTGCTCGATGGCCTGCTCTGCGTGGCGCATGATAAATCCTTCGGTTACCTCCAGTTCCAGATGTTCTGCAGGCAGGCCAGTCTCCATTAGCACCGTACCGATCAATTCGGGCAGATCCCCCCGATTGACCTGCGGGCCGGCGATATTGACCGCGACACGCTTGAACTCGACACCCCGCTTCATCCAATCCACTCCCTGGCGGCAGGCTTCGTACAATACCCATTCGCCGAGTGCGTGGATCAGGCCGGAATCTTCGGCGATAGGGATGAATTGCGCCGGGCTGATCGTGCCGCGCCTGGGATGTCGCCATCGCACCAGTGCCTCGACACCGACCACACGGTCGTTGGCCAGGTTCATCTGGGGCTGATATTGGAGATAAAGTTCCCCCTGATTCACAGCCTGGTGCAGGTCACCGGCGAGCACCACCCGCTCCATGGCCTGGTCGGTCATCTCCTGGGAATAAAGCCTGAAATTGTTGCGTCCTTCACTCTTGGCACGGTACACCGCAGCATCGGCGTTGCTCAACAAAGCGGTTGCGCTGTCACCATCCTGCGGAAACAGGGATACCCCGAGACTGACGGATACCGCAATGGGTTGACTGTCAATTTCGAATGGTGTGTCGAACAGGGCGATCAGATCCCGCGACAGCACCGTTGCTATATTCCCGGGATCAATGTCCGCCAACAAGATGACGAACTCATCACCGCCGATTCGTGCCACTGTATCTGCATTGCGGAGTTGGCTTAGCAGGCGTCCGGCGACCATCTGCAGCAACTGGTCACCGGCGGAGTGGCCGAAACTCTCGTTGATGTTCTTAAAGTGATCCAGGTCCATCAGGATCACGGCGGAACTGTTGTTCTGCCTGAGATTGCGAGCAATAGCTTGTTCGATGCGATCCTGCAACAGGGTGCGATTGGGTAGATCGGTCAGCGCATCGTGGTGTAGCAGGTGTTCCATTCTTTTCTGTGAATGCATTGCGTCACTCACATCCGTAAACACCGCTACGTAACGGTCGACCTCACCGGCATCGTTGCGGATGGTGTTGATCGTTGCCAGTTGCGGGTAGATCTCTCCGTCACTTCGCCGGTTCCAGAACTCTCCGTGCCAGCGGTCGACGGTATTCAGCGAATGCCAGAGATTCCTGTAGAACAACTCGTCGTGGCGCCCCGACTTCAGAATGCTTGGTTTACGGCCGATTGCAGCCTCCCGGGTATACCCGGTAATTTTGCAAAAGGCGCGGTTGACCTCGATGATGTTCGTTTCGGCGTCAGTGATGACGATACCCTCGGTGGTGCTGTCAAAAACCCGCTGGGTGAGGCGTTGCCTCTGTTCCGAACGCAATCGTTCTTCAATGTCGCGAAATACAATGACCGCGCCGCTGACCTTGCCGTCCGCCTCGTCGAACATTGGACTCACCGAATACTCGACAGCGGCGTCTTGGCCGTCTTGTTTTCGGAATAGGCCCTCTACCTGATCTCTCGGCTTGCCATCTTGCATGGCTTGACCGATAGGATCCACCCCGGACAAAGGAGCACCGTCGGCGTGACCGCTGAGCCAAGTGGCGTAGGCAGATTGGCCAATCAATTCGTTCGTTTCGTAACCGAGCATACGGGCGGCTGTGCGATTCACCAGAGATTGTTCAGCATCGGCGTTCAGTATCACGATGCCGTCCGCAACCGACTCCAGTACCGAGCTATGTTCACGAATCAGCCGGGTCTCGCTGCGCACCTTGTCACTTAGCTTGTTCATGACACGCGCGTGATGCAACGAGTCGATTTCCGCGCGCGCGCCTTTGACTCCTTTAACGATGGGAAGATCGTGGTGCCGCGAGGCCTCGACCACCTGGTCGATGCGGTTCAGAAACTCCTCCGGCTCAACTGGTTTGTGGATGTAGGCGGAAGCTCCCAGGGCCATGCCAAGCCGATCATCTGCCTCTTCGGTGTAGGTTGCCGTATAGAATACGAAAGGCACCCTGGCCAGCTGTTTCATGCCCTTGAGTACCTGGCACAGCGTAAAACCATCCATCTCCGGCATCAGGACATCTGAGATAATCAGGTCTGGCTGCGAGGCCCGCGCCACATCGAGCCCCTCCAGGCCATTGCTCGCTGTAAGCACCTCATGTCCCTGGCTGCCCAGCAGTGCCTGCAGCAGAGCGCGATTATCGCGCAAATCGTCTACAACCAGAATCTTCATAAGTAGTGTACCGAATGGATACTTTCAATACTGTATATTACAGTCGCCTGTTGCACAGGTAACGAGGTTTTCGTCCTGCCCAATATATTATTAGTCCAAGGGTGAACTCAATTACAGTTGCAGGACATTCACCTTCTTCTAGTAAGTAGTTTAACGTAGGAATGTCTGCAGAGAAACGAACCCCTGAATGTTTTTAGAAGCTGTGTTGCCGGAAAATTGAGAGCGTCACGATCCGCCTGTTGTATTGTTTTTTTCCTGCCTGGTGCACGAAGATCACACGATCTGAGTAAGGTAATTCGGATTCAGCAGATATACATTCAAATCTGTCTTGGGCATAACCAAACCGAATCTGCTTCTGCAGTCTCATCGCAAGATTCTATATGACGATACAACGAGCGTCTGGGCCGTTATACTACGTCGAAATCTGAACATCCATTTCATCAGGAAAACTCCGAATGTCTGAAAACTTTAAAGAAAGTGCACTGAGGTACCACGTCAGCCCGGTGCCTGGAAAGCTGGCGATACAGGCGACCAAGCCGCTTTCCAACAAGCGTGATCTCTCAAGAGCCTATTCACCGGGCGTGGCTTATGCCTGTGAGGCGATTGTCGAGGATGAGAGTCAGGCTGCGAAGATGACTGCGCGTGGAAATCTGGTGGGTGTTGTATCCAACGGTACGGCAGTGCTGGGCTTGGGCAACATCGGTCCGTTGGCATCCAAACCGGTGATGGAAGGTAAGGCGGTACTGTTCAAAAAGTTTGCCAATATCGATGTATTCGACATCGAGGTCAACGAGAGTGATGTTGACCGTCTGGTGGATATCGTTGCGGCCCTTGAGCCAACCTTCGGCGGTATAAACCTTGAGGATATTAAAGCACCGGAGTGCTTCCTGGTGGAGCAGAAGTTGCGTGAACGGATGAGTATTCCTGTTTTTCACGATGACCAGCATGGTACCGCGATTGTAGCTGCTGCAGCGGTATACAACGGTTTACGACTGGTAGGCAAGAAGATCGAAGAAATCAAACTGGTGGTTTCCGGCAGTGGTGCCGCCAGTATTGCCTGCGTTGATCTGTTGGTCAGCATGGGTTTGCAAAAAGATCACGTCACCCTGATCGACCGCACTGGTGTCATTTACCAGGGTAGGGAGTCAGGCATGAACCCCTGGAAAGAGAAATACGCCCGTGAGACAGAGATGCGGACGCTGGATGATGCCATCGACGGCGCCGATCTTTTCATGGGGCTATCCGGGCCGGGCGTACTGACTCAGGAGATGGTAAAGAAAATGGCTGAGCGGCCATTGATTCTGGCCATGGCCAACCCGGAGCCTGAGATCCGGCCGGAACTGGCGAAGGAAGTTCGCCCTGATGCGATCCTCGCCACTGGACGCTCCGACTACCCGAACCAGGTCAACAACGTGCTTTGTTTTCCTTTCATTTTCCGTGGTGCGCTGGATTGTGGTGCGAAGACGATCAACGAGGAGATGAAGCAGGCTTGTGTCAAATCGATAGCCGACCTGGCGATGAAGGAGGCAACCGATGTGGTAGCCGAAGCCTACTTGGGAGAGGAGCTCAAGTTTGGTCCCGATTACCTTATTCCAAAGCCTTTCGATCCCCGCTTGATTGAAGAGGTACCGGTTGCCGTGGTTCGTGCAGCCATGGAGAGTGGTGTAGCGACCAGGCCGATCGAGGATTTGGATGCCTATCGCAAGTCACTGCATGAGTTCGTGAATGCCTCCGGCTTGTTCATGCAACCCATGATTGAAGCCGCCAAAAAGGGACCCAAGCGACGACTGGTCTATGCGGAAGGAGAAAATGATGATGTTTTGATGTCGATGCAGGCCATCGTCGATGAAGGTGTTGCCACGCCAATCCTGATTGCCCGCCCCGATATCGTAAAGCAGAAGATGGATCGTCTCGGATTACGCTTTACGCTCGGTGAGGATGTGATGGTGTTCGATCCCAATGATTGCGATCAGCATGATCGTTACTGGCAGCACTACCATGATCGGGTCGGTAGAAATGGCGTCGATGTGGAGGCGGCACGCAACGAGGTGCGCAACAATCCTACCGCTTTGGCCTCGGTAATGGTTTCGATGGGTGAAGCAGAGGGCCTGATCTGCGGTAAAGTGCGTCGCTTTGACAGCCATTTCAAGACGATTCACAAGGTTTTGGGCACCGACAGCGACAACCGGCGTGCATCCACGGTATGCGCATTACTGCTGCCCAGTGGCCCGCTGTTCCTGGCTGACGCTTTCCTCAATCTCGATCCCGATACTGAAGAACTGGTGTCAATTACAGAGTCCGGGATTGAATTTGTGCGTCATTTCGGTATCGAGCCGAAGGTGGCACTGCTGTCACACTCCAACTTTGGATCTTCACGCAGTGGTTCAGCGCATAAGATGCGCGAGGCAGCGAAAATTCTGAGACAGAAGCATCCGGAAGTGGAAGTCGATGGTGAAATGCATGCCTTGACGGCGATGAATGAGGAGCTTCGCAAACGTATCTTACCGGGTGCCAATCTGACCGGCGCGGCAAATCTGTTGATCATGCCGAACCTCGATGCGGCGAATATTGCTCTTGGACTGATTCGTTCGCTGACCGATGCACTGCTGGTTGGGCCTTTCCTTAATGGTATCAGCAAGCCGGCTCACATTGTGATTCCTTCGGTAACAGCGCGCGGGATCTTCAACATGAGTGCGATTACAGCAGCGGATGTTGAACGCTATTGCGAGAACAATGTCTGTTCCACCTGATTCTGAATCGGCTTTGTGATCGACATAGGGCGCCTGGTGAGTTGGAAAGCCGGGCGCCCTGTGACAAGGATAATGTGCGAAGTTTGCTGGCTGGAGCTGGGAGAGTTATCCGGCAACTTTGCCGCTACGTACTGTATAAAAAAACAAGAATCTAATATGCAGGTTCACAGATCCATTTTCAGTTTTCTACCTCCAGTTATCGCGAAACCTTCACGTTCATAGAATGCCAGGGTTTTGTCAAACTGTGGCAGCGGGGGTGTTGTGACCTCCAGGCGACTCCAGCCTTTTGACGTAGCGAACTCTCTTGCGTGTAACAATAGCCCTAGTCCCACCTTGCTTGAGCGGTAGGCCGGTCGTACATAGAGTTCCGGTATGGTGCCAAAAGCGCCTCCGGCGTAGAGTGCATAACTTTCGTATAGTGTAAGCAGGCCGATACTCTCATTGCGCTCGCTACATGCTACGAACACGATGTACTTGTTCTGCTCGATAAGATCTTGGAGTTTTATCGATATCTCTTCAAGGTCGTAATTGAATGCCTGAACACCTATAGCGTGGCTGATTTCAGTCAGCAACTCATCCACTAACACCGCAACTTTCAACGCATCATCGACAGTTGCCCTATGAATTGTGATATCTGTCTCCATACTCTGATCCTTGCACACTACCAGGCCCTAGGTCTTATCACATACTTCGGTCAGCCATTCACGCATCAGTTTTGATTGCCGGTGGACAATTTCCGGGTCTTCATGGATATGTGCCATGAGACTAGCGCCCTGGGCCATCACCATCAGTTGTTCTGCATGCACCCTTGCTGATTCACGCGGCAGGATAGCGCTAAAGCGCGCTTCCAGCCAGCGCAGATAAAGTTCGAACATGGCCTTTGCCTGGTGCTGTTGTTGACGATGATCCTTGCCGAGTTCACTGTTCAGGGTGCCCATGGGGCAGCCGTACCGGGCGAGGTTGTCCGCATTGGCGTCGACCATGGCGATGAACCGCTCCACACAGTCGTAGGTGGTGCCGCATTCGAGTGACCAGTCCTCGAGCTGCTCTCTGATGCCCTCAATCTGTTGCTCGATAACAGCTTGTAATAATTCTTCCTTGGATTTGAAGTGGTACTGGATGTTGCCTTTTGTAAGCTTCGTTTGTTGTGCAATGTTTCCATAGGAGGTTGCACCAAATCCTTTGTGGTAGATGTGGCTCCTGGCCGCCTCAACGATGCCTAACCGTGTGGGCTGTTTCACCGGTCTAGTTTGATCTGTTTTCATGAACTGTACCCATGGTTGATGGTCTATTTATGGGTGACCAAGTACTCTAGTGGGCCACGCGGTAAATAATGTAACGATCAGAGGCCATCTGATGAGCCAAGGCAAGGCGTACTGCGCCGGGAATGGCATGCCCTTTCTAAGCAGTACAACGCAGCATTGGCCCATCAGCTGGCCTCCCTTCGGGCCGGCCCACAAGCCTCAGCTGCGGCGTTGCACTCACTTGAATTGGCCTGCCAGTCCTGCGTTCGTGCGCCTTGCTGCTGAGGCTTGTGGGTCCGGCTGATCGTTACATTATTTACCGCGTGGCCCACTAGGCTATTTGTTGCGGTATTTTTTTGCAATGCGAGAAAGTGCAGGGGCGGCATTTTTAAATTCCATCTGAAAGATTGGCATGCTTAGACTGACACCTTTGGTCGCACAATCAAGATACTTCGACGCTGCCGAATGCGTGGTTTCAGTTCCGCTGTTCCGGTAGGCCTTGGCAAATTCTCTTAGTGTTTCATCACTGCAAGCCGATAGTACTGTGGCGACCACCCGCTCTCCAACCTTGTCCCAGGTAAGGCGGCTCTTGAGTAACATGTCGATCTCATCTCTGAGTCCCCTGTTTGCTTCGGCCGTGAGGTTTTTGTACAGGCCTTTCTTCTCCAAGTAAAGCTGGTAGTTTTGTATGGTCTTTGCCGAAAGCCTGGCCCAGCGACTCTCCAGCTGCAGTATGCGGGAGAAATAGTCGTAGTCGGGGTCGGCATGAGCCGGAAGAGAGATCAGCAGTGAAATCAGGGTCGCTATACAGAACTGTTTCATTTTCAGTACCTTTTCGATCTCATGATACCTACGTATGCGAGCTCATTTTTACGGCAGGTTGTGGGTTCATTGGCTTTTGAAAGGTTTTATTACTCTGTGATCCAGTTTCCAGCCGTTTTCATTGACTAAATGGACCTCTTCTATGGTTTTCTCAATGGTGGTAACAGAATCCACAGAAGCTTGATTACTAAAATGATCTGGTATGTTTTCGTCTTCAACGATAAAGGTGATAACGGCTTTTCTATCCGCCTGGTGGAGCTTTGTCAGTTTGCGACTCTTCTCATATTTGAAGGCCCGTTGTCGGCCTCTGAAGAGATTGGACTTGGCTTCTGCCTCGGAGATTCCCCTCGATTTGAGTTTTTCGATGTGTTGATAACTTGCCTCCAGCGTGCGATTTGAGAGCAGGCCGGTAAGTGCGTCAAAGTCGCTGCTTGATGACAGGGTCTATCGGTACTGTTGGTAGATCTCCTCCGGGCCAGCCCGTTGTGAATAGCATACCGGTAACCAGAAGAGTGCTGTGACCAGAATCAGGAAGGAGAGGTCGCGTACCCTTTTTCTCATTTTAGATTACTCCATGTGATACTTCGTTTAGACAGATTTTCCAGTTTCGATGTGTCATCCGAGTCATCGTCATATCGGCGTTTGTTTGCAACAAAATTCCAAGCCGATACTTATGTCTGGTTACCCATACGCGACATTTTTAAAGCTGGATTCAAAGAATCGGAAAACAGCCGCTCCAGAGGGATGTGATCCCCAATGTCCCGCCCGTAGTAGACATCGATCAACTGACCGCTCTGGTCGATGAGAAAATCGGCGGGCAGGCGATGTATCTCGTTTTCCATGCTGCCGGGTAGGAATCCGTTTGCCACCACTGCCCGGTAGACCTTGGGTATCCCCAGAGTCCAGGCACGGGCGAATCCACGCCAGGAACTCTCCACCCCATACAGACGATAGAGATTCAGGTCCGGATCGGGTATGAGCGGGAAGGGTGGTGACTGGCTGCCCACATAGTGTGCGATACGTTCGAGTGGCGACTGGAATACCGCCAGGATACGGATACCCTTGTTGAGAATCTGCTGGTGTTTGGTGATCAGCTCCCTGATCCGCAGATTGCACAGTGGACAGGAGGCGTAGCGATAAAAACTCAGCAGAGTCATGCCTGGGTGTGAACCGAAAGGTTCAATCGGGTTACCTTGCCAGTCACGGGTCACGAAAGCAGGGGCTCTCCCGCTGGATTTGAGTTGAGTCTGTATCATTGACCACTCCCATCGGGAAGAGGCCTGGCCATCGACATCGCCTCACTCTGGTGTTTGGCCATCTCGGCCATCTGAATATCAATAGCTTCCTGCCAATGGTGTCTTGGCTTGTATCCCAGGAGCTTCGATGCGCGTTCATTGTCGGCATTGGTTTCCTCTAACAGATGAACGATGCTGCGGGTAACGAGCGGCTCCCAGGGCAACAGAGGATCTATCTTTTCCATGAACCAGGCAAAGGCAAACGCGAGTGGGAAAGGAACACTGAAATGAGGCTTTGGCACTCCATATTGCTGGTGCAGATAGTCGATCACTTGCCGCACCTGGGGAACTTCTGGGCCGAGAATATTGAAGGATTGATAGCCGCTAAGCACCGGGGTGGTGGAGGCGAGTACCACCGCTTGGCCAATGTCACGACCGTCGATGATGGTCATGTCGGTTTCGCCCCCGTTTACCCAGGGCACCAGGTGGCTCTTCAGGCGTGGTACCAGGATCGGCAGCAGGCCGAGTGCGTATCGGGAGCCGGCGAACAGACCCAGGCGCAGATTGATTGCGCAGAAACTATCACTGGAAAGCTTGCGTAATCGATCCTCGATTCGCACCACGTTCGTTTCGTGGGGCCAGTAGGCGCGCTTGATACCAGGGCTCATTGGATCAGATGCAGCGCCTGGTGTTGCGGCACTCACGGTACTGATAAAGATAAATCGTTTCACTCCCTGACGACGGGCCGAGTCGATCAAAGCCAGAGATGGCTTGAGAAACAACTCATCGGATTGCTTGCGATGACCCCAGAGTGAAGTCCAGGCAGCGGCGTGGACCACTGTATCGACTCCAAGCATCAGGTTCTCGAGGTAGTGGGCGTCGCGTAAGTCACCAACCCGGTACTCCCCGCGGAATTCACCCGGCAACCTGGAAGGATCGCGGCAGGCAGCGATGGTTGTCACATCCTGGTGTTTCGCCAGAGCTTCGATGCAATGACTTCCAACAAAGCCGGTAGCGCCGGTTATCAGAACTCGCATGGGAATTTTCCTTTTCTGCCTGTCTGTTAATGACGGCTTAGAATAGTACGATCGTATAGTTTTTGCAATTACTTCGTAATTTGTCGGGCGTTGCCTTGGATGATCCACTGGTGGAGAGATAGGGGAGGATTGAGAATTTCGGGTATTTTTGATTGAGAGAGTAACTGCTTCAAATAAAGAGGCGAGCAGTTCGTGCTAGGAGTAGGTCACTATCCACTGAACTCGAATTGAGCCGAATGGCGGCGCTGATTTTCAGCTTTATCTGTTATTTCTCCTGTGCATAGCCTTGGGTATCTGATCCCCCAGGTAAATAGACAGAGTACAGTATCAACGCTGTTACTGAGATAAATCCCCGTTCGTCGAACGGCGGATGCGGGCTTCCACAAGGATTGTGTTCAACCGCTTTTCATCCGCGATTTCAGGATAGAGTTTATGGAATCTTTCTACTTCCAAGGCATGCTTTCCGGCTGATGATTCCAACTTCCTCCTGCACTCGAGCTCTAAACCGGGCAACATGAGTAAACGTGGCGCCAGTCGCTGTATATAGCGTTGACAGAGATTGTTTTTCTGCTCATCTCCCCACTCCTCTCTGATCATCATGGGTGGGAAATAGTCCACTTCGTCACTGCCCCGCTTGAACCACTTTGCTTTAGGAAAGTAACCGGCTGTTTTGGTTACCATCTGTTCGACTCGATAGTTTACCGGTGGATTTTTGTTCTGTTTCTCCGCCTCTGTATACTCGATTGGGATCACCGCAGCAGGTAGTGCTTTCCACTCAGTTTTGGTTGGAAAATTACTGAAATTATCAGGCGTGTTGCAGCTGAAAACCAGCGCTAAAGGTGAATCATCTTTCGGGTCAAGAATCCAGTATTCATAGAGATCGTCAGACGGAAAAGGGTACTCCGCACCAACAAGAAACTCGGCCAGCTGAACGATCCTTTCATCTATGGCAGTGCCATGCAGGTATCCTGTCTCTGCGATCGTGCACATTGCCTCATGCTCCAAAGTCTGAACCCGAATAAATCGCCTGCGCCCTGTTTGTCCGGCTTTGTTCAAATTGACTTCGGCATCGTAGAGAAAGTGTATCTCCCAGCTGCGCACATCGAGTGTCAAAGCCCTGGCGGTTTCGGACTCGACAATTTGTGCGAATCCTGAGTAGGGTGGCATGAGACGTTGTGAATAAGCTTTAATCATGAATTGATTCGACCATGGAATTCATTTTTTATTCAAATGGAGTAATAAAGGTTTTTTATGCCTTTCCATCACAACGCGCAATATGTTGCATTAGCAAAACTGTTGGCCGCATTGGGTTTATGGATACCATGGATCTGTTTTGGATTTTATCAGGTCGAGCGTGAAGCCATACTCCGGGATTGAGGCAATGATTCTCGACAGGGCCAGAAATGGGAACTAAGATCGCCTATCTCTGGGGTTTGGCTTTTATTCCTGTGCTTTTTTAAAGAAGGCGATAGGTCGTCTGACTTGGTTTTGTTCAGTGCAACAATTGTATGTTCATTCAGTTATCTTATCTGTGGCCAAATAGAGTGTAATTGGTTGAATGGAGATTGGTATTGTGCTGTTTCAGTCTCATGACATGAGATTGCGGCTGGAAGAAGTGTTTACAGTTTGCATTGATATCAAATAAAATTGCCTATCGAATTACTAACAGCTTTCAAGTTATCTTCCGCTGAGTGGGCGTAAATGGTTTGAATTCTGTAAAAACCAATAATCAAATCATTGTAAAAGATTTCACTATGACCGTTTCAGCAGAAAACAATTGTTACTTTTGCAAGGTAACGAATCAGACAGCCGACCCTTTTATTTTTGAGAACAGATCTTTCGTTGGTATCTTTGATACGAATCCGGTCAATCCCGGTCATGCCCTGGTGATTCCGAGAAGGCATGTTGCATCTATTTTTCATCTCAATGATGATGAGCATGAGGACTATTTCGATGCGATTATGGGTGTGAAAAATGTCATTGAAACAACTGACATGATAGAGCTATATCAAAACATGCTGAAGCGACGCTATCTGCAAGATCGCCCTAAGGATCACATTGAAACCGTTTTGCAACTACCTTTCTTGTTGGACAAGCCAAATGCCTACACGATCGGCAACAACGACGGCCGGGAAGCGGGAAGAAGCATTGACCATCTGCATGTGATTATTTTGCCGCGCTACAAAGGGGATGTGGAGAACCCGAGTGGTGGTATCCGAAATGTCATTCCCAGTAGGGCACAATATCAAAGAACCTGAGTGATAGGTTTAGAGTCTTGCTACCCCAAGCCTGAGCTGTTCTCAAAATAGAGATTGGAAATGCGTTGAGTTGCTGCCTGAAACTCTATCTGTCTGGATAAATTAAGTATTAGTTCCCTATTGCCCGTGAAAGTACTTCTTCTGAAACAGGGCGCATTGGATTGGTGTTAACAGGCCCTAGCGCCTGAAGGTTGATCGATCGAGTATCGTTACCCCTGATTGGTAGTTGCTCATATTCTTTAATCCTAATGATTACTGGTCGGGTTTACTTTATTCAGAGTGTGTGCTCAATGAACCCGTAAAATCTTCATCTCCACCCGCTCTTTCCGATATTGTCTTTTGTTATCTTACTGTGATACTTCCGTGATAATTCTCCACAAGAATTGTTTCACGCTTTTGGCAAAGCCAGCGTGAAGTATTTTTTACATTACAGAATAATTTTGTATACCGAAGGAGATATTCATGATAACCCGAAGAAAGTTCGCTTCGATTGCACTGGCATCCACTGCTGCCACTCTGTTCTCGGTTGCACCTGTTGCTACCGTTCAGGCGGGAAGTGATGCGAATGTGCAGTGTTATGGTGTCAACAAATGTAAGGGCCATAATGATTGTAAAACCGCCAATAACGCCTGTAAGGGGCATGCGTCATGTAAAGGGCAGGGGTTTGTCAAAATGTCTGAGCATGCCTGTGAAGAGATCGGCGGCTCAGTAAACAAACCGAAAGGGTAGTTCGGGCAATGATGGACTGGTGCGCTACCCAAGGGTAGTGGTGCCAGTTCTCTATTTGCACATGATTGATCATCAGTTTGGGGTGGAGTTGTGACCGATACTAACGGAAAGCAAAGGCCATTTCTCGGTTATGGATTGGGTCTACGCCGACAACATTACGAGGATGTTCTCGATACGAAACCTGAAGTGGACTGGTTCGAAATCCTCTCTGAGAACTATATGGTGGATGGCGGTAAGCCACTCTACTATCTCGATCGAATTCGAGAGCACTACCCGATGGTGATGCATGGTGTCTCAATGTCAATCGGCAGTACGGAACCACTGAATTACGAGCATCTGGATAGATTGAAGACTTTGATAGAACGGGTCGAACCGGCCTGGTTCTCAGATCATCTATGCTGGACCGGTATCGACAAGCTCAACATGCATGACCTGCTTCCTCTGCCGTATACCGAAGAGGCGTTGGATTACGTGGCAGAACGTATCGCCAAGGTACAGGACTATCTTGGACGACAGATGTTGATTGAAAATGTATCAAGTTACGTCAGTTACAACGAGTCACAGTTGACGGAATGGGAGTTTTTGCGCGAGGTAGCGGAGCGTGCTGACTGTCTGCTGCTGCTTGATATCAACAACATATACGTCAGTGCCTACAATCACCATTTTGATCCTGTTGAATATTTAACTGCAATGCCGAGTGAGCGCATCTATCAGATTCACCTGGCGGGCCACACGCAGGAGAAGGACCTGATCATCGATACCCATGATCATCCGATTGCCGATCCGGTTTATCAGTTGTATGCCGAGGCAGTCAGACGCTTTGGTCGTGTCAGCGCGATGATCGAGCGGGATGACAATATCCCACCACTGGTGGATCTGCTGTCTGAGCTCGATCGTGTTCGGCAGATTGGAAATAATTTTTCTAGGGATCAGGTTGCCTAAGAGGTGGCAATGATGCGCCTAAGTGAATTGCAGTCGCGTTTTCAGAGTTTCATTCTGGAGCCTGAAAATGGCGAGGAGATCTCATGGGTAGGCGGTACAGAGCAGTTGCCATCACACGATCGGCTCTCTGTCTATGCCAATGCCTATCTGTTACGTTTGAAAGAGGTTTTGGAGAGTGACTATGCTGCGGTGAACAGGGCGATCGGTGATGGTCGTTTTGAACTACTGGCAGAAAGGTATATCCGGCAACACCCATCGCGTTTCTTTTCCCTGCGGGATTTCGGCAATCGCTTTGCTGCTTATCTGGGTGAGCAGGTTGAGATCGACGCTTCGTTGCGAGATCTGCCATGGTTGCCCGAATTGGCCCAGTTTGAGTGGACCTTGGGGCTGGCATTCGACTCCGCCGAATCCACGCTGCTGGATGAGCAGGATATGGCGTCCATACCAGCCGATGCCTGGCCGGCACTTCAGTTTGAGTTTTGTCCCTGTGTCCATCGGATCGATCTTCAGTGGAATATTCCTGCGATGTGGAAATCTCTCACGGCCGATCCACCGGAAACTGTCGAGGCGATACGAACCCCTGGCAACTGGTTGGTCTGGCGGCAAGATATGGTGACGCGCTTTCGCTCGCTTGATGAGGATGAGCGGTTGATCCTTGATCTGCTTCACCGCGGAGGTAACTTCAATGATGGATGTGAATTACTGGCATCACAGATCGGTGAGGAGGGCGTATCGATGCGGGCGGCCAGTCTGCTTAAGGGATGGATCGGTCAGGGACTCGTTGCGGATGCTGTCCGTAGATACTGAAAAAATCAAAATATGATGAAATCGACGACCCGTCCCGCTTCCCGGAAACCATAGAACTTCACTCTTTATACCTTGATGGCCTCTATCTTGGCTTAAAAGGGAGTTTAATTTCTATTATTGGTCTCAGCTAGCTAGTGCCACACAATTAAACACTCAATTAAAAAAATTTCCCTACCTGCCGATATATTCAGCATTAAACAATTGTTTTAACCTATTTCTGAGTTGATCCAAATGGATTGGGATGCTCTATGATTCAATCGCTTCCGCGTGTTCACAGTGACAAAGCCAGGCTGAAGGTACAGCTTTGGCTGATCGTTTTCGGTTGGTCATTTATGGTGTTGTTGCTACTCCTCTGGTCGTTAAACAATGAGGAGGCGGAAATGCTGGAGCTGGCGCGTCAGGAAGCGATCAATAACTTCAACAAGGATCAGGTCTTTCGTGTCTGGGCTGCCACTCATGGGGGTGTCTACGTACCCATAACCGAACGCACCCAGCCGAGCCCACACCTGAAACACATCCCTGAACGGGACCTGGTAACGCCTTCCGGTCGTCGACTGACCTTGATGAATCCTGCTTTCATGCTGCGGCAGATGATGGACGATTATGCCGACCTGTATGGTGTCAGAGGGAGAATCACCAGCATCAAACCGCTCAATCCTGACAATGCTCCGGATGATTGGGAGTGGGCAGCCCTGAAGTCTTTCGAGCGCGGTGAGAAAGAGCAGTTTGAGCTTACCGATATTGATGGCGAGCCATATCTGCGACTGATTCGCCCAATGCAGATCCAGGCAGGTTGCCTCAAGTGTCACTATAACCAGGGCTACCAGGTGGGGGATATCCGGGGTGGTGTTGGAATATCTGTACCGATGAGAGACTACTTTGCCACGGCTGCCGGGCAGAAGAGGAAGATCTCAATGGGCCTGGGATTGATCTGGCTAGTGGGTCTCAGCGCCATTGGCTTTTATGGCAGGCGCAGCTACCAACGGCTCGAGGAGCGCAAGGATTATGAGGATCAGATCTGGCAGCAGGCCAATTTCGACTCACTGACGGGTCTTTCGAACCGTAATCTGTTCCTCGACAGGTTGGACCATGCCCTGGCCTATGCGCAGCGCCAACAGACCATGGTTGCCCTGCTGTTTATCGATCTGGATCGTTTCAAGTATGTCAACGATGCCTTGGGGCATGCCACGGGCGATCAACTGCTGCAAGAGGCGGCACGCAGGTTACGCTTGTGCGTCAGGGAGATGGATACGGTATCCCGGCTGGGGGGTGATGAGTTTACTGTCATTCTGCCCGCCATCAGTGAGGGACAATCGGTTGCCAGAGTGGCTGCCTCGATACTCAATGAATTATCACGACCATTCGATCTGGCGACCCAGGAGACCCACATCTCTGCCAGTATCGGTATTACGATCTATCCGCAGGATGGCAGTGATTCGGGTATGTTGCTGCAGAATGCTGACACTGCCCTGTACCAGGCGAAAGAGGATGGACGCAATACCTATCGCTTCTTCACCTGGGAGATGAATCGTGAAGCGGAGGGTCGTATCTCAATGGGATCAGCCCTGCGTAGCGCTATCCGGAATGAGGAGTTCCTGCTGCAATACCAGCCTATTGTGGATATCGCTGATGGACAGATTGTGGGTGCCGAGGCTCTGATTCGATGGGAGTCACCTGAACGGGGGCGTGTCAGACCGGATGAGTTTATTCCGGTGGCGGAGGAGAGTGGGCTGATTGTGCCGATAGGAGATTGGGTGCTGCAGCAAGCCGCATTGGATCTCAAACTATGGGATCGGGCGGGATTGAAGATGGATCTGCTCTCGGTGAATGTCTCCACGGTGCAGTTCCAGAACGAAGGATTTCTGGAAAAAATGGCTGATCTTCTGAAAGCCAATCATCATCTCACCTCCAGGCTCTTCCTTGAGATTACCGAGAGTGTCTTTCTTGGCGAGCATCGTGAGCCTGGTGTTCGTTTGGGAAAATTGCGTAAACAGGGTATTGGAATATCCATTGACGACTTTGGCACCGGCTACTCATCGTTGAGCTATCTCAAACGCTTTCCAGTGGACAAGATCAAGATCGATCAGTCCTTTGTCAGGGATGTGACCTCCGATCCTGAAGACGCTGCCCTGTGTGAAGCGATTATCGCCATGGCTCATCACCTGGGGCTGAAGGTGGTCGCTGAGGGTGTGGAGACCGCTGCGCAATGGCAATTCCTGCGTAACAGCGGCTGTGACTATGCCCAGGGTTACTACTTCAGCCAACCGATGACGGCAAGTGATTTCACTGACCACCTGGATCGACACCGAAACATGATGAGGACAGGCTGAATGGTCTGCTTAAAGGCTTTCAGGTGATCAAGAGGAATTCCGGAATCGAGCCCGTCCGAGGGTAATCCGGCAGCTATCTGACGGCAGAAGACCCGCTAACGTTTAATCTTCCCGCGCTCCGCGACTATAATAGGCCGTTTTTGCCGGGTCTGCTCCTGGCCGCGTTCGAATATCAAAAGGTTGATTCTATGATTATCAAACCCAGAGTCCGTGGGTTCATTTGTACCAATGCCCACCCGACTGGCTGTGCAGCCAACGTCCAAGAACAGATCGATTACATCAGAGGTTGCGCCATTCCGGCCGGCCGGGGGCCGAAAAATGTATTGGTTATCGGTGCCTCAACCGGCTATGGCCTGGCCTCCCGTATTACCGCAGCATTTGGCTATGGCGCCAGTACATTGGGGGTGTTCTATGAAAAACCCGGCACTGAAAAGCGTACTGGCACAGCAGGTTTTTATAATGCAGTAGCCTTTGAGGAGAAGGCCAAGGCCGAGGGTCTGTACGCCAAAAGCTTGAATGGTGATGCTTTCTCCGATGAGATGAAAGAGCGGGTGGTCGAGACCATCAAAGCCGAGATGGGGAAAATCGATCTGGTGGTCTACAGCTTGGCCTCGCCGAAGCGAACCGATCCCAAGACCGGTCTACTGCATAGCTCGGTACTCAAGACGATTGGTAAATCCTATACGGCAAAAAATCTGAACACCGATACTCTCGAAGTGGGTGAGGTCACCATTGACCCGGCCACCGATGAGGAGATCGAGGCAACCATCAAAGTGATGGGTGGCGAGGATTGGGCGATCTGGCTGCAGGCACTGGCAGACGCCGATCTGCTGGCTGAAGGCGCGCAAACCACCGCATATACCTATTTAGGCGACAAGATCACCTGGCCGATCTACGGCCATGCCACGATCGGCCGGGCAAAAGAGGACCTGGATCGCACCGCTGACGAACTCAACAAGCAGTTGGCTCCCATCCAGGGGCAAGCTCGGGTGGCGGTGCTAAAGGCTTTGGTGACTCAGGCAAGCTCCGCCATACCGGTGATGCCCCTCTACATGTCTATCCTGTTCAAATTGATGAAGGCGCAGGGCACTCATGAAGGCTGTATTGAGCAGGCTCAGCGCCTGTTCACCGAGGGACTCTACACCGATAACCCGCGTGTGGATGACGCCAACCGCCTGCGCATGGATGAAAAAGAGCTGCACCCGCAACTGCAAGCCGAGGTAGAGGCTCTCTGGTCACAGGTGACTACTGACAATGTTGAAGAGATGACCGACATTGCCGGCTACAATGCGGACTTTCTCAAGCTCTTCGGTTTTGGTGTTTCAGCGGTAGACTACGATGCCGATGTGTCGCCACTTGTGCAGGCGGATTTTTAAGTAAGCCGGAAATAGATCCATTGGCACTCAGCTATCGCACGGGCAACACCCTGGCATCGTTTTGATGAAGAAAGAGGGAATTTTGAGTCGTTGGCTGGAACAACTTTACGAGCCACACACCACTGGGGGAGGAATCTCACATTCAACCCCCTGGTGTGAAGCGCTAATCAACTCAGGCCAGAAGCCCCAGGCTGAAGATGTCCAGTAGCAGGAAGGCCAGGATCATCGAGATCCAGAACACCATGCTGCCGGTCGGCCAACTCTCCGAAAGGTGGTATTTGGCCAGCGGTGATTTGTCGAACTGCGCTTGCGCACCCTGTATTTGATTCGTAACCGTTGTCACCACCGATGCTTTTGCCCGGGCAAGAAAATTAACCGTTCGATGGGTGCCGGCGGGGATCAATCGGCGGTAGAACCACTCGGCATCCAGGTTGACCGAGTGTAGCTCCGGTGGGTAGAGGCCCTGTTTGTTCAGCCAGACAAATGCCAGCGCAGAGAAGAACAGCAGCTGTGTCTGCGCCAGTACATGGGTCACGTCATAGGGCCAGTAGTCGACTTCCCAGGGTAGCAACGCATAGAGGTATTGCGGTTGCATACCGATAAAGAGACAGAGGAACGCGGCGACGCTCATCGCCACCAGCATGTTGGTCGGCGCCTCTTGGGTGCGTATGCCTGAATCGTGGTGGAAGAAGGCAAAATAGGGGATCTTGATGCCTGCATGGTGGAATACACCGGCTGAGGCAAACAGCATCAGCAGCCAGAAATAGCCATGGTTCTCCTGCATCAGTGCGGTCATCACCATCGACTTGCTGACAAAACCACTGAACAGCGGGAATGCGGAGATGGAGAGTGCGCCGATCACGCAAAGTGCGGTGGTTTTGGGCATCGATTTGTAGAGACCGCCCAGGTCAGAGCCATTGATGTTGCCGACCCGGTAGAGTACCGCCCCCATGCTCATGAACAGCAAACCTTTAAAGATTACGTCACTGAATGCGTGAGCGACGGCGCCGTTCAGCGCCAGTGCAGTGCCGATACCGACACCGGTTACCATGAAGCCGACCTGGTTGATCAGACTGTAGGCCAATACCCGGCGCAGATCATTTTCGATGACCGCATAGAAGATCGGAAAGCAGGCCATGGTAACGCCGATATAGACCAGAATCTCTTCACCGGCAAAGCCTCTGGCGAGCGAGTAGACGGCGACCTTGGTGGTGAAAGCGGAGAGAAAAACCGTACCGGTCACGGTTGCTTCGGGATAACCATCGGTAAGCCAGGTGTGGAGGAACGGAAAGGCGCATTTGATGCCGAAGGCGATGAAGATCAGCCAGCCTGCCACGCCTGCCTCCAGGCCGATGTGATTGAACTCCAGCGTGCCTGTCTGGTTATAGAAGACCAGTGCACCGGCCAACAGCAGTACCCCGGACAGCACCTGATAGACCAGGTAGCGCATACCGGCCTTCAAGGCCCGCTCGGTGCCTCGCGCCCAGATCAGGAACACGGAGCTGATGGCCAGCAGTTCCCAGAAAATGAAGAGGGTAATCAGGTCGCCGGAAAAGACCGCGCCAAGCGCGCTGCCCGCATACGTCATGCCGGCAATGTGCTGTTTTGTATCCTTCACATGCAGGGCGTAGATGGCGCCAAAGAAACTGGCGATACAGAACAGGTAACCGAACAGCAGACTGAGTTTGTCTGCCCGCAGGATTTGCAGCTCATAACCCATCACGCTATAGGCGAGATCGGTACCGGGGCTGATGCCCTGCCAGAGATACAGTCCAGCCACCACCGGTGTGGCCACCAGTATCAGCTGCCGCGGCAGCCCACGGGTGAATGCAGACAGCAGTGCGGCTGCAAAAAAGAGCAGGAACGGAGGTAGCTCACTCATCGTAATAATCTTCCCCACGCATCAGGACATTACGCATTTTCTTGGCAATCACGACCAGCAGAACGCAAGCGACAAAACCGTAAATGGCATAAAAGGCTGGCAGTTTCTCCCAGACAAAGCCGATGTGGCGGTGCAGGATCAGGTCAAGCACGACTAACAGTATGCAAATGGCATAGAAACCTTTGAGCAGGCGATCAACATTCTCTTGCCGGTCAAAGATATGGATTTTCTCTTTTTCATCTGACATGTCAGTAGCCTCCGACAGCTAAACTCGCCAGTCGATAGAACGGATCTGGATAGAAGAAGAGGACGATGCAGGCGGTCGATGTGATGATCATCGCCAGCAGTATCGACTTCGGTGCTTCTGCGATCTCTGTGTAGTGTTCGCCACTTTCCGGTTTACTGAAGAATGCCCGGATCGGGATCGGCAGCAGATAGATGATGTTGAGCAGCGAGCTGATCATCAACACGGCAAGCAGTAACAGCTGAGTGGTTTCGACCGCACCCAGCGCCAGATACCACTTACTCCACATGCCACCGAAAGGCGGCAGACCGATGATGCTCAGGGTGCCGATAAAAAAAGCGGTAAAGGTGACGGGCATGGCGCGTCCCAGCCCGTTCAGCTCGCTGACCTTCTTTTTATGCCAGGCGACGAAGATTGCGCCTGCGGCAAAGAAGAGGGTGATCTTGGCAAAGGCGTGCATCGCAATGTGCATCGAGGCGCCGATCAGACCCGCTTTGCTGGCCAGCATTGCCCCCAGAACGATGTAACTCAGTTGGCTGACGGTGGAGTAGGCCAGTCGTGCCTTCAGGTTGTCCTTGGTCATCGCAACCATGGAGGCGAGCAGGATGGTGGCCGCGGCGATCCAGATCAGACCGCCGGTGACGTCATTGGAGAGAATGAAATCACTGCCAAAGATGTAGATCGTCACCTTGAGTATGGTGAAGACACCAGCCTTGACCACTGCGACCGCATGCAGCAGGGCACTGACCGGTGTGGGTGCCACCATCGCCGCAGGTAACCAGCGGTGAAACGGCATCACAGCGGCCTTGCCGATACCGAACAGGAATAATGCATAAAGCAATCCGGCCCAGGCGGGATCAATATGGCCGGAGAGGATACCGCCGGCTTCGAAGTCGACACGGCCGGTCAGTGACCAGGTCACCAGTATGCCGAGCAGGAACAGGGCGATCGATGTGCCCAGCAGAATACCGAGATAGACCCGTCCGCCCTGCTTCGCTTCCGGGGTACCGGCATGGGTGACCAGCGGGTAGGTCGAGAGGGTCAGCAGTTCGTAGAACAGGAACAGGGTAAACAGATTGGCGGAGAAGGCGATGCCCATGGTTGCCGCGATAGAGACCGCAAAGGCGGCGAAGAAGCGGGTCTGATTCTGCTCGTTGTGGCCGCGCATATAACCGATGGCATAGATCGAGGTGACCAGCCAGAGAATGCCGGCAATCAGCGCAAACAGCATGCCCAGCGCCTCGATCTTGAAGGCAATGGAAATGCCGGGTATCGGCTCGATCAAAGTCAGAGCGAAGGTCTCGCCGTCCATGAAGCGGTTTGCCAGCATCACCACCAGTACGGCAATCAATGCGGAACAGAGCAGAGTCACCCCTTCCCTGACATCGGGATTTCGGCGGGTGATGATTATGCCGGCTGCCCCTGCCAGTGGCAGCAGCAGGATCGTCAGCAGCAATGTCTCGGCACTCATGGCTTTATTCCCCCGAGAATTGCGGCGGCTTGTTCAGCAACCCCCACTGTCAGGTCTGTGTCCAGGCCGAAATAGATGTTGGCGAGTACCAGGCCCCAGGTCGGCACGAGCAACATTAACGGTGCTTCGGTCACTGTCTTGCCGTTATCGGTCACCGGCTTGAAATAGAGTGCTTCAATCAATTTGCCCACATACACAACGGCCAGCAGGGAGCCGATCAGGATCACCGCAACCGGGATCCATGCGGACTGCTCCAGGGCCGCCGTCACCAGGTACCATTTACTGATGAATCCAGCCGTGCCAGGTACACCAACCAGACTCAGTCCACCGATGACAATCGCGCCGAATGTCCAGGGCATCGCCCGGCCAAGGCCGTGAATCTGATCAAGACGGCATGAGTCGATGCGGTAGATGATGGCGCCAATGGCCATGAACAGCGCACCTTTCATCAGCGCATGGTTGAACAGATGAATCAGCGTCGCCATCAGGCCGGTTACGGAGGCAAAGCCGATACCCAGAGCCATGTAACCGATTTGAGCCACACTGGAGTAGGCCAACAGTCGCTTGATGTTTTTCTGGTAGATGGCGTAGACCGAGGCAATGATCACACCGGCCATGCCTGCAACGATAAACAGTTCGTCGGCGGGGGTGGCGATGGTGAAGGTCTGTGGGAAGACAGTGAAGAGTATGCGCAGCATCACATACACCGCGACCTTGGTGGCTGTGGCGGCAAGAAACACGGTAACCACTGTGGGCGCATAGGTGTAGGCGTTCGGCAGCCACAGGTGCAGGGGGAAGAGTGCCAGTTTCAGGGCGATACCGACCATGATGAAGGTAAAGCCGGTTATCACTGTGTTCAAGTGCAGCACGCTGGGAAGGATATTGGCCATATCCTGCATATTCAGGGTGCCGGTTTGGGAATAGAGCAGGCCCACGCCAATCAGGTAGAAGGTGGCGCCAATGGTGCCCATGATCAGGTATTGGTAGGAGGAAGTGAATGCCTGCCGGCTTTTACCAAGGCTGATCAGTGCGTAGGAGGAGAGTGATGAGATCTCCAGGAAGACGAAGACATTGAAGATATCACCGGTCTGGGTGATACCGAGCAGGCCGGTCAGACAGAGCAGCAGAGCACTATAAAATGTCGGTATCTTCTCTTCGGGAATCTCCCGCTCCGCAGAGTGCAGTGCATAGGGCAGGGTGAGTGCGGCAATGATCGAAACGATCAGGGCGACAAAGGCATTCACCGCATCGATGCGGTACTCAATTCCCCATGGGGGCGCCCAACCGCCCAGTTCATAACTGATGACTCCACCCTGAATCACCGACAAGAGTTGGATGCCGGCAAACACGGCACACACCACAGAAACGGCGAATGAAACTGCCCAGGGCAATCGGCCACGGGGTAGAACGGCCACCAGGGGCGCCGCAATCAGCGGTACGATGACCAGCAGCAGGCTTATATGATTTCCCATTACAGCGAGTGATCCAGATTGTGAATTTCATCTTCTTCGATGGTGCCGTAGGTCTCCTTGATACGCACCACCAAAGCCAGCGCCAGTGCCGTCGTCGCCACGCCAACCACGATGGCGGTGAGGATCAGAACATGGGGTAGCGGGTTTGAATAGACTTTGACACCTTCAGCGATAATCGGCGCAGCACCTCCCTCCACCGTGCCCAGGCTGATATAGAGGAAGAAAACCGAAACCTGGAAAATATTCAGGCCGATGATTTTTTTAACCAGGTTGCCACGGCTGATTACCGTATAGAGCCCGACCATCATCAAGACGATCACAACCCAATAGTTATAGTGGCCGATAATGAAATCCATTACTCTCTGCCCCTGCCTGCGAAGGCAAAAAATAGAATCAACATGGCTGCAGCCACTGTAATACCGACACCCAGTTCGACCAGCAGGATACCCAGGTGCTGGCCGGCAATCTGATTGCTGCCCAGAATTGTGTAGTCGAGATAGTTGCCGCCTAAAAACAGAGACTCTATACCAACCCCGGCATAGATCACCACGCCGAGTGATGCGAGGATCCGCAACCAGTGATGCGGGATAATCTTTTCCCCGCTTTCGAGTCCGAATACCAGGCTGTAGAGGATGATGGCGGCACTGAAGATGACCCCGGCCTGAAAGCCGCCGCCAGGTCCGAAATCCCCATGAAACTGGACATAGAGTGCAAACAGGATAATCAGCGGAATAAGGAACTTTGCTATGACATGGAGGATCAGATTAGGCTTCATCTTTTGCCTCCTCACCCTCTGTTTTGGGTACCGATTTGGGGCGTTTGCCGCCGATCAGCAGCATTACCGCCACCGCAGCGGTGAAGATCACGGTGACTTCGCCCAGGGTGTCAAAGCCACGGTAACTTGCCAGCACTGCGGTGACAGTATTTGGCACCCCGGTGTCAGGCAGCGAATTTTCAAGATAAAAGCGCGCAACGTGTGTCTGTGAGGGGGCATCTGCGGAACCAAAGTTCGGTATGTCCCAAGTGCCGTAAATCAGTGCCGAGCCGGTGACGATCACGACGATCAGCGGCAGCCAGGCGGTGTGAGTTTTAGGCGCCTCGTCGTAGTAGGGCTCTTTCGATCGTTTCACCAGGGCCAGGGTCGTCAGCATTAATACCGTGGAGATACCTGCACCTACGGCGGCTTCGGTAAAGGCCACATCGGGCGCATCCATCACCACGAACAGACCGGCAGAGAGCAGGCTGAAGATGCCGAACAGCATGATGATCGCAAACAGATTGGTCATCCGCATGATCGCGAAGGAGGTGGTTGCCAGAAAGGTGAGCAAGACGATATCGACTACTACATCAAACATGATTTTTCACTCCCCCTCTGCCTATTTCTGATCAAGCTTGGGCTTGAGACCGCTGTGCTGTGCGGCGTATGCCAAGGCATGTGAAGCAGTCGGGCTGGTAAAAAAGAGGAATACGAAGATCATGGCCAGTTTAAAGGCCGCAATACTCCAGCCGGCCTGCAGAGCGAGACCCAGCAGAATCATCAAGGCACTCAGGGTATCGGTTATTCCGATCGCATGCAGGCGGGTATAGAAGTCGGGGAAACGGTGGATACCGATTCCGCCGACGATGCCGAGCGCAGCGCCAACCAACAGAAGGATCGAACTGAGAATATCGATAATCACTTCGGTTCTCCCTCTTTCACATCGTCATCGTAGTGGTCGGAGGTGTGGAAATTGCCATTCTCGACCAGCTTGAGGGCGGCGACGACGCCAATGAAATTGATCAGTGCGTAGACCAGGGCAATATCCAGTACATCGGTTCTGCCGGATAGAAAAGCGAATACCGCAATCAACAGCACCGTTTTGGTGCCATGCATGTTGACCGCGGCAATACGGTCATAGGTCGTCGGCCCTGAGAGAGCACGCGCGAGGGCCAATCCCATGGTGACCAGGATTGCCAGTGAAGCTGCAATATACATTATTCTTTGAAAACCCGCTTGGTAATCTCTTTCGACATGGTGCCGGTAGCCAGGTCGTCGGCCACCTCCTTGCTGAGCGCATGCACAGTGAGGCTCTCTTCCGATAGCTTAATCGTGACCGTTCCTGGGGTCAGGGTAATGGAATTGGCATAAATCACAGCTCCAAGGTCGGTTAGTTGCGACCGAGGGATCTCAATCATCTGTGGACTGATTGGTGTCTTTTCCCAGCTTAGGATGCGTTTGATCACGTCGATATTGGCTTTGACGATCTCGCCGAACAGATAGGAGTAATAGATGGGGAATTTTAACGAGAGATGCAGCGGATAGCTCTCGTGGTCGATGATATTCATACGGTGGGAGAGGAATGCCGTGAGCAAAACCGAAACCGCCCCAAGGGCAAGAAGCAGGGGTTCGAAATGTCCGGATAAGGTGATCCAGAACAGAACCAGCAGTAAGACAAAGCTAATATATCTCATTTCGATGGTCTAGGGCCTGTTAACACGAATCCAATCGGCCCTGCTGGGGCTATTTTTTCGTTCAGCAAGGCAGAATGAGCGACGTGTAGTTGTTCTACATGAGCGAATGATAACGCCGCTGGGCGGAAAAATAGCCCCAGCCCCCCTCTTCAACATCAATATGGGGGGTTGCGCCTGAAAAAGCGCCACTCGGCGTTGCTCGTCGTTCATTTGGA